>JBCCXL010000019.1:0-142130 GCA_039191605.1 Acidobacteriota bacterium | reverse complement strand
TTCCCCCGGTTGGCCACACCGCCTCCATCGCCATCGAGCCCGTGCGTCTGTCCGACAACGGCCGCGAGGTCGGCACCCTCAAGGGTGGCAAGGTCCACTTCCGCGAGGTCGTGCGCCAGGTCTACATCAACGACAACGCCATCGACCGCTTCGCCGAGGCTCCGTAAGCCGGAACCTAGGTAAGCGTTTTTGAAATCCGAGCCGGCGCCGTGGAGATAGCCCGTCCCGCCGCGGCTTCTGCGGCGCCGGCTTCGGATTCCTAGTCTCGAGTCTCTCTCAGCTGCTGATTTTTCTGTTCTACGACCTCGCAACCAAGATTCACCCGTTGACCCCTCACCTGCAAGGGAGCTTCACATGAGCTGGTGGACCCGCGCCCTCTTCGACCTGCCGGACCGGGAAGTTAGCTTCCGTCACCGGGGGTTCGTCGGCGGCTCGCCAGCGAAGCGGGAGCGCCTGGAATCGGTGGGAAGGTCCTTCCTGCAAGGGTATCGGGCAGCTCTCTACAACGGCGGAGAGCTGGAAGCGACCGCGGAATCCCTGCAGCGAGTGGAGGAAGAGCTACGGGGCTTCGCCACCGAAGGCGCGGCCTTCTATCTCGCCCTAACCGATGCTCTCTCGCCGTGGCGAAAGCGCCGCTATCCGGCCTTCGCCGCCAGCGTCGGAGCGCCCTACATCTACATGGTGCAGGTCGCTGCAGGAATGCCCTTGGGTCGCCTACCGCTATCCATCGAGGGCACCCTGGGGCGCCTTCACCCGCTGCTTCGCTGGCTGGCCATCGACGGCTACGGCTTTTACGAGGGTTTCTTCAACACTCGTCGCAGCTTCGACCAACGACGCGTACCCCGACGTCTCCGCGGCTATGCCCGCCGAGCCTTCGACCAGGGTCTCGGTCGCTCTCTGTGGTTTGCCCGAGTGGCGGACCCGGCGGCCGTCGCCCACACCATCGGCGCCTTCTCTCCGCCTCGCCGCGGGGATCTATGGGCGGGCGTCGGCCTGGCCTCCGTCTACGCCGGGGGCACCGATGAATCCCTCTGTTCTGATTTGAAGCTTCTCGCCGGAGAGCACCAGGGAGACCTGGCTCAGGGGGCGGCCTTTGCCGCCAAGGCTCGCCTGCGGGGAGGCTTCGTTCCCGACCACACCGCCACCGCCTGTCGCGTTCTCACCGGCCAAGAGGCCGCCGCGGCAGCGGAGGTCACGGATTGGGCCGCCGATTCCCTCGGTGACCTCTCCGTGGGCTGGACTCGCCGTCCGCAGCAGCCGCCGGAGCCACTCTTCGAGACGTGGCGTCGGCGCATCCGCGGGCATTTGATGAAGGAAGTGATGACCTCATGCGCTTAAATCAATGGCTCAGATCCAACGCCGCGCGGCTGGCGGCTCTCCCGCTGCTGCTGGCTCTCTTTGGTTTTTCCCGTCTGCCGCAACTGACCCCGGATGAGCGGGTTCAGCTCGTTTCGGAGTTTGCCTTCGAGCACGAGCTGCTCCCGGAGATCGACGACCGCGAGCGGCGCCTGATCCGCCCGGTGCACCCGAGCATCAAGCACATCGAGGCGTGGGTGTCTTCCACCGGCGCCGCGGTGGCGCTGGCGGATCTCGACGGTGACGGCCTACCCAACGATTTGTGCTCGGTGGACCCGCGGGTCAACCGGGTGGTAGTCGCTCCGGCCCCGGGCACCGGGGAGCGGTACTCCCTCTTTACCCTCGACGAGGGCGAGCTGACCTTCACCGATGAGTGGATGGCGCCGGTGGGCTGCGTGCCCGGCGACCTCAACGAGGACGGCCTCAACGACCTGCTGGTGTACTACTGGGGCCGTGGCCCGGTGGCCTTCCTGCGCCGCGGTGGGGAAGCCTTCGCCGACCTGGCGACGACGGCCTTCCGGCCTCAGGACGTGATGCCTAAGGACGTAATTTGGAACACTAACGCCCTCACCCGGGCGGATGTCGACGGCGACGGCCATCAGGACATCGTGCTGGCCAACTACTTCCGCGATGACGAGGCGGTCTTCGACGCCAAGGGCACCGGCGAAGTAGAGATGCAGGATTCCATGTCCAAGGCCTTCAACGCCGGCTCCAAGCACGTGCTGCGCTGGGTCGGCGGCACCGGCGGCGCCGAGCCCACGGTGGCCTTCGAGGACGTTCCGAACCTCTTCAACCAGGTGGAAGGTGGGGGCTGGACCCTCGCCGTAGGCGCCGCCGATCTCGACGGTGATCTGCTGCCGGAGCTCTTCTTCGCCAACGACTTCGGTCCTGATCGCCTCTTCCACAACCGGTCCACCGCCGGCAAGGTGGAGCTCGCTCTGGCCACCGGAGAGCGCATCGCCCGGGCGCCGAAGTCCAAGGTTCTGGGAATGGACTCCTTCAAGGGCATGGGCGTGGACATCGCGGACGTCAACAACGACGGCTACTTCGATATCTACGTCTCCAACATCGCCCAGAAGTACTCCCTCCACGAGAGCCACCATATGTTCGTGAACACCGGCCGCCTGGAGGACTTCGATCGCGGCGTGGCTCCCTTCCACGACCACAGCGAGGACTACGGCCTCTCCCGCAGCGCCTTCTCCTGGGACGCCAAGATGGCGGACTTCAACAACGACGGAGTGCCCGAGGCGATGCAGGCGACGGGCTTCGTGCGCGGCGACGTCAACCGCTGGCCGGAGCTGCAGGAGCTGGCCATGGGCAACGATGAGCGGATCCAATATCCCCAGAGCTGGCCTCGCTTCGCCCTGGGCGACGATCTCTCCGGCAAGGTGCACAATCCCTTCTTCGTGCGCTCCAGCTCCGGCCGCTACTTCGATCTGGCGGCGGAGGTCGGCCTCGATCGAGTGCAGGTCAGCCGCGGCTTCGCCATCGCCGATGTGGAAGGCGACGGAGACCTCGACTTCGCG
Source organism: Acidobacteriota bacterium (assembly GCA_039191605.1). Classification (GTDB taxonomy): domain Bacteria; phylum Acidobacteriota; class Thermoanaerobaculia; order Multivoradales; family JAHZIX01; genus JBCCXL01. The sequence continues at coordinate 139,248 of JBCCXL010000019.1, read as the reverse complement.
GTGGCCAACCAGTGGGATAGCTCCTACTTCCACCGCAACGTGCGCAAGGCGGACACCGCCTTCCTCGGCCTGACGGTGCTGCATTCGGTGAACGCTGCCAGGGAATCGACGCAGATTCGCTCCGGTCACCCCAGCGCCGCGGACCAGGCCTTCGCCGCGGTGGGCGCTACCGCTTCCCTGACTCTGCCGGACGGTCGCCGTCTGACGGCCCAGGCGGACGGCGGTAACGGTCACTCCGGCGTCCGCAGCCCGCAGCTGCACTTCGGGCTCGGCGAGCTGCCGGCGGGCACTGAGCTACCGGTGGAGCTGGCGTGGCGAGATCGCAACGGCAAGGTCCACCGTGAGACCCACACTTTCCGCAGCGGGTGGCACACCGTGCTGCTGGGCTCGTCCTGATCGCGACGAGATCCCCTAAGAAGAACAATCTCAAGAGAACTCAGCGATTCAGGAGCCCATCATGAGCACTGCAACCCTCACCGCCGGCGCCGCTCCGGCCACAGCGTCCAAGCCCAAAGGCAAGAAGAAGGACATCCGCGTGGAAGCGCTGGTGCGATTCGCCTCTGCCATCACCATCTTCAACCTTATCGGCCACCTCTTCCTCGGCTTTGAGCAGGCCTGGCTGCAGCCCTTCGCGGCTCTCGCCGGGGCCTACTTCACCGAGCTGCTGCTGGAGACCGTCGAAGCCGCTGCCCAGAAGCGCAAGGCGCGCTATCGCGGCGGCCTGAAGTCCTTCATCCTCTTCCTGCTGCCGGCCCATATCAGCGCCATGGCGATCTCCATGCTGCTGTACGCCAACGACCGCATGTGGCCCCTGGCCTTCGCCGCCGCCGTGGCCATCGCCTCGAAGTACATCTTCCGGGTGACCGCCAGCGGGAAGAGCAAGCACTTCCTGAACCCCTCGAACTTTGGCATCACGATGGTGTTGATCCTCTTCCCGTGGATCGGAATCGCCATGCCCTACATGTTCACCGAGAACCTGATGGGCTGGCACAACTGGATCCTGCCGGTGGTGATCATCATCTCCGGAAGCTTGCTGAACACCGTCTACACCAAGAAGATGCCGCTGATCTTCGCCTGGTGCGGAATGTTCGCCGCTCAGGCCATCGTTCGCGCCACCTACTTCGAGACCCCGGTCCCGGCCTCCCTGGCTCCGATGACCGGCGTGGCCTTCCTGCTCTTCACCTTCTACATGGTCTCCGACCCCTCCACCACGCCGCGCTCGAAGGGCGGGCAGGCGGCCTTCGGAGCCAGCGTGGCTCTGGTCTACGGTGCGCTGCTGACCGGCCACGTGGTGTTCACTCTCTTCTTCGCCCTCACCCTGGTCTGCGTGGTGCGCGGCGCGGCTCTCTACACCGCGAACCTGTGGGCGAGCCGCCGCGAGGCCGAGCCGACCTCCTCCGGACCCCGTCGTCCGATGCGGCCGCGGCTCGAGGTGGCTGGATCCTTCCCCTCCGTCAGTCAGTCTTCCCGACTGAACCTGGAGAAGGGAGCTTCCTGATCCTCCAGCCCCGCGCCGCGGGGCGTGCCGAATTCCATTCCTTGTCCTTCCTTTTGCCTCCATTTTCGAGTTGCTGAGCCAGCTCAGCGCGTGAGGTCGGGGCGGAGCGCTAGCCGCGCTCCGCCCTCTTTTTTTATTGGGCGAAGCTCTCTCGGCCCACCAAGGGTTCGCCCCATCGGTGCCTTGGCCCATCGGTGGCTTGGCCCAGCGGTACTTTGACCTACCAGCGGGTCGGCTCGTCGCGGATCGACCTAGGGGTCGGTGGATCGATCGCCGCTGATCCTGCCGCTCCCTTGGCGAAGGGCCAGCAGGATCGTTGCCAGCAGGAAGAGAGGCAGGGAGCGCTCGACGCCGAAGAGGCCGACGGCGAAGAAGAAGGCCTGAGCCGAGGGTTCGCCGCCGACCTGGTAGAGAGGGCGGTAGAGGGCATAGTCGATGGCCAGGGCTACTGCGGCGGCTGAGTAGATTCCCGCCCAGCGGGCATCCCAGCTGAGGGGAGAGCTCTCTGCCTGGTTCCACCCTGGAAGCACCTGAAGGCACGCTCTCCTGAGCGGTGGGTAGAGAGTCAGCCAAAGGGCTGCCAGGAGAAAGAAGACCACCCCGTGGAGAAGCATTCCGAGCAGGCCTCGGGGTTGGCTCCAGGTGCTGTGCAGGAAGGCCGCGAGGATCTCTCCGACCCCTGCGGGAGCCGGTCCAACGAGGGCCTTCGTATGCAGCCACACGGCTCCTAGGGTCGACGCCACGATCATCAGCTGACTGAGGAACAGCACCTTGGAGACCCTGCCGTAGGCCACGGCGATGAGGGTGTGCCCGAGCCCTAAGACGATGAAAAGGGCGAGAAACCAGCGCTCTTCGAGTCCGCGATGGGAGGCTACGATGACGCCGGAGATCAGGAGGCTGGAGAGCCAGAGATATCTGCTGCTCATGTTTCTGCTTATGGGGAAAGTGGTGAATCGTTCCCCTGAGCAGACCTGCTCCGAGGGCCTGCGGTTCCCGATTCGCTACGGTGGGCTCTAAGAAAGAAGGGCGGAGCGCTCGCCGCGCTCCACCCTTCTTTCGCTCGAATCGGAGTCGAGGCTCTACTCGGCGCTCTGCAGCAGGTAGCTGAAGTTGGCGTCGTATTGCACTTTCTTGCCGCCATCGTCGCTCTCGTAGGCCAGCTTGGCGTTCTTATGGCAGACGATGCAGCTGCCGAAGGGCTCGGTCTGAATGTAGGTCTCCATGGTGGAGTTGGAGAGGAAGGCGGGCACCGCGCCGTTGGCGACGTTGGAGCCGTCGGGCTCGACGTTGCCGCCCCATTGATTGCCGATGAGGGTGTAGTTGGCGAGCACCGAGCTCGCTCCCGAGAGCTTTGCCTTCCACTGGGTGTTGAGCTCCTGGGTGTATTTGTAGATCTGCCAGCAGCGGGCCACCTGGGTACCGTACTTGCCGTCATAGAGATATTCGCTGGCGTAGGGCTGAGTGGCGGACCAATAGTAGTTGTCCTCGCCGTCGAGCTTGCCTGGCGCCGTGTTCACCGGGCAGTCGCCGCCGCTATCGGTGCAGCTGCCGTTGAAGAAGGAGTAGGTGTTGGTGTCATCGGTGGGGGCGGTGCAGACCACCGGAGTGGACTTCTCGTAGCAGATGCTCTCGGTCGCCGGATCGCAGGCGTTGGGGGAGAGGGGGACGTTGTCGTCGTGCTCGAAGCTGGCCCAGATCCATTCCGCCAGCAGCGAGCGCAGCTCGGGGTTCTTCTGCACGATGTGGAAGCCCACCAGGCCGAGGGTGACGGTTTCGCAGATCGGCTCGTCGCTGTTGCGCACTTCCGAGGCGTCCACCGAGAGCAGAGCCTGGATGTTGATGTAGTCGTCCGGGTTGTCCCCGGCGGTGGTGTCGAGAATACGCCAGGAGATCTTCAGCTCGATGGCTCCCAGGCTGCCGTTGGCGACGTTGGCGCTCTCGGTGAAGTTCACCGTGTTGCCGCCTTCGATGAAGGCCTGTTGGCCAGCGACGGTGGTTAGGTCCCAGTTACTGTTCTTGAGATAGGCCACCTCGACGTCGTTGACTCGGCGTTCGAAGATCACCCAGTTGCCGTTGCGATCCACCAGCGGACGGTTGGTGGCGGCCTGGAGGAATTCTTCATCTCGGCCGGTAGGGGTGCCGTCACTCTTGGCGTTGAGGGAGAACACCGGGAGGTTGTTGGGGTTGTCGCAGGCCGGGCTGTCGGCGCCGAAGAGGGTTTCCACCCGTGGGTAGCTCTCCCAGGCGTAGCTGCCACCGGAGACCTGGTTGATAGCGACAAACATCTGCCAGGCCATGTTGTCGAAGGGGGTCTGGATGTCTTCGTCGAAGGACTCGACGTCATCGTTGAGCCCCTGGTAGCCGACGCCCTTCTTGGGCAGGGCCGGGTCCGGTCCGATCATCGAGGGCATCACGCCGCAGAGCTCGTTGCTTCCGTCAGCGCAATAGACGGGGGCGGGGACGTAGGCGGTGTCGGTGGGGGGGTCGGATGACGAACCGTCATCGGCGGGTGGCGAGCAGGCGGCGATCAGGAGGGCGGCAAACAAGGCAGCCCAGCCAAGGGTGTTACGGGACACGAAGTACCTCCAATGGGAGTGGAAGGGTAGACGAGATCCAACAGCGGCTCCGGAAAGGGAGCGCTGCGAAGATACGAAGACACCCGGATAGAGATTATAGAGATTAATGTCTCAATATACCGAAGAGATGCTCCTGTTGGCCAGGGCTGAGGAAGTCTTTTATCCGATTTATTCCTGCGGTGCGGCGGCGGGCATTAGCGCAGTGGGCGTAACCCAAGGGGCCGTCTTGTCCTGGATGAAACCTGGGGGCTTCGCGGCCACAGTCCGCGCCGCGTCCAGAGGCTAGCTAGACGCGAGGGTGACGAGACCTGGGCAAATCTAGGGGGGAAGTGGTCGGCGGGCGTACGCTGGATCTCAAGGAGAACCGATCCGCTCATCGCCCCTCGATTCCAGGCGCTGTCTGGAGCTTGCGGCCAAAGGAGCCGCAAGCCGCCGGGATGGGGCTGAGACGGTGAGAAGACATCGACAGGAAGATCACCGGAGGAACGATTTGATGAAGACGCTGGTTACAGGAGGAGCGGGGTACTTTGGTTCGGTCGTCGTGCGCCGCTTGCTGGCCGCGGGACACGAGGTCTGCGTTCTGGACTCCCTAGAGCGGGGGGGAGAGGCTCTACTGAGCCTCTGGCATCATCCCGGCTTTCGCTTCGTGCATGGTGACGTGCGGGCCGCCCAGCGGGTCGAGGAGGCCCTGGAGGGCGTCGACGCAGTGGCTCACCTCGCGGCGGTGGTCGGAGCTCCGGCCTGCGCCCGCGACCCTCAGCGGGCTCGCTCTGTCAACGTGGAGGGCTCCCGAGTGGTCTATGAGGCCGCCGCCGCCCGTGGCGTGGAGCGCTTCGTCTTCGCTTCTACCTGTACCCGCTTCGGCTTTGCTGCCGGTCTCGACGAAAGCTCGGAGGTGGCGAAGGATCCCCTCGCCCTCTACGCCCGCACCAAGAGCGAGGTGGAGCAGGAATTGCTCACCCCGCGAGCCGGGGCGCCGGCGACGACGGTGTTGCGCTTCGCGACCTTCTTCGGCCTGTCGCCGAAGATGCGCTTCGATCTCACCGTCAACGGCTATACCCGCGAGCTGCTGCGTCGCCGCAAGCTGATCGTCTATGGCGGCCATACCTGGCGCCCTTATCTCCACGTATCCGACGCCGCCACAGCCCTCGATACCGCCCTGTCGGCGGAGCTCGCCACGGTGCGATCCCGAGTCTTCAACGTCGGCGACGAGCGCATGAGAGTGCGCAAGGAGCGGGTCGCGGAGCTGGTGGCGCAATCAATGCCCCACGAAGTGGAGATCGAGGCGGTGGAGCGGGATGTAGACGCCCGGGAACACGGGCTGTCCTTCCGTCGCTTCCGTCGCGCCCTCGGTTTCCGTCCGGAACACACCCTGCGCCAGGGCATCGCCGAGGTGCGAGACGCCCTGCAGCAGGGGGTCTTCGGTGTCGAAGAGACCCGCCCCGCGGTGGCCGCCTGAGTCGCTCCGCTTCTCCTTCGCCGCCCGCCGAAGGCCTGTCTGAACTAGGAGAACACTCCCATGGAATCTAACTCCCGAGCCCCTTCGAGCTCCCCCGGCGCGTCGGCCTCCGCCAAGCCCAAGGTCGGCCTCGACCCCGCCGTCAGCCGCGCCAGCGCGGTCCGTAACGATCCGGCGGAGGCCCCCGCCAAGCCCAAGCGCCGCCGCCCTCGTCCGCTGCCGGAGGGCTATATCCCGCGAGTGGCAGAGGTGAAGGACGTGCCGGAGATCGTCGATTTGATGATGCAGCAGGCCCACGCCAACGGCGGCCGGCTGGGCGATCTTGGCAGGAACTTCAACCGCCTGATGTACCAGCACTTCGTCGAATCTCCCCACGGCCTCATCGTGGTGATGGAGGCTCCCGACGGGCGTATCGCGGCGATGGGCACCGGGCTGGTGAGCCGGCCCTTCTTTCGCGATTTCCTGCTCAAGAGGAGCTTCATCGCAGCCTGGGCGATTCTGCCCTACGCGCTGAATCCGAAGAACCTCCTGCGCAACGCCGACACCGTGTGGGCGGCGCTGCGATACATCCCCCGCTCCCCCAACAACGATCCGCCGGCGGAATGCACCGGCATGAACACCCACGGCGATTTCCACCGCCTCGGGCTGGGCACTCACCTCTTCAGCTTCATGGTGGAGCAATACAAGCTGCAAGGCTACGACTGCATCAAGTTGGGGCACATTCCGGTGGACAACACCCGGGCCATCGCCTACTGGGAGAGTTTCGGCTCTTATTTCGTCCGTACCGAGCCGATCTACAGCGGTCACCTCACCCGGGTGTACTTCTACGATTTGCCGGAGCGCACGCTGGTGGAGGAGATGCATGCCCTCGCGGACGCAGAGGAAGCTGGCGACGACTGAGCCCTCCGGGGGGAGTTGGACTGTTTTTTCACGCTGATACCTGGTCCTGTGATTCCAGTCGCTGAGTGTCTGACTCTTGGGCTTCTGGTTGTTGGGATTCCGGTGGTTGGCAATTTACTTCGTAGCGGGGGCTCGAGCCTTCGCCTTGGAGGTTTCAATGAGCGCATCCACGTCGAAGTCGTCCACCGCCCCTATTCGGGAAACCCCGAGCACCCCGCGTCCCCGTCGCTCCGTCTCGCCTCGGCCCGATATCAAGCCTCGCGCCGTTCGCGCCAGCATCACGCTCAACGATCCGGCGGTGAAGCTTCCTGGGCCGCTGCCGGAAGGCTTCCGCCTGCGGAGAGCTCGGCTCTCGGACGTGCCGGAAATCGTCGACCTGATGATGAAGCAGGCCCATGCTGGAGGGGGACGCCTGGGAGATCTCGGCGAGCGCTTCAATCATCATCTCCACGAGCATTTCGTGACCTCGCAATGGGGGCTGAGCGTGGTGGTGGAAGCGCCCGATGGCCGGGTTGCCGCCAACGGCACGGGTTTGATCTCCAGTCGTCCGTTCTTCACCGACTTTCTGCTGCGTCGAGGACTGAAGGCGTGCTGGGCTGCGGCTCCCTACGCGCTGCGCTGGCGCAACCTGGAGACGGTGTGGGGGGCGTTGCGCTATATCCCGCAGTCCCCGACGGAGGATCCCAAGGCCGAGTTGGTGGTGATGAACACCCACGGCGATTTTCATCGCCTCGGCTTGGCGACCCAGATCTTTCACTACTTGATGGACGAGTACCGCCCCATGGGAGTGCCCTGCGTGAAGCTGGGCCATATCCCGGTGGACAACGCCCGGGCCATCGCCTACTGGGAGAGCTTCGGGCCCCGCTTCATCCGCATCGAGCCGCTGTACAAGGGGCACGAGGCGCGGGTGTACTTCTATGACATTCCTGAACACTCGATGCTGCAGCCAGCCTGACAGGCCTCTGGTGGCCCTCGGTGGCCCCCTGGGGCCCGCTATGGGAGCTCTCCAGTGGTTTTTAGAAACCTGGGCGAGATTTCAGCCTCTCACCGCGCTGCCCTACTCTGATTCTGCTGTCACTGCTCTTTCCGTCGATCCTCTCAGGAGCCCATCATGACGCCGCGTAGAGATCCCCAATCCATCCAGCTGATGCTCTTCTTCACCGCCCTGATGCTCACCACCCTGGTGATCCTGTGGCCCGCCAGCGCTCATCCGGACGAGGTCGCCGGCTCTTCGCTGCGATTGACGCAGGTTTCCGTCACGCCCGAAGAGCCCCAGGAAGACACTCTCTGCGCCCTGCAGGTGACCCTCGCCAACGACGGGGAGCAGGCGGTTTCCGCCTTCGCTTTCCGGGTGACGGTGGACGGTGTCGAGCTGCCGGCCTATAGCAACCGCATCTTCTTCCAGCCGCTGGCGGCGGGGCAGGAGGCGACCCTGGAGCTCTACAACTTCTGGGCGACGGAGAGCGATCGACCGCAGCTGAGGCCCGGCGGCCCGGCGGTGGAGGTGGAGCTCATCGCGGCGCGGCAGCTCTCTGCCTCAGCGGGTGGGGCCCTCGCCCTGGCGGCGCCGGTGAGCCCGCTACCGGCTCCTCGACGGGCCGGCAGCGAAGGCCCCCGAGCTGCGGCATCGCGCTGAAGCCCGTCCACCCCTGAGCTGCTTTCAGCCGCCGACGACTCCCGACTCTCCACCGACCGGAAACGCCCCTTTTCCTTTCAGCTTTTCAGGTGATGATGATGACCACGACGGTGTTCCCTGCTCGCTCCTCCTCCTTTTGGAATCTTGATGTCCCCCGGCAGCATCGCGAATCCCACAGTGGGTTGAAGCGTGAGCGCACCCGCTGGTGGCTCTTCGTCGGTGAAGCTCTGGTGCTGCTGGTGCTCTTGGCGGTGGCAGCCGAAGGGCAAGTCGCCGCTTCTGCAGGGGACGAGGAGCCGGTGAGGATCGCCTCGGCGAGCCCGACTCCAGCGCCGGAGGCCACCGCTACCGCCTCGCCGGAGCCCTCCCTCAGCGCGGCGGAAGCCGCGGCGCGGGCCGCTGGTGCCGCCGCCGGGGCGAGCGCCGGCTTCGTGGACATCGCCGCCGACGCCGGGGCCGACTTCACCCACCGTCGCGCGGAGCTGGATCCCAAGCTGGCGCACATCATGACCTGGATGACCTCCATCAACGCCGGGGTCGCCGCGGCGGATTACGACGGCGACGGGGACGTCGATTTCTACGCCCTCACCGGCGCTCCGGGGCAGCTCAATGGCCTGCTGCGCAACGACGGTCCCGGCGCGGACGGGCAGGTTCGCTTCGTCAACGTTGCCGCCGAGAGCGGCGCCGGGGACCTCAACGAGCACGGGTCGGCGTCGATGGACGCGATCTTCGCGGACTTCGACAACGACGGCGACCAGGATCTCTTCGTTGCCCAATACGGCCGCAACCGGCTGCTGTTCAACGAGGGCGGCCACTTCAAGGAAGTGACCGAGGGCTCCGGTCTCGACGAGATCGCCAACTCCGCCGGCGTGGTGGCCCTGGACTACGACGGCGACGGCCTCCTGGACCTGATGGTGGGCAATTACTTCGCGCCGGTGGATCTATGGAATATCCCCGGTCCGAAGATTCTGCAGACCAACTTCCAGACCGCCCGAAACGGCGGAGCGAACCACCTCTACCGCAATCTCGGCGACGGCCGATTCCAGGAAGAAGCAGAGGAACAGGGGCTGGACGACGAGGGCTGGGGGCTGGCGCTGGGGGCCGGCGACCTCGACAACGACGGCGACCAGGATCTCTACCTCGCCAACGACTTCGGCTACGACCGGGTGTATCGCAACGACGGCGGCCGCTTCACGGATATCAGTGAGGAAGCCATCGGCGGCGACGACACCGACGCCGGCATGAACGTAGACATCGGCGACTTCGACAACGACGGCAATCTCGACGTCTACGTCGCCAACATCACCAACAAGATGATGCCCCAGGGCAACATGCTGTGGCAGAACCTCGGCGACATGGTGTTCACCAACATGGCCCGCTTCACCAACTCCGCCGACGGCGGCTGGGGTTGGGGAGCGAAATTCCTGGATTTCGACCACGACGGTGATCAGGACATCTTCACCGTCAACGGCTACGTCTCCGACGGTGAGGTGGACCTGTTCAAGGGCGCCGGGCAGCTCAACAAGGGGGACGTCTCGGATATCCGAGGGTGGCCGGACATGCGCGGCCTCTCCCTCTCGGGCTACGAGGCCAGCCGGCTCTTCGTCAACAACAGCGGTGACTTCGAGGAGAGCGCCGAGAGCGCCGGGGTGGCGGACGTCACCGACGGTCGCGGCATCGCCCTGGGGGATATCGACCTCGACGGTGATCTGGACATGTACGTCTCCAACGTCAACCAGCCGGCCCACCTCTACCGCAACGATGCCGGCAGCCCCCGCTCGTGGATTCAGGTGGAGCTGCGGGGGCGCTACGGCAACCGCGACGCCATCGGCACTCGGCTGACGGTGGAGGCCGGCGGCCTGGTGCAGATTCGAGAGGTGGACGGCGGCAACGGCTTCTCTGGCCAGAGCTCCCGGGTGCTCCACGTCGGCCTCGGCGGCGCCGAGACGGTGGAGTCGCTGACTCTGCGCTGGCCCAACGGCACCGAACAGCGAATCGAGAATCTGCCCGCCTTCACCCATTGGGTCTTCGAGGAACCGGCCCCCGCCCTGTCTCCGGAGGCGAAGTGATGAGCCGAGCCAACCCCGTGAATTCTGACCCCTCGACGCCTTCAGGAGGATCCCCCATGCTCAGCGGAGCCCATCCCTCGTCTTCGTTCGGCCGTCGCCTCGGTCTCGTCCTCCGTCGGCGGGGAGCACGGCGCTCCGCGGTGGCGGCGCTGGTTATGCTGCTGGCGGCGGCGCCGGGGATGCCCTCCGCCGCCGATGCGGTGGAGGAGGGCGCCGAGCCGATGTCCTGCCACGGCCCCGGCGCTGAGGCCGCGATGCCGGTCCACGAGACGCCGGCTCCGTCGACTCGGGCCATGGCGAGCCGCCTAGCGTCCATCGTCGAGACCTTCGATCCTTCGACCAACGTGATTCTCAACGGCCCCCGGGCGGACCTCTACGAGAAGCGCTACAAGGAGGAAGAGGATCCCGACGAGAAGCTCAAGCTCGGTCGCCTGTGGGGCGAGGAGCTGCTCAACGCCGGCCATACGCAGCGGGCCATCGAGGTGCTGCAGGAAGTTCTAGAGGCGGCGCGCTCCAGCGAGGACGCCCTCGACGCCAGCCACGCGAAGCCCAAGATCCAGCGCAGCCTGGCGGTGGCCTATCTACGCCAGGGAGAGCAGGACAACTGCATTCAGGGCCATACCGCGGAGAGCTGCCTGCTGCCCATCAGCGGTGCCGGAATCCACAAGGTGCAGCGCGGATCCAAGGCCGCGGCCCAGGAGCTCCAGCAGCTGCTGACCTTCGACCAGCGGAATCTCGAGCTCGCCTGGCTGCTGAACATCGCCCACATGACCCTCGGTTCCTACCCCCACGGGGTGCCGGCGAAGTGGCGCATTCAGCCGAGCCATTTCGAATCCGACGAGAAGTTCCCCCGCTTCACCGACGTCGCCCCCGCCGCCGGCGTGGCGGCCATCGGCCTGGCCGGTGGCTCCATCGCCGAGGACTTCAACGGCGACGGCCTGCTGGACGTGATGGTCTCCTCCTGGGGCCCCTCGGACCCGCTGCGCTATTTCCAGGCGAAGGGGGACGGCACCTTTGAAGAGCGCACCGAGGCCGCGGGCCTGGAAGGGCTCATCGGTGGCCTGAACCTGATCCAGACGGACTTCGACAACGATGGCCACACCGACGCCATGGTGCTGCGGGGAGCGTGGCTGGGGATCTTCGAGCAGGGCAACGTGCCGAACTCCCTGCTGCGCAACCGCGGCGACGGCACCTTCGAGGACGTCACCGCCGCCGCCGGGCTGGACTCGGAGCACCCCACTCAGACCGCCGACTGGGCGGACGTAGATGCCGACGGCGACCTCGACCTCTTCATCGGCAACGAGAGCTTCGGACCGCCAGACGCGCCGACTTTCCACCTCTGCGAGCTCTACCTCAACAACGGTGACGGTACCTTCACCGAGGCCGCCGGCCCCGCCGGGGTGGCCGCTCCGGGCTTCGTCAAGGGAGCGACTTTCGGCGACATCGACAACGATGGCCTGCCGGATCTCTACCTCTCCCGCTTCGGCATGCCGAACGTGATGTACCGCAATCTCGGTCCCGGGGAAGACGGCATTCCCCGCTTTGAGGACATCACCGCTTCCGCCGGCGTCGCCGAGCCGAAGATGAGCTTCGCCACCTGGTTCTTCGATTACGACAACGACGGCTTCGAAGATCTGCTGGTAGCCCCCTTCCTCGGCTTCGTCGCCAACAGCCTGCCGACCATCGCCGCGGATTACCTCGGCCTGCCCCAGAAGGGGGAACAGCCCCGTCTCTACCGCAATCTCGGTAACGGCCGCTTCGAGGACGCCACCGTGCTCAGCGGCCTCGCCCGCCCGCTGCTGGCGATGGCGGCGAACTTCGGAGACCTCGACGGCGACGGCTACATGGATGCCTACTTCGGCACCGGCGAGCCGGCCCTCTCCACCCTGGTGCCGAACCGCATGTTCCGCAACGACCGCGGAGTGTTCCGGGACATCACCACCGCCGGTGGCTTCGGGCACCTGCAGAAGGGCCACGGCATCGCCTTTGCGGACTTCGATAACGACGGCGACCAGGACGTCTACGCCGTCCTCGGCGGCGCCTACTCCGGCGACGTCTACCAGAACGCCCTGTTCGAGAACCCGGGCATCGAGAATTCCACCATCACCCTGTTCCTGCAGGGCACCAGCGCGCCGCGTTCCGCCATCGGTAGCCGAATCGAGGTCCAGGTCAAGCGCCCGAATGGCTCCAGTCGCTCGATCTACGCCACGGTGGGTTCCGGCGGTACCTTCGGCGCCTCACCGCTACGCCAGAACATCGGCCTCGGAGATGCGGAGTCGGTGGAGTCCATCACCGTGACCTGGTCCGGTGGCGGCAGCGCAGAGATCTTCACGGGCGCTGAGCCCGGCGGGGCCTACCGCATCCATCAGGGCATCGGCATCGCCCTGCCGGAAGACCTGCCCCGCTATACCTTCCCCCGCGGCGACGCGCCGGGGGCCCACGACGAGCACCATCATCATCACGCTCCGTCCCAGCACCAACAGGTGGCGGCGGCGGAGTCCCACGAGGAATGACGAAGCCCCCGAGGCGTTGCCTCGCGGGGAGAGGACGAGGAGGGAGGACTCCACTATGTCCTGGACCCAAGATCTGAAATACAGCACGCGAATGCTGTTGCGTTCGCCGGGCTTCACCGCCATAGCGGTGCTCAGCCTGGCTCTCGGTATCGGCGCCAATACGGCGATCTTCTCCATCGTCAAGGGAGTGCTGATTCAGCCTCTACCCTATGACCAGCCCCATCAGCTGGTGACGGTGTCCGAACGCCTGATGGAAGAAGGCAACCTGGTGATCGCGGGCCGGGATGCTCCCGGTCTGCTGCCGGTCTCGGCACCGAACTTCTACGACTGGCGCGACGAGAACAAGGTGTTCTCCGGGATGTCCTATTACTTCCCCTTCCAGTCCACCACCACCGGAGTCGCGGAGCCTGAGCGACTGGTGGCGACCTCGGTTTCTGGGGAGTTCTTCGACGTTATGGGCGTTCAACCCCTCTACGGCCGAGGCTTCACCATGGAAGAGGATCAGCCCGGCCGCAACGGCGTCGCGGTGATCAGCTACGGCCTGTGGCAGCGCTGGTTCGGCGGCTCCCACGACGCCATCGGCAAGACCTTCAAGGTAGACGGCAATCAGGCCGAGATCATCGGCATCGCGCCGCCGGGCTTCGACTTCCCCGACGGCACCGAAGTGTGGAACCCCGGGGCCATTCCGGCCACCGTGGCGCCCCGCAACTTCAACTTCCTCAGCGTGGTGGCGCGGATCAAGGCGGATACCTCGCTACAGGGCGCCCAAGACGGCATGGATAGCCTCGCCCGGGCCTTCGAGGGCCGCTATCCGGCGACCTCCGAGGGGCGTGGCGTCTGGCTGACTCCCCTGGAGAACAAGATCGTCGGCGACGTTCGCCCGGCGCTGCTGGTGCTCTGGGGCGCCGTCGGCCTGGTGCTGCTCATCGCCTGCTCCAACGTCGCTAACCTAATGCTGGCGAAGTCCAGCACTCGGCGGGCGGAGACCGCCATCCGCATGGCGGTGGGCGCCGGTCCGATTCGGCTGCTGCGCCAATTCCTCACCGAGAGCATGCTGCTGGGGCTGGTCGGAGGCACCTTCGGCCTGATCCTCGCCTGGTTCGCGCTGGAATCCCTGCTGCCGATGGTGCAGAGCCAGCTGCCTCGGGTCAACGAGATTCGCCTCGACTCCTTCGTGCTCTTCTTCGCCGCCGGAGTGAGCCTGGTGAGCGGCATTCTCTTCGGCCTGGCGCCGGCCTATCAATTCACCCAGCAGAACCTCAACGAAGCTCTCAAGGACGGAGCCTAATCATGAGTAAGAGCACTGCCCGCGGCGTTCGCATGCGTCGCTTTCTGGTCGTGATGCAGATCGCCGTCGCTCTGACCCTGTTGGTCGGCGCCGGTCTGCTGATCAAGAGCTTCTCCCAGCTCCTCTCGGTGGATCCCGGATTCACCCCGAAGAACGTTCTCACCATGGAGGTTCACCTCCCTCCCATCCGCTACCCCCAGCCGCACCAGACCACCGCCTTCTTCCAGCGCTCGCTGGAGGAGATTCGCACTCTTCCGGGGGTGCGCTCGGCGGCCACCACCTGGAAGCTGCCGCTGACCAGCGATGGCGGCACCGCCGGGATGCAGATCGTCGGCCAGGCGGCCAACGGTCCCGACGACCGCAAGCCGGTGCTGGTGCAGGCCATCACCCCGGGCTATTTCCGTACCCTGGGAATCCCCTTGCTTCGCGGTCGCGAGCTCGAGGAGCGGGATAACGCGGAAGCTCCCGGCGTGGTGTTGATCAACGAAGCCGCCGCTCAGCGCTACTGGCCGAACCAGGATCCGGTGGGGGAGCGGGTGCAGCTGGAGGTCAACTTCGGCCCCGGCGGTATGCTGCCTCCGGGGGAGCGGGAAGTGGTCGGCGTGGTGGCCAGCGTGCGCCAGAACGGTCTCGACAAAGAGGCCGAGCCGGAGCTCTACTTCCCGACTTACCAGAGCGTGTGGCGCATGGCGACCTTCGTCATCGAGACCGACGGCACTCCCCACGCCGTCTCGAAGCCGGCGGTGGACGCCATTCGCAGCATCGATCCGGAGCTTGCGGTGGGCAACATCAGGACCGCGAAAGAGCTGATCGACGGCAGCGTGAAGCAGCCGCGAGCCTGGATGTGGCTGATGGCGCTGCTGGCGGTGGTGGCCCTGGTGCTCGCCGCGGTGGGCATCTACGGCGTGATCTCTTACGCCGTCACCCGCCGGGTGAAGGAGCTGGGCCTGCGCATGGCTCTCGGCGCCCGACAGTCGGATGTGCTGGGCCTGGTGCTGAAAGAAGGCGCGATTCTCGGCCTGGTGGGGGTGGGCATCGGCCTGGTGCTCACCTTCGGCGTGCTGCAGATGGCCTCGAGCTTCCTCGCTGCGATGCTCTTCGAAGTGTCTCCATCGGACCTGCCGGTGGTGCTCACCGTCTGCCTCACTCTCGCCCTGCTGAGCATCTTTGCCAGCTTTATCCCGGCGCGGCGGGCGACCCAGGTAGATCCCTGGTCGGTGTTGCGTCAATAACAGCCGCTGGATGAGCTGCCTCAACCTCGGGGCGCTCCGTTCGGCCACGGTGAAAAATCCCTCTCCCGCGCGCTGGCGCTGGAGAGGGATTTTGCTTTCGGCCTACTCTCTTGACGGGCTGCTCGTTCGGCGGATCGCTCGGCTGAACTAGGCGTCTACGCAGCGGTCGAGGGCGGTGTGCAGCAGCTGGTGGAGGCAGCGCAGGATGGGATCGATGCGCCGTCCCGAGGGGCCGATGGCGGCGGGGGGAGGGGGCGCTGCGATGGGGATATCTTCCTCTAGCGGCCAGCGGCGTCTCAGCACTCGCTGGCTGGCCCGCGGTAGCCGGTCGATGAGCTCCTGGAGCTGCTGGTGTCGCTGTTCCCTCAAGGCTTCTGGGTGCACGTCGAGCCACTCCTCGATCTCCAGCTCGGTGCGCCGCGCTAGGGTCTCGCGGCGATGGTGGAGAGAGAGCAAGCAGCGTCGCTCGAGGGTGCTGAGGAGCCAGCGGCGGGGATCGCTCAGCTGATCGAAGCGGTGGGCCAGCACCATCGCCAGCTCGTCGAGAATCTCGTCGGCTTCTTCGGTCTCGATGTCGAAGCGCTCCAGGGTCTGGCAGATTGCCCCATGACTGGACTCCAGCAGGTCCAGGAGGGCCGCCGTGGAGCGATCGGGAGCGACGGGCGTTGTGGTCATCGAATAGAGAGTGCTGATGGGTCGTCGAATGGATGGACGTATCAGCTGAGCTTTCCTAGCTGAGTTTTCTTCGCTGGGCCTCGTTCGCTAGATCTTGCTTGGCGGCCGGTCTCCGCTGGCCGGTCTTCACTGGCCGGTCTTCAATGGCCCGTTTTCATTGGCCCTTCTTCACGGGCCTACCTCAGTTGGGGCGTCTCAGTCGGGGCGTCTCAGTCGGGGCGTCTCAGTCGGGGCGCGGCTCTCAGCTGGCCGAGGGACCGCGCCCGGGGAAGGTGACGATGTTCTGATCTTCGCTGGCTTCCGGGCCGGCGAAGATCCGCCAGCTCACCAGCTTGGCGTCGATCTCCCGCAGTCGCCCGGCGAGCAGACGGCAGAGCAGCTTGAGGATCTCTAGCCCTGCTTGGGCGTCCAATTCATCGCGGATGCGCCGATAGTCTTCGCCGTCCAGGGCGAGGACCGTCAGCGGCCCCTGGTGGGCGCGGGCGTCGGCGGAGCGTGGTTGGTCGTCCAGCAGGGCCATCTCGCCGAAGAATTCTCCCCGCTTGAGGATCGCCAGAGCCTCTTCGCCGATGCCGGGGATCTGCTTGCTGATGCGAACCCGTCCCTGCATCACGATATACATCTCGTCCCCCCGATCGCCTTCCCGGAACAGGGGCTCGCCGGGGGAGAAGCGCTTCTCGCGGCTGAAGCTGGCCAGGCCGCGAAGCTCCGAGGGGCTGAGCCCCTGCTCTTCGAGCACCCGCATCTTCTCGCGCTCGTCCATCTGCACCCGCTGGGCCTGAGGCGCCGAAGCTTGGGGAGCCTGGGCCCGGGGGGCGGCGACCTGCTCTTCGCCGGAGGGGAAGAACTCCTTGAGATGCTCGTTGGCTCCCCGCAGCTTGCGGGCCAGGGCACTCCACAGTCCGCTGTAGAGACGAACCCCAAGCTCGGTATCGGCCTCCACCAGGCGGTAAAGGCCCGCCGCGTCGAGGCGTAGCAGGGTGCTGGGTTCGGTGGCGACGGCGTCACAGGCCCGCTGAGCGCCACCGGCGAAGCTGGTCTCGCCGAAGATTCGGCCGGGGCCGAGGCGCCGATGCTCGAAGAGGCCGTAGGCGGTCTCCTTGCGCAGGGAGATCTCGCCGTGCTCGATGAGGTAGAGGTCCGAGCCCGGCTGGCCGTCGCGAAAGATGATCTCTTCCCGGGCCACCGGGCGTGCTTCCGCGAAGCGCGAGATCTGAATGACCTCTGACTCCCCGAGATCCGGCAGCGCTCCGAGCTCGTGGATGCGCTGGATCATGTCGATGAGGCCACCGTTGCCGGGGCCGCGGGAGGGCACGGTGGCGCTGAAGCCGCCGGCGAAGCGGCCGCCGTCTTCGAGGAAGCGCTCCCGATGCCACTGCAGGCGATCGAAGGAGAGGTTCAGGTGCTCCTGACCGCGGCGGAAGAGCAGGGCCAGCTCGGCGTTGTCGTAGGACAGGGCGCGCTTGAAGGTCTGGATGCGTCGCCGCAGGCGCTCGGCCCCCTGGTCGTCCCCCTCGTTGAGCAGCAGGAAGGCGCGAATCGCCGCCTCCAGGGCGGCGCGGTACTTGCGCTGCTCGTAATGGGCGCGGGAGAGCAGCTCCGCAGCGTTGCGGTCGAAGGGGTTGTAGCGCAGGGCCTTGGCGAGCTCCTTGGCGGCCTCTCCGTGGCGTCCGCGGCGGGCGAGGATGCGCCCTTCCAGCTTGTAGATCGGACTCAGGCCCGGAGCCTTGGCCTTGGCGACGCCGAGGCATTCCAGAGCGTGGAGATCTTCCCCCTTGTCGGCGTAGAGATGCGCCAGGCCGAGGAAGTGGGCGCCGTCGATGGCGTCTCGCCGCGCCTGTTCCCGGGCCACCTCCGCCGGGGTGCGCCGCCGATCCGGCAGCTCCTGCTGCATGCGCCGCACCTGGGCCAGCGCCGCCCGCAGGCCGCGGTTCTGTGGATCCAGCCGCAGCGCCAGCAGGTAGAGCTCCCCCGCCTCGGCGTACATCTGCTGCTCCTGAAAGCGTCGCGCCAGATGGATCAGGGAATCCACCTCCGCCAGCAGCGGGCTGAGGGAATCTGGTGCTGGCTGCAGCTTTCCAGAGCCGGAGGACGCCGCGGCTCCACGAGGCTCACCGGCAGAACTCGGTGAGGGGGAGCGGTGGGGCGGTTGGCGGGATTCGGACACCGGGGCCTAGCGTGGTCGTTTTGCGAAATCGTCGAGGTGGTTCAGTGCATGTCATCCTAGCATGAACTCTTGGCTCTACGGCAGCGGGGAAGGGCTTTGATCCGCGATGGCAGCGCCGTCGCGAAGGGGAGGCTAGGCTGTGGCCTGTGGTCTTTGATCAGCTGCGCTGTGGTCTTTGATCAGCTGCGCTGTGGTCTTTGATCAGCTGCGCTGTGGTCTTTGATCAGCTGCGCTGTTGTTAAACTGACGCCAAGACTCCCCGACCGCCTCGGATTGCCGACTCTTCCACAGGAGCCTCGATCCATGCTGCTCTTCCTCTGCCGCTCTACAGCGTCTCGTCGCTACGGTCTACCAACTTCTGCTCGCCCTACTTCTTCTCAGGGCCTCGATTCTCTGGCGCCATTTCGCCAGCTGAGATGGCCCGTAGGCTTGTTCTTGTTAGCCCTCGGCGTAGGGGCTCTTGGGGCCTCGCCCCTTAGCGCCCAGAGCAGCCACGGAGCGCCGCCGGAGCTCGTCGGCCCCTGGGAGATCGTGATCTCGGACGACGCCCTGGTCTCGGCCTTCGTCTCCCAGGCGCCGCCTCTCACCCTTTCGGCGGAATCGCAGCGGGCGGCGCGGCAGCGGGTGAGGGAGGGGGCTTCGGCGCCTTTCGGCACCGCCCCGGACTGGAGCAATACCCTGCGGCGGCAGGTGGGAGGCCTGGCTCTCGGGCAGCTGGACGATCAGCCGGGGCTGGATCTCGCCGTCGGCTGCTACATCTCCAACTCCTTCCCGCCCTACGAGGATTGGGAGAATCTCGTGTACTTCAACACCGGCTCCGGGCTGGAGGCCAACCCCTCCTGGGTTTCGGCGGACGAGGTCTCTACCGGGGATATCCAGGTGGGGGACGTCGACGGGGATGATCTGCTCGATATCTTCGCCGCCAACGGCGGCGGCAGCTTTCCGCCCTCGGTGATCTACTTCAACAGCCTGGGTGGGCTCTCTACCTCTCCAGGGTGGTCGTCCCAGGATTCGGTGTGGAATAACTACGGCCTGCTCTTCGACTTCGACCGCGACGAGGATCTCGACCTGCTGACCGCCAATCAGGGGCGCACCAACGATCCCTTCCGGCCGATGCATTTCTTCGAGAACGACGATGGCGTGCTGGAGACGGCGCCCAGCTGGTCTTCCGCCGAGTCTTCGATCCAGAATTTCTTTTCCACCGGCGACTATGACGACGACGGCTGGGTGGATGTGGCGGTCTCCAAGTGGGCAAACTTCGAGAGCGGTGTCTACCGCAACGTCGCCGGCACCCTGGCCACCACCCCCGCGTGGACCACCGGCGATACCGATACCGACAAAGGCGTCGCCTTCGCCGCCCTCGACGGCACCGCGCCGCCGGACCTCGCCCTTGGCCACGATCCCACCCTGCTCTACACCAACACCGCCGGCACCCTCGCCCAGACCTGGTCCGCCACCGGCACCTTTTTCGGCCACAGCGACCTGCGCTTCGCCGACGTCGACGATGACGGCGACCAGGACCTCGCCGAGATCCACTTCTCCAACGGCGTGATCAACCTCTACCTCAACGATGGCGGAACTCTCTCGAGTGCCCCGTCGTGGTCCTACAACGGGGCCGGCGCCGGCACCGCTCTAGCCTTCGGCGACCTCAACGGCGATGGGCGCACCGACCTCGTCGCCGGCTTCTCCGGCGATCCCTCGATCCTGGTGTTCTACAACACCGGCGTAGGGTCTCTGGATCCCATCTTCGAGGACGGCTTCGAGGGCGGAAACACCACCAGCTGGACGCTGACGGAACCTTGATCGTGGAAGCTTGCTAGCGGACGAGTAGAGAAGGCTAAGGACACGCTAGGCTCGACAAATGAAGACTCTCGAAGCCCTCGATACCCGCCCCCTCTTCCAGCCTCTCCACAGAGAGCTCCTGGACCTGCTGCAAGGTTTTAGGGATGAGGATTGGGTGCTCCCCACGGTGGCCGGCGCCTGGAGGGTGCGGGACGTGGTCGCCCACCTGCTAGACGTGATGGCGCGGGACGTGGCGGTGATTCGGGATGGGCATCTTCCGCCCCCCGACGCTGAGATCAGGGGCTATGAGGATCTCGTTGCCTTCCTCGACGGGCTCAACGCGGATTGGGTGCGTGCTGCTAGGCGTTTGAGCCCCCGGCTGCTGGTGGACCTTTTGGATCTCGTCGGTCAGCAGGCGGTGGAGGTGCTGGAGTCGCAGCCGCTGGAGGGGGAGGCGACCTTCGCGGTGGATTGGGCGGGGGTGGACGAGAGCCGCCAGTGGATGCACGTGGGGCGTCAGTACACCGAGTACTGGCACCATCAAATGCAGCTGCGGGATGCCGTCGGCGCGCCCCGGCTGTTGGAGGCCCGGTGGCTGAAGCCGCTGCTGGATCTCTCCGTGCGGGCCTTACCTCGGACCTACTCTGGAGTCGAGGCGCCTGCGGGCACCACCGTCACCCTCTTGGTCGCGGGGGATGGTGTCGAAGCGGAAAGAGGAGAAGAGGCGGGAGAGGAGCTCGGCGCCTGGACGCTGCGCGGGGAAGCTGATGGGTGGTCTCTTTGGGAAGGAGCTCCCAACGCGCCGACGACCACCGTCCGCCTGACGGCGGATGAATCCTGGCGACTGCTCTACAACGCCCGATCTCCTGAGGAGTCTCGGCAGCGGGCGCAGATCTTCGGCGAGGCTGGGTGGAGCGAGCCTTTATGGCGGGCCCGCTCGGTGATGGTGCGGGCGCCGAAGGATTAGTCGGCGAGCCTAGATTGGGCCTCGACGGGGTTCTCTAGATGGGGTCTCGGGACGGGTCCTAGCGGCCCCTCAGGTATAGCTCATCGGCGGATAGCCCAGCAGCCGGCGAATGTAGGCCAGCTGGCCGAGGTGATAGCTGTCGTGCTGGCTGAGGAAGGCGAGCACGCCGAGGAGGGATTTATCCGGCAGCGGGGCGGGGAAGTCCACCTCGGCGGCGAGCTGCTCTTCGCTGACCCCGGCGAGAGTGGTTTCCAGGCGCCGGTGGACGACCTTCAGCTCCGCCAGCACCTCCGGCAGCGACGGAAGGGCAGCGAGGTCGAGATCGCTTTGGCTACGAGCTCCGCGAGTGAGAGGGCTGAAGGCGTGATCGCCGTCCCCGCCGGCCAGCCGCACCAGGTAGGCGCGGGCATCGAGCATATGCAGGGCGAGGAAAATGAGGGAGTTGAGCTCGCTGCCCTCACCTCGGCAGGGGGGCGCGAAGCGGGCGTCCTGATCGCTGATCTCGGCGAAGCACTGCTTGATGAGGAATTGATTGGTGCGCAGCAGGCCGATCCAAGGCAGCACTACGGGTTGGGGATGGGGCTGAGGGGCGGCGGATTCACTGGGCTCAGTGGTCATGGTCTTCTCCTGAGGCCGGGGCTTGGCGGCGGGCGGTGAGCTCATCCCGGAAGGCCTGGAGGCGCTTCAGGATGACGTCCTGGGAGTCGGTAATGGCGAGGTATTGGGCGTAGGGGCGGCCGGCGGCGAGGCGGGAGAGCAGGGGGAAGACCGGGTGATTCCAGCTCCAATAGCCCTCGCCATAGAAGAGCATCGGGCTGGCGAAGCCCTCGGTGAGGTAGTGGTTCTGGCAGGCGTCCTGGAAGATCTCCTGAATGGTGCCGGCGCTTCCCGGGGCGAAGATCAGACCGCCGCTGGCGACGGAGACCAGGCCGTCTTCCCGCAGGCTGTTGGCGAAGTATTTGGCGATGCGCGGGGCGAAGAGGGCGGAGGGCTCGTGGCCGTAATGCCAGGTGGGGATCCCCAGGCTGGCGCCCTGCTGCGGTCGCCCGGCTGGGTCAGCGGGCAGCGGAAAGCGGCGTCGCACTTCCAGCGCGGCGTCGACCCAGGGATCGATGGGCTCGAAGTGGGGAGCTTCCCCCAGCAGCGCCAGGGCGCTCTCCAGGTCCTCGTTGGCCCGGGGGGCGAACCAGGCGCCGAGGTGAGTGGCCTCCATCGCTCCGGGACCGCCGCCGGAGACCAGCAGGAAACCGCCGCGGGCGAGGCGGCGAGCGAGACGAGCGATGGCGGCGTAGCCCTCGCTGTGGCGCGACAGGCCGTGGCCGCCCATGATGCCCACCACGTGCTGTCCGCGCAGGTAGTCGGCAATGGCGTCGGTGATGGCGGCGTCGTGAAGTCGCTGCGCCATGGCGTCGATGAGGCTGTGAGGCCGAGCCCCTCCGACGTCTAGGAAGTGCTGATAGATGCGGCCGTCGAGGGATTTGCCGTGGCCGTCGCTGCCGCTGCCGCCGGAGGAATAGCCGGCGAGCAGCTCCTGGGGCTCGTAGAGGTGTACCCGATAGGTGTCGTAGGGCACGTGGGGCAGGCGGGGGAAGATCAGCGCCCCGGCGCGCACCAGGTGCTCTAGCTCTTCGGCGCTGGCGGTGCAGCCGAGGAGCACCGCCCCCTGGATTCCGCGCTGCACCAGGGTATCGGCGACGCCGTGGAGGTCCAGGCTCTGGAAGACGACATCGCGGAAGGCGCGATCGCTCTCCTGCAGCAGGGAGTGGAGGTCTTCTGGACGGTGAATCTCTAAGCGGGACATGGAATGGAGTCTCGTCGGTAGAGGGTGGAGGGAGTGGGAAGGGAGGGAGCATAGCAGGCGCTGGGGCGCGGGCCCCCGGCGGCCGCGGCGGCCTGGACCTTTGCCGGGAGACGGGGTATAAGGCGTTTATGCAATGCCATACGACACAGTCCAAAACAATGCAGTCCAAAAGAATCCAGTCCAAAAGAATCCAGTCCGAAGTGATGCAGTCCCGAAGTGATCTTGCCGCAGTCGGTGTCCGCAGTCGTGGGGGAGCCGTGCGTTTGCCCCTTGGCGCGGTAGCGTGCCTCACCGTGATGATCTTGGCGGCCATGACTCTCGCTGGATGCTCGTCTCCCGCGGAGCGGGATCCCTCCATCGACGGGGTGGAGAGCATCGCCGACATCGTTCGCCTGGAAGATCAGCGGGTGAAGGATTCCGACCCTCTGAAGGAGGTGCTCGCCAGCGGTGAGCTGGGATTGAGAGTACGGGCAGCGCAGGCCATGGGCAGGATTCAGGACCCCGCCTATGCCGAGGCGCTCATCGCTGCCGCGGAGCCGGAGCTGCCGACGGAGCTGCGGCGAGTGGCCCTCTTCGCCTTTGGGCAGCTGGGCTTGGAGAGCGGCAATCGGGTGCCGGTGGAGCCGCGGCGTCGGCTCGCGGAGATTTTGCAGCAGGAGCAGGAGCCGGCTTTGCAGGCCCTGGCCCTCGAGGCCCTGGGGAAGGTGACGCCAGCGGCGGAAGCCTCTTCCAGGGCTCAGGACATCGCTTCCTATCTGCGGGAAGCGGAGGATTCCGCGGTGCGGGCGGCGGCGGCCCACGCGTTGTTCCGGTTGCGCTTCGCTCCGGTTTGGCGGCGCGAGGTGGAGGCACCGGCGGTGCTTCCAGGGGTCGCGCTGGACGCCCTCGAGGCAGGCCTGGCGGATTCCTCGACCACGGTGAGGGAGATGTCCGCCCATTACTTCTCCCGCTACGCTCAGCCGGAGGCCTGGGATGGCCTGCTGGCGGCGACCTCGGCCACCGATGAATGGACTCGGCTGTGGTCGCTGCGCGGTCTCGGCCGCGTCGCCACTCCGCCGACCACGGTGGGAGAGGAGAACCTAGCGTCGGCCCGGGGTACGCTGGCGGCGCTGGTGTTGGGGGATGAGAGCGCCCGAGTGCGGACGGCGGCGGTGGAGGCTCTCACCGCCCTCGGCTGGACCGAGGCGCTGCCGGCGGCGGCGGCTTCCGATGCCTCCCTCCACGTGCGCACGGCGGTGGCGGGAGCCTGGAGCCTGCGGGGAGATGCATCCTCCCAGGCGACCCTCGAGACCTTCTTAGAGGAAGATCCCTCGCCGACGGTGCGGGCGGCGGCCCTGCGGGCTCTAGCGCGGCGCCTCGGTGGAAGCTCGCGGGACCTGATTTTCTCGGCGCTGGAGGAAGGTCCCTGGACTTTGCAGGTGGCGGCGGCCACGGCGGCTCCGCGTTTGGGGAGCGCTGCCGATGCCCTCGACGTTTTGGTGAGGGCCTGGGAAGAGGAAGACCGCCGGGTGCGGGCGGCGGTGGTGGCGGCCCTCGGACAGCTGGACGAAGAGTCCCTCGTCGCGGCGCCGGCCTCCACTCGGGAGATCGCCGGGACCCTGCTGACGGACGCCCTGAACGAAGGGGATCTGGCGGTGCGCGGTACCGCGGTCGATGTTCTCGGTCGGCGCCTGGAGGCCGGTCCGTCCCTGGGCTCCTCCGGCTATTGGGTAGATCCCCTGCGCAGCGCCTATGCCCAATCCCCCGGAGTGGAATGGATCGAGGTGCGGGAGCAGATCGCCGACACTCTGGCCAGCGGGCCCGAGGCGAAGGTGGTTCCCGAGCTGCGGGCGATCGCGGCGGAGGATCCGGCCCCCTCGGTACGCAGCCGAGCCCGAGCGGCCTTGGCGGAGCTTGGGGAAAGCGCCCCAGAAGTCGCCGCCGCCGGCTCGCCGGAGCTCTCCCCCTGGCTCGGTGAAGCGGTGAGCGGTCAATCCCGGGTGGTGTTAGAAACCGAGAAGGGAAGCCTGGTGGTGGAGACCTTCCCGCAGGAGGCTCCGATTCACGTGGCGAGCTTCCTCCAGCGGGTGGACGAAGGCTTCTACGACGGCCTCATTTGGCATCGGGTGGTGCCCAACTTCGTCGTCCAGGGAGGCGACCCGCGGGGAGACGGCTGGGGCGGCCCCGGCTACGTGGTGCGAGACGAGATCTCCCAGCGCCCGTACCGCCGCGGAGGCGTCGGGATGCCTAAGGCGGGCAAAGACACCGGCGGCTGCCAGATCTTCATCACCCATATCCCCACCCCTCACCTGGATGGGAATTACACCCTCTTCGGCCAGGTGGTGGAAGGAGATGAATTCCTCGACCAGCTGGAGGTCGGAGATCGGATCGTGCGGGCTTTCCGGCAGTAGGCGAGAACGAGCTCCTGACGGTAGCCCTCTTCAGCGCGCCTTTCTTTAACGTCGTCGAGCGGCGGTGACCCGAGCCATGCCGTAGCCGAGTCGAGGGTCCGAGGTGGCGCGCCGGTGGAGCCGGGGGCTAGATTCCCGCGGATCGTTCGGGCCGAGGCTTTTCCCGTTGCCGCCTTGGTTCACGAACCCGGTGTTTTCTGGATCCTCGGCCTTCCAGGGGAGGAACACTCGGAAGGTGGAGCCTTCTCCGGTGACGCTCTCCACCTCGACCGTGCCGCCGTGACCCTGAGCGATATGTTTGACGATGGAGAGGCCGAGGCCAGTCCCGCCCTGGGTACGGGCGCGCCCCGAGTCGACTCGAAAGAAGCGCTCGAAAATGCGGGGTAGGGCTTCGTGGGGGATTCCGATGCCGGTGTCCTCGACCTCCAGCACGACATCCTCGTCCTCGATGTCGAGTCGAACGAAGACCTCGCCCCCTGGGTGGTTGTACTTCACCGCGTTCTCCAGCAGGTTCACCAGCATCCGCTCGAGGTCGTTGTAGATCCCCTCGATCTGAGGCAGGGAGCCGTGGGGCTCGATGAGAATCTCTACTTTGCGATCTTGGGCGGCGGCGGAGACCAGCTCCCGGGCCTGGTAGGTGAGGGCTTCGAGATCGATCAGCTCGAGGCGCGGTGCTTCGGCGGTGCCCTCCAGGCGAGAGAGGGTCAAGAGGTCATCCAGCAGCAGCTGGAGGCGCTGGCATTGGGCGAGGATCCGGCCGAGGTAGCGCTGCGAGGTCTCGGGGTCCTCCAGCGCCCAGTCCTCCAGGGTTTCGGCATAACCGCGGATCGCCGAGAGAGGAGTTTTGAGCTCGTGGGAGACGTTGGCGACGAATTCCCGCCGCATGGTCATGGTGCGATCTTCTTCGGTGACATCGCGGGCCACCACCACCACGCCGCCGCTTCCCTTCAGCGCGCCGGCGGTGAGCACCACCGAGCGTTCCTCCGGGGTGCGTAGCTGGCGCTGATGCACTGATTCTGCCCCGTCGGCGAGGGTGAAGCGGATCACCTGGTCGAGGTCCGGCTGGCGGGAGATCTCCAGCGGTCTCCAGCCGCGGATGGAACCGGTATGGCCGAAGAGGTGAAGGAAGGCCGGATTGGCCAGCAGCGCGCGACCGTCGGAGTCGGTGACCAGCACCCCTTCGGACATCGAGGAGAGGATCGCCCGAAGCTGGTTGCGTTCCCCCTGAAGCTCGCCCACCTGGGCCTGGAGGCGCGAGGCGAGATGATTGAGGACGCCGGCGAGGCGGCCGAGATCGCTCTGGCGCGGTGGGCGGATCCGGGCCGCCAGATCGCCGCCGGCGAGCTCGCCGGCGCCGTCGATGATTCGGGTCATGGGCCGGAAGAAGCGGCGATCCAGGTACCAAGAGACCAGGGCGATCACCAGCAGGCCGACGGTGGTGGCCCCGGCCATGGCGCGGGCGAGGCTCTGCCGAACGGTGCGCAGCTGACCCAGCGGCTGGGAAACCCGCAGCACTCGGCGCTCACCGGCCTGGGTGAAGATCTCGATGGCGGCGAAGGCGTGGTCGGCGTGATCCTGGGGACGTTGACGAACGGCGGTGCCGGAGCCCCATTGACGAGCCTGGGCAACCTCGGGCTCGAGGCCGAGGTTCTCCATCGCCAGCAGACCGTCGTAGGTCTTGCTGCTGTCGGCGAGCACCCTACCGTCGGCGGCGATGAGGGTCAGCTGCTGAGATTGGCCCGCCACCAGGCGCTGCAGGGCGACCTGAAGCTGCGGCCCTTCGAGGCCGTCGAAGGTACGCACCATATTGGCGTGGGCCCTGGCGGTAGCGAGCATCTGCTCGGTGGCGACGCCTCCCAAGGTGGACGGCAGCTGCCACCACAGCAGCAGCGTCGCCGCCGCCAGGGCGGAGAGCGCAGGCCATAAAGAAGTCAGTCGAATGCGAAAGGAAGGTAGGAAACCCATAGCGGAAAGCTCGACTCAGGATCGAATCCGGGGGCGCGGCACCGAGGACCTTCAGGTCCGCAGGCGATAGCCGACGCCGACGACCGTTTCGATCCGGCCAGACTCTCCTTCTAGCTTGCGGCGAAGCCGGCGAATGTGGGTATCGACGGTGCGGCTGTCTACTTCCTCTGCGTAGCCCCAAACATCCGCCAGCAGCCGTCCCCGGGTCTGCACCCGCCCAGCGCGCTCCATCAAGACCTTGAGCAAGCGGAATTCCGTCGCGGTGAGGGAGCGGGCCTTGTCGCGGACGAAGAGCTGATGGCCCGGGATGTCGAGGCGGATCCCGCCGACTTCCAGCAGCTCCTTCTCCTCTCGCGGCTGCGGGGCGCGGCGTAGCACCGCCTTGATGCGCAGCATCACCTCCCGCGGGCTGAAGGGCTTGCTGATGTAGTCATCGGCCCCCAGCTCCAAGCCGACGATGCGGTCCACCTCTTCATCTTTGGCGGTGAGCATCACCACCGGGATCCGCGCCGTGCTCTTCTCCTGCTTGAGCAGCTTGGCGAGGTCGAGGCCATCGAGTCCGGGGAGCATCAGATCGAGCAGAATCAGGCTGGGGGGAGTCTGGCGAATCGCCTCCAGCGCGGCGTCTCCACGATTAAAAACCGAGACTCCAAAGCCCTCTCGTTCGAGATTGGACTGCAGCACTTCGGCAATGTCGGGCTCGTCTTCCACGACGAAGATCCGGGTATCGCTCATGACCGGGGACGATAGCATGCGTTCTCCACAGCTCCTGTGGAAAACTCTGTGGAGAACCCTGGTGAAATGACAGCAAAGTGGCGGTTCTACTGCCCTTTCTACGCATTGAACAATGCTTTGTGCAATCTTCTTAAGTGTTTGATTCTAATGAATTTATTGGTTATGGCGGTAGTCCGGCGCAAACCCGAAGGGAGACTCGCCGTCAAGGTTTCCACAGATCCTTGTGACGGCCCTGTGGCGAAGCGGTTAAACCCCCGCGAAGTCAGGGGTTTAGAGCGCCTACGGCGGTGGTGCTGAGGAGCGGCAAAAGCTCCCTCTGGAGGCGTTGCGCAATCTTCGCCGGATGCTGCCCCGCCAGCTCTTGGCGGTGAGGAGCTCGCTGAAAGCCCGGAGCTCTGGCGTCGACCACCGGCCGCAGGGCGTCGATGGAGTCCAGCGGGTGGGGTAGGAAGGGGTGGGTGAGGCGGCCGCGGCTCTCTTCTAGCTTTCGCAGGTGCCAGTAGTAATTCGCCAGATCGAAGTGCAGGTAGACGAGATCCGATTCCGCGAGCACCCTCTCGAGATTTGGCGCATGCATCAGCGTTCGATCGCCCAGGGAGATGATCGCCGGAAGGGGCTGCCGCAGGGCGCGATCGAGGCTGCGGATCTCTAGCTGCCGGAGACCCTCTTCCCCGTGCTCTTGCAACACCTGCCACTGGTTCATCCCCGCCTCGTGTTCCGTCGCGCGATCGAGATCGACGAAGGGGAGCCCGGTGCGGGCGGCGAGCTGATAGCCCACCATGCGATGACCGGCTTCCGGATAGCTCACCAGGGTGAGGGGGCGCCGCAGGACGAGCAGGGGGGAGGGATCGTAATAGTTGTCCATGGGATTCTCAGGAAGCTCTTCTCTCCGTAGCTGAAGAAGAAGGCGTAGCGAGGGGAGAGCGATTCGATTTGCCGCGACTCGCGCGGGGCGTGCCCCCTCGTCTCCGAAGAATCCGTCGATAGCGAGCTAATGGATGGGGGAAGGGGCGAGTCTCAATCGAAGAGACTGGACGTCAGGCTACCGATCAACGAGGTGATATCAAGAAAGTCGCCGAGCACGTCCATCGTGTTTGTTCCGGAGTCTGCTTTCGAAAACATGCCTCGGGGGACTTCGACCTCGGCGAGGGAGCGCCTCCTCCTCTCTTCTTCCCGAGCCATCTCCCCTTCCTTCCAGCGCTGCCGCTGAGCACCGCCTTGGCGCAGCCAGACGAGAATCTTGGCCAGCTCTTCGAAGTCGAACCAGGCCCCGTGTTCCTTACAGCTGTCGATCACCACGCTGCTGCCGCGGCCATAGTTGCGACGATTCATCAGCCGACCGCAGTGGATGCATGGGCGATAGGCTCGTCCACCACTGCCAAAGTTTGCCGTCCCCCGCGCTGGAGCTCCAGAGAGGGTCGTGGAAGCTTTTCTCTGCGCTAGATCGGGTAGCGGAGCCGTAGTCTGCAAGGCTCGCTCCTCCAGCAGGCGGAAGGCCTCGGCGGAGAGCCAGAGCCCCGCGCAGTGGGGGCATTCCAGAGCCGAGAGGGAGGCAGCCGAAGCCTGTGGGCTCGCCTCGCCGCTAGTAGCGTTGGGAGAGCTCAGTGGCCGGCTTCGCAGCCAGCTTTCCTCGTCACAGGCGGGGCATTGATGCTCGGTGATCTCGGTGGTTTGGTCCCGCAGCGTCGGGATCCCGCAGTGGTGGCAGTACCGGGCGCTTTGAGAGACGCGGTGAAAGCAGACCGGACACAGGGTGTCCAAATTCTGCTCGTGGAGGGTGTAGTCCGCCCGACAATAAGGGCAGCGCTGGGCGCCTTCCTGGCGAGGGCCGCCGCAGTTGGAGCAGCGCACCACCTCCGCCTCGTCGCGGTGGGGCGGAGGCAGGATCACCTCCGCGGAGCAGACGCAGCGAAGCACGGTTCCCGGAGGATGGCCGGTGGCGTCGAGGCGCCGCTGGCAGCTCTTGCAGGCGATGAGAACCTTACTCATGGCGGGCTGGCCTCCTGGGGGGCTTCTGGAGTTAGCAGGCTGGAGGCGGGACCGCTGCCGCGGGGGAGGCTGAGTTCAGGCTCTCACGGCAGGCTCTCACGGCAGGCATTCAGCGCAGGCCGCCGAGCTCCGCCTGAATCTCGAAACTGCCTCCGCGGCTGCCCTCCAGAGTGATGGGGTGAGCGTAGGCTCCGTCCACCACCACCTCTGGGGAGATGGTGAGATCGAAGGCGCGCTCCATCTCGAGGAAGTGGGCAAGACCCACCGTTCGGTTGAGCACGTGAACATCGAAGGCCTGCTGTAAGCCCTCGAGCCCGGCGATGGCGATGCTGAGCTGGAGGCGCTCGCCGACGTCGATGGTGCTCTTCGTCGAGCGCACATCGATGGAGACGTTTCGCAGGTCTCCGGCGGCGACGATATCGGCCTCGCGGATCTCTAGATCCGCTCCGCCGATGGGGGCGTTAGGAGCCTGGACCACCAGGCCTCGGAGAGTTTCCGCCAGCACCAGGGCGCTGTTGCCGCCGAGGTTGATCTGGGTATTGTCGCTGTTGCCATCGAAGGGTCCAAGAATGCGGAACGGCTGGCCCGCCTGGCTCAGTCGCGGCAGCAGAAAGGCGTCCGAAGGTGCTTCTAGCTGAGCCGCAAGGGGCGCGGCGTTGGCGGCCAGAAGCATGCCCCGGGCATCCCACAGCGTGACTTCGACGATGCCCGAAGAGCCGTCTTCGGGTAGCTCCAGGGACCAGCGGCCGCTGCCCGGTGCCAGGGACCGGCCGGCGACCTCCACAGCGACCCGAGCGATCGCCTGGCGGTTGTCGTCCACATCGCCGCCGCTGGCCACTTGGTAGGCCACCCGTCCGCTGATGCGCTCACCGGCGACCAGGTCCTGAGGCAGGGTGAGCTCGACGCTTCCGGAAGGAAGGGTGAAGGCGAGCCCGTAGGTTCCGACTCCCTCTTCGAAGACGGAGATCACCGACACTTTGTCCTCGGCGTCCTGGGGGACCTTTTTCTTCACGCCGATGCGATCACCGTCGCTGTCGATCCACCACCACTCCTGCACCGTTGGCGCCTGGACGCAATTGTGGACCACCTGCACCCGCAGGCTCCGACCGCTGCCCAAGCGGCCGTTGTAGAGGCGTAGTGTACGGCGATCGCCGGCCCACAGCGGAAAGGGCCCGCTGTCGGCGATCTCCACCACGCAGCCGCTGGGGGAGTCGATGTCCATCAGCAGGCCGCTGACCGTCCGGCCTTCCCGATTCTTAAAGGCCAAGAGCAGGGTGCTCTGTTCCTGGGCCTCGCTGGGGAGCGGGGTCCACAGCAGGGCTACGACGGCGGCGGCGATGGGGAGCAGCAGCTGGAAAGGGTGACGAGCGTTGGCTCGCCGTCTGGGATCTTTGGGAAAGGGGGGAAGCTTGATCATCGAGGGACCCTCAGTAGGAACAACGAATGGAAAAGAGAAAATGATTCATTGGGCGGGCAAGTCGATCAGCTGGCGGCTCCAGGGGTAGTGAGCGCCTCGCAGGAGGCCAGCTTGTCGATCAGGTCGGGGGGCAGGAACCACTGTAGTTTGCCGGCTCCGGCCTGGAGGTCTGCCTTGAAGGTGAGCTGACAAATGCCACCTTCCGGGACCGCCAAGAGGGGCTTCTCGGTGCCGCTGATGAGCCACGACGAGAGCTTGGTGAGGGATTCTTCATGCCCCACCAGGGCGATGGTCTCGGCCTTTTTGAATCGATGCAGTGCTCTGAGGGCGCTCATCGCTGGCTCTGCCGGGGCGAGCTCCGGCATGAGGTTCGGAGAGGCTGCCGACGATCCTTCGGGCATCGCGGCGCAGAGAATCTCGGCGCTGTGCCGGGTGCGAAGGGCAGGGCTACAGCAGATCACCGCCGAGCTGCCGAGCTGCCGAGCAATCCACGGCGCGGTTCGCTGCATCAACTCCTCGCCGTGGGGGGAGAGGGGGCGCAGGGAGTCCTCTCCATCCTCGAAGAGGGCATACGCTTCGGCGTTTTCCGCCGGCGCATTGCGAATCATGAAGAGACGGCGCGACATGGGCGTTGAAGTATAACAGTCGTCGATGGTTGCGGTCCCCTCTTGCGGCCCGGCGGGTTCGCGGCAGCGCAAGAGAAAAACGCCCGCCTCCCCCTCGAAGGCAGGGAATGCGGGCGTAGAGAGTCAGGCCCGGGGCGAGGGCTCGAGGGCCCCGTCTCGGACCGGCGCTGATTCGATCCTCAGCTTCGGGGTAGCACCGAGTACACCGTCACGGTGCCGCTGACCTCGCTGGCGACCACCAGCAGGGCGCGGGAAACGGGGCTCTGGTTCTCAGGGATGAAGAGCACCCCCTCAGGCCCGATATCCAGCGTGCCGACGGCGGCCTCGGTGGTGCTGCCCTCGGCGAGGTTATAGGCGTAGTCGACGAAGAAGGGCTGCTTCGGGTCGGTGATGTCGTAGATCAAGATTCCGCCGATGCGCTCCAGGCCGACGAAGGCGTAGGTTCGATCTTGGACGATACCGATGTCCAGACCCTCCGGCTCAGCTCCCTTGTCGTCGGAGCGGCT
The DNA here is from genome assembly GCA_039191605.1 of Acidobacteriota bacterium. Taxonomy (GTDB): domain Bacteria; phylum Acidobacteriota; class Thermoanaerobaculia; order Multivoradales; family JAHZIX01; genus JBCCXL01. Next base: position 107,057 of record JBCCXL010000019.1, on the reverse strand, counting down.
GTCGAAGGAATCGGACCCGACGCTCTGGGAATTGAAATCCTGCGGGAACTCGGCGGCGGTGATCCGCGCGATGTCGTTGCCGCTGTCCCAGACCAGCTCGCCGGCGGCGTTCCAGATGGTGAAGGAGCGAGCGCCGTAGGAGTAGATCGTCTCGTAGAGGTCGTCTCCATCGGCGTCACCGCTGGCAGTGGAGGCCTTGAGGCGGCCGAGGTTCTCTTCTTTTTTCAGGCTGTCGGCGTTGGGGAAGACCGACGGATCCAGCGTCAGTTTCCCGACTCTCTTCTCCTCTTTGTAACACTCGTATTCTCGGGCGTCGCCCTCGTTGGCGGTGACGATGTAGGTCTCGCCATCGGCGATGTAGGTGCCGATGGCGTCGGGCTGGTACATCCCGTGAGTGGGCCAAGGCACGATGCGGATCTGGTCATCCCGGTTGCTGGCGTCGAGGGCGTTCTGCGGCAGGCTGTGATCCTTGGTGCCGAGGGGGATGAGGGCCGTCGTGGTGGCGGTGGCGACGTCTACGACGGCGAGGGCGTTGTTCTCCTGCAGCGCGACGTAGGCGGTGCGGTCGTCCCCGGAGATGGCGATGTACTCAGGCTCCAGGTCCTGGGCTACGGTGGCGTTGGGCCCGAAGATGCGCACGCCTTCCGGGGCGCCGGAGTTGAAGGCGGTGAAGGTCGCGGTGCTGACTGCGGCGTCGGTCAGCGAAGCGATGCCGCCGCTGAGGTCGATGATGCTGACGGAACCCTCGGGATCGTGCTCCAGGCCCGGCTCGCAGTACTCGTTGGGCTCTCCCTCGTTGGCCACCAGCACCTTGTTGCCGGCACGGTTGAAGGTCAGCATGTCCGGCAGGGCGCCAGCGGTGACCGAGGAGAGCAGCTCGCCGTCGGTGTTGAAGAAGGCGACCACGCCGTTGGCCTGCTTGTTCTCGTTCTCGATGGCGACGGCGACGACGCCATCCTTCACCGCCACGCTATTGGCGGACGCGCCGAGGGCGGAGACCTCGAGGGTGGACACCTTGAGGGGATTCGACGGGGTGCTGAGGTCGAGAATGTCGACGGTGGCCTGGGCGGCGTTGACTACGAAGAGGCGGTCGGTGGCGGGATCGAAGGCGCTGATCTCGGTGGCGCCTTTGTCGAAGATCCCGGAGTCGTATTGCCCGATGGGCGTGAGCTGGATGCCCGTCTCGGTCTCGGTCTCGGTCTCGGTCTCGGTCTCGGTCCCGGTTTTGGTCTCTGGGTTGGAGCTCCGGCTGAAAAGGAAGAGGAAGGCAATCGCGACGACGAGAATCGCGATGAAAAGAGTGGAGAGACGGGAAAGTCCCATGCGGTTCTCCTTTGTTTTTTGGGGCAGGCTCGGAGGCCGGGGGGGCAGTGGCTAGGCCTCGTATGGCTAGCGTTGTTTCGGCTGAGTCTTTGTTTTGTTAGACGGTAGCCAACGCAGAGAATCCGCGGACGCCCCTGAGGATCAGGCCAATCTGAGCCTAATGAGCCGCGCCCAAGGGGGCTGCGACGAGAGAGGCGTCGCGGTGGCGGCTCGACCCCAATCGCCTCGGTGGTGAGGGTGAGGGTGACGGCCGATGGCTTGTTGTAGGGGAAGCGCCAACGTTTCAGCCGTGGGGAGGGGTTCCGGCGCTCCCTCAGCGGGCGTCCGCGGCGCTCTCTTCCAAGGCCGAGTCGAGATGCTCACGGAAGGCCTGGCGGGCGACGTCGGCGACCTCCGCTGCGGTCTCCGGGGCGGCGATGGTGGCCAGCACACCGGCGATGCTGCGCTCCGGATCGAGCCAGAGCTGTGAGCCGAAGGTGCCGTTGATCACCCCTTCTAGGGTGGTGCCCCGCTGGCCGGCGGGGGCCGGTACGCTAGCCCAGCGCAGTCCGGCGCCGGGTTCGCCGGAGGAGAGGGGATCGGCCACCGCCTCGGCGCGGGGGGCGGTGGTGTCCAGCAGCCGCTGGCGGCCTTCTTCGCTCAGCCACGCGTCGCCCTGGAGAGCCTGGAGCACCGTCGCCAGATCGCTGGCGCTGGCGCGGGCACCGCTGGCGATGGAGGGATTGCCGCCCTCTTCCCAGCGCAGCTCCTGAAGCTCCAGCGGTGCCGTCAGGGTGCGGTTCACCACCGTGCCCCAGGGAGCAGCGGCGGCGAGCTCGGCAATGCGGCCGAGCACCTGGTAGGCCGCTGCGCTACGGCGCAGCTCCCGGCCCGGAGGGGCGGAGAGGGGCTGCTGCAGGATCGAGGTCGCGCACTGGTCGAGGGCAGCGTCGGGGAGAGCGAGGCAGGGATGGCTGGGGCTGATGCCGGAGGTGTCGGTGAGCAGCTGAGCGACGGTGATCCCGGTTTGATCCTCGGCGACGGAGGGAAAGAAGCGCACCAGGGGATCGTCCAGCTCCAGGGAGCCTTGATCCGCGAGCTTGAGAATCACCAGCGCCGTGAGCCAGCGGGACGCCGACCCCAGGGGCAGCACGTGATGCTCGTCGTAGAGGCCGTAGCGCCCTCGGGCCACTACGTCCCCATCCCGTACCAGCAGCAGAACCCGGTCTTCCAGCGCCGTCGCTGCGGCCCGTCGCCGCTGGGCTTCCCGCTCTTCGGCTTGCGCCTCGGCATCATCCTGGGGCTGTGCCTCCGGCGGGCCGTCGCTCTCGCCCTCGTTCTCGGCGCTCGCGCCGCCCTCTTGCAGGGCCTGAAGATAGCTGTCGACGGCGCTGAACACGCTGCCGTATTCGCCAGCTTCTACTTGGGCCGTTTTGGGGGAGGGCGACTCGGCACTGTCGGCATCGTCGGTACCGTCGGCGCCATCCGTGCCGGCAGCGTTGTCCTGGAGCTCCTGCTCCGCAGCTCCCGGGGAATCCTCGGCGCTCTGTTCAGAAGTCTGCCCTGAAGGCTGTTCCGGAGCCTGGGATATGGCTTCTTCAGCCGATTCCTGAATCGCGGCCGAAGCCGACTGCTGCGAGCTTTCCTGCGCAGTCGCACCGGATTGGGCTGCGGCCGGCAGCAGCGCGAAGGGGAGGAGAACGAGGAGCGCGAGGAGGGCCCGCTGAGCACCCGCTGGGCTGGACGAGGCCAAGGCGTCGGATCGGTGCATGAGATGAGGGCTCCTGGGGTTGACTCGGGATGGTGGCGGGTTGGGTTTCAGGGTATCGCGCGGGGCGCGGATCTCCCATAACGCGAAAGCCCGCGCCGAAGCGCGGGCTCATTCTATCGGTTGTCGTGGGGCTATCGATCGTGGCTAGTCGGTATCTAACCAGTCGGTTCTGCTTAGCTGGTTGAATTAAGGAGCGTCTTTCGCTCAGCCGCGGCCGCCGCCGCGGGGGCCGCGGGCTCGGGGCCCTTGGGCACCGGGGCCTCGGGGGCCGCGATCGCCGCGATCGGAGAAGATGCCGCGAATGTCCTGAAGGGTCTCCCAGGCCTCCAGCTGCTCTGGCGTCAGCAGCGCTTCCATGTCGCTGCGGGCTCCTTCGGCGATTCCCTTCAGCTGCTCACCGAGCGCCCGGGCGGCGATCACCGTCTCGCCGACGGTGGTGGCGTCGGGAGCGTCGGAATCCAGCAGGTCCCGCAGCTGGTCTCGCAGCGCTCGCTGCTCCTCGCGAATCGGCTGGGATGTGGCTTGGGCGTCGGAGCGAATCTGCTGGACCGCCGCGATCTGCTCCTCGGTGAGGTCGAGGTACTCGGCGAGATTTTCGCCGAAGCCGCCACCGGGGCCGCGCTGACCGTCGAAGAAGGCGCCCTCGGAAGGTTGGGCGAAGAGAGAGGTGCCGGGGATCAGGGTGAGCGCCAGGGCGAGAACGCCGAGGGCGATGGCGCTGGCCTTCAGCAGTCGCTGGGTGGAGGGAATACGAGGGGTCGTCATGATTGAGCTCCTTGGTTTGCGGCCTGATTTCTCTGGAGCCGCTCCGTCTCGGTCGGTTCGGTTTGGATCCACGTTGTCCAGGCCGGAATTGACTGTCTTGTATGGGTTTCCTATGGGTTCTCGATGAGTCGCTTCGGTCTTGTTGTTTCGAGGGATGTTCAGCGGTGAAGGGCGGCGGTGGTGCTGGCCTCGGGCTGGGCCCGGTCCGAAGGTTTCGCGGCGCGCCGCTGTTTCCTCCATTCCCTCGTGTCGAAGGTGAAACCACTACCCATCGCCGATCTTGCGCGGAAAAGAGCTTTTTTCTTTCGGTGCCTCGGTGCGGGGGAGTCAGGCTGTCGACGAATTGAGAGAGGAGTGGGCCGGGAGAGCCCGGGGCGACACGCGCTCCCAGAGGGGGGCTGTGGCGCTGGGTGTTGGGTGCCGTGGCCGGGGTGCCGGGGACGGCTTAGGAGTGTGATAGCTTCAGGCCGGTTCGCGCGCTGAAAAAACGCAACCCCCAATCCCTATGAGTGATTCTGAGACCCTGCGGCGATCGCCCCTCCACCAGGCTCATATTGAGGCCGGTGGACGCCTTGTTCCTTTCGCTGGCTGGGAGCTGCCGGTGCAATATTCCGGCCTCGTGGACGAGCACACCGCGGTGCGCAACGCCGCCGGTCTCTTCGATGTTTCCCACATGGGGGAGCTGCGAGTGTCGGGCCCCGGTGCCGAAGACTTCCTGCAGTGGCTGACCCCGAACGACGTGTCGAAGCTGAAGCCCGGGCGAGCCCACTACAGCGCTCTGCTGACGGAAGAGGGCACCTATCGCGACGATCTTCTGATCTATCGCCTCGCGCCGGAGGAATACATGCTGGTGGTCAACGCCGCCAACGTCGACGAAGATTTCGCCTGGATCCAGGGGCATTGCGATCAGGGGGTTCGGGTGGAAGACATCTCCTCCCAATATGCCCTCCTGGCGCTCCAGGGCCCGAAGGCGTCGGAGATCTTGGCCCCCCTCACCGACGTGGAGATCGGAGCGCTGCGTTACTACCGCTTCTCCGTCGGCAAGGTGGCCGGGGTGACCGCCCTGGTGTCGCGTACGGGGTATACCGGAGAGGACGGCTTCGAGCTCTATCTGCACAGCGATGATGCCCTCGCCGTGTGGCGACGACTGATCGAGGCCGGATCTCCCAGCGGCTTGATTCCCGCGGGCCTCGGGGCTCGCGACACCCTGCGTCTGGAGGCGGGCATGGCCCTTTACGGTCACGAGATCGACGACTCGGTGACGCCGTGGGAAGCCGGTCTTGACTGGACCGTGAAGATCGATGCCGGCGACTTCATCGGCCGAAAGGCCTTGATGGATCAGCGACTCAGCGGCGTCTCCCGGCGCCTGGTGGGCTTCGAGCTCAAGGAACGAGGCATCGCCCGCCAGGGCCACGAGATAGTGGTGGGAGCCGACGTGGTCGGTCGGGTCACCAGCGGGACCTTCAGCCCGACCTTTCAAAAAGCCTTGGGCATGGCCTACGTTCCTCGCCAGCTCGCGGCGGAGGGAACCCCCCTCGCCATCTCGGTGCGCGGCAGGAAGATCGCGGCGCAAATCGTCAAGACCCCCTTCTACCGGCGCTCCTGATCGCGCTTTCCTGAATCCACTCCGGGTACCCCCTCAGGTCCCAACCCAGGACATCATCGCCGCACCTCGATAGACCGTCAGCTCTACGGTCCTCCGCCCCCTTGGTTTTCCTCGCTCCAAGGATCTCCGGCGGAATCCCGGCGGCTCAATGGAGAGAGTTTCCATGTATCCAAAGGACTACCTGTACTCGAACGAACATGAATGGGTGAAGGTGGAGGGGGATGTGGCCATCGTCGGCATTACCTCCTTCGCCCAGAACCAGCTCGGGGACGTGGTCTTCGTCGAGCTCCCGACGGTGGGACATGTCTTCGACGCCGGGGACGAGATCGGAACGGTGGAATCGGTGAAGGCCGTGGCCGAGATTTACTCGCCTCTCTCTGGAGAGGTGGTAGAGGTTAACGATGCGCTGGCGGATGATGCAGAAGTGATCAACGAAGACGCTCACGGTGACGGCTGGATGGTCAAGGTTCGATTCAACAACGAGGACGAGCTGAAGTCCTTGATGGATGCCGAGGCCTACGAGAGCTTCACCCAGGGCGACTGATTCCGGCGACGGAGCCTTTCGACTGGCTGGCTTCGACTGGCTGGCTTCGACTGGCTGGCTTCGATTGACAAGTCTGCGCGTCCCGATTGCCCGTCTCCATCGCCTACTTCGCTTGCCTGAATGATTGAGCGGCCAACGAACCCGCTGACGCACCATGAAACGACGAGGGATTCCCCAACGGATTGATCTCGAAGGACCAACTTGATGATTGGGCTTGGCGACAGATTCCCGAGGCCGTCGAAGAAGAGGCTGTCGAAGGCTTTATCGCTTGTAGACCTTGTGGGTCGGAGACCTTAGCGGCTCGGAGATCTTGTCAGTCACGGCTCGTCCCACAGCGCTCACCGCTTCCCTCCTCCGCTCCACTCGTCCTTCGATCCCACCGGATCTGCCCGCCTCCACCACTCCCGCCTAACGAACCACCCTTTCTGCACTCACCTCCCGCCGCTCCTCTCCCCCAGGCGCTGTCGCTACCGCCCAGGCTCAAACCCTGACCCCTCTGCGGATCTGATTCGGGAATCCCCCCTCGATCCGAAGCCCGCAGCAGCAGACATCGGAAGCCCCCTCGATATGAGCGAAGATTCGAAGAATTCCGCTGGAGCTCTCTCCGGCCATCGCTATTTGCCCTCCGGTGCCGAAGATCGTCGAGTGATGCTCGACGCCCTCGGCGCTGAATCCATCGATCGCCTTTTCGACTCCCTGCCACAGGAGATCCTGCTGCAGGAGCCGGTGGACGTCGAAGGCCCGCTCTCGGATCGTCAACTGCGGAGTGCTTTCGACGCCCTCCAGGGAAAGAATCAGGTTGCCGGTCGCGACTTGATCTCCTTCCTGGGGGCAGGGGCCTACCGCCACGACGTGCCGGCCCTGCTCGATCCGATTCTGGAGCGCTCCGAGTTCCTCACGGTGTATACGCCATACCAGCCGGAGGTGAGTCAGGGGACGCTGCAGAGCATCTTCGAGTTCCAGACCTTCATCTCCCTGCTCACCGGTCTCCCGGTGGCCAACGCGTCTCTCTACGAAGGAGCGACGGCGTTCACCGAGGGGGTGTTGATGGCGGATCGAGTGCAGCGCAAGCGCCGCCGGGTGGTGGTCGCTCGCAGCGTGCATCCGGAATATCGCCAGACCTTGCGTACCTACGCCCGCAACCTCGATCTGGAGATCGTCGAAGTGGGCTGGGACGAGAGCGGTCGGGTGGACGTGGAGGAGCTCGCCTCGGTGCTGGACGAGACGGTCTCCTGCGTCGCCGTGCAGTCGCCGAATTACTTTGGCGTCGTAGAGCCCTGGGAGCGGGTCTCGCAGCCGGCGGCGGAGGCCGGCGCCATCAGCATCGGCGTGGTGGCCGAGGCGTTGAGCCTGGCGCTGCTGCAGAGTCCCGGGGAAGGAGGCTGCGATATCGCCGTTGGCGAGGCCCGCAGTTTCGGTCTGCCGCTGTCCTACGGTGGCCCCTATCTCGGCTTCTTCGCGGCCTCTGAGCGTTTCCTGCGCTCGATGCCCGGGCGTCTGGCGGGACAGACCGTCGATGCCAACGGGGAGCGCGCCTTCGTGCTCACCCTGGCGACCCGCGAACAGCACATCCGCCGCGAGAAAGCGACGTCGAATATCTGCACCAACCAGGCTCTTTGCGCCCTGGCGGCGACGGTCTACCTCGGGCTCCACGGTCGTGAGGGATTACGGCGCCTGGCGGAGATCAACCTCCAGCGGGCCACCGCGCTGCGCCGCGCCATCGATGGCGAAGAGGACTTCTCCAGCCGCTTCGCCTCGCCCTGCTTCAACGAGTTCACCGTTCGCGCCGGCGAGCCCGCCGCCGAATTGGTGCAGGATCTCGCCGCCCACGGAGTGCTCGCTGGCGTTCCCCTCGGTCCCGACTATCCGGAGCTGGACGACTGCTTCCTGGTAGCGGTCACCGAGAGCAACCAGCCGGAGGAGCTGGAAGAGCTGGTGCGCCAGCTGCGGGCCCGCCAGGATCGGCAGATCGCCCGCACGGTTTCGGTCTGATCTGAGTTTCCATGGTCTGATCGCCGCCCTCGAAGCGCGCTGAGCGCGCCCGCGATCGAGTCCATACACCACGACCACAGCACCCATCTCGCCCGTGGTCCGACGCTGAGCCCAAGCTTCTGATCCTAAGCTACTGAGCCCAAGCCCCTGCCCTTCATCGAAGATATCGCCCAACTATCGTTGAGAGAGTCATGGCCGAATCCACGACCCCAGCTTCTAGCACCGCATCAGGACAGTCCACCGACGAGCCAACGCAGGCTGCGCAACAGCCGAGCATCGGCTGGCGCCATCCCCCCCTGCTCTTCGAAGTAGGGCGTCCGGGACGCATTGGCGTACAGCTCGAGGAGAGCGGGGTCGATGAGCGCCCCCTTTCCGAGCTGTTGCCGGAAGAGCTGATCCGACCGTCGGTGGAAGGCCTGCCGGAGGTTTCCGAGGTCGACGTGCTGCGCCATTTCACCCGCCTATCGCGGCGCAATTACACGCCGGATCTGGGCCTCTACCCTCTCGGCAGCTGCACGATGAAGTACAACCCGCGAATCAACGAGGAAGTCGCCCGGCTGCGCGGCTTCGGCGACAGCCATCCGCTGCAGCCGGAGGCGACGGTGCAGGGCAACCTCGAGCTGCTGTGGGAGCTGGAGCAAGCCTTGATTCGGCTCACCGGCCTCGAGCGAGTCAGCCTGCAGCCGGCGGCGGGAGCCCAGGGCGAGCTCACCGGTATCGCGCTGGTGAGGGCTGCTCTGGAGGCCCGAGGCGAAGAGCGCAAGACGGTGCTGATTCCAGACTCAGCCCACGGCACCAACCCGGCCTCCGCTCGCTTCGCTGGCTTCGAGGTGCGGGAGCTGCTGTCCAACGAACACGGCACCCTGGACCTAGAGGACCTCGAGCGCTCGATGAACGAGGACGTGGCGGCGCTGATGCTGACGGTGCCGAACACCCTGGGCGTTTTCGAAGACCAGATCCTGGACATCGCCCGCATCGTCCACTCCAAGGGTGCCTTTCTCTACTGCGACGGCGCCAACTTCAACGCCTTCGTGGGCAAGGTGCTGCCCGGGGATATGGGCGTGGACGTGCTGCACATGAACCTCCACAAGACCTTCACCACGCCTCACGGTGGCGGCGGGCCGGGAAGTGGCCCGGTGGCCGCCGGTCCGGAGCTGGCGCCCTTCCTGCCGGTGCCGATGGTGGAGAAGCGAGAGGACGGAACCTTCTACCAGGACTTCGATCGCGCCCAGTCCATCGGCCGAGTGCGCTCCTTCCACGGTCAATTCGGCATGGCGGTACGGGCCTTGGCCTACATCTGGGCGATGGGTGGAGAGGGGCTGGCGCAGGTGGCGGAGAACGCCGTGCTGAACGCGAATTACGTGCGTCGGGGCCTCGAAGGCAAGTACCACATGCCCTATGTCGGGCCGTCGATGCACGAGGTAGTGTTCTCCGACAAGACGCAGCAGGCCAATGGGGTCAGCACCCTGGATATCGCGAAGCGACTGATGGACTATGGCTTCCATCCGCCGACGGTGTATTTCCCCACCATCGTTTCCGGCGCGCTGCTCATCGAGCCGACGGAGACCGTGGCGCAGGAAGATTTGGATAGCTTCATCGACGCGATGCGCTCCATCGCCGACGAGGCCGAGAACCATCCGGAACTGGTCAAGGGAGCGCCCTACACTACCCCCGTGCGGCGCTGCGACGAGAAGCGTGCTGCGCGTCAGCCGATCCTCGCCTGGGCTCCGGCAAGGGATCAGGAGTAACGACCAAGGGGCGCGAGGCGTCGAGTCGCCGACGGCGCTTCGACGCCCTGCCCTTCGATGGGTGAGTCGATATCCCGATGCGGCACCTAGAGATCGTTCTTTCCGGCCTCTTTCTCGCCGCCTGGATCAGCAGCCTGCTGCACGGCCTCGGCTGGATTTCCTTCGCCGGCACTCTAGAGACCACCCTGCAGGGGTATTACCTGCTCTGTGGCGCCCTCGGGTGGGTTGCCGGGAACCTCTATGTTCAGCGTCGCCGAGCTCTTGATGAGCAGCAGCGAAAGGCTTTCTCGCGCCATCTCTTGATCGTCTACACCATCGGCCCCGCGGGCCTCGTTCTGTTGGTGTGGTCCATGGAGCCGGCGGTAGCGCAGCAGGCATTGCCCCTGGTTCCGATCTGGGCGTGGGGCGTGATGGGAATCTTTTTTCTTGTGCCGGTGCTGTTGCGTCGCTGGCCTCGGGTGCCACCGAAAAATTAGAATTAAAAGGTTTGGAATATAGGTTAAAGAAATCGATCGATTTATTTCGAGATTGATTGGCGGCTCCAGGTCTGTACTTTTCGCGCAAGTTTCTCATTTTGCGCCGCCTACTTTTTTTGGTTGTATTTACTCTGGGAGGGTAAGGTTTACTTTCGAAGAACCCCTAACTCCTTTTTTTATAAGAATTTCGACGAGATTCGGTGAATCTCGCGAAACCTCTGTCAGTATAAAAGGAATTTCCATGCCATGAAGGATTCCCCATGAAGCTTGTGATGCCATGAGGAGAATCCAGTAGACGAAACAAAGGAGACCCCCCAATGCTAGACAAAGGCCCCATGTCCCCGAAGGGTATAGCCAAGTCGTTGCTCTCCCTCTTCTCGATCCTGGCACTGGTGATGGTTTTGGCGGTCCCTGCCTTTGCGGACGCCGATACTTCCCAGCAGGGAGTCGATGAGAGTTCGGTGGACGTGATTCTCGAGATGCTGATCGAGGCGCAGGGTGGAGCGGTCGTAGATTCTGTGGATAACTGCCCCGCCGGTGGTGATCCGGAACGAGGGTGTGGCGTCGATCCCAACGGCTAAGAGTGCCTCGAGACCTAGCTGAGCAAGAGCCGAGAGCGGCTGAGGACTGTGGACTAAAGAGTTGAAGACAGCGTTTGAGGATCTTGAGATCCTCGACAGGTTCTCACGGACGCGTTCCACAGAGAATCCGCTCCATAGAGAGCCCACTCCATACGGTCCACTCGATCAAAAGCGCGGATCGAGTTCTCTCAAGCTTGAGGCTGCGCCGCGGCAACCGAGGTGTCCTGCCCAAGGTCTGATCGCTTTCAGAACCGAACGCTCGATTTGCGATGTTCCAGGCCCTCCCGATGACCGAGTTAGCCGTCCAAGGTGGTCCGGTCAAGGGAGCCCGCACCAGGGGATTCCGGCGCGCCAGCGAAATCAGCTGACGATCTGCTGACGCACGATACGTACTGTGAAGGCGTTATCCATGGCCGATACTTGGGTTCTTCCGCTAGGTGTCGAAACGCAACCTTGATGCATTCCTTGCGTATCCGAGGGAGAAGCCCGAGACAACGCTCCTAGGACGTGCATTCAGGATTAGCACGTTATGACTCTCACGAAGAAAGTTGGCCCCTACTAGGTCACTTTTCTGTAAATGCGGAAGTTTCCTCTGCCTCACCCTGGACCATGCTGTCCTGAGACGGTATGATCAAGTAACAACGTCGCAACAGATTTTGGAGATACTCAAGATGGGAGATCGGGGAGAGCTCGGCAGCACCTTTCTAGAAGTATTGAGGCGCCTGAAGGGCGCGGATGAGATTGCGGTGGGAGAAGAGCTTCCGGTTAGCCTTCCGGCGGCGGAGAGCGACCTGGAGGGACGGGAGGCTCACGATCACCCTCAAGTTGCCGATGATCAGACTCAAGGGGATAGCCCCCTCGCTGCGGGTTCCCAAGATGCCCAGAGCGCCCCAGCTGCTCCTTTCGGTGATTCGGCTCCCTCCTCTTCCTCCACCGAGGCCCGTCCTTCGATCTCCAGCCTGGTGACTCAGGCTGCCGCTCCCGAGGAAGCGACGCCTCCGGAAGCCTACGACTCCATCCTGCAGCGAGTCCTCACCACGGTGAGGAGCAAGCGTCGCAGCGTGCAGCAGGAAAAGGAGCATGCCCCGCGGCTGCTCGACTCCTTACTCACGCAGCCGGAAGGCCGCCGGGAGCTGATGATTCGCAACAGTGCGCGGCATCGCAGCGTGGCCCTATGTCGCGCGATGCTGATCAAGAGCGCGGAGTATCGCTACAGCGATCCGCGCCGCATGCTGACCCTGGCGCGAACCGCGGCCCTGATCGCCGAAGCGCTGCGAGACGATAACTTGCCTCAGGTGCTGATCCAGGATCTGAGGGCGGAAGCCCAAGGGGCGGTGGGCAATGCCCTGCGTCTCAGCAACAATCTCGACGGAGCCGACGTCGTCTTCCAGGGTGCCTTCCACGCTCTGGGCCGAGGCACCGGCGATCCGCTGCTGAAGGCCCGTATGCTGAGCCTGCTGGCTTCGCTGCGCACTGACCAGCGGCGTCTTGCTGAGGCTCTGCGGCTGCTGGATCGTTCTCACAAGGTCTATCGCAGCCACGATGAAGTGCACGCGGCAGGCCGTATCCTGGTGCAGAAGGGGATGATGCTCGGCGAGGCAGGGCAAACCGTTGAAGCGGTCGAGGTTTTGGAAGAAGGACTTCGCATCATCGATCGCTCGCGAGACCAGCGTCTGGCGACGATGGCCCTGCACAACCTCATTCTCTTCACCCTCGAAGGGGGCAAGGTCGCCGAAGCTTGGTCCATGCTGGAAGACAGCCGAGAGTTGTACAGCACCTTTGCGGATCCCCTGCTCTCCCTCCGGCGCCGCTGGCTCGAAGGCAAGATCGCCGCCGGCCTGCATCGCCCGAGGGCAGCCGAACGCGCCTTTGTCGAGGCGCGCTCCGGATTCGAGGAGCTGGAGATGCCCTACGAGGCCGCTCTGGTGGGGCTCGACCTCTCCTTGCTCATCGCTAAGGAAGGCCGTCTGCTAGAGATCCGGCTCCTGGTGGAGGATATTCTCACTACCTTCCAGGCGCTGCGCATCGACCGCGAGAGCATCGCGGCTCTGCTGATCCTCTCCAAGGCCCTCGAGTCCCAGCGCAATTCGCTGCGGCTACTGCCTCAGGTTCTTGCCTTCCTCAGGCGGGCCAATGTCGACGCCGAGGCTCGCTTCGAGGTCACCAAGGCGAGTTAGCGAGGCTGGGGATGCCCTCCAGTCGTACGGTGAGCGACGAGGGGGAGGTCTCGAACGACGGCGGGCGGCAGCTGTACTGGCTGGCCGCCTGTTTTCTATTGGAGTCGGCGAAGAGGTCGGAGGAGTCGCTGGTTGGAGAGAGGCAGAACGCGATGGCGGGCAGCCCTGACCAGTCTTGCTCACGTTGGCGTTGGAGTGATGCGAGCACCGGTGGAAGCGTTCCGGTGGAGGAAGGCCGACCGGCTCCCACTCCTTAGTTCCAGAGACTAGTTACGGAAACTAGCTACGAAGATGCAGCTAGGGCGACCGTAGCTCTAGGGAGACTCGGGAACGCTCGGGAGCCTAGGGATGGGAGCCCGGAGAGGCTCGTGGAGAACGAGACTCTGGCGGAGCCTGGCAGCGCAGGCCTAGCGATCCTGGGGGCTGCTGTCGCGCTCTTCCTGGATCACTTCCCTCACGACCTCCCGCACTAGGGTGCGAAGGTTGGCCGGCTCGGCGCTCTCGCCGCGATGACGCTCCAGCGAAACGGGCTGGGAAGTCATCGTCGAACGCATCTCCATTTGATCCGCATCGCCTAGTGCATCCATGACCTGGGCGAAGATGTCGCCGATCTCCGATTGTTTGCTGCCCTCGCTCTCGGGGCTGTTTTCGGAGAGGGCGATGGAGAAGAAGATCAGCGGCTGAATGCCGAGAGTGTCGAGAATGAGAAGGATGTGGCGAAGCTTCAGCTCGATGCGGCCGTTGAAGAGCTGGCTGAGGTAGCCGCGGGACAAACCCGCCTGATCTTCGACCCGAGCGAGGGTCAGACCACTGAGTTGAATTGCTCGCCTCAACAGCTGCAGTGCGTTTTGGACTTCCGCATCGACATCCATGAGGGACCCCCGGAGGGCAATGAGAGAGCCGGAGGAGTCGCGAGGGACGACCCTGCGGTGGAGGTGGGATTTTGGAAGGAAGACCTAGTCAGGCCCTTCCCAAACCGCATTACCACGTGGCTCGATAGTACGATCAGAGCGTAAATGATACACGGAATCCTGCGGAGACATCCAAAATCGACAAAAAATATTCATCAATCCCGAGAAGCACGGGTCAAAAGCATGGCGTCCCCATAGGAATAAAAGCGGTACCGATGAGCGATCGCCTCGGCATAGCTCTGGAGGATTCGCTGCTGCCCCGCGAGGGCCGATACCAGCATCAGCAGAGTGGAGCGGGGTAGATGGAAGTTGGTCAGCAGGCGATCGACTACGCGGAAGCGGAACCCCGGTGTAATGAAGAGCTCGCTGCGCCCTTCGCCTCCCAGGAGCGCTTGGGAGGGATTTGGTTCTCGATGCGCTGCGAGGGCGGCGCTCTCTAGGGTCCTCACCACCGTGGTGCCCACGGCGATAACCCGTCTTCCTCGGGCCCGAGTTTCGGCGATAGCCCCGGCGGTAGAATGCGGCAGAATCCAGCGCTCGGCGTCCATGCGGTGCTCGTGCACCAGCTCCGCGGTGACCGGCTTGAAGGTGCCGAGGCCGACATGAAGGGTGACGCTGGCCCGCTGAACCCCTCGCTTCTCGAGGGCTTCCAGCAGGTCGGAGTCGAAGTGGAGGCCTGCCGTCGGCGCGGCGATGGCTCCGTCCTGCTGCGCCCACACGGTTTGGTAGCGGCGGCGATCTTCCGGGGAGTCGGGGCGCTTGACGTAGGGCGGGAGAGGCATGTGGCCGAGCTCCTCCCAATGGTTCTCGATCGGCTGGGAAAAGCGCACGATGCGGCGACCGTCTACGCCCAGCGCCAGGACCTGCGCTCTGAGCCGGATGTTCGCGGGTCGGTGGATGTCCGCAGGAGGCTTTGGGGCTTCCTCGCCCGCCGCCGAGTCAGCAGCGAATGAGCCCGCGAGGTAGGGCAGGCGTAACCGGGTTCCCGGCGGCGTCTTACGCCCCGGTTTGAGCAGAACTTCCCAGGTGAGCTCGTCGAGCTTTTCCGCCAGCAGCAGCTCGACCCGGCCGCCTCCAGGCTCGCGATGGGCGAAGAGCCGAGCCGGAATGACCCGGGTATCGTTGACCACCAGAAGATCCCCGGGGTCCAGCAGCTGAGGTAGATCACGAATCGATTGGTGGTGGATTTGCGGCAGCCCGTCCATCCGCCCTTCCGGGGCGGGGCGGTCACCGGGAGGATCGACCACCAACAACCGACTGCTGCCCCGGGGGACGGGGTGTTGGGCAATGAGCTCCTCTGGCAGGTCGAAGTCGAAGTCGCGGGTCAGCATCAGTCAGCGGTCGCGGGGCCAAGGCGTCCCAGTACCCAAGTTGCCAGGGCGAAGCAGAGCAGCATGATTCCGGCGGCAGCGAAAAAAGGGGCCATCTCGCCGAGGGAGGAGAAGAGCGCTCCGCCGACGGCCGGCCCCACGGCGCGGGCGAGAGCTCCCGGGGATCGGGTGACGCCGAGGGTGGAGCCTTGAGAATCCTCGGGCACGAGGCGGGAGACCAGCCCGGTCAGCGAAGGGGAGTAGAGCCCGGAGCCGATGGCCAGGAGGGCGCTGGCGGTGAGCAGCAGGGGGAGCCCGTGGCTGAAGGGAAATAAGGCGAGTCCGGCGAGGGTGCTGAGGATCCCGGCGAGGATCAAGTTGGGCTCACCGAAGCGTTTCACCAGACGACCCAGGAAAGCCCCCTGCACGATCACCATGACGACGCCGATGTAGACCAGAAGCATGCCGGTATTGGCGATATCCCAACCGAATCTCTCCTCGAGGAAGAGGGCGAGCATCGCCTCCATGGCCGAGAAGGCGAGGACGATGAAGAAGAAGAGACTCAGCAGCGCGGTCAGAGATCCCTTGTGGCCGAAGGCCTCGAAGCCGGAGAGGAGCCAGCGCCAGGGTTTCTTGCTCCGACGCTCCGGAGGGAGGGATTCGGGAAGTCGGACAATCAACAGGAACCAGTTGATCGCCGACAGCACGGCGGCGAGCATGGGAACCGCTCGCAGGTCGAAGCTCGCGCCGACGATGGCACCGACGGCAGGGCCGAAGACGAAGCCCAGGCCGAAGGCGGCGCCGAGAATTCCCATGCCCCGGGCTCGCCCTTCGCGATCGGTGATGTCGGCGATGTAGGCCTGGGCGATGGAGTAGTTGGCGGCGAAGATGCCGGCAGCGATGCGGGCGATGAAGACCAGCGTCAGACTCGGTGCTAGGGCCAGGGCGCCGTGGGCGATGGTGGTGCCAGCGACGGTGCCGATGAGCACCGGGCGGCGGCCGAAGCGATCGGAGATCTGCCCCCAGAAGGGAGCGAAGAGGAATTGAGCGAAGCTGTAGCTGGAGAAGATCAGGCCGATGAGAAAGGCGTCGGCCTGGAATTCCGCCGCGTAGAAGGGCAGCAGCGGCAGCAGCATGCCGAAGCCGAAGAGATCGAGGAAGATGGTCAGGAAGAGAGCTGGAAGAGGGCCTTTCTTCTTGGTCTCGGCTGGCTTCGATGGGGCTTGGGGCTCAGTCATGGCGGGCGGATCATAGCAGCGAAGAGCGCGCGATTCGGCGAGGGTCCAGGCCGAGGGCCGCATCCCAAGGGCAGGGATGGCCTACAGTGGCGAGTCCGTTTCGCTCGCTTCGCCGGTCAGGCCTCAGCGCCGGTCAGGCCGGGTCACCAGTCGAGCCTCGGCGCCGGTCGGGCCGGGTCGCCAGTCAGGCCTATGTGGTGCGGCGGGGGCCAGCAGAGGAGCGTGGGTCCAGGTAGTCTCTCAACGCGTCCCCGAGCAGGTTGACCGACAAGACCGCCATGGTGATGAGGACGCCCGGCAGCACCGTGGGCCACCACGCCAGGGCGATGGTGTCCTGCCCTTCCCGCAGCATGTTGCCCCAGCTGGCGGTGGGGGGCTGGACGCCGAATCCGATATAAGACAGAGCGGCCTCGGTGAGCATCAGGTTGCCGAAGAGCAGCGTCGCCTCCACTACCAGCGGAGTCAGCGCGTTGGGCAGTAGATGGCGCAAGGTCACCCGCAGGGGGGAGAGCCCGAGCCCGCGACTGGCGGTGATGAAATCCCTCTCCTTGAGGCTGAGAATCTCGCCTCGAGCGATGCGGCAGACGGGCATCCAGCTGGCTCCACCGAGGAGTCCGATGAGCAGGATAGTGGAGGGTCTAAAGATGGTCGCGAGGGCGATGACCACAAAGAGCGAGGGGAGAGACATCAGCGAGTCGACGCCGCGCATGATGATGGCGTCGACCCAGCGCCCGCTGAGGGCGGCGAGAGCTCCCAGGCTCACTCCCAGAAGAGCCGCCAATAGGACCGCCAGAGCGCTGACGGCAAGGGAGATGCGAGCTCCCTGCATCAGGCGCGAGAGCAGGTCGCGGCCGAATTTATCGGTTCCCAGCCAATGGTGGCGGACCACGATCTCGGCGTCCGGCGCCTCTCCATTTCCGGTCTTTGCGATCGGAATCTGCCGGACCTTACCGCGGGGTGTGGTGATCTCCCACCGATCTCCCTGGCGCTCTACTTGAGTCCCGAAGGCAAGTCCGCCTCCGGGCTTCGCTACCCCTTCCAGGCGAGTGCCCGGGGGCAGCAGTCGAGTCGCCGTGGGATCATCGATGCGCGATGGGTCCATCGGCGTTGGCAGGAGGGCGAGGAGGATCATGGCCAAGAGCAGGGAGGCTCCGATCCACAGCTCGTAGGGCAGGCGCCGCCTAGAGGGCAGCGCTGGCGGCGCCTCGGGGGCAGAGGCCTCCGTGATCTCGATAGGCTTCGTCATGGCTCAGTCTCCGTCCAGCCGAACCCGAGGATCGAGCCAATGTTCGAGAAGGTCTGCGATGAGGCTTCCGGAGATGGCGAGGATCGCTCCGAAGGCGGTGCCGGCGAGAATCACCGGATAATCACGGGCGACGGATGCGGTGTAGAGAGTTCTCCCCAGCCCGGGCCACGAGAAGATCACCTCGGTGACCAGGGCACCGTTGAGCACCGCCGGCAGCGAGAGGCCGAAGCTCTGCACCACCGGCAGCAGGGAGTTGCGCAGCGCGTGGACCCACAGCACTCTGCCCTCCCCCAGGCCGCGGGCTCGGGCACTCTGGATGTACTCCCGGTGGAGGGATTCGAGGACGCTATTGCGGACGAAGCGAGCGGTTCCGGCGGCGGCAGAGACTCCCAGCACGGTGGCCGGCAGGGCGAGGTGAAGCAGGCGGTCACCGAGCCAGGGCCAGAAGGAGAGGCTGGCGGAGTCCAGAGAGGCGACGCCGCCGGAGGGTAGCCAGCGCAGGTGGAGATGGAAAAGCATCAGCGCTAGCAGCCCGAGCCAGAAGGTGGGTACCGAGTAGAGGGTCAGGGAGGTGATGCGAAGCTGGAAGTCCACCGAGCTGCCGGCGCGCCGGGCGGCGATTACGCCGATAGCGATACCTAAGCCGTATTGCAGCGCCAGGGCGAAGATCCCCAGCACCAGGCTGTGGGGCAGGGAGCTCAGGATGACGTCCAGCGCGGGGCGCTGCAGGCGGTAGGAATGCCCCCAATCTCCCTTCGTCAGCACCTGCTGTAGCCAGCTGAAGTACTGCTCTGGGAGGGGCTGATCGAGGCCCAGCTGAGCCCTTCGGATCTCGATCTGTTCCTGGGTCAGCCGCGGATTCTCGTAGAGAACGCTGGGGCCGCCGGGCACGATGCGGGTGAGAAAGAAGGTCAGGGTGAGGATCACCCACAGCAGGAGGAGGGCTCCGGAGAGGCGGCGGATGAGGTAGGCGCCCATAGTGGATGGAAGGGGCGGCCGCTGGCGAGAGAGTAGGGAGAGGTTGGAGTCGGGGACGACCAGGGCCGCCCCGATGGTAGCTCAAGGAGCGCGCTGACGCTCCTGCGTCGGGCAATCTCGACGCTTCGCTGCGCCGATTAGAGGGCCTTGTCCTCGATGAAAGGCCCCGTCTACCGGTGCCGCTGCGACTCGGTGCCGCTGCGGCTCAGTTCCGGCTTACGCTCCCCTGAGCGTGCACCAGGATTCCCCTACCGATGGCTGCTGCCGGCCACCAGCTGGGTACTCTTTCTCGGTCGCTATTCTCCGATTGCTCGACCCGGCGCCCCGTTCTTGGCTGCTCGCTCCAGGGGGGCCACTCGCCTTAGGGGTTGGGGCCGATCCACCAATATTGCAGGTCGTCCAGCGTCGCGATGGAGGTTGGGGTAGCGTCTCGGATCCGTCGGTTGACGCCCACCAATCGCTGCGGCTCCCAGAGGATGGTCTGGGGCTGGTCCTGCTGCAGGATGACCTGGAGCTGGTCGAGATAGACCTTGGTGTCTTTCATCTCCCCCTGGGTGCGGGCCTGTTCCAGCAGGCGATCGACCTCAGGGTTGGAGTACCGCCCGTAGTTCAGCTTGTTGCCGATGGACTCGCTGTGGAAGTAAGCGGAGACATCGAGGCTGGTCTCGAGGCCAAGGCCGATGATGATGGCGTCGAAGGAGGACTTCACCAGCCGCTGTTCCACCGTGCTCCAGTCGAGCACCCGAGGCTGCGCATCGACACCGATGCGGGCGAGTTGCTCTTGCAGGATCACCGCGGCGTCCATGCGCTCCTGGTTGCCGCTATTGATGGTGATGTCGAAGCGGAAGGGGCGACCGTCCAGATCGAGGATGCCGTCACCATTGCGATCTTCCCAGCCCTGGCTGCGGAGCAGGCGACGGGCCTCTTCGAGATCCGTCGGCAGCAGCTCCAGCTCCTGGTTGTGGCCCCAGACGCCGGTGACGATGGGGGAGGGGCTGGGGCGGGCGAAGCCATGCCAGACGCTGCCCACCAGAGATTCGAGATCCATCGCCAACGCCATGGCGCGCCGCTCTTCGGCGGTGTCGAAGAGCGGGTTGGTGCAATTCCAGATCACCGAGGTGAATTGCAGCGGCCAGAAGGTTTGGACCTCCAGCTCCGGGATCTCCTGGACCTGCTCGACCATCGCCGAAGGCAGCTGACGCAGGAAGTCGATATCGCTGCTGAGGAAGCGGGTGAGCTGGCTGGATGCGTCGGGGACGATCTCCAGCACCACTCGATCGAGGTAGGGAACGTCCTTCTCGTAGTAGTTCTCGTTGGGTGTGAGAACGATGCGCTGCTGCGGCTCCCAGCGATCGAGGGTGAAGGGGCCGCTGACCACCAGATGATCCTGGAACCATTGAGGGTTCGAGCGCCATTCCTCAAAGGGCAACTGCCCCCAGACGTGCCGGGGAAGAATCACGCCCTCGTTGGCGTGGACCAGCTGCCCCGGATAGACGTGGCTGAAGTGGAAGCGCACGGTGAGCGGATCCACCACCTCGACATCCTGAATCGAGGACTTCATCAGCACATTGTCGTAGCTCACCGCAGGATGGGTCTGGGCCTGCCAGGTCCAGCGTACGTCCTCCGCGGTGATCGGCGTACCGTCGCTCCACTGGACGTCGTCCCTCAGGGTGACGGTCAGCACCTTATGGTCCTCGGACCAGCTCTTGGACTTCGCTAGTCGAGGCTCGAAGGTCGGCGGGGCATCCTGAATGTCCGGCTGCTCCTCGAAGAGTCGCAGGTACATCTGATTGATCACCTCGGTGGTGATCTGGGAGCTGTTGGCCACCAGCTCGTTGATGCCGGAGATGTCTCCGGAGAGAGCGACCACCAGCGTGCCGCCGCGCTGCGGCGTGCCGGCTTCCTGGCTGCCGGATGCCGCCGCGCTGCTGCCTTCGCCGTCAGAGCTGGATGACGTCCCGCCGCAGGCGGCGGTAAGCGCCAGGACCAGCGCTAGCCAGCTTACGGCGAACGCGATTCTGCGGTCTGTCCCTAAGTACCTCATAAAGCTTGAGAAACCACCATCATAGCCCCTGGATCGTACTCGACCCTCGGGGGCGGGTCAATTTCCCCGAGGGCCTGCTCTGCGCCAGGTTGAGCGGCCGAAGAGGGGCAGCGTGCCGCGCCGCGGCAGCGTAAATGCAGAACGCTCCGCCGAGGGGGCGGAGCGTTCTGCAGGAAGCGGAAGCTCCCTCGCCGGCCGGGCCCAAGGCGCGATGGATATCGACGGATTGGGTGCCAGCTGATTCAGCGTCGATTTATTGGATGTCGATGCGGCGGGCCTTCGCCTCTTCCACCTTCGGCAGGGTGATCTCCAGCAGCCCGTTCTGGAAACGAGCCTCGATCTCCTCGCTGCGCACGTCTCGGGGCAGGGTGAAGGAGCGGGAGAAGCGGCCGTAAGAGCGCTCGACTCGGTGGTAACTCTCTTCCTTCACGTCTTTCTCGAATTTGCGCTCGCCGCTGAGGGTGAGGGTCTGATTCTCAATGCTGACCTCGACATCCTCTTTGGTGAGGCCGGGGAGCTCGACGGCGAGGGAGACGAAGTCTGCCGTCTCCTTGATGTCTACCGCCGGCCGCCAGGCGCGGCCAGAGGTGTTCTCCGGGGTAGTGGCGGCGAGGCCGCGGGCGCTCTCGTCCCATACCTGGTCGAAGAAGCGGCTGAAGCGGTCGCGGAAAAGCTCGTTGGGAAGGCTGATGCGGGTCATGGCGGTGCTCATTGTGAGTCTCCTGATCGAGGGGCCTTCATCGCGTGGTCCCCGAATGTCTTCAAAGGCACGGATCGAGAGGCGCGTATTGAGGGACGTTTCTTGAAGGGCATGTCTAGAAGGGAATGTCCTGAAGGGCATGCGTTGAAGGAGTTGTCCGACGCGTCTGTCGACGGATGGGGCTCCTGATTGCTCGTGATGCCTTGTGCTGCTTTCGGCCGCCAAACCCATCGGGATCATTTCGTTGATGAGGAGGCCGGAAGCCTTAGGGAAAGACTGTTCCCCGATGACCATGCTTATGGTGGCAGAGTTATTTTTATCTGTCAAGAATTAAGTGCGATAAATTTGAGTCGAAAAATTTAGATATGAATCGCGAACGCGGTGGTAGGGTTCGAGTCATGAAGTCGTCGCGCACCCCTTTGGGCTCTCTCTCTCCTTTTCAGCGCCGCTTGGCCATCGCGGGGGTGTTCCTCACCCTCTTCGTGGTCTTCGATTTAGCTCTCTTTTCCTGGCTTTTCCTCGAATCCCTCTCGCAGCGGGAGATCGATCGAGCGCTGCTGGATACCCGTCAGGAGGCGACGGAGATCGCGGGCCAGCTGGAGGAGCAATTCGAGGCCTGGGGGCCGAGCGACCTCTATACCGCCATCGCGGTGGATCGAGATACCAAGACCTATATCGACTCGATGCTGCTGCAGCGGGACATCGTGCGGCGGGTCGAGGTCACCGATAAGAACGGCATCGTGGTGTTTCGCAACGAGAGTCGAACCGCGATCTCCAATCCCGTCGGTGCGACCGGCCTGGAGGGGGGGGAGGTCGGCCCGCAGCGAAGCGGAGCGATTCAGCGGGAAGTGGAGGAAAGCACCGACTCGTGGGAGGTGGAGGAAGCCATCGGCGACTTCGGCTTCCTGCGGATTCAGGTCGATCCTACGGAGCTGGATCAGCGCATCGTCGACCTGCGCCGAGACCTGCTGGGGCGCATTGGGCTCATTGGCGCGGTGACCTTAGTGGTGCTAGCGCTGGCCTTCGTGGTGATCTGGTGGCTGCTGCAGCGGGCTCGGCAGCTGGAAGAGCAGGCAGCAGAGACGGAGCGCATGGCCTATATCGGCACCCTCGCCGCGGGCCTCGCCCACGAGATTCGCAATCCTCTGAACTCCCTGTCGCTGAATATGCAGCTGATGGAGGAGGAGCTATCGGAGGCGAGCTGCGCTAGTGGATCGAGCCGCCGCCTGTTGGCGATCACCCATGGCGAGATCCAGCGTCTCGAGCATCTGGCGACGGATTTCCTTTCCTACGCGCGCTCGCGACCGCTGGAAACCCAGCGGATGCAGCCCAGCAAGCTATTGGAGAATGCGTTGATGGCTCTGGGGGCGGAGCTGCGGGCGCTGGGAGCGGAGGCGGGGGTGGAGGACGGTAGCGGTGCAGCGATGGTGCAGGTGGACCCGGATCAGATTCAGCAGCTGTTGGTGAATCTGGTGAAGAACGCGCTGGAGGCGACCCGCGAAACCGAGCGGACGCCCCGTTTGGTGCTGCGCTCTCTGCTGCGCTCCGACCGCGTGATCCTGGAGGTGGAGGACAACGGGAGCGGAATGAATGTGGAGGAGCGCCGCCGCATGTTCGAGCTCTTCTTCTCCACCCGAAAGGGAGGTACCGGTCTAGGACTGGCGATCGTCGAGCGCATCGCCCGAGCCCATGGTGGGGCGCTCTCGGTGGAGAGTGAGCCAGATGTTGGGACCCGGGTGCGGCTCTCGCTGCCGGTCGCGGAGCGCGGTCGCGGCGAGTCGACCCCCAGCGCCTCGCCCCGCAGGGCCCGGGGAGCTGCGGCCTAGGGTCGGGAGCCGGGACGTCGGCTCAGCGGGGCCCGGTAGCCGTAAGGTTCAGGGAGTCGACCGGTTAGTGGCCGCCAGAGAGGGCGTCCATCTCGTCCTGGAGCAGGAATTGCTCCGGATCATCGTTGCCGCAGGCGAGGCATTGAATCTCCGTAATCTGATCGCTCTGCCACTCGAAGGTGTAGCAGGGTGTCTCGCACTCGATGCAGATGAGGAACTCTGGGGCCGTCGCCATGATGTTGACTCTCCTTGGGACAGATCGCCTCGGAGGGGGGAGAGGCTCGAAGAATTGGTAGGCTGCTTCAAGCATAATCCAGTCTGAGAGCAAGAGTAGAATGGCGTGGGACTGGTTCGATCGGGGACGGGGTGAGGGAAGCGGTCGTAGATTGACGCTAAAGGTGCGTCGTGGTAAGGTCCCGCCTCCACGTTCACGCGTGGTCAGATTTCTAGGAGTAAGCAATGTACGCTGTAATCGAAACCGGCGGTAAGCAGTACCGCGTTCAGCCCGGTGACATCATCGATGTCGAGCTTCTCGAAGACACCGGCGAGAAGGGCGACTCCATCGCCTTTGATCGAGTTCTGCTGGTCGGCAGCGAAGATGACGTGAAGGTCGGCACCCCTTTGGTAGAGGGGGCGCAGGTCAGCGGCGAGCTGGTATCCCAGGTCCGCGGCACGAAGATCCGAGTCTTCAAGTTCAAGCGCCGTAAGCAGTATCGTCGTACCCGTGGTCATCGTCAGAATTACCACCGGGTTCGCATTCAAGAGATTTCTGCCTGATCGAGGCTGTTCGGATGGTGAGCGGGTGAGAGCGAGTCTCTCGGCACCGCACGATTCCGCTCTCGATCTGGCTCCCCAGCAGAGGGACAGATCCCATGGCTCATAAAAAAGGACAGGGCTCCAGTCGCAATGGCCGCGACTCCAATCCCCAGCACCTGGGGGTTAAGCGCTTCGGCGGCGAGCGAGTGAGCGGCGGCACCATCATCGTGCGCCAGCGAGGCACTCGCTTCAGCCCCGGACGCAACGTCGGCCGAGGTAAGGACGACACTCTCTTTGCCCTCGCGGACGGCGTGGTCCAGTTTCAGGATCGTGGCCGCAAGGGCAAGTTCGTCCACGTCAACAGCGGCGAGTAAGCGCCCGCCGGCAGCCTGGCTGAAGAGCCGCTGACGGCGTCGGTTCGGCTCACGGCGTGAATTTCATCGACGAAGCGGTATTTCCCGTTGTTGCCGGAGATGGCGGCAACGGGTGTATGGCGTTTCGGCGGGAAAAGTTTGTTCCCCGAGGGGGGCCTTCCGGTGGAGATGGGGGGAAGGGTGGCTCCGTGGTGTTGGTGGGGGATAGCAACCGAAATACCCTCTACCACCTGCGGGTACCGGGGGCCTATCGCGCTGGCCGCGGGGTTCACGGAGAGGGCTCCAACCGCACCGGTCGCCGCGGGCAGCACCTCGAGCTTTCGGTCCCCCTGGGCACCCAGGCCTACGATCACGACAGCGGTGAGCTGCTGGGCGAGGTTCTGGAGCACGGGGAGCGCCTGGTGGTGGCGGCGGGGGGCGATGGCGGCCGCGGCAACGCCCGCTTTTCGTCCGCCACCAATCGCGCCCCGCGACGCTGGGAGCCCGGCTGGCCCGGTGAGGAGAAAACCATTCGCCTGGAGCTCAAGCTACTGGCGGATATCGGCGTTGTGGGCCTGCCCAACGCCGGGAAATCCACTTTGGTGAGCGCCCTTTCGGCCGCTCGGCCCAAGGTGGCGGATTACCCCTTCACGACTCTCCACCCCCAGTTGGGAGTGGTGGATCGAGGCCCCCTTGAAGAGCCGATGGTGATGGCGGACCTTCCTGGATTGATCGAGGGCGCGGCTCTCGGGGCCGGCCTCGGGATTCGCTTCCTGCGCCACACGGAGCGCTGCCGAGTGCTGGTCCATCTGGTGGACCTGGCCCCGCTGGAAGGAGGCGACGCCCTGGAGGACCTGGAGGTCATCGAGGACGAGCTGGCTACCTACAACCCGGACCTTCTGGAGCGTCCCCGACTGCTGGTGGGATCGAAGCTGGACTCCGCCCTGGAGGACCGGCGAGAAGTGCTGCGGGCGGCGGCGGAGGTTCGGGGGCTGGAGTACGTGGAGATCTCGGCGGCGACCCGGCAGGGGCTCAACGAGCTGAAGTATCGGGTTGGTGGACTGCTGGACGAAGCACCGGAGGTGGAGGTGATGACCGAATCCTTCGCTTCCAGGAGCAGTGAGGAGATCGAGGCGGCCTCCGATTTGGACTCCGACTCCGACGGGGACGGCGCTCTCGGCTCCGACTCCGAAGAGGCCGCCGAGGTTGCTGTCGATGCCGCCGGCGGGAGCTCCGAGGAGCCGCCGACGCCATGAGCGCGCCGCGTCGAATCGCCCTCTTCGGGGGGACCTTCGATCCCATCCATCGCGGCCATCTGGATCCAGCGCTGCGGGTTGCCGACCAGCTGAAGCTGGATGAAGTGATCTATCTGCCGACCGCTCGTCCTCCCCACAAGCCGGGAGCCCGCTACGCTCCGGCGTGGGCGCGTTACGCCATGGTGGAGCTCGCGGTGCTCGATCAAGCGCGATGCCGGGTCGATGATTACGAGCTTCAGGGGCAGGGGGCGGCCTACACCATTCACTCCCTTGAGCATTTCCGCCGCCTCTATCCCGACGACGAGCTCTATCTGCTCCTCGGGGCCGACAGCTTTCTGTCGCTGCCTCGCTGGTATCGGTGGCGGCAGTATTCTCGCCTTGTCCGCCTAGCGGTGATGGTGCGGCCGGGATACCGGCTGGAGAGCGCCACCGACCACCCCGAGCTATTGGATATGCTGCACCGGGGACGGGTGGAATGGGTGGAGAACGAACCTCTCCCGATCTCGTCCTCCTCGATTCGCGACCGCTTCGCCCAAGGGCAGGAGATTCCCCGGGACTGGCTCCCGGGTTTGGTCGAGACCTACATCAGGAAGTATGATCTCTACGGCGGGAAGACCGCCCCTACCGAAGGCCTATGACCAGTACCGAAGCTCCAACCGAATCGACCGTCGAAGCCGGCCCGGATATCGCCGGCTGGGTGCGTCACGCGGTGCACGCCGCGCTGGATCGCAAAGCCGTGGAGCTGCAGCTGCTGCACCTGGAGCCGGTGACCGATTTCACTGACTACTTCCTGGTGTGCTCCGGCATGAACCAGCGCCAGGTGCAGGCCATCGCGGATCACGTGCAGCGAACGCTGCGAGAGCACAAGGTTCGCCCTCTCCACGTCGAGGGGGAGCGCACCGCGCAATGGGTGTTGATGGATTACGGCGACTTCGTCGTGCACATCTTCCATCACGACGTGCGGGACGTGTACGCGCTGGAGCGTCTGTGGTCTGACGCTCCCGACGTCACCTCGAAGTTCACGCCGCCGGAGCCCTCCTGACCGCGGAGCCCTGTTGATCACGGAGAATGTCTTGGAGGCGCCCGAGGCTGGCCCCTTGGCCCGTCTGCTCGCCGCCTCTCCGAGTCTCGAAGACACTCTGCGCACCGCCGCCCGGGCCGCCCGGACGGAGGCTCCGGTATTGATTCTCGGTCCTTCCGGCAGTGGACGAACCACTCTTGCCCGGGCGATCCATCAGGCTTCTCCTCGGCGCTCTGCGGCGCTGGTGGAGCTGGATCCCGGCAGCGTGCCGGCGACCCTGCTGGAGAGTGATCTCTTCGGGCACGCCGCCGGTGCCTTCACCGGAGCGGAGCGCGCCCATCCGGGACGGGTGCAGCGGGCCCAAGGGGGCTCTCTGCTGCTGGATCCGGTGGAATCCCTCTCCCTCTCGGCACAGCCGAAGCTGCTGCGGCTGCTCTCGGAGCACCGCTACGCTCCCCTCGGCGGAGAGGAGCGGCGGGCGGACGTACGCTTCTTGGCGGCGGGCAGCAGCGATCTGCCGCAGCGCTGCGCCGCCGGCAGCTTTCGCCAAGATCTCTTCTATCGCCTAGCGGTGATGGTGATTCACCTGCCGCCCTTGGTGCAGCGTAGGCAGGATCTGCCCTTCCTGCTGGATGCGCTGCTGGAGGATCTCGGCGACCGCTACGGTCGCGGCGACCTGCGGCTGAGCTCCGGAGCCCAGCGCTGGATGCTGCGCCACCCTTGGCCCGGCAATTTGCGGCAGGTGCGGAACGTCCTCGAGAGGGCGGTGGTGCTGAGCGGTGGAGACCGGCTCGACCCCAGCCCCCCGGCGGCCACCGGAGAGGCGGCTCCGCAGACTCTCGAAGAGGTGGAGCGGCAGCACATACTCCGCACCCTGGCCTATACCCGCGGGCATCAGGGGCGGGCGGCGGAGGTGTTGGGCATCAGCCGCAAGGCGCTATGGGCCAAGCGCAAGCGCTTGGGGATCCCCTGAGGTTCCGGGATTTCGAGAGTCGAAGATCCCTAGATCTCTAGAGCTGAGGGGATACAGGAGAGGCGGGGTCCCTTCCGTGCGGGTGCAGCCGGTGGGCCCTGAGGATCTGCCCTCAGCCAGCGGGAGCTAGTCGACAGTGGCCGGATCCAGTGCTGAGCTCGATTCGGGTTCCGTCTGTGCCTCGCGTCGCCTTGACGATGGAGTCTCCCTGCAGCGTCAACTCAGCGTCGCGATAGCCCAGGTCGAGATCGTCGCAGCGCGCTTCGAAGGCGGCCTCCGCCTCGGCGAAAATCTCCAGGTCGCCGGAGCCGGTGCCCCCTCGAATGGTTTGAGTCTCGGCCAGCCGGGTGGTGATGCGAATATCGCCGGAGCCGGTGTCAGCGAGGATTTGCCGGGTGTTGACGTCTCGAATCTGGACGTCACCGGAGCCGGTATCGACCTCCAATCGGCTCACCTCTCCGGTAATCAGGCGTACATCGCCGGAGCCGGTATCGGCGCGCAGCTTGCCCATCGCCAGCTCCGAGAGCCGTAGATTGCCGGAGCCGGTGCCGAAGTTGCCGTTGCCCACCAGGCCTCGAATCTCCAGGTCGCCGGAGCCGGTGCTGGCCTCCAGCTCGCCCCGCAGATTGCTGGCCTCGATGTCGCCAGAGCCGGTATGGGCGGAGAAGCGGCCGTCGATGCGCTCGGCGACCAGATCGCCGGAGCCGGTGTGGAGGGCCAGCTGCCCTTCGTAGTCCCGGGCGCTGAGCTCCCCGAGATGGTTGGTGACGCTCACCCGCCCGCCGGCGGGAACGATCACCTCGAGGTCGGCATAGAGGGTCGGATGCCTGCCCTTCCGGCTGCTGATGACGATGTCCTCACCCTGGTACTCGAGGCTGCTGCGGTAAATGCCGTAGGAGGTGTTCTTCGGGTTGTAGTGAAAGCGCTGGTATTGATCGACCGGATAGCTCAGGCCCCACACCAGCCGATTCTTCGAATCGCGCATTTCGGTCCACTCCATCGAATCCAGCAGCGCCTCGGTGCTGTCCGCATCTCCAGCATTGGCGTGTACGGTGGCGCGAATCTCCAGGGCTTGACCGCCGCCGCGTACCGTGACCTTGCCGGCGAGATTGAGGATCCGCACCACTTCTTCGCCGCCGCTATCGACCCTCTGGACCACCTCTCGCTGGGTAGTGTCGACCCGATCCGATGCCGCCAGATCGAAAACCCCGCTGCCGCAGCCGAGAAGCAGGCTGCCGCAGCACAGCAGCGCGAACACCGCCAGGCCGTATCGCTTGCCAATGCCGTATCGCTTGCCAATGCCGTATCGCTTGCCAATGCCGTGGGGCTGGTGCCGTCGGCGGGGTTTGGACTGAGCTTCCGGCAAGGCCGGAGACGCTGAGGGAGGGGAGAGATGGTGGGGGTGGGAGGGCATAGCTGGGCTCCTCGGCAAAGAGGTCAGAGTCGGCTCGGGGGCGACACAAGCGAAGGGTGACAACGAAGATTTTCGCTTCCCCGGTGCTCTGCGCGCTTCTTTGCTTCGGCGATAGATGTCTCAGGCGCCCCGAGGAGGTCACCACAGCCCGGATTACGATAGACGAGGCGAGGGAGTTTCGCTTCTAGACGATATGCTTTCGCCGCCCCGATCCGTGGGCCGTACCCACGACTTTGGCCCGAACCTCCCCGTCTCTCTGGAGGAGACCGCGATGACCGATGCTGTCCAGCCCGCCCACCAGGATGTCCGTTGCCCTTCGAGAGCGCCCTCTCGCCGCTTCCGCGGTGCTTGGTTGCCTTACTCGATGTTGATGCTGCTTCTGCTCTGCGTCGGCGTCGCCCCGTCGGCGATGGCCAGCGAGAGCGGCGTGAGCTTCGATGTGGTGCTGGATGCGGAGCGCCAAGCGGAGGTCGCGTCGAATGCCTTGTGGAGCCCGGATGGGCAGCGCCTGGTGTATCTCTGGGACGACGGCGAGGGTGACGCGCTGTGGATCTGGGAGGCGGAGAGCGGTGAGTCTCGGCTGCTGCTGGCGGCGGGGGAGAGCCAGCTGGGCTCGATTCAGGACATGGTGTGGGCCGAGGACAACAACCGCATGATCCTCAAGATCAACGGGGATCTGGTGCTCTTCCAGGTCAAGCTGAAGAAGTTGCGGACGCTGACCAATACCCGTCAGGAAGAGAGCGATGCGAAATTCTCTCCGGACGGCGGCCACGTCTCTTACGTGCGCGACGGCAACCTCTACCTCTACGACCTGCGCCGGGCTAGGGAGCGGGCGCTGACCACCGACGGTGATCCGCCGAAACTCCTCAACGGCATTACCGATTGGGTGTATTGGGAAGAGCTGTGGGGCCGCAGCTCCACCGGCTATTGGTGGAGCCCCGACGGCAGCCGCATCGCCTTCTACCACTTCGACGAGAGCGGCGTCGGCGAGTATCCGCTGGTGGATTACTCCAAGCCCTATCCCATCGTCGAATGGCAGAAATATCCCACCGCTGGGTCGACGAACCCCGAGGTGAACATCGGTATTCTGACCCTCGGCAGCGAGGCGACAGAGGGGCCCGATGGAGCTACCCCGGCGACGGAAGACAAGGTGTTGTGGCTCAAGAACGTGGATTCCGAGGGCTGGTATCTGCCCCGAGTGCATTGGAGCCAATCCGGCGAGCTCGCCGTGGAGCGCCTGAATCACGAGCAGGATGTTCTCGAGCTGAAGCTCTGCTCGCCCACCAACGGGATTTGCCGTCCGCTCATCGATGAGAGCTCCGAGACCTGGGTGAACGTCACCAAGGACACCCGCTTCCTCCGCGATGGCTCGGTGATCTGGTCTTCCGACGCCTCCGGCACCCGCCAGATCTATCTCCACGGCGCCAACGGTCAGCAGGTGCGGCAGCTCTCCGACGGAGAGGCGGCGGTGGACAAGCTGGTGGCGGTGAACGAGCGCGAGGGCTGGATTCTCTACTCTCGCTACGGCGACGATTTCCTCGGCGCCAAGGATCGCCAGGTGCACCTGGCCTATTTCGATGGCTCCAAGGGGCGTCGCCTATCCCCCGCGGAGGGATGGAATCAGGGCGAGGCCAGCGGCGGCAGCGAATTCTGGCTTCATTCCTCTAACGAGGTGAACGGTCGCGAGCGTCTCACCGTGCGCAATCTCGACGGCGATGCGGTGGGTGAGCTGCCGAGCCGAGCCGCGAGCTTCGACGGGGAGGGACTGCCGGAGTGGGAGTTCCTCACCATCCCCGGCCCCGATGGCGTAAAGCTTCCGGCGATGCGCCTGCTGCCGCCGAACCTCGACCGCAGCACCAAGGTACCGGCGATCATGTATCACTACGGCGGCCCCCAGAGCCAGGTGGTCTCCAACCGCTCCGATACCCGTCGCCGCGGTCTGTGGCATCGCTACATGGCTAGCCAGGGCTACGTCGTGCTGGTGGTGGACAACGAGGCCTCCAACTACTTCGGCAAGACCGGAGCGGACCGCCTGCACCGGCGCTTCGGGCCGGTCAACCTCGCGGCCCAGAAGGCCGGCGTGGATTACCTCGCCTCCCTCTCCTTCGTCGATGCCGATCGAGTCGGCCTCTGGGGATGGTCCGGTGGCGGCAGCAACACGCTGTACTGCCTGTTCAATAGCCCCGGAACCTGGGCCGCCGGCGTCTCGGGGGCCCCGGTGACCAACTGGCGCTTCTACGACACGATCTGGACCGAGCGCTACCTGGATCATCCTAAGGACAATCCGGAGGGGTACCGCCTCTCCTCCCCCGTTACCCATGCCGCGAATCTGGAGGATGCCCTCTTCCTGGTGCACGGCACGGCGGATGACAACGTTCACCCGAACAACACCTTCGCCCTGTCCAAGGCGCTCATCGATGCCGGCAAGGATTTCGACGACGCCATCTACCCAGACCAAAAACACGGCTTCTCAGCGGCGGAGATGACCCACTTCCTGCGCCGGATGACGGCCTTCTTCGATCATCACCTGAAGCCCTGAGCCCGGCTCGAGACCTTATTCAGGGGGCCCCGGGGGTTAGCCCGCGGGGCCCTTCTCCAGTGGGCGGAACGAATTTCGCCATCGGGTCCAGTCTCAGCTGGCGAATGAAGTCGGCCACGGCGCGGGGCCCTCGATCGCTGAGCTGACTTTCCTCCGCCGCCGCTTTGAGGAAGGAGAGGGCGGTGCGCGCTTCGTGGCTGACCTCGATTTTTTCCAGGGTATCCACCGCCTGACGGGCGGCGGTCCTGGCACGCTCCCCCTGGCCCGCCGCCGCGAGGGTGCTGGCGATGTCTAGCTGCACCACCGCCGCCCAATAGTCGATACGCTGGCGCTGGAAGCGCACCACCACATCCCGGTAGGTTTCCAGAGCGGCCTCGTGGTCGCCCTTGCCCTGCAGCATCTGCCCCTGGATCCAGTGCACCAGGGTGAGGTTCTCCAGGTGTCCGAGCTCCGCCCAGAGCCGGCGGGTGACCGGCAGCCGGATTTCCGCCTCCGCGTAGTGGCCGGCTCGGGTGAGGTGGAAGAGCAGCTTCTGCTGGCAGGCGGCGTAGAGGGCCCGCTGGCGGTCCGGGTCGATGGCCGCCTGGGCCTGGGTGAGGTAGGCGATGGCGCCCTCGGTGTCTCCGTCGAGCTCGACCAAGGCGGCGAGATGGAGATAGACGCCGCCGGCGAGGTCTTTGCGGTCGGCTTCGAGAAAGAGCCGCTCCGCCTGTTCGAAGGCCTCTCGGGCTTCGCTGAAGCGTCGCTGATCTTTGCGCAGCTGCCCCAGGAGATGAACGCTCCGGCCTTGATCCAGAGCGCTGCCCCTGCCTTTTTTGAAGCAGCGCAGGGCCTCTAGAGTCGCCTGCTCCGCCTCCGCCACCGCTCCAGCGGCGCGCCGCGCCTCGCCGACGGCGACCCAGGCTCGCCCCCGTAGATCCGCCTGGGGGCGCTGGGCATAGCGCCCCGGAGCCAGAATGGTGGCGATGGCGGCGGCGGATTCAGCGAGGGCGATGGCCCGGGCGGGTTCCATGCATTGAGCTTCTTCGCTCTGGCGAATCAGCAAGCTGGCCATGGCCCAGAAATAATGATTCCCGCCGATGGTGGCCTTGAGCCGGTGGGTCGGTACATTCTCCAGCTGCCCCCACAGCTGATGAGCTAATGGGCGCTCCTCAACGACCACGGACCAATCCGGGTATCCCACTTCCTCCGCCCAGCGCTTCAGGGTCCGCCAATTTTCGCGGCAGATAGCGCAGCCCTCGAGCCAGTGGATCAGGGTCGAGGAGGCGGTTCGCCCCGTGCTGAGGCTAGCGGCGATTTCCGCAATAGAGGGACAATGAGATCCAGCGGTGTCCTTGGAAGACGAACTATCGTCGTGCAAGAGTTCTCTCCGTCAGCGATTCGATACACTCCCATGGAATTGATCTCATCACGAAGAAATAAGGAAGAGCAAACAACAGGCTCCGGTTGTCGTTATCTTCCCTTGCAAAAAGAGCTTACGTATTCTGGTAGCGAACGGTGGTGGGAGCCTTCAGGAGGCTCTCCTGGGGACGGGGGCTTGGCCCCTGGGGATGGGGCTCGGAGGGTAACGATCGCGGCCTCTGGGTGGTATAACTCCAGCCATGAATGATTCGACATCTGAGACGAAATCCTCTGGCCACGGGCCGGTGGCCTACACCGTCGCCATTACCTTTAAGGATTCGGCGGTAGCGGAGCGCTTCATGGCTTGGCTACAGGATGGTCACCTACAAGACGTGGTGGACGCCGGTGCCCTGGATGCTCGGGCGGTGATCCTAGACGGCGAGCCTCTGCGCCTGGAAGCGAGGTATACCTTTGCGTCTCGCTCCGCCTTCGAGGCCTACGAGCGCGACCACGCACCGAGGCTGCGGGAAGAAGGCCTGACCCTCTTTCCCCTAGATTTAGGGCTGAGCTACCAGCGCTCGGTAGGCGAGATCTTCGCCGCGGTGATCGAGGCTCCCTGATTTCCCGGATCCTAGGTCTTGCAGAGTGGAGGCAGCGGAGCGGCAATGGGCGAGGGGAGGAGGATAGCTGGTAGTAGCTCGAGAGAGACAGCCGTCTGCGGCCCGAGACGTACCACCGTCTATGGCACAAGCCTGGCATGAGCCGTACGCGGCTCAGGGGCGCTAGCGCTCGTCCGTGACTCAAGAGAGACAGCTGTCCGCGTCTCAGGGGCAATAGCAGCCGTCTGCGGCTCAAGGATAGTAGCCGGCGGCAGTGCGAGCCGTGAGCTCAGAGCTTTCGCTCTCGACCTCAACCCTCACGGGGCGGAAGTAGGCCCCGTCCCCGGCTCGGATCACCAGCAGATATTGCGAGCGCAGCTCCGCCTCGATGAGCCGGTAGACTCGATCTAGCTGCTCCACACGGTGAACGTTGAACAGCCGTCCGCCGGTGCCGTCGGCGAGCTCCCGAAGAGCGTTGCGGGTCTCTGGATCGTTCACCGTCAGCAGGATCGGGTAGACCGCCACCCGCGCCCTTCGGGCGGCCTCCAGGATCTGCTGCGGGCCAAAATCGCTCTCCACGTCGCGGCCATCGGAGAGCACCACGAGGGCCCGTCTGCCTTCGATGCCGTCGAAGCCGGCGAGAGCGTAGTGCAGAGCGTCGTAGAGCCGGGTGCCGCCCCGCGCCGGAAGCCCGCCGATGGCATAGCGCAGGGCGAGGGGATCGTCGGTGAAGGGGACTCGGTGCTGGATTTCGTGATGGAAGGTGGTCAGGCTGGCGCGATCCTCTGGGCGGAGAGTGGAGCGAAAGAAGCTCTGCAGACTCTCGGCGGCAAGGTCCAGCCGGCGATGCATGGACGAGGAGGTATCCATCACTACGGCGAGGTTGAGGGGCAGAGTCTCTACCTTCTGGAAGCGCTGCGGTCGCACCTGTTGACCGTCGTCGAGAACTCGAAAGGCTTCGGCGGGAAGATCGTCGATGAAGCGTCCCGAGCTATCGGTGACCGTCGTCCACAGCTCGATCCAGTGGATGTTCAGGGAGTCAGCCTCCTCTGAACCGACGTAGTGGACGTCTTCGGCAAAGCTGCCGTCCTCCAGCTCTGCCTCCACCCGTAGCCAGCGCGCCTGCAGGGGCGGGAAGGCCGGAAGAGATATCCGGAAGGGCTCTTGGTCCAGCTCCGCCAGGAGCTCGCCATCGAGGGAGAAGCGCACCCGTCGCAGCGCGAGGCCCGGCGGCACCTGGATCGCCGCTTCGGCGAGAGTTGCCCAACCTTCCTCCGGCGTTGGCAGTAGGTGAACGGTGAAGCGCCCCGGCCCCTGGTTGATGTTTCGGGCGTGGCGGGCGAGGACCAGGCCTGCGGGGTCTAGCGCCTCGACCTGCACCAGATGTTGTTGGGGCCGCTCTTCCAAGGGAAGGGTGAAGAGGAAGGGGGCCTGGTGGACTCGGCCGACTTCCGCCCCGTCGAGGAGAAAGCGCACGCTCTCGATGGGTCCCCCGGAGGTCACCGCCTCGAGCTCTACCGAGCCGGCGAGAGGACCGCTTCCGGGGTCCCTCAGCTCCACCGTGGGAAAGGTCAGCAGGCGTCCCGCCTCAGAGCGAGTGAGGGCGGAGTAGCCCTGGTGGACTCCGGCCGGTGCCGGGGCGTCTTCCTGGAGCCGGGGAACCTCCAAGTCCAGAGTTTGGCGCAGCAGGGCGAGCCCGCGGGAATCCTCCACTCTAAGATCCAGCTGGTGGGGACCGGGGCGCAGCTGGCGATAGAGGGAGAGGGGAAGCCGGGTGCCCTCTGGCGAGCGACCAGCGAGGTAGTGGACGTGCCGGAAGCTGTCCACCAGTCGGGTCTGGCGCCGAATGTCACCGACGATTTCGATTCGATCGTAGAGATGACCGCGGGAGGTTCGGCGCAGGGATGCCGTCTCCACGTTGAGGTCCACCCGCAGCAGCGTGCTGCTCTGGAAGCGACCGGGATAGCTCACCGTCACCGGAGGAGCGAGGCTCGCCAGGGAGGCATCTGCTCGCTGTTGCCGGA
Organism: Acidobacteriota bacterium; assembly: GCA_039191605.1. GTDB lineage: Bacteria > Acidobacteriota > Thermoanaerobaculia > Multivoradales > JAHZIX01 > JBCCXL01. Next base: position 71,566 of record JBCCXL010000019.1, on the reverse strand, counting down.
ACTCCTCGACCCAGGACTCCTCGACCGAGGCTTGGAGGCTTTCTTGGCGTGGGGGAATCAGCCGCCGCTGAGAGTCGGTGCGGCCGAGGCTGCGGCGCAGGGCGCTGGCCAGGGTCTGGAGGTCGTTGTCATCGCCGTAGGTGCAGCGACTGCGGCGAGCGAGGCTTACCAGATCCTCAGCCTGGTGAATCGACGTGCCGCGCTCCTCGTACATCAGCTCCTGGAGACCCTGGCGGGGCGCCCACCATCGCCATTGGGGGCGATCGGCCCGTGGCCGCACGAAGAGGAGATAGAGGTCGCCTCTGGATCCCTGACGCCAGCGACCCAGCTCCTCCTCCGGACTGGAGGGCCGGGGGCTGGCCTCTTCGGTATTGGCCTTCGCGAGGCTGGTGATGGAGCCATTGGCTGCCTTGACGGGCCTGGGGCCAATTCGCCATCCGATCTGGTAGTCGATGTGGGCAGGGTCGAAGTACCAGATTTCCAGGGCCCGCAACACTCCGGCACAGGCGCTAATGGTAACGATCTCGGAAGGTTTGCCGGCGAGGGTCATCGCCTCTAGGCGCTGGTCTTCGGCGTCGTCGAAGCGCGTCTGGCTCTCCACCAGATTGCGCTGGAAGCGTTCCAGCTCTCGCTGCGGCCACTGGTCCCAGAAGCGGTGGCGGAAGCGCTCTCGCTGCAGCGGAGTGGAGAGCTCGAGGTAGAGCCGTGCCTCCGCGGCGTTGAGCCACGGAGCGGCGACCCGCATCCAGCGATCTCCCTGGGTATCGAGTCGGGGAGAGAGGGGGCCGCGGGCATCCGCTACCGGGGCGTTGAAGATCAGCAGACTGGCTAGGCCCACGCCCACCAGGGCAAGGGCGCTGCGGCTTCGGGAGGAGAGCAGGGGAGTCATTACTCCCAACAGAACCAAGGAGAGGGCTGAAGGATTCCAGCAGTGGGAATTCTGCCTCCCATTCTCGGTGGTTCCGCTGCTGCTGGACCCTTCTTGAGGGTGCGCCCGCAACCTGCTGAAGGGTGGCTACCCTAGAGTGCTAGGGCCCTCTAAGGGGGCGCCGGCGGCGTGGAGAGCTCCAGCAGGTAGGGACCGTCACCCTCTTGGGCGACCACCCGAAGATAGAAATACCCCTCTTCGGCGAGGTGGCTGAGCTCGCCGAAATCAGGCTCCGCTCCGCCCTGCACGTCGATCTGCTCCGCCAGCTCCCAATGGTTTTCCCAGCGGAAGAGCTCGAGGCTGAATAGAGCTCCGGCGGGAACCGTGAGCCGCGCCCGATGCTCGCCCTGCTGGGCACCGTAGTAGCCCCCGTCGGGCTCCGCTCTCCACGCCCCGGGCTCGTCCAGCAGGCCGCCGAGCGCCTGGTGGGGTCGATCCCAGCGCTCGCCCCGCAGCTCCAGCTGACGCTCGGTCACCGCGCTATTTCCGGCGTCGTCGAGGACCTCGAGCCGAAGGGAATAGGTGCCGGCGGCGGGATAGACGTGAACCACCCGGAGCCCGCTACGGCCGACAAAACGCTGAGAGGTGCCGTCTCCGAAGCTCCACCGTCGCTCCACGATGCGGCCATCGGGGTCTTTCGACAGGTCCTCGAAGACCACCGCCAGCAGGGTCTCCCGGTAGTCGAGCTGGGCCTGCGGAGGGCGGCTGGGGAGCAGCTCCTGGGTTTCCCACTGGGCCACCAGGGAGAGGCCAGAGAAGGCGCGATAGGCGCGCAGGGTGACGAAGTGCGGGCCGGCGGCGGGCTGCTCCTCAATGCAGCTCTCTTCGGAGCCGTTGCGATACGGGCGACAGTCCCAGTTCTCGGCGTCCGCCGGTGCGCCGTGGCGCAGGTAGAGATCGGCATCGCCGTCGCCGCCTTCGATTCGTACCTCCAGATTCGAAGATCCCGGCGGCAGGTGGGCGACGAAGCGCAGCTCTTCTCCGCGGTCGGCGGCGAGGTCGGAGAGCGGCTGCCCCGGCAGCAGAGGCCGGGCGCCGGCGCTGGCTTCGGCGCCGAGGTGGGGGCGATACCCCGCCAGGGTGCAGCGCATGCGATGGATCTGCTCCGCGGTGAACGCCCCCATGCAGCGGTCCTCGGTGTAATTCATGTAGTTGTCGTCGGCGTCGGGGCTGCCGCAGCTGGCCTGGGGAGCTGCGCAATGCCAGTTGGGCTCGCTCTGAGGGGCGGTATCGGCAATCAGGTCTCCGCTGCGGTAGGGGGCCGTCGGATCGCCGCAGCCCTGCTGGAAGGTGTGGAAGAGGCCGAGATAGTGGCCGACCTCGTGGGTAGCGGTGCGCCCCTGGTCGTAGAGTCCGCCGGCGGGGTTGTCGCGGCCGACGGTGGTGTAGTGCAGGACGACCCCGTCCTGCAGGCTGCCGGCGGAGTGGTGTGGTGAGGAGGCGTACCCCAGCGTGCCGCCGGCATCATTGATGTAGAGGTTGAGGTAGCGATCGGGGTCCCAGGCTAAGGCCGCCTTCATCGGGTTCCGGCTCCCCGGCCCGTAGTCTTCGTGCCAGCCGTCGTGGGCGGTGTAGAGGATGCCGTCGGTGGGATATCCGCCGGGATCCACGGTGGCGAGCTGGAAATCGATTCGGCTGTCGATGCCCCCCGCACCGGGGCTTCCCGGGAGCGCGCGGAAGTCTTCTCGTAAGATCTGGATCTGGCTTTGGATCAGCTCTTCGGAAATGCGCCCGGTGCCGTCCTCTCGGTGCACCACGTGGACCACGACGGGAATCGAGATCAGGTCTCCGGCCTGCGGCGAATGCTCTTCGAGGATCTTCGTCGAGCGTAGCGAGCAGGCATCTACGTTCTTACCCGGAACTTCCGGTCGCCAGCTCTCCTGCGGCGCCGTGCCGCAGCGCAGCCCGTGTCTTCGAAAGGGCTCCGAGAGCTGGGCCTCCATCAGGTCGGCGAAACGCTGGTTCCCGATGCGGAAGACTTCGCCCTCCTGGATCAACCGATCTTCCCCTCGGGGGTTTCGCTGCCGCTCCGCCGCTGGGGTACCGGGGAGACGGCTGGTCTCGTGATCGTGGCCGTGGTCGTGGCTATGGAATTGGCTTGTCTCGGGCTCGCTGCCTGCCGCCGCGGGGGAGATCTGAGTCAAGGCCAGCAGAAGGCATCCGGTGCACCACAGGGGCCAGCGAAACCACGGGGGCCAGCGAAAGCACGGGGGCCAGCGCGAAACCATAGCCTCTCTGCCGTGGCGCGAACGCACGGCGAGCCATGGGGGATCGGTGGGGCGGACGGGACCCTGGATCGTCCGGGACATGAGAACACGGCCTCCCAGGCGAACCTGCCTCGCAAAGAACGAGGAGGAGGTGAGGGGGTTCTAGCCTCGGCTCGAGGAAATAGCGGAATCGAAGAGGATCGATCCGCGAAGGGGGGGGGATTCGCTTGGGATTTTGGGAGATAGATCCCTTAGATGCAAGGCGCAGAGCCGGTCTCCAACGCTGATACAGGAGCTAAGCTGCTGTATAGAAACGCTTTGCCGAAATGGAAAAAGAAAGCCCTGAAGCCCCTTGGCGGTGGTGTGCTGGGCAGGGTCGAGGTTCCGGGGAGCGACACGGACGAGCCTTGGGGCAATCAGGCCTTGGGTTTAAAGGGACCGCGGGCAAAAAAAAGAAGCGCCCCCCGGCTCAGAGGGGGCGCAGTAGGAAGGAGTAGAAGGGAAGCGATGGACAAGAAGCGGCGGCCACGAAGCGATGGCCGAGAAGCGAGGCTCAAACGGTGAAGGTATGCACCGCCTTACGCAGCAGGTCCAGGGGGGCTGCGACGTGCACCGTCGCCTCGGCAGAATCGACGTCTACTACCAGCTGGCGCCCATCCTTACGGACCCGGATTCGCTCCTCAGGGGTGATGACCTGCACCATGTCGTAGCGCTTTTCGGCGCTCTCCAGCTGGTCCAGAAGCGAATCGAGGTCATCTTGATAGGGCCGTAGCTGTTCGCGGATCTCTTCCAGCTCCTCGATGTCCTGATGCTGAACCTGCCAGTGGGCCAGGTCGAGCCCGGTCTCCAGCAGGCTCGCCGGGAGATGGAGGGTGAAATTCACGCCGTCCATCTGCTTCTCCTGGACGCTGACGCTCACCGTTCCGGACACGATGTAGGTGGTGGCGAGGGCGACGCCGGCGGTGAGCAGCATGACGAGGCCGACGGCGACGCTGAGCGCGGCGATTCGGAGCAGGGTACGCATCGGTGGATGCCTTTCGGGAGAGATTGGGGTGAGTCGAGTCATTCCTCACCGCCGAGAAGCCCGGAGTGACCGGAGGTAGGGCCGGTCACCGGGGGGCCGGCCTCAGCGGCTGGGGTCCTCAGCGGTGGGATGGAGAGGGCTTAGAGGACGACCTGCGGGAAGGGATCGATCCACACCCGAACCTTGGCGTTGTCGTCGGTGATGGTGGCGAGCTCTCCCTCACCGTGGGCGGCGAGGGCCTGAAGGGCGGCGGCGATGTTCAGCTCGTTGTCGTTCTCGGAGCTCAGCAGGGCGTCGACCACCGCGGTGGGGATGCGCACGTCGATCTGAGCGCCGTTCTCGGAGCGGGCCTCACCCTTGACCAGCAGGTAGTCGCGGCTCTTGGAGATGGAGAGCACCTGGTCCTTCTCTTCGACGGTGATGAAGTTGACGTCGTCGGGAGCATCCTGCACCGCCTGCCACATCTCGCGCAGCTTGGTGGCGGAGAATTCGGTGTCGTCGATGACGATGCGGCCGGAGCGCATCTCCTCTTCCGGCAGCATCTGCAGGGCCTGCTCGACGAAGGAGAGGGGGAGGTTGATGGTGACGTTGGCGTCCTCGGTGCCCTCGTTGACGGTGACGTGGAGCCAGAGGTCAGAGGCCTGGGCGCTGGTGGCGCCGGCGATCAGCAGGCCGGCGGCCAGGGCGAGGGTCAGGGCGGCGGTGAAGGCGCGCTGGAAGCGACGGGTGATGGGAGTATTCATGACGATCGGGTCCTCCGGTGGGAGATGGGTCGTAGGGTGGCGAGCAGAAAACTTGTGAAGGGTGGTGAATCTCATCTCCTTCGTATGACTACACGCCGCGACCCGAGAAGATGTTTCACTGGATTTCACTAAGTTTGCATTCGGGATTGCATTCGGATTGCATTCTGTTTTCCGCAGACGGTTTTCTGCGGGCTCTGTGGGGAGCGTAGAATCGGGCTCCGGACCGAGGAACTCGCCTGGCGGATGCCCCGCGGATGCCCCGCGGGCCAACCCGTTGCGGTGCTGCCCGCCGTAGTGATTCTCGTGGCGCCGCCCCTCGTCGGCGAACAAGGCCTTCCAGCTGCTCAACTCAGGAGATCTCCATGACATCCCGTACTCCCCGAACCGATGGCTCCCCTGCTCGCGGCGATGCCGACGACCCGATGTCCAACTCCTCGACGCTCGACTTCCCGACGTCGGGGACCGAGGGGGCGTCCGGGGGAATCAGCCGTCGCCGGGTGCTGGGGATTCTCGGTGCCCTGGGGGCCGCTGGGCCGGCGCTCTTGGCGCGCGCCCAGGAGGGCGCCGCGGGACAGGCTCTGTCGGTGGCGGACGTCGCCGCGGCGGAGCGGCTGGCGGGCCTCGAGCTCACCGCGGAAGAGCGCGAGATGCTGCTCGCCGGAGTCTCGGAGCTGGCGGAGCAATATGAGGCGGTGCGCGCCCTGGCGATGCCGAATTCGGTGATTCCGGCGCTGCGCTTCGATCCTGAGGCTGCCTCCGGCCGCGGGGGCGAAGCCGACGACGAGGTGAGCGCGCCCCTCGGCGAGCCTCGCGGGGCCCTGGAGGGCGTGCCGTGGCGCGGTGACGAGGATCTGGCCTTCGCCCCGCTGCGGGCCCAGGCCTTCCTGCTGCGCTCCGGCCAGCGCAGCGCTCAGGATTTGCTGGAGGTCTACCGCCGACGCATGGAGCGCTACGACCCGGAGCTGCACTGCGTGATTCACCGCACCGACGACCGGGCTCAGCGCCTCGCCAAGCGAGCCGATGCGGAGATTCTCTCCGGCACCGTGCGGGGCCCCCTCCACGGCCTTCCCTGGGGTGCCAAGGATCTGCTCTCGGTCTCCGGCTATCCCACCACCTGGGGGGCTACCCCCTACCAAGATCAGGTCATCGATCACGATGCGGCGGTGGTGCGTCGCCTCGACGCCGCCGGCGCGGTGCTCGGCGCTAAGCTTTCCCTCGGTGCCTTGGCCTGGGGAGACGTGTGGCATCGCGCCATGACCCGCAATCCCTGGAATACCGAGGAGGGCTCCAGCGGATCCTCCGCCGGCTCCGCCTCGGCGGTGGCCGCCGGCCTGGTGTCCTTCGCCATCGGCAGCGAGACCTGGGGCTCGATCGTCTCCCCCTCTACCCGCTGCGGCACCACCGGCCTGCGGCCGACCTTCGGGCGCATCAGTCGCGATGGCGCCATGACCCTCTCCTGGAGCATGGACAAGCTCGGCCCCATCGCCCGCAGCGCCGACGACTGCGGTCTGGTGTTTTCCGCCATCTGCGGCCGGGGGCGCGGCGAGACGGACCCCACGGTGGTGGATCGCTCCTTCCACGGGCCGGCGCCGCCGGCGAGCGCCGGCGAGGACCTCGAGGGGCTGCGCATCGGCTATCTCCAAACCCTCTTCGACTCGGATCCGGCGGAGGGAGTGGAGGACGAGGGCGAGGCGGCGATGCTGCGGGAATGGCGAGAATTCGATCGCCGCGCCCTCGCCGCCTGGCGGGAGCTCGGCGCGACCCTGGAGCCGGTGAGCCTGCCGGATCTGCCCTGGGGGGCTCTGTCCACCATCCTCTCCGCCGAGGCGGCGGCGGCCTTCGACGATCTCACCCGGGACGGCCGGGATGACCAGCTGGTGCGCCAGGTGGTCAACGCCTGGCCCAACGCCTTCCGCCAGGCGCGCTTCATTCCGGCGGTGGAGTACGTGCAGGCCAACCGCGCTCGCACCGTGGTGATGGGGGCGCTGCAGCGCAGCTTCGAGGGCTTCGACGCCATCATCGCGCCGACCTTCGGCGCCAACCAGGTGCTGCTCACCAACCTCACCGGGCATCCGGCGGTGGTCTTTCCCCACGGCTTCCGGGAGCAGGATGGTACTCCCGCCAGCATTACAGTCCTGGCGCCTCTCTTCGGGGAGGCTGGGGCGCTGCGGGTGGCCAGAGCCTTCCAGCGGGCGACGGATTTCCATCGCCGCCGACCCTCCCTGACCGGGGAGGCGACGGTTCCCTATCCGGAGGGGGTTGTAGGCTGAGCGGATCCGCGGCCTGGGAGGCCGCTCCTTGAGCTCCACCGGCGCGTCCTCCCCTAGCGGGGTGGTCGTCCAGGTGGGGTGCCCCAAGTGCCGTCGCCGGCTGCAGGTTGCCCTCGAGGAGCCGCTGCCGGCGCGGATGCTATTACGCTGTCGCGCCTGCAGCCATCGTTTCTGGGCCCGTCGTCCGCCGGGCCTGGGGGAGCCGGAACCTGCTCCCGCGGGCCCGCCATCGCCCGCTCCGCAAGGCTCTGCGGAGCCCTCCTCGCCGTCCTCTCCTCGATCCCCCGCGACTCCTGCACGACCGCAGGCCCCGGCGGCTCCCTCGCCTTCGGCGTCGCCGGCTGCCGCGGTGGCTCCAGCGGCTGTACCAAGCCCGACGGCTTCCGGGGAGAAGGGCGATGCCGGGGCGACGGCCAAGACGCAGAGCAGCCGAAGCCAGGTCAGCCCAACCCATCCCGGGTCGGCCCAATCCAGCCCGGGCCAGCCCAATCCAGCCCAACCTAATCCAAGCCAGCCTGAGCCCCGCCCGCCGTCACCCGCCGCTTCCCCAAGGGGATCCAGTGCTCTAGGCCCTCGCCCTGAGACCTCTGGAGGGCCAGGCCCCAGCAGTCCAGCATCCAGCAGCCCAGCATCCAGCGGCCCAGCATCCAGCGGCCCGGCCGCAGGCGTTTCAGCGCCCGCCCTCGAGGCCGCCCCGCCGTGGCTGCTGCTGGATTCGCCGCCGCCGCCCTCCGCCGTGGTGGCGTCGATTCCTCTACCCGATGCGCAGATCGAGCCCCTGCCGCCGCGGCGACAGGCCGATGCCGGTGTCGGCGCTGATGCCGATACCGCTGCCGGTCTCGATTCCCTCCCCCTGGATCTTCCCTTCGAGAGCCCGGCGGTAGCGGAATCCCTGCATCCAGGGGACTCTTCCGCCGCGAGCCCCAATGCCGCGGTGGGCGAGGAAGCCGGAGGCGGCGGATTGACCGACTCCAGGGCCGAGCCGTCCGAGGCCGGGCTCTCCGCATCGGCGGGACTTCAGGAGCCGGCTCCGTCGGCGGGACTCCAGGATCCCGGCGAGGAAGGGGAGAGCGGCGGCGCCGGGGTGGGAGGTGGGCTGTATGCCGCCTTTGGTTTGCGGGACGAGCTGCTGGACGAGCCCGCTGCTTCTGATCCCGCCCCTGCCCGGGGTGCCGCTGGAGCCTCCTCGGTGGTTGCCGCGCAGGTCGCTGCGGAGCTTGCAGCCCTTGGCGCCGCGGATACCGTGCCGGTTTCGGCCTTCGACGGGGCGGAGGACGGCAGGCTCCCGGCACCGGCATCTGCCGCACCGGCATCTGCTGCACCGGCATCTGCCGAACCGCCATCTGCTGCACCGGCATCTGCCGCACCGGCATCTGCTGCACCGGCATCTGCCGAACCGTCATCTACCGAGTCACCGTCTGCCGCACTGCCCTCTGTCGATCCACCGGTGGCCGCTGCCGGCTCGATGCCCGCTGGGCTGAATGAGCTGGATTCGACGAGAGTCGTTCCTCTGGACGATGCAGAATCGCCGGTAGGTTCAGGCGCAAGCTCAGGGGACGTCTCAGAGGAAGTCTCAGAGGACGTCTCAGGGGCAGCGCCAGAGGTTGGTGCACCGGAAGCTGCACCGGCGTATCCCAAGGCGGATGCTGGGGTCGCCGACGAATCGCAGGCTCCGCGGTCTCGGCCCTCCGCCCGTCGGCGCTCCCGCTCGTCGGGTCGCGGTCGAGGGCGGCGGGGCATCTTCGGCACCCGCTACCGGCGGCAGGCGCGGCGAAAAAGCCAGCAGGCCTCGGCCCTTCAGCGCGTCGCCACCTGGCTGCTGATCTTGATGATCTCGGCGGCGGCCTTCGCCTGGTGGTGGACCCGGGATCCCTCCTCGGTCCCTCGGGTGACGGCGGATCGAGTGGGCCTGGCGGTGATTCCCCCCGCCAACCTCGGCGGCGCGGCGTCCGACGGCTGGCTGTCGTGGGCGCTGGCGGAGGCTCTGCCCCAGGAGCTGGAGCCGCGGGTGGATCTCCTCGTCCTCTCCTCCGAAGAAGTGCACCGCGGGCTGCGGGATCTCGGCATCAGCCTGGACGCCCGGCGAGGGGTTGCCCTCGGTGGAGAGGTGGATGCGCCGCCGCCGGAGCTGCCGGATGCGCTGGCGCGCCAGGCCCTGGCGGAGCGCCTGGGGGTGCGCTGGCTGGTGGTGGGCTCCTATCGCCTGGAGGGGGTCGGTGCGGTGCGGTGGCGGTTGGAGCTGTGGCGCGCCGAGAGCGGGGCGCAGAAAGAGGAAGAGCCGGCGGCGCTGGTGGAGGAAACCCTCGCCCCGGAGGCTCTGCCGGAGCTGTCGGTGCGCGCCGCGGCGGCCCTCGCTACGCCGCTGGAATCTTCCCGCGAAGCGGTGCCGGAGCTGGTGATGGCCGCTGGGTTACCGAAGCAGGCCAGCGCCCTGAGACGATGGGCGGAAGGAGCGGGGCGCTTCCATCGCGGCGATCTGGAGGGAGCCCTGGGCCGGCTGGAGCAGGCGCTACAGATCGAGCCAGAGGCCTATGCACCGCTGGCGCTTCGGGCCCGGGCGCTGGCGCTGCGGGGGGAGCAGGGAGCAGCGCTGACGGCGGCGGAGACCGCCCTGGCGGCGGCCCCGGAGAGCCACCGCAGCCTGTGGGAAGGGCGGATCCTGAATCTCGAGGGCAAGCCCCGAAAGGCCATCGAAGACCTGCTGCAGCGCGCTCGGGTGAGGGGACCGGCGATCCCTCCGGATCGGGACGTGGCCCTGGAAGCCTTGGAGATCGCCCTCCAGCGGGGCTTCGACGACGACGCCCTGCGGGCTCTGGAGGTGGTGGAGGCGGCGACTTCCGAATCCGATCCCCAGCGCTGGCTGGCGCGCGCCCGGGTGGTGGCGCTGGCGAAGGACGGGGAGGCGCAGCTGGCGGCGGCGGAGCGGGCCCTCGTCACCGCCGACGAGCGAGGGGCTGGGAGCTGGCGAGGCTGGGCCTTGATTCAGCGCTCCCAGGCGCGTCAGCGCCTCGGCCTTGCCTCGGCGGCGAGGGATGATGCTACCGAGGCTCAGCAGCAGCTGCGTAGCGCCAGGGAAGCGGCGGGCACCGCCCGCGCAGCCCTCACCCTGGCGGAGGCGCAGCGGCGGATGGACGACCCGCGCTCGGCGGAGGCCGCCTATACCAGCGCCCTGGAGAGCTTCCGGCGCCTCGGCCTGCTCGCCGACGCCGCCGATGCTCTGCTGCGGCGCGGCGCTCTGCGGGCTGCTCAGGATCAGGACAAGGAAGCGGGAGAGGATCTAGAGGCCGCCCTCGCCCTGCTGCAGCGGCTGCAATCCCCGGGGCGACTGGCGGACGGCTACGAGCGGGCGGCGCGGGTGCAGCTGGACAGCGGCCGGGCGGGCCGGTCGGAAGGCCTGCTGCGGCGCTCCCTGGCGACCCGGCCCGCCCGGGATACGGAGGCTCGGGCGCGGACCCTGATGACCCTCGGCTCGGTGCTCGCGGTGCGGGAACAATTCCTCGCCTCGGAGACCAGCCTGAGGGAGGCTCTGGAGCTGGCGCAGGCCTTGTCGGCGGGGCCTCAGCGGGAGGGCTCCGGCGAGGGGGCCGAGGACCTTTCCGGCGGCGTGAATTTGGAGCTGGAGATCCTCCAGGCTCTTGGAGGAGTGCTGCATCTCCAGGGGGATCGCCAGGGAGCTCGTCGCCTCTACGGGGAAGCGCGGGAGCTCGGGGCGACGGACTCGGCGAGCCTCGACGTGCAGCTGAAGCTGGCGCGCCTCGATTTGGAAGAGGCGGAAATGGGACTGGGCCCGCCGCCGGCCCAGGTTGCCGAGGCCGTCGCCGGGCGTGCCGAAACGGCGCTGGAGCTGCTGGGGGCGGAGGATCGCGACCGGGAGGTCGAGATTCGACTGCTCTCGGCGTGGGCTCAGCTGCTCGCGGGAGAGCTGGCGGAGGCGCGGCAGTCGGTTTCACTGGCGCAGCGCCGGGCCAGCGCGTCCGATGCCAGAATTCGCTTCACGGTCGATCTGATGGACGCCCGGATCGCCGCCGCCGAGGGGGACCGGGAGCGGGCGACGAGGCTGCTGGAGCGGCTGCGGCGCAGCGCCCTGGTAGAGGATTGGGCGCTGCTGGCGCTGGAGGCCCGGCTCTACCTCGGCGCCGTGGAGCTCGAAGGGGACTTGCCCCAGGCCGGTCGCCAGCGCCTGGAGGTATTGAACGAAGAGAGCGAGGCTCGCGGTTATCGCCGTATTGCCCAGCAGGCCCGGGCGCTGCTGGCGGGCTGATGACGCTAAGGCGAGGCATCTCCGCTCAGCCCATCGCCACCGGACCGCCCAGAGACCTCTAGTTCTCCCGCTCTAGTTCCTTGGATCTGTGGTGCCGTCGCGGGGTGGTGGCTAAAGTCAACGGTGACTCTAGTCAATGGCGACTCTGGAGCTCGCTATCACCCGGTGCTTCTTGCCGCGGAAGCCGCGGCGAAGTTGAGGCGGGCTGCTAAGATGAGCAACGTTCCTCGACTCGAGTCTCAATTCTGGTGCCGGTGGGTCCGCCGTCCGGCGATCGCAGCCCCGCGAAGAGCCTTCCAGCGGCTCCCTTCGCTCTCCGAGATCCTTCGTCGTTCGCCATGCCGTCTCGTGTAACCGTCACCTGCCCTTCGTGCTCCACCCGCCTCCAGCTGCGGCTGCCGGCGGGCGTGAGCCAGCGGGTCAAGGTGCGCTGCTCGGTGTGCGAGACGGCTTTTTTGGTGCGCCGGCCCGGGGCCCCGAAGGTTCCGGTGCCACCGGATACCGCTGCGCCCGGTACCCCCTCGTCGTCTGGTGGGCCGGCTGCTGGGGGGGGATCCGCGGGCTCTTCCGCTCCTTCTCCTGCTGTGCCCCCTCGGCGGGCGGATAGCCAGCAGAAGACTCTGGACGTCGGGTCCGCGCCGGGGATTCCGGCGCCGCCGGACTCTTCCGCTCCCTCCATCGAGCTGACCGCTCCCGGGCTGCTGCCCGGCGATCCTTCCGCCGGCTCCGGGGCCCGCGCCTTCTCGCCGCGCCGGGCGCTGGAGGTGGACACCGTCTTAGCCCAGCGCTACCGCATCGTGCGCTTCCTCGCCGAGGGGGGCATGGGCGAGGTCTACGAGGCGGAAGACCTGGAGCTCGCCGGGCGAGTGGCCCTCAAGACGGTGCGCCCGGAGGCGGCACGGGATCAGCTGGCGATGGATCGCTTCCGCCGCGAGATTCAGCTCGCTCGCCGGGTGACCCATCCGAATATCTGCCGCATCTACGACGTTTCCCGCCACGTTGCGCAATCCGGGGAGGAGCTGCTCTTCCTCTCCATGGAGCTGCTGCCCGGCAACACCCTGGCCCAGCGCATTCAGGACCAGGGCCCTTTGGGAGTGGAGGAAGCGCTGCCCCTGGTGCAGCAGATGGCCGACGGTCTCCAGGCTGCCCATCAGGTGGGGGTGATTCATCGCGACTTCAAGAGCGCCAACGTGATGCTGGTGCCGGCCGCGGAGCCTGGCGGATCCCCGCGCGCGGTGATCACGGATTTCGGGCTCGCTCGCGGCGCGCCGGGGGATGGGGGAGCCTCCGCCCTGACCCTGGTGGATTCGGTGATCGGCACTCCCGCCTACATGGCGCCGGAGCAGGTGAGGGGAGACGAGATCACCGCTGCGGTGGATATCTACGCCCTCGGCGTGGTGCTCTTCGAAATGATCACCGGACAAATGCCTTTCCAGGGAGAAAACGCCCTGTCCACGGCGGTCAAGAGGCTGCAGGAGCCGGCGCCCTCGCCCCGGCTCCACGTGCCGGATCTGGATCCGCGCTGGGAGGCGGTGATCCTGCGCTGCCTCGAGCAGGAGGCCTCCGCGCGCTACGCCGAGGCGCCGCAGGTGGTGACGGATCTAAAGGGCTCCGGCGTCAGCTACAGCTTCGCCAGCAATCCTGCCGCTGGCCCCTCCGGCGGCGCCCCCTGGGGTGCCCCGGGGCCTGGCTCACAAGCTTCTCGGTCTCAACCCTCGATGGCCGGAGGGTCTGCTCCTGGGGCGGCAGCGTCTCATCCGTCGATGGCTGATCCGTCACCGTCTCATCCGTCGATGGCTCATCCGTCGATGGCTCATCCGTCGATGGCTCATCCGTCGATGGCTCATCCGTCGATGGCCCACGGCGAGGGGATGCAGGCCCCAGGCTCTCATCCTTCCCTCACCTCCAGCGTCCACGGGGCTCCCTCGCCCAGCGGTCAGCACTCCGTCCACGGGGCCTTTCCGGCTGCTGCTGGTGGGGCTGGCGCCGGGGCCAAGCCCCGCTCCCGATCCCGGGACCGCTTCACCATCGTCGGGCTGCTGGTGCTGATTCTGCTCACCGCCCTCTTCGGCTGGCGTCAGGTGGCTCGCTGGCAAGAGGGCCGCTTGGCGATGCTCGGCGACGAGGCGCTGCTGGAGCGGGCGATCTCTCAACGGCCTACGGTGGCGGTGCTCGCCCTGGAGAATCTCTCCTCGAATGTCGAGGACGATTGGATCGGCACTGCCGCCGCGGAGCTGCTGGGGGCGGAGCTGGGCTCGGGGGATCTGCGCACGGTGCCGGCGGAGAGCATCGCCCGGGCTCGCCGCGAGCTGGTGCTGGAGAGCGGTAGCTCGCTGGACGCCGCCGAGGATCCGTCGACCACGACTTCTCTGCTCACCGCGGTGGGGGCCCAATATTTGGTCGACGGCACCTTCTTAGCTACCGCCGAGGGGGACCAGGGCGGAACCCTGCGGATGGACGTCGCGCTTCAGGATCGCGGCGGATCCCCCCTGGCGTCGGTGTCCCGCACCGGCGGCAAGGAGGAGCTGCTGAGCCTGGTGGCGGCGGTGGGAGAGGAGCTGCGGCAGGCGCTGAACGCGAATCCCGGCGGCGAGCGTGGGGCCTTGGCCCTCGCCGCTCTGCCGGAGGATCCCGGAGCCCGGCGGCTGTATGTCGAGGGCCTGGAGCAGCTGCGGGCGCAGCATCCTCTAGAGGCCCGGGATCTGCTGCGAGAGGCGGTCGCGGCGGCGCCGGAAAGCGCTCTGGCGCGGGCGGCTTTGGCGGACGCCTGGGCGGCCCTGGGGCATTTGGAGACCGCTCAGCAGGAGGCCCGCCAGGCGCTCACCCTCGCCGCCGGCCTGCCCCAAGAAGAAGCATTGTGGATCGAGGCCCGCTACCTCGAGCTGTCGGGGGAGTGGCTGCCGGCGGCGGAGCTCTACCGCCAGCTGTGGCACGCCTTCCCGGATGATCCCGACTACGCCCTCAAGGTGGCGGATTCCCTCACCAACGCCGGCCGCGGCGACGAGGCCCTGTCCACCCTCAGCGTGCTCCGCCGGCTGGTGACGGAGCTGGAAGACCCGAGGCTGGACCTCGCCGAGGCGCGGGCGGCGGCAGCGGTGGGAGATTTCGAGCGACAGCTCAGCGCCGCTGAGGCGGCGGCGGTGCGGGCGCAAGAGGCCGGTGCCGGCCTGCTGCGGGCGGAGGCCCGGGTGCTGGAGGCTTCGGCGCTGCGCAACCTCGGCGGGAACGACGAGGCGGCGCTGGCGGCGGCTCGGGAGGGGGAGAGCCTCTACGCCGCGGCGGGGGATCAGCCGGGTCTCGCCTTCGCGCTCACCAATCTCGCCAACCTCCACGTTGGCCAAGCGGACTTCGACTCTGCCGCGGAGGGCTTCGGCCGCGCCGCCGAGATCTATCGCGAGCGCGGCGACGGCGCCGGCCTGGCCCGCAGCCAGAACGCCCTCGCCCTGGTGGCCAAGCGTCAGGGGCGACTGGACGAGGCCCAAACTCTCTACGAGCAATGCCTGGAGCTCTGTCGCGAGCTGGGCAACGAGCTGATGGAAGCGCCGGTGCTCAACAATTTCGCTTCCCTGATGGTGGCCAAAGGGAAGCTGGAGCGGGCCGACGAGCTCTTCCAGCGCGCTCTGGAGCTGCAGCGCCGGGGCGGCAACCGCAGCGGCGAAGCGACGGTGCTGGACAACATCGGCGTGGTGCAGCGCAAGCAGGGGCAGGTGACGGAGGCGGTGCGGGTGCATCGCGAAGCTCTCACCCTCCACGGCGAGACGGAGAATCGCCCGGCGGAGGTCGCCACCCTGTCGAACCTGGCGCGGGCGCTGGTGGCCGGCGGCGAGATCGAGCTGGCTTCCCTGGAGGCGGAGAAAGCGGTGGCGCTAGCGCGGGAGCTGGATCAGGAGGGTCTGCTGGCGCGAGCTCTGGAAGCCCAGGGAGAAGCGCTCGCCGCCAAGGGAGAGCTGGAGGCCGCGGCGGACAATTTTCGCCGCGCGGTGGAGATCTACCGCCAGCGCGGCGATAGCGCCCGGGTGGCCCGCGCGCAGCTCGGACTAGCGCGGCGGCAGCTGGAGCTGGGGGAGCTCATCGCGGCTCAGGAACAGGCCTCTCTCGCCTCCGACGCGCTGCGCAGCGAAGGAGCGGTGGACGACCTCGCCACCGCTCTGGCGGTGGAGGCCCGGTCTATCGTTCTGCAGGGAGATCTAGATTCCGCCGAGGAGCGGTTGGAAGAAGCCCAGCGGCAGGCGGATGTTTCCAGCAACGCCGAGACTCGAGGCGAAGTGCTGCTCGCCAGAGCGGCGGTGGAGGGGCGCCGGGGCCGGCTCGGGCAGGCCCTCGACGAGCTGGACGAAGCTCTTCGACTACTCGGCGAGAGCAGCCACCGCTCGCTCCAGCTCAGCCTTCGTCTCGCTCGCCTGGAGGCGGCGCTGGAGGCCGGGCGGGGGGATGCGGAGGGGGAGCGCAGCCTCTTTGAGGGGCTCGCTCGGGAACAGGGCTTCGAGCTGCTGGCGCAGCGCGCCGCCGAGCTTTGAGCCCGGCGGCGGGCCGACTCGAGGCTCAGCCGAAGCCCGTGGAGCCGTAGCCTTCGCTCTTAGGAGTCGTGAGGGGGGAGTCGAACTCCACCTCCAGGCCGCCGACGATGTTGGCTAGAAGGTTGTAGATCAGCGACATGATCATGCCGCCGATGAAGCCGATGATGCCGTAGAAGATCGGCAGGAAGATGACCGCACCGAGGCCGAAGAGGATGCCGGCGACAGCATCTTCACCCTGGGTCATAGTGGCGCCGGTGCTGATCAAGCTGATCACCGACAAGAGCGCGCCAAAGAGCAGGCCCATGACACCGTAGACCGCTCCCAAGATTTTTCCGCAAGACAACACGCCGATCCGTCGAATCATGACCATGGACCATTCCTCCTCAGTTGAGATCAATTGGAAGACTCGAGAGCCGGCCCGCAGGCTTCCATCCCATGCGCTTAGTTCATGGAGGCCTGCGGACCGGCTCAAAATACGACGCGCCGAGGGAGCGGAAACTCCCTCAGCGCGTTGCTAATTTTCCGAGCCTTTTCGATCTGACCGTGTTCGAGAACGGGAGCTCTCGAGACGGCCGTTCCGAGCCTTCCCTAGCCGGCTTCAGCTAGGGGGCCTGGTGAGGAGATCAGTCGGCGAACAGGCTACGCAGCATCCAGGCGGCCTTTTCGTGCACCTGGATACGGGCGATGAGCACGTCGGCGGTGGGATCGTCTCCGTGCTCCTCGGCGGTATCGATGGCCTCGCGGCAGGTGCGCACGACGGCCTCGTTACAGGCCACCAGATGCTGCACCATCTCCTGGGCGTTGTCCGCGTCGGAGTCCGGAAGGTCCGAAAGCTCTTGGAATTCCTCGAAGGAGCCCGGGGCGCGGTGACCCAGAGAGCGAATGCGCTCGGCGATCTCGTCCACCGCGGTGGCCAGCTCGGTGTACTGGACCTCGAAGAGATCGTGGAGAGCGAGGAAGAGGTTTCCGGTGACGTTCCAGTGGTAGTTCTGGGTGGTGAGGTAGAGCTCGTAGGTCTCCGCCAGAACGGGCTCTAGGCCCTCGGCGATGGTTTGGCGAGCGTCGGCGGTCAATCCGTTACGAATGTCCATGGCAATCCTCCTCGATGCGGGGCTGAGGTGGCAGCGTATTGTCTTGATTGTCTGAGCGTAACTTTCTTGGGGAGCCCGGGAACCGGCACGCCGATTCGTCTCAGGTATATCTCATTTTACGCCTGGAAGACGGCCTTTGGATGTAGTGACCTTCGGCTTTTACGCTGTCGATAAAGCCCTCTCCTATGGCCTTGTTGATGGCGCCAAAAAGGGACTATTGACGAGCCAGGTCGCCCTGAACCTACCCCTCCCAGCGCACCGCATCCCCCAGTCGCAGCACCCCGCCGCTGAGCACCCGGGCGTAGGCGCCGCCGCGCCAGTCGGGGTCCAGGGCGGCCTGCAGGCCGGACAGGGTCTCCTCCATCAGATTGCAGGGCCGGGTCTCGCCCCGGATCTCCAGGCGGGCGGTTTCGCCAAGGGCGAGGATGCGGTGGCGGGTGTTCTGTAGGGTGATGCCGCGGATCAGCAGGTTGGCGCGGCGCTGGACGGGATTGACCTGCGGCCCCAGCTCCTCCGCCACCTGCTGCCACAGCTCGTCCTCGATGAGGGTGACCTGGCGCCAGGTGCGGCCTCGGTTGGCGTCCCCGTCGATGCCCTCCCCGGCGATCAGGGTGGCCTGTTCCACGGCGTCCATAGGGCCGCGGCGGGCGCGCTTGATCCAGATCTTCACCACCTCACCGACGGCGTTCTGCCCTTCCTGCGTGCGCCCTTCGGCGGCCGCTGTCGACGAGCTCACGGCTCGATCTTGGCCGCGGGGTCGGTGTAGACGGCGGCCGGCAGGGTGTCGTAGATGGCGATGTCGACGAGGGGGAGCTCGCGCTCGCCGCCCACTAGGCTGCGACCGCTGGCGAGCTTCACCGGGCCGTAGCTCTGCCAATCGGTCCAGCGCCAGGCGGTGGCTTCAGCCCCCTCTTCGGCGCTCTCTAGAACGTAGGCCCAGCGGCCCACCAGGCCGGTCTCGTGGTCGATATACACCCAATAGGTGTCGCCGGGAGTCAGGCCGACGCTATCGAAGGTCAGCTTCACCGTCTCGTACACGGTGTCGTCCAGCTCTTCCTTACCCTCGTAGCTCAGGGTGACGCCGGGATCCAGCAGCTTGTAGGGGGCCAGCAGCCAGTAGGTGTCGTTGATCCAGGCGCCATAGGCGCTCTGCAGCAGGGCGTCCTGCTCCTCGCCGGTGGTCTCTTCACCGTTCTTCCAGGCGCGGCCCTCGCGGCTGTTGAGATTGTGCAGCACGACGTAGGTGTTGCCGTCCCGGGTGCGGCCCTCGATGCGGTGGTCGCCGGTGGCCTTGTCCCAGGTGTGGGAGCGGAAGTTGGCGAAGTTGAAGTGAACGTGGCGCACCTCGTCCCAGCCTGCGGTGCCGCCCATGGCGTCGACGGTGCGCTGGGCGAGGGCTACCGCTTCGGGCTCGGAGGAGCCGGCGGCGGCGGGAGGGGCGACGGAAAGCCAGGTCAAGGCGAGCAGTGCGAGGGTCAAGATCGAGCGCATGAATGCTTCTCCAGGAAGGAAAGGCCAGAGTTTGGATCGGGTGGGGGAGAGAGAACGGCGCGGGGATCGGGAGTCGAGCAGCCCCTGAGGCCGGGCTCCATCATAATCCGAAGAGTCTAGTCTTGCTGCTGACGAGCCTTGCTGCTGACGGGCTCCGCTGGCCGTTCGCCACAGGGGAATACGGTGGCTGAGGACTCCAGGTTCATCTCCTCGGCGTTGATAGAGTGCGCGCCATGTTGCGGCGCGCCCAGCTCATCCCCGTTCGCTGGCGAACATACCTTCTTTCTGTTCTTCTTTCCTGCTTCTTCACCCTGGTGGGAGTACCGATCAGCGCCACGAACGCCCTTCAATCTCCAGCCTCATCCACAGCTGACTCCCCCGTCGAGGATTCAGTCCAGCAGACCTCATCGCCGGACCCGCCGCCACCGGCCCCTCCCCCCCTGCTCATCGAGGATCGCGTGATGCAAGCTTCCGACCGTGACTCCGACGCCTCCGCCGGGGAGACCGCCGGAGAGAACCAGCGCTTCAATCGATTGGCCGACGAGACCAGTCCCTACCTTCTGCTGCACCGAGACAATCCGGTGGATTGGTATCCCTGGGGTGAGGAGGCGCTGCGCAAGGCGAGGCAAGAGAACAAGCCGATCTTCCTCTCCGTGGGCTATTCCACCTGCTATTGGTGCCACGTGATGGAGCGGGAATCCTTCTCCGACGAGGCGGTGGCGACCCTGCTGGCGCAGTCCTTCGTCTCCATCAAGGTGGATCGAGAAGAACGACCGGATCTAGACGAGATCTACATGGCCGCGACCCAGGTGATGACCGGCTCCGGGGGATGGCCGAATTCCGTCTGGCTGACGCCGGATCTCGAGCCCTTCTACGCCGGCACCTACTTTCCGCCGGAGGATCGCTACGGCCGTCCCTCCTTCTCCACGGTGCTGCGGCGACTGGCGCAGCTCTGGCGAGACGAGCAGCTGCGGCTGGAGACCTCAGCGCGGGAAGTAGCGGAGCAGATGGAGCGGGTGCTCTCCGGGGGCGAACCCTCCCTGGATCCGCCCCCGAGAAGCGTGGCGGACCGCTCCCTGGAGCGGCTTGCGGAGAGCTACGACGCCGAGAACGGCGGCTTTGGGGGCACGCCGAAATTTCCCTCGCCCTCCAACTACCTGCTGCTCCTGGAGCGCCTGGAATCGCCGGGGGCCTGGGAGAGCGGCGGGGTCACGGAGGAGGCCGTGCGCCGCATGCTCTTCACCTCCCTTGACGCCATGGCCCGAGGCGGGATCTACGACCAGCTGGGGGGCGGCTTTCATCGCTACGCCACCGACGCCGGGTGGCGGGTGCCGCACTTCGAGAAGATGCTCTACGACAACGGCTTCCTGCTGGAGATCTACGCCCGCGCCGCCGCCCTCGGCGACGCTCCTCAGCTATCCAACTTCCAACGTAACGGCTCTCAAGTACACGGCTCTCAGCTTCACGGCTCTCAGTTACGCCGCGTGGTGGAGGAGACCGCCGCCTTCCTGGCCCGAGAGCTCACCGGGTCCGACGGGGAGCTGTGGAGCGCCATCGACGCCGAATCCGAAGACGAGGACGGCGAGCATCGGGAGGGCGCCTATTTCGCCTGGACTCTGCCTCAGCTGGATGAGGTGCTGGGGGAGGAGCGCGCCCGGAGACTGGCGCCGGCCCTGGGCTTCGACCGGCCTCCTTTCTTCGAGGAGCACGCCTACGTTCTGCATCAGCCGGAGCCTCGGGCCGAGCTGATCCAGCAGCTGGGGCTGGAGGGAGAGGCCCTCGAGGCCTTCGAAGCCGAGCTGCAGCGGGCCAAGGCCGAGCTGCTGGCGGCGAGAGATCGCCGTCACCGGCCGCTGACCGATGACAAGGTGCTGACCGACTGGAGCGCCATCGCCATCCACGGCCTGGTGACCGCCGGTCATCTGCTGGATCGCCCGGAGCTGGTGGAGCGCGGCGCCCGGGCGGCGGACTTCCTGTTGCGCCACCTGCGGCGGGACGACGGGCTATTGCTCCATAGCTGGCGCCAGGGGCCGGGCAGCCACGGGGCCTATCTCGGAGACTATGCCTTCCTGGTGCGGGCGCTCCTCGCCCTCCATCGCAGCACCGGAGAGGAGCGCTGGTTGACGCAGGCGGTGGAGCTGGCGGAGCAGCAGGCGGCTCGGCTGGGGGATTCCGCCGGCGGTTTCCACACCGCCGCCGCGGCGCCGGACCTCGTGGTGCGGGGCAAGGAGACCATGGACGGGGCGCTGCCTTCCGCCAACTCCATCTCGGTGCTCAACTTCCTCGAGCTGCATCGCCTCACCGGCGAGGAACGCTGGGTCTATCTCGCCCGCCGCACCCTGGCGGCCTTCGCCGATCTCACCCGTCGGGCGCCCCACGCGCTGCGGCTGATGACCGTCGCCGCCCGCCGCTATGATCTGCGGTATGGCGACCTGCAATATGGCGACCTTCAGCAGGACAGCTCGGAGCCAGGGAAGCCGACGATTTCCGAAGGCGCCGGGGAAGTTTCGCCTACCGTCAACGCCACCTCTACCCTGGCCCGTCAGGCTCTTTCGGTAGTGCAGCCGGTGGCCAGCTTCGGCGCCGCCGGCCCTTGGGGCGAACGGCCCTTCCTGCTGATCTTGGAGATCGAGGAGGGCTGGCACGTCAACGCCAATCCGGTGCGGTTACCGGAGGCTTCGGCGGCGCAGGAGGAAATCCCCTGGGTCGCCACCGAGGTACGGGGCGTGGGTGTAGAGGTGGATTCCCTGCGCTATCCGCCCGGACAGGCTCTGGAGACCGCCTTCGCCCAGCGGCCGGTGGCGGTGTGGTCTGGCCGGGTCACCCTGGAGGGCAGGATTCGGGGAGCCGCGGCGCCAGGGGAGAGCACGGAGCCAAGCCCCGAAGAATCCGGGGATCGCTTCCTGGAGCTGCGGTATCAGGCCTGTGCTGAAGATCGCTGTCTGCCACCGGTGACCCGCCGTCTGCCGATTCCCGGTTTGCTTCCGGGGCCCCTTCCCGGGGCCTCGGCGAGGGGCAGCGAAGCAGACGGTGAAAGCTCCTAGGCTGCGGCGGTGATGAACGATCTCTTGCGGACCGCGGTGCTCGCGCTTCCGGCGGCCTGGGCCCTGGCGGCGGCCTTCTGGGGCGGCCCGGCGATGGGCTTTCGGGCGGCGCCGATGGGGGCTTGGCAGCTGGCGGTTTGGTCGCTGGTGACCCTCGGGCTCTTGGCCTGGTGGCGCGGCGGGGGACGAGACGGTCTTTCTCGTTGGCTCGATCCGCTGGCTCTGAGCGCCTCGTCAAGGCCGGTGGTTTCCCGGCTGGAGACGCTTCGGCTCCTGCTGCCCTGGGCGCTGGTGCTCTGGGTGCTTCTCTCCTGGAGTCTCTCGCCAACCCCCCGGGCCGGGAGTCTGGCGGTGCTGCTGCTGCCCCTGCTGCTGCTGCTGCCGGGGCGCTTGGCGGCGGCGCTGCGCTGGGGGGGCGATCGAGGAGCGATTTCCTCCTGGCTGGCGGTAGCGGTGATCGTCGTCAGCTCCTTCGCCTGGGTCGGACGCAAGCTCCAGGGCCTGGAGCGGGCGGCGGATCCCCTGGGGCATCCGGTCTCTCTCTCCCTCTGGCTGCTGCCGCTGCTGCCGGTAGCCCTGCTGGAAGCCCGTCGACCGGGGCCCGGCCGCTGGCTCGCCGCCGCCGCCGGGCTGAGCGGAGTGGCGGCCCTGGCGGCGACTCGCTCGATGGCGGGGCTGGTGGCCTTCGCCGCGGTGGCGGGGGGCGGCGTCATCCTGTTGGGGCTGGCTCGGGGGGCAGGGGAGAGCTCTAATTCTTCGGTGCCGGGCGCCTCGACTCGGGGCTCCCCCATTCGGGGCTCCTTCATTCGGGGCTCCTCCATTCGGCGCTGGCTGCCGGGGCTGCTGGTGCCCTTGCTGGTGCTCGCTGCGGCGACTCCTCGGCTGCTGGCGGCGCTGCGGGGGCAGGATTTCTCCACTCTGCTGCACTTCAGCTATTGGCGCGCGGGATTGGAGGGCTTTCTTCACCGACCCTTCGTGGGCTGGGGTCCCGGGGCCTCGCCCTGGACTCTGGGGCAGTGGGTGGTGCCTCAGCCGGGGCTGCACCCTCCCGGGCAGCTGGTGGGGGATCTACACTCCCTGCCCCTGACCCTGCTCTACGAGCTGGGCCTTCCGGGCCTGCTCTTGGCCTGTCTGCTGGTGCTGACTTTTATTCAGCGCCGCTGGCGGCTCAGCGCCGATCCGATCTTCACCCTGGCTTGTCTGGCGGGGGCCGGGGCCTTCGCCATCGCCTCCTTGGGGGGCGCTCCCCTGGCGCTGCCCAGCGTGTGGATGGGGGTGCTGCTGCCGATGGCCCTGGCGCTGGCGGCGGATCGTACTTCCTCTCCGAAGCCTTCTGATGCCGCTTCAGAAACCAGTGGATGGCGGCACTTCGGTTTCAGCATGGCGCCGGTGGTGGGGTTGGGATTGCTAGCGCTAGCAGCGCTGCTGCTGTGGCCCGGCTGGCGAGCCCATCATCACTGGCAGCAGCTCTCCGACAAGGCCATGGGTTCATCTCTTGGCGAATCGGAACTTGGGTTGCTTTCCGCGCTGCGATTGGATCCTGACTTTCCCCTCTACCGCGCCGCCGGGGCTCTGCTGGTGGCGGAGGCGCAGACCCCGGGACGCGCCGGAGCAGGGCAGCTGGATACTCTTCTCTCCGTCGCCGAGGACGCTCCGGGGGTCACCCCCCTGTGGGTTGCCGCGGGATGGCGTCTGAGCGAGGCGGGAGATCCTCGCGCCCAGGGAGCCCTTGAGCGGGCCTGTAGGCAGGATCCTCTGCTTCCGCTACCCTCCTTTGCCCTCGCCTTAGGGTCTCAAGACCCAGAGCTGGCGGTCTCTCACCTCGCCCGCGCGCTGCTCGCGGAGCCGCGACTGGCGGCGGCCCGGGAGCTGCTGAATCACCAGCAGCTGCTGGCCGCCGCGGCTCTCGCTATTCAGCGAGACGAGGGGGTGGAGCTGGGCTGGCGAGATGCCTTCCGCCGGGCGCTGGAGCGCCGCCGTGAATTAGTGGCGGCGGGAGCTGGACAGAGCTCCCGGGGCGATCTCTCTTTCGATCTGATGATGGACGGCGACGAGCTCTCCGCCTCGGTCTTTCTCTTCCGCCGGCCGCCGGTACCGCAGCGGCTGGCGTCGGTGGTGCTGGTGGGGGAGCTTCTCGAGGCCTTGGAGCTGCCGGCCCCGGCGCGTCTGCCGAGGACTACCAGCCGGCGCCTCACCGCGGAGGATTGTCGCCCTCCGGCCTAACCCCTCCCGGGGTGATTCCTCATTGGACGGCCCCTCGGTGGCGGACGTATACTCGGGCGGCGTGCCTTGAAGAGGCATGCTGAATCAGCAATTTTCGCAGCATCGATGCCTATTTAACTACCAATGTAGGCATCTCCTCAGTCCCCCCGACCGAGCCCTCCCGACGGAGTCCCCCCAAAGGCCCCCAGGGTCTCCCCATTTTGCACCGCGAGGTGAAGCTTTGAGTGACCTGGAAGACACCAGCTATTACGAGATCGCCCTGACCAACCGCCAGGTGTTGGTGGCCTTCGTCATCCTTCTGGTGTGCATGTTGACCTCCTTCCTGTCGGGAGTGTGGGTGGGGCGTCTGGGGGACGGTACCGGGGTTCCGGATCCGGCTCTCGCCATGCAGCGGGGAGATGCTCTGGCCCAGAGCGTCGAGCCCGGCGGTGAGCTGGCGAACAATCCAGCGGCGGCGGAGGAGAGCGACGAGGATAAGAAGCTCGAGCCTCTCTCCTTCTTCCAGGAGGGAGAAGAGGAGGAGCCGGAGGCGTCCGACGCGGAGTCCACCGTAGAGTCCGAGGGCCCGGCGCAGAGCTCCCGTGGAAGTGCCCGCGAAGCCTCGCCGCCGGCTCAGGAGCGCCAGGCGGCGCCTCCCCCTCGCTCCCAGCAGCCAGTGCTGGAAGAGCAAAACCCCACTCCTCCTCCCGCTCGGGCGGCTCCTCGCCGGCAGCAGGATTCTCCGCCGCCGGCGGAAGGGACGAATAGCGCGGCGCAGAACCGCCCTTCCTCCGCCCAGCCTGATGGTTCCAGCGGGGTAGGTAGCTCCAGCAGGCCCGGTGGCTCCAGCGGAGTCGTGCCGGAAAGCAGTTCGCCAGCCAACCCAGCGGTGCCCCGCACCAGCGCCCGGCGAGTGAGCGAAGCCTCGGGGGATCTCTTCATCCAGGTGTTCTCCACCCGTGACGAGGTCCAGGCCCGCAAGGTGCTGCAGCGGCTCCAGGATCAGGGCTACAACGCCTTCCTCTCACCGGTGGAGGTGGAGGCGCAGACCATGTACCGGGTGAGGCTCGGGCCCTACACGGATCGCGCCGACGCCGAGACCGCCGCCGGTGACGTTCGACGCAACTTCCGTTTGGACACCTGGATCACTGCTGGCTAGTGGCTCTAGCTAGCGGCCCTACCCAGCACTGAGCGGCGAGCCTCGCCGCCGGCAGCGGGCCCGATCGGTTCGCTGACGCCGAGGCGAAGGAGTCTAGCTCCATGGCGCTTTCACAACGGCCTGAGGAGAGCGCAGGCAAAGAGGTCTCGGCTGGCCCCTCAACTGTTGATGGGTCAGCTGCTGCTGAGTCAGAAGGTGATGGGGTGACTATCGATTCGTCGCCTTCCGCCTCTGGCGAACCGGTCTTTAGCGGCTCTCTCGCCGCCGGCTGGCCGTGGGCGGTGGCGATTTTGGGGGGCTGGTGGTGGGGGAGTCGTTTTGGTCACCAGCCTTCTCCCTGGCTGGCTTGGGCTTCCCTCGCGCCGCTGCTGTGGCTGGCGCTGCCGGAGGTACCGCTGACCCGCCGCCGTCGCTTCTTCGCCGCCTGGCTCCACGGCTGGGTCAGCTGGATGGTGGGCATTCCCTGGATCGCCTACACCCTCGGGGCTTTTGGCGGACTACCGGAGAGTTTGTCGTGGGTATTGTTGACGGGCCTCGCCGCCTATCTCGGCCTCTACCACGCTCTCTTCACGGTGATCGGTGCCGCTCTCTTAGCGCCGTGGAAGGCGCATCGGGAGCTTGGCTCCGCGGCAAGCCTGCTGGCGCTGCTGCTGCGCTGGGGAACGCTGCCGGCGCTGTGGCTGCTGGCGGAGCAGCTGAGGGCGGTGGTGGTGACCGGCTTCCCGTGGAATCTCGCCGCCTACGCCTGGGTGGAAGTGCCCGGAGCTCTGGCCCTCACCGCCTGGCTGGGATCCTACGGCGTCTCGGCGGTGGTGGTGCTGGCGGGCCTCGGCTTTGCCCGCGCCGCCGCCCTGCGTCGCTGGTCTCCGGCGGTAGCGGGCACCTTGATCCCGCTGCTGCTGCTGGCGCTGGCGGGGCGCTGGGCGCAGCAGCCGGCGGACGCTCGCTACATCTCGCCGCCGACCGCGGTGCGGGTGCTGCAGCCGAATATCCCCAACGTGGTGGACTTCGATGCCGAGGTGGTACGCCGCCACTACCGGATCGTGATGGAGCAGGTGCAGCGAGCCTGCACCGACGGTCTACAGGAGCTGGAGCCGCTGGGGCTCAGCGGTGCTCAGGGGGGCGTGTTGGTGATCCTGCCGGAGAGCGCCCTCTGGCCCTTCAACTGGCCTTTCGATGCGGGATTGAGGCGAGACGTGGAGTCGCTGCTGTCTCAGGGCTGCTCGCTGCTCTTCAACTCCCCTTATTGGGAGGCGGGAGCTCCGGGGCGCGGCGGCCGGGTGTTCAATTCCACCTACCTGGTGGCGCCGGAAGCCAAGGACCAGCGCTACGACAAGCGCCATCTGGTGCCCTACGGCGAGTACGTGCCCCTGGGGGAGGTCTTCCCCTTCATCGAATCCCTGGCCCGCAACGCCGGAGACTTTTCCGCCGCCGACGAGGTGCGAGTGCTGCCCTGGCGTCAGGAGTCCCTGGGGGTCGCGCTGTGCTACGAGGGAATCTTTCCCACCGAGGTGGCGGCGACGGTGCGGGCCGGCGCTACCGCCCTGGTGGTGATGAGCAACGACGCCTGGTTCGGCACCTCCGCCGCCCGCCGCCAGCATTTCCGCGCCGCCCGCTTTCGCGCCGCGGAGAATCGCCGGCCCCTGCTGCGGGCGGCGATCACCGGCGTCTCCGGAGTCATCGGGGCCGATGGCCGCGGGTTGGGCACCATCGGCCCCCACCGCCGGGATGTTCTCTCCACCTGGCTTCAGGGGCGCACCGATCTCTCCCCTTATACCCGCCGCCCCTGGCTGATGCCCGCCCTTGCCGGGCTGATCTGCCTGCTCGCCGCCGCCGGTGGGCTACCGGCGATTCGGCGGCGGGAGGTTTCCTCGCCGTCCGCCGCGGACCTGGTATCATCGCGGCCCGGCTCACCGCCGGCTCACCACCGGGAGGACTAGACATCATGCTCGCCGCTGAAGCGAACCAAAGGCTCGATGCCCTGAAAGATCAGCTGATTCTTCTTCGGGGGTTCCTTTGACGACCCTACTCTGAAGAGCAAGCTGTCGGAGATCGATCACGAGATGGCGCGGGGGGATTTCTGGGACGATCCAGAAGCCTCCGCCCAGGTGCTGAAGAAGCGCCGTGAGCTGGAGCGCCGCCAGGAGACCATTCAGCGACTGGGGACCGATCTCGACGATCTGGAGACCTGGAAGGAGCTGATGGAGGACGGCGAGGTGGACGAGGAGGTGACCTCCTTCATCGACCGCCTGGAGGAGGAGCTGCCGAAGCTGGAGCTGCAGGTCAAGCTCTCCGATCCCGACGACGAGCGAGATGCCATCGTGGTGATCCACTCCGGCGCCGGCGGTACCGAATCCCAGGATTGGGCGGACATGCTGTTGCGTATGTACCTGCGCTACGCGGAGCAGGAAGGCTTCGACGTGCAGCTGATGGATCGTCAGGATGGGGAAGAGGCGGGGATCAAGAGCGCCACCATGGGAGTGCGGGGCAACTATGCCTATGGCTACCTGAAGGAGAGCAACGGGGTGCACCGGCTGGTGCGCATCAGCCCCTTCGACGCCGCCAAGCGTCGGCATACCTCCTTCGCCTCGGTTTACGTCTACCCCGAGGTAGACGATACGGTGAATATCGAGATCGAGGACAAAGACCTTCGCGTCGACACCTTCCGCGCCTCTGGCGCCGGCGGACAGCACGTCAACAAGACGGAGTCCGCGGTGCGTATCACCCACCTGCCGACCAATATCGTCGTCTCCTGCCAGAACGAGCGCAGCCAGCTGAAGAACCGGGCGACGGCGATGAAGGTGCTCAAATCCCGCCTCTACCAGCTGGAGATGGAGAAGCGGCAGGCGGAGCAGGCGGCCCGAGAAGGCGAGAAGATGGAGATCGCCTGGGGCTCCCAGATCCGCTCCTACGTGCTCCACCCCTACCGCATGGTCAAAGACCACCGCACCGGGGTCGAGGTGGGGGACGCGGATCGGGTGCTGGACGGCGATCTGAACCCCTTCATCGAAGGCTTCCTCAAGGGGCAGCTGGCCACCGCCAGCGATGTCGAGCTGCCCAGCGGTTAAGGGACGATCTGACTCGGCGGTGAGGCGCGCCGCCGTGACTCTCTAGCCTCTCGGTCTCTCGGGCTTCTTGACTGCAATTCCGCGGTCGATCTACTCGGTCCAGCAGTAATCCAAGGTTCGCGTCGGCGTGAGCAAACAATCTTCCCCATCTCAGCCTGGAGCCAGCCCTCGGATCAAAGTCCAAGGGTCTTCCAGCGGCCAGGGGCCGGCGATCGACTACGTCTCGCCGCTGCCGCCGGTGCGCTCGGGCATTGCCGACTACAGCGTCGATCTGCTGGCGGCCTTGATGCCCCGGGGGGACGTGCGCATTCTCCGGCTGCCGGAACAGCCGGTGGCCGCCGAGCTGGAGGCTCGCTGGCAGCCGGTGGCGGCGCAAGAAGCGCTGCGGCAGGAGGCGGGCCAGGATCCTGCGAAGGGTGAAATCTCGCGGCTGCCCCTCTACCAGATGGGCAACAACCCCCATCACACGGCAGTGGACCGCCTGGCGCGCCTCTATCCCGGGGTGATGACTCTCCACGATCTCTTCCTCCACCATTTGCTCTCGGATCAGACTCTGGGCGTTGGGGAATGGCAGCCCTACCGAGACCGGCTGGAGGCGGATCACGGCGGCCTCGGCGCCGTCGCCGCGGTGCCCCGTCGCTGGGGCGGATATTCCCAGGCCTCGCTCTTCTCCCTGCCGGCCCACGGCAGCCTGCTGCGGGCCCAGCGGGGGATCCTGGTGCACAGCCGCTGGGCGGCCCAGCGCATCGTCGAGGACGATCCCCGAATCGCGGTGCGGGTGGTGCCCATGGGCGTGCCGCTGCCGGAGGCGCCCTCGGCGCAGGCCGGCAGGGCGTGGAGGCTGGCCCGCGGGCTGCCGGCGCAGGCGCCGCTGCTGGGGTCTTTCGGCTTTCAAACTCCCATCAAGCGCACCGACGTGGCGGTGGCGGCGCTGGCGAGGCCCGGCCTGGAGTCGGTGCACCTGGTGGTGGTGGGGGAGGTCTCGCCCCATCTCGACCTGCTGAGCCAGGCGCAGCAGCTGGGGGTGGCGGACCGGGTTCACGTCACCGGCTTTGTGCCCTTCGAAGAATTCGAGGCCGCCATCGCCGCCTGCGACCTCTGCCTCAACTTGCGCTATCCCACCGCCGGAGAAACGTCCGCCTCGCTGCTGCGGGTGCTGGCCCTGGGGCGTCCGGCGGTGGTGTCGGATTTCGCTCAATTCGCCGAATTGCCCTCCTCAGCGGTGGTGAGCGTGCCCCTCGGGGACGACGAGGAAGAACAGCTGGCGACACAGCTCGCCCAGCTGCTGGCGGCTCCCGAGTTGCTGGCGGCGATGGGCGCCGCGGCGCGAGAGCACGTGCGGCGAGAGCACGCCCCGGAGCGGGCGGCGAAGGCGGTGCTGGAGGCCTGCGGCGAGCTCGCCGGGCTTACCCCTCCGGGCTCGGCACCGGAGCTCCCGGAGGAATCCTCCGTCCCGGCGACGGGATTGGCTCCGTCGACTCTGGTTCCTTCCACTCTGGCCTGGGGAGTGGTGGAAGGAAGTCTGGCGGTCGAGGGAGCCGAGGAACCCTGGCCGGCGGGAGCTCGTCGCCGCCTGCGGCTGCGGCTCACGAACCACGGCCTGGCCCGCTGGCTGCCGGCGGAGGCGGGACCCGGTGGCGTGGCGGTGGAGGTGCGGGTCGAGGGAGCCGACGGCCGTCCCCTGGAGCCCCATCGACCCTGGCTGCCGCTGCCTCGAGGGGTGGCCCCCGGGGAAAGCCTGGAGCTGGAGGTGGAGGTTCGACGGCCGCCGGGACCCGGCGCGCTGTGGATTGAGCCCCACGTCAGCGGTGCCGGCGGCTTCGGCGCTCTCGGTGGCCCCACCTGGCGGCGGAGCTACGGCTCGTGAGCCCCGCCAGCAAGACCGACGTCCTGCGCTACCGCATCGCTTGGAGCGTCCTGATCCTGCTGCTGCTGGCCACCTGGGGCCTGGTGGCGACCTACGACCGCTCCTCTTGGCCCTCCCTGGTGGGGGACGAGGCGACCTACGCGATGCAGGCGGCGAGCCTGGCGGAAGACCTGGACCTGCGCTACGGGCGCTGGGATTACGATCGCTTCGTCGCCGCCTGGGGGCGGCCGCCGGAAGGCTTGATCCTGCAGAGCCGCGACGACGGCGAGCGGCTGGTCTTCGGTAAGCCCTTCTTCTACGCCGCGGTAGCGGCACCCTTCGTCGCCATCAACGCGGTGCGCGGACCGGCGTTGGCCAACGCCTTCCTGCTCACCCTGGCGGCTCTCGCCCTGGGCCGCGCCCTCGGTCGCCGAGTGGGCCCCTGGGGGCCGCTGTGGGCGGCGGTGGCGATCTTCGCTTCGGTGTCTTTCGGCTACGTTTTCTGGGCCCACGCGGAGATCTTCCTCTTTACCTGCGCGGCCCTCGCCTTTTCCCTCGCCACCGGCGGCGGGGGCGGGCTGTCCAGCCAGGTGGAGACCGTTCGGCGGCGCGCCGCGGATCGCGAGCCCGGCTCCCCTCCGCCCCCGCTGCCGAACGTCTGGGGCGGCTCCGCGGCGGGGGAGCCCAAGACCAGCGTGAGCGCTGGAGGCATGGGCACGGTGCGGGATTCTCTGCGCTTCTTTCTCTGCGGTCTCTGCCTTGGCGCGGTAATCGCCTTCCGGCCCTTCTACCTGCCGCTGCTGCTGCCGCTGGCGCTCTTGCTGCCGCGCTATCGCTCCCGTCGCCAACGGGTGAGCGCGGAGGAGGAGCTGGAGGCCACTCTCTCCGGCACCCTGGCGGGACGGGCGGGGGTGGCTCTGCGCCCCACCCGCGCCTTGGCCTGGGCCGCCCTGGGAGTGGTCGCTGCCCTCGCCCTGAGCTCCGGCGTGCAGTGGGCCAGCGGCGGCTCGTGGTCTGGATACGCCGGGGAGCGCCAAGGCTTCTATCAGCGTACCGGCTTTCCGGACGTCGACTTTCCCGCCGAGGAGTGGAGAGGCTCCATCGAACGCTGGGGTAATACCTCCTGGGTGCATCAGGGGATGTTCGATCTTCAAACCTCCCCCAGCTTATTGTTGTGGAATAGCCTCTACTTCTTCGTCGGCGAGAACCTCGGAGTGCTGCCCTACTTTCTGCCCTTCGTCCCGCTGCTGCTGCTGGCGGGAGGCCCGCGGCGCACTCGATTCTTGGCGGTGCTCGCCGTCGCGCTGGCGGTGGCGGCCTTCTTCCTGCTGCGCCCCCATAACTTCTACGGCGGTGCGGGGGCGCTGGCGAACCGCTACTTCCTGCCCCTCTACCCGACGCTCTTGGTGCTCGGCACCCGCCGCCTTCCGGCCTGGGGAGCTGTGTTGACGGCGCTGCTGGCGGCCCCCTTCTTGGCGCCGCTGTGGAGCGCCCCGGCGGCCTTTCCGGTGGCCCCCGGGGGCGATGGCTACGCCTATGTCTCGTCCGTCGCCCGCGAGTATCTGCCCTGGGAGACCACCCAGAGTCATCTGCCGAGAGCCAGCGAAGACGTCATGCATGGCGGGCTGTGGCTGCGCTTCGCCGACTCGGCGCTAGCGCCGGCGGGGAAGGGGGTGCTCTCTCTGACCCTCGGGCGCCCGGCGGAGCTCTACATCGGGTCCCCTCGAGCCCTCACCCGGGTGGGGCTCTCCCTGGGGGAAGGAGCTCAGGCTCCGCAGCTGAAGGGCGCGGAGATCACCCAGGAGCTCTTCCGGCCCGACGGCAGCGCCGGCTACGTCCTGGAATTGGACGACGTCCACACGCTGCATCCGATGTGGTGGACGGATAAGCCCTTCTTCATCTACCGCCTGGTGCTCTCGGCGGATCCAGCGCCGGGGGCCGGGGATCGAGTCGAGGCGCGGCTACAGTCTCTCTGAGCTCTGAATCACTCCTCGGAATCACCGCATCGCCGGAGGGTCTAGTCTCCTTCTCCCGGCGGAGAGATGCGCAGACTCTTCATGCGGCGATAGAGGGTAGAAACCGGCAGGGAGAGCAGATCCGCGGCCCGCGGCACGCTGCCGGCGGCGCGCTCGAGGGCGAGAAGAATCTCCTCCCGCTCGAAGGCCTCCAGCCGGCCCTTGAGACCGCTCTCCGGCGGCGCCTTGGGGTGGGCGGTGATCTTGGGGCTCAGCAGAGCGGCGTCGAGGAGCTCCCCGTCGTCGAGAAAGTGGGCGGCGCGGGCGATTTCGCTGGCCAGTTGGCGAACGTTGCCGGGCCAGGGGTAGGCCACCAGGGCGTCCACCGCGGCCCGGCTGATGCCGGCGGGGCGAATGTTGAGGCTTTGGGCCTGGCGCTGGAGAAAGTGGGCGGCGAGGTTGGGGATATCGCTGCGCCGCAGCCGCAGCGGCGGCAGCTGCGCTTCCCAGCCGGCGATGCGGTGGAAGAGGTCGTCCCGAAAATCACCGCCGGCGATGAGAGCCTCGAGATCCTGGTGAGTGGCGGCGAGAATGCGGGCGTCGGCGGGGCGGGGGGTATTGCCGCCGAGCCGGTGCACCCGCTTCTCCTGGAGCACTCGCAGGATCTTCGCCTGGGTGGCGGGGGCCATGTCGCCGATCTCGTCGAGGAAGAGAGTGCCGCCGTCGGCGGCCTCGAACTTGCCCGCTCGAGCCTCGACTCCGGTGGCGACGCCGCGCTCGATACCGAAGAGCTCGGCCTCCAGCAGGTCCTGGGGCAGGGCGGCGCAGTTGAGGGTGATCCACGGCCCCTCGGCGCGGGAGGAGGCGCGGTGGAGGTAGCGGGCGAGGACCTCCTTCCCGGTGCCGGTCTCGCCTCGAATCAGCACGCCGAGTTGGCCCCGGGCGATGCGCTGGGCATGCCGGTAGAGATCTTGAACCAGGGGGCTCAGAGACGGCGGGCTGGGAAGCTCCGGAGGTCCCGGTGCCGAAGCCCTAGGGAGCTTCCGGCTGCCGCCATCTCGGGCCCCGATGCGCTGCGGGCCCGCGTTCGCCACCTGTAGCTGGAGCAGTTGGAGGGCCCCCTGAAGAATGCCCTCGGCGGCGCGGGCGACCCCCCGCTGGGGGCAGCGGGCACGAATGCCGAGGGAGCGAATCTGCGAGGAGCCCTCCTCCACGGGCTCCAGCGCCTCGACGTTCCAGCCCCCCTCGCCAATCTCTCTGCCTTGTTCGCTGGCGCCCAGACTCGAGTCCGACTCCAGCCGATCCCGGCGGCCGTGGAAGAGGAGGCCTCGCTGGCTGCCGATCTGCTCGTAGATCTCGATCTCGAGAGCCGGCAGCCGGCGAAACAGCGCCGCGCCCACCCGCTGCACGTTCTCGAGCCGGGAGCCGCGCTGAAGCTGGGGCAGCAGAGCCGGCAGCTCCTGAGTCCAAAAGGCCTGGGCGGGGGCGAGAGTCGCGGTGCTGGCGGGGTGCAGAGAGTCGCCCAGGGCGGGCCGCTCTTCCTGATCGAGGGGCGGAAGGCGAACCGCCGCCTCGAGATCCTGGTCGTCCACCGCCTCCAGCCGAGCCTTGAGGCTGCCAAAGCGAAGCTCGGCACCGGGCCCCACCTCCTTCGCCTCCCGCAGCCGGCGGCCGTCGACCCAAGTGCCGTTGGTAGAGCCCAGATCCTCCAGCCGGCCGCTCTCCCCCTCCACCCGCAGCCGAGCATGGCGGCGGGAGACGCTGGGGTGGCGAAGCCTGACCTCCGAATCCGGATCGGAGCCGAGCACATACTCGCCGGTGGGAAGAGCCCTCCGCACCGTGCGAGAGCCCATTTCGATGAGCAGCCGTAGGGGCATGGGGTGGACCTGAGGAAATCAAAGGCGAAGAGCCGATAGAGAGATTCGACCTTAGCAGACGACGCTCTCCCACAGTCTCTTCTCGAAGAACCGCGCCTTCAAAGGTCACCGTGTTCAAAAGCCCTGCGCCCTCCAAGGGGGCCCTCAAGTAGAAAGTCCCCGTCGTGGAAAGTGCCTGGCACCCGTCGTGGAAGTTGGCTGGCACTAGTCGGGTAGTACCGCTCAGCTACCGAAAGCGAAGCGAGCCCCGGAGGTCCGAAGCGCCGGAGCATCGGAGCCGCAGGCGACCATACGACTAGCGCAGGGCCCGGGGGAAGCGCAGCGCTGTCCCAGTCCCGCATACCCAGCCGCGAACCAGCGTGCCCCAGGAAGTTGCCTGGCACCCATCGTGGAAAGTGCCCGTGGAAAGTGCCTGGCACCCGTCGTGGCACCTGTTGTGGAAGTTGGCTGGCACCTGTTGTGGAAGTTGGCTGGCACCTGTTGTGGAAGTTGGCTGGCACCTGTTGTGGAAGTTGGCTGGCACTAGTCGGGTAGTCCCGCTCAGTCACCGAAAGCGAAGCGAGCCTCGGAGGTCCGAAGCGCCGAAGCATCGGAGCCGCAGGCGACTATGCGACCAGCGCAGGGCCCCGGGGGAGTGCAGCGCTGCCTCAGTCCCGCATTCTCCGCTCCGGAGGAAGGCCCCTGGCACTGTCGCAGTAGGGATCTCGAAGTTGAGAGCGGTGCTCTCTCAAGGGTGAGAGAGCGGACGGTGGTGGTGGTTACGTCGGCTGAGGAGGTTGAGCTGTAAGTGTCTGATATGTGGTGATTTACCAAGATTCGGCGAGGCCCCAGTGACGAGCTGAACAGGTGGCCAAAGCCTTGCAACGAGCTAGGGAGTCTCATCTTTTCTCTCTCAACGGGACCCTTACTGGAGGCTTCATGGACATCTTCAAGGTAGCTCACTCTGGCTCCTGGGCGCGCGGCGCCGCGGGCGGCTCTCTCTCCACGGTTGCGGCTCTGTGCTTCTTGTCGCGGACTTTCTTGTTGCGCGCTCTTCTGCTGCCGACTCTTCTCTTGCTGCCTCTCCTGGTGCTGCCGGCAGCGGCGCCGCTAGCGGCGGACGGCCGGGTGGAGCGGATGGAGGAGCGGGACTTCTGGACCAAGACCTTCGATCTCGACGGCGGCGATCTAGCGATTCAGGCGGGCATGGGGCCGCTGCATTATCGGGACTCCGCCAGCGGCGAGCTGCTGGACATCGATCCGACGCTGGTGGCGGAGGAGGGCTGGCGCAACGAGACCAATGCGGTGCCGGTGCGCCTGCCTTTGGTGCTGGGGGACGGCTCCTGGCTGGCCCTAGGACCGGCTTCGGATGCAGACCCGGCGGCGGGGCCGGGGGTCCGCTGGCGGCCGGGACCGCTCACCGTCCGGCTGGCTTCGGGTCTAGAGCTCGAAGTCGCCTCGCCGGCGGTAGCCCTGGGGGCGGAGGCCGAGGATGTACCCAATTCGGTGCTCTACGCCGATCTCTATCCCGGCTTCGATCTGCGGGCGGAGGTGCTCTTCGGCGCCCTTCAGCTGGAGCTGATTCAGCGGGAGTGGCTGCTGCCCTTCGCCCCGGAGCAGGTGGAGCTGCTCTTCGTCGAGGCGGAGATGGACATCGCGCCGGAGCTGCTGGAGGCGGTGGACGAGCGAGTGGCGGCGGGAGAGCCGGTGGAGCAAGTTCCGCTCTACTTCGGCCGCAGCGGCGAGGAATGGGTGATCGAGATGTACCACGACCCGGGCCTCCACCAGGGGCAGATCGAGGAGCACGCCTCGCTGCTGGCCCCCCAAGACCCTGACGGGCCGCCGGTCACCGTCCCGGTGCTCCCCGGCTGGGAATCCGCTCTTTACCAATGGCTCCACACCGGCCAGGTGCGCTTCGCCGTCCAGCCGACGGCGGAAATTCGCGGCGACAGCGTGAGCACCCAACCCCAGGCGCTGCTGGCCTCCTTCCGCTTCCAGGGCCGCGAGCCGGTGCGCTCGAAGCTGCTCTACAGCATCGATCAGCCAGAAGAGCCGGGCTTCCGCGCCTCCGCCGAGACCAGCGTGGCGGATTTCTCCTCGGTGCGCACTCACCCCGGCCGTCTGATGGCGGGGAAGGGTAACGACGTCGTCTACCGCGCCCTGGCGGCCTTCAACTTCCGGCTCTTGAAGTCCAAGCTCACCTCCCTCGGCGGGCAGTGGTCCGTCTCCGCCCTCTCCCTCGGCTCCCCCCAGGTTGGCCTCTACGTGCCCCCCGGCGGCATCGCCGCGGCGGACTTCGAGGCGATCATCTCCAGCCACATGCGGCGCTGGGCTACCCCCTCGCCCTTCGGCGGCGCACAGCTGGCCTGGTCGCAGTTCAGCAACGCCCTGCTCTACCCCTATTCGGCGATGGATTGGTTCGTGCCCAACGGCCCGGTGACCACCGGCAGCTGGGATCAGCGCGCCAACCCCCAGGCTCCGCTGCTCACCGTCGGCAATCAGCTCTTCTTCATGGCGCCGATGGAGAGCCGCACCCCCGGCAGCCCGGTGAGCCGGGCGGTGTGGGACTTCCATCGCCACACCGGAGGCTTTGGGCTCTTCCTGGCGATGCCCTACGATTTCACCCCCTGCGTGCCCTGCACCGACGCTCACTACGACCCGGCGGTGACTTCGCTGCTGGGAGATTACCGAGTGGGGGTCGGCTTCCCGGATCTGAGGCTGGAGATTCAGGTCACCACCAAGCCGCTGCGCACCGCCACCCTCTCTGCCACCAGCGTCGGCGGCCACAATGACCGCCTCTACCCCGACGAGACCCTGAGCTGGGATCTGGAGCTCACCGCCCTCGCCGGCGGCGCGCCGGTGGCGCTGCGGGCGACTCCCTGGGACGTGCAGGACGGGGTGGACTTCTGGTTCTCCGACCCCGCCAACCCCTCCACCCCGCTGCCGGCCCCGACCCTCAACGCCGTTGGCGACAGGGTGCGCCTCAACGCCCGCTGGAAGCGCGCCCGCCCGGCCCTCTACGGCCAGCAGAAAGATATCGAGGTTCAGGTGCAGCTGCTCAACGCCCAGCTCAGCGGCGCCACCCAGCTCGACGTGCCGGTGACCCTGCAGGCGCCCCAGGGGAACGTCACCTTCCAGGCCATCTATCCGGTGGTGGATAACAACATCAGCGCTCCCATGGGCCTCGCCTGGGTACAGCTGGATTCCTCTGGCCTGCGGGGGGCGAGCTTCGCTCAGGGCCAGCTGCGGGCCCAGAGCGGGCCGACGAGCACTTTGGTGCGGGGCACTCACTGGGATCTGTGGTCCACCGCCTCCGCCACCAGCGATGGGGAAGTGGTGATCTACCCGGATCAGCTGGCTCCCGGGCAATACACGGTGGACCTGCTGCCCTGCCTGCTGCCGGACGGCCTGCCGGCGCCGGTCTCCTGCGGCAGCGCCCAGCCCCTGAGCTTCACCGTGCGGGCGGTGACGCCAGCAAAGCCGGAGATCGACTTCGTCTCCCCCTGGAGCCTCTCCGACCCCAGCGGCGGCACCGTGACCCTCTCGGTGTACGGCTCCAACCTCGCCGGCGCCAGCGCCGGCACCATCCTTTCTCTGCCTCAGGTGGTGAGCGGAGCCAGCCCGGCGGCGGGCTCCACCTCCACCCGGGTGGACGTGCCGGTGAGCCTCACCGGCGGCACCCTCTGCGGGCCCCGCACTTTGACCCTGAGCACCGCCCAGGGCAGCGCCAACGCGCTGGTGAACATCACCAAGCCCTTCGCCGGCAACGCCAACCACTTCGTGGTGGAGGCCGAGGCGGGGCAGCGCAGCAACCTCAAAACTCAAAACCAGAGCGGTGCGTCCGGCGGTCAGGTGGTGCTCATCGACACCGCCGGAGCCCCGGGGGAGCTGCGGGTGGACTTCCGGGTGCCGGCGAGCTCGTCGACCTACCAGATCTACGGGCTCTACGGCACCACCCAGCTCAACGCCACCCGATTCGATCTCGAGATCACGGAGGGAGCGAATACCGTCGCCAGCTATCGAGTGGCGCTGCCCTTCGTGAACCCCGGAGCTACCAGTCTGCGGGCCTTCTCCAACGCCAGCCAGCCGGCGCCGCCTACTTTGCTCAATCTCCAGGCGGGCAAGACCTACACCCTGCGGCTCAAGACTCGGACAGTGCAGCGCTACCCGGTGCTGGACCTGCTGATCTTCAGCGACGGTACCCAGCCGCCCACGCTGACGGAGCTCTGCCTCTAAGGCGCTGAGCGGTTCCCGTTCGGGTCCGGGCTGCGGTGCTGTGTGCTGCCGCGTTGTGGATCACCGTCTCGCGCTGCGGAGCGCGGTGCCGTGCGCTATGCCCGCTGCACCGTCCCCACTACGCCGTGAGCCCGGGCCCCTTCTCGGCTCGAATTCCTCGAGCCTTTCTTTTCTCTTCCAAGGAGACACCATGATTTCCTTTCATCACCCCTGTGGCGCCAGTCGCTCTCCCTCCCCTCGCCCCAAAGCCGGCCCCCCATCGGCCGGCGGTGGGGCCAGCGGTCCGTTCCCTAACCCGTCCTCTGACTCGTTCCCTTTCTTCCGGGCTCTTGCTTCTCTCCCGACGGCTCTCTTCATCGCCCTAGGTCTCGTTCTGCTGCTGCCCTGGGCCGCCCTCGCCGAGAGCCGCTGGGAGCGGGTGGAGGATCGCGACTTCTTCTTCAAGACGTTCGAGACCTCCGATGGGTCTCTGATCTTTCACACCGGCTTGGGAGCTCTGCACTATCAGGATCCCGCCAGCGGCGAGCTCTTGGACATCGATCCCACCCTGGTAGAGGGGGAGGGCTGGCGCAACGACACGAACGCCCTACCGGTGCGGCTGCCGACGGTACTGGGGGACGGCGAGTTCCTGCAGCTCGGTCCTGACATCGAGGGCAATCCCGGAGTACGCTGGCGCCCGGGGCCGCTGGTGGCGCGGCTGATCTCCGGCACCGAGGTCACCGTGGGGCAGGCGGCCCCGGCCATCGGTGCGCTGGACGACAACCTGCCGAATTCGGTGCTCTATCCAGACCTCTACCCCGGTATCGACCTGCGGGCGGAGGTGCGACTCGGCGCCCTCGACCTCTTCCTGGTGGTGCGGGAGTGGATCCTGCCCTTCGAGCCAGAGCAGGTAGACGGAGTCTTCGTCGAGGCGGAGATCGATACCGCCTCGGAGCTGCTGGGGGCGATCGACGAGCGAGTGGCGGAGGGAGATTCGGTGGAGGAGCTTCCGCTCTACTTCGGTCGCGGCGGGGAGGATCCCCACGTGGTGGACATGATGTACGACCCGGGCTTTAGCGAGCCTCAGCTGGAGGAGTATTCCAGCGCGCTGTGGGGAGACGAGGAGGGGCGCGCCGGCCCGGCCCCTGCGGGCTGGAGCTCTTCTTTCTCCCAGTGGGCGGCGAGTGGTCACCTGCGATTCTTTGCCGAGCTGAGCTCTCGGATTCCGGATCCTGAGGGAGATGACTACGGGGTGACCTCCTCCGCCCTGCTGGCCACCTTCAAGTTCCGTGCGGCGGACCGGGTGCGGGGCACCTTTCGCTTTCGGGTGACCCGGGACAATGGCGTGGCTCGAGGCATGCACTCAGTGGAGTCGACGGTGGCGGACTTTTCCCGCGCCACCTGGCATAACGGTCGGCTGATGGCGGGCCGGGGCGACGGGCGTTTCTGGCGTGGCCTGGCCCACTTTGACTACTCCAACATCGTGTTGAACATGAAGCAGCTGGGTGGCCAGTGGTCGATCCAGAGCGCCGCCATCGGCGCTCCCGATACTCGTAACTTCTCCATCGCCAATGACGTCGTGGCGAAGGATTTTGCTCCGTTGATCACTTCCCACGCCGAGCGTTTTCGGGAACCGGCTCCGGGCTTCCCGGGCGTCGACCGAATCTTTCCGCCAGCCTTCAGCAACGCTCTGTCGCGGACCTATAGCGCCTACAGCTGGTCGGTGCCGGGAGGGCCGATCAATACCGGGACCTGGAATAGCGACGCCTATACGTCGACCACGGTTTCCGTCGGTGGGGAGGATTTTCATCTTGCCGAGCTGATCAATACGGCTCCCGGCAGCCAGCTGCCTCGGGCGGTGTGGGAGCTCTCCTACCGCATTTCGAAGGGCATCGGCTCGATGCTCGCCTTCCTCGCCCTGCCCAACGACGCGACCAGCTGCCAGGCCTGCACCGACGCTCACTCGGATCCCGCGATCCAGGCCCTCAACGGAGACTTTCGGGTGGGCATGGGCTTCTCGGACATCCGTTTGGAGGTCCGGGCCAGCGCGCAGCCTCAGCTTCAGGCTTCCCTCTCCGCCGCCAGCGTCGGTGGCC
The DNA here is from genome assembly GCA_039191605.1 of Acidobacteriota bacterium. Lineage (GTDB taxonomy): Bacteria > Acidobacteriota > Thermoanaerobaculia > Multivoradales > JAHZIX01 > JBCCXL01. The sequence goes on along the minus strand of JBCCXL010000019.1, from coordinate 31,593 downwards.
ACAACGATCAGCTCTATCCCGGCGAGACCCTGAGCTGGGATCTGGAGCTCAGCCAGCTCAGCGGCGCCGGCCCCGTGGAGCTGACGGCGCGGGATTGGGCGCCATCTATGGGCATTGACCTTTGGTTCACGGACCCGGCGAACCCGTCCACCGTGGTCCAGGCGCCGAGCCTGGCGAACGTCGGCGATAAGGTGCGGCTCAACGCCAAATGGAGGCGGGCGGCGTCTTCTCTCTACGGCCAGCAGAGACCTTTGGCGGTACAGGTGGCCTTTGCCGGGGCCCATCGTCAGCCGGGGGATCTGCTGGAGATCCCGGTAACCTTCAAGGCGCCGGAGGGAAGCTTCACCATCAACCCCATCTATCCGGTGGTGGACGACAACATCTCTGCCCCGATGGGGCTCGCCTGGCTGGATCTCGCCTCCAGCGGCTACCGCGGTGCGGCCTTCGGCGAAGCGCAGGTGCGCGCCAAGAGCGGGCCGACCTCGAACCTGGTGCGGGGGACCCATTGGGATCTATGGAATTCAGCGACTCCGTCCAGCGATGGGGAGCTGGTGATCTACCCGGATCAATTTGCCCCGGGGCTCTACACGGTAGATATCGTGCCCTGCCTGAAGCCTGACGGCATGCCGGCGGCGGTGCATTGTCAGAGTGCCCAGCCGCTGAGCTTCGAGGTGCGGGCGACGGGGGCTCCGTCTCCGAGCATCGATTTCGTCTCCCCCTGGAGTCTCACCGACCCCACCGGCGGTTCGGTCACCCTCTCGGTCTTTGGCAGCAACCTCGGCGGGTCGGCTTCCGGCACCACCGTGTCGGTGCCCCAGGTGGTGACCGGTGCTTCGCCCGCTAGCGGGTCCACCGCCACTCAGGTGAACGTACCGGTGAGTCTGACCGGCGGTACCTTCTGCGGGCCCCGAACGCTGACCCTCACCACCACCGCCGGCAGCGCGACGGCGTTGGTGAACATCACCAAGCCCTTCGCCGGGAGCCCCAATCACTTCGTGGTGGAGGCGGAAGCGGCGAGGCTCAGCGGCACCAAGATCCAGACTCAGAGCAACGCTTCTGGAGGGCAGGTGGTGTTGATCGATACCAAGGGTGCTGCCGGCGAGATGAACGTGACCTTCCGGGTGCCCGCGACTTCGTCGAATTACCAGCTCTACGGGCTCTACGGCACCACCGAGCTCAACGCCACTCGCTTCGATCTCGAGATCACCGAAGGGGCCAATTCCATCGCTAGCTACCGAGTGGCGCTGCCAAAGGTCAATGCCGGAGATCTCAGCCTGCGGGCCTTCTCTGACTCCACCCAATCAGCGCCTCCCACCCTCCTCACCCTCGAGGCCGGCAAGACCTACAACCTGCGCCTCGCCTCGCGGGCCGTACAGCGTTACCCGATCCTCGACCTCCTCATCTTCAGCGACGGCAGCCAGCCTCCCACCCTGGCTGAGCTCTGTCGCTGATTCAACTTCCCCAACTCATTCAACCCCCGTCGCGTTGCTGCGGCGGGGGTTTTCTCTTGCGGCGCTATCAGCTGTGTGCGCTTCTGGGGCTCCGCTCTCCTCGCCCGAAGAGCTTCGCTCGTCGCATGGTCGCCTTCGGCTCCGGATGCTCCAGCGCTGTGCCCTTGGGCTTCGGTTCGCTGCTTGCTGATGGGGCACGGCCAGTGAGGACCTTCTCACCAGTCTTTTCTTTCTCTCTTCCCCCACTTTGACTGTATGAGCCAGAGGGGGGGGACCGAGGGGGGCTTTCTTCGATCCACCCCTAGAAAGATCGCCCAACCCACTGGGGGGAGCCGAGCCCCCAATTCTTGAGGGCCTGGAGGACGGGGCCTAGCTCTCGGCCCCGCTGGGTGAGCAGGTATTCTGCCCTTGGCGGATGGGTTTGGTAGAAGCGACGCTCGACGACGCCGTGTTCTTCGAGGGATTTGAGCCGACTGGAGAGGATGCCGGGGCTCAGGCTCGGGAAAGACTCGAGGAAATCCGCAAAGCGGCGGGTTTCGTTGCGGTAGAGATCGCGCACCAGGAGCATCGTCCAGCGTTCACCGATGGCGTCGAGAGTGACGGCTACAGGGCAGTCGATGGGGTAGGGCTTGGCCATTTCTTCCTCAGCTATTGATTCTAGCATTGAATATTTTTATAGTAGTGACTATGAAATACGAATCAACTATTGGAGGACCGAGGGATGACTTCGAGCGTCGAAGAACAACAACCATCTAGACGACGGTTGGGCCGTGTCCTCAGGAGCCTTAGAGCCTCAATAAGAAGCGCCCTGATGGTCGCTCTGCTGACCGCCGCGCTGGTCGGGGCATCCGAGGCTCAAGCGGAATCTTCACCCCGATTCGGCTGGCAGGTTTCCGGCGCCGTGGGGCAGGCGGCATCTGACCGTGATCTGGACGAGGACACCTCCCGGCTCGGCTCCCTGCGCTTTCTCATCGCCGCCAATGAGCGTCAGCGCTTCGGTCTCGAGCTGGCCTCCATCGATGCGGAGCGTGGAGGGGGCCTGGACATTCGCTATACCGCCGTTGGCATCGTGCTGGAGACGCGGGTTCGCCAGTGCTTCTTCGCGTCCATCGGTGCGCTGGGCTATTTCGGCAGCGGCGACAACGAAGACAACCCCTTCGGCATTGCTTCGATGTGGGGTTGGGAAGCCAATCCCGACAAGAGACAGAAGCTCTTCGTCGCTTTGCGTTCCGACGTCATTTTCGACGATCCCACCACGCGACTCTTCTCTCTGGCCGTTGGCCTGCGCTTCTAGAAGCAAGGCACTCCAAAGCAAAGCACCCCAAAGCAAGGCTCCTCAAAGGAAGACAACGCTATGAAACGCGCCATCATCCCTGCTCTCTTTCTCTGCGCCCTGATTGCTCTCTTTGCCTCTGTCTCCTTACCCTCGGCAGCGAAGGCTCCGGTAGCTTCGCCACCGCCCACAGAGCATGTGTTGCTGGAGGGCCTGAAGCAGGCCTGCGCCTGGCCGGAGCCAGATATCCGAGCCGTCGGTACTTTGATCAACCTCTTCCTCGCCAGCGAGCTGGATGCCGAGGCCTTCGCTTATTTCGAGGGCCAGCGCGTCGTCGCGACAGGGCCGTCTCGGGCTTGGTTTACCGCCGCGGCGGGCCTGTTCCAGGTGCGCCAGGCGTCTTCCATTCCGCTGCTGCGGCGGGTGGCTTGGGTGCGGGAGGGGATGGCGAAGCTCGACGCCGGCGTGGCGCAGGACGGCGGCCTGCCGCGCTACCTTCGGGGAGCCGCCTTCGCCAGCTTGCCGCCGCGCTTTGACGCCATCGATCAGGCGATTCTCGACCTGGAGTGGGTGCTGGCGAATGCCGATCAATATCCGATGGGCATCGAGCGCGGGGCGCTGCAATATCTCGGTGCCGCGTATCGGCAGGTGGGGCGAGATGCCGAGGCGGAGGCGGTCTTGGGCCGATCGGGGCTGGGTACTGCCGTTGCAGAAGGAACCTTCCGCGCCACCCCCTTCAGCGTCTCGGCGCAGGATGGCTTCCGCTTCACCAAGGCGGGGATCCAGGAGCTGGCGGAGGGAGTCTGGCTCGCCGCGGGCTTCGACTTCGGCGCTATGGCCTTCATCGAAACCGAGGCCGGGCTGGTGGCCATCGATGCCGGCACCCGGGCGGAGAACGCCGCGGCGGCCCTCGCTGCGCTGCGGCAATTCACCTCCGCGCCCATCACCCACGTCATCCTGACCCATGCCCATTGGGACCATATCGGCGGCCTAGACGCCTTCGGTTCAAGATTGGATATCTCAGAGTTGGAGATCATCGCGCAGCAGCGCTTCGCCGAAGAGCTGGCGATCGTTCAGGAGGCCGATATCTCCTTCTCCTGGTTTTTCGGCCCTGAGCCGCTGGATCTCGAGGTACAGCCGACCCGCTGGATCGACGGCCCCACGGCGTTGACCATCGGCGGTCGTGATTTTGAGCTGATTCCCGTCAGCGGCGGGGAGACGACCGACGGGCTCCTGGTGCACCTCCAGGATGCCGGATTGATGTTCGTCGGGGATGTCTTCATGCCCTATCTCGGAGCCCCCTTCGTGGAGGAGGGCAACCCCCGAGGGCTGATCGCCGCCATCGCCGAGGTCGAGAAGCGCTTGCCGGCTCGCCTGATTCACGGTCATCAGCCGCTGACCGACAACTTCACCGCCGACTCGATGCCGGCTTTACGGGCTGCGGTGGACGAGCTACTGGACGAGACCGACTCAGCGATCGCCGCCGGCCGCGGCCAGGAGGCGGTGATCGCCGGCAACCTGATGCCGGAAGTGCTGCAGCGCTCGCCGGCCGCCGTCATCCCCTATCTGCTGATGCGGGATCAGCTGATTCGTCGCACCTACGATCTGGCCACCGGCTATTGGCAGCCGGACGGCTCCGGCATCGAGACCGTGACCCGCGACGACCTCGCCCGTGCCCTCGAGGCCCTCGGCGCTGATGAGGGAGACTACGCAAAGGCTATCGAGAATCTGCTGGCTTCTGGCGAGGCGGTGATGCCCTATTGGCTGGTGCAGATCGCCCGGCATCGCTTTCCCCAAGACGCTGAGCTCGTCGCTCTCGAACGCCAGATTCTCGAGCGGCTGCGCACCAAGAACCAGAACGTGAATCCCTTCAAGCTGATTGTCTACTCGGAAGCCTTGGGCGAAGAGCTGCCGGGGTGGGGAGAGGCGGAAGGGCTTTTCTAGCCTGCTGAGGAAGTCCTCGCCATAATTGACGATCTGGCCTTCTGATTCTTCCTCCCCCACTTTAAAAAAGGGGGGGACTGAGGGGGGGGGGATTTCTTCGACCTCCCTTACTTGCCACCCGCTCTCTCCACCACCCCCCGCGCCCCCTCGTGGGTCGGGTCCACCGCCAGCGCTTCCTGAGCCCGAGCCCGAGCCTCATCGTCTCGCCCCTGGCTCAGGTGAACCTGAGCCAGTTCGACGAGGGTCTCCGGATCTCGAGGGTTACGCTGGAGAGCTTGCCGGTACCAGCCTTCAGCGGCGTCGAGGGCGGGGGAGGGGCTTAGCTCACGGCGCTCGAGGGCATCGGCCCGCAGGGTGGAGATGCGGCCGAGGTTGGTGAGGGGCTGGAAGGCGGAGGGCTGGAGCTGGTGGGCTCGGCGGAGGTGCTCTTCGGCTTCGTCGAGGCCTGCTAGAAGGTCGGTTTCGAAAGCCTCGACTTCGCCGTGTCGGAGCTGGTACCGACTGCGGTAGATGGCGGCGAGGCCTAGGTTGTTGTAGGCGGCGGCGTAGTTGGGGTTGTGGTCGAGGCTGGTGAGGAAGGCCTGGTGAGCGGCGTCGAGGTCGGGGGCGGGGTCTTCCTCCCGCTCGCCGCTCTCGGCGCCGCGGTGCATCAGGCTGACGCCGAGGTTGTTCCAGGCGTAGGCGTTGGCGGGGTTGAGCTCCACCGCCCGGCGGTAGGCTTCCGCGGCTTCCCTCAGGATGGGGCGAGGGTCTTCTCCCAGCATCTCCGCCTGGCGGGCGCGGATGTCGTGGACTCGGCCGAGGTTGTTGTAGTTGTAGCTGGAGTCCGGGGCGATTTCGATGGCTCGCTGCTGGTGCTCCACGGCGGTGGCTAGAGTCTCGCGGGCATCTCGCCCGGTGCGCAGCTGATATCTGGCGAGGCGGACGGCGGTGGTGCTGATCTGGCTGTGGGTGTTGAAGGGGGCGCCGCCGCTCTGGAGGGATTGGGCGAAGTGCTCTAGCGCTCGCTGCCAGTGGGGCTCGGGGTCGCCGCCGGAGCTGACTAGCGCGCGGCCGCGAATGCTGTCCGCCTGGCCGAGGCGGTTGTCTAGAAGGCGTTGGTCGGGGGCGACGACCTTCATGTGCTCGAGGAGAGCTTCCGCTTCGGCCACGGCTTCTTCGGTATCGCCGGTTCCTAGCTGGGCGCGGCCGCGGGCGAAGGAGAGCCACATGGAGCTTAAGGTGATCAGCAGCTCGCCATCGTCGGGGTGCACTTCGAGGCCGCGGGCGCAGGATTCCAGCAGCGGGGGATAGAGGGCCTCGAGGTCGCCGCCGCGGCCGTAGAGGATCATGTCCATCCGGTGAAGGGCGACTTCGCAGTGGAGGTCGTAGCCTTCGGGGTCGCTGGGGGCTCGCTGCAGGGCGGCGTCGGCGAAGTCCTGGGCCTGCCGGTAGTGGATGAGGGCGCCGTCGATGTCGCCGTTGTCCCACAGCCCGTCGGCCTCGAGCATCTCCGCGTTACCCCGCAGGAGCTCCGCCTCGTAGAGCCAGGGGGCGCTCTCCAGGGCGCGGGCGGCGGCGTCTCGCGCGGCGTCGGTCTCACCTTCGTAATAGGCCACCAGGCCCTCGACGTAGGCCGGCACGGCGGAGGCGGCCTCGGCGCCTTCGTTGAGCAGGGCGAGGGCGGGATCCCTCCATCGCCGCTGGGCTTCTTCCCGCGCCCGGACCTGGGCTTCCGGCAGGCCCATGCCCCGGGCCTGGATCATCGCCTGCTGGTAGCTGCGGCCGTAGACCAGTCCCAGGGCGTAGGCGAGCTCCGGCGCGCGGTAGCCTCCCGCTCGCGCCGCCTCCAGGTGCTCTACGGCTCGCTCGTCGGCCCGCAACGCCAGATAGCCTCGGCCAACGGCATAGCGGGCGATGGCTCCTTCTTCGGGATCGAGCTCCGCGGCCCGAGCCTCTAGGGCTTCCAGCCGCTGACGCATCTCCGATTCCCGGGATCTCACGTCGTGAACCGGGCTCATGCGGGTCGCCCGCATCAGCCACTCGACGTCCTTGACCTCAGAGATGAAGAGCTGCGCCTGGCGGGCTCGCTCCTGAGCCTGCCAGCGGGTCCACAAGGTGGTGGCGGCGAGGGCGAGCAGAGCCAGGGTGGCGACGACGACCACCGCGGCCAGGGTGCGGTTGCGGCGCACGACTTTTCGAGCGCGATAGATCAGCGAGGGCGGGCGGGCGAGGATCGGCTCGTCGGCCAGGAAGCGTCGCAGATCCTCCGCCAGGGCCTTGGCGGAGGGGTAGCGCTGGGTCGGCTCCTTTTCCAGGCAGCGCAGCACGATGGTCTCCAGATCCTCCGGCAGCTGAGGCTGCAGCCGCCGCGGCGGGATCGGCTCGCGGTGGAGGGTCTGCATCACCCGATCCATCGCCGGTCCGTCGAAGACCGGCTGGCCGACGAGGAGCTCGTACAGAGTCGCGCCGAGGGAGTAGACGTCGCTGCGGCGGTCTACCATTCCCGGCACGCCGTGGGCCTGCTCTGGTGCCATGTAGGGAGCGGTGCCGAGGACCACCCCTTCAGCGGTGAGCTGGGTGCCCTCGACCTCGTGAACCAGGCCGAAGTCGACGACGTAGGGAGTCCAGCGGGTGGTGGCTGCGGAGCTTAGTGTTTCTGGCTGCTCTAGATCTCTACTGTTCTTTGCCGCCGGGCTGTCACCGACTGGTCTCTCATCGACCGAAGCCTCGTCCGCCAAGACCTCTTCCATCAGCACTTCTTCGACCAAGACGTTCGAGGGCTTCAGATCCCGGTGGATCAAGCCCATCCGGTGCGCCTCGTGAATCGCCTCCGCCACCTGGGCGATCACCGCCACGATTTCTTCTCGAGCCATTCGCGGCGCCGCGTCGGCGAGAGTGTCGCCGTCGATGAACTGCATTGCGATATGGGGCTCGTCGAGGTCGGCGCCCACCTCGTACACCCGGCAAATATTCGGGTGATCCAGTCGCGCCTGGGCTCGCGCCTCCCGCAGCAGTCGCTCCACCGCCTCCGGGCTCCGCGTATGCAGGATCTTCAGCGCCACCGGGCGCTCCAATACCGGGTCCCAGGCCTTATACACCTCACCCATGCCCCCTCGTCCCAAGAGCGTGCCGGTGGTGTAGCGCATGGGTAGATCCTAGCAGTGGTGGGGCATGATGCGAGGGGGGAGAGGCGCTAGGGTAGGCAAATAAGCCTTGTCTTTTCTTCGCTTTACATGGCTAGCTTCGCGCTTGGGATTTGCTGGCTCGCTGCGCCGCTCGCCTCGCCGCGAGGGCTTTACTGGTCGCCGTTGGCTCCAGATGCTCCAGCGCTGTCCCCCGGCTTCACCTCGCTTCACGCCTGCTGAGTGGGATGTTACGGCAGGCAATGGTTTCTTTGTTGTCGAGCTCTGCCTCTGCCTTCTTACATCCCCCACTTTGACTGCGCTGGCCAGAGGTTGGGGGGACCGAGGGGGGGATTTCTTCTCCTGCCTCCCCCCACTTTGACTGCGCAGGTCAGCGGGGGGGGACCGGGGGAATTTCATCTCCTGCCTACCGCCACCATGGCTGCGTAAACCAGAAAGACGCAGGGCCAACGGGGCCTCCCACGCCCTCCCACCGAAACAAACCCACCCCCTCCCGCGGTAGTTCTGCTTCAGAGGCCGCCTTGACGCAACGCTGCGAGCCTCGTACCGTGCCGAGAGCACGATACCCAAAGAGATATCAGGAGGACGAAGGCATGTGGTTCTACGTCGAGAACGACGCCCAGCGAGGCCCGGTGACGGAGGAGCAGTTCCGGGCATTGGTGGAGGAGGGGGCGGTTTCCGCTACGACTCTGGTGTGGCGAGATGGGCAGGGCGACTGGGCCTCCGCGAGCCAGGTGCTGCCTTCGCTCTTCGGGCCCGCCTCGGCGAGCGTTCCGCCCCTGCCGGACGATCTACAAGAGGCGCTCGGCTCTGAGCCTTCGGCTGGGTCCGAGGGGGCCTCGGCGACCTCGAGCCCGTCGGCGACGGCGGGGCCCACGGCTTTTGATGCGGCTGCGGCTGGCTCCTCGGGTGCTGCTTCGGCGGCTGCTGGTGCCTCCGCCGGAGCCACTGGCTACCAGCCTCCGGCCTCCCTCACCGGCGCCGTGCCTCCGGGGCAGGAGCCGGTGCCGGATTACCTCGTCCTCTCCATCCTCGCCACGCTGCTCTGCTGCCTGCCGGCGGGCATCGTGTCCATCGTCTACTCCTCCAAGGCCAATAACGCCCGCCGCTACGGCGACTACGCCGGCGGTCATGAAGCCGCTCGCATCGCCCGGGTCTGGCTCATCGCCTCTGTCGGCCTGGTGCTGATTCCGCTGATCCTCTATCTCTTTGTCATCTTCTTTGCCGCGATCGTCGGCGCCGTCGGCTCCTGATGCGGCTTGGGAAAGCAGCTCGCTGCGCGCTTCGCTAGACATTCTGAGGTAGCCCGGTGACGCCCCCGCTCAATCCAGATCCTGAATCTGAACCTGCGGAGAACAAATCCCAAGAGCCGCCCTCCCAGGCCAGTCCGCCGCCTCTGCCGTCCTCTCCGCGGCGGGGTCGCGGCATTTCCCGCATCCCGCCCGCTGCCCTGGTGCCTCTGGGCCTGCTGGCCGCGGGGGCCCTCGGCGCGCTGCTCCTGGCGCTGAATCACCCCGGTCATTACGGCATCCCCCGCTGCCCCTTCCGCAGCTTCACCGGCTTCCTCTGCCCCGGCTGCGGCAGTCTGCGGGCGATGCACCACCTGCTCCACGGCGAGCTGGCCCTCGCTCTGCGCCTCAATCCCCTCACCGTCCTGCTGCTGCCCTACATCGGCCTCGCCCTCGGTCACCAGAGCGCCCATGCTTTGGGCTGGGTCACTCGCCCCTGCCCGCGGCCGGGCCCCTGGGTGGGGTGGGCGCTGGCGGTGACGGTGGTGATCTTTGGCGTCGGCCGTAATCTGGGTGGCTGGGGTTGGTGAGAATCTTGGGGTTGTTGAGAATCCTAGGTTGATAAGGGTTATTTATTTGTCTAAACAATCATTTATTGATTCTTTGAAATCTATTTGATAGGTTTAGAACTAAGACACATTCCTTTTCCCATTGAGGTCTTTTTCCTCCTCAAACCCTTGACCCCTCGAGCTGCAGAAGAGGAGCGTCAAGGAGCCAGATGAGGAGCGGGTCGAGCTCTCTGCCGGCGGGGCCCTCGGCTCATTCATTCCGGGTGTCGTGCATCATCGCGCGACGAAAGGCGTCGTGCATCTCGAAAACCTTTTTCGCGGACCCCTCCGCAAAGGAGCCCCCATGGCTGCCGAGAATGCTCACTCCGTGAAGCTGAACTCCCCTTACCAAAAAGAGTTCGTAATTCATCCCCGCCTGCCCTACGTCAACGGGATCTTCGATCTCGGCCCCAACACTCTCATTGCCTCCCATCCACCCCACGGCCGCATCACCGAGCACCTCCACGACCACCTGCACCACATGCACATCCGCTACGGCTTCGAGATCCCTCGTCAGCCCCTCACCGGCTTTGACGCCTCGGCGCTGGAGGTAGCGATGCTGGTGAAGACCGCCCACCGGGTGGACTGCAATCCGATCTTCGTCGACCGCGGCCCCGGCAGCGAGGGCATCTGCCTGAAGATCGCCGGCCAGGACGTCCACTGGGTTCACAACGAAGAGGTCGGCAAGAAGGCTACGAAGCTCTACGAGTCCACCGGCCGCCGTCTGCCGAAGGGCTATTACTTCTCCGGCTTCCGCACCAGCGACGTCGACGAGCGGGAGGTCTGGTACTACTCCCGGGAGGAGCTGCTGCGGGCCATCGGCCATGGCCTGCGGGCGGATCAGCACTTCCAGGCCACCTGGCGCGAGCCCCGGGACGAGCCCATCGAGCCCTACGCCGTGACCATCTGCCTGTCGGATTCGGAGACCTACTTCCACACCTTCTTCCAGCTCCAGCCCACCATCACCCTCGGCGCTTTCTGAGGAGGCCCCATCATGCCCAACGGCTTCATTCCCCTCTCCGGCGACCTCCTCGGTCATCGCCTCGATCCCGCTACGGGTAAAGTGGAGGCGGAGATCGTCTGGGTGCGCAACGAGAACCGGCCCACCGGCCCCGCCGAGAACGCCTTCGTTCTCGTCGAGCCCAACGGTTCCGGCTCCCGCGCCCGCTACATCTCCTGGATCAACTACTTCGACCTCGAATATGCCGAGCACCGTCAGCCCGGCCGCTGGGCCCTCGTGGAGCCCGCTCAATCCTTCCGGCAGGACGTCCAGTGGCAGCCCTTCGGCTGGTCCCAGCAGCAGGTCGTCCCCACGATCGGCGACGCGATCCTCGATAACCTGACGAGCTGATTCAGCCGATTGATTTCATCTGAGCTCATCTTCAACCCCGCCGCGCCTTTTCCGGGAGGATGGGGGCGCGGCGGGGTTTGTTGTTGAGCTCAGCTTTCCCGACGGGTGTCGCTTCCCGGGAATTGCGCCCTTCCACAGTTCGCTGGCCCTCCGACCCGGAGCGTCGCGCGTTGTTTAGAGAAGCCTGGTTTTTTCTCTCTTCACGCACCCGCTCCGGAAAGGTCGTGCCATGTCCTGCTTCTCCTCGGATCGAATCGATTCACTCTCTTCTCGTCCCTCGCGGCCTTCGACCGGCCTCCGTCTTTCCATAGGCCTTCGTCGTCTCTCCTCTAGCCTTCTTCTCCTCCTCCTTCTAACGCTCGTCGCAGCAGCCCCCGCGACGGCCGATGACGAAGGCGAGGTGCGCTCGTTCATTCACTCCGTGGCGGAGACGATGTACGCGGTGGCCTGGCCCACGGCGACCTACGAGGGAGTCACCATTCACGACTTCCGCACCCTCTCCAACGGCCTCGACATCGAGATCCGTCTCTACGGCGAGAGCCACTTCGGCGGCGCCCTATGGCTCGATCTGCTGATGGAGATTCGCAACGGTGATCTGCACAACATGGAGGTCAAGCAACATAACGCGCTTCTGGTGCCGCCCTTCGAAACCGCCAAAGCCCTCGGCACCTTCGTCGAAGAGCTCGCCGCCGAATTCAGCGAATCCACCGCCCCCGCGGCCCCGGCTCCTTCCTCTATCGCGCCGCGGGCCTCGGCCTCCTCCCAGCGCGCCGCGGCGGTCTGCGTCCAAAATCCCACCGAGAACTCGCTGAGCTTCTACTACCGCTGGGGAGACGACGAGTGGGTCTCCGAGACCCTGAAGCCCGGTTATGAGGCCTGGTTCACCTACGCCCTGCCAACCGCGGGTTCCACCTCGCCCCGCTTTTACGTTGAGTTCGATAACAGCTTCAACGAGGGCTACACCGCCACCAGCTATTGGCTGGAGCGCAATAGCGTCACCCTGCCGGCGAACTGCAGAACGGCGAAGAAATATCGCTTTGGGGTCAAGGGGCGATCGATCGTGATGACCGCGGGGGAGTGAGGGGAGAGGCTCGCTTTTGTCGGACTAGCGGAGGTGAGGTTTGTTAGATTCTGCCCATGACCCGGGCTGAGATCGAACAAGTCGTTCTTGAACTTCCTCGCGGCGAGCGAATCGCGCTCATGCATGCGATCTGGAAGAGCCTCGTGGATGAGCAGTCAAGTGAGGAGGTATCAGTTGAGGAGAGACCAACCGAGGAGCAATCTGGGCCTGTCTCGCAGGAAGAGTTGGCGTTGATCGATGAGCGTAGTGCTGACTTCGATTCCGACCCAGAGACTGTTGTGTCTTGGGAAGAGATGAAGGCGGGGTTCCGGTTGCGGCACTGAGGGCAGTCGTTTGTCAGTCGAAGGTTTTCGGCGGTTCTTATCGAGCACTGCCGGAGGTGTAACGCTCAGCTTCACCGGCCGCCTAAGCAGGCGTGTATCCGCGACGTGTGAGAGTGCTCAACCCTTCAACGATCGAGGAGTCTAGCCGTGACTGACAGCAACGCGACGGAAGTGCCGCCTGCCGGAGCAAGGAAGTTCCAATTCTTAGTCAAGCTTGGCCAGGGAATTGGGGCCGCTAGCATCAAATCAAATATTTACGCCATCACTGAGGGAGATCCCAAACTGGTCTCTTACGTCATGGCGAGCGGGGCAGCGTTCGAAACCTCGATCGAGGTTGGCACCGCAAGCTTCTATTACGTCGTGACCTCCGTTGAAGCCTATTATCAAGACGGCAAGAAAGTTCCCGTCGACGGACGCCGCCTGCAGCTGGTTTCTGTATTCGAGGTCACTGAAACCGGAACGATTATCATTAGCGAAGCGATCACCGTCGCCACCGCCTATGCCTTTAGTCAATTCTGCGCCATCGGCGATGGCGAGACGGTCTTGCTCTCAGATCCAAATCGAGCGCTGCACCTGGCTTTCGCGATGAAGAACAATTTCTATAGCACCGCGGGAGAACGTTCCCCGGTGATTCAATCTCCGCCCAACGGGCTGCAGACCAATAGCCTCGCCTTGCTCAATTTCCTGGCGAACCTTGCCTACTATTGCGAGATTGATCAGGATGTTTACGATTCTTTTTTGCAGCTCACCGGTACCGGCTCCCTCTATGCCGCGCTCTTCTATCTGACCCGCAACCCTTTCACCGATCCCCAGGGCATCTACTCGCTGATCAGTGACAGAGGCCAGCCCTACAGCCCTTCTCTTCCGCAACTCGATCTGCCAGGGGACCGCTCGCCGATCCCCGATCAGTGGACGCTGACGGTGAAGGTCAATCGCTCCGGGGCCCAGAACTTCCTGCCCGCCGGCATCGGCTACATCGACTTCGACTGCAACGACCGGGTGTGGCTGGCCAACAACGTTCGCCAGGGCACGCCCGAATCAGCCACCTTCTGCATCGTCCTCGAGCCCGACGGCTCGCCCGCTCCCTTCTCGCCGGTCTTCGGCGGCGGCCTGCTCGGCGCCGGCTTCGGCATCACCGCCGGCCCCAAGCGCCAGAGCATGTACATCAGCAACTTTGGCTGGGGCGGTACCGAGTACAACCCGCAGCACGGCAGCGTGTCCGTCTTTGGCGTCGAGGGCAGGGTGCTCAGCCCGCCCAACGGCTACGTTAACGGGCTGAACCGAGTCCAGGGCATCAACCTCGATCCCTCCGGCAATCTTTGGCTGTGCTCTTGGGGCAGCCAAGACCCCATGCCGCCGGCCTCCAGCACGCTCAACTTCCCGAGCACGAATAGCTCGATCGTGATCTACCTCGATTGCGACCCCAACCAGGTGCTGAGCTATTTCTTCGACAATCCCTACCACCAGACCTTCGACGTCGACTTCGACGATCAGGGCTACGCCTACGTCAGCAATAGCGGAAGCCTGAAGGACGAGACCAAATCGTCGGTTTACAAATTCGCCATCAGCGAGGACAGGAAGAGCCTCGAGGTTGTCAAATTCTGGATCAGCGATTACGTTGGCGAGCTAGACGATGACGCCAGCAATGACTCAAGCGACGGCGACGACGAGCCCAAGGTCGGCTACGAAACCATTCGCCAGATCACCGTCGCCCCGGACGGCCACGTCTACGCCGCCGGCGTCGCATCGAACCGGGTGATCCAATTCGATCAAGACCTCACAAAGCTTCAGGTCTTCGAACAGGCCATCGACGGCCCCTGGGGCGTGATCTTCGACGAAGCGGGCGTCATGTACGTCTCGAACTTCGCCCGCGAGATGGACTACACCGACGACGACCCGGACTTCCCCCTCGGCCCCTTCGGCGTCACCGTGGTCCACAACGGCGACCCCAGCACCGCCCAGCTGCTCACCCTGCCCACCGGCGGCGAGCAGGTCACCCTAGACAACGGCCTGCCCCTCTACGGCAACCCCCAAGACGACAACGGCCAAACTCTCGATATCCCCTGCTACGACCCCCTCATGCGCCTCACCGCCAGCCGCATCGACCGCGCCGGCAACCTCTGGGCCTGCAACAACTGGAAGCCCTCGATCGCGAATAACGTGGTCTACGGCAACCCCGGGGGAGACGGGATGGTGATCTTCGTGGGGGTGGCGGCGCCGAGGAGGGATCAGGAGTGAGGGGCTTGGCTTGAATTGACCGGGGTCGGTGGGAAATGCTCGTCCAGCTGGGCCCGGTCATAGCCTCAACCTGTGTATCGATCCGCCATGGCTTTATTTGCCTTAGCGACACTAAGGGGCGATCGAGGGTTCTATATTATGGACTGGGTATAATAAAGACTGCATTGCAGTCTTACTCTTAGCTCAGTTCCGATTCCAGGAGGCTGAGACGGAACTACCGTTGAGGGTCTTGTCGTGGGTGACATGGAAGCCTTTCCTCCAGGTGAGGACGCCTCGCCAGCTCGAAGTGAAGCACAGCGTGCCGGTCGATACCTTCGCCAGCCGTCGGGGTACCGCGCCTTCCTGCCAGCGCCGCTGCCGCCGAATCCTGCGCTGCGATTCGACTCTTCCCTACAGCGCTTGCTCTCGGAGGCGGATATCGCATTAGGTCGCCTCGATGGCTCTATCGCGACTCTGCCGGACCCTGATCTCTTCGTCTTCCTCTACGTGCGCAAGGAGGCGGTGCTCTCCAGCCAAATTGAAGGTACTCAAAGCTCTTTGCAGGACTTGCTGGAAGCAGAGGCCCAAATCCCGGCTCCGGCGTCGCGGCCTGAGGACGTCACGGAGGTGGGGAACTATGTCCGCGCGCTGCAATACGGCCTGCAAAGGCTGCACGAGCTGCCAGTCTCGGTACGCCTCGTGCGAGAAATTCATCAGCGCTTGATGGCTGGTGTTCGCGGGAGTCAGCTAACGCTCGGGGAGCTGCGTCGTACGCAGAATTGGATTGGGCCCGCTGGCTGCACCCTCAACGAGGCGGTCTTTGTTCCGCCGCCTCCTCACGAGGTGCTGAGAATCCTGGGGGAGTGGGAGAGCTTCCTGCACCGCTCGACCGAGTTCCCGCACCTCATTCACATTGGCCTCGCCCATGCTCAATTCGAGACGATTCACCCCTTCCTCGACGGCAATGGCCGTGTCGGTCGACTTCTCATCACCTTCTTGTTGACGGAGCGTGGCGTGCTAAGGCAGCCGGTGCTCTACCTTTCTGACTTCTTCAAGGTTCACCGTCTCGCCTATTACGAGCACCTGCAGGCGGTTCGGGATCGAGGCGATTGGGAGGGTTGGCTTGCCTTCTTTCTGCGCGGCGTTGCAGAGGTGAGTCGAGAAGCCTCGGACACCGCGCGCCGCATCCTTGAGCTACGAGAGCGACACCGCTTCGCCATTACTGAAGAGCTAGGTCGGGCCTCGGGCAATGCCCATCGGCTGCTGGAGGCTCTCTACAGCCGTCCGATCTTCACGGTGAACGACGCCCAGGATGCTGTGGGAGTGACCTACGCTGCCGCGAATCAGATCGTGAGACGGTTGGTAGAGCTGGGGTTGGTGACGGAGATGACCGGGAATGCGCGGAATCGACGATTCATCTATGAGCCTTATGTGCGGTTGTTCAGCGAGTGAGGAGGGCTAGATTTATCCGGTATTCCAGACTGTCTATGAAGTAGAATTCAGAAAACTCAGAAATCGTGTAGTTCTCCAGGGGCGGCTGTTCATCGGCAGTTCAAAACTCATATTCCAGGGAGTCTGCAATGAGCCAGCAAGAGCCGAAGACCAAAATCGCGCTCGCGACTTATATTCAACATCTTCGGGATCAACTATCAGAGGCAATCGATGCAGCTGATGGTAAGAATCTCCAATTCGCGGAGAAGGAATTGGAGTTGGAGCTCCAGGTTGTCGTGGAAGAGGGCTACGAGCGGAAGACGACGCTAGAGGGGAAAGGGTGGACGGAGTCGACGTTCGGGCTATGGGTGCTGACGGCGCTTGGGCGGCAGGAGTGGAAGAAGAATGAGAGCGCCCGGGATGTGCAGACGATTCAGCTGAAGCTTGAGCCAGTCGATGGGAAAACAATGGAGCAGCGATCGACTTATCTAAATCATCCGCGACTAGGGTGAGGAAGCGTGGATCGTAAAGAGAGGGTGGTCAGGATTACTGCCCGGTCTGGCAAGGGTACGTGGGATGGTTCAGGCTATCGGTTAGGGAATGGGCTGATTCTCACTGCGCTTCACTGCATACGTGAGGTCTATGTTGATGGTTGCTTTGGATCATTGGCTGAACACCTCTTGATCTATTCACTCGGTGTAGGTCAGAAGGTCTGTACCCTAGCAGACGCTCTCGTTTGGCCTACATTCGAGCAGCTTCAAGGTCCTGGTTGTCTTGATGTAGCCGTGATTCGCGATCCGTTGCCTTTGAGTGAAGAGATTGAATATCCGGGATTCGTAACTACTGGACTTAATCGAGTTCCTTATGAAGGTTACGGGTTCATTCCAGGCACTGAGATCTGTGACATAAACAGTGAGCCTCATGAGCTGGAGGGTTGGTGCTGGGAATGGGCTCGGGGTTGTCGAAGTGTGAAGTGCTCCGTTGCATCTCGTGGTAGGGAAGACTCTGAGATCGAGGACTGGGACGGTGATCCTTGGAGTGGTATCTCAGGGGGGCCAGTGTTCATTGACTCGATAGGCCAGGATGGTTGCAGCGAACTATATGGAATCGTTAGTCGCCGCTATGAGGGCGATTATGCTTACGAAGTGATTGGCTTCCCCTATTTGATTAGGCAGAGTGATTTTGTCGAGGCTGTTGGTCTTGAGCAAGGCTGCTTATTGCCCTCAGGTCTATTGAGATTAGCGGCTCGCTCAGCAGATAAGAGTGGCAAGATTTTTAGAAAGATAAAGCAATATCCTGGTGTGGAGGCTGTGGATTCGGCGGAAGATCTGATAGCTCAAGCTCTTAGCCTTGCGGCGAGTAAGAACAGCTACCGGGATTTATTGAAAACTCTGTCTGAGCTACAAAAGGCAAGGGGGGCAACAGGAGAGCTTCGTAAATGCGTTGGTGCATTTTGCAGCGTATTGCTTCCACTGATAGCTCAGCTGGAGCTTTCCGGTGATAGGGAGGTAGAGGAGGAGGGGAAAAGATGGTTCCGTATGCCTCTTTCTAGTAAAACTCTCGCGGAAGGTTTTGCGGCGCTGCGGGATGAGAGACCAGCCGACTTTGAACTCTCTGAGCAATTCCGGGAAACGCGTACAGGAGAGCAGTTTGAGAGAAGATTTGAGCTCCCAATAAGTAGTCTCGAAGCTGGTCTTGCTATCGGAACATTGAAGGTGACGGATTCCCTGGAAGAGATGGCTGCGCACATCATGAAGCATGATTGGTCATCCTCTAGTAGGAATTTGGCCGGAGATAATCTGCCGTTCTTGAACGATCTTGTGATGACGGCTGCATCTACCGCTGAGCTTGATCAGCGAGTGAAAATCCTAGGGTGGGCGCTGAGTCAGCGATTACGGGAGCTAGTGCCTGACCATGGTCGACACTACCTCTTGAAGGTGCCCACTCCGGCATCTTCGGAACTCGATCAGGCTATTTATGATCAGCTCCTGGATAAGCTAAATTCCCTTGTCGAGGAAGTGATGACTTTGGAGTTGCGGGGAGATGCTGAACGCTCAGTTTTCCTGGAGATGCAATTCCAGGACTTCTATAAGATTCTTGATCGTGCTAGCGCAGTAAAAGGGTAAAGAGTATGGAATGGTTTCTTTCAGAAGGGCCGGTAAAGCTTCCTGTTGGGAGTCACAGCCGATGGGTCGATGTTGAACAGGGTACGAAGAATAAGACCTCAAGGATTACTCATTTTTTCGAATCTGGTGAGATTCTCGCCATCAACACCGCCCTTGCTGCCGGGCGCCCTCTCCTCGTCCGAGGTGAAGCCGGGGTTGGGAAGAGCCAGCTAGCAAGAGCTGCCGCTAAGGGATTGGAGCGTTGTTTCGTATCAATCACCGTTGATAGCCGAACGGAATCCAAAGACTTGCTATGGACTTTCGATGCTGTTCGACGCCTCGCAGATGCCCAGCTCTTTGCAGTGCCAGGTGACGACAAGAGAGATTCGAAGGCTGAACTCAACGAGCTGAACTACGTCTCCCCAGGGCCGCTCTGGTGGGGCTTTGCTTGGGATCAGGCACACAAGCAGGCAGAAGAAGCTAAGGCTTCGATGCCAAGAGATGCAAAGGGCCAGAAGACAGCCCCCAACGGCGTCGTCGTCTTGATCGATGAAATCGACAAAGCCGATAGCTCAGTTCCCAACGGCCTCCTGGAGAGCCTTGGGAATCTGGAGTTTACAGGGCCTACGGGTGAGGTTGTGAGCTGTACGGGGCGCCCGCCGCTGGTGGTGATCACGACGAATGAGGAACGCTCTCTTCCAGATGCCTTCTTACGTCGTTGCCTGGTGCTTCAGATGGAGGTGCCGGCGGAAGAAAGCGAACTGAAGGATTGGCTAGTTCGACGAGGCAAGGCTCACTTTGGGAATGAGCTGGACTTAGAAGTGCTCGAAGAAGCTGCAGATCAGCTGGCGGCAGATCGATCGAGCGCGAAGCAGCGAGGCTTAGCACCGCCTGGAGGCGCGGAGTATCTCGACTTGCTGCGGGCTTTGCACTGGTTGAAGGACAACACGGATGATCGGCTCGGGCTTCTGAAGGAGATTAAGAAGTTTGCCTTCGAGAAGCACCCTCGCGAGAACGACGGTCGGTGACCTCTCGGAAAGCAGCGGGCGGACCTAAGGAGGTTCTGCCGCCAGAGGCCTTTGATGCCCACCCAGGTTCAGCGCCGGGGCGGGCAGATCTGCTGCGCGCCTTGGTATGGGGAGAGAAGGAGCTAGAAGCAACAGCGGAGTTGTTGGGTTTCGTGGCTCAGGAAGTGGAGGCCGAGCAGGTAATTGATAAGAAGGAGCCGAAGGGCGAGGGAAAGAGCAAGGCTAAGGATCCAAAACCTCCGGAAGAGCTCCCGGCGGTCACGAACTTCAGCAAAAAGAAGCCAGCTCCCGCCGTCTTCTGGCAGCCCAGCGCGCGGGAGTACGTCGACGAGGGCAGGGAGGGGGAGGGAGAGGGCGTCGCGCCGAAGCCGGTGTTGACGGACGAGGATTTAGCACCGGAGAAGGGGGCGATGTATCCGCAGGCGCCGCCGATCGTTGCTTGGCCCCGCCTAAGGCGGGCGCTAGAGGATCAGCTGAAGAACCCCAAGCCTCGGCAGGAGGTGGACGTGGAGGAGCTGGTGCGCCAGTGGTCCCGGGGGCGTTTGGTGCGGCGGATTCCCTATCGCTCCGGTCGGACTCACGCTCGAGTTGCCTTCTACCTTGATCGCAGCGAGCGGCTGCAGCCTTTTTGGCGAGATCAGGTGAGGACTGTTCACCACTTAGTGCGACACTTCGGTCGAGGCAGTCTTCGGCGACTTTCTCCGAAGATGCTCGATGAACCACTGCCTGCCCTCGCGGCGGACGAGCGCCTGCTGATTCTTGGCGACCTTGGGATCTACCAGCCCACGCCGGAGGGATCCCCGGGAGGTAAGAGCGAGGGCCTGAGCCGCTGGGGGCGCTTCGGGCACAAGCTGCGACGCTCCGGCGTGCCGAAGCCGGTGGCTTTGATGCCCTGTCCCCGCTGGCGCTGGGGCGGGGCCAAGATCAAGCCCTTCTATGCCCTCGACTGGTCTGCGCCGGATCGCGCCTCCGGTACTGCGCGGCCGGCAGATTTCCGCAGCCAGGGAAGAACAGTCGAGCAGCAGGGGCAGAATCCCAGCTCAGCGACTCCGAAACCCCCTTCCACCGTCGAGAAAGTTCTGAAGCTCGCCTCCATCGCCTACCGTCTCGAAGCCGGCCTCGTGCGCGCCATCCGGCAGCTGGTGCCGGAGGCCGATCTAGGCGTCGAGCAGGAGGTTTGGAGCCATCCGGCCCTCAGCTCCGCCCAGTCCATCGGTATCGTGATCGATCCCGACCAGGCGAAGGAATGGCGGCGGCAGTGGGCGGATCGGCTCCGCGACGAGGCTGCTGCCCCTGAGGCCCGTCGGCAGCTGGCAGCGGTGGCGGAGCTGCTGGGGCATTGGCATCGTCACGTCAGCCCTGAAACCTACGCCGCGGAGATCGCCAATTTGATTTCGCTGGGGATGCCGAAGGAATGCCTCAATGAAGAAGACGTGCAGCGGTCTATTGACCTGTTGGATCTCATCACCCGATTGATTGCAGAAGAGCGCGGAGAGAAGCCCCGGGTCCATAGCGCTGATGCCTGGCTTTACCGCCTGGGGGATTGGTGCTCTTCGAGCCTGTGGCGGGCGTCAGACTATCGGGATGGCCTTACCCGCGCGTATCGGAAGCTCAGGACGAAGTACGAAGGCGTTGCGCTGCATTCCGGCATGCCGCCGGAGATGCTTGTCGAAGACGAGAAGAAGCTTCCCATCCAACGCTATGGCCTCTGGCAAGCCGGCGACGGACTCCACGCTCTTCCCTACGGCGTTCCTGGTCCTGGCAGCCTGCTGGCACTGATCGAAGCTCGCGAGCCACAGTTGAGGGTAGACGTAGAAGATACTCCCCCTGAACGTTTTGCGCTCCCCACGCCCAAGCCCATTGAGGTCCCCCTCACCGACCGCTCTCTCCTTCTACTCACTGATGTCGAAACCCTCGAGCTCGGCCCCTTCCCGAAGCCAGAGTGGGCAGAAGAAGCGGGGCGGGACGAGTTTGGGTTCTTCGCGTCAGCTCGCATCAAGGAGGTCCTGACACGATTTCGCTGGATTCCTCCCGGGCGCTTCCTGATGGGGTCTCCCAAAGGAGAAAGTAGCCGCCATGACTGGGAGATGCTTCCGCGACCCGTCGTTTTGACTCAAGGTTTTTGGTTCGGCGAGACGCCGGTGGTGCAGGCTCTATGGGAGGCCCTGGGGCTCGGCAACCCAAGCCGTTTCCAGAGCCCAGGGCGACCAGTGGATCAGGCGACGTGGGAGGAGGCGCAGGCGTTCGCCAAGGTCGTGAGCGAGCGTTGGCGACCCCTCGAGCTTCGTCTTCCAACGGAGGCGGAGTGGGAATACGCCTGCCGAGCGGGGACAACGACCAGTACCTACGTGGGGGAGCTGAAGATCTTGGGTTTTAATAACGCTCCATTGCTCGATGGTGTCTCCTGGTATGGCGGAAATAGTGGCGTCGATTTTGATCTAAAGGAGGGGGTAGACTCTTCGGAATGGGAAGAGAAGCAATACCAAAATACGAAGGCGGGAAGTCGCGAGGTCGGGTTGAAGGTACCGAACTCCTGGGGCCTCTACGACACTCTGGGCAACGTCTTCGAATGGTGCGCTGACTATTGGGCTGAGGGCTCTGATGTTGAAGGCAATGTGGTGGATCCAATCGGTCCTGTAGAAGGCTCGGGGCGCGTCATCCGCGGCGGTGCGTGGTACTCGGGCGCTCAGCTCGTGCGCGCGGCGTTCCGCGGCCGGGACCGCCCCGGGCTCCGCAGCGCTTACCTGGGCTTCCGCCTGGCCCTAGATCCGGGTCCAGTGCGCGGAGCGCAGAGGTTGGGGGCTGTTCGCGGGAAGCACGAGGAGAGGGACGATCTCGTGCAGATCGCGAACGCGGGGCGGCGGCCCAGGCCGGAGTGGAGTATCGATCACGGCAAGGACAGGTTCGGTCGCTGGGCGGTTGTCGAGGTAGACGACGTGCGCCACGTCCTCCGCTGGATCAAGCCCAGTACCTTCTGGATGGGCTCGCCGGAGAATGAAGAGGGCCGTTGGAATGACGAAGGCCCCCGCCGAGAGGTCACTCTCACTAAAGGCTTCTGGCTTGGTCAGACGCCTTGCACTCAAGCGCTGTGGACTGCAGTGATGGAGAACAATCCCAGCCGATTCGTGCATCCTGAACGGCCGGTGGAGAAGGTGTCCTGGGACGATTGTCAGGAGTTCCTCCAGCGAATCGCTGAAAAGGTGCCGGGTTTTTACCCCCGTCTGCCCACCGAGGCGGAGTGGGAATTTGCCTGCCGAGCGGGGCGGAAGACAACTACCTATGCTGGCCAGTTGAAGATCTCAGAGGAAGGTGAGGCACCGCTGCTGGACAAGATCGCTTGGTACTCAAAGAACAGCCACAGCGGCTTTGACTTGGCCGGCGATAAGAAAGGCAGCCGCATCGTGAAGAAAAAGGATGTCAACGACTGGGGGCTTTACGACATGTTGGGTAACGTTTACGAATGGTGCAATGACTATTGGAGCGATCTCTACGATCCAGACGATACGGTGGATCCAACTGGGCCTGGAGACGGCTCGGGGCGCGTTCTTCGCGGCGGAGCGTGGTGCTCGGACGCACTGCACGTGCGCGCGGCGTACCGCGTCTGGTTCCTCCCCGGGTACCGCAGGAACTACCTGGGTTTCCGCCTGGCCCTAGGTCCGGAATGAGCACGCGGAGCGTGGGAGCGGTAGCTCCGAAGGAGAGGCTCGGTCAGCGCGAGGGGAGGGACGACCTCGCGCAGAACGAGCCGAGAGGCGGGCGCCCCAGGCCTAAGTGGAGCGCCAATCACGGTGAGGATAACTTCGGTCGCTGGGCCGTGGTTGAAGTGGACGACGTGCGCTATATCTTGCGCTGGATCAAACCCGGCACCTTTTGGATGGGCTCGCCGGAGGACGAAGAAGGTCGTTGGGGCGACGAAGGTCCTCGCCGAGAGGTCACCCTCACCAAAGGTTTCTGGCTCGGTCAGACGCCCTGCACCCAGGCGCTGTGGACGACGGTGATGGAGACCAATCCCAGCCGATTTGTGCATCCTGAGCGGCCGGTAGAGCAGGTTTCCTGGGAAGACTGCCAGGAGTTCCTCCAGCGAATCGCCGAGCGGGTACCGGGTTTCCATCCACGCTTGCCAACTGAAGCGGAGTGGGAGTACGCCTGCCGAGCGGGGACGGAGACGAGTACCTATGCTGGCCAGCTGAAGATCTTGGGCGCCCACAATGGTCCTATGCTCGACAAGATCGCTTGGTATGGAGGGAATAGTGGCGTGGATTTTGATCTAAAAGATGGTGTCAACTCTTCCGGTTGGAACGGGAAGCAATTCGATCATCAGATGGCGGGTACTCGTATTGTGAAGAGGAAGAGTGAAAATTCTTGGGGGCTTTACGACATGTTGGGAAATGTCGAGGAATGGTGCAGTGATTATTGGAGCAACGCCCATGATCCCAACGATAAGTTGGATCCCGCTGGGCCCGGAGAGGGCTCGGAGCGCGTCGTCCGCAGCGGAGCGTGGGTTTCGCACGCGCGGGACGTGCGCGCGGCGTACCGCAGCTGGTACCACCCCGAGAACCGCGACAACTTCCTCGGCTTCCGTCTGGCCCTAGATCCGGAATGAGCACGCGGAGCGTGGGAGCGGTAGCTCCTGAGGAGAGGCTCGGTCAGCGCGAGGGGAGGGACGACCTCGCGCAGAACGAGCCGAGAGGCTGGCGAATCGACTCCGAGCGCCAGTGTGTCAGTAGGGCGGTGGATGCCGCCGCGACAGCTCGCCGGCGCTCGTCTTTCTTTGCTCCTCTTTTCGGCGTGAGGTTTCCCCATGGCGTCCCCGCAGCCTGAAACCTACGAGCATCCCCTCAGCACGCCCTTCCCGCTCCCGTGGGCGAGCGCGTGGGGGCAGGATCGCTTTGGGGTCTATGCGGACTTTCGGGTGGGAAACGTCAGCCAGCGTATGCGGTGGATTCCTTCAGGAACTTTCCGGATGGGTTCGCCGGACTCAGAAGAAGGGCGACTTGATCGGGAGACACTCCACCTTGTTACGTTGACTCAGGGTTTTTGGCTTGCCGATACGCCGTGCACTCAGGAGCTGTGGGAGGCGGTGCAAAGAGAAGCGGGTGACTTCGAAGAGGATGAGGGAGAAGAGGCTCTCAATCCCAGCTATTTCCAATCTCCGAAGCGGCCGGTTGAGCGTATTCGTTGGGAAGAATGCGCTGCGTTTTGTTCGAGGCTGAGCTCACTGATTCCAGGACTCGCCGTGCGGCTCCCCACCGAGGCGGAATGGGAGCATGCCTGTCGAGCTGGCACGGCGGAGGCCACATGGATCGGAGATGTTGAGTACCTGGGCAGAAACAACGCTCCGAGGTTAGGGCTGATCGCGTGGTACGGCGGAAATAGCGGCGTTGATTGGGATTTGGAAGATGGGATCGATGTGTCTTGGTCCGAACTGCAGCACGAGATGAGAATTGCTGGAAGCCGAGAAGTGAAGGGTAGACCTGCCAATCCCTGGGGGCTCTACGACATGCTGGGCAATGTCTGGGAGTGGTGCGCTGATTGGTTCGGCAGCTACGGGGAGGGGCATCAGATTAACCCAGCTGGTCCAGAAGAAGGCTCGAAGCGCGTCATCCGCGGCGGGGCGTGGGTCTCGAGCGCTCGGTACGTGCGCGCGGCGTACCGCGACTCGGACCGCCCCGACTTCCGCTGGTCCGACCTGGGCTTCCGCCTGGCCCTAGGTCCGGGCGCGGAGCGCTGGAGCGGCAGCTCCCAGGGGGAGAGGCTCGGTCAGCACGCGGGGCGGGACGCCCCCGTGCAGAACGAGCCGAGGGGCCGGCGGAGCCGGCGGGGGGAACAGCGGCCCCGCTGGAGTACCGCTGCTGGCGAAGACGACTACGGCCGCTGGGCGATGTTCGAAGTCCAGGGCGTGCAGCACCGCATGCGGTGGATTGAGCCGGGCACCTTTACGATGGGCTCGCCGACGAAGGAGAGAGGGCGCTTTGACAGCGAGGGACCACAAAGACACGTCACTATCAGCCGCGGTTTCTGGCTTGGGTCAACGCCTTGTACTCAGGATCTTTGGGAGGTTGTGATGGAGGAGAATCCGAGTGAGTTCAAGAGTCCGTTGCGGCCCGTGGAACGAGTTTCCTGGCACGACTGTGTGGATTTCTTTGAGAAACTACACGATCGCCTAGATGGCTCTCTTGTTCGCCTACCCACCGAAGCCGAGTGGGAGTTTGCATGCCGGGCAGGAACAAGAGGATCCACCTATGCCTTGGGCCTATCGGCAGGGGATAGAAACGAAGGTCCCGAACTCCGTGACATCGCCTGGTACTTCAAGAATCGTGAGGAAGAAATCGACCTAGAGAGTAGGCGTCATGGAACCCGGCCCGTAGCGCAGAAACTAGCCAATCCCTGGGGGCTCTACGACACCTTGGGTAACGTTTACGAATGGTGTAGTGATTGGTATGGGCTCTACGACCCTAACGAGACGCTGGACCCCACTGGGCCAGATGAAGGCTCGCTGCGCATCCTCCGTGGTGGTTCGTGGGACTCGTACGCGCAGAGCGTGCGCGTCGCGAACCGCGACTGGCGCCCGCCTGGTTACAGCTGGTCCAACCTGGGCTTCCGCCTAGTCGTAGACCCTTATAAGGGGTATTAAGTCGGGTTCTATGGGACCAACATCTCCCCAGCCCCCGCCCTGGAGCATCACCTCCGGGCAAGACCGCTACGGCCCTTGGGCGGTGCTCAAAACCGAAGGGGTAACGCACCGCATGCGCTGGATCCCCCCAGGAAAGTTCCTGATGGGCTCCCCAGCCGACGAAGTAGGACGTTCCTACGTCGAAGGGCCACAGCGAGAAGTGACGATATCCCGCGGCTTCTGGCTAGGGGAGACGCCCTGCACACAGGATCTTTGGGAAGCGATGGGGCGGGAGCATCGCCACGGCTACCTCACCCCGCAGCGACCCGCCGTCGCGATGACTTGGTATGAAGCCGTTGAATTCCTCCAAGAGCTCTCTCGCAGACTCCCCGGCGCGACTTGTCGCCTACCGACCGAGGCGGAATGGGAGTACGCCTGCCGCGCAGGCACGACCGCTGCGACCTACGCCTCAGCTCTTGTCGAGCCCGGAGAAGACCCTCCCTCCCTCTGGGAAATCGCCTGGTACGACGACAACAGCGGCATCGACTTCGATCTTCACCGGCTGATCCGAGGTCCGCGGATCACAAAAGAAAAACTACCTAATCCTTGGGGCCTCTACGACATGCTGGGGAACGTCGATGAGTGGTGTTCCGACTGGCGAGACCGAACCTACGACCCAGATCAAACGACCGACCCCAGCGGCCCGGCAACTGGCAGGCAGCGCGTCGTGCGAGGTGGCGCATGGAACCAAAAAGGCCGCTGGCTCCGGGCCGCTGCCCGTGGGGCTCACTATCCCAGTCAAGCCCGCGATGATCTGGGGTTTCGAATTGTGGTGGAAGCTGGCTAGTGCCTGATTGCTGCAATCACAATTTGTGAGATCTGCTCGCTGCCGGGAGAGGGGGGATACTCCGAGCTGCAGCGGGGTGAGTCACAACTCCAAAGGCCAGATGTTGCCTGAAAATTGAGAGTTGGCTGCCATCTGGCGGGCCTAAGGCGGAGCTTCCTAGGAGGTAAAGCCTTCCGGCACTTATCGCAAACGGGACACCCACAGGTGGCACGAGGAAGAGGGTAGTCAAGCCGCTAAGCCTGCTGAGAAATTTCCAGTCTCGACGACAGCCGACTCGCCACGATTCTTCCAATAGCCCGCAGATCTTCGTCACTCCATTGGGCTGCTAGAAATCCTTCAGTATTTGCCCGCAAGGAAGGTACCCATAAGACCCGAAATCAGTATGTAGCTTGGCACCATTCGCAGACGAAGGTTCGCAGCCCTCATTCGATTGCAACGTGTTGGGAGCCTTGTAGGAAGGAGCGATGGAGAAGGACTCGACGATTTCGTCTTTTGCATAAAGCCGTATTCAGTGTTGCTCCATTCTTGGTCTGGCCGGCGGAGCGAATACAGGTAGAGAAGGGCGTTTGGATTGTCGACATACCTAAGGTGCCGGAACCTGAACTAGTGCTCGAATTCATCTACTCCCTCGAGGGGGCCTTGGCTCGCCCTGCCGTCAGCTATATTATTTTCGATAAGTTTCATGTCTTCTCTTGAGGATTCTCCATGCTCAAAGCGATCAATGAGGTTTATAAATGCGTCTTGTAGAATTATTTGTGCCTTCCCAGCCTAGCTCGATCTTCTCCCGCCGCTTTCAATTCCTTGCCCTCAGCCTCAGCGCACTGCTGATCTGGCCGCTAGCCGGCACCGCCGACAGCAGCATCCTTTGGCTAGCGACGGAACGCTCGGCGCAGGCATCAGGTGATGCTAGCGAGCTTCTCGCCATTGATTTGGAGAGTAGCCCTCCCCAAATCCTAGGCACCGTGGCGAGCCCCAAGATTTCAGCCATCGCCAGCGACGACACCGGCTTCGTCTGGGTCGCCACCCAAGACGGCCTCTTTCGCACCGCTGGGTCCCTCGACGAGCTCCGCCTCGAGCTCATTGAAGGCCTAAAGCCGCAGCAGCCCGATGCCGACAATAAGTCGCTGCTGGGCGCTCGAAGCTCTCTCAGCTCCGCGACCGAACACGACGCCGGGGCGGCCCCGGCGAGCCGCCAGGCCCTTCAATACATCCCCAGCAACAGCTCGAAAGCAGAAGAAGGCATTCTCTGGTGGGGCTACGACCAGCGCCTCACGGCCTTTTCGCCCTCCGGCACGCAGCTCGCGGATCTCGACCTAGAGGCAGCGATCCAAGAGCTAGCCTGGGATGCCGAAACCCACGCTCTGTGGGTCGCGACGGCGCAGCAGATCCTGGCGCTGGATCCCTTCAGCGGTCTCGAGACTCTCCGCCTTGACCTCCCTGAAGGCAGTAGCGAAGCCGTGGCGACTGCGATCGTCGAAGGCGAAGTCTGGGTGCGCCACGAAGCCATCTACGCAGCGATACCGGCGGTCTCGCGCTTCAGCCCAGACGGCACCCAGCTCGGCGAAGCCTCCTTTCTCACCGAGATTCCTTCGGCCGACGGTCCGAGCTTCCTGCTCGCCGACGGCCTCGGCGGCGCCTGGTGGGCGGACTCGGAGGGTGTGCGACGTATTCAGCTGAGCCCGGCTGGGGATGGCGCCGCCGAAGACGAGAGCCTGCTCCAGCCCGTCACCGACCCCTTCGCTCCCCTGGGAAGCGATCCGCCGAGCGCGCTGCGAGTCGATCTGGCCAGTCGTAGCCTCTGGCTCGGTGGCACCGGCAGCGCCCTCCGCCTCTCGCCAGCGGGAGAGCTGCTGCAGCAATGGGACATCGCCGCCGACATCACGATTGTCGATCTGGACTGGTCTGGGCTCACGACGGACGAAGACCCTCCAACCCTTCAGATCCTCGCGCCCCTGGAGGGCTCCAAGGTCGATCAGGACGAGGTCGTGCTGGAGCTCATCGCCCAAGACGCCGGATCCGGCGTCGATTGGTCCACCCTCGAGGTGCGAGCTGAAGGCGTCCCCCTAGAGCTCTCTTGCTCCGCCTCTGGAACAGATCCCAGCAGCGGTCGCAGCTGCCCCCTGGAGCTACCTCTCGGTGCCGCCGATCTGCGGGCCCAGGTCGAGGACTTCTCGGGCCTCCCTTCGGAGGTCGCGGTGGTGCGCTTCTCCGTCATCGAGCCCTCCAGCGATGACGACGCCGCCGACGACGGCGGGGGTCCCGCGGTGGCCCCTTACACCCCGGTGCGCAACGACCGCGGCGTCGAGCCCAACAAGGTCTATCTCTCCGACGGTGATGTGGAGACCATCTCCACCGATTCCGGGCATCTCACCCTGGCCATCCCCCTCGGCCAGCGCTATTCCGTCGGGGCCCAGCTGAGCTATCAATTCCGCCTCTTCCACAACTCGAATGTCTGGCAGCCGGTGCGCCTGTCCTGCAACGGCCTGCAATGCGACGGGGAGTGGTCCGAGGTCGACTTCGCCTCCACCAATCCCTCCAGCAACGCCGGTCTCGGCTGGGAAATTCACTTCGGCAAGCTCTACGCGCCGCTCCCGCCCACTGGCCTCGTTCAGCCGGAGCGGGATCTCTTCCCCAACCGCCCCGACCCGGCGGATGTCGGCTCCCAATGGCTCTACGTCGCCCCGGATGGCTCCCGCCACGAGCTCAGATCCCTCACCGGCTGGGACAACGGAACCGCGAGCCGGCCGGTGCGCTACTCCACCGATTCCTCCTACCTGCGGATGGTGCAGACCCACGACGACAAGATTCGAGTGGAATACCCCGACGGCACCTTCGCCCTCTTCAAGCAGACCAGCGACATCGCCGGCACCGAGTTCTGCGGTAATGGGGTGACCGGCTGCTGGCGCCTGCGCAAGCTCCAGGATCCCTGGGGCAACAAGATCACCGTGGACTACAGCCTGAGCGGCGACACGGAGACCTGGACGGTGACCGACTCTACGGACCGCTTCCACGAGTTGATCTTCAGTCGTGCCGACGCGACTCGAGGAGGAGGGGATGGCGTCGTCCTCGGACCCGGTGATTACACCTTCAACGGAGATGAATGGGGCGACCTGAGGCGCATCCTGACGGAGGTCAATCTCGACACCTTCGGCGGGACTCGTTCCAGCTACCGCTTCGATTACGTCGATGCCCCCAACACGATCCGCGGCTGCCCCCACGACACGCTGAACATCCCCGGAGGCTATGCGACCCTCTCTACGAAGGTGCTGGAGCAGATCGATACCCCAGAGGGCGAATCCTGGGCCTTCACCTCGAATACCCCCTCCCCCTCGACGGGCTCGCCCAACGTGAGCTGCAATCCCACGGCCGGAACCGTGTCTTCCATGCGCTTACCGAGTAGCGGGGAAGTGCACTACACCTACCGCTCCTGGCCCTTCCCGACGCGCTGCGACTACCGCCCCAACGCCGATCCCTTCGCTGAGGAGACTTACTTCAAGGCGGGAATTAGCACCAAGACTCGGACCTACCCCGAATCGACCTCCGAGCCGGAGATCTGGAGCTATAACACCACCCTCGTGGGAGCAGGCCCCTCGAATCACGGCCCTAACTGCAATCGCGCCAACTACCGCAGGACCACCGTCGACGGCCCGGAAGCGGCCGGTAAATATACTCGCCAGACCTTCTATCACTCGGTGAGCGCGGGGCTGATGGACCCCTCGGTGAACGAGTCCATCTCGAATCACCAGGTCACCGACCACGGTCTTCCCATCGCGAAGCCCCAAACCACCAACGGCACCGCTTCGACCCAGCGCCATCTCTCCCAAGAAACCGCTGAATGCACGGCAGGCACCACCTCCTGCACCACGCTGCGCAGGGTCTACCGTCGCTACGCCAGCATCTTCCGCAACCCCGACAGCACCGGTCGAAGCCAGGACTGTGAGAAGGCCTTTGGCGACGGCCCCGGCTGCTTTGCGATCAATCCTCGTCTGGTGGCGGAACGCACCGTCTTTCCTCTCGACAGTGGGCACTGGATCGAGCGCAGCTGGGAGAACTTCAACGGCGCCGGCACCGCCAAGCGCGAGCGCATCACCGACAGCTGGAGCGGTCTCAACCGCCAGGTGAACACCATCACCCTGGCCACCGGCGGCACCACCTTCAACCCCAACGCCGCCACCGGCTACATTTCCCCCGGCACCCCTTCCTCCTACCTTCCAGCTACTTCAGCAGATTGGCTCCTCCACCCTTGGTCTCGCCGCACGGTGCAGGAGGGCGGCACTAGCTACATCGTCGAAGCTACCTTCAACACCAAGGGCTACATGACCTGCGAGCGTCGCTTCCGCGGTACCTCGAAGTCAGGGCAGGATCTGGTGCGCTCGATGAACTATGGAACGAAGGTGGGCGAGGACGCAGGGCTCCCCGTCACCGAGATCTTCGCCGGCGGCGACGACGCTTCGCTTTCCACGGCCACCATCTGCGATACCACCGGAAGCGCTTTTGCCGGCACCCGCTATCAGCTACTGCATGAATACGACCACCTCACCCGCTCTTCTACCCGCATGGTCGGGGGCTTTCCCTATTCCTTCCGGGCCGTCATCGATCAGAGCACCGGCAAGGCAGAACGCTCCTTCGACGTGGCGGACCAAGGCACGAGCTTCGACTACGACGAGCTCGGGCGACTCACCAAGGTCACCCCCGACGCCTCCCTGAACGAGGCGGAAACCAGAATCAGCTATCAGGTGAGCTCCTCGGACCCCCCGGTGATCACCACCACCCGAGTCGCTCCCAGCCATCTCGGCGGACAAACCCTGTCCTGGACTCAGGCCTCTCTCGACCCCTTTGGGCGAGTGGTGGAAGAAAGCCGTCGGCGCCCGGTCGGAATTGGGGGAAGCTTCACCACCTCAGTGCGCAGGAGCTTCTACGATCCCTATGGGCGGCTGAAGAAGACGACCACCTGGCAGGACGAGGAC
>JBCCXL010000018.1:0-142495 GCA_039191605.1 Acidobacteriota bacterium | reverse complement strand
GACCGCCCGGGACGCCCTGGTGGAGGCCCGGAGGCTCTTCACCCTCGCGTATCGAGAAGCGTCCCGCCTGTGGTGCCAGGGAGATCTCGACGCCCCCTTCCCGCCGGGAGCGCTGCGGCCGCCGGGACCCTGGGTGCCTGCATTAGTTTAGAAAATCCTAAAACGATTCAACCAGCGTTCCTGCTCGATCGTCTCTAACGCTCTCAAGCATGATTTATTTGTTCAAACAGAGGAGAAGCGCTGTATTGGAAACCAAGAACCAGAAAAAGCCACCCTCATAAGATCAGTGCCAGGGACTTGACTCAGTTCAAGATCTA
This sequence comes from Acidobacteriota bacterium, assembly GCA_039191605.1. Taxonomy (GTDB): domain Bacteria; phylum Acidobacteriota; class Thermoanaerobaculia; order Multivoradales; family JAHZIX01; genus JBCCXL01. The sequence continues at coordinate 142,178 of JBCCXL010000018.1, read as the reverse complement.
GAATGGAGTGGAGTCAAAGCTCTAAACCCGTTACAAGCTTAGAAAAACCCCATCTCCACCCAATCTCCGGAGCCCCCACCATGCCCACGACCCGTCTCTGGATCACCATCGCCATTTTTTCCCTCTGTCTGTCGGCTCTCGCCCCGATCGCCGCCTCAGCTGGCGAGCACCGCCTGGGCCTAGGCGCTCACTACTGGCGCACGGTCGACAGCCTCGGAGACCTCAACGATCTTCCTGACGATGGTTACTCCTGGATGGTTTCCTATCAATACAAGCCTAGGGGGCTCTTTACCTTTGAAGCCGCGGTAGAGCTCTTTGACGATGGATTCGGCGGCTCCAACGATTCCGCCTACTCCCCTCAGATCTTTGCCCTGGTGGGAGGGAACGGCCTCTACGGAGGAGTCGGAGTCGGGGTGACCGTTTCCGACGGGCTAGCCGACGATATCTCGGACCCCTACTACGTGGTCCGTATCGGCTGGAATGTCGCTGTTCTCGGCTCGGTATACGCCGACATTCACGCCCGCTACCGCTTCGATGATTGGGAAGGCGTCGAAGAATTCGAGCTCAACAGCGACTCATTCACCGTCGGCCTGGTTGGCAGAGTCCGATTCTGAGCTTCCCTCGCTCGCTCCAGCATCCGTCGAGCCCTCCGTCCCGGTAGATTGTGGCGCAGGAGGCTCCGTACCGGCTTTCTGATAGAAGCCATCGAAGGCAACTTGCCAAGTCTCGCCACCGTCTCTAGACACGGCCCAATGTTGGCGAACGCGACCATCCTCGAGCAGAGTCCACTGAACCTTCTGCACTCCTCGCTCCGACTCGACCCCCATTTCCATCACCCCGCCCTCGCCGAGGCCACCCTCGAGATAGAGCGGCCGACCTGCGTTGTCTATCCAGGTCTGGTGCCAGACTCCCCGAGTCGAATCAAAGAAGCTCAGGCTCGTTCCGAGAGTTCCTCCGGCCCCTCTCCACTCTTCCCTCAGAGCACAGCCATCGTAAAGAGATGTAATGGTGTTATGCCCCACCAAACGACCATCTGCGATGTAGACATCCCATTCGCCCAACCAGAAATTAAATGCCTGGTGGTCGGCGGAATCGCAGGTCGGTCGCTGGGGAGTCGGAGGTGGACTCTCTTGGGCGATAGCCTGAATTCCGCCGAGAGCGGAAAGCAAGAAGAGACCTACAAAGCCAAGCGCGTAACGGCGCCAGGTACGGGAAGAATTGTTCCTCAATCCTGAGCCCGTAGTAATTATCGATGCAGTAGCCGTCGAACTGATTAGCCAGTGGTTTTTCACCTCGATATCTCCCTTCTTTCATCCCAGAATCCGGTGCCTGCTCCTCCTCGGGAATGCTCGTCCACCACCATCATCCTAGATAGATCAAACGGTCAAAAAGCGATCCTCGATTTTTCTCCGGATGGTAGCATCTGAGCCGGCTCAGCCCCCTCTGTGGGCAACGCCATCGGTCCCCATTCTCTCTCCTGAGTCTCATTGATTGCGGGCCACCGTGGCCCAAAAGCTCATCCTCTTCCGCAATGCTTGAGCTGAGGCAATTCCACAACATGTTCTCAAAGCGTTTCCGCAACCTTGCTCTGGTTGGGGTCCTTCTCGTTGGCGGCCTCCTGCTGAGCTGCAGCGCTCCGCAGTCGAGGGTCTCGGCTCCCAAAATCGATAACCTGGTGGTGATCCTCATCGATACCCTACGCAGCGATCACCTCCCAAGTTATGGCTATCACCGAAATACTGCTCCCTTTCTGGGGCAATTGGCGGATCAGGGCATTCAGCTACAGGGTTATTCGGTGTCCTCGTGGACCAAGCCCTCCATCGCGACCATGTTTACTGCCGTCGCCCCCCAACGGCACCAGGCGATCAGCCGCAGCGATACTCTGCCGGACAATGTCCCCTACCTGCCCCAGCTCCTCTCGGAGCAGGGATTCTCCACGGCGACGTTCATCGGAAACCGTAACGCCGGAAGAAAATTTGGTTTCGCCCGCGGCTTCGACACCTACCTACAGAGCAAGCACACCAGCAAGGTCGACGGAGCCCGAGTCACGGATGCCGCCCTCACGGTGACTCCCGCCCTCAGTGATTCCTCGAGATACTTCCTCTACGTTCACTACGTCGACCCTCACGACCCGTACCGGCCACCACAGCCATGGTTTGAAGAAGGTGGAGAAAGGGAGTGGGAATACATCCAGCCGGGACGTATCGCAAAGGGATTGCAGCAACCGTCTCCCCGGAACCTGCGCCGAATGGTGGATCAATACGATGGAGAGATCCTCGATGTCGACCAGCAGATCCAGCGCCTCCTGCAGTCCATGGATCAGCAGGGGCTACTGGAGAGCACTCTCGTTGTGATCACCTCTGATCACGGTGAGGAATTTCTGGAGCACGGCGAGCTGACCCACGGTAATGGGCTCTACGAAGAGGTCCTCCAGGTGCCTTTCATCTTGTGGATGAAGGGCAACAAGCTGCCGAGCTATCAGACTCCCGAGCGCTTCCTCCAAATCGACTTTCTTCCCACGGTTCTCGAAGCTCTCGAGATCTCGGTCCCTTCCATCGAGGGAAATGGCGCTATCGATGGTGAATCCCGGTGGCAATCCATTCTGGAGCAGCAGCCAGAATCTTACGGCGCCGCCTACTTCCACCTCGACCTCGACGGCGCCGGGGCTCTAGCTAGCCTCGAAGGTGATACCAAGTTGATTCACAGCCTCGAAAAGCCTCATGACCGGCTCTTTGACTTGGCGGAAGATCCCGGGGAGCTGCGCCCTACGACGGCCCTCATCGGCAAGTCTTTGGAAAAGCGTCGAGCGCTGATCTCCCACCACAACCGTATGGGGATCCTCGCTAACCAGCGGAGCGTCGAAACTCTGGATGACGAAACTCGCCGCAGCCTCATCGCTTTGGGCTACCTCGACTTAAATACTCCCGAAGAAGAGCTTCGTCAACGCTATGTCCCCCCACGGCTACCCCGGGAATCCGGCTTCAACGCGCCCCAACCCTAGCCCGTACCTCAGTGCACCCTGAACCTCTCGTGAGTCGGAGGAATAGCGCATAAGCCCCTTGGACCAGAGTCACAACCGCTTCAAGAGTGCAGGCCTCGCCCAGTCCCAGGCAAACTCTCTCAGGCAAATTCCCTCTCCAGCTTCATCCTAGAATCAGACTCGTTGGCGAGGCACTAGGCGAGGTGCCAGGGACTTTCCCCAGACCTCTTTGAGGTGCCAGGGACTTTCCCCTCGGGCGGCAGGACAAAAAATCTCAAAAAATCCGAAACCTTTTCCACATCCGCGGCGTCTCATGGGTAGAGGCCCAGGAATCTACTTTGTCCACCTCCGGCTCGAGACGCCGGCTCCGGAGTCTCCCTTCCATGCCTACGCCCGGCGCACCACGCTACCCTCACCTGCGCATCGCGACCACCAGCGCTAATCCCCTGGTCTTGATTGCCGCGATTCGCCTCGCCCTGCGCCAAGCGGGCATCGCTCCCGGAGAAATCGAGAGATTTTCCTCCTCTGCCCTCAGCCAGGGGACGCCCAAGGAGCAGCGAGAGGTTTGTCGTCAATGGGTCCGGCTTCCCCCCGGCTAACCCTTCCCGACCTTGGTTCAGGCCTCCTTGGCCTCGGCCCCTTGGGCTTCTAAGCTCTGGCCTCTCGGGAGACTCAACTCTCCCTCAGTTCCCGTCTCCAAAGGGCCCCCACTCCCCTCCAAACTTGATCTCCACCGCAAAGCCCAGCAGCAGAGCCGCCTCCCGGGTCTCTTCTGGCTCGTCCCGGGGCCAGATCACCCCTGCCTGCACCTCTCCGAAGAGCCAATCCCGAAACATATTGCGGCGATAAATCATTCGGCCGCCGTATTCCGACACCGGAACCGCCGCGTCTGTCTCCGCAAAATAGTGCAGCTGATAGGCCAAGGCCTGGCGTGGCGACAGCCGATGGTAGAGGGTCACCCAACTATTCCAGCGCAGCCCTTCAGCGCGATCGGAGACCGTGCCGACGTTGGAGATCCTCAGCAGGAAGCCTCGGTCCCAAATCCGCTCCCAGTCCAGCCTGGTGGTGGAGCCCCAGCCCTCGGAATCCTGCCAAAAGATGGTCTCCTTGAAGCGGATCAGGCGCTTCTCTCCGAACAGTCGAAAGGTCTTGTAGCTTCCCTTGACGTAAGGGTCCAGCGGCGAGCGAACCTTCACCCCGACGGAAAAGTCGACGTCATCCCGTAGGCTCTTGATCGGCTTGTACCCGAGCCCCAGCAGCACCTCTTCATCCGCCGAGCTGAAGGCCTCCGGCAGGGTCTCCAGCTGATTCTCGGTCTCCTGGACGAAGTCATCCACCTCAACCCGGCCGATAAAGGCGTCCACCCGGCGTTCCAGCCGTGGAAGCGGAATCCTGGCGCGAAAGCGGATCCGATCCCTGAACCCGTCCTTCTCGTTCCATCGCGCGCCGATGCTCAGCCGCCCGCGAGGCCCTTCTTCCGATTCGAGATCCTCATCTCCGAAGTAGGCGTCGAACCACTGCCCCGCGTCGCAGACGGCCTTGTATAAGCCTCCCTGCATCCTGTCGAGCCAGGGAGCCGCGGGGGCTAATCCCGGATAGCACGGCCCCTCGACACTCTGTGCCGCTTTCTGCACCGCTTCTTCCTCGTCCCCGGCGTCAGCATCACTTCCAGTCTCCTCGCTGGAAACGCTGTTCTCCGGAGCGCCGGCCTCCAATGTACCAGCCTCCAAAGTGCCGGCCTCCAAAGTGCCGGCCTCAGCCCAGCCCCCACTCATCCCGAGCAGGAGCCAGGCCCCCACGGCACCCCAAACTACCCTTCGCAGCCCCCTTCCGGCCGCTGCGATCGCCAGCACCTTCCGGCCTCAGCCGATGGAGGGCTTACTTTCCGCCTGGAAGATGCCGGCAAAGTGGCCCCGATAAGCCCAAATGAGGAAAACGGTGAGAGCGAAGGTCACATAGCTCAGACCAGCATACCGAGGGTCCAGAAGCGCGTGGAAGAGGACGATATTGACGATGACGGGCCCGATAAAGACCAAGCCTAGAGCAACGTAACGGTTGGCCAAGAGCAGAGCGCCGCCGATCACCTCGCAAAGCTTCACGGGGATCAGGTATCCACTGGCGACGAGAATCTGCATGAACTCTACCGGCGGCGGAACCTCGAGAAAATTGAGGAAGCCATTCAATCCGAAGACGAAGAAAATAAGGCCGACGATGATTCGGGCTCCGGTGACGATCCAGCGCATAGCGAGCTCCTCGAGTATCCAGTAGTTAGGCGAAAAGTCGAGACGACGAGTTAAGGAGATGAACTGCCTGGGATGGTAGCACTGGTCCTAGCGTAGAGCCGACCTGCCTACTCCTCCATCGACCGCGACGGCCCCAGCAGCCGCGCGATCTGCTCTTCTAGCTCCTGCACCCGCTCTTCGAGGCGCCGCCAGCGACTTGCATCCCGCGGCGGAGGCGGCGGGATCAACCCTTTCGCGTCGACGGAGGAAGAGCCCCCGCTGCCGCCGGTCAGCGGCTGAAAGATGGTGCGAAGGTCGTTCACTGCGCTCCAGCTGCCGCCGCTGTAGCTCGCCGTGGCGAGGGGAGCATAGACATGATGGGGGCCGTGCTTCGGCATCGGAAGCGGCTCACCGTGAACCGTCTGGGGCCACTGGATTCCCGCGATAGCGGTCCGCGAATCGAAGGCCCACGCATCCCCTATTTGATAGATCCGAGGCACCACCGGACCGACCGGCGGCGGGCCCTGGCTCTCGCTGCCGTCGAAAAACACCTGGATGCCGTCCTCCAGATCCATCCATTCATTGAAGCGGATGATCTCCGTGCCGTCTACGAAGGTGCCCTCCTCGGTGAGCTGTTGATCCCATCGCAACAGCATCGGGTGAAGGGACGCATCGATCACCGGATCGCTGGCCTCGACGTTGGACGGAACCAGGGTGACCGTCGAGCGATCCGGCTGGATCTCCTGTACCTGCCAGAGCGGTAGAGCTTGGGGATCGAGCTCGATGGCGTCGTTCAAGAACTCCACCCAGTCCAGGGGCTGAAAAACGCTCTCCAGAGGTGAACCGAAGGTGCGCACCTTGACCGTCACCAAGCGTCCGGCCCCGCTCCCGCTGCTGGTCCAGTCCTCTACCGCCGCGACCTGGCTGCCGTTGTCCCGGGACCACTTGAAGCTCGGCGGCGGAGGGGCCGGACCGTCACCGGACTGCATGGGAATCTGCGGATAGTGGATCTGAATTCGGTAGAGACGATTGCCCGGAACGTTTCCCTCCAGACAGCGAGCCTTCATCAGGCCATTGCTCCTCAGCACCCCTGGGGGTAGAGAAGACTCCCCGGAATCGCCGCTCTCGAGCCCTACCCGCACTTGCCATACGGCCTGCTTTCGCACCGTCGTATCGACCCCCTCCAGCGCCGGATCTAGCAGCCGGGGATCCTGAAATCCATTCACCGAGCGCTCCCAGACGTCGAGGAAAATCTCGTAGCTGCCGTCTTCGACCGCTCCTTCGTAGCCCGGAAGGTAGGGCTGACCCGAGAGAGTGGTCGTGCGCAAATTGCGGCATAGAATCCCGTCCACCCAATACCGACCGGCACCGATCAACAGCGTCTCGTCGCCACCTCCCGGCGGTTCCCCGACTTCGATGGCGAAGCCCGCGGCGCCCTCCGGCGCCCCCGCCGGGCCGAGGAGATCCCGCACCACGTGGCGCCGAAGGTTCTCCTCCAGCACCGCCGCAGCGTTGGTGTCGGCATCCAGGTCCACCCGCCCTTGCTGCTGGTAGACCCCCTGATACTGCCGAGCCAGCTCGGTCAGAAAACGTGAAAAATCTCCTCGCAAATCCTCTCTCCTCTCAGTTGACGTAGAGGATGGCAACCCTCTGTCCTAGCGGCAGATAGCGCCGCGCGAGGGTCTCCAAAAGGGCCTCCCGCTGCGGCTGGCGCAGCGCCGCGTAGGCCCCCATCTCGGTCCCCTCCGCGCCGCCTTCGGTAATCGCCGCATCGCAGCTGAGGTTCAGCTGTGCGTAGGCGGGATTGGGGTATTCGATACTGGTGAAGCGTGGCCGCACCCGACGCCGAACCGACTCGGCGATCCTCTTGGGAAGCTCCTCTACGCTCTCGTAGCCAAGATCTGCCGCCACCTGCTCCAGCGCCAGCTCCGGCTGACAGCGGTAGACGTGCACCGACTCCGGTAGTGAATCCAAAAGCGTTGAATTCAGCGGCTGGGGATCCGGAGCAGACCTCAGGAGCTCGCCGACGGCGAAGCTCACCATCCTGCCCAAATAGCTGTAGCGTAAACAGCCGGAAGCCGCGGCGCCATCGACCTCGGTGGTGACGTGGAGGCCGTGCTGGCAAAGGATCGAGGTCCCCTCGATCGGCGAGGACACCCACACCTCCCCCAGGAAGGTGGATCGCTCGAGGGTAGCCGGTGGTCCGTAATCCCCGCTGGAGCTAGCCGCCAGAGCCGGCGGAAAGTTGCCGCTGACGGTCTTCGCCAGGGGTTGCAGGATACTGTCGGCAATGGCGACGGTCCCCGCTTCCGGCGACAGCCAGAGGGCTCCTAGGAGCCCCCGCTGGACCTCCACCTCGTAGCCTTGAGCGCTGCCATCCTCATCGATCACCTGGGCCGACGAGAACACCACCGGTCCTGGAGCGGTCATGGCGCAGCTGGTCAGCGCGATACCGCCAGCCCCCCGCCCGCCGACCACCAGCACGCTGCCCCCGGGCAGGGTTGTCGCCGTATGCTCCGTCCTCGCCGCCGGCAGCGGCCCGGTGGGCAAGGAATCGTTCGTTCTCGGGTTGAAGATCTCAGCGCTCTCCAGCGGCTCCAGCTTCGCCCCTGGTAGAGCTGAAGCGGGGCCCTCCCCGGCGATCACCAGCACCTGGCCATCCGGCATCAGGCTAGCGGTCGCCCCAAAGCGCGCCTGCAGCAGCTCGGCGACGTTGCGCACCGTCCCCTGGGGCTGTAGATCCCATTCCGAGACCGTGGCCAAGGCCTCCGGATCTTCCCCGGTGCCCTTAGCGGCTCCACCGAAGAAGGCAACTCGGGCACCGCTCTGAGTCTGTACCTGCAGCGCCGGCGCACCGCCTCGCGGCGGCACTAGGCTCGCCAAGAGATTGGTCACCGTTCCCTGCCCACCATTCCCCCGAGGGTCATAGATCGAGAGCGTCCCCACCGGCCCATTCTCGTTCTCTCCCCCCGCCAGCAGGATCGTTCCGTCATTGAGGCTCACCGCCGCATGTCCCCAACGAGGGGGATTCAGCGTCGCCTCCACCGTCTCGAAGGGCTTCTCGGGATCGAAGGGATTGTAGAGCTCCAGCGAGCCGAGGGCGCCGTTGGCGTCGCGTCCTCCGGCGAGGAGGATCTTGCCGTTGGTGAAGACCAGCGTGGCGCTGTGGTCCCATCGCCCCTGCTGCAGCGACCCGGAAATCGCCGAGAAGGCGCCACCCACCGGATCGTAGAGCTCCCCGCTGGCCAGCGCCTGCCCCGCCGAATCCTTGCCGCCGATCATCGCTACCCGCTGCCCCAGGTTCCGCACCGAAACCTCCGACGCGGTGTGATGGCTCCGCGCCTGCAGCAGCGAGCCGGTGGGAACCCACTTCTCGGCCAGCAGATCGTAGACCTCGCATTGATCGATCGCCCCCTCCCCGTTCTCCCCCCCCACCGCCAGCACCCGCTTATTGGAGGCGATATAGGTTGCGCTATGGGCCCACCGCCCTTCCTCGAGGGGTTCCGTGGGCTTGAAAATCAGACTTTCCTCACGCTGTGGCAACAAAGTGCAATCCTCCACTCGCAGCCGCATCGCTCCGCTACCGCTGAGCCGCAGGCGACCGCTCATCAACAGGCCGGAAAAGCGCACCAATCCCCCCTCCGAGGGGGGCACCAGCCGCAGCGGATTCGCCAGCAGCAGCGTAGGTCGCTGCTGCGCTGCCGCCTCGAGGGCGAACATGCCGTTGGGTGGCAGCGTCAGCTCAGTGACGGTGTCGAAGCGATAGGTAGCGCTATCGCAGATGCGCAATACGGCCCGCGGCTGCCCGTCTCGCAGCCATTGGTTATAGGCGTCATTGACGGTGGCCAGCTCGCATCGCGCCCCGATCTCGTAGACCGCAACTCCATCCCCCTCCGCCTGCACTTCGACGCCCTCCGCCAGCCGCGGATAAGGGCCGCCACCGATCGGCCCCACTCCGCCGTAGGGTGCATCGACCAGGATCTCTTGGGGCTGTGGGTAGCCCACCGGAAAGGCGATGCGGCCGCGCTCCGGATCGAGAGCGATGAGCGATTCGAGACCCACGGCGCCCACCGTCAGCGGATCCACCGCAGTCGCCAGGAAGGTGATGCCGGAGATCCCCGAGGCGGTGGTCGAAGGCTTGCCCGGAATCACCCACAGGCGCTGCTCCACCGCCAGCACCGAGGCATTGGCGAACACCGCTCCGTTGCTTCCCAAGCCCCGCAGCGCCGCCTCCAGCGCATCGGCCACTGCCGTCACCGTCGTCAACGGTCGCTGAAGCGAGATCGGCAGGGGGCCGACGCCATCCGCCACCACCTCCATCTCTGCCGGCAGACCGTTATTCGGCAACACCGGCTCCGCCAGAGCGGAACCCAGAGCGCCGCCCCGACCGAAGGCACCGAAGGCCGAGGTGAGCTTCAGAGTGTTCACCGTCTGAGGGTCTTCCGGGGAAGCCTCGAAGAGCATCGAGGCTCCCCGCACCCCGGCGCAAATCGCCAGACGCGAGGTGTCTCCATTCACCGTCGACGCCACCGCCGCCACCAGCGCCTCGGAGTACACCGGGTCCGTCTGCTGCCGCAGGGCACTCTGCAGGGAGACCGCTACCTCCTCGGCGGTGGTCGCCGCGGGGTCGAGGATCAGCAGCACCGCCGAAGCCGCGCCGAAGGTCGCCACCAGCTGCGGCTCGGCGGTGAGCGACAGCGGATCCGTGAGCTCCCCGGAAAGCCACAGCCACGCCCCCGCGGCGGGACGCCCCCAGCTCTCTAGGTCTTCTCCCTCCACCTCTCCAGGGCCCACCCGCTGGCCGTCGAAGCGCAGGGAGAAGCCTCGGTCCGGCCCGTAGTACACGCTATTGGCCGGGGCCTCCAGCCCCGTCAGGGCCTGGTACCGGCGCCGATAGCGATCGAGATCCAGGCTCAGCTCCTCCACCGAGAGAGGGGTCGTGAGCTCTCGCGGCTTCGCCACCCGCTGCGCCGGTGGCGCCACCGGCGGGGCGTGGAAGACCGGGGAATCAAAGCCCAGGGGCTGCATGAAGTAGAGCCCCGCCGGGCTGGCCTGTCCTTCCACCGTCGTCGGTACCGGGCTCATTCCCTCCAGCGGAAAGGCCCCCAGCCGCCAGACCCAGATCTCAACGCTGCCGAGACCGCCGCTATGGCCTTCCCCAGGCCTCCGCGGCGGCTGCGGCGGAGAAAAACCAGAAATGCGGGCGGAGGTCGGCACGGTAGCGAAGGGAGTGCCGATGCGGCTCATCGCCACCTCCCGGCGTACGTCCGCGGTGCCGGGGCCGTCGGGCCGGGGCGAGCGCAGGTTGGCGGTGACCAGCAGCCGTCCCTGGGCGTCTTCACTGCGGGCAGACCATCCGGTGGCGCCAAAGATCAGCGGCTGCAGCACCGACGCCACCCCTCGCCGACGGCGCCACGCCACCGTATTGCCCACCCAGCGGCGCTGGAAGTCGAAGACCAATCGCTGCTGGGAGAGCTCCTCGATCTCCAGCACCTCTCCCAGGTAAGGCACCACCCACGGCGCGCAGGTCTCGACGAACCAATTGTCGTAGAGGGCGTCGATATTGCCCTGGACGGTCGCTAGCTCCCCCCCGAGCAGCCGCATCAGGGCACGGAGCGGCTGCCCCAGCGGGACATCCCGGGATCGATAGACCGCGGGGATCAGGCGATAGAGAGCATCGGGGTCGCGCTGAGTCATGAATCGATCGCCTCCACAACGATGCGCAGCTCTTCAGGGTTCACCAGCAGCAGATGAGCTCTACCATCCGCCGGCTGACTGGGAGGTCGAGCGGGGAGGAAGGGATGCCGCTCCCGCTCCTGCCCGGAATAGTAGAGGGCGTCCAAATCCACCAGGTGAATCTCCGGGCGCATCTGCACCGTCGACAGGATCTCCGACGCCGACAGCCCCTCCCCCAGGTCACGGCGGTGGAAGCCGTAGAGGGCCAGGAGGGTCGCCCGCAGGGTGCGCTCCAGGCTCTCCAGGTCGTAGCGCGGATCCGCCAGCACCACCAGCTCGAGATTGAAGAATTGCACCCCCGCCGCCAGCAGACGATAGGTGATCCCCGGCGCCACCGCCGCCGCCATCGCCTGGTCCAGAGCCTGAAAGAGGGCGGCCCCCTCCAGCTCCTCCTCGTCCAGGCGCCGGCCGTCGGGGCCGAAGTCCTGGGGCTTCGGCTCTTCCCGGGGCACCACGGAGACCATGGCGTCGACGCCCCAGGGGCGCCCTATCGCCGAGTTCGCCTTCGCCACCCCGGCGTAGGAGAGGGCGAAGGAGCGAAAATCCTCCACCGCGATGATGCGGCCGAGATCCGTCGGCCGCAGCGGCAGGCGGTCCCGCAGCTCCCGCGGCGCCTCGCCGGAGGCTCCTCCGGCGGCGGCCATGGGGTTGGTCACCGCGGCGATCCCCGGCGGCGGTGACGGCAGCTGGGTGAGGGTCCCGGCCCCCACGTTGCCGCTCACCCCGGCCCCGATGCGGTACACCGCGACGACGTTCTCTTCACCGCTGGGCAGGCGGGCGCCGTGGACTCCATCGCCGAAGATAATCTCGGTCTGATCCCGGAAACTCTGCTGCACGGTGTACACCTGATCCAGCGGACCGGCAGTGAAGAGCTCGTCCACCGGCTGCCACAGCACGTCGTCCACCCGGATCTCCAGGGCGTCCAAGAAGCCCGCGGGGCTTAAATCCGAGAGTCGGGTGAGGGGCCCTTCCGGCAGCCGGAAGACCTGATTGCGCAGGCTGCCATCGCCGCTGCCCAACACCACCTCTCCGCTCCCCGCCCCCTGGGTGGCGGCCACCACGTTGCCGTTGATGCTCACCGTGCGCCGATCGTAGACGAAGTAGAGGGGGGCCTCCAGCCAGATCTCGGTGAGCCCGTCCTGGGGCTCTCCCACCAGCCGAATCACCGCCGCCTCCGCCACTTCCCGCACGTTTTCCGGCGCCGGCTCCACCACGAAGCTCGCCGCCTCGGTGGCGGTGTAGCCGGCGAAGCCGTGCTCGTTGCGCAGGTTCAGCGGCTCCTCGCCGAAAATCCCGGGATCCTGAGCCGGCAGCGCACCGTCTCGCGTTGGCTCCTCACCGTATTGAATCCCCGGCGAGGAGGCCCAGGGGGCCCGCAACAGGGTCAGCGGCTGGCCCGGAAGGATCGGCCGGCGGGGGGATCCGGTGAAGGCGGTCAATACCGGCGTCCACTCGTCCGTCCCGCTCTCCCCCGGCTGCGTCGATTCCCCCGGCTCACCAATCTCCGCGATCTCCGTCTCGAGAGGAAAAGGATCACTGTATCGAACCAGGGGCCGACGCCCGCTGATCAACAGCTGCTGCCCCACCGCCAGCTGCGGCTCCTCCCCTTCCACCACCAGGCGGTCTCCCCACATCGGGATCTCCAGCGGCACTCTGGCCAGCGGCAGCGGCTCGCTATCCAGCCACACCGCCGTTCCGGGGATCTCGTTGGGCTGTTGCCGCTGGGCGCGGGCGACGTAGCGCTCGGCGGAGGACAGGCGCTGCGCCACCAGCTTGTCGGTGCCGATGCCGCCGCTCACCAGCACATCGCCGCCGGGCACGGTGGCCACCACCGCCCGGCTGCGAGGAGTGATCAAGGAGCCCGTCGGCACGAAGCGGCCCTCGACGTAGAGCTCCGCGCTGGCGAGATTCTCGGTGAGCCCGTCGTTGCCGCCGGCCACCAGCACCCGGCCGTCCGGCAGCAGCTGGGCCACCGCCTCTTGGCGCGCCTGGTCCAGGGAGCCCCGGGGCGAGAAGGTCAGGCTCAGCGGATCGAAGACCTCCGAGGAGGCCAGCGCCGAGCTGCCGTTGCTGCCCCCCGCCACCAGCACCGAGCCCCCGGGCAGCAGCGTCGCCGTGGCGCTCACCCGGGCCTGGGTCATCGCTCCGGCGATGGGATTGAAGGTCAGGGTGACCGGGTCGAAGACCTGCGCCGTCGCCAGCGCCGAGCTGCCGTCGCTGCCCCCCGCCACCAGCACTCGTCCGTCCGCCAGCGCCGTGGCGGTGTGCTCGATGCGCGGCGAGGTCATCCGCCCCACCTCGGTGAACTCACCGGTGAAAGGATCGTAGACCTCGGCGCTGGCCAGGGTCTTCATCATCGGCATCGGAATCCCCGGCTCGCCGCTGCCGTCTCCCACCGCGTCCGGCAGATCGCTCCACGGAAAGCCGATGCCCCCCGCCAGCAGCACCCGCCCGTCCGGCAGCAGGGTCGACGTATGGCCGGCCCGGTAGTACACCATGGGGTTCGCCGCCGGGCTGAAGGCACGGCTCTCGGGATCGTAGAGCTCCGCGGCGAACAGGCCCTCACCTTTGGAGAGATCGGCGACGATGGCCAGGGCGGCATCGATGGCCTCCATCGCATCGTCGAAGTAGCCCTGGATCTCGCTGGTGTCCCGGCGAATCTGATACGCAGCTCTCTCCATCGCCGTCAGGGAGGTGTTCAGCACCGGATTGAGGATGTCGCTGTAGCGCTTGGAGAAGGATTCCGACGTGCTGTAGTAATACGACTTGCTGCCCTTCTCCTGAACCAGGCCGTTGACGTTCCAGCTGAGGTGCCCACCGCTGGTTATCCAAGCCACGTAATAAGCATCGATGCTCACGCTCAGCTTGTTGTCGTAGAGCTGCTTGCGAACGTTGGCGACGTTCTCGAGAATGATGTCCGCCTGAGTATCGAGGTCATCGAGGGGCGCCTCCGCCGCCTCGAGAGACGCCTTGGCCTCGTCCAGCGCCTTCTTCAGCGCCTCCACCTGAGGGTTGACCACCGCCAGCACGCCTCCGGACACCAGCACCTGGCCTCCCGGCAGCAGGGTCGCCGCCGCCCCGGAGCGTGCGGTGTGGAGATGGGCGACGCTGGTGTAGAGATTCGTGTGAGGGTCGAAGACCGCCGCCGCCCGCAAGATGCGGGCCGGCTGACGATCGCCGTCGGCCCCCACCACCAGGGTACCGAAGCCCCCCGCCACCAGCACCGAACCGGAAGTCAGGGGCGAGATGGCGCTGGCGAAGGCGTCGAAGGGCTGAGAGCCAGCGGCGATGAAGGTCGCGGAGCGAGGCTGGTAGAAGTCGATCGAGCCGAGGGGCACTCCGGCCTCGGGATGGGCCACGGAAGGCTCCCCGCGCCAGCCTCCGGCGAGCACCATCCAGCCGTCCGCCAGCAGCACCGCCCCGTGACGAGTGCGGGGCTCGGCGAGGCTCTCGCGGCGACGCGGGGCGTTCACCGCAGGCAGCCAGGCCTCCACCGTCGCCAGGGTTTCCGGCACCGGCTCCGTAGCCGTCGGCAGCCACACCAGGGTGGTGCCGCCGGCGAGCACGACGCTGCCGTCCGCCAGCGCCGTCGCGCTGTGATCGAAGCGCCCCTGCTCCAGGAATCCGGCATCGCTCCAGGCTTCGCTCTCGCCATCGAAGCTCTCCAGGGAGGCCACCGCCATCGGCACGCTGCCGCCCTCCGAGCGCTCCTGGGTGGCTCGGCCTCCGGCCACCAGCACCCGGGTCGTCGAGTCGCCGTCTTCCTCCGCCGTCACCACCACGCTCGCCGTATGGTGACTGCGGGCCGACGCCATCGACGCCGTCTCGAGGAAGAGCTCCGGCACCGGATCGTAGAGCTCGGCGGTCTCCAAGGCCTCTCCCAACCCCTCGCCAACGCCTGCCTTCGCCCCTACCCCGCCGGCTACCAGCACTCGGGGGCCTCGAGCTCCCGTCGCCGGCAGCACCGTCGCGCTATGCCAGGCCCTGCCCTGCTGCAGCACCAGCGGCTTGGGGCGCACCCCGAAGGGCTGAGTCGGCCCGAAGAAGCTCTTGGTACTCGGATCGTAGAGCGCGCAAACCTGCAGCACCTGCTCCGTCCCCACCCCCACCTCGAGGCCCCCCGCCACCAGCACCTGGCCATCCGGCAGCAGCGTGGCGGTATGAGCGGTGCGGGATACTGGCAGATGACTGGTCACGGCGGTGAAGGTGCCGGCGAACTCCCCCTCCAGATGGTAGAGCTCGGCGCTGGCGAGACTCTTGCCCTGGCGCCCTATGCCGCCGATCACCAACACCGTGTTGTCCGCCAGCAGGGTCGCGCTATGCCCCGACCGCGCCTGCTGCAGAGAGCCCGTGGCGGTGACCGTGCCGTTCACCGGATCGAGGATCTGCACCGAGCTCAGGGGCTCCGGAACCACCTTCGCCGCCCGCTGCAGGCCCTGCTGCGGCGCTCCTAGCCCACCGGCCACAAGCACCCGGCCGTCCGGCAGACGGGTCACCGTCGCCAGCTGCCTCGGAGGCACCAGGGTGGTGCCGCAGGGCACCGTGGCGGTGAGCGCCGGGCGCACCCGGGTCACCTGGCCGCTGAGGGTGAAGGCGTTGCGGTTCACCGTCGTCACCACTCCCGCCTCCACCACGGTGATCGCCGCCGGCCGCTCCAGCACCATCCATCCGCCAGAGATCACCGAGGGGTATTCCGCGTCGAGATCGATTTGGTCGAGGTCCAGCTCCAGCCCCGGCCAGTCGTCGAAATCCTGGGGTACGAAGCCCGGCGGCGTGTTCGCCACCTTCACCTCCCACGGCTGGCTCGACCAAGGCGGCACGTCGTAGCCAAAGAGGGAAGCGGATTCCCGCAGCGCGTAGACCTCGACCTCCGGCAGGTTCTGGCCCTCCGGGGGGATCCAGAAGAAGCTGAAGCCGAGGGCTCCGTCCCAGCGCACGAAGGTGCGCTCCAGCTCCGGGGCCTCGCCGCTCTCATCCTCCTCGGCGACTACCTCCTGCACCACCAGCTCTCGCCAGGCGAAGCGCGCCTCGCCGCCGCGGTCGACGCCCCGGCGCACCAGCAGCAGGCGACTGGCGCTTTCCAATCCGGTATCCACCCCGGCGAGCCACAGGGAGGTGCTTCCGGGGCGCAGGGGCTGTCGGCGAGTCTGCTGGGGGCGTAGGCTGTTCCACCTCGACCGCGCCGTCAGTAAATCGGAGGTCTCGAAAGTCTGGGGCAGCTCCCCCTCCCCCTCCGGCGTGCTGACCACCGCGGTGCCGACGGGCACCGGGTATTCGTCGGGGTTGGTCTCGTCCTCCGTCTCCTCTGCGGAGAAGGCCAGCAGCGCCTCGGCGCTCACCGGCGGAGTCGGCTCGTAACCCACCAGCCGAGAGAGCTCCACCAGCGACAGCCGCTCGCTGGCGGTGCCGACATAGCCCTCGTTCAGGATCTCCTGCTGATAGAAGGTCAGGATGTCCCCGACGCCGGCGAAGGCCCAGAGCAGCGCCAGGGTGGGGTCCTGCGGATCCCGGGTGGTCAGACGGCGCAGCGGTCGATTGCCCATGGCGGGCCCGTCCGGCAGGGTTTCCTCCGGCAGCTGGGCCACCATGCGGCGATAGAAGCTGCTCTGGGTACCGACTCGGAAGCGCAGCCGGCGCTGCCCCGGCGGGTTGTAGAGCCCGTCCTGACGGGGGTCGGCGCTGCCCGCCGAGGGCACCGCGAGGGAGCCCGAAGCGCTCGCCGTGGTCGCCTCTTCGGCCCCCGGCAAGGCCTCGGTGCGACGAGGGCTGGTCGAGCCACGGCGGCCCGCATCCCGGGTTGCCGATTCCCGCCGGTGGGGCGAAGTACGGCGAGGGTCCTGAGGACGTCGGCTCATCTATGCCTCCTGGACCACCAGCATTCGGGCGCTGCCGTGGGTGGGTTCGGCGGGGTTGGAGTCCGCCCGCACGATCTCCAGCGGCCCGACGGGGATCTCCCCCGCCGTCAGCTCTCCCTGAGACGGCTGTCCCCAGCGCCGGAAGCGAATTCGGGGATCGGTTTGGGGATCCGCATTCACCCAATCCACCCCGGTGACCCGCTGCGCCTGCTCCACCAGATCCGAGAGCACCACCGACTGACCGAAGGTGAAGCGATCCGGGTGAAAGTAGGCCAGGCTGCCGTCCGCCAGCTTGCCGGTGCCGAAGAGTCGGTCCAGCTCCGCCCGCAGGCTGGTGGCGGAAAGGGCTGCGGAGCAGTAGACCACCAGCTGAATCTCCACCGCCGCCCAGCGCGGCGAGCGCAGCGAAAAAGAGGTACCGGCGAGGCGGAAAGCCTCCAGGTAGCGGGTGGTAGAGGCCAGGAAGGCGTCGTCCAGGGGTAGTCCTCCCAAGCGATCGATGCTGATCTCGAAATTCAGCCAGGATCCCGACCATTCGGCCACCACCGCCGCCTGCTGCACCGTCGGCAGCGCCTCCACCAGCTGGCGGTAATCCTCCTCCGTCACCCCTCGCTGCTGCACGCCGTAGGCATCCGGAGCGTTGAGCCGGGCCCGCGAGAGCAGCTCCGGATCGACGCCACCGGTGGCCGGCAGCAGGTTGGTCACCGCGTTCACCCGCTGCGTCGTCACCACCGTCGCCAGGGCGTCGGCGCCGACGTTGCCGGCGGTGCCGTTACCGACCCGATAGCTGGCCTCGAAGACCGCCCGCGGCGGCGGACGGCGGCCGACGCTGTCGTCGCCAAAGCGCAGCATCGCCCCTCGATCGCTCTCCACCTCCAGGACGAAGGCGCGATCGTAGGGTCCGCTGGAAAGCAGGTCTGCTCGCCCGTGCCAGCGGGCGTCCTCCCCCACCTGCACCAGATGCACCGACGGCCGCGCCCTGTCGGGATCCTGCTCCAGGGTCGCCCGTGCCGGCCGCAGCTTTTCCTCCTCCCCATCCCAGGGCACCGCGAAGGTGACGTCCGGATATTGCAGCACCGGCTGCCATCCCCTGCCGTCCCCCTGCAGCTCCGCCAGCGTCGGAGCCGGCACCGGGGAAGGCTGCAGCACCTCCTGCGGAATCGGGCGACCGTGATCCGCGGCGACCACGTTGGCCCGCACCACCGTCACGTCCTTGACCTCGCGACCCTCCACCAGCGCCACCACCGCCAGCGACTGCAGCAGGGCATCGTCATCGAACCAGCGGATCCGGGTGTAGTCTGCGCCGTTGCCGACGTCGTTCACCTCGTCCACCTGCTGCAGCCGGAGCGCCGCGCGGCGCTCCGGATCGGCATCCTCCGGCGAGCCGGTGAGCACCCCCAGCACCTCCTCCAGGATCAACACCATCCCCACCTCGAGACCGAGGCCGTGGCCGACGAGAAAGGCCTCCGTGGTGCCGATGTCCAGGGCGTAAGGTACCCGTCCCCAGGGATCCGCCAGGCTCAATTCGTTGAAGGTCCGAGACAGGGTGACGTCTTCGAGAGTGAGGAAGACCTCCGCACCGGCCGCCAGGGCACGCTCGAAAGAACGCGTATCCGAGGGCGCCAGCACCGAATCCGAAAAACCCTGGGCTCCAGTGAGCAGCGGGGTCAAGCCCGGCAACACGAAGGTACCCTCCGCCTCGAAGCTGGCCCACAGCCGAGAGTTGCAGCCCTCGTGGAGGCGGTAGTCCACCAGCCTCGCGTGACGGCGCACCGAAAGGCGGCGACGGGCGGTCTCCAAATAGGCCTCGGTAGCCGCCGCGTCCTGGTAATACGACAGCTTGTCCGCGGCGTAGGCCAGCACCTCCACCAGCATCGTCATCTCGTCCGCCGGGCCGAGATCCGGCGTATCGCTGCGCTCTGTCTGCACTAGGGAGAGCTGATCCAGCATCACCTGCCGCAGCGCCGAATAGTCCCTCGCCAGGTAGTCCAGCTCCGGGGTGCTGCGATCCGGAATCTCGAAGCTCTCCGGCTGCGGGCAGTCTTCCCCCTCGGGCCAATTCACCACGGTGAGGAAGCCGGCCCGCGAGCGATTGGCCTCGAGCCCCATGAGATCCACCACCTGGACCACCCAAGAGGGCGGGTCCCCCTGCACCAGCAGCTCCTCCGCCGCTCTGAGATCGCGCACCGTCACCGGCACCACCACGTGCTGCTCGTCGTCTTCCACCTCGGTCAGGCCGACGCTCACCAACTCCAGCTCCGGGGTGCGCTCCCCCTTCACCGTGAGGAGCAGGAGATTGCCCATCGACAGCTCCAGCGGCGGAGCCCCGGCTTCGACCCGAAATACCAGCCCCAGCTCCAGCAGGCGCTGGCTCGCCTTGCTCACCTCCACCCGCAATAGGGCATACCAGCGAGGCGTCTGGACGACGGGAATCCCCTCGCCGTCGGGCCTCGGCTCCACGAGCTTGCCGGCGGGGCCGGCAAGGCCGGCCCGCCTCAGGAAGCTCTCGGAGCGGCGCCGTCTCATAGCGATTTGATCTCCCTCTCGAAGACCTCTTGGCGGCGCTGTTGGTCCACCAACATCACGTAGGTCACGGTGACCTCGAGCCGCGATTCATCGACCGATACCGCCACGTCCTCCACCTGAACCACGTCCCCCAGCCATTCCACCAGGGAGCTCTGCACCAGGCTCTGAGTCGCGGTCACCACTTCAGGACTGGCGGCGCCGAAGACCAAACGTTCCATTCCCGAACCAAAAGAAGGCCGATTCACCCGCTCCCCGGGCACCGTGAACAGCACCTGCTCCACCAGCTCCCGCACCCTCTGCTGCGGTCCACTGACGGCGGTGCGGCCGGCGCCGGTGATCTGGTAGGGAAAACGCAGGGCCACGGCTCACATCCCCTTGGCGCGCATCTGGGTGGTGGCGATGATCGGCGGCCCCTGGGGGATCCCCTCGATGGAGAAGCACATGCCGATGGCGGAGCGGTTGATCACGGGAATCCCGTTGGCCTTCACCCGCAGCGTCCCGAGAGTCCACTGCACCCGAACGCAGGGCTGGGGCTTCGGGCCTCCCGGGGTGGGGATTTGGAAGGGGCATCCGGCGACGGGGGATTGATGATTCAGCATCCCCACCGGCGCCGTGGCCCGCACCCGAGGATTGGTCGGCAGAATCATCACCGTGCCGCCGTGGGGGCAGCGAATATTGGCTCCCACCTGAACTAAGGGTCCGGGCATTTCAGGTCACCTCCAGAGCGCCCTTGTTGAGGCTCACCTTCAGCCCCTGCACCGCCACCGACCCGGCGCCGTGCTTGAGCTCCGACTTGGCGGCGTAGAGCTTGAGGGCCGCCGGCGGCAGCCGCAGCTCGATAGCCTTGGGGCTGAGGGTCATCTTGGCGTTCTGCATCGTTAGCGTGACTCCTTTGTTGTCGGCCTTCAGCGTGATCGGAATCGCCACCGCCGGCTTGCCCATCTTCAGGGTCAGGCCGCCGGCTCCCTTGAGGTCCTTGATCACCAGCTCGAAGGCCTCGGTCTTGAACACCTTGATCTCCGCCACCGGCGGATTGGCGGGAAGCTGCCCCTTGCCCCAGAAGCAGCCGCCGACGATGGGGTAGTTGAGATCTCCCCCCTCGAACTCCACCCACACGTTTGCCCCCTTCGGCGGCACGGTGTAAAGCCCCACCTTGTTGCCGGCGTAGGGGACGCAGGGCATCGCCCAGCTGAGCTTGCCCTCCCCCAGCACGTCCGGGCAGCTCACCTGCACTCTGCCGAGCTTCATCGGATCCACGTTGTTGGTGACCTTGCCTCGGTATTTGCCGAAGAATCTTGTCGGTTCGGAGTTCACGGGCGACGCTCCTCAGGGGCGAACGAGAGGCAGGGTGGAGCCCTGTCCTTCTCGGGTGAGAGTGAATTTCTGGCGGTAGCTGCCGGGCCGAAGATCGTGGGTGACGGACTCCACATAGTAGCTGCCGTCATAGGCGCTGCCGGCTCCCCTCACCCCCACCACCCCTCGCGCCCGCAGCACGCTGCCGTAGGCCAGGGTGTCGAGACTCCCCTGGGCTTTCACCGGCGCCTCGGAGGCCCGATTCACCCGGCCCTGAGCCCGGGCCCGGGCCTGGCTGGCGGTGAAGCCTCCGCCGGGCACCGTGAGCCGGTCGAGGGCCAGCTTGCCCTGGGCCTTGAGGGCGGACTTCTTCGCCAGCCGCGGCTTCAGGGTCTCCGAGCTAATCTTGATCTTGTTGGCCTGATTGGTCTTGCCGTCCTGAATGCGGCCGTGGACCCGCTCCGCGGTGAGGGCATCGGTGCTGAAGGTCAGGGCCTCGACGTTGGTTTGGGAGGCCATCGCCACCGACAGCGCCGGCTGGGGGATCGCCGTTCGCGGCTGCGGTCCCCAATAGCCAAAGGTGCTCAGGGGGGCAACGCCGGGCTCCACCATGAAGACATAGCCGAAGCGGGCCGCCAGCTGCCGCAGGTAGGCGAGGTCGGTGCCCCGCTGCACCGGAATGCGCTCGATGGGCAGCGGCTGATCCAGCTGCGGCGGCGGAATCACCTTCGGGATCATGCCGTAGCGGGCGTAGGTGGCGATGATCTTGTTGGCGATGATCAGCTCGTTCTGGGCGGTGTGCTCCACCGTCTTTTCCTCCAGATCCATCAGCACCGACAGGTCTTCGCCGGTCACCGCTAGGAAGGCTCCGGGGCCCCCCTCCGCCGGCTGCAGCTCCCGATGGGTCACGATTCCGTCCAGCAGCACCTGGGGTACCGCCCCCGCCAGCACGGTGAGGATCACCCGGCTGGTGGGCTCGAAGATCGACTCGTCGAGAATCGGGAATCCCGAGCCTAGGGTCGGCTCGTTGACCCCGATTCGCAGCTGAAAGCCGCTGGCTCCCCGAGTGCTCTCGGTCACCTGGATCTGCTCCATGGTGCGCACGTAGCGCTCCGGCAGCGGCCTCGGCACCACCTTGCCGATCAACACGTTGAGATGCACTCCGAGACGAAAGCTCATTCCTCCGGCTCCTCCGGCAACACCTGGGGCAGCTCCTCGGAGGCCGTCGGCAGCGGGATCTTCAGCCGCCGGCCGGGGTAGGCCACCAGATCCTCTGGATCCATCGCGTTGTTGGCGTCGGCGATGCGCCAATATTGTTCCGGATCCCCGAGGGTCTGATAGGCCACCAGATCTAGCCGGGTTCCCTCCGTCACCGTGACCTCTTGCATCGTCGGCTGGAGACTTCCCTGGGGTAGGAAGCGGCGGCGCTGGTAGATGATGCGGCGCCCGCCCTCGATGGTTACCGCCACGTCCTCCCCCACCACGTAACGGCCGCCGTCGTCTTCGAGGTCCACCGTGCCGAGCCCACGCTTCACCGCCCCCTCCACCAGATCCAGAATCCGCTCCGCCGGCTCCGAATCCTGACTGCTCCCGGCCCGCAGCCGAGGATTGGCCGGCGGCTGGCGCAGCAGCTGCCAAGGGGAGCGGCCTTCTACGCGCCGCGTCCGCAGCGGCATCCGAGTGTAGCGACTGCGGGGATCGGGACGTCTCATAGCAGGGCTCCTCCGGCGATATCCCCGAGATTCGCAATGCTCCCGACGGTGGCCATCGCCTCCTGCACCGCCTGATGGGCGAGATAGAGATAGTAGCCCGGCTGGGAGGTGGTGAAGTTGTTGTAGGTCAGCACCGTCATCGACACCGAGACCCGCGCCCGGATGGGCATCAGATCGGGCCCGTGGAGCTCTTCCTGGAAAGACAGGCTATCGATCTGCACCGGCACCACCCGCTGCAGGCCGTAGACGAAGAGGGTCAGCGGCCCCATTGGCGGCTGGATCTCCAGCGATCCGGTCTTCGCCAGCAGGGTATTGGCGATCACCAGCGCCGTCTTCGGGTAGAGCAGCATCTGCAGCGCCGCCAGCTGCGGCGCCACCCCCGCGGTAGAGGCGATGGTGCTGCCGCTCTCCAGCTGATCCGCGGCGTCGAGGATCAGGTTCGCCGAGATGTTCTCCCGCGGCGCCCGGGTGAGCCTCAGGGTGCCCACCGGGGTATCCGAGAGCCCCTCCCGCTCCTTCGACGTCGGATGACTGACGGAGCGGGTGAGCTCCGAAGGGTTGTATTGGAACACCACGATGCTCGCCAGCGGATTGAAGGGATCCAGGCCGACGATGGCTCCCTTGGTCACCTTCGGAGACTGGGGGAAGGAGCTCATGCTGGCTCTCCTTCGCGCCCCACGGCGACGAATAGCTCTCTCGGCGACTCGAGGCTCATCAGCTCGAGAGCTACCAGCTTAAAACCTACCAACTCGAGACCCATTGACCTTCGGTGCGGCTTCAATTCCGGTCCTTCCGATCGTTGCGCTTCGAAAAATCGTAGCGAGAATCCCTGTTCTTGTCCCGTGAATACGACCTACGGTCGCGGCTCCGAGAGCGATCTTTTCGATCCCGACGGGACTCCTTGTTGCGACTCTCCCACTTGTAGCGCTCCCGAGAGTCGTCACGATCTCGCCTCGAGTTATACCGATCCCGAGAGTCGTACCGGTCCCGGAAGTCACGCCGGGAGTCGTACCGGTCCCGGGAGTCGTACCGGTCCCGCCTCGAGTTGCGCCGAGAATCGTACCGATCCCGAGAGTCGTACCGATCCCGGGAGTCGTACCGATCCCGAGAGTCGTACCGATCTCGCCTCGAGTTGCGTCGCGAGTCGTACCGATCACGAGATCGAGACCGGTTCCGCGGTTTTCGATCGTAGGGAGTCTTGTCCATGTAATACGAGCGACGGTGCTTCGTATTGTCGTAGCTCTGGTTGGATCGTCGATCCGAGGATTCCGTTTGCAGCTTCCTCTTCTTTCTCTCCAACCGCTTCTTCTCCTCGAGCTCTTTTTTCTTCTTCTCTTTCGACTTGAGCTCGAAGGAGGTCTCGTTGTAGAGCTTGAATATCGCTAGTTTCAATTCGTTGTCTGCCGTCTGCAAAGAAAAATCGAAGCGCGGGAATTCATCCGTCTTCGCCCAATCGATCACCTGTTTCCGCTTCGCGCTTCCCTGCTTGTACCCCTGGGCATAGGCTTGCTCTGCCTGGGTGGGTTGATTCGTTTGCTTCGGCATGATCTTGAGGCTGTCGAGAGCACCGTCCTTGTACCCTCGATCGAATTGCCGCTTCCCCTCGCTCTGCCCGAGGTTGAAGGACTTGAGGTTCTGATTGATGAAGGGTCTCGGCTGATAGCTCATCGAAAAGCCGAACTGATAATCCGTCTTATTCCTCAGATGCTCTTTTTCGCGCTGATCCTTTCCTTCTTGGATCAACTGTTTGATTCCCTTCTTGTACCTCTCCGGAGAGCTGCTGCGCACCCTCGAGATCAAGTCGATGTCTTCCTCCACATCGTCATCGTCGTCCTGCTGATCATCAACCATCTCCGACTTGTCATTGTTGAAGATCCCCTGGGTTAGGGCGTTGATCGACTGAAGACCCACTTGATTGAGAAGGCTCAGCTCCTTTTCCTTCGACTGCAGCTGCTTTTTCTCTTTCTGGTCTTTCTCGAATAGAGATTGATATCTCACCTGATCCTGTAGGCGAATACTCTGCTCCAGCGGAGCAGATATCTTCTTGAGCTCCAGAAGCTGCTTCAAGACATCGAGATGATGATTCTTGAACCACTCTCTCGCAGCTTTACCGAAGCCTCCTCCCGACTTCGTTCTCTCCGGAATCGACACCTTCTTCGAGGTCAGCGTCTCCGCCAAGAAATGCTTCCCGAAGCCGGCGATCTTGCCGAAGAACTCTTCATGAGACTCATTGCTCTTCTGGTTATTGCATTGACGACAGATCAGCATCAGGTTCGTCACGTCATTCGAGTACTTTCGTACCCCCTCGTTCTTGAGGAAAATCGTTCTTCCCAAATTATCTTCGTCCGTCTTGAGGAATAAATCATCAAAGACCTTGGCCCCCACCTCCCCCCGGAGCCTCTTGTAGAGATTCGGATTCTGCCCCATTGCCTCGGCCAGTAGCCCCAGGCTCTCTTTCATCACCGTCAACGCAATCTGGTGATCGACTTCGAAGCTGTACTTCGTCGGCAGCACCTCAGAACAAGTGGGGCACATCGAATAAAATTTGCCCCCGATCTTGTTGTAATTCCCCAGCTTCTGTTGCTCCAGAGAAAGATCGATATCCACAAGATTTGCCGTGCTTGTGGGCAAGCCTCCAGGCCTCTTGTCCTCCCCGCGCACAAAATCTCCGCCCTCTCGCCCCTTGATCGAGGGAATCTCATTCGCCTTCTTCTTGCTGAAAGGGCGATATCCCATGGGCTGATTCCCAGACGGGTTATATAACTTAATGGAGCTGAGGTCCGATGACTGCTGCTGGATCAACTGATTGAAGCGAAGCTTGAGTAGCTTCTGAAACGAAGGATCGATCATCTTATTCGCGAATCCCTTGACCTGCTCGAGACTCATATCCTGAACCAAGCCCTGCAGGATTGAGCTGCTCGGGTTGGAGGCCACCCCCTTCGCCTTGGCGAAGGCTTCCGACTTGGTGGAGACGACAAAGTCCTCGGCGAGCGTATCCAGCATCTCCTCGAGCACCTTCTGCTGCCACTCGTTGAGATTCTGATAGCCACCGAGCTGGTCGAGATCGGATAGGTCGAGAGTGACCGGCTTGGGCTTTTTCGTGCTGTTCTTCTTCGGCTTCTTCTGCAGCGTGATCGTCCGCTGCACCTCCGGTGCGCTTCCCGCGGCCCCTTCCCCCACCGCTCCCTGCTGCATCGTATGGGCTAACTCGTGGGCCAGCAGCTCGCGGCCGGCGGAAGTGCCGGGACGGTACTCCCCCTCGCCGAAGACCAGGTGCTGGCGGTGGGTCAGGGCTCGAGCCTCCACCGACTGAGCGATGGCGGAAGCCTTCTCTCCGGTGTGGATGCGCACAGGAGAAAGATCCACGCCGTAACGGGGCTCGAAGAAGGCGCGCTCGGAGGCCGGCAGCGGCGAGCCGCCAGAGAGGCTCCGAATCGCCGGCGCCGCGGCGGTGGGCACCGTCGACGGGGTGGTCGCTCCTGGCTCGCCTTGGCGCTGCACGGAAGGAGCGCCTCCCCCACCACCGGCCTCCGTGGCAACACCGTCAGATGACAAAACCTCAGCTGCTGCCGCATCGGCGGCCTGCTCAAAAAGATCACCGGGGCGGTCCATCGTGAGCCCTGAGCCCGTGGAGGGCTCCACCGCCACGGTTTCGAGCAGCGAGACCTTCGACCCTTGGGGATGCGCAGAAAGCAGTCCGCTCGGCTGGGAGCGCCCTCCCACGCCGCCGCCGCGCCCTCTTCTCAAAAGGGGAGATCGAGTGGTCGATGGCATGGCTCGCCCTCGCATCAGCCGGCCACTCCGCGATCTACAGGCTCGGTCTCGACCGAGACGCTAGGGCGCAGGGTTCTGCTCTCCAGCGGAATCGAAGAGCTTTCGGCCGAGGCTCGCTTCCTCAGGAACCGGGAACCGGGAACCATGGAGTAAGAGCTCCTCGAGCTTCTCGCTTCGCTGCTCCGAACAAGGTTCATCTCCGCCATCCCCGGCGAGGATCTTCCTCACGGCGATCGTAGTCCCGATCTCTGGGCGGGCGCGAATAGGGGTGAAAACCGGAGCGATCGTCCCGAGGAGGGCGACGGTCAGAGCGGGGATGATGCCGATCGCGGTCACCGTAGCCAGGTCCTGGACCTCTGTCGTAGCCGCCGCCTCCGTAGCCACCACCTCGTCGACCATCGTAGCCGCCGCCGCCGTAGCCGCCGCCTCGTCGATCATCGTAGCCACCGCCGCCGTAGCCACCGCCTCGTCGATCATCGTAGCCGCCGCCTCGTCGATCATCATAGCCACCGCCGCCGTAGCCACCGCCTCGTCGATCATCGTAGCCACCGCCGCCGTAGCCACCGCCACCGTAGCCGCCACCTCCTCCGTAGCCGGCACGACGGTAACGATCCGGCGATGGGGAACGGTAGCCACGCCGATCTCGCTCATCGTACCGGCTCCCTCGATCGCGTCGACCGCGATCGGAGTCGTAGCCGGGAGACGGGGAGCGAGGACGACGTTGGTCTCGGCGATCTCGATCCCCGTCCCGAGAGCGGGAGCGAGAGCGGCGGGAAGAGGAGCGATCCTCTCTGGAGGCAGGCTCGCGATCCGCCGGCGGCGGCGCCGGCCCTGCCGGAGCGACCTGGAAAATCGGGCCCGTGGCCCCGTGCTGCACGGCGAGGGAGGGGCTGGGAGCGGGCTGGGGATGGGCGGCCGACCACTCGCGGTTGTAGAGCTCGAAGAGCCTGGTGGATACCTCGAAATCCGCCGGCAGCGCCTGATCGAGGGCGAAGCGCGGCAGCGCGTCGTTGCGCGCTTCTTGAATCACTTCCTGTCGCCGCTGGCGCCCCGCTGCATATCCCGTTCGATAGGCCGTCTCGTCAGGACCGGGCACCGTGGCGACGCTCGGCGGGGCCTCCGGCTGATCGAGAATTCCGGCGCGATACCCGGCGTTCCAATGCCCTTGGGCATCCTGCTGGCCGAGGGTGAAGGCCGCCGTCGGCGGCCCCATCGTCGGCGGCGCCTGGAAGCTCTGCATGCCGAGGGTGAATCCGGGTTCCTGGCGCAGCTGCCGCTCCTCCCCCCGGCGCTGGCTTTGATCGAAGACCGACTCCACCTCCTTCTCGACCCGCAGTGGAGAACCCGGATCCATCGGCAGACCCGCGGGGCGCCGGGTGAAGAGGGATCCAGAGACCGCCGTGACGCCTCGTCGTGCGCTCTCGTTCAATCGGCCGAGGTGATCCGCCTCCTCTTGTTGTCCCGCCCGAGCTGCTGGTGTCGGCGCGAAGGCCGCGCCGTAGGCGAGGGTGTCCTGACGGCGAATCGCCGCCTCCAGGGGGGCCGTCGCCTCCCGGAGATCCAGCAGCTGCAGCAAAATGGGGGCATGGTAGCGGTCGAACCAATCCCGCGCCGCCTCGCCATATCCCTGACCTAGGCCCCCGCGCTCCGGCACGTAGCGGCCACCCCCCGTCCCCATGCTATCGAGGAATTCTTGTCCGAAGCCGGCGATCTTGCGGAAAAAGACTTCGTGGGGCTCGTTGCTCTTGACGTTGTTGCACTCCCGGCAGAGCCTCATCAGGTTGGTGAGGTCGTTGGAGTATTTGTGGATGCCTTCCATGCTCGGTTGCAGGGTGCGCCCCAGACGATCCGAGGGCACGGTAACGAAGAGCTCCTGGAATACCGCGGATCCCACCTGCCCCTCGATGGCGGTGCGCAGCGCCGGATCCACCTCCATCGCCATCGCCAGCCGATCGAGGGTTCCCTTCATCATGGTGAGGGCCACCTGATGATCCACCTCGAAACTGAAGCGCACGGGAAAATCCCGGCTGCAGGCCGGACACACGGAGCGCCACTCGTCTCCTATCTGGCGATAGTTTCCGCCGGCATGGAGCAAGCCGGTGAGGGCGTTGTCCACGTGGTAGGCGCTGCCGACACCGGGCTGAGCATCGGGGCGCTGATCCGCGCCGCGGGAAAAGTCGCCGCCCTCACGCCCGGTGCGCGGCGCCGGCCGGGCCGCTTTCTCCGCGCTGAAGGGGGTATACCCCGCCGGCTGCTGGCCTGTGGGATCGTAGAGCTGAACCCCGTGAAACGCCGCCGCCTCCGCCGTCGCCAGCTGCTGATGGCGCAACCCGAGGGCGGCGAGCACCGGCGCCGGAGGCTTCGGTGTGGCCTCGGCTAAGGTATGCACTTCAGCCAAACTGAGCTGAGGGAAGACGTTGGCCAAGGTATCCGCCGACGGATTCTTGGCGTCATCTTTCGCCTGCTGGATGGCGTTGGATACGCTCGTCGCATCCACCGACACGGTCCCGTCGTTGATCCAATAATCGAGAATCCTGCGCGCTAGCCCCCCTAGGCTCGCGTAGGCCTGTACGGCAGTGAATTGTGCCTGAGTGAACGCCGTCTTGGAGGGACCGCTGCCGTGATAAATCGTCCGCTGCACCGCCGGCGAGCCGCCGGTAGACGCTTCCCCCACCGCTCCCTGCTGCATCGTGTGAGCCAGCTCATGGGCCAGCAGCTCCCGGCCGGCGGACGTACCGGGACGGTACTCCCCTTCTCCGAAGACCAGATGCTGGCGATGGGTCAGGGCCCGAGCATCGACGGATTGGGCGATGGCCGAAGCCTTCTCGCCGGTGTGGATGCGCACCGGCGAGAGATCCACGCCGTAGCGGGGCTCGAAGAAGGCGCGCTCCGAAGCCGGTAGCGGCGAGCCGCCGGAAAGGCCCTGAATCGCCGGCGCGGCGGCGGCGGGGACTGCTCCAGCGGAGCCCCCTCCGGCACTCGCGGTGCCCTCCGCCTCCCGCTGCACGCCGGGGGCTGTATTTTCCGTCTTCCGGCTTTCCGCCGTCAGGCTCTCCCCCTGGGCCAGCTTCGCCTTGCAGGTAGGGCAGAGTTCGCCCCCGCCGCCGGAAAGAGCCTTGGCGCATTTCGAGCACATCCGCTGCACGCCGGGAGCGCTGCCTGATCCCGCGGCCTCCTCGTGTACAGCAGCGGCGCCAGGTCCCCCCGAGGCCGGCATCGCCATCACCTCCCGAGCCGCCGCATCCGCCGCCCTCTCGAAGCGGTCTCCGGGACGATCCATGGTCAGCTTCGCCTGCACCGGCGGCGCCGACGGAACCGTCTCCAGCAGCGAGTGTCCGGCCAGGCCGGGAGCCACCGAACTACGCTCCGCCCCTTCTCTCTCGGCAGGGGCCGCGATACCGGAGCTTCGCGACGAGGAGTTCTGAGAAGAACATCCAGAAGAGCGCTGAGCGCCGTGCAGACTCTTCATCAGCCGTCCTTCTGCTCTTCTTCGTCCTGCAGCACCATGGCGGAGGAGGACGAGCTGTTGTTGTTATTGTTGTTATTACTCGGCGTCGCGCCCCGGCCGAGACGCTGCTCGGAGCTCGCATGACGCTGTCGGCGGAGCTCCTGCAGTTGGGTCAAGATGGCGTCATTGGTCAGGCCGATGTCATCGCCGCCGAAGGCGGCGAGCAGATTGCAGCCACAGGTTTGTTCGGTGAGCAGCGCGGTCCGCGGGTTGATCGTGCGATAGGCCTCCAGCTGCTCGCGCCGCTCGGGGATGCTCTCCGCCGGCCGAATGCCTTCGGTATCGACGTCCAGCTGAATCGCGCCGCTGGTATTGAACTTGAGCCAGGGATGCTTGGCTTCGAGAATCAGCCAGCCGCCGTCGGAGGCCTGCACCAGCGAATCGGGGCGCTTGATGAAATCGTTGGCAAAAGCCCTGGCCTGGGAGTTTCTCTCTGGGATCTGATCCGCGTGCCGACGCAAGAAGCCCAGCAGCTGAGAGAGCTTCAGCGCGACCGCTTCGTTGACGCTGGAAGTGAGGGAATCCTGCTGTCTCGGGATCTCGCTGGGCTCCCTCTGGCCGTAGCCAAAGACCAGCGCTTTCATCGCCTGGATCACCGAATCTCGCTCCGATGCCGTACTGGCGACCTGCGCCGCCCATTCTGCAAACTCATCCACCGAGCCAAAGATTTGGGAGAGCGCTCGAACGTAGCCGAGGAAGACTTCCGGCGTCAGCCGGGCCAGCCCGGCTCCGGTGGTCACCGGCGAGAAGATGTAGCTCTGCTCGACCTCCGCCAATCCCAGCGGCAGCAGCATCGGCAGAATCCGCTCATAGCAGCCGGCATAGGACTTCAGCCGGTTCATCTGCGCCGCGACATCGCGCAGCAGGCCTTGATCGACCCGCCCCCCGGATTCATCGGACTGCACCAGTTCATCATGCAGGGCAACGACCTGGCGATTGAGATAGCGCTCCCGCCAGCCGGCGATGGTGCAGCCGCAGAAAGAACAGCACACCCCGTGGGCGATCCCCGGATGAATTCCCAGCTCCCGACCCACCAGCATGGGATTTTGAGTGTAGAGGTCGAGATCTTTGAGCGCCGGATCGATTCGCTCGCTATCCGGGTCGCATTTCACCCGCTGCACCTCGGGGGAGCTCGACTCGGCCTCCAGCGCTACCGGCCCTGACGTTGGCGCTGGCTGGCGCTGGACTCCAGGTGTAGGAGTCTCAGGCACAGAACCCGCCGACACTGCCCCCTGCTGCACCACGTGGGCCAGCTCGTGAGCCAGCAGCTCGCGGCCGCTGCTGGTCCCGGGGCGATACTCCCCGGCGCCGAAGACCACGTGCTGGCGATGGGTGAGAGCTCGGGCATCCAGCTGGGAGGCCAGGGAGGCCGCCGGCGGCCCGGTGTGGAGACGCACCGGCGAGAGATCTACCCCGTAGCGGGGCTCAAAGAAGGCGCGCTCCGAGGACGGCAGCGGGCTGCCGCCGGAAAGTCCCCGAACTGCCGACGCCGCGGCGGCGGGAACTTCCCCGGCGCTGGCGGCGCCCTCGGCCTCCCGCTGGACTCCGGGGGCTCCCGTTTCTGCCGTCAGGCTCTCCCCTCGAGCCAGCTTCGCCTTGCAGTTGGGGCAAAGCTCCCCGCCACCACCAGAGAGCGCCTTGGCGCACTTCGAGCACATCCGCTGCACGCCGGGCGTAGATGACGAGTCGCCGAGGGCCGAAGGCGAGACCGCCGGTGCCGGTACCGGCATAGCCAGCGCCGCCTTCGCCGCGGCGTCCGCCGCCCGCTCGAAGCGGTCTCCGGGGCGGTCCATGGTGAGCTTCGGCTGCACCGGCGGTGGGCTACCCCCGCCCGGCGGCGTGACCGGCACCGCCGCCAGCAGCAGACTCTCGGAGAGAGAGCGAGGGCCTGCGGAGTCAGCCTCGATGCTCTTCGACCACTGGCGATGGACGGCCCCCGGCAGCTGCGTCTGCTCCAGCTCAGCTCCGGCTTCTAGAGGAGCGCTCAGGGCCATGGCGCCTCCTGGAAGGAGCTCTTATTCCCGCCGGAAGAGCTGCTCGCCACTCCGCTCAAATCCTCCACCGTCTCCTTCTTCAGCTTCTCCGCCGCTTTCTCGGCATCCTTCTGGCGTAGCTTGGCCAAGGCCTCCAGGAGATTCTTGTTCGTAGTGTCTGCTAGCTCGCCTCCGAAGGCCGCCAGCAGGTTGCAGCCGCAGGTCTGCTCGGTGAGGAGCGCGGTATTCGAGTCGATGCGCCGATACGCCTCGAGCTGTTCCCGACGTTCCGGAATGTCTTCCTTCGGTCGAATCCCCGGCACGTCGACGTCGAGGGAGAGGCTCCCGTTCTTCTTGAATCCTAGCCACGGGTGCTTGGCCTCGAAGATTCGGAACTGTCCCGAGCGGGTCATGATCATCGAATCCGGGCGCTTGATGAAGTCCCGGGCAAAGGCCTCAACGTTCCCGTTATCCGACGGCAGGGAGTCGATGTGCTTGCGCAGGAAGCTCAGGACGTGAGAGAGCTTCATCGCCGCCGTCTCGTGGACGCTGGAGTCCATCGACTTCATCTGCCGCGGAATCTCCTCGAGCTTCTTTTTCCCATAGCCGAAGACCAGGGCCGCCATCGACCCGATCACCGCTTTCTTATTGCTCGAGGAATCGTCCTGCTTTGCCACCCACTTATTGAAGTTGTCCACCGATCCAAAGAGCTGCCCCAGCGCCCGGATATAGGTCATGAAGACCTTGGGATTCAACTTGACCACTCCCACTCCCCCGGAATGGGGCGAGAAGATATAGCTCTGCTCCGCCTGGGCGAGGGAGGGTGGCAGGAGGTTCTGCAAGACCTTCTCGTAACAGCCGGCATAGGATTTGACCTTGGTCATCTGGGCGTTGATCGCTTTCAGCAGGCCTAAATCCACCCTCTCGCCTTGGTCTACGGCGGCGGATACCTGCTGATGTAGCTTGATGACCTCACGATTCAGGTAGCGCTCGCGCCAGCCGGCGATGGTGCAACCGCAAAAGGCGCAGCACATGCCGTGGGCAACGCCCGGATGAATCCCGAGGGCCTTACCGATGACCAGAGGATGATTGAAATAGAGATCTTGCCCCTCCAGATCCGCCCGAATCTTCTTGGTGTCGGGGTCGCACTTGACCCGCTGCACCTCGGGGGTACTGGATGCGGCCTCCGGCGACACCAGCGCCGGCTGGCGCTGCACTCCAGGAGCTGCGTTCCCGTTGCCCACCGACACCGCTCCCTGCTGCACCACGTGGGCCAGCTCGTGGGCCAGCAGCTGGCGGCCGCTGCTGGTCCCGGGGCGATACTCCCCGGCGCCGAAGACCACGTGTTGGCGATGGGTGAGAGCTCGGGCATCCAGCTGGGAGGCCAGGGAGGCCGCCGGCGGCCCGGTGTGGAGACGCACCGGCGAGAGATCTACCCCGTAGCGGGGCTCGAAGAAGGCGCGCTCCGAGGACGGCAGCGGGCTGCCGCCGGAGAGGCCCCGAATCGCCGACGCCGCGGTGGCGGGAACGTCTCCAGCGCTGGCGGCGCTATCGGCCTCCCGCTGGACTCCGGGAGCTCCAGTTTCTGCTGTCAGGCTCTCCCCCCGAGCCAGCTTCGCCTTGCAGGTGGGGCAGAGCTCTCCCCCGGCGCCGGAGAGCGCCTTGGCGCACTTGGAGCACATCCGCTGCACGCTGGGGGTCGACGACGGGTTGCCGAGAGCGGAACGCGAGACTCCGGGCGCTGAAGCGGATATCGATGAGGTTGGCGCCGGAGCGGGCATAGCCAGCGCCGCCTTCGCCGCGGCGTCCGCCGCCCGCTCGAAGCGATCCCCGGGGCGATCCATGGTCAGCTTCGCCTGCACCGGCGGCGGCTCGCCGCCACCGGATGAAGGCGCCGCCGGAAGCGCAGCAGGTACCGAGGCCAGCAGCAATCCGCCGGCGGCGAGGGCGCGAGGCGGACGGGCTCGCTCCCCAGCAGCCTGGGCGGGCCGACTCTGGCTTATCGAGCGGGGCTCTGCCGCAGCGAAGGGGGAGGAGAGTGACTCACGCACGCTCAATCACCTCCATTACTGTCGTCTTCAGAATCGCTCTCGCTATCCGTCAGACCTGTATGAATCACCAGCGCAGGCTCCGAAGAGACCCCTCCACTGGGCTTTGACTTCCCTCCTCCACCACCGCCATCCTTCGCCCCTGCCGCGGCGGTGCCGGAGTTATTGGGTACCGGCCATCCGTTCTGGTCGTTGCCAAAACCGACCACCCGAAAATGCTTGCCGAAGAGCACGCCGATGGGCGCCTGGCGAGGCTGGAGGGTGGAATCGAGGTAATTGATCAGGTAATTGCGGTTGAAGGACAGGGCAGCGCGATTGATTTTTGCATCCAGGGGCCAATAGTTGGTGATCACGTCCTGGCCGGAGAAGCTGAGATCCTTGACGTGATCTCCGTCGAACCCGCCGGCCTCCGAGAGGTTCGCCTTGGGATCCTCGTCGATCTCCACCCTGTCCTCCAAAATCCCCTGGTTGAGGACCTTGTTGAGGTGCTTCTGCTTCCCTCGATCACTGGCGTGGGCCCTCTTTCTCAACTTCAAGCCGAGGCGAGGCTGGTTGGAGCGGGAGACGCCGAAGTGATATTCGCGACCGTCGACCTCCAGATCGAAGGATTCGAAGGCTTTGTACTTCTTTCCATCGACGCTGATGGACGGGTAGTCGCTGACCTCTTTGAACCAATAGATCGGAATCGGATCCGTCGCCGTCCCCCGGGCATAGTCGAAGCGCGAGGGATCCGGCCTCTCCTTGCCCACTCGATTAGAGGACTCGGCCAGGAAGTCGCCGAGACGGGCCTCGATCTCCAATCCGTACTCTCCACAGATCGTGGAGATCAGCTGCATGGCGATGTTCTGCAGATCGCCCTGGTTCTCCTTGCGATCGCTGCGCCGGGCGATGCGCTGGCTGCGAGACAGCTTCATCGGGCTCGCCTCGAAGCGGCCCAGGCTGCCCTTGCCTCGTCCCATGGCCTCCTGGGCTCGCGGCTGGCGCTGGATCACCGCTGCGACCTGCTGGTCAAATTCGGCCATGAGCTGCCGAACCCGCCAATGCACTCGATCGGGATCCATCTCGTCTAGCCCTGCGGCAGCGACGACCTGATCGACGACGAGGGTCGTTCGAGACCAATTCTTTCCCGCCTTCTTGGCGATGGAGAAGAAATTCTCGCAGACCCGCTGACGCTTCTCGAAGCGCTCCATGGCGGCCTGCATTCGCTCTTGGTGGGCCTCCCGCCGCTGCGCCCGCGAGGGCTTCGGGCGCCGCGCCCTGGCCTCCGCTTTCGCCTGGCGATCCTGTCTCCGCTGCTTCGGGTTGCGGTATTCCTTGCCCTGAGACTCCGCCTTCTTCTTTCGCTGGCGCTCCGCCTTCTTCTGCGCCCGTCGCTTGCGGGCCGACCCCTTGTGATTCCTCCTCGCCCGCTGCACCGTCGGCGCTGGGCCTGCCCCAGCGCCATCCGGCGGCAGCACCGGAACCGACGCCAGGCGCAGGGCTCCACCGGCGAGCCCAGGAGCGGCTCGTCCCGCTGCTGGGCGCTGGCCGCCCTGAGTCATCGAGCGCACGTCATGGGCGCTCCGCTCCTGGGCCAGATCCGGCGCCTGACTCTCGAGGGCCACGCTCTTCATTAGCGGGGCCCTCCGCCGATGAAGAACGCCGGGGCCTCACCGGTGGGCAACGACCCCGCGAAGCTCGCGGCACAGGGGCTCACGGAGGGGACTAGGGAGAGCAACTCACGCATTCTCAGAACTCATCGCTGCTGCTCTCAGTATCGGTCTCGCTATCCGAGAAGCCAGTGCTGATCACCACTCCCCGCTGACTCGCGGAGGAGCGCGACGCCTTGGACTTTCCGCCACTCAATCCTCCCCCTCCTTTCGCCCCCGCAGCGGCCGTTCCCGAGTCCTCTGGAACCCCTCTCACCAGAGGGTTGTAGAAGTCCTCCACCACGAAGTGCTTCCCGATCAGCACGCCGATGGGTGCCTGGCGAGCCTGCCCCGTGGAGTCCAGGAAGTTGACCAGGTAGTTGCGATTGTAGGTCAGCGCCGCGCGGTTGGTCGCGGCGTCGAGGGGCCAGAAGTTCTCGATGGAGTCCAGGCCGCCGTAGCCGAGATCTTTGACGTGGTCGCCGTCGAAGCCACCGGCCTCAGAGAGGCGAGCCCTAGGATCACCATTGATCTCCAGCTCTCCCCGATCGATGGCGCGATTCATCACCTGATTGAGCTCCCGCTGCTCGGACCGATCACTGCTATGGGCCGTGCGACGCAGCGACATGCCGACCCGGGGCCGGTTGGACCCCTCGACGCCGAATCGATAGCGGCGACGCCCCGAGACTTGATCATCGACCAGCGTAAAGGCGCCGAAACGGGGTACGACGCTCTTGTCTACCGTCAGCGGAGGGTAGGCCCCGGGAGCCTTGTACCAGGTGATGGGAATCGGATCACCGCTAGTGCCCCGGGCATAGGCGAAACGCTCGGGATCGGGCCGTTCGCTGCCGGTGATCGCGGAGGCCTCGAGCAGGACGTCCCCGAGGCGGGTCTCGATGCCAAAGGGATCGTAGGCGCAGATCTCGGTGATCAGCCGAGTCGCCGCCTCCTCGACCTCGCCCTGCTCGTCCCTGCGCCGAGATCTTCGCTCCCGGCGCGCCGCCGTGCTCGTAGGCCGAGCGGGGCTCGGGGCGAATCGGATCTTCTTCTCGACCTTCTCCCTGCGGATCGAGCGTGAGAACTCCGGCTGGCTCAGCTCAGCCCGTTCTAAAGCCTGCCGGTAAAACATGATGGCCTCCGCGAGAGCAGCCGGTATCGTCGTCAGATCCGTCAGATCATCGAGGCCCGCCGCCGTCATCACCTGATCCACCAAGGCGGGAAAGCGCAGCGCCGGAATTGATCTTGCGCTCCTGGACCTGGTCAGAAAGAAGCGTCGACAAATATTGGCCTTCTCCTCTGCCTGCCGGCGAATCGCCTCCATATCCCGCTGGTGGGCCATCTCGCGACGCTGCGCCCGCGAAGGTCGATTCTTCGCCCGATTCAGCGCTCGAGTTTGCGCCTGCTGCTGGCGGTCTCGGCGCCGCTGCTTAGCGTTGCGAAATGGCTTCCCTTCCGCCTTCGCTTGACGACGGCGGCGACGCTCCGCCTTCTTCTGCGCCCGCCGCTTGCGCGCCGGGACCTTGCGATTTCTCTTCGCCCGCTGCACCGCCGGCACCGCTCCCCCAGCACCGCCACTGGGCGGCAGCACCGGTACTGAGGCCAGGTGCAACGCTCCCGAGGCGAGCCCGGAAGCCGCTCGTCCCCCTGCCGCGCGATCCCCCCGCAGCGCTCTCTGCTCGTCCTCCGGAGCTTTCCGCTCCAAGGTCGGCTCCGCGACGTTGGCTTCCAGCGCGGCAGTCTTCATCGACTAAGCCCCCCAGAACCCAGATCACCAGAACCCAGATCACCAGAACCCAGACCACTCGTAACGGAGCGCGCCAGGGCCACGCCGATGCTCCTCGGGCCCGGGGGACCGGCGGCGGAAGCCGGGAGCTGGGCCGCCGGCAGGTGCCAGGCGCTCTTCTCCGCCAGGA
This sequence comes from Acidobacteriota bacterium, assembly GCA_039191605.1. GTDB lineage: Bacteria > Acidobacteriota > Thermoanaerobaculia > Multivoradales > JAHZIX01 > JBCCXL01. The sequence goes on along the minus strand of JBCCXL010000018.1, from coordinate 105,010 downwards.
CCGCCTGCAGCGACGCCGCGACGATGCTCCCCGACTGTAGCTGCGAAACCAGCTCTTGATGCAGGGCGTGGGCGAGCTCGTCGTGGGCCTCGGAACCCCAGCCGGAGGTATCCACCCCCTCTACCACCAGGGATTCGAGGCGAAGATGCAGCGACGGCGGCGCACCGCGGCGATCCCGGGCCAGCGGATCTTCGCTGCCGGGAGCCCCTGCATGCCGATCGAAGCGCCGACTCACCATCCCTGCACCTCCTCGCGGGTGAGGGTGCGACGCAGCTTGGCGTATTCGTCCTTGGCGGCGCCGAGAATCGTGCCCATGGTCACCGCGCTGCCCGCCGCGGCGGCGCGGTAGGCGGCGTTCAAGGCCATGTTGCGAATGTGGCCACCGGTGACGTCGAGGCGCGCCAGGCGCTGAAAATCGATGTTCTCCAGCGGCGTCTGAGAGGGGAAGGAGCGCCGCCAGATGCGCTCCCTGGCGCTGGCCTCGGGAAAGGGGAAGTCGACGATGAAGCGCAGTCGGCGGGTGAAGGCGGAGTCCATGGAGTCCTTGAGGTTGGTGGTCAGCACCGCCACGCCGTCGAAGCTCTCCATGCGCTGCAGCAGATAACCGACCTCGATATTGGCGTAGCGATCGTGGCTATCCCGCACCTCGCTGCGCTTGCCGAAGAGGGCGTCCGCCTCGTCGAAGAGCAGCAGGGCGCCACCGGCCTCCGCCGCGTCGAAGATCTGCTTGAGGTTCTTCTCCGTCTCGCCGATGTACTTGCTCACCACCGAGGCGAGGTCGATGCGGTAGAGGTCGAGGTCGAGGGCCTGGGCCACCACCTCCGCCGCCAGGGTCTTGCCGGTGCCGCTGGGGCCGGCGAAGAGGGCCGAGGTTCCCAGCCCGCGGCGCCCCTTGGCTCCGAAGCCCCAGCGCTCCAGCACCTGCACTCGGCCCGCGGCGTGGTCCGCCAGCTGCCGCAGACGCTGGGTCTGGGCGGTGGGCAACACCAGGTCCTCGAAGCGGGAGCGCACCTCGATGCGCTGCGCCAGCGCCTCCAGCCGCGGCCGCACCTGGCGTCGGCAGACCGAGCGCAGCCGCTGCGCCCAGGGCTCCGGAACCCGGGCTGAATCTCGATTCACTTCTTCCAATGCTCGCTCTTCCTGAGCTAATTCCTCCTGTGCGCGGGCGTCGCTGGCGCAGGCGCGGATCTGCTCACCGCCGATGGCGAAGGTCGCGGCGAGATCGTCCAGCTCGCGATCCTCCAACAGCTCCCCCCGGCCTCCGGGCTCCGCCAGCGTCTGCTGCCAGAGCTCCCGCCGCTCCGCGAAGGGGGGCACCTCGACGCTGTAGGTGAGCAGCGGGCGCCGGGAGACCGGCAGGGGCTTGCTGCCGGCCACCAGCACCGCCCCCGGCAGGGCCTCCGCGAGGCGCGCCGCGGCAGCTAGGGCGGTGGCCTGAGCGCTCCCTTCCGCGTCCACTTCCAGCAGCGGCACCGCGGGCCCCAGCAGAGCCTCCCGCTCCCACAGTCGGCAGAAACGGTCGAGGTCCGCTCCCAGCGCCGGCACCGCCGCCACCGGGAGAGAAAAGAGCTGCAGCTCGACCCCCTCCACCGCCTCCGCCGCCACCGAGCGCGCCTGGTCCAGGGGGCCCAGCAGCTGCAGGATCGCCGGCTCCCCAAGCTCCAGCAGCGCCCCGAGGCGGCGAGCGAGACGGCCCTGGGAGGGCGGCAGGGGCAGGCCCGAGGGCACGGCGCTCATCACCAGCTCGAGCTCCGAATCCAGTCGCTGCTCCCCCAGCAGGTAGTGCAGCACCCGCTCGGCGAGAGTCAGCCGGCGAGCAGTGAGGGGCCCGTCGGAGGGCATCTCGATCAGCTGCCAGCGCCGCAGCGGTCGGCTCGGCGAGAGGGCGCTCCAATGGCTGTGGGGCAGCGCCGCCAGGGCGAGGCCAAAGGTGGCGTAGGCCAGGCTCGAGTCCCCCTGGGCCTGGGCGCAGGCTTGGGCCACCCGGGCCTCCAGCTCCACCCCGGCGGCGAGCACCACCAGAGCGCGCTCGAAGGGGGAGAGGGCGAAGCGATCCACCAGCCAATCCACGGCGAAAGAGCCCTCCGGCACTTCCCCTAAGCCAGCCGCCGCCTCCCTCGACGACTCCGAAGGCGACCCATCCGGCGCTGCCGGACGCAAAGCCTCCACCCACTCCAGCACCTGCTCCAGCTCCGCCAGCAGCGCGCGGCGATTGGCCTCCGCCCAGGAGATCGGCGCCGCGGGCTCCGGCTGGTGGGCCTGCAGCAGCTCGTCTCGAGACTGGAAGTTAGGGTCCGACATGGGATCAGGGGTCCTCGTGCACGGGAGGAATCTCGAGGAGAGGCGAGTCGTAGCGGCCTTCGTCATCGGTCTTCAGCAGGCTCTGCACGCCGTCCACCTGCACCCGCAAAAGGTAGGGGCCGGGATCCACCGAGCCGAGGCGGAGGGTGATCTCCTCCTCGTCGGTGGCCCGCCGGGGCGAAACGAAGCTGTAGGAGCGCTGGTCGGAGTCGATGCCGTTGAGCAGCAGGGAGACCGCCTGATCGCGGCCCACCGCCGGGCTCAGGCGCAGGGCGACCTCCGTCTGCCGCGCCACCTGAGAGACCTCGGCGGAGAGGATCTCCGGATGCAGGCTCACCGGCTGAGCGTTGGAGGTAGCGAAGGGAAGCGGAGGGTTCGACGGCGTCGGAGACGGGGCCGGATGCACCACCTGCACCGCCAGCACCCCCGCCCGCAGCTGATGGAAGGCCGGCGGAGCGAGGCGCACGCTGAGCTGGTTGGGGGAATCCACCGTCGCCACCGCCCGCTCGCCGCCGATCTCCACCCAGGTCTGAGTGCCCTCCAGCTCTCTTCCCTTCAGCACCAGGATCGAGCCCTCCCGCGCCGGCTCCCCGCTGGCGGTGGAGACGCTCTCCAAGAGCGGCACCTGATACGCGCCGCCCACCGCCAGGGCCAGAGTGCGCACCGGCAGCTCCCGGCTCGGCTCCACCGGCGTATCCAGCACCACCACCGAGCCTCGGATCACCATCGAGAGGTGGTATTCCACCTTCAGGAACACCGACCACATCTTCGATAGCTCTTCCACGCTCAGGGCGATGGGGGTGAATTTCACCAGCTCCCGGGCGTTGGCCAGGTCCGAGGTGCGCAGGAAACGGTAGCGCTCCACCTCCCGCACGGTGTAATCGATCTCCGAGCGCGGCAGCCACGGAAAGCCGTGGAGCAGCTCCACTACCTGCCCCATCAGCCGCTGGGGTTCGAGCTTGGTCTCGTTGCCGTAGAAGGTCACCAGGTAATCGAGGTCGAGGGCCGCCCGCGGCTGCTGCAGGAAAGAGCCGCCGGAACGTCGGGTCGGCAGGTCGTCGTTGCGCAGGGTCGCGTTGGGCTGGAAGCGGTAGAGATAGAGGTTCACTCCCGGCTGAGCCTTGTCGATTTCCTGGCCGTGGGGCTGAACATGGGAGACGAAGGCCCCCGGCACCATGCCCGGGCGATCCCGGCGAATGGTGTGCTGCACCAGCTGGGAGAGGGTGGCCGTCACCGTGGCGGGAGCGAGGAAATTACTCAACGCCGTCCCCTCCCCGGCGTTTCAGGTAGCTCGCCAGGCTGAGATTCGGGCCGGGCCGTGCAGCGACCGCAGCCGCCGGTCGGGGAGCCGGTGGCGGCGGGGCCGCGGAACGCACCTCCACCCGGCCGATCTCCACCCGCACCTCCTGGCCGCCGTCCCCCAGGGGATCCCGCTCCAGCCCCTCCGCCGGGCTCGTAGACGCCGCAGGAGCCGCGCTCATTCGTCCCGGAGTGGCCCGCGGAGCATCGGCGGCAGATCCCCGAGAAGCGGCGGCAGCCCCGCGCCCGGCACTATGCCTAGCCCCTTGAGCATCCCCCCGCTGCCGCCGGGCAGCCGAAGGTTCGTTCGGCGCGGCTGACCCCATCGACCCCGCTGAGCCCGTTGAAGGCGCCGCCCTCGAGCGCTGCACCGCCGGAGGTCTCCCCAGCTCGCCCCGTCCCACTTCCGGCGGTGCGGAAGCCCCGGTCCTCCTGGAGCCCCTCGCGGCCTCAGACTGCCGCGGTGAAGAAGGAGCCGAAGGCGAGGATAGAGGTCGGGACAGAGTGGGCGGCCTCTCCGGGCGCCTCGTGGCGGGCGGAGAATCGGAGGATGCCGCTGCTGGAGGCTGCGAAGAGGCCTTTGAAGGGACCAGAGGGGAGGCCGGCGAAGAGCTTGATTGAGGAGGCGTCAGAGAGCGACGCTGCCCCCCAGAGCGAGGCCCTGCCCCCCTCTGACCAGCTGCGGATGGGGCGCTTCGAGGCGAGTCATCGAGACGCCGCCCCGCGGCGGGTAGGCCGCCGTCCGCCACTCGGGAAGAGCGGGAAATCGACGGTGAACTCTCCGGCCCTGCAGGCCTTGTCCTCGGGGGTACAGCCCCAGGCAGGCTGGTCTCGGCACCGGACTTCCGAGACCCGGCATCGGGGTGCCCGGTAGCCTGGGGACCAACAACGGTGCGCTCAGCGCCCCTGGGTACATCTCGAGACCCTCGCTGCGCCCCCAGACTTCCCTCACTACGACGCTCTTCAGTACGAAGCTCTCCTCCAACCCCGGACTGACTAGAGAGATCACCGTCCTCCCGCCGACTCGTCCGCGGGAAGCTCGATCCTGGTGCCGGCTCCCTCCGCTCGGGTACTAGCGGCGACGGCGGAGTCGACATTCTGGAGGGCTGCAGCGCCTCCTCAGCTCCGGTTCCCGTAGGAGAGCTCCCCGGGGGTAAGGTCCCTGGCACCCGATTCTGCGGTGCCGGATCCTGCTGCACCGGATCTCGCCTCGACGCCCCGACTTTCTCGGCAGAATCGGCGACCAAAGGCTCCGGCGTCGGGGCGAGCGGATCCAGCGTCGACGAAATCTGCTCTCCCGCAGAGCGCCGCGACGTCCCACCGTCAGTGTTCGACGGCTCCGCGACAGGTCTTTGATCCCGGCGAGAAGAGTGAGCCGCGGGCATCTCCGTAGCTTCCGGGAAGGTCCCTGGCACCGTCTCTGATGAACTTTCAGGGAAAGTCCCTGGCACCAGTTCCCGGCGCCCCTCGGGGAAAGTCCCTGGCACCGTTCCCGAAGAGTCTGCCGGACTCGAAAGCGAATCGGGGAAAGTCCCTGGCACCAGTTCCTGGCGTTCCCCGGCACGGCCCTCGGGGAAGGTCCCTGGCACCCTGGACCGGGGCTCCCCGAAATTGCGGCTCGCCGCATCGGAAGACTCGGTCCTCTGCCGGGTACCGGCCTCGGGTCCGGAAGGGGCTCCAACGGCCTCCTCACCTCCGATCCCCCGAGCGGCGCTCGGAGCGCTCTCCGGTTCCGGCGGGAGCCTGTCGATAGGCGGTGGAACGGCCGGAGGGCTCAGGGGAGCCAGAGGCCGGGAGACTGCCTCTCTCGCCGTCTCTGGAGCTGGCCCTGAAGCGGCCCCTGGGATGGTCGCGGAGGCGGAGGTCGAAAGGGAGGAAGGTGGCTTAGAGGCCGAGGCTGACGCGGAGGAGGCCTCTGGCGCCAATTCCGGGCTCGCCAATTCCGGGCTCGACAATGGCGAAACCGGCGATGCCGATAGCTGTCCTTCCTCGGACCTTCTAGATTCGGCGATCTCCTCGCCACCGAGCGACAGAGGGTCGGCCGCCGAGGGCGAAGCAGAAGAGGTGGGAGGCCCAGCCGCCTCCGGCTCCGGGGACGCGAGATCCGCTGGCGGGAGAGGCGCTACCGTTGGGGAATCCGTCTCTCTCGGCGCCGGAACCGGCCGTTCAGCCTCGACCGGCGGAACGGCGGGACGGCGGTCGGGGGCCTCGCGGGCTTGCCGGTCCGGCTGCCGAGGGGCTTCGTCCGCCGCCGGGATCGCAGGTCCTGACGAAGGAGGAGCAGGGAAGGAAGCCACCGGAGAAGGCTCGGTCTGTTGGGAAACCAGAGGCTCTGGCGCCGCCTCAGCACCGCTCAATAGTAGATCCTGCTCCGTCCCCTCCTCCCGCAGCAGATCGAAGGGTCGAGGAGCCGGGGCTCCGTCGTTCCAGGCTCCCTCCGCATCGAGCGGCAGCAGAGGCTCTCGCCCTGGGGCTCCTTGCCCAGGAGCAGGGAGTGCCGGCGCCCCTGCACCGGGAGCGAGGGCAGATGCCGCGCCGCCGTCCGCCGCAGCGGTCACCGGCCCATCACTGGCTGGCCCATCACCGGGCGATACCTCACTGGCCGGCTGCTCGTAGCCCGGCTCGAAGCGGCTCGGCAGGCGCGGCTGAAGTCGCGACACGCCGCCCATCACCCGACCGGCGAGATTTTGTAAGAAAGCGCTCATGCTCTCGCCAGGTCGAGGTAGGCCTGTCGGCGGCGCCCGCTGAGGGCCAGGATATCCGCCTCCCGCCAGCCGTAGTAGCGCGCCAGGAAATGCACCTCCGCCAGCAGACGGCGAGATTGGGTCGCCAGCTCCTGGGTGAAGATCTCGACGATATCGAGCAGCGATTGCCAGCGATGCTCACAGCGAGGGCAGCGCAGGTCGAAGATCACCTCCGCCTGGGGGTCCGCGGCGCTCATCGCCTCCCCCAGCGCCGCCCGCCCTGCCGCCGGCAGCTCTCCGGCGACGCGCTGGCGGCCCTCTTCATCCCACAGCGCCAGCAGACAGCGCTGGAGCAGCAGCCCTTCCCCGCTCGAAACGCCCTCCCCGTCCCCAATCGCCTGACCGCCGAGGCGGGCCAAGGCCGCCAGGTCTTCGCTATCCGGCAGCCTCCACTGCAGGCGCCAGCCCTCCCACTGGCTCTCGTGGGGGCCGGCGGAGGATGCCGAGCCGACCCGCAGCCGAGGCGACTCCAGCTCCAGCTCCAGCGCTTCGGAGCATTGAGGGCACGGGGTCTGCAGACGCAGCAGCGAGCCGAAGGTGAGCTCCCGAAGGCGCATTAGCCGCTCGTCCCGCTGCCCAACGGTGAGCCGCACCAGCCTCTCCCAGGACAGCTCCGGCGAAGCCGTCTGGAGCAGAATCAGGGCGAGATCCACCCCGTGGTGACGACCGCTGGTCTCCCACAGGTCCAGAATCTCCGAGGCTCTCAGGGCTCTCAACGGAACCTCCCTCCCAACGCTACGAGGTCAGATAGAGCGCAGAACTCAGATAGAGCGCAGAGCTCAGGTGAAGCGCGGAATTACGGGAACGCCGGCTCGGCCGGTTCCTGCACGCCCTCATCCAGCTCCCAACCTTCGTTCTGCAGCACCAGGGTCTGAATGGCGATGTCGTTGCCGTTGGAGTCGAGGTCCGGCAGCGCGGTGAACTCCGAGGGCCAGGTGCGGAAGACGTTGTAGGCCAGCACCAGCTGCCCCGCCTCGTTGTAGAACTCGATCGTGATGTCCTTGCGGAAGTTGCGCAGCGCTACCTCCATGCCGAGACCCGCTCCGAGGTTCCACACCTGCCGCGCCCAGACATTGAATTCGCGATCCTGGGTCAGGCCCCGGGAGAGGGTGATGGGCTCATAGCTGGTCTGCCCTGGGGAGACCCGCTGGGAGCTCGGATCACCACCCTCGCGAAATTGAATCGCTTCGGTGGTGCGTCGCAGAGAGCTCACCTGGCTCACTCCGGCGACGTAGCGCCCCTCCCAGCGGACGCGAAATTTGAAGTTCTTGTAGGGATCCATGCGTTCCGGATTGGCGGGAAACATGACCATGACGAAAATCCTCTCAATCTCTCAAGCGATCTTTGAACGACCGCGAGTCTCTCTATATCGAAATCTTGGGTGGGCTCATCGGCAGGCTCATCAGCGAGCTCATCTATGGGCTCTCGAGGAAGGTTGTGAGACCTCGGAAGGAGGTCCCGGAGCGTCTTCCTCTGCTGCTGCTCATTCAGCCGGACACCGTTCCGTTCCTAAGAACCAACGCGGTGAGTCGCGAGAGCGGCTATCGCCCTCGCGGCCTCGAGGTGTTTAGGAGTCGCTCTGGCCGGTGAGCTGCTCCAGCGTCAGGATCACGAACTCCGCTGGTTTCAGCGGCGCGAAGCCCACCACGACGTTCACGATGCCGCGATCGATATCGTTCTGGGAGGTGGTGGAGGCATCGCACTTCACGCTATAGGCCTGCTCGGGGCTTTCTCCCTTGAAGGCCCCCTGGACGAAGAGGGTCTGCATAAAGGCGTTGACGTTGAGCCGGATCTGCGACCACAGCACCTCGCCGTTGGGCTCGAAGACCACCCACTGCAGGCCTCTCCTCAGGCTTTCCATGATCATCAGCGCGACCCGCCGTACCGGGATGTACTTCCATTCCGAAGCCCGCTGGTCGCTGCCCACCATGGTGCGCGCACCCCAGGAGACGTTGGCGTAGACCGGGAAATTGCGCAGGCAGTTGATCCCCAGGGGGTTGAGCGCGCCGTTCTCGGCGTCGGTCATCTTGTATTCCAGGGCGGTCGCCCCCCTCAGCGTCGCGTCCACTCCCGCCGGCGCCTTCCACACACCCCGCTGAGCGTCGGTGCGGGCGTAGAGCCCGGCCATCGTGCCGCTAGGGCCAAAGGCCCGCAGCCGGAACTCGTTCAAGGGATCCGGCACCATCACGTTGGGAAAGTAGACGGCGGCGTTCTTGTTGGCCACCAGGGCGTTAGCCTCCATCCAAGAGCGGGCCCCCTCGATGCTGTTCACGTTGGCCGTCATGTCGACCACCATGAAGGCCTGCCGCGCCTCACAATAGTTGAGGCAAGTCTGGATCACCGACATCGCCGCCGTCTCGGTGAGATCGCGGGTACGGGGGATGGCGAGGATATTGAAGATATCCACCGAGTCCAGGGCGTAGATTCCGGTGCGCTCGAACTCGCTGCCGATCAGCTCGGTGGCTCCCGGCGGCAGGCCGTCGCCGCCCTTGGTGGCGCCGCTCTGGGCCCCGGCGGTGACCCCTTCCCCCAGCGAGTAGCGCTGGATGTTCACCAACCCCTTGGTGAGCTTGAGGGCGTTGGCGGCGGACCCGGTGAACACCAGGGTCTGGTTCGCCAAGAGAGGATCGGTGAGGAAGACCCGCAGGGAGTCCGCCACCATCTCCACCACCGCGCTGGAGAGCGCCGGCTGACTGCGCAGCGCCGCCTGCACCACCGCCGGCAGCTGGAACCGGGTGTCCGCCTTGGCGACGGTGACGGTGTACTTCTGGTCTCCCATTTGCACCGTCATGGTGCCGCCCTTGAAGGGCAGGTCGCTGTTCTGAATTTTCTCGCCGACGGTGCCGGTCTGGGCCGGCCTCGGCCAGCCCCCCTCCGGCGGCACGCCGCCGGTATCGGGCAGTAGATCCTCCAGCTGCACCAGGCTGCCGTTGGTCTGCTGGATCACCGACACGGCGTAATTCGGCGCCGACGGATCCATCGTGAGGTTGCGGATAGTGAGGGTCTGGATCACCCGCGGCTGGCCATCCTCGACGACGAATTCGGTGGCCGTGATGTTGAAGAACTCCAGCGGATTGCTGGTCGCCCAATCGATGTCCAGCTTGACGTTATTGCCCCACGAGCCGGGGCTCGAGGCATCCACCTTGACGGTCGGGATGCCGTCCTTGCCCGGCGCCGAGGCGGCGATCACCGAGGACGTCCCCAAGGGATTTGCCGTATCTGACGCCGCGGTGCGCACCACCCACGCCTGCTCGCCACCATTGAGGAAGAATTGCTCAATGGCGTAGCTCGCCTCGCTCTCGGTATCGAGACCGCCGAATTCGCGCTGAAAATCGCCGACGTTGAAAATTTGCCGCGGCTGGTTGAGCGGGCCTTTACGGAAGAAACCGAGAAAGGCCGTCACCGAGGTGGACACACCGGTGATGGTCCGAATCCCGCTCGGCGCTTCCTGAACGTAAACACCGGGGTAGGTAGGCTGGACGGGCATGGGCTCCTCCTGTCCTCGCCGGACTCGCGCTTGCGCGTTCCGAAGCTAGACAGTCGCAGGTTGAATCCGCCGCCAGGGGATTTTCCGAGTCTCGATGTGGGGGCAGGATACACCAACTGCCTTCGCCGCCTCAAGCAGCGCCCGCCGCGGAATGAGCCCGAAGAAGGGATGCGGCAAGGTATTGGATCGAAACGACATCCGAGGAGCGCCAGTCCCATCCTCGGCTTTTTTCTTCAAATCTCGACAATCCATGTAACGAAGCGTTCACTCTCTCGCCTACAGGCATCAAGAGAGCCTGAAAAGGCCGCAGGCGAGAGCCATAAAAGCGTCCCTCAGGAGCTTGGACGGCAGCCCGAGGAAAGCAGCCAGAGAAGGCCCTGTCTTCCTCGACATCACCGAGCCCTTCGGCGCCTCTAGAAGTCGGCAAAGCCCCATTAACACACCCTCGAATCAAGAACTTGAGTGGTCTACCAAAGACGGCGAAATTGCCTGCTTTCGCAGTTGTCACCACCACGACACCGTGCTTTAATTCAGCGAGACAGATCTTGATGTAGAACTTGAGAAAAGGTGTTTCGCGCCGCAGAGCTATCGTTAGCGGTATCGAGTCTTCCCTTCTCATCCCCAACCCTTACTGAGCGCCTGCGCACTAGCGGCCCGCTCCCACCCTCCCGCCTCCGGTCTCGAGACCCGCTTCCTCGTTGGAAGTGTCCGACCTCGAACCGCCGCCCGCTAGACCGGCAGGCATGGAGCGAAGACCCCTGGGGCCCGCACAGGAGACGTGTACCTCGAGACCGTCATTTCAACGCTCACTGAATCGCTCACTCGAGCTGAACCCTGGATCGAACCATGAGCAAAGATCAAGCGAAGGGCACCGGCGCGGACGGCGCCGGACAAGGCGGCGATAAGGACAAGGCTTCCAGCGTGGGAGGCCCGACCAAGACTTCCGGCACGAACGCCAAGGGGGGCCGGGCTGCCCGCCGCCAGGCGGCTCGAAGCGCCCGCAGCACCAAGAAGAAGGCAGCCACGACATCTACCGACACGGCAAAGAAGTCGGCGCAGGCGTCAAAGCCGGCATCTGGCACCCAGGCCGAGACACCAGACCCAGCCGTCTCTGAAGCTCAGCTTCGCGCCTCTGCGGCAGCGGCCCAGGAGCTCACCAGCGCGCCAGATGTCGGCACACAAGATGCCGGCACACCAACCAGCCAGCAGGCCGAAGAGGGGAGCACCGTCGTCCGCCACCACTGGCCCCATCACCGCCAACGCCACCGGGTGACCCTCACCTTCTTCGAGATTCCCGCCAATACCGTCGCCTCGGTGCAGCTGCGAGAGCCGGCGGCCTGGGCCTTAGGCAGCGAGATGCTGCTCGGCAGCCATTTCCAGGGAGCCAACGGGGACGACGTCAACCTACAGGCTCTCGAGCTCACCCGCTCCCTGCTCACCGTCACTAATGGCGACCAGGATTCCACCCTAACGCTCCAGCTCTTCATCGCCGGACCGCACCCTGAAGCCCGGGGCTCGGTCACCCTACCCCCCGGAGCCTGGCTGGTCCTGCAGTCCTCGGAAGATCAAACCCAGCTGCTGAATTTCGGCTCCTGGGCCCTGACCCTCGGAAGCTGAGCCAGCTTCTAGCCGCAATCCTCAGCCAAGAGGTCTTCGCCCTTCGAGAAGCCAAATCCTGCAATTCTCAAACTTTCTAGTTCGCAAACCCTCTGCTTCGCAAACTTCCTACTTCGTAGTCGCGATCAGAGAAACAGATCAAGCCCCACCGCGGGCCTTTGTCGAGTCTCGTTGTCGATCCCTCCAACCCAAACCAACACCCTTCGGAGACGAACAACCATGGCCGAAGAATTCCTGCCTCCCGCCGACGATGCCCTCTACTACCAGTTGACCATGGTGTTCACCAACCTGCCCGCCAATACCCAGGGCACGGTGAGCATCTACACCTCCCGTGACGCCGGAGTGTTCAGCATCGGAGAGAACTCCGAAACCCTCGGCGGCTACCGTCTCACCGGTACCGACGGCAGCAACCTGAACTTCAACAGCTTCACCACCAACTCCAAGCAGGTGATCGTCTACGGCGGCGACGCCGACGGCAACTTCTCGCTGAACCTCTACGTCCTGACCCCGGATCGCCGAGTCGGCGGCAACGTCAACCTGCCTCAGGGGGCCACGGTGACCTTCATCTCCCGCGCCTCCAGCACCACCGTCGGCGGCAACTCCTCCTGGAGCGTGCCCCTCAGCTGAGCCAGTGACAGCTGGGCCAGCGACAGCGCCTCCGAGCTCGCCTCCATGAGCCATTGAGAGGCCCGGCGCCCCTCGAATCCAGGTCCGTCGAGACCCATCGAGGGCTCCCACCCAGACCGTAGAAACGCAATTTCACACTCTCGACCCCATTCTCGATAGAAGAGGTAATCACCATGGCTGAGTCCTTCGCTGCTGAACAAGCCGGTGGCAGCATGCTGACCTACTACCCCATCCGCGTCACCTACTCGGGCCTGCCGGCCAACGGCAACTCGACGGTTCTGATCTTCGAGGCGCCCCAAGACGAGGGCCGCTGGAGCCTCGGCGACAACACCCAGACCCTCGGCGGCCTCTCCTTCGCCAGCACCGCCGGCGGCGCCCTGGTGCTCGACACCGTCAACATCACCGCCAAGCAGATGGTGATCACCGCCGCCGACAGCGACGTCAACATGCAGGTGGACATCTACGTGCTGACCCCTCTGCGCCTGGTCAACGGCACGGTGAACCTTCCCCCTGGCACCTCCGTCACCTTCTCCTCCGCGGTGGATTCCCAGACCGTCAGCGGTTCCAGCAACTGGTCGCTGAACCTCTGATCCACTGAGCCTCGAGCATCCCTCGTCTCGGGAGCCAGCTCCCGAGGCAGCGACCCGGCAGAATCGCCGCGTCGCCCCAACGCACCGGACCGCTTCGGCGGCCGGTGCGTTTTCGTTTTGGAGCTGGCTTGGGGAGGGGAAGGCCTCGGGAGCGCTCCAATCGGCCAGCCCCCGAGACCCATCCCGAGGAGCCGCTGAGGGAAATCAGTGTATTACTTGACAAATACACCTCAGCTCTCCTACCATCCGCCTCAGCGCATTAGTTCACTAATACACCAGATCGAGAAAGCCATGCACCCCACACCCTCTCCACCCTGGTCCCGCTTCTTGCGCCGCCCCCCCCGCGGCGGGGAGACGCCCCGTGCTGCTGGTCGTCGACGTCCATAGCGGCGTGCCGGTCTACCGGCAGATCATGGACCAAATCAAGGTCCACATCGCGAGCGGCCTGCTCTCTACCGGAGCCGAGCTGCCCTCCACCCGAAACCTCTCTTCCGACCTGGGGGTCAATCCCATGACCGTGAGCAAAGCCTACAGCCTGCTGGAGCGCGACGGCGTCCTCGAGCGCCGCCCCGGGCGCCCCCTGGTGGTTCGAGAGCAGCCGGAAGCCCAAGTCGAGGCGCGCCGTCTCGAGCCTCTGCGGGAGGCCCTCCACCCCTGCGCCACCCTCGCCCATCAGCTCGGCGTCCCCGCGGAGGAAGCGGTGACCCTCTATCGTGAAGAGCTTCAGAACACCGCGATTCCTCCTTCACCCAAAAGCCCGTCTGCCAAGAACTCTGCTCGTTCCCGAGATTCCGAGGAGGCGTCATGACCCTCGCCATCGACGTTCAAGATCTATCCCACAGCTATTCGCGCGGCCGTTCAGGGTCGACGCCTACCCTGTCGCGCCTTCAGCTGCAGGTTCCCCAGGGCTCGCTGGTGGGCCTCATCGGGCGCAACGGCTGCGGTAAGTCCACCCTGCTGCGCCATCTCATTGGAGACGTCCTTCCGCAGCGGGGCAGGGTGGAGGTTCTCGGCTGCCCGGCCCCCAAGCTGGACTCCGCCACCCTCGCCCGCATCGGCATGGTCTACCAGCGCAGCCGCTTCATCGACTGGATGAGCGTCGAAGAGCACATTCGCTACGTCGCTTCCTTCTACCCGGATTGGGACGTCGAGCTGGAACAGCGCCTGGTCGGCCAGCTGGAGCTGGAGCTCGACGCCCGGGTCGGCAGCCTCTCCCCGGGCAACGTACAGAAGCTCGCCCTGGTGCTCGCCACCGGCCATCGCCCGGATCTGCTGCTGCTGGACGAGCCCGCCGCGGGCCTCGACCCCTTCGGCCGCTCCGAGCTCCTGCACTTTCTCCTCGAGCTGCTGCGGGAGCGCCACGAGACCACCATCGTCATCGCCTCCCACGTGCTGCGGGACGTCGAGAAGGTGGTGGACCACATCGTCTGCCTTCACGACGGCCAGCTCACCGCCGATCAGCCCCTGGACTCGCTTCAGGAGCGCTACGCCCGCTGGCAGGTGCTCTCCCCTCAGGGTGAGCCCCTCCCCCACCAATTTCCCGAGAGCTTCGTGGTGCGCCAGATCATCGAGGGCCCCCAGGCGCAGCTATGGACCGATGGGGTCGGCGATGAGGAGCGCAAAGCCTTCGAGCAGCGCCACGGGGTGAGCGTCAACTCGCGCGCCCTCACCCTCGACGAGATCTTCCCCTTGCTCACCCGGGCTCGGGACAGCTGGCTGCGGGAGGCGTCGTGACCACCGAGTCGCAAGTCTTGCGGCGAACCTCTCCGGCGCGCGCCTTTCGCTCGGGGACCTTCCCCTCGCTGCTGTGGCACCTGCTGCCCCGCGCTGCCCGCGGCTACCTCTTCCTGGCGATCCTCGTCACCGGCGGCGCCATCCCTACCTATTGGAGCTCCGCCCCTGATCTCGACGAACCCTTTAGCCTCACCGCGCTCTTGGTCGTATCGCTTCCCCTCTTGATCGGCTGTGCCTCGGGCATCAGCCTCCAAATGCTCCAGCGGGTCACCCACCAGCACCTGTGGAGCGGGTACCGGGCCGGCATCCGCAGAGACGGCTGGAGTCTCGCACTGCTGGCGCTGACGGTGGGCCTGCTGGGCTCCTTCCTGAGCGCCGAGGTTTCGCCCTTTCTCGGAGCCTCCGTCGCCCTGGCGATCTTCGCCCTCGGCCTGATTCCCTACCCCAATGTGCTCGTCGCCGCGCCGGCCCTGGCTTTCGCCTATTTCTTTGGCTTGTTCCGAGGCGACTTTCCCTGGCTCTCAAGCCCCTCGGCGGCGGCTCTCTATCTCGTTGGCGGGCTGCTGCTGATCCGGCTCTGTCTCTCTGACTTCCTCTTTCGCCAGGTCGTGACAGGCCCCGCCGCCCTCGCGACCAATCCGGAATCCTGGAGCACCGGCCCCAACGCCCTCGCCACGATGCGGGGGCACTGGCGCCGGGGCCACCGGAAGGTCGAAATCGCGGGCGCGGGCGAGTCGCGGCGCACCCTTCAATGGCTCCGCGCCGCGGCGGTAGAGCGCTTCGGCAGCCACCGTTTTCCCTGGCTCCTGCCGCTCCTGGTGCTGACGGTTCCGATGCTCTTTTCCCTCATCGCAGTCAGCGCCCTACGTCTCCATGGAGCCGGCCAGCTGGGATCCGGAGCCGCCTGGGCAGAATCGCTGACCCGCGCCTGCCTCACCTGGCCCGGTGACGACGAAGGCACCCAGAGCCTGCTAGCTGGATTCTGGATCTCGATGATGACCTACGTCACCGTTTTCGCCGCCCCCTTTACCCGCAGCCTGCTCTACCCCCTAGGCCGCCGCGACGCCCATCGCGCCGCCTTTGTCGATGCCCTCGTCTCTCAGGCTCAGATCCTGGCCTTTCTCCTGGTGCCGGTCATCGCCTTGGGCAACGGGATCCGCTGGCTCGTGGAACGCCAGGGTGGAGAACTCGGCCACAACGTGCTGTGGGCCCCCGCTCCGTTCCCGGCCACCCTGATGTTCCTCGGCCTCCCCCTCCTGCTGGGCTTCTCCTATAGCTATATCGGCAGACCCAACGACGGCAAATGCGGAAAGTTCAAAGACAAGCTCCAGCCGGCCCTGCTGGTCGGCCAAGGGCTGCTGCTGATCGCCGGGCTGTTGTTCGCGGGCATCACCCAGGAGGAAGGATCGCCTCTCCCCTGGAGCCTCGCGTTTCAGCTCACCCTGTTCTGCACCTGGCTCCTCACCCAAGCTCTGCTCTGGCTCCAGCTCAGGACCGTCTACCGGGTGTGGAATCGAGCTTGACGGGCGGAGCCGCCGAAACGGCACTGCTTCAATACCGAGTCCTCGTCGCGGGATTGGTCGCGCAGGCCTCGCCCCTTCTGATTTCCTATCCTTCCGTCCAGTCCATGACGTCCCCACGATCCCTTCGCGGGTCTTCGCGCCCATCGTTCTGAGGATCTTCCCATGAGCTCATCCACCGATAGCCTGCTGACTCCGAGACCTTCTTCGCTCCTGTGGCGCATGATGCTGCGCGCCGGGGGCACTCATCTGTCGATGATCATCGTTCTTACCGCGCTCCTCGTTCCCTTCCTCTGGGTAGAGAACGAGCGCGGTTCGGTGCGTCTCGAGCTCGGGCCGGTGCTGATCCTCTCTATCCCTCTCGTTCTCGGCTGCTTCGCCGCCCTCGCCTTGAGAACGCTCCAGCGGATTCGCCATCACCAGATCTGGCCCGGCTATCGCACCGGAATTCGCCGCGCCGGCTGGGTACTCACTCTGCTGGCTATCCTCAGTGGCGCCCTGGGCTCACTGCTGGACCCAGCGATTGATCCATACACCGGAAGCGGACTCGCCCTCGCCGTCTTCGCCATCAGCCTGCTTCCCTATCCCAACCTGCTGGTGGTCGGCGTCGGAGTGCTCTTCACCTATGCCTTGACGATCTTGCACACCCTTCCCTGGGTGCTCTCTCCCGCCGCGGCGACCGTCTATTGGCTCGGTGGATTGATCCTGATCCGCTTCTGCCTCTCCGATGGACTCTTCCGCCGCGTCGTGGAGGGCCCGGAATCGCTCACCTCGAACCCTGCTGCCTACAACGTCGGAGTCCAAGCGGTGGGCCACTTTCGAGGACATTGGGGACGTGGGGGACGACCGGTGGAGCTGGCCTCGAAAGGCTCTACCTCTTCTCCCGACAGCTGGCAACGGTGGATTCGGGGCGCTCGAATCGAGCGCTACGGCACCCGCCGTATGCCCTGGGTCCTCAGTCTGCTGGTGATCACCCTCCCGATCCTTCTCTCGATCCTCGTCGTCAGTCTGCTCGACCTCACCGAGGCCGGAAAGTCCTTCACGCTGGCGTCTTGGTGGGAGACCCTGCTCAGCTATCTCCACGTCGACAGCGGGGAAGAGCGCGACTACGGCGGCGAAGTTCTGCTGCTGGGCGCGTGGATCACGATGATCTTCTACACCAGCTTCTACCCCTCGCCCTTCACTCGCACGCTGCCTTACCCTCTCTCGCGGCACCAGCTGACCCGCGCCGCCTTTGGAGAGGCCCTGCTGGGACAGGCCGTCTTTCTCCTCTTTGCCTTGGGGCCCCTGCTGCTGCTGGGCCGAGGGCTCCTCGCTCTGGCTCCCGTCGTAGGTGCAGCAACAGAGAGCTACGCTCCCTGGACCCTACCGCCCTTCCCCGCCGTGCTCATGGTCGCGGGATTGCCGGCGATGATGAGCGTCTCCTATGCGGTCATGGGACACCCCGGCGCAGACCGATCCGGCCTCGTCTGGGATACCAGACTCAACCTCTTCGTCACCCTCCAGGTGGCGCTACTCATCGCCGCGCTGGTGCTCACCAGGATCACTCTCGCCGAGGAGGCCCCTCAGCCCTGGACTCTGACGGCGGTGCTGATCGTCCTGGCCGCCAACCTGCTCTCTCAGCTCTTCCTCTGGCTCCAGCTCAGGGAGGTGTACGTACGCTGGGACCGGACCTGAAGGCTCGATCTTCAGGCTCCTGATGAGATGACCTGCTGCATTCCCGGCTCCTGCATTGGGACTTCTGCCGCGGCGCGGTATACTTCCTGCCGCAGCGCGGCGCGGCCTTTCTGCCGCGACGCGGCGCCCACCGGTCCGCTGATCCCTCGAGGATCCTTCCCGTCCACCGCAGCAGGAGCCCCGCACCATGAGCACCACTTCCTCGACCGTCTTCTTCACCGGCTTTCCGGGCTTCCTGGGAGCGCGACTGCTGCCGCGGGTGCTGCAGCGGGAAGAGGGAGACCAAACCCGAGCGGTCTGCCTGGTGCAGTCGAAATTTGCCGCCCTGGCGCGGCAGAAGGTGGCGGAGCTAGAGGGCGAGAACCCGGCTCTGGAAGGGCGCATCGAGCTGGTGGAGGGAGACATCACCCAGCCCGACCTGGGATTGGACAACGAGGGCGAGCTCGCCAGCCGGGTGACGGAGATCTTCCACCTGGCGGCGATCTACGACCTCTCCATTCCCCGCCCCCCGGCCTATAAGGTGAACGTCGAGGGCACCCGCTACGTGCTGGACTTCGCCGAGCGCTGCGCCAACCTCGAGCGGGTGCAATACGTGTCCACCTGCTATATCAGCGGGCGCTACGCCGGTGCCTTCCGTGAGACCGACCTGGCCAAGGGCCAGACCTTCAACAACTTCTACGAGGAGACCAAATACCTCGCGGAAGTGGAGGTGCAGAAGCGCATGGAGCGGGGCCTACCCTGCACCGTCTACCGCCCGGCGGTGGTGGTCGGCGACAGCCGCACCGGCGAGACGCAGAAATTCGACGGCCCCTACTTCGTGATGCGCTGGCTGCTGCGGCAGCCGCTGGTGGCGGTGCTGCCGGTGGTGGGAGATCCCCAGACCACCCGGGTGAACCTGGTGCCCAGCGACTTCATCGTTGAGGCCATCGACTCCCTCTCCAAGCGCCCCGAGACCTCCGGTCGGGTCTATCAGCTCTGCGATCCGAACCCGGCGACGGTGGACGAGCTGCTGGACATCATGGCCCGCGCCTGCCGCCGCAAGGTGGTGCGCGCTCCGCTGCCGAAATTCGCCGCCAAGGCGGCCATCGACTACGTCCCCTTCGTCTACCGGGTGATGCAGATCCCCTCCTCCGCCATCGACTACTTCGTTCACCCGACCTACTACACCTGCGACAACACCCTCGAAGACCTCGCCGACACCGGCATCGCGGTGCCTCCCTTCGCCTCCTACGTCGAGCGCCTGGTGGCCTTCGTCAAAGGCCATCCGGAGGTTTCCTCCAAGGCGATGCGCTAACGACAGCGAGAGCTGAGACTTCGCGGGAGATCGCCGACCTCCCCAGCCCCCAAAGCCCGTCAGAAGGCTTCGGCAGAAGATTCGGCAAATAAAAAAGGGCGGCCCATGGGCCGCCCTTTTTCGTCGGAGACGCTAAGTCAACGTCCCCTAGCTGTGGAAAACCCGCCTCAGGCGGCCTCTTCCGTGGCCTCATCCTCGGGAGCGGCCTCTTCTGCACCGCCGGCAGCGCTGTTGGTGGCCACCAGGTTGAGCTTGATCAGCACGTCGTCGCGAATCAGGTCGTCGGCCCGGCCCTCGTAGACAATGCCCCAGTCGAAGCGCTTGATGGCGAACTCGGCGGCCACCGCCACCTGGTCACCGGCGACCTCGATCTCGGCGGGGAAGGTGATCTGCTTGGTGACGCCGTGGAGGTCGAGGTTGCCGGTCACGTCGTAGCCGCCGGCCTCGTTGGCGGCGATGGCGGTGGACTCGAAGGAAGCGGTGGAGAAGGTCTCCACCTCGAAGAAGTCAGGGCTCTTCAGGTGCTCGGTCAGACCATCGTTGTCGGACCACAGGGAGGTAGCGTCGATGTTCACGCTCACCTTGGAGCCTTCGGCGCTGTCGCCGGTGACCAGCAGATCACCGGAGAAGACCTCGAAGCCGCCGTCGTGGGAGCCGGTGACCTTGGAGCCCACCCAGGAGATGGTGGAGCCGTTGTCCGGGGTCACGGCGTAGAGGGTGCCGGCCTCGGGGTTGGCCTCGGCGGAGTCGGCCGGGGTCTCGGTGGCCGCCGGCTCTTCGACGGTGGCCTCCGGAGCGTCGGCGGCGGGGTTGGCGCAGCCCACGGCGGTCAGCCCGGCGAGCAGCACGATGCAAAGCAAGAGCATCCAGTTCTTCATGAATTGATCCTCCTCGTATGGCGAGATCTATCTTGTTTTCTTGGGAAAGACAGGGAGCGTAAGGAACTACTCTCCCGGAGATCCGTACTGTACCAGGCTGAGAGGTTTGCGACACCACCGAGGGCTAAGTGCTCTGAAGAAGCGATCCGAAGTGAGCTCGGTATCGAAGATTCAGAACAAGCGCGGGCTGAAGGCTTCCCGGTGGTGACGCAAACGCCTCTCCCTCAATCCCTACCCGCTTGAGCTACCGCAACCAGCGTGGGATCCTCCCGGAGGCTCGCCGATCTCGGTGATCCGGCGAGCCCACTGATGAATTTCGTCGAGGAGATGGGTTTCGATGTGGAATGACCTCAACCGTTCAATGCGCCCCCATAATCCACCAACGCCAAATCCACCAACGCCGACCGCCGATGGCCGCCGTTCTCGGAGCCGGCATCACCGCTGGTCTTGGATTGCCTTCGCGCTGCTGTGGACCCTGGCGATGGCCCCTGCCACCGTCGCCGGCCCCTCGATTCCCGACCTTCCGGAGACCCCCGGCGACGAGGCTCGCCTGCTGCGCTATCCGGATATTCACCGCGACTTCGTGATCTTCGTCTACGGCGGCGACCTGTGGCGCGCCGACTCCAGCGGTGGCGAGGCCCGGCGACTGACCCGCCACCAGGGCCTCGAGCTCTTTCCTAAAATCTCCCCCGACGGCCAGTGGATCGCCTTCAGCGCCGAGTATTCCGGCTCCCGCCAGGTGTGGGTGATGCCCGCCGAGGGCGGTGAGCCGCGGCAGCTGACCCACTACGTCTTTCCCGGCTCGATGCCCCCCCGCGGCGGCTATGACTACTGGATCCAGGGCTGGACGCCGGACGGCAAGGTGCTGGTGCGGGCCAACCAGACGCCCCACGGCCGCCGCGTCGGCACGCTGTGGGCGGTGGATCCCGCCGGCGGCCTTCCGCAGCCGCTGGAGATCGCCGAGAGCGGTAGCGCCAGCCTCTCCCCCGACGGCAGCCGCATCGCCTACACCCCCATCTCGCGAGAGTTCCGCACCTGGAAGCGCACCGTCGGCGGACGCGCCCAGGATCTCTGGCTCTACGATTTCGACGCCCGCCAGTCCACCCGCCTCACCGACTTCGAGGGCACCGACAACTTCCCTCTCTGGGCCTCAGAGGATCGCATCTACTTCACCTCCGACCGCTCCCGCACCCTCAACCTCTTCGTCCTCGACCCGGCGGGGGGCGAGGCGCGGCAGGTGACGGATTACCAGACCTTCGACGTGCTGTGGCCCAGCCTCGGCCCCGAATCCATCGTCTTCACCAAGGGCGGTTGGCTCTACCGCATGGATCTGGCAACGGAGGCGGTGGAGCGCATTCCCCTGAGCATCAACGCCGCCTTCCCGGATACCGTGCCGACCTGGAAGCCGGTGGAGGAATTCATCGAGGGCTCCGCCCTCGCCCCCGGCGGCCGCCGCGCACTCTTTGCCGCCCGCGGAGAGCTACTCTCGGTGCCGGCCAAGCACGGCCCGGTTCGCAACCTCAGCACCGCCCCGGAATCCCGCGAGCGGGCCCCCGCCTGGAGTCCCGACGGCAGCACCGTGGCCTTCGTCTCGGACCGCAGCGGAGAGCAGGAGATCTGGCTCTCCAGCGGCCGTAGCGAGGAGACCCGGCAGCTCACCGAGGGCGGCGATGTCTGGATCTATCAGCCGATTTGGAGCCCCACCGGGGACCACCTGGCCTACGCCGACCGCAACCGCCGGCTGCGCATCGTCGCCGTAGCAAGCGGGGAGATCACTACCGTAGACCGCGGTCGCGAAGGGGACCTAGAAGACTATTCCTTCTCCCCCGACGGCCGCTGGCTGGTGTACGAAACCACCCATCCCGAGACCGCCCTGCCGGCGGTGGCGATCTACGGCCTCGGCGGCGAAGCTGGCGAGGCCACCGGCCCCCTCGTGTTGGGAGACGGGCTGAGCAACGACTATGACCCCGCCTGGAGTGCCGACGGCCTGACGGTCTTCTTCGTCTCCGATCGCAACTACAACTGGACCTTCAGCGAGTTCGAGACCAACTACGTCTACACCGACGCCGCCCGGATCTACGCCGCGGCCCTCACCGCCGACGCCCCGGCCCTCTTCCCGCAGCGCAGCGACGAGGTCGAGGTCGCCGCTGCGGAAGCAGAGCCGGCGGCCGAGGGAGAGTCGGCAGCGGAAGGCGAGGAAGCCTCGGGCCTCAGCGCCGCGAACCTCGACGTCGACGCCTTTGTCTCCCGCACCATCGCTCTTCCGGGCATCGCCCCGGGCCAATACGCCGATCTACAGCAGCTCGGCGGGCATCTCTTCTTCTCCACCTTCGGCGCCAGCGGCGCTCCGGCCCTCTTCCGCTACGACCTGGAAGCCCGCGAGGCGGTGTCCTTGGGCAGCGATCTCTTCGGCTACTCCATCTCTCCCGACGGCCAACACCTGCTCTACACCAAGGGCCAGGGCTGGGCCATCGCCGGGACCCAATCGGCGATCACCGACGGTCAGGGTACCCTGGACCTGGCGGACCTGCGGCTGAAGATCGATCCTCGCCAGGAATGGCGGCAGATGTGGCTGGACGGCTGGCGGATCGCCCGGGATTGGTTCTACGACCCGGCCATCCACGGCCTCGACTGGAAGGCTCTCGGGGAACGCTACGGCGAGATGCTGCCCCACGTCACTCGCCGCGACGAGCTGGACTGGCTCTTCGGTGAGCTCATCGGCGAACTGGAGGTCGGCCACGCCTACGTCGGTCGCGGAGATGAGCCCGAGGTCGAGGCGGTGAGCGGAGGCAAGCTCGGAGCCCGGCTGGAGCTCGGCGACGGCGGCCGCTACCGCCTGGCGGAGATCTACCAGGGGGAGGGCTGGGATGCGCGCTATCGCTCGCCGCTCCAGGAGCCCGGCGTCCAGGCCGCCGTCGGCGACTACCTGCTGGCCATCGACGGCGAGCCCCTGGAGGCCCCGGACGATCCCTACCGCCTGCTAGAGGGCAAGGCGGACCGCACCGTCGAGCTCACCCTCGCCTCGTCGCCGGGTGGCGGTGACGCCCGCTCGGTCCTGGTGCATACCCTAGGAAGCGAGCAGAGCCTGCGCTACATCGACTGGATCAAGCAGCGCATGCGCATCGTCGACGAGCTCAGCGACGGCCGCATCGGCTATATCCACCTGCCGAACACCGCCGGAGACGGTAACCGCATGCTGCAGAAGCTCTTCTATGGCCAGGTGCGCAAGGAGGCCCTGATCATCGACGATCGCTACAACGGCGGCGGCCTGATCCCGGATCGCATGATCGAAGTGCTCGCCCGACGCTCGCTGTCCCGCTGGGCAGGGAACCGGGTAGAGCCCTTCCACACCCCGGACTTCGCCCACGACGGCCCCAAGGCGATGCTGATCAACGGCTATTCCAGCTCCGGCGGCGATGCCCTGCCCTATTACTTCCGCAAGCTCGGCCTCGGCCCCCTCATCGGCACCCGCACCTGGGGCGGGCTCATCGGCCTGGAGGGCAACCCGGATCTGGTGGACGGCGGTAATATCGCCGCCCCTCACTTCCGGATCTTCGACGAGAACGGGGAATGGGTGGTGGAGAACGAGGGCGTTGCGCCAGACATCGAGGTCTACGACCTCAACGAGCACCGCCTCGACGGCAGGGATCCCAGCATCGAGAAGGCGGTGGAGGTGCTGCTCGAGACGCTGGAGACCAACCCGCCTCATCGCTGGGTGCAGCCGCCGCCGCTGGTCTCCCCCTCCGCACCCCAGGGGCAACAATAAGTCTGATCCCCCGGGTAGTCTGAAAAGGCACCAAGCCTGATCCCAGCGATCCCAGCGCAGCCAAGAGGGCCGGGAAGACGAACGGAGCAGCCGTTCGAATCCCGGCCCTCGTTCTTTGTCCCTGCTCCCCGACCCTGATGACTGCCCCGGATCGCTGTTCTTGATGATCGCCCCGAATCATCCCTTCAGCCCCCATCCCTTGAGGCATTCCTTCCCCCCTTCGCCTATCCTTAGGTCATGAGCTCTCGCCCCTCCTCCCAGCAACAGCTCTCCCTGCCGCTGGATGCGCTCCCCTCCCCGGCGGCAGGAACCAGAGCCGCCGAAGCCCCGGCGCCCCGGCAAGGCTCAGAACAAAGCCCAAGTCAGAATCCCCCGACCGCCGAATTGTCGGCGCCTTCCTCAGCAGAGCTACCAAAGAAGCCGCAGAAGGAGTCGCAGAGGGAGTCGCTTCAGGAGCTACAGAGGGATTTGGGGGCTAAGCTGCGATTGCTGCCGGCAGCGCGGGAGGCGGTGTCCGGGCTACCCACCGCAGACGCGAAGGCAGCCTTGGTAACCCTCGAGATCGGTCTCGAAGGACCCCTTCGGGAAATTGTCGTGAACGCCAATCGCTCCAGCCTGGTGAGCCTGCGACCGACCCGGGATCGCCGTGCCCTCAGCCTGCGGCTTCACTGGTGTTTTCTCCAGCGGGGAGAACAGGTGGTGGAGGATTTGCTCGATCTGCTGCGGCCTCCGGGCCCCAGCCCAAGCCAGCGCAAGGCCATCATCCACCGGCTGCGGGAGCACTACAGCGCCCACGGCGCCGCCACTCGATCCCCGAAGCGCCCGCCGGCCCTGCGCCCCCAGGGCCGCACCCTGGATCTCGAAGCGCTGCGGGACGAGATCAATCAACAATACTTCGGCGGCGAGCTGAAGGTCGCCATCACCTGGGGCCGCCACGGCGGCTCCTCCCCCCGCCGGCGCCGCGGCAGAGGGCGCCACCGGCAGCACCACCAAAAGCGCCGCCGCGTGCTTCGCCTCGGCTCCTACAACTCCGACCAGGAGCTGGTGCGCATCCATCCGGTCCTCGACCGCCCGGGAGTACCCCGCTACGTGGTCGCCTCGGTGGTGCACCACGAGCTCCTCCACGCCGCCATGCCCGTCACCCTGGCCGGCGGTCGGCGGCGACTCCACCCGCCGGAGTTTCGCCGCCGGGAGCGGCTCTTCGCCGACCATCAGCGAGCCACAGACTGGCTCGACCGCCACCTCGACGACCTGCTGGACGCCCGCGACTCCCGCTGAGGCTCAGCCGGTATCCGAGGACCCAGACTCCGTCGGAGCCAGCCAGCTGGTGATCCCTTGATCCCGCTGGAAGGCGTCGAAGCGCTCCGCGTACTCGAGGAATTGTCCCGCGGTGATCTCCAGCGGTCGGAGCATCCGCTCCAGGGTGGTCACCGTGGGCATCACTTCGCCCCGCACCACTCGGCTGATGCGGGAAGGATCCAGTCCGGTGATGGCGGCGAGATCCTTCTGTTTCATTCCGCGCTCTCTCAGGATCGCGGAAAGGGCGGCACCCACGGCTTTCTTACTCGGCATTTCGGAAATCTAGCCGACAAGTTCATATATTTCAACTATATCTCCTTTGTTTTCAGCAAGTTAAATGATTGACCCAAAAGCCTATTAATTGCCCCTCGAGGCCTTCTGACGCGTCAAGAAGAAAGCTTTTTCGTCTTGAAATAGATCTTCTACGCAATTTCTTCGCTTCCGGACGCCCCTCTTCTAGCTCCTCGATTCCCTGGTTTTGGCACGCCTCAGGTCGCGGAAGAGAGGCGCAGATGGCAAAAGGCCCCGAGTTGCTCGATGGCTTCCTGCCCCTCTTCGATGAGGGAAGCGAAGAGAGGCCAGACGTGTACCTGGTGGCGCCAGATCTCCAGCCGCACATCGATCCCCGCCTGATACGCCGCGGCGGCCACCCGGCGGGCGTCATCCAGCAGGATCTCGCGGGTGCCCACCAAAATCTCCAGCGGCGGCAAACCCTCGAAGCTCCCGAAGAGAGGAGAAACAGAGGGCTGCCTCGGATCATCCCCTTGAAGATAGGCATCCGCCACGTCCCGCAGCAGCCGCGGCTGCAATACCGGGTCGAGAGCTCGTCGAGACTCGATGCTCGGGCCGCTGTGGGTGAGATCTACCCACGGAGAGAGCAGCGCCGCCCCCGCCGGCAGCGGCTCACCGCGATCCCGTAGATTCATCAGGAGAGCGAGACAGAGACCGGCACCGGCAGAATCTCCCGCCAGCACGATCTGCTGCGGGGAGCGCCCCTGAGCCAGCAATGCCGTGTACACCGCCCGGGCATCCTCGAGAGCCGCGGGATAGGGATGCTCCGGCGCCAGGCGATAGCCCACCGAGAGCACCGGAAACTCAGCGGATTTCGCCAGACGACACACCAAGTCCCGATGGGTGGCCACCGAACCGCTGACATAGCCACCGCCGTGGAAGTAGATCACCACCCCTCGTCCCGCCACCGCCGGGCGAGCCCACTCACAGGGCACCCCACCGACCTCCGCAGCAGAGCGCAGAACGCCTCCCTGAGGCGGGAAGAGGGCGGCGAATTGCTCAAAGTCGCCGCGGAAGGCGGCGAGATCCAAGGGCCCCGTCTTCTCCCGCAGGCTGAGCAGCTGAAGCAGCTTAGCGACACCTTCCCGAGGCGGGTCAAAGCCCTGTAAAACCTCGAAGGTGGCGTAGAGAGGGGGATCTAGGTGGAGCGGGTCGACGGCAGCGGAGGAATTCGGGTCAGGCGATGAGGGGTGAGACATCAGAGTACCGGAAAGGCTCGCAGAGCCAGCAGAAAGTGGGGAGAGCCAGCGACAGAAGCTCGGTAGGTGAAAAGATGATCGAAAAACTCGACAATTAGTTTACGGCAGAGCCCTCGGGTCGTCCATCTCCGTCCCGACAGTCTGATCGCCCACGGAGGGCAACGCAAAGCATCTCTGTTAGACCGGCGGGCTCGAGCCGCCCATCCGGGGTTCTGCCCGATCTCCGCCCGAGATCCGAGGGGCCTAGAAGTTGTAGCTCACGGTCGCCGCGATGGTGCGCGGCGGCCCCAGCAAGCCGTTGATGATCCCGATCGCCGGCAGGTTGTATCCCGTCAGCAAATACTCTTCATCACCCAAATTTCTGCCGTGGAGGGTGAATTGCCAGGTTCCGTCCCCGGCAAGCCAGCCGATATGAGCGTTGATCAAGCCGAAGGAAGGCTGGACCAAGGGCTCGAGGGGCCGAGAGGGATCACGCGGATCAGGGCCACCCTCGTTGGTCAGCACGGAATCGTCGCGGTATGCATAGCCGGCGCTGCCGGTTATCAGACCTCCGAAGGCCGGAAAGTCGAACCTCAGCTCGATGAGCCCGGAAAAGTCCGGGGAATTGGTGAGCACCTGGGAATCCACGAAGCCATCGTTATTCTCGTCCAGGAATCCATCGGAGGAACCATCGAGAAAGCTGAGGTTACCCGAAATCCCTAGCCAGTCGACGCTCCTCGAAATCCAGTCGTACTCGATTTCGAGGCCGGAGAGAGTCGCCTCTCCGGCATTGACGAAGCTAGCGCTGACCAGGTCATCGACTCCATCGCCGTCGGAGTCGAAGGAGGTGAAGGAGCTGACCTGGATATCGTCGTAGTCGCCGTAGAACGCCGCGACGTTGAGCCTCAGGCTGCGATCCGCGAGCAGCGCCTTGAAGCCGACCTCAGCCATGGTCAGGACCTCGTCGTCGAAAGGCTGGACGGTGTCCCGCGGATTCTCCGCGTTCGAGGCTCGAATATTGAAGCCGCCGCTTCGGAAGCCGCGAGAAAGAGTGAGGTAGCCCATGAAGTCTTCGCTGAAGTCGTATTGCAGGCCGAGCCTCGGAGCTACGGAAGAGAAGCTCTGACTCTCGTCGAAGTCCCCGATCTGGGCGGCGAGGGTGGTGAAGGTCGCATCCGTGAAGACCGCATTGTTGTTCACCACCCGCTTCTCTTCCTCGGTGACGCGCAGCCCGACGTTGAGGCTCAGCCGCGGTGAGATCTCGTAGGTTCCATCACCGAAGAGAGCGATGGAATCGGTGTCGGTGAACCCCTGGATGGTCGTGAAGAACAAATTGAAGGAGTTGTTGTCGGAGCGCCCCCCTGCGGTGCCGTCGAGGTAGAAGAGACCGACCACGCCTGCAAAAGGTCCGCCCCCGTCGTATACGAAGCGCAATTCCTGGGTGGTCTGCTCTTCGAAACTCTGCGAGAAGATGTCCGTGATCGGAGATGGAGAGGTGTCGAAATCGATATTTCCCTCCCGCTCTGAGTCCCGATAGGCGGTGATCGACTTGAGACTCCAGCGATCGTTGACCGCCCAATCGACGATGAGAGAGTATCCCTCGGACTCGGCGCGGTTCAGGGGCTCCAAACCGCTCTCGACGGTGAAGGGGCCCAGGGGGTCACAAACGGTGTTCAAGAAAGGGCAGAGGAAATTCGATTCCAGGCGGGTCAGGCCCTGCTCCGCGGAATCGTCGTCGGTCCGATCGAGGCGAAGCTGAACGTTGACGTCGGCGGCGGCGACCCAGTCGAGGGCGAGACGAAACGCCTGCGTGTCCTCGTTGGAAACCTCCCCCCCGGTCAGCAGGTTATCGCCGTAGCCGTCGCGGTTCAGCGACGCGACGGCCACCCTCGCCCGCAGCCGCCCAGGGATCAGCGCGCCGCTCGCGCTGGCCCTGAAGTCGAGAGTGCCGAACTCACCGATGGTGCTGCCGATGGATCCACTGAAGTCATCGGTGATCGCTCGGGTGATGTACTTGATCGTGCCGCCGATCGTGTTCTTGCCGTAGAGGGTCCCCTGAGGGCCGCGAAGCACCTCGACTCTCTCGACGTCGAAGAGCTCCAGGAGCGCGGCCTGGGGCCGAGCCAGGTAGACGTCATCGAGATAGATGCCAACGCCCGGATCAGCTCCCCAGGAGGCATCGATCTGACCCACACCGCGAAGGAAGGCCGTGGCCGTGTTGGACTGCGCTCGAGAAGGATAGATCGTCAAATTCGGCACCCTCGGCTGAAGATCCGAGAGGTCGACCGCTGCACTCTCTTCCAGCACGTCACCCGAGACCACCGTGACCGCCACGGGAACCTCCTGAAGGCTCTCCTCGCGCTTGCGCGCGGTCACGGTGATTTCGTCATCGAAGGACTCCAGGGGCACTCGGGCCTCTTCTTCCTCTCGCTGAGCCGACTCCCCTTGGGCCGCGAGGGGACCCGAAGATCCAGTCAAAAATGACAAGCAGATCAACGCGACGCAATACCGGACCAGGTTCATCTCTTGGCCTCCACCTAGGATAGTTCCCGGGTATTCGCGCCTTCAGCTCCTGAAGGCCGAATCCTCGAACCAGCTTGTTTCGACGATTAGTTTGGATCGGGCGCGATGCCAGCCCTTCAGGCAGGCTCGGCAAATCATTTCTGCGGCCAAAGACAAAAGGGCTTCGTCTCGGTAAGACGAAGCCCTTTCATCGTGCGATCTGAGCGGGGCGAGCTGTGCTTACTGGCCGAACCAGAACTCGCCGCGCCCGTCTTCGGCTCGTGCCAGAGGCGGCAGAGCGGACCGAATCGCGTCGTTACCCTCGAAGCTGTCGAGAACGGCCCACTTCTCGAATTCGGTGATCAGAATGACGTGGCTGTGGTCCCCGAAGACGCGGGAGCTGATCACTCCATCGACTTCTGAGATAGCCGCTGCAACCTGAGCCACGGCGTCGCGAACCTCGCCATTCTTGCCGGGGCGGTAACGGGTCACGTGGACATGCGACATGGATTTCTCCTCACGAAAGGTGTGGTCAGAAGCTGTCGTGCTGGAAGGTAGCATTCGATATAATTTTAGATTATCACATAGTTCATCAGCCTGTCAGAAGCTCAGGTTTCACGTGCCGCGGGCGCTTCGAGGCGTCGCCGAACGATGCCGTGCCGTCGCTGATCGAGGGGAAATCGCCAGATGATCAGCGACGAGCTCGCCAAGAGCAGCGCCGGAAGGTAGATGTACGAGAGCTGCAGCCCCAGGATTGCGGTGCTGCCATGCTCCACCCCTTGCGGATCGTAGCCGAAGAGGTCGATGAGGTAGAAACCCACAGCGCTCCCCAACGCGAGGTTGACCTTGACCGCCAGGGTGAAGAGAGCCATGTAGCTACCGGCCCGATTCACCCCGGTCTTGAGGATGTCGTAATCCACGATATCTCCGATGATCGCCAGGGGAGCGATGGTCGCTCCGCCGATGGCGAAAACCATCGCGCAGCTGGCGAGGAGATAGGGGAGAAAGGAATCTGGGCCGGGATCGATCCAGGCCATCGCCAGGATGAACCCTCCCGTCCCGGCCATGCTGAACGCCCAGGCGGGCGTCTTGCCGATCTTCTTTATGATCTTGCCCCAGGTCAGCAGGGCCACGAGGGAAATCAGAATCGCCGGAGCCATCAGCGCGCTGATCTTGTCCCCGATGCCGAGGTAAGTATCAAAATAGATGAAGCTCAGGGAGCTCGTCATGCCCCATCCCAGACCCTGGATGAGGTAAACGATAGTGAAGATTTGAAAGGGCCGGTTGCGCCGCACCGAAGCGAAGATCGCGCTCCATCGATCCGCCGTATCCGACAGACGAGGATCTCCGACCGGCGCGAAGAGGACGGCGATGGCGGTGGTGATGGGCAGAGCGATCACCACGACCACCGCGAGCCAGCGAAGCACCTCCGGAGTCATCTCCGTGCCGTCGAAGATCGGCAGCAGAGGCGCCAGCGCCATCGCCAAGCTGCCGAAGAGAGCCACCACCGCGCGATAGAGCGAGATTCGGGTGCGCTCCGAATAATCCCTAGAGAGCTCCGTAGTCCAGGCGCCGTAGGGGATCTCGGACATCGTCCAGCCGAGGTACATCACGAGCGACCAGCCCAGATAGTAGGCCGTCGTCACGCTCTGCGGCGGGGAAAAAAGGAAGTAGAGGCCCGGCAGGGTAACCGCCGCGCCGGCGATCAGCCAGGGCTTGCGGGCGCCGATCGGGGTCCGGGTGCGGTCGCTGAGAAAGCCGATGACCGGATCCGTCACGGCGTCGAAGAGCTTGGAAACGAGGACGACGGTCCCGACGACGGCGAGATCGACGCCGAAGTACTTCCCGTAAATGCCTGGAAGCACTCCGTACATCGGTCCGTGCATCAAGGCGATCATGAACGAGGGCAGGGCAAAGAGGATCAGCTGTCCCGTTGGGACGCGCCCGGCGATGCTGGAGCCCGCCGGGGATTTCGCCTTGTCTTTCATCGTCATGCTCGCTCCATCGGGCGCGGCGCTGGTCTCAGGCCTCGGTGCACGCCCGCAGCCGCTCCGGATCCCCGGGCCGGGTCATCAGGCTCACCACCACCAGCAGCAGCACGTTGGCGGCGAGGCCGTACACGCCCTCGTGCAGCGGCCAGGGCTTGAGCTGCGGCAGCACCAGGAAGAAGGTATTGACGGCGAGCCCGCCCCCGAGCCCCGCCAGAGCTCCCTTGCCGGTGGCCCGAGGCCAGTAGAAGGTGCAGAAGAGCAGCGGGAAGATCTGCGCGATGCCGCCGTAGGCGCCGAGCAGCAGGGCGACGATGGAGACCTCCGAAACCACCGCGAAGTAATAGGCGATGGCCGCTACCACCACCACCCCACCGCGGATCCACTGACGCTGGGAGGCGTCGTCTCCCACCCATGAGGGCGCCACCTGGGCGAGGCCGTCGCGCACCGCGATGGAGGCGGCGGCGTGCAGAATCGCATCACCGGAGGACATCGAGGCCGCCAGCGCCCCGGCGCACACCAGCCCCACCAAAATCGGCGAGAGCTCCACCTCGGTGAGCATCACCGGCAGGATTCGATCCGCGGGGCTGACTCCCGGATAGGCCAGCACCCCGGCGAAGCCGATCAGCAGAATCGGCACCAGGAAGAGCTGGAAGGTGGGATACAGCACCACCGTCCAGCGCAGCACGCGATCGCTGGCGGCGGCGTAACTCTTCATGAAGAGATGGGGCCAGGCGGTAAAGCCGAAGGCCGAGACCACCACCGCCGAAGAAAAAGCCCACCAGCTCCAGGGGGTGCCGTCCGCCGCCAGCCCCGGCGCCTCCAGCAGGGCAGGCGCTCCTTCGCGCACCGTCGCGGCGATGGAGTCGAACATCTCGCCGACGCCGCCGTGGAGACGGTGCGGCAGATAGAGCCCCAGGCCCCAGGCCACCACCATCATGAACACGCCCTGCAGGGTATTGGTCCACCCCACCCCCAGCACCCCGGAGCTGAGCACGTAGATCAGCACCACGGCGTAGGTCACCGCCGCACCGACGGCTTCGGAGATCGCGCCGTCGGAGAGCGTCGCCAGCAAAAAGCCGGCGCCCTTCATCTGCAGCGTGAGGTAGGGAATGAAGGCGATGAAGCTGAGCACCGCCAGCAGCACCGAGAGAGTACGGCTCTCGAAGCGGAAGGAGAGCAGCTCCGCCTGGGTGACGAAGCCGAAGCGCTGCCCCAGGCGCCGAGTCCGGGGGCCGAAGAAGTAGAGGGGCACCATGCCTACGGCGCCGTAGCCCAGAATGTAGAAGGCCGCTGCGCCTCGGGAGTAGGCCCATCCCGGGGCGCCGAGAAAGGCGAAGGACGAAAAGATCGAGGCGCCGAGAACGAAGTACAGCACCAGCAGGTTCATCGAGCGGTCGCCGGCCACGTAGCCGCTGACGCTCTTCGAGACCCGCAGCCCCGGCAGGATCCCCGCCACCAGGCTGACCAGCAGGTAGAGGCCGCAGCACAGCAGGGCGATGGTGCCGGCGCTCATGCTTCACCCCGGAATTCATCGGATGCGCCAGATCCGTCGGCCCCAGGTCTCTCGACTCCAGGCCTCCCGGATCCAGGACCGCGCTGCGAGGCCCGATCGAGGGCGAAGAGCCCGGCGGTGGCGAAGAAGATCGCCACCACGGCGGCGATCACCCACACCAGCGAGGGCGGCAGGCCGAGAAGGGAGGGCAGACGAGCGGCAGCCCATGGGTAGATCGGCCAGATCACCCCGAGGGTGACGGCAACGACCACCAGGACATAGACGATTCGAGCGCGACGCTGGGCTCGATCTCGGCCCTCCGAGGAGGCGAAGAGCACCAGACCGCGGGGCGGTGGGTCATAGGACGGCATGAGTGGCGCCATGGTATCAGTCAATCCCTCGACATCCGGTCCAGGCGCGCTCGGCCCAAGAGACCTCTATCGAGCCGCCGACCGCTGGATCCCCTCGCGACCGAGAGCTTTGAGGCATAATTCCCGTATGACCCATGATCCATCGACGGTTTCTTCTCAGGCTCCCGCCGCTGCCGCCGGGAACCATCCTCCGGTTCAGCGCCGGGAAATCTTCGGCTGGGCGATGTTCGACTTCGCCAACTCCAGCTACACCACCCTGATCATCACCGTCGCCTTCAGCATCTACTTCACGAAATTCGTCGCCGCCGGTCCGCAGGCGGATTTTCTCTGGGGCACCGCAATTCTGATCACCAACGCGGTGGTGATGCTCCTCTCCCCCCTGGTCGGCGCGGTGGCGGACGACAGCGGGCGCAAGAAGCTCTTTCTCTTTCTGACCTACTCCACCTGCGTGGTCTGCACCGCGGCGCTGTGGTGGGCTCTGCCCGGCGGCATCGCCCTGGCCCTCACCCTGCTGGTGCTGTCGAATATCGCCTTCTCTTTCGGCGAGAACTTCGCCGGCGCCTTCCTGCCGGAGATTTCCACCCCCAGCACCATCGGCCGAGTCTCGGCCATCGGCTGGGGGGTCGGCTACTTCGGAGGGCTCGCCTGCCTGCTGCTGGTGCGCCCCTTCCTCGGCGGCCTCGGCCTGACTCCAGAGGAGCTCTTCTCCCCCCAGCACAGCGAGGCCCTCGCCGATCTGCGCTTCGCCTGGGTGCTGACGGCCCTCTTCTTCCTCGCCGCCGGCCTGCCGACCTTTCTCTTCCTGCGGGAGCGCGCCCCCCGCGGCCCGAGGCGAGGCCTCGGCGGCTACGCCCGGGTCGGCACCCAGCGTCTGCGGGAAACTCTCGCCTCGCTGAAGCAGCTCAGCCAGCTCTCTCGCTTCCTCGTCGCCTTCTTCTTCTTCCAGGCGGGGCTCACTACGGTGGTGGCCTTCGCCGCGGTCTTCGCCGAGCGCACCATCGGCTTCACCACCGATGAGGTGGTGCAGCTCTTTATCGCCCTACAGCTCTCCGCCGCCCTCGGCGCCCTGGCCTTCGGCTTCCTGCAGGACGCCATCGGCGGGCGCCGCACCCTGGAGCTCACCCTGTGGCTGTGGATCGCGGTCTGCGTCGGCTGCTTCTTTGTGGAGACCAAGGGTCAGTTCTGGATCGCGGCGATGGCCGCCGGTCTCGGCATCGGATCGCTGCAGAGCGCCGCCCGGGCGGTGGTGGGCCTCTTCGCCCCGGCGGGCAAGAGCGCCGAGCTCTTCGGCTTTTGGGGCCTGGCGGGCAAGGCCGCCTATATGGTGGGGCCCTTCGTCTTCGGCATCATCTCCTCCGCCAGCGGCAATCAGCGGGTGGCGATCCTCTCCACCGCCGCCTTCTTCATCCTTGGCCTCTTGGGCCTTCGCACCCTCGACGAGGCGGAAGGCTTGGCCCAGGCGAGACGCTGGGAGTCGCGGCAGGCGGAGGCCGGGAGCGATTCGCCGTGAGCCCTGAAGCCCCCCTGAGCCAAGAGCCCCCCGTGAACCCGGAAACCTCCGTGAACCCAGAGACTGCCGTAAGCCCCGAGACCTCCGCCGACAGCCCTCCCCGTGCCGCCCGCTGGCTGCGCTCTCTCGCCCGTCATCTAGCGAAGATCTTCTTCCGTCGGCTGGAGGTGGTAGGAGAGGAAAAGATCCCCGCCGCTGGCCCGGTGCTGGTGGTGGCAAATCACGTCAACTCCCTAATGGACGCCGTGCTGCTGGCCGCCGTGGCGCCGCGCATGCCCCGACTGCTGGGCAAGAGCACTCTGTGGGAGCTGTCGATCCTGCGCCCCCTGCTGCGCTGGGCTCAGGTGATTCCGGTCTACCGCCGCCAGGATGGGGTCGATACCAGCCGCAACCAGGAGACCTTCTCCGCCAGCTATGAGGCGCTGCGGGACGGCGGCCTGATCGCCCTTTTTCCGGAAGGCAAGAGCCACAGCGAGCCGGCCCTCCAGCCGCTGAAATCCGGCGCCGCGCGCATCGCCCTCGGCGCCGAGGAGCGCTTTGGCCCGCTGAATATTCAGCTGATCCCGGTGGGCCTGACCTTCGACGCCAAGCACCGCTTCCGCTCCCGGGCCTTAATTCAGGTGGGAGATCCGATCCTGCTGCGGGAGACCCTGGACTCGATGCCTGCGGTGCCCGCGGAGATCGCCGACTCCGGGCCTGGAACCTCCGGGGGCTCCGAAGAAGATTCGATCCCGGAGGAGTTTCGCGCCGCCCAGCACCTCACCACTCTTCTCGACGACGGCCTGAGGCGGGTGACGGTGAATTTCGACTCCTGGGATCAGGCGCAGCTGCTGGAACAGGCCGCCGAGCTATGGAGCCAGCCGCAGCGGCCGCTGCCCGGCAGCCTGCCCTTGGCCCAGCGGGCGGAGATGCTGCGCGCCTTTATCCGCGGCCATCGCCACCTCGCCGCCGCCGAGCCGGAGCGGGTCGAGGCAACCACCCGAGCGGTGCGGGAATACGACGAGCTCCTGGCCGCCTGCGGCCTGCGGGACGACCAGGTCGGCGCCCGCTATTCCCGCTGGGCGGTGGTGCGCTATCTGCTGCACACCGCCGCCACCGCCTGCCTACGCCTTCCGGTAGCCGTCCTCGGCACCGTCCTCAACTGGCCTCCCTACCGCGCGGTGCGCCTGCTGGCGACCAGGCTGGCGGAAAAGCTGGACGTGCAGAGCACCTATAAGCTCTTCGCCTCGCTGATCGTCTTCCCCCTCACCTGGCTGCTGGAAACGGTGGCGGTGGGTGTTTTCTTCGACTGGCGCTGGGCTCCCCTGGTGCTGCTCCTGGCGCCCCCCAGCGGCTGGGTTGCGCTGCGCTTCCACGAGCAGCGGGGACGCTTCACCACCGAGGCCCGCGCCTTCCTTCGGCTGATGACCTCCGAGCGCCAGCGGGAGGAGCTGCAGCGCCGCCGGCTGCAAATCCAGCAGGATGTGGACGCCCTGGTGGAGCGCTGGCGGGAGCTGGAAGACGCCCCGGCTCCCATCGCCCAAGAAGCCTGAGGCTGTTGCCGATCTCCCGCGCCCACCCTCTCGCTACCCCCACCTCTCCCGGTCCTCCCACGACTCAAGACAGCACCGGCACGAGTCACTCGAAGCGAAACGGCCTCTCAGAAAGAAACGGTCTGTCAAAAAGAAACGCTCGCCCAAAGAAAAACAGCCACCTCCGCAAAGCGGAGATGGCCGTCTTTCTCGTCCTAGGCCTCAAATCCCGCGGGCGGGCTCGAGGTGGACTTCATCGATCCGGTGCGGATCTAACGTGCTGATCAGTCGTCCAGGGCGGGGATGCGCAGCACCTGACCGGGGTAGATCTTGTCCGGGTCGGTGAGCATCGGCTTGTTGGCCTCGAAGATCACCGGGTACTTGGAAGCCTTACCGTAGTGCTCCTGGGCGATCTTGCCCAGGGTGTCGCCGCGCTCGACGGTGTAGAAGGTGGCCTCCGGCTCGGTGGACTCGACGGTGAGCTGGTCGTCGACGGAAGCGATGCCGTTGACGTTGCCGGCCACCAGGATCGCCTTCTCGCGGGTCTCCTGGTTGGGGGCAGAGCCCTTCAGGGTGGCGGTGTCGCCGTCCACCGAAACGTCGAGGTCGGCGACCTCCAGCTGGTTCTTGGAGATGGCGGTGCTGATGGCGGCGGCGCGCTGCTTGGCGACCAGGGCCTCGAAGCGCTCGCGGGCCTCGGAGTCCTCGGCGGTACCCTTCTCCGGAGCCTTCGGCTCATCCTTGCCACCGAACAGCTTCTCACCGGCACTCTTGACGAAACTAAACAAACCCATATCGAATTCTCCTCGTTTGAGAACGGGCCGTAGCCCTAGGATTGGCGTTGTGAACTAAGAACGGGCCGCTCCAGCAGGGAAGGATCCCTCCCCGCCGGGGGCTTCGAAAATCATGCAGCGAAAGCTGCTCGAGACTTCCCGGCACGGCACCGGCCGAAGAGCTCGGTGCTCGCCGGAGAACCCAGCGCGTTAGCGCTTGCCAGAAAACCCAGCGCGTCAGCGCTTGCCAGAGAACCCAGCGCGTTAGCGCTTGCCAGAGAACCCAGCGCGTCAGCGCTTACCGGAAAACATACTGCCGAGCAGGCCGGCGCCCATCCGCAGCACGTCGTCTTTGACGTCACCGTCACCGTCCTGATCCAGCAGGCTGCCGAGGATCCCCTGGGCCTGAGGCACCGCCTGGCCGGCGGCGCGGCTCTCGCGGCCCAGCAGACCGGAGAGGGCACCGGCGTCGAGGCCTTCCTGCCGCTGCGCCTTGCCCAGGGCCCCGAGGACCACCGGCGCCAGCAGCGCCAGCAGCTGGCTCGCCTGGCCGCCGTTCAGGCCGGCGATGTTGCCGACCCCCTGTTCCGCCGACTGGCGCTGAGAGCCGCCGAGCACGTGCTTGAGGATCGCGTTGCCGGCGGAGACGGAATTGTTGCCGCCGCCGAAGAAGCCGCCGAGGCTATCCAGGATGCTGCCGTCGTGGTCGCGCTGCAGGGCACCGGCCAGAGCGTTGGCGCCGTCACCCTGACGAGCGTTGTTGTTGAGGGCGCCGAGGAGCACCGGCAGCGCCGTAGAGACCGCCTTCGCGGTGGTCTGCTCGTCAGCGCCGAGCTGCTTCGAGAGGTCGGCAAGGGCTCCGCCCTGGAGTTGTTGAGTCACCAAGTTGAGAACGGACGTGGACATGGGTGTACCTCCAGATCGACTGAGGACGGAGCGCCCTCGGCGGTAGGTCAAGTTGTAGCGGGTAGGGTAGGTCGCGGGATGGTGCAAGGTGGGAAGCCGTGGAGCCCGGATCGCGCTGTGAAGAGCGATCTGACGCTTCCGGCCTTTAAGTGTAACAGCAAGGCCCGTGCCGACTTCTACTTCCCGACGCGAAACGGGAGGCCGTCACCTCCGCGGCACAGAACCCTGGCGAAAAGTCCTAAAGAAAGCCGCCGCTTTCCCGGCGCGACCGGTTCTAGAGTCGGCAAGTCTTGAGAACTAAGGGCGAGGGCAGCCCCCACTCCCCGGGGCTCCCCACCACGGAGAAGCTCCAGGGAAGGCTTCCCATACCTCCAATCCCATAGGCCAATCCCAGCGGCCAGTCCCAGCGAATCGTGACCTAGCTCGCATCGCCGGTCAGCACGTCGGGATTCAGCCCTTCCAGCTCCGGCACCACGAAGCGACCGTCCTTGCGGATCAAGCGATCGTCGAACCACACCTCGCCGCCGCCGTGCTCCGGCAGCATCCGCAGCACCAAATCCCAGTGGATCTTGCTGCGATTGCCGTTGTCGGCGGATTCATAGGCATTGCCCGGCGTGAAGTGCAGAGAGCCGGCGATCTTCTCGTCGAAGAGGGTGTCCAGCATCGGCTCCCGGATCAGCGGATGGAAGCCGAGGGCGAACTCGCCGATGTAGCGCGCCCCTTCGTCGGCGTCCAGCAGGCTCGCCAGCTGCTCCGGCTGGGAGCTAGAGGCGTCGACGATCTTCCCCTCTCGGAAGGTGAAGCGCACCCCGTCGTGAACCACCCCGTGATAGGCCGAGGGAGTGTTGAAGGCGATGGTCCCCTCGACGCTGTCGATGATCGGCGCGGTAAACACCTCACCGTCGGGAATGTTGCGATGTCCGTCGCAGCGCACCGCCGGAATGCCGCCGATGTTGAAGCGAAGATCCGTCCCCGGCGCCACCAGCCGCACCCGATCGGAGGCCTCCATCAGCTGATGAAGGGGCTCCGCTGCCTTGGAGAGCCGCGGGTAGTCGAAGGTGGTGACGTCGAAGTAGAAATCCTCGAAGGCGGCGGTGGAGCGGCGCGCCGCCTGGGCCATCGCCGGCGAGGGCCAGCGCAGCACCACCCAGCGGGTCTTGGGCACCCGCAGCTCCAGGTGGACGGGGCGAAAGTGATGGGTCTCGTAGAGCCGCATGCGCTCGGAGGGCACGTCCGAGAGCTCCGAGGCGTTGTCGGCCCCGCGAATCCCGATATAGGCATCGGCCCGCCGCATCAGCTCCAGATCCGCCGCCGCCTGGGCCTTGAGCTGCGCTTCCGAAGCCACCTGCAGCTGCACCCGCCGCACTTCCTGGGAATCCAGCCGCAGCAGCGGCACGGCGTCGCGCTGGGCGACGCCCCGCAGCAGAAGGTTGACGAAGCTCGCCGGGGTGTCTACCGCCTCGATGAAGACCGTCTCCCCCGGCTGCACCGCGCAGGAATAGTCCAGCAGCAGGTCAGCGAGGCGTTGGTGTCTCGGATCTCCGCTCATCTCATGATCTCCTTCACCTCAAACATCTTCTGAGCATCACCAGACTTCACGGCATCACCAAACGTCACGGCATCACCAAACGTCACGGCATCACCAAACGTCACGGCATCACCAAACTTCACGGCATCACCAAACTTCACAGCGCTGCTCCTCCGGGGTCACCATGCCGTCCCCCGCCTCGCAGCTGAAGGCCTCGGCGAAGGCCGGCAGGTGCAGCAGGGGTCCGTTGACCCGGAAGCGCGGCGGCGAGTGGCTGTCGGTACGCACCTGGAGCCGCAGATGCTCCGGCGTGGCGACGGTGCACCACACCTGCCCATAGGAGACGAAGAAGAGCTGCTCGGGCGTCAGATCGCCCACCGCAAAGCCCGCGTCGGCCCCTCCCTCCAGGGCCTCCTGCAGGGCGAAATGGGCCTGCTTGACGCCGCCGAGATCGGCGATGTTCTCCCCTAGGGTCAGGCGACCGTTGACCGCCACCCCGGGCTCCACCTCGAAGCGATCGTAGGCGTCGGCGACGCAGGTGGCGCGCTCGTCGAAGCGCTCCGCGACCTCCGTCGACCACCACTCCCGAAGCTCGCCGGAAGCGTCGAATTTACGGCCGGAATCGTCGAAGCCGTGGGTCAGCTCGTGACCCATCACCGCTCCGATGGCGCCGTAATTCATCGCCGCCGGGTAGTCGCGGTGGAAGAAGGGAGGCTGCAGGATCCCCGCCGGGAAGACGATCTCGTTGCCGGTGGGGTTGTAGTAGGCGTTCACCGTCGGCGGCGTCATCAACCACTCGTCGGGATCGACCTTCCCTCCCGCCTGACGCATCCAGCGCTCGTATTCGTGGCGCCCGGTGGCCAGACGGTTTTCGAAGTACTGACCGGGATCGATGCTCACTCCGGCGTAGCTCTGGGGCTCTTCCGGGTAGCCGATCTTGTTGCGCACCGCGTCGATCTTGGTCTGGGCGATCTCCCGGGTGGGGTCGTCCATCCAATCCAGCGTCGGGAAGCTCGCCGCCAGGGCGTGCTCGATGTCCTTGATCATGCCCACCGCTCGCTCTTTGGAGTCTCCGGCGAAGTAGCGGGCGACGAAGAGCTGCCCCACGGCGTCACCGAGGCCGCCGTTGACGACGTCGACGCAGCGGCTCCAGCGCTCCCGCTGATTCTGCTGCCCGGAGAGCTGCCGACCGAAGAAGTCGAAGTCTTCCCGCGCCAGCGTCGGGTGCAGCCATTGGGCGGCACTGGAGACGAGGTGCCAGCGCAGGTAGTCCTGCAGCACCCCCAGGGGCGTCGAGGACAGCGCGTCGTCCAGGGCCTCGAAGAACTCGGGGGTCGCCACCGAGAGGCTATCGACCTCGGGAAATCCGGTGGCGGCGCGATAGGCCGCCCAATCGAGCTCCGGGGTGAGCTCGCGCAGGGACGCAGCGTCATAGCGATTGTAGAGAGACTCCAAATTCCGCATCGAAGCGGCATCCCGGGAAGCCCCCGCCAGTCGACTCTCGAAATCGTAAATCGCCTGGGCCCGCTGCCGCGCCTGCGGCGACGGCTCGAAGCCCTCGGCTACCGCCTCGAGGGTGGCAGGATCACCGTCCCCCCCCACCAGGTCGAGCACGCGAGCGACGTGTTCTCGATATTCCTCGCGCAGGGTCTCGCTCTCCTCGTCCTCGCGGAAGTAGAAATCTCGCTCCGGCAGACCCAGCCCGCCCTGGCTGTAGTAGAGCAAATAGTCTTCCGGCGATCGGAAGTCCCCGAAGACGAAGGTCCCAAAGAAGGGGAAGAGGTTGTGACGATGCAGCTGGCCGGTGAGGGCCAGCACCGCCGAAGGAGAATCCACCCCGTCGATAGCCTCCATCCAGGGCTTCAGGGGCCCCAGGCCGCGCTCCGCGATCGCTTCCTCGTCCTGGCAGGACCCGTAGAAGGCCACGGCCTTCTCGGTGTCGGCTAATTCTTTTTCGGCCAGCTCTTCCCCCGCCTCCCTCGACTCATTCCCCGCTGCCGAGGCCTCGGACGAGAGGCGGTCGAGGATGTCTCGCAGGCCCTCGCGATTGCGCTCCTGGATCACCGAGATGGAGCGCACCCAGCGCGGGCGATCCGACGGCAGCTCGGTGGCGTCGATCCACCCACCGCAGGCATAGCGATAGAAGTCCTGACAGGGATCCGTCGCCGGATCCATCGCCGCCAGCACCGAGGAGGCGACCTCCTCCGGCGCCAGTCGCACCGCTTCCACCGCGGCGTCTCCTGGCTCGGAACCCGCTTCCCCTCCCGGCCCGCTACAGGCTCCAACCGCCAGGAGCAGAAAGGCTACGGCAGCCAGAGTCGGGGCAAGAATCCAGGCGGTGGGAAAGCCCCGGGCGAGCCGGGAATCACCGCGCCCTTGGGGAGCGACCAAGGGCGATCGAGAAGAGTGCTGGGGGGTGCTGGGGCGCATAGTGATCCTTTCTAGCGCGAATCGACGATGGAGCGAAAGCTGAACTTTCAAAAAATATTGAAACCTCAGAAGCTTTTTTATAACCTATGGCCATGGAAGCGATCGCCGACGTACGGCATGCCTTCGTCAACCTCTGGGGAAGCCTCGGACCTTTCTGGGGCGTTTCACCGACCACCGCCAGGGTCTATGGCTGGCTGCTTGCGGAACCGGACGGTGCCGAAGCGAGCCAGATCATGGAGGGCCTCGAGCTGAGCCGCGGAGCGGTCAGCATGGCCTGCCGGGAGCTGCGCAACTGGGGTTTGGTGCATCCGGAGAAGATCTCCGGATCGAGGCGCGTATTCTACCGACCTGAAACCGATATCGAAAAGGTCACGCGCAACGTAATTCAGATCCGCAAGCAGCGCGAGTGGGACCCCATTCGCGAGAATCTCCACCACTGGATCCCCCAGCTGGAGGAAGACCCGTCCCCCGAGGCAGCGATCTTCCTCGAGCGGCTGAAAGCCATCGAGGCGCTGGTGGTGATGACCGACTCCATGGCCGAAGTCTTTCTCAAGGGCGGAGGCATGGGCACCTTTGGATTGCGTTTCTTGGTGGGGGCCGCCAACGGACGCCGGGCAATTTCCGACGTTCTGCAATCCGACGAATTTCGCGAACACCTGCTGCGCAATGCCGACGGTTTATGATCCTCGGCCCTGCTACGAAGCTCGAAGCCGGGGGGCTGGATCTCTAGGAACTGGGTACCGGGAACTGGGCATCTAGAAGCTGGATATCTAGGAATTGGGCACCGAGAACCGAGCACCCACAACGCCGCGAGCCGCTCACGCCACTTCCTGGAGATACCGGGAGAGCGCCAAAACAAAGGCCGAAGAGCGACTCATCGCCTTCATTTTCGAGGCCTTTTGGCGAAATTGCTCGATCGACTGACACCAGCAGGAATTCGCGGACGTACTCTTCCAGAACACGGCGCCCAAAACTTTGCGCCCAGCCGATTCCTCCGGAACACCCCCTCCCCCCCACGCCGACGAGACCCACCCACGCCATGCCCACTGCACCCTCGGTCCTTCTACCTCTTCTCCGACAATGGCACCTCCCATGATGAACACTCTGCCCGATCTCAGCGAGCAAACCGCGATGGATGCTCCGGAGGACCCCACCCTCGATCGCCTAGGCTCCGTCGCCGCGAATCGCGGTCTCGGCGCCCTCGCCCAGGAGCTGTACTCCCTTTCGGATTTCGTGCAGCAAGACATGAGCGTGGTGGAGGACGAGCTGCGCCAGCTGGATCGGCCTCAGGCCTTGGTGGGACGAGCCGGGCGCCACCTGCTGCGGCTTGGAGGCAAGCGTTTGCGGCCCCTCTGCGTCGCCCTCGCCGCCCGCTGCGGCAAGGGATTCAATACCGCGGCCATGGACTTCGGCGTCGCCGTCGAGCTGGTGCATAACGCCACCCTGCTCCACGACGACGTCGTCGATCTTGCCCGGGAGCGGCGCGGACAGGCTACGGCGCGGCTGGAATACGGCAATGCGGCCGCTATCTTCGCCGGTGATTGGTTGCTCATCGAGGCCCTTCGGCGAGTTCGCCGGGCGGCCCTGCCGGGCCTGCTGGAGCGCCTGCTGGACACCATCGACGAGATGATCCTGGCGGAATCCCTTCCGCTCGAGCACCGCGGTCGCCTCGACGTCGACCGCAGCGTTTACTTCCGCATCGCCGAGGGCAAGACCGCCGCCCTGTTCCGCTACGCCCTCTATTCCGGAGGTCGCGCGGGGCAGCTCACCGAGCCCCAATGCCAGGCGCTGGCGGAATACGGCGCCCACCTCGGCGTCGCCTTCCAGGTGGTGGATGACCTGCTGGATCTCGCCGGCGACGCCGCCCGCACCGGCAAGGCGCTGTTCACCGACCTCAAGGAGGGGATGGTCACCTATCCCCTGATCCTGATTTTCGAGCAGGACCCGGCCCTCGGTCGCCAGATCGCCGACTGGCTCGCCGGCAGCGACGATCTCCAGCTTCCGGACGAGGTCCTCCACCGAGTCCGAGTGGCCGCCGAGGCGAGCGGTGCCGAGCAGCGCTGCCGCGAGCTGGCGGTGGAGCGCGCCCACCACGCCATCGGCTGCCTCGAGGCCCTACCCCAGAGCCGTGCCCGGTCGGCGCTGGAGGCGGTCGCCCACGCGACTGCCCACCGCCGCCGGTGAAGCGATTTTCACAGACCTCTTGACCCAGGCCGTTTGACCCAAACTCCCTAAAACCAAAACTTTTTAGCGATCGAGCGCCTCTTTCGGTACTCGATCCAAGGGCTCCCCTCGGGGATCCCACTCTCGTACGACGACCCTCGATAACTATGCATACTGACCTCCGCTCATTGGCCCACGACAGGCCCGCTG
The DNA here is from genome assembly GCA_039191605.1 of Acidobacteriota bacterium. Taxonomy (GTDB): domain Bacteria; phylum Acidobacteriota; class Thermoanaerobaculia; order Multivoradales; family JAHZIX01; genus JBCCXL01. The sequence goes on along the minus strand of JBCCXL010000018.1, from coordinate 61,321 downwards.
AAGGAGACCGCCGACCCCTCGGGGCCGACGGTGGGGAGAGCACCCATGGCTGAGCGCAAACCGACGGAGCGCACCCACGTGGAGCGAAAGAACGTAACTAGCCGGATTTCCGGCTTCTACAAGAAGAGCCTCGAGGAGCGGGCCCAAATCCTGCTGGATACCGGCCTCCTCTCGGAGGCGTCGCGCCAGCATCTGCTGAGCGGAGGCAGCCTGAACCTGGACGTCGCGGACCGCATCAGCGAGAACGTGGTGGCCCGCCATGGCCTGCCGCTGTCCATCGCGCTCAACTTCCGCATCAACGACCGGGACATCCTGGTGCCGATGTCGGTGGAGGAGCCCTCCATCGTGGCCGCCGCCTCCAACGCGGCCCGCCTGGTTCGCCTCTCCGGCGGCTTCTTCGGCGAGGCCAGCGAGCCGATCATGACCACCCAGGTGCAGCTCGACGACGTGCCCGATGCGGCCAACGCCGCCCGGCGCCTGGAGGAGGAGAAAGAGGCTCTGCTGGAGGCCGGCAACCGCGCCATTCCCAACATGGTGCGCCGCGGCGGCGGCTGCCGCGATCTCCAGGTGCGCATCCTCGACGAGGAGCAGGGCGTGCTGGTGGTGGACCTCTACGTCCACGTCGGCAACGCCATGGGCGCCAACCTGGTAGACACCGTCGCCGAGGCGGTGGCCCCGGAGGTCTACAGCCGAGTCGGCGGCCGCATCGGCCTGCGCATCCTGTCGAACCTCGCCGTCCGCCGCACCGTCAAGGTGCGGGCTCAGGTCAGCGCCCAGGCGGTGGGAGGCGAAGAGCTGGCGGAAGGCATCGTGCGGGCTTCCCGCTTTGCCGAGCTGGACATCTACCGCGCCGCGACCCACAACAAGGGAATCATGAACGGCGTCGACGCCGTCGCCGTCGCCACCGGTCAGGACTGGCGCTCCCTAGAGGCCGGAGCCCACGCCTTTGCCGCCCTCGGCGGCAGCTACGGTCCCCTCGCCGTCTGGCGGCGTAGCGGCGACGGCATCGAGGGCGTGCTGGAAATGCCCATGGCGGTCGGCACCGTCGGCGGCTCGACTCAGGTCCATCCGGGAGTTCGGGCGGCCTTCGAGCTGATGCAGATCGACAGCGCCCAGGAGCTGGCGGTGGTCCTCGGTGCCGCCGGCGTAGCCTCCAACCTCGCCGCCCTCAAGGCCCTCGCCGGCGAGGGAATCCAGCGCGGCCACATGCGCCTCCACCACCGCAAGGCAGCGGTGATGGAAGACCGGCAGCGGGCCAAGGCCAGCGCCGTCGCCGGCCCAAAGAGGAAGGCTTGATGCCCGACACCCTCGGGCCCGGCTCCGCCGGGCCTCCGGTCAGCGCCTCTTCCCCTCCGCCCCCGAACCCGGCGGACGGATCCGGCGTGATGTTCGACGGCATCGCCGCGAGCTACGACCGAGTGAATCGAGTCCTTTCCCTCGGCCTCGACCGCGGCTGGCGCCGGCGCACCGTCAGCGCGCTAGAGCTGCCGCCGGAGGCTCCCAGCCGAGTGCTGGACCTCGCCACCGGCACCGCGGACCTGGCCCTGGAGATCGGCAAGCGCTATCCCCTGTGCTCCGTAGAGGGGGTGGATCCCTCCCGCCAGATGCTCCACCTCGGACGCCAGAAGGCCCAGCAGCGGGATCTCGATAGCCGAGTTCAGCTGCTGGAGGGAGATGCTCAGCAGCTCTCCTACGGGGAGGATCACTTCGATGCCGTCACCATCGCCTTTGGCATTCGCAACGTGCCGGACCGCCCGGCGGCGCTGCGGGAGATGGCTCGGGTGACCCGCCCCGGCGGCCGCATCGCGATCCTCGAGCTCGCCGAGCCCGATGGCGGCCTGCTGGCCCCCCTCGCCCGCTTCCACATTCGCACCGTGGTTCCACTCCTCGGCGCATGGCTTTCCGGCGATCGCGAGTATCGCTACCTTCAGCGCTCCATCGCTGCCTTCCCCACCCCCTCGGACTTCGCTCAGCTGATGTCCCAATGCGGCCTGGAAGTGTTGCGAGTCGAGCCCCTCACCTTCGGTGTCTGCACCCTCTACGTCGCGACTCCTCAGCAGGAGATGCCCTCGTGAGCTCCTCCCTCTCCACTCTTGACCGCACCCTCGACCAGACGGCGACGCGCTCTTCCGACATCGCCTTCCTGGGGCGCTCGCTGCACTCCACCGCCCGCTTCGCGGCCGGCGGGGCCGCTCCTTCCGACGCCGCCCCGACGCGCTGGGTCAGCGTCTCCATCCCCGCGCCGGCGAGCACCCCAGAGCACTTCCTGCGCCTCGTCGGCACCGATCAGGGGCTGCTGTGGGTGCCGCCCTCCGGGCACGCCATCGCCGGCTCCGGCGCCGCCGCCCACCTAGCGGTGAGCGGAAGGGAGCGCATCGACGAGCTGCGGCAGCAGGCCAGCGCGATGCTCGAATCCATCGCCGTGGTTCGCGCTCCCGGGGTGGTCGCCCCTTCCCCACGCTTCTTCGGCGGCCTCGCCTTCGAGGCCGGCGGTACCGAGGAAGAGCCCTGGCGCGCCTTCGGCGACGGCTCTTTCCTGCTGCCGCGGTGGCTCTACACGCTGCACGAAGGCAAAGCCTCCCTGACCTATACGGCGAGCGTCGCCGAGATCCTGCGCCCTCGAGGCGGCAGCGGCGAAAACAGCGAAAGCGAGAATGGCCTCGACTCGGTGGAAGCCACCGCGGACTATCTGCTGTCGCAGCTGGCCGAGGCCGACCCCAGCGCTCCCTATTCCGCTGAGGCCATCGCCCTGCGCCAGCTGCCGGCACAGCCGTGGACGGAGATGGTGGAAGAGATCCGCCGCGAGATTCGCGACGGGAACTTCCAAAAGATCGTCGCCGCCCGTCGCTCTGAAGTAGAGCTGCTGGAGACGGTGGACCCCCTCGCCCTGCTCCACCGCCTCGATGGCCGCACCCCGAATTGCCTGCGCTTCGCCTTCTTCCGCAACGGCTCCTGCTTTCTGGGCGCCACGCCGGAGCGCCTGGTGCGCAAGGACGGCTCCCGGGTCAGCACCGAGGCCCTGGCGGGCTCCATCGCCACCGGGCCGGGGCAGGGAGAGCGCCTGCTGGCCAGCGAGAAAGATCGCTGGGAGCACGAGCTGGTGGTGCGCCACGTCATCGAGCGCCTCCAGCCTTTCTGCTCCCCGCTGGATTGGAGCCAGGATCCCGGCGTGCGCACCCTGCGTAACCTGCTGCATCTGCACACTCCGGTGCACGGCGAGCTGCGCAACGGCTCCCACGTCCTCGAGCTGGTGGAGGCCCTCCACCCCACCCCCGCCGTCGGTGGGGTGCCGGCGACCGAGGCCCGCCACTGGATCGCCGCCCATGAAGCCACTCCCCGGGGCTGGTACGCCGGTCCCGTCGGCTGGTTCGATCGCAGCGGCGACGGCGAATTCGACGTCGCCCTGCGCTCCTGCCTGGTCCACGGCACCCGGGCTTGGGTCTACGCCGGCTCCGGCATCGTTGCCGACTCGGATCCCACCGAGGAGTACCGCGAGACGGACCTCAAGCAGCGCGGCCTGCTCACCGCTTTGGGCGTCACCGACTGAGGCCCTCCCTCACCGATCATGCCCCTGCCCCCTGAGGTCGCCACGAGCTCTCGGCCATCCTCGGCATCGGCCCCCTCCCGAGAGGTGCTGACCGCCTGGAGCCGACTGCTGCTCCAATCCTTGGCGGACGCCGGGGTGCGGGACGTGGTGATCTCCCCAGGATCTCGCTCCACGCCCTTCCTCGCCGCCGCCCGGGCGACCCCGGCCCTGCGCTGCGTCAGCATTCTCGACGAGCGCTCCGCGGCCTTCTACGCCCTCGGCCAGGGCCGCTCCAGCGGTCGCCCCAGCCTGCTGCTGTGCACCTCCGGCAGCGCCGCCGCGAATTACCTCCCGGCGGTGGTGGAAGCCTCCGCCAGCGGCGTTCCGCTGATCGCCCTCACCGCCGATCGCCCCTTCGAGCTCCAGCGCTGCTCGGCGCCTCAGACCATCGATCAGGTGCGCCTCTTCGGCGACCACGCCCGCGCCTACCTGGAGCTCGGCGCGCCGGACCCTCACCCCGCCGCCCTGCGGGGCCTGCGGCGTCTCGCCGCCCAGGCGGTAGCCCTCAGTCGCGGACCCGAGCCCGGAGCGGTGCATCTCAACGCCCGCGCCCGCAAGCCCCTGGAGCCCTCGATCCCAGAGGGGGCGGAAGGCAATCTCTGGGCACAGGTGGAAGAGCTTCTCCGAGAGCCCCTGCCGCCGACCGAGCCCGCGGAGCTGCAGCCGGCGCCGCGGAGCATCCAGCGCCTGGTGCGGGCCTTGCGCCAGTCCCGGCGCCCGGTCATCGCCCTCGGCCCGGCGCCGCTGGAAGACTCGTCCCTGCGATTCGCCGTCGCCCGCCTCGCCGCCGCGGCGAACGCGGTGGTCTTCGCCGAAGCCACCAGCCAGCTGCGCTTCGGCCCGTGGTTCGATAGCGCAACCGATCGCTGGCCCGGAGGCGATCCGCGAAAGTCGGACCAGAGCGTGGTCGAAGATCCCCGCTTCGGCTCCATCGACGCCCTGGTGGCGGCCGCCCGCGGGGAAGGCCTCACGCCGAAGCAGAGGGTGGAGAAAGACGCTCAAGGCACCACCGACTCCCCCTGGCTCCCGGACTTCATCCTGCAGATCGGTCCGCCGCTGACCTCCGGAGCCTGGCTGCGCTGGCTGGACGACCACCGCGCTCAGCGCCCGAGGCGAATCGTCCTCAGTCGCCGGGGCTGGCCCGACCCCCACGGCAGCGCCGAGGAGATCCTGTGGGCGGAGCCCTCCACGGCGCTGGAGCGAGTGACCGACGGCCTCCACGCCGCTGCCGAGGGCATTCAGGAGCCAGGCACCGGAGGGGAAGATCTCCAGCCCCAACTCCAGCACCACCGCCGCCGCTGGGTAGAGCGCCTGCAGGATCTTCAGCGCCGCTGCGAGAGCACCATCGAGAATGTAGTCCAGGATCGTCCCCGGGCGGAGCAGAGCCTCACCGAAGGCTGGATCACCCGTGCGCTGGTGCAGGCCCTGCCGGAGGCGGCTCAGCTCACCGTCGGCAACAGCCTGCCGGTGCGCCACCTCGACGCCTGGACTCCCATCGGCGGCCCCTCGCTGCGGCTGCTCTCCCAGCGCGGCGCCAACGGCATCGACGGCCTGACCTCCGGCGCTCTCGGCAGCGCCTCGATCCGGGAAGCCGAGGACGGCGAGTCCGAGAGTCGGCTGACTCCCGCGGCGCTGCTCTACGGCGACGTATCCTTCCTCCACGATCTCGGCGGCCTCCACTGCGCCCGCTACGTTCAGCGGCCGGTGGCGGTAGTGGTGATCCACAACGACGGCGGACGCATCTTCGAGCAGCTGCCCATCGCCAAGTCGCCCCAAATCTCGTCCCAGGATCTCGACTATTGGCTCACCCCCCACGGCCTCTCCCTGGAGTCCGCCGCGGCCCTCTTCCAGCTGCCCTACGCCCGAGCGGAGAATCCGCAGCAGCTGCAGCAGGCACTGAGTCTCGCGCTGCGGGAACCCGGCGTTCATCTCATCGAGGCCCGGGTCGCCCCGGACAGCGCGACTCAGGAGCTCAAGGCGCTGAAACAGAAGGTCGCCGAGCTTCTCGTCGAATCAGACCACGACTCCGAACCCTAGCACCGAAGCATGAGCCCCTCTCCCCATCCCTCCTTCGCCTTTCTCCACGGCTTCGGCGGCCGCCGCAGCCAATGGGACGAAGTGCGCCAGCTCCTCGGCGATCCGCCGGCCCTAGCTCTGGCCCTCGCCGGCCATGAGGGCCCATCGCCGGGTAACAGCTTTCTTTCCGAGGTGGATCGCATCGCCCTCCAGCTGAGTCAGCGGGGGGAAGGTCCCTGGCACCTGGTGGGCTACTCCCTGGGAGGGCGCCTCGCCCTCGGCCTGCTGGCGCGACACCGCGATCTCTTCGCCGGCGCCACTCTGCTCGGGGCCCATCCAGGCCTGGAGAGCGAAGCCCATCGCAGACAGCGGCGAGAGGATGATGAAATCTGGGCGCGGCGCCTCGAGGCCGAAGGCATCGACGCCTTCTTCGACGCCTGGGGGCAGCGCCCTCTCTTCGCCAAGACTCAATCCGAAAACCATCGAGCGCAGCTTCTAGACATGCGTCGGGGCCTCGATCCGGCAGCTCTGGCGGCGGCCCTGCGGGCCTTCAGCCCGGCGGCTATGCCCCGCTGGGAGGGGGCTCTCCCCGGCCTACCACTCCCCCTGACCTTCGTCGCCGGCGAGAGAGACGAGAAATTCGTCGGCCTAGCTCAGCGCATGGCCAGCCTCGCCCCCCAGGGCGAAGCGATCGTGGTTCCGGGGGCAGGGCACAATGTGGTGCTCGAAGCTCCCGAGGCCGTCGCCCAAATCCTTCGTCAAGCGGCACCGAGCCGTCATCCGGCGCCCCCTGCGACAGCGAATGTGCTGCTAGGGGCGCTGCTGCCAACGCTGGCTGGTGCTCCTCCCCGTTCCTCCTAGAACTCTCTCCGTATCGTTCGAGCACCTGCCCCGCCGCCGGGCTGAACTCCGGACTGACATATCGATACGAGATCGCCTCTTCAGAGTCGCCTGCGGGCAGCTAACCCTTCAGGGCCAGGCCTCTCCGCAAGACGCCGACTCAGAGATCCTCAACCCTCTCCCTGAAACTTCCGTCTCTGCCTTTTCCCTCAACTCACAAACCCGGCCCCTGTACCGCAGGAGCCAACATCACTTCGAGCTCGACGAGCCGCGACGGCGAGGAGCTCTCTCCCCTCTGACGGGAGAGAGTCCGCCATCGCAGCCTAGAGCCAGGAGACCAAGATGAGCGACTTTCACTGGAAATCGGAGGATAGCCTCGGCTTCGAGGACATCCTCTACCACAAGGCCTATGTGGGAGATCAGCCCGAGGGCATCGCCAAGATCACCATCAACCGCCCGGAGGTGCGCAACGCCTTCCGTCCCATCACCGTCAAGGAGATGCAGCGAGCGGTGGACGACGCTCGCGACGACGAGAGCGTCGGCGTGGTGATCCTCACCGGGGCCGGCGACATGGCCTTCTGCTCCGGTGGCGATCAGCGGGTGCGCTCGGATGCCGGCTATGTCGGCGGGGACGGCGTGCCGCGACTCAACGTACTGGATCTTCAGCGGCAGATCCGCACTCTGCCGAAGCCGGTGATCGCCATGGTCAACGGCTACGCCATCGGCGGCGGCCACGTGCTCCACGTGGTCTGCGACCTGACCATCGCTTCGGAGAACGCCATCTTCGGACAGACCGGCCCCAAGGTCGGCAGCTTCGACGGCGGCTTCGGCTCCTCCTACCTCTCCCGCATGGTGGGGCAGAAGAAGGCCCGCGAGATCTGGTTCCTGTGCCGTCAATACTCCGCCCAGGAGGCTCTGGAGATGGGCATGGTGAACACCGTGGTGCCCCTCGACAAGCTCGAGGAGGAGACTCTGCAGTGGTGCCGTGAGATCCTCACCAAGAGCCCCCTGGCGCTGCGCTGCCTGAAGGCCGCCCTCAACGCCGACTGCGACGGCCAGACCGGCCTCCAGGAGCTCGCCGGCAACGCCACCCTGCTCTTCTACATGACCGAGGAAGGACAGGAAGGCAAGAAAGCCTACCTCGAGAAGCGTCCCCCCAACTTCGACAAGTTCACCCGCTACCCCTGAGGTCTCCCAATGAGCGCTCCCCCCTCCAACCCCGGCCCAGTGCGCGCCTGGCTGCTGGCGGCTCGCCCCGCCACCCTGACGACGACCCTGGCTCCGGTGTTGGTGGGGAGCGCCTGCGCAGCCACCGTCGGCGGCTTCCGCTGGGCTCCCGCCCTGATGGCCCTGCTCGGCGGCGTACTGATTCAGATCGGCACCAACTTCGCCAACGACGTTCTCGACTTCGAGAAGGGCGCCGACACCGAGGAGCGTCTCGGGCCGACTCGGGCGGTGCAGGCCGGATGGATCAGTCCTCGTCACATGCGCTGGGGTATGTTCGCCGCCTTTGGCGGCGCCCTGCTCTGCGGCCTCTACTTGACCGCCGTGGCGGGCTGGCCGATCTTCGCCCTCGGGCTGATCTCCATCGCCTGCGGCATCGCCTACACCGGCGGGCCCCTGCCCTTGGCCTATTACGGCCTCGGGGATCTCTTCGTGATCCTCTTCTTCGGCTTCGCGGCGGTGGTGGGAACCGCCTACGTCCAGCTGCTGGAGATCCCCGAGATCGCCTGGTGGGCCTCGATCCCGCCGGGAGCGCTGGCCACCTGCATTCTGGTGATCAACAACCTGCGGGATCGATCCACCGACGTCGAGGTGAATAAACGAACCCTCGCGGTGCGCTTCGGTGCGGGCTTCGCCCGCGGCGAATACATCGGCCTGCTGCTCATCTCCTACCTCGCGGTGATCCTGGTGGTGGTGCGGGAGCTCGCCGGCCCCTGGGCCCTGCTTCCTCTGCTCACGCTGCCCCTCGCTCTGCGGGCCAGCCTGCGGATCCTGAAGCTGGAGGGGAGGGCCCTGAACCCCCTATTCAAGACCACCGCCGGCCTGCTGATGCTCTTCTGCCTACTCTTCGCCCTCGGCCTGCGGCTGGGGGCACCGTAGGGCCGCTCGCCGATGGGGAAGGCTCCCCGATGAGCGCGGCGAAGACCCTCGGCTTCGATCTCCCGCTGCGCCGCTGGCCCCAGGAGATCGCCCTGGTGGATGAACGGGGGGATTCCTTCACCTGGCAGCAGGTCGCGGAGAGCGCCCGGGGGATGCTCCCCTCGCTGCTGTCGGGGACTTCTGGAACTACGGACGGCAGAGCCACAGACGGTAGAAGTACCGACGACGCGCCCTCCCGCCCCCCCCTTCAAGCTCCCCTTCAGAGGACCCTGACTCAGCCGCCGGTCGCCCTGCGAGGTCTCCGCCACCGCGGCGTGGTGCTGGCCGTCTGGGGCTTGATGGACTCGGGGATCCCGGCGCTGCTGCTGCATCCACGGACTCCGGCAGCACAGGTAGAGGAGCAGCTCCAGCGACTGCCGTGGAAACAGCAGTGGACAATCCTCGGTGAGCAGGAGGCTCTCCTGGCGGCGGAAGCAGACGCTAGCAACGCAGAAGCCCGAGGCGGCGGGTCGCACAGCAGGCCGTCCTCCGCGCGACTCTCCGGCGAGCATCCCCTCGCCCTGCTCTATACCTCCGGCTCCTCCGGCAATCCCAAGGCGGTGATCCTCTCCCATCGCGCCTTCGCCGCCAGCGCTGCTGCCAGCGCCGCCAACCTGCCCCTGGGTCCGGGAGACCGCTGGCTCCTTTCCCTCACCCCAGCCCACGTCGGCGGGCTGTCGGTGCTCACCCGCTGCCTGCTCTCCGGAGCCGCGGTGGTGATCGATCGCGAAACCGGCTCCTTCGACCCCCATCGATTCCACCGCACCCTCGAAGAGCGGCGGATCACCATCGCCTCCCTGGTGCCCACCATGCTGCGCCACCTGCTGGACGCCACTCCCCGCCTGGCTCCGCCTCCCGAGCTGCGCACCGTCCTGCTGGGCGGCGCCGCGGCCACCCCGGCCCTGCTGCGCCGGGCGCTGGAGCGAGGGTGGCCGGTGGTGCCGACCTACGGCTTGACGGAAGCCTGCTCCCAGGTCGCTACCCAGGATCCCCGAGCCGTAGACTCCGAGGGAGGAGTGGGCCGGCCGCTGCCGGGAACTGAGGTACGGCTGGTCAACGAAGAGATTCAGCTGCGAGGGCCGACCCTACTCTCCGGCATACTAGGGGCGGAGGATCCGCTTTCCGCCGACGGCTGGCTGGCCACCGGAGACTTCGGACACTGGGATGCCGAGGGCCGGCTCCACGTTCTCGGCCGTCGCGGAGATCTCATCATCACCGGCGGCGAGAACGTCGCCCCGGCGGCGGTAGAGGCGGTGCTGGAAGCCCACCCGGTAATCGCCGCTGCCTGCGTCTTCGGCGTCGAAGACGAAACCTGGGGGCAGGTGGTGGCGGCGGCCCTGGTCCCCGCCGCCGAACACCGCCCTGTGCCCTCCCAAGAGACCCAGAAGCTCCTCGCCGTCGCCCTCGACGAGCACCTCGCCCGCTATCAGCAACCGCGCAGGGTGGCGTGGCTGCCAACCCTGGCATTGAGGCCCAGCGGCAAGCTCGATCGCCGCGGCAGCGCGGCCCTGGCCCGAAGGCAGCTGACGCACTTTCCGCCCATGCCCTGAGGCCCGAAGCCTGCTGCTCTGCTGCCCACCTCTGGGTCTTGGGAGGGCTGGCCTCGGAGAGATGATCTCTCGGCCAGAGCCGGTCCGCGTTTGCTAGCATGAAGGCGGATTCCTCACCTCATTGATTCGGCCCCGCTAACGAACAACGAACGCTTCGGGTCTGTTCCTTCGAAACTGGCCCGTCGAAACTGGGCCTTCGAATCTGTGTCATCCATGAGCCAACGAAAACTCATCTCCTCCGGCGTCCGAGCCCTGCTGGTGGGCTGCGGCGTGGTGTACCTGCTCTTCTCCGCCCAGAGCGCCCAGGGGCTGCTGGTGCCCTTCCTGCTGGCGGTGTTTTTCGCCGTGGTCATCCATCCCGGGGTCGCCGCCCTCGAGCGGCGCAAGGTTCCCACCTGGCTCGCTGCCACTCTGGTGCTGGCGGGCCTGATGGTGCCGCTGCTGCTGCTGAGCTACTACGTCGGCGGCACCCTCGACCGCTTCACCAACCGGTTGCCCTTCTACGAGGAGCGGGTGCGCACCGAGCTGATGGACCTCACCTCCCAGGTCAAGCTTCCCCAAGTCCTGGACCAAAACATCACGGTGGACGACCTGCTGGGGGAGGTCGAGCTGAGCTCCGCCCTCTCCCTGGCTGCCGGCGTGCTGACCTCCTTCAGCAGCGCCTTCGGTAACTTCCTGCTGATTCTGGCGACGGTCTTCTTCATGCTGCTGGAGGCCTCCAGCCTGCCGGACAAGATCCGCAGCGCCTTCGGCGCCAAGAGCGACACCCTCGACTACCTGCGACGGGTCACCCGAGACATCAAGCGCTATCTCTCCATCAAGACCGTGGTCAGCCTCGCTACCGGCGCTCTCATCGGCCTCTGGGCCCTGATCATCGGCGTCGATTTCGCCCTGCTGTGGGCGATCCTCGGCTTCCTGCTCAACTACGTGCCGAATATCGGCTCCGTCCTCGCCGCCATTCCCGCGGTGCTCCTGGCACTGGTGCAGCTCGGCCCCAGCGGCGCTCTCTACCTCGCCGCCGGCTACGTGCTGATCAACCTCGTCCTCGCCAACCTCGTTGAGCCCCGACTCATGGGCCGCGGCCTCGGCCTCTCCACCCTGGTGGTCTTCGTCTCCCTGGTGTTCTGGGGTTGGCTCCTCGGGCCGGTGGGCATGTTCCTCTCCGCGCCCCTCACCATGGTGATCAAAATCGCCATGGAGCGACGTCCCTCCACCCGCTGGATCGCCGTCCTCCTCGGCCCCTCCCCCGACGACCCCACCAGCTCCCTACCGCCGGATACCACCGCCATTGCCGTCCCGGTCGCAGGTGTCGTGGCATCGGAAGAGGCTCAGTCCTAGAGCCAAGCGGGAGAACTTGATCTCAGGACAAGACCGCATCCACGGACCGGCTTCCTGGAATTCTGCCCTCCTGGGTCACGTTATTCTGGGTGAGGCAAGGGGCACAGAAAAGCTGTCCAAACCGGCAAGTCCCAAGCAGCTACCGAGAGTTGATGAAGCAGCCACGTGGTCACGATGACGGCGAAGAGCGTCGAGGTATAATCGATTCCCAAGCAAGGGTGCAGAACCAGCGCGACAGCCCGTCAATCGCACTCGGTCTCACTGCGATGATCAACCAAGCACCAGAGAGGTGAGGCATCATGACGATCTACGAAGGTGATTACGAAGTCTGAAGGGTCCGCCTAAGAAGCTTGAAACTCTTCATCTAGAAGAGTGCGGACCCTTGCTTCCATCCCACTGACTCAAGCCGGGAGTCATCCTGTTCCCCGAGACCTGTTCCCGGCCCTTCACTTCAGGGCTCTGTTCCCTAAAGCGAGTAGCTCCAGGCGGAAGTCGGACTGATCATGTCGTCTGGCACTAGTCCACAGCACCGCCTTCGCTCCCTACGAAAGCCCAGCCTCAGGCTGGGCTTTTCTGATGCCCTGAAACACTCCCCAGAAAAGCTCAGCGACGCAGCAGGTTCAGTCTTCGAGGCTCATGTTGCAGCATCCTGCTGAGCATCGGTCAATTTACCGACCCAATTCTCGTATTGCTTTAGCTCTGCTCCCATCTCGTCCGTGATCGCAGCATTCTTGCGAATCGATAACAGCATCTGCTGCATTCGCTTTACTTGCTCAGGATCATCACGGCAAAACTCACCGACAGCGCGAACCCAGGTGAGCAACATACCTGCCCGCCCCTTGACGTCGTTCAATCCGAACTCCCGTAGCTCTTCGGCCAACCTCAAGGTTTTCTCAGCCTGGCTAGAATCCCCCTGCAGAGCGCGGTAGAAGACCAGATTGTTCACGGCTCGAAGGCGAAGAACTCGCAGCTCCTTCTCAACACCCTGCGCCGTCGATGGGGAAGAACCTTCCGCCTGTCCCTTGTCCCCTCTCTTCATCAGCTCATCGAAGAGCTCTAAGGAGAGATTAGCGAAGGCAAGGGCGCGAGACAAAAGGTCATTGCGCTTGACCTCGCGGAAGTTCCCCTCGTCTCGTGCCAGCCGTCCGAAGGTTAGAGCATTCGTGTTGTAAAGACGCGCAGTGAGCAGATCCTGTACCTGTTTCGAGCTCAGCCTTGTCTCAGCTAAGAGCCCTCGCAGCTCGGAGTGCATCCCCTCAGCGTCCTTTACCTGCCGGTCCATCTGCTCCTGCGCGCTCTGTAGCTGCTCCTTGACCTCTCTACGCACCATCCCCTCAACCAGCTGACCACCCCAGATCCCCACCAAGGCCACCATGATGGTCAACAGAACTAGGCCAATGTTGACCAGCGCTAAGGTGAGATCTAGCCACTCCCCACGCCCCATTCCGAACCCAGTCGTAGCTTCTTCCTCGGCAACCGCTGGAACCGGTCCCTCCTCGAGAGGTACTAGGCTCGTGGATACAAGCACCACCAAGCAGGTAATGAACAGCAGCGCAAAAACTACTGTGAAGGCTTCGCTGCGGTACTTGCTCGTCATCAATAAAGTCCAGTCTTCGATGAAGGCTAAGTGTAGCTAGACTCGTCTCTACAAAATCTACAGACGCCCTCAGCCCTCTTCCCGCTGCACGGTGAAGACCAGCTCGCCGACGGGCTGTCCTTCGCTCCAGGAGAGCCAGGTGGCTTTGAGGGTGCCGTCGTCTGCTAGGTGGAAGCGGCCGCCGTGAATGTGGCCATCGGTCTTGGGGTCGAGATTGGTGCCGCCGAGGAAGTCAAAATTCAGCGTCCCCTCTGCGGCAAAGAGGCTCTCGTCGAGGGCCATCTTCGGCTGGTTACCGCCAGCGCAATAGTGATTCAGCACGAGGTGGCCGTCCTCGAGGTAGAACATGCTGACCATCTCGTGATCGGTGCCGACGTTCTGCACCTCCATCACGGTATGGCCGGCGGCGGTGACCCGGTATTCATGCTTCGCCGGAAAGGCGTCCCCACCGGCGCTATAGGCACCTTTGCCGATCCAGGTCCCGGAAAGACCCTTGAGCAGCTCGAAGGCCTGCTGTGAGGGACTGAGCTCAGCGGCGGAAGCGAGTTCAGCGGTAGGAGCAGAGGTGGAAGCCGAGGCGTCGTCAGCCATTACGGCCGGAGCCGAGGTGAGGCCACTGAAGGCAAAGGTCATCACCAAGGCGAGAAGCAAGACGCAAGAGGGCTGAAGGAAACGATCAAAAGCGTAACGAATCATGAGTCCATCTCCGGTATTCACAGGTTTGTACCATCGTACTGTTTTCTGAGACAAAAGTTCTACGATCATCGAATGCAGGCCCAACAAGCCCTAGACATCACCTGGACAAGCGTCCACCAGCCCCCTCAAAACGCACCACCGGCAATGCGGCAAACACCGCGAACCCTGCCGCTGACGCGGGCTACCCAGGGGCAGCTTCTACGCCGCAGCCGACTCGCCCTGGATGAGTAGATTCGGCACCTCCACGCTTCAGCGGCCACCACCATGCGGCCGCAACCTGCGAAAGGGGCCTATGAACAAGCCCCTTGAAAGGGGTCTTCCGTAAGCTCGATCACGCTGCGAAGTCTTGCCACTCCCAAGCCATTGGGGTAAGAACCCGCCATGGTGAACCCCCAGCGCTCTATCGCTCGTGCCCTGCCTTTCATCAACGCTATGCCTTGGCTCCGAAAGCTGCTTGCGCCGCTTCTCGCCCTGTCGCTTGTGACCGGCTTTGGATGTTCGGCAACCCAGCCGGCGGAGTCCGCGACGAGTCCCAACACCAAACCCAACGTTCTGTTCATCGTCCTCGACGATGCCAACGACTGGATCGAGCCCTTCGGCGGGCATCCGGACGCCCGGACCCCCAATTTCCGCCGCCTCGCCGAGCGCAGCACCCTGTTTGAAGCGGCCTACGCCGATGCTCCCGCCTGCAACCCATCGCGCACCGCGGTGCTCACCGGCCGCGCTCCCCATTCCTCCGGGGTGTACTACAACGGGCAGCCCTTCCGCGCCGCCCTGCCCCGAACCCGCACCCTGCCCCAGGCCTTCCAGCGCGCCGGCTATCAGCTCTACGGCGCCGGCAAGGTCTACCACGGCGCTCGGGAGGAGCGGCAGGCGTGGGATCTGTGGTTTCGGCCCCGGGTAGGCAAGCGCCCTCAACCAGCGCAGCTGCCGGCCCACGGCATCGAAGGCCTGGCGGAGCACGTCGACTGGGGAACGATGGTCAGCGGCCGCGGCCGCGACCCGGCCCTCACCGGCTGGGCGGCCCGACAGCTGCGCCAGGGAGCCCTGGAGGAGCCCTTCTTTCTCGCCATTGGCCTCCATCGCCCCCACATGCCGTGGTATCTGCCGCAAAAACATTGGGACCTCTTTCCCGCCGACGAGATCCAGCTGCCCAACGATGACCCCGAAGATCTCGAGGATCTCCCGGCAGCGGCACAGCGCTCCACCGAGAGAGATGTCTACGAAGCCATTGACGCGGCCCAGCGACAGCCCCAGGCGGTCAGCGCTTATCTCGCCGCCCTCCACTATGCCGATGAGCATCTCGGCACCCTCCTCGACGGCCTCGACGACAGCTCTTACGGGGAGCGCACAATCATCGTGCTGTGGAGCGATCACGGCTTTCATCTCGGCGAGAAGCGACGCTTCGGCAAGTACAGCCTGTGGCGAGAAGCCACCCGCGTGCCCCTGCTCCTCGCTGGTCCCGGCCTGCCCTCGGGGCGTAGAGTTCAGCAGCCGGTGCAGCTGACGGATCTCTACCCCACTCTGACCGAGCTTTGCGGTATCGAGGCCCCGAAGCGACTCGACGGCCGCTCGCTCCTTCCTCTGCTGCGAGACCCGGGGGAAGAGCCGGTGCGACGCCGGCCGGCCCTCAGCACCCATGGACCGGGGCACCACAGCCTGCACTGGCGCCATTGGAGCTACATCCGCTACGCCGACGGCTCCGAGGAGCTCTACGATCTGCGCCGAGACGAAGCCCAGCTGCGAAACCTCGCTGCTCAACCGACGGAGGCGGTAGAGGAAGTCCTCCACCGCCTCCGCTCAAACCTGCCGGCCAAGGTCGCTCCGCCTTCCCCAACCTACGAAGAGGTGGGCTTCGAGCCTCGGGAGCTACGGCCGGGAATTCAGCCGGAGTAGCTCCTCCGCGGGCTGAAGAAGCAGGCCCACAGAAGAACCCACCGTAGAGCCCACCGAAGGACCAGCGATACGAAGCCTACTCAGCCGCCGGCTCACCCTTCGCCGCCGGCGGCCTCTCTGAACCCTTGCGCCAGTAGATGATCTTCATCTGCAGGCGCTCCTCGCTTCCGGGAGCCGTGACGTAGTAGAAGAAGTGCTGCTCATCGGCGCTCACCGTGGTGTAGACACTACGAATCGCCTCATTCTGCTGGGTCATGGGGTTGACGAAGTCTCCCTGGTAAACCACCGTGCGCTCATCTTCTTCAGAGGGAGTACCGATGAAGCTGAGCATGCCCGTGCCCATGCTGTCGATCCAGATGGAGCGATATTGCTTCGACACCCGGTCGTAGCCGCTGATGCCAATTCCGCTGAAGGGCTGCCCCATGATGTCCCCAGTGAGATCCTCCCGTATGTAGCGCCCATCGAGAATCACCTGGCGCACGCTCTCCCCCTCGCTCACCGCCGGCGGCTGCCCCGGAATCATCCAAAGGGTGGACTGATAGTTGAACTCCCCAGCCTCTTCGGCCATCGCTCGATGCTCCTCCCCAGGAGTCACCAGAGCGGCCAGGTCTGCGTAGTCGCCCTCGCCCTGAGCCTGAGCTGACGGAGCTGTCAGCCCCAGAACGATGAGCAGAAAAACAGACCACAGCAGGATCCGGGAAGCGTTTGGCCGACGATAGGAAGACGAGATAGAAGCATTGGAAGACGGTGCTTGGAAAGAGGAAGGCATGTCAGTTCTCCTCGGCGCCAGGGCGCAGAAAGCGGAATGATTGAAGGGCGGACGAGCTCGAGGCAGCAAGTGATGGAACACGTGAGACTGCGAGCAGGAAGAATCGCGGCGGCTCAGCCCTGAAATGCTGAAGGAATGAGCCTAGGTTCTTCGCGATAGAAGGAAACGGTAACTAGGCGTAAATATACACCAGCTGCCGCACGAGTGCCAGAGTCGACTCTGCTATCCTCCTGTCGCAACAAAGAAGTTCTCCCCTTAGATGATTGGATTTCCCGGACGAATGCCCTAGATGAGGCTTCCCTTTCTTCCTCCACGCATGGAGCATCTCGAAGACTATTTGTCTCGAGGTGAGTATGACCGTGCCCTACGAGCTCTCGACGAGGCCCTCGACCGCAGCCCCGAAGATCCCAAGCTCTTGCGCCAACAAGGGGATGTGTTCGCCCTGGTGGGCGACCGCGAGCGAGCGGTGGAGATCTATCGCGGCCTCGCCCGCTACTACGTCACGGACGGCCGCCACGCCCGAGCCATCGTGTTCTACAAGCTCATCCTCCAGCTGGCGCCGGATCGTCCTCGGCTCCATGGAGAGCTGGCGGAATTGATCACCGGGGAGGCCTCCAACATTCATCCCAAACCCTCTCCCGTCCCGCAGGAGACTGCGCCAGCTTCCGCTGATTCAGAATCGGCTGCCGGCAACAGGGTTGGCGAGAATCACCGTGGGGAAGAAGCACCCGTCGGGCCCCGGGGGGAAACCTCGGAGGTCGCCAGCTCGGCCCTCTTCACCCTCTTCGACACCGAGGTTCTGGAAGAGGTCCTCACCCTCACCTGTCTGCGAGTCTTCCAGGATGGAGAGGTGATCCTGCGGGAAGGGGACCGCAGCTCCGGCCTCTTCTTGGTAGTGCATGGCCGAGTCTCGGTGACCACCGGGGGCCTCGAAGGAGAGCCGGTGCTGCTGGATCAGCTCGAGGCCGGCGCTTTCTTCGGCGAGATGGGCGCGATCTTCCGGCAGCCCCGTACGGCGACGGTGACGGCCCTCGGTACGGTGACCACCATCGAGCTCACCCAACCGGCCCTGGAGCAGATCAGCAACGACCACCCCGAGGTGCGAAAGACTCTCGAGGACTTCTGCAGCCAGCGGACGAAGCACATCGTCCGAGCCCTCAACGATCACCTTCAGCAGCAGGATTGAGCTTCTAGGGCGACGAGGCTCCAGGGGAAGCGGTGGATCCCTGAGACGTGGCGGACCCGGAGGAAGATGACGCCGACGGTCGCTGCGGCAGACCCTCCCCCAACAGCCCTTCCTCCACCCGCTCCCGCACCAGCTCCGACTCGCCGTCCAGCTCATCCCGGAACACCACCTCCACCCGATACTCGCCGCCGTCATCGAAGCGGGCGAGGAGCCACTTCTCCACGAAGTCCTCGGTGCTCTGACGGGCGATCTCCCGCACCAGCTTCCGATGCTGCCAGGCGCGGCGCAGCGCGAAGCCGGTGAGCCCTCGACGCAGCCGCTCCAGGGCCACCGCCTCGTCTCGAATCAGGCTGCCGGAGCGCACCTCGTACTCCATTCGGGAGACGTCCAGGGCCGGTCGTCCAGCCCTCAGGGCCGGCGCCGTGACCCGCACCGTCTGCCCCTCCAGGTGAACCTCCCACGGGGCGTCCAGCTCCACGAAATAGACGTAGTCCACCGGCGCCGTGGCCCTCACCACCAGCGGCGGCAGCTCCAGCATCCCCCACAGAGTGGTGGCTTCATCGGTCTGCTCGAAAATCTCGGTCTGCTGTAGCTGCGCCACCTGCAGGCGCTGGTCGCCGTGGATCTCGGTGCCGAAGGCCAGCAGCTCCGTAGTCACCCGCTGATCGCCGAAGGCCTCCGCCACCCTCACCAGGCCCTCCACCGCCTGCTTCGCTCCGCCGCTGAGATCCTGCGGCAGACGGCTCAGCCGGTCGAAGACGTAGAGCCCCGCCGCCACGATGATGAGCACGATCATCACCGCCGCGAAGGACCACGAGAACAGAGGCCGCCGAGGGGATGGGGCGCCGGGAGGAGAGCCGGCCGATGCTTTCGGCGCTTCGCTGGCGGGGTGATCACTCATAGCTTTGCAGCCTAGCATGGCCCTCGTCCGGGGCTTCTTCAGCACCGCCGCTGGGCTTTCTAAGCTCCTCTTCCGAGCTTCTTTCAGGGCATCTACAGAGTCTCTACAGAGTGAGGAGAGAGCTTGGTAAGCTGCGGCCATCATGACTCAGGACCCGCCGCGGCAAGAAGAGGAGGAGGACGACGCCTCCAGCGCATCATCCCCGGAGGAGGATGCCCCTTCGGAATCCGCCCAGGAGCTCGCCCAGCGCTGGGACCTCGAGCGCTGGGAAGACCTCCAGGAGGACGACGAGGGCAGCTTCGAGAAGACCTCGTGGACCCGCTCCCGAGGGCGCACCCGAAAGCGCTCCGGCCAGGCGCAGCAGCATCGCCAGCGCAAGGAGCAGGAGCACCGCCAGCAGCTGCCGGAAGGCAGGGTGATCTCCGTCGGCGCCCGCCGCGCGCGGGTGCTCTTGGGCGACCGGGAGCTCTCCTGCCGCCTGCCGGCGGAGATGGCCAAGGAGCAGCAGCGACTGCTGGCGGTCAATGATCGGGTGCTGGTGGAAGAAGAGGACGGCACCCACTGGGTGCGCCAGGTCCTCGAGCGCAGCTCTTCCCTCTCCCGCCCCGACCCTCGGGATTCACGGCGAGAGCGGGTCATCGCCGCCAACGTAGACCGGGTGGTGGTGGTCGCCGGGCTGCGCCAGCCGGGGCTGCGCTCAGGCCTCATCGACCGCTACCTGGTGGCCGTAGAGCGCGGCGGCGCCCAGGCGGTGCTGGCCGCCAACAAGCTAGACCAGGTGCCGCTGCCGCGAGAGCAAGATCCCGAGCTCGCGCTCCTCGAACCCTACCGTCAGATCGGACTGCCGGTGGTGGCCTGCTCCACCGTCACCGGCGAAGGCCTCGACGAGCTGCGCGCCGCCCTCGCCGGGGCCACCTGCGTCTTCGTCGGCCATAGCGGGGTCGGCAAATCCTCGCTGCTCAACGCCTTCGTGCCGGAGCTCCAGCTCGCCACCCAGCCGGTGCAGCGGGACGGCACCGGACGCCACACCACCACCCAGAGCCGACTCTACGAGCTCGCCGACGGCACGCGGATCATCGACACCCCGGGGATTCGAGAATTCGGGCTATGGGACCTCTCGCCCCAGGAAGTGCGAGATTACTTCCAAGAGTTCCGCCAGCGGGCCCCGTCCTGCCACTTCTCCGACTGCACCCACACCCATGAGCCGAGGTGCGCGGTCCAAGAGGCGGTGGAGGAAGGCGAGATCGCCCCTCAACGCTACGAGGCGTATCTGCGCATCCTCAACTCCCTGGAGAGCGATCTCTAGGCGTCTTGAATCTTCTCTAGGCTTCCGCAGTCTTCTCTAAGCTTCTGCGCTCTGAAGTCTGTGCGGTATGAAGTCTGTGCGGTCTGAAGTCTGAGGACAAGAAAAGGCCTCGAAGCCGAGGATGACTTCGAGGCCTCTGCAGGGCTTACCCGCCGCACCTTCCCGCGACGTGCGCCTGGGTCAGGGAGACCAGCCGGAGGGCGGTCGGAAGTAGACGATGAAGAGCCCGCGGCGCTCCTGAGCCCGGGAGCGGTTCTCCAACAGGGTCCACACCACCGTCACCCCCTCCGCCTTCAGGATCTCCGGATGCCCGGACCAGGCGGCATCGCCGATAGGGCAGGTTTCCGCCGCCTGGCAGTCGGCGCCGTTGCCGTCCTCGAAGGCGGCGTAGCGATAGCCGACGAAGGGCGTCGCCTCCGGTAGAGCCACGGCGAAGAGCTGACAGCCCTGAGCGCCCTCCAGATAGGGAGCCAGCGCCGGTACCGAGGCGAGGTTGAGCACGTCCCGCAGCGGCGTCGGCCGCCGCAGGGTACCCCGCTGCGCCAGCGCCTCCACCAGCGGCTCCAGAGTCTCCTTCAGGTCGCCGAGACGCCGCGGGCAGCGCTCCCCGTCAAGACCCACCGGCTGCTCCAGAGTCAGCGCCCACTCCCCCGCCTTGCAGCCGGGGCAGGCGGGCTGGGTGAAGCTCTGGAGCTCCCAGCGGTAGTTGCGCACCGGCGCAGGGGCGGGCTCCGCCGGAGGCGCAGCGGGCTGCGGGGCGGGAGTGGTCTGCGCCGGCGGATCGGGGGTGACCGGTACCGGGGCGGGGGCTGGCGTGGGGGCCGGAGCCGGCTCTTCCGCGACGGGCTCGGCAGCCGCAGCGGCTCCGCTGGCCTCCTCCTCCACCGACTCGGCAGCAGGGCTCTCTGCGGCGGGAGCAGTGGGAGTCGACGTCGCTGGAGCTGGAGTCGTGGCTTCCGGAGTCTCAGGGGTCACAGCATCTGGAATCGCAGCCTCTGGAGCCTCCGTCTCTGAATCCTCCGTCTCTGAATCCTCCGTCTCTGGAGCCTCCGTCTCTCGAGCCTCCGATTCCGCTTCCGAAGCCGGAGACGCTACGGGTTCGGGAACCGACGGCTGCTCGGGCTGAGTCTCCACCGCTGGCGGCAGCTCCTCGGCGGGCTGCTCGGGCTGCGTCTCCACCGGCGGCGACGGCTGCTCGGGCTGCTGCGCCTCCACCGGCGGCGGTGCCACCGGCTCCGGCTGAGGAGCCGGCGTCGGCGGCGGCACGGGAGCCGGTAGGGGAATCGGCCGCGGACGAGGCGGCGGCGAAGAGCGGCGGCGAGGCGGCTTCTCGTACTCCACCTCCATGGGTTTGCCGGTGGCTCCGCGGATCGGCCCGGCGATGACGTCCGGCCGCTCGCCGGCGTTCACCCGCACCACCGCCACGTAGGGCGCGAGCTCTCCGGCCTCGATATCCACTCGCCAGCGACCTTCCGCCAGCTGCACCACTTCGGCGTAGCCCTCCGAGTCGGTGAGCAGCGCCGGCGGCCCCTCCGGCGGCTCGACCTCGAAATAGAGCAGACGAACCTGCGCGTTGGCTACCGGTTCTTCGTCGTCGTCCAGGACCTGGAGCTTGATGGACGCGGGCCCCACCCAAACTTGGGCGTCCGCCGGCACCGCGCTCCACAGCAGGCAGCCGGCGAGGGCGAGAGCCAGGGTCGCGCCGCGGGAAAAAGGCCGGCGAAAGGCGGCGAATGCGAGAACCGAAGCGTAGCGCATGGGGGCAGATCCCTCCGGATGAGGTCGAAGGCTGCGGGCGGCGGCCCCGGCCATAGAAGACCGGTGAACAGGCCCGAAGCTCAGCAGAAGATGAGCGAAGGCAGAGTGGAGATCATCACTGAATCGATGATCGAGGGTGCTTGAATGAGCGCAGCATACCAGTCGGGAGGGCAGGATCGCTGCCTCGAGGAATCCCTGCGCCAGCGTCCAGCGATGCCGGAACCAGCGCTCTACAACCTAGCGTCGCGAATCCCGGGGACCTCTAGAGAGCGGCTAACCGGCCTCTGTCCCCGGGTCCCCGAATCGCCTCGTCAGTCACCGAAGCCGTAGCCGCCGCGGGCTCTCACCTCGAGATCCGGATCCGATGCTTCCACCTCCACCCGCTGATAGCCGGAAGCCCCGGCCGGGTGACTGGTCTGGTAGGAGAGCAGGTAGTAGCCGTTGCTCTCCCGGGCAATGCGGTCGAGGGGAACCGAGAAGTCCGGGAAGCTCCAGGCGTAGGCTCCCCCGGTATCCTCCGCCAGCTGCACCAGCGTGTCCTGCGCCAAACGCCCGCTGAGGGCGATGGGGTACACCGCGACGTTGGAGTCGTTCAAGGATTGCACCATCGGCTCGTAGCGCAATGTATCTACCGTCGCCGTGGGACCACCGTTGCGCACCGGGAAGTCGAGGCCGAAGAGCACCAAATTCTTGCGTCCGGGCACCCCCTCCAGGGCGTCAGCGACCACCGAGAGGCCATCGTAGATCGTGGTGGTGGCGTCCCTCAGCTCGTTGCCGGTGGGCAGGTCCCCGAGGCGGGGAGCTCCTTCGACCTCTTGGGCCTGGCGGCTCTTCCACTGTCCCGTGGGCTTCTTGCCGGCGGCGATGCGCTCCAGCGCCGCGTCCATCGCCTCGCGATTGCGGGTGAAGCTCTGATAGACCCGCAGCCGGGAATCGTAGGACACCACCGCCACCCAATCCGTCGGCGCCAGCTGCTTCCACACCCAATCGCTGGCTCGCTCCACCGCCTCCCGGGTGCGGAAGAAAATCCCCGAGGTGCGGCTATCGGCGCTCAGCGGGCGATAGAACGCGAGAACGAAGAGTCGATCCTCCGGCACCGGATCGACCCCCAGGGTCTCCACCAGGGCGGCGTCCAGGAAGCGGCGGTGACTGTAGAAGGTCGCCTGCTCCACGGTGCGCGCCTCGCCGTTCTCCTTCACCCGGAAATCCTCCGGACCCAGGCCCACCACGGCATTGCCGTCGTCATCCATCACCAAAACGTCCAGCAGAACTTCCTGCACCTCCACCTGATCACCGAAGCCAGCGTCTTCCTGGGCCTCGAGGGCCAGCGGCATGGCCAAGAGAGCCAAGCCGAGGGCAGAGGCAAGAACAGAGGCGAGAACGCTTCGGGAAATCGCCCGCGAAGTGATGCGACAGGGAACAAAGAGCCGGTGCATAGCTGAGTGCATCGCCGAGTACATAGCCGAGTCTCCTGAATCTAGGCCCGTGGTGTTGCCCTGGCGGGGAGAGCTCGGGGGAGCGCCCTGGCGGCCAGGAACCCGGGGCAAGGTACGAACGCGAAGTCTGAATCCGTGCTGCCGCCGGGGCAGAGCCGAAGCGGGCCGGGAACGGCGACGGAAAAGTCGGTCAGCGGAGTGTATCTCTGGCAACACGTCCGTTAGCGCACGCATTCCCGCCAGCGACGGAAACCTGCCGATGGTATGGTCATCCCATGGTCTGGCAAGAGTGGGAAGACAACCTGCCGGCGGCGAGAGCAGCCCCCGAAGAAGATCCCTTCGACGCCCTGCTGCAGGACGATGTCCAAGAGGAAGACGGTCTCAAGGAAGACGGTCTCAAGGAAGACGGTCTCAAGGAAGACGGTCCAGCAGATTCGCTGGAAGTTTCCTCCTTCGGCGACGCCGTCACGGTGACCTGCCCCTATTGCTTCGAGGCGGTGGAGCTGCTTCTCGAGGTGGAGATCCTCGGCGAGCTGGTGTGGGATTGCGAGGTGTGCTGCAACCCCTGGCAGCTGAACGTGCGCCGCGTCGGTGGTCAGCCGCAGGTGGAGATCGATCGACTGCAGTAGGCGCCCACCGGGGCATCACCAAAGCATCCGTCCGCCGTTTTGAGATCAGCGCTCCACGTGCTTGCGCAGCACTCCGGTGACGGTGAGTAGCAAGAGCGAGGTCACCACCCAGCCGGCGGCCCGGTAGAGGCCTTTGAGCAAACGCCAAGGCCAAGCGTCGGGGCGAGCCGACACCATGCACAGCGGCTCTTGGTCGAGATCCACCAAGGGCACGAAGACGTCGAGGGCGTAGAGCAGCGGCTGTACCCGGTCGATGCAGGGCACCTCGCGGGCGAAACCGGCGGGAACGTCGAGGGGCCTGACCTTGCCTTCGGCGCTGAGGATCTCTTCTGTAGACCAGCGATCCAGCTCGGAAGTCGCGATCTCGGTGACCGCCTCGACTCGGTACACCATGATCGGCAGCTCATCCTGCCACGGCCGTGGCTCCTCCTCGGCGGTCGGCGGCCGCTGCTCAGCCTTCTGCTCTACCGCCGTAAAACCGCTTCGATGGGCCCATTCGCTGCGCAGCTGACGCTCCGACTCGAGGATCGTCGTCCCCGTTTGGCACACCCGCCAAGTCATGCCCTGGGTGCCATAGTCGGCGCAGAGGGTCCCCAGCACGATGAACAGAGCAAAGGTAGTCCAAGCCCGCAGCGGCTGGAGCCCGTGCCCGAAGGAGAGGTCGTAGAACCAGGACGCCAGATAACGCAGGCGAGAGCGGCCCCGGCGCTCGAATTGCAGCTTGTGGAGCAGGGTGTTTCGCGCCGCCTCCTCCGCCCCCTGTTTCCGCAGCACAGAAGCGAGGTATTCAAAGGGTTGAGGACTGTAGGCCGCCGCCAGCTGATGGTCGAATTGGCGGGCCAACCAATCTAGGCGCTGCTCCCAGGGCCATTGCCGAGGAGCAAGCCTCGCCGAGGCTGGTGTTCGCCACCGTTCGATGCGCTCCGCCCAACGTTCCTTCCATTTCGACCAAGCATCGGAGATGCGGCGCTGCCAGCTCGGTAGCTGATCCCGAAGGCGCTGACGCTGAATCTCCCTCGCCGTCTGTGGATCCAGCGAGAAGCTCTCCTCGCGGGAGTCCTTCGACGCGGTCACCACCCGCTGGGAGGCGTCGGTCCAGCCGTAGTCGAAACCGTCCAGCTTGAGGCGCAGCCTCGGCCCCCAGGTCCGACCGTCGTCATCCACCAGCGCCCCGCTGGAGCAGCGATGGAGGTTGATCCCGACCTTCGGCTCCGCCACCTCCCCGTAGACCAGGGACCAAAAGTCGATGGGCCGACTCTTGCCCCTCGCCCGCAACAGCTCTCCATAGAGCTCCGCCGCTCGCCCATCTTCGCGCTCTTGGCGCCAATCCCCGACGATCCAGGGCAAGGGAAGACGGAAGGTCGTTGCCGGCGGCGCGCCGCTCATCTCGTCGAGGCGAGCGTCCTCCGATGGCGAAACGGCGGGAAACTCCCGCGCCCCGGATCGATAGCGAGGAGAGGGAGGGGAGGAGCCCAAGGTCGCGACGGGAGCCCCCATCTCGAGTCGGTAGAGGGAAGGAGGAGGCTTCTCTGGGTCGACCTCGATGCTCCGGCGGTAGACCTCTCGACCGAAGAGCCAGTGGAGCTCCAGTTTGCGACTTCCGTTTTCCGCAGGCACTTCCCACCTCGGCCTCGGCGGAAGCCAGTCTTCTACCGTATCTCCACCCTCCACCGAAGGCTTGCCCTGACCTCCCTTGACTCCGTCCTCAGGCGCGGCGTCCTCAGGCGCGGCGTCCTCAGGCGTCATAACTTCGGGCGCAACGGCTTCAGATTCGACGGCAGACAGTGCTGGAAGACCCGCAAGGTCTGCCGGCTGCTCCAAGATCTTGGCTCCCGGCGTCCCTTCCGGCTGACCGGTGGTGCCATACCAAAGCTTCAGGAAGCTGAGGAGTTGCTCCTCCGTCTCCAGCTCGACATCACCGCTGTGCAGCAGCTCGGTGAGCGCCTCCCCCTCGTCATCCAGGGCCACCAGTTCGTGGCTTCCTTCCTTCCTAAGAAAGCCCACTACCGCTACCTCGGCGCCCTCCTCATGGCTCGATAGCGGCCATAGTCCGTGCAGGAGAGTCGTTTCCTCCAGCACCACCAGCGCCTCCCAATGGCGCCATCGCGGTAGACAATCGAGGGAACGCCAGCGGAGCGCGACGCGGTGCCCGTCTTTCCAGCTCAGCTGTTCCTTGCTGCGCTCGGCAAAGAGGGCTTCCAGACCCCTCACCTGGAGCGCTCCGCCAATGGTCGCACTCTCCAGATTGAGCATCCAACGCTCCGGCTCCGGCGAGCCTTGATTCAGCTCCATATCCTTGGTGTAGCTGGCCTCGCCAGCCCTCAACCGCAGCGGCATCAGACCGAAGGCCGGAGAATCTGCCGCATCGAAGATCAGATTCCCTCCCACCTTCGACGCCTCGAGGTCCAGCAGCTCCCCCACCGTTCCCCCTAGGGTTAGCTGTCCTTCCACCTGCAGGCCCCGAGCCCGCAATGGCTCTATGGTGCCTGCGAGGAAGATATCGCCACCACAGCGAGCGTTCTCTAGCACCCATCGCACCGACGTTGGGCGCTGGGATCGAAAGGCCTTGAGTCCCTCACTCTCGTCGATCCATTCCCCTACCAGCTGCGGAGGCGGAAGCCAGGGAACCTCTCCTATCGCACCCTCGGGCTGACGCCAGACCTTCGTTCCGCTCGCCCCTCGACGCTTCACCACCCGCGCCGGTTGTTGATAGACCAGCGGCGAATCGCCCTCGAGCCAACCGCAGGGCTCGTCGTCGAGCATATCCACCATCCCCGTCGAGTGGACGCGGAAGGTGGCCTCGAAGAGCGCCCCACCATAGAGCACCGTCGCCCGAGAAAAGTAGGCGCCGTCGGGACCGCGGTGATCCACCACCAGCGGACGCACCCACGAACCGGGATCCCTGGTGACTTTCCCGGTCTCGGCATCGATGAAGCGGACTTCGGCCCCTTGCGGCATCTGCTCCATCGTTTCAAGAATCTGAAAAGCTCCCTCTTCCCCCCAAATATAGGAGCAGAAGAAGCGCAGGTAATCCTCCGCCTGCTTCGCCGTCTCGAGCTTCAATGCCCCATAGTTGTTGAGGCGATGGATCGGAGCCGAGCGGCCGTCCAGCAACACGAGGAGCTTATCCACTGGATCGTAGAGGAAGGCCACGGCCCCGAGATCCCCCGGAGGCCATTCCCGCAGCGCGGAGGAGGAAGGCTCGAGGGTATCGACCCGCCGCGGTAGCCAGGCGGTGCACTCCCATAGCTGCCATCCGGGATAGCAGGCCAGGGCTCGCCGACGCCGGTGGACGAAGCGCACATCGTCCCAGCCTTCGAGCCAGTGACCATCGTGGAAAATCACCCCCTTGACTCCCTGAATCTGCCAACCGCTGGAGCCGAGAGAAATCGGCCTCAGCTCTGGCTCCAACTCTGACGAAGAGGTCGCTTCGCTCACGTCGAGCCCGTGTTTGGCAAAGAGGTGCGGCCATAGAAAACGCCGAGGCACCCAGCTCAGACTGCTGCCGAAGGTAGCGTTACGAAAATCCACCGCTCGCCGCAGAGCACCGTGCAGAGAGACCTCTCCATCCACCTCGACGGAGGTAGCCATCAGGCTGCCGCAACGGCCGCTCAGACTTAACCGTCCGGCAAGACGACTGCCGGTGAGCAGCAGCCAGTCCAGCTCACAGTTGACCTCGAAGTGGGACGAGAAGCGAGCGTTGGTCGCCGAGATGCGATCGACGGGCTTCTGGGAAAGGATCTTGACCTCGCCGCTCACCGCCGCGCTGTCGAGGAAGATCTTCTCGGTGAGATCTCCTGTACAGCGCAGCGTCGAATGGGCGATCAGAGAAGAGGCTCTCACCCCCGCCACCTCGCCGCCGATCCGCAGGTCACCATGGACCGTCGCAGCCGAGAGCACGATAGGGAGCCGGAAGTCCCCGCTCAGTCGGACATCCGAACGAGCCTCCATCGAATCCCCGCGAAATTCGTCGATTTCGCCGCCGACCCGCAGCTCTCCCTCGATGGACGAGCTCTGGAGAGCGAGGGTCCCCCCCTGCATGGTGATGTGCAAATAGGATTTCAGCTCCGAGTTCGGCGCCGCCAAATAGGGTACGGAACCGTCCAAGGTGAAGAAGCCGACGATCGTGGCGTTGTTGAAGTAGATGGTTCCCTTCGCTTCGAAGGGAACTTCCGGAATCACCGCCGAATCGAACGCCGGGAGCTCCGTCGTCGCCTCCGTTCCCCCAACGGTCCAGGCGGCCTCTTCGTCGGTGAGGGCCCAGCCATCTTCCCCGTTCCCCTTCAACACTTCCGCCGTTTTCGGCTTCCAAGGCCGCATCAGCACATCGCCGCCGATACGCGTCAGGTTAGCGCTCAAAGAGCTCGTCGAAGCTTTGTCCTCACCCTCGGCGGGGGTCAGCAGAGCCCCGCTCAGCTCCAGCGTGCTGCCGATGGTGGCGCCGTAGAGGTTGATCCCTCCCTCGCTACGAAAGCGGTGGTGGGGACCGCCGGTGGACTCGTGGCTCCGCAGCCCCAAGACCCCATCGATTTGCGCCATCTGCGCGTAGAGAGCAGAGCTCCCGCGGGCGATGAGATGCCCCCCGGCAAGCCATAGATCGCCGCCGATGCGCGCGTTGCCCAGGCGCATGCCGCCATCGAAGAGACAGGCCGGCTGCAGCGCCACCGAACCGGTGATCCGCGCGCGGGTCAGATCCACCGCGGACTCCTCCGGCAGGCTCGGCTGCCAATCCTCCTTCTGATGGATTCGAAAGGTGCAGCGGCGAGCCCGGAGCTCCCCCTGAACCCTGCTCCCGCCGGCCCTCAGCCAGCACGGCCCCCCCTCCACCAGCGGACCGACGTCATCTAGGCGCACATCGCTGCGTACCCGGGCATTGCGCAGGTCGAGCACCGCCAGTCGACAGCGCTGCAGGCCGAGGTACACCAAGTCCGCGTCGAGGGCATCGAGGCAATTCCTCTTGCGCAGACGGGGATCCCCCCACTCGGCCTCCTCGAGATTGCCCACCAGCTCGCAATCCTCGAACACCAGCGGCGGGCAGGCCTCCTCATTCCACGCCCGGGCGCCGCGAAGATCGATTCGCCCGACGATGCGGGCCCCGCGGATCCGCACGCCGAAGGCGGTCACCCCGGGCCCTCCTTCCCTGCCCTGGGGCCGCTGGCTGACCAGCAGGTTGCGAATCAGCTCCGCCGGCAGCACCACCCCCGGCTCGGTGACTCGCTCCTGCTCATCGAAGGCGATCCCGTCTTCGGTGAAATCCGCCCACTCCCCTCGCGCCGCCGCCCGGCGGACGACGGCAGCGTTGGGAGACGCCAGCAGAGATTGAGTCGAAGGGATGCTCATACCTCGATAACCGTTGGCCCACTGCGAGCCCAGAAGTCCAGGGGATGAGAAGGGCCACGGGACAGAAGAGGCCACGGGATAAAAGCAAATACGGGCCAAGGTGAGGCGCAACGCCTCTCGCGACGGCTCCCTAGAACGGTCCTGGAAACCGGCTTCAGGGCGGTCCTCGCTGCGCGATCGATCCAGCTATGAGGGAACATCGCGCGATTCATCATCGAACAGTGGAATGCACCGTCAGTCTAGCAGCGAGACAATGCTCTACACCCTATGAAATCGCGCAAATGAAGAAGAAGACGGATCATCCCTCAACCGCGAATCTTCGAGCACTCCCCCTCGAGCAATGACCCTCGAACCCCGCCCCTTACCGCCCAACCCGCGACAACGCGATCGACTGAACGCTGGCGACTGGGCGCTAACGACTGGGCACCGACTGGGAGACACCGAATACTGAGCGCCGATGATGCTTCGAGCCCAATCGACTTCCTGCCCGCATCAGCCCCGGGCGTGCTCCGCCGAGACAGCGAAGCACCGCGAGCTCTACCCTCAGAGGGGCCCTACCCTCAGAGAGGCAAAAGCCGATAGGGCACCGGGCGCAGCTCTTCTCCCCGGCGGGCCACCAGCAGGGTATTGCCCCAGGCCCGGGACCATAGCGGCACCCAGCGCAGCAGGCGGCGGTAGAGGGCCCGCAGGCCGGCGGGCTCGGCGCGATGGGGCAGGCTGCGGTGCTCTAGCAGCTCCATCCCCATGGCCTTCAGGTAGCGCGCCAGCTGCCAGCTCTGGGCGACGTGGACGGCGTCCGCATCGGGCACATAGCCGTCGGTGAGCACCCGCGGCTCGGGCACGGTGTCGAAGGCGTGGCGGCCGGTCAGCCAGGCGGCCAGCTGGCGGCCGAGGCGGCGGGCGGCGACCTCTTTCTGGCGGCCGGGATCGAGGCTCGGCGGCATTTCGTAGGGCAGATCCCAGGCGGAGCCGACGAAGAGCAGCAGGCCGCCGGGGCGCAGCACCCGGGCCGCCTCGTAGAAGGTCGCCCCGGGATCGTGGAAATGCTCCAGGGCGTAGGTGGAGAGCACGGCGTCGAAGCTCTCGTCCGCCAGCGGCAGGCCCGCCCCGTCTCCCCGCAGTCGGCGCCCCGGACGCCCCTGTTCATCCGCCATCACCAGGGCGGAGGTGGAGACGTCGAAACCCAGATAACGGCAGCCGGCGGGCAGCCACAGGGCGTTCTCGCAGGAGCCGCAGCCGAGATCCAGCAGTCGCTCGCCACCCTCCAGGTAGCCGAGCAGCACCCGGCGATCGGCGGTGAGCTCGACGTTGGCCTCCGCCGCCTGGCGGTAGTAGTCGCGGCTGGAATCCCAGAAGCGCTGCAGCCGGCGCTGGTTGTCCTCCACTCTGCTCTGGTTCTTCTCGGTGCTGCCCTCGCTGCCGCCAGGCCCCGGCGCAGCTGGCCCCGGCGAAACTCCCCGCGCTGCGGCCTCCCCCGCCTTCACAGGGGGGCTTTTCGGGGACGATTGGCGGGAGTCGCTCATCGCCGAGGTGCGGAGGCTAGAGGAGCTAGAGCAGCTCGAAGGGCAGCGAGGCCCCTCAGGCCCCGGCCCGCTCCCGCTCCTCCGCTTTGTCCACCACCAGCTGATCGAGGTGGGCGATGCCAGAGATCAGGCGGTGGAGCCGGCCCAGAAGGGCGATTCGGTTAGCCCTCACCGCTTCTTCCTTGGCCATCACCAGCACCTCGTCGAAGAAGCGCTCCAGGGAGGGGGCCAGGCGACCGATGTGGCGCAGCGCCTCGAGGTAATCCCCGCCGGCTTCCGCCTCTCGCACCTCGTCGGCGAGCTCGTTCTCGGCGGCCGAAAGCTGCCCCTCGGCGTCGTGCTCGAAGAGGCTGGCGTCCACCTCGGTCTCGCCGGCGATGGCCTCGGCGGAGGCGAGACCTTCGTCCTCGGCCTTCTTCAAGATGTTCGCGATGCGCTTGGCGGCGAGAGCGACGGAGAGGAAGTCCTTCTCTCCGCGGATCGAGCGCACCGACTCCACCCGTCGCGCCAGGCGAGGTAGGTCCTCACCGCCGGCCGCCAGAGCCGCCTCGATCTCGTCGTGGGCGAAGCCCCCGCGGCCCAGCAGATAGCGCAGGCGCTCGCCGAAGAAAGTCCCCAGGCGATCCGACGCCGGCGCCGTGTCGCCGGGCAGGGTGCCGTCTGGATACGCGGCGAAGGCATCCTCCAGGGCGTCCTCCAGGCGCAGCGGCAGGTCTCCCTCCATCAGGATGCGGGCGACGCCCTGGGCGGCGCGGCGCAGACCGAAGGGATCGCGGGAGCCCTTGGGCTCTTCCCCGAGGCCGAAGAAGCCCGCCAGGGTATCCAGGCGATCCGCCACCGCCACCAGCTTGCCCACCGCGCCCCGCGGCAGGGGATCCTCGGTGGAGGCGGGAAGATATTGATCGTAGACCGCCTGCCACACCGCCTCCGGGGCGCCATCTTCGCGCAGGTAGATGCCGCCCACCAGTCCCTGGAGGGAGGCGAACTCGCCCACCATCTCGGTCACTAGATCGGCCTTCAGAGAGCGCGCCGCGGCGGCGGCCGCGGAGATCTCGTCGTCGCCCCATTGCAGGCGGCGGCCGAGGGCTGCCGCCAGGGTTTCCACCCGGGCGACCTTGTCGGCGTAGGAGCCCAGCTGCACGTGGAAGGTGAGGCGGTCCAGCGCTCGGTCGGACAGCGCCTGCTTGCGATCTTCGCGGTAGAAGAAGCGAGCGTCCTCCAGGCGAGCCGCCACCACCCATTCATTGCCGGAACACACCCGGCCGATGGGGTCATCGGGCCGGTCCATCACGGTGAGGAAGACCGGCAGCAGGTCGCCCTTCTCGTCTTCCACCGTGAAGGCGCTCTGGTGATCCCGCAGGCTGGCGATGAGCACCTCTCGAGGAAGCACCAGATGGCCCGAATCGAAGTGACCGGTGATCACCCCGGGAATCGCCACCATGGCGGTGAGGCGATCCAGCAGCTCGTCGTCCGCCACCAGGCTGCCACCGGCCTCCCGGGCCTGGGCCTTCAGCTGCTCCAGCAGGCGCTCGCGCCGCTCCGCCAGTCGCAGCACCAGGCCGCGATCGGCGAGGGCCTGGCGGTAGCTCTGGGCATCCGTCACGGCGAAGGCCTCCGGCGAGAGCACCGGATGCCCCACGGTGGTATTGCCGGAGGGAACGCCGAAGAGCTCCATCGGCACGACCTCGCCGTCAAAGAGGGCCAGCAGGCCGTGCACCGGTCGCACCCAGGGCCCGGTACCGCTGCCCCAGCGCATGGTCTTGGGCCAGCGCAGCTCCGCCAGCGCCCGGGGCACCAGCTCGCCGAGCACTTCAGCGATGGGGCGACCCTCGGTACGGGCCACGGCGGCGACCCGTTCGCCTTTGTCGGTATCCACCCGCAGCAGATCTTCCGGCGCCAGGCCGTAGCGCTTGGCGAAGCCCACCGCCGCCGGCCGCGGCTGACCGTCGCCGTCGAAGGCCGCCTGCGCCGGCGGACCGAGGACGGTCTCCTCGCGATCCGGCTCCCGCGCCGCCAGGCCGCGGATCACCACCGTCATGCGGCGGGGGGTACAGCCGGTCTCCACTTCCTTCGGAGCGCAGCCCCGGGTGGTGAGGTCTTCAAACAGCCGGTGGGCCAGCTCCCGCACCGCCGGAGCCAGCATGCGGGCAGGAATCTCTTCGCTGCGCACCTCCAGCAGCAGCTCGCCGCCGGTCTTGGAGTGGTCTTGCGCGCTCATCCCTCACCTCCCGCCGCGGCGGACTCGGATCCCTTTGCTTCAGCGACCTGCTGCTCAGGAGACGTCAGCAGCGGAAAGCCGAGGGCTTCCCGGCTGGCGACGTAGGCCTTGGCGCAGGCGATGGCCAGCCGCCGCACCCGGCCGATGACCGCCACCCGCTCGGTGGCCGAGACGGCGCCGCGGGCGTCGAGGACGTTGAAGGTGTGGGAGCACTTGAGGGCGCATTCGTAGGCCGGCAGCACCAGGTCCTGCTCCAGGCATCGTCCCGCCTCCCGCTCGTAGCCGTCGAATTGGGCGCGAAGAAATTCCACGTCGGCGACCTCGAAGTAATACTTCGAGGACTCCACCTCATCTTGGTGACGCACCTGGTGGTAGTTCGGGCCACCCTCGCTCCAGCGGATGTCATACACGCTGCGCTGCAGCCCGAGGAACATGGTGATGCGCTCCAGGCCGTAGGTGATCTCCGCGGAGATCGCCGGCAGCTCTAGGCCGCCGGCCTGCTGGAAGTAGGTGAATTGGGTGATCTCCATGCCGTCCAGCATCACCTGCCAACCGACCCCGGAGGCGCCGAGGGTGGGGGCCTCCCAATTGTCTTCCTCGAAGCGCAGGTCGTGCTGCGTCAGGTCCAGCCCCAGGGCTTCCAGGCTGCGCACGTAGAGGCTCTGGATATCCGGCGGATTGGGCTTGAGGATGACCTGGAACTGCAGATGCTTGCCGAGGCGGAAGGGATTGTCGCCGTAGCGCGCGTCCGCCGGGCGGCGAGAGGGCTGGGCGTAGGCCACCCGCCAGGGCTCGGGCCCCAGCACTCGGAGGAAGGTATCCGGATGCATGGTGCCGGCTCCCACCTCGAGGTCGTAGGGCTGCTGCAGGGCGCAGCCCTGCTCTCCCCAGTAGGTAGACAGACGCAAGATCAGCTCTTGAAGACTCTGGACGGAGGTGGGCACAGACATGGAGATGGGGACCTCGAGGCCCGGGGGCGGGATGCGATGAATGCGGAAGGTGCGATCGAGAGAGGAAAAACGGTTCATAAGCCCCGCAACAGGACCGTTGAACCGAGCTGAAACTAACCCATCCCCGGCCTCCCGGCAAGGCGCCCCACCCTCGACGCCCAGGCCGGGATGGACCGCTTAGAGGGTGCTTAGAGGGAACGTCCCGAAGACACCGGGAGACAATCGTCGAGGGCACCCCAAGGCCTACCCACCGCCCGGCTTCAGGGATCCTGCGGCAGACCCTGAAGAGTCTTCTTCATCACTTGGTAGCTGCGCAGCTCGTACTGCAAGAAAGTGCGGCGAATCTGTGCGCAGGCACGCTCTACGAGCCGTAACGCCTGGCGAGGGGGAGGGGACAAAGCGAGCTCCCGCAGGCGAACCTTGGTGCTGGCCTCGAGAAAAGTCACCGCCTCCCGCGATAGCTCCATCGCCCCCACCGGCAGCGGCGAGGGGGCACAGCGGCGGCAGAACAAGCCCTCCTCCACCACCAGCACCGCCGCGGCAGCGGTCAGCGGCTCAGAGCACGCCGCGCAGGTCTCGAGCTGAGGAAAGACGCCGGCAATGCGAAGCATCCAGACCTCGAAGAAGCGAGCCGCCAGATCTCTATCGACCCCCTGGCGCAGCGCTTCCAGCGTCGAGTCCAGCAGCCGGTAGGGAAGCACTCCCACCTCGTTCTCGACGCTGAACTGCACGCATTGCTCCGCCAGGTACTCTCCCAAGAGAAGGTCTTCCAGCTCCCGATGGAGAAAATCCGCCGAGGCGATGAGCTCCGCCGAGGACAGGCGGGCGAGCTGCCAGCTCTCCTTGTCGGTCCAGCTGGCGCTGACCTTGGCCAGCGGCTGGAGCTGCCCGGCAAAGCGGCTGTGCTTACCCCGGGCTCCGCGGGCGGCGCCCCGCACCAGGCCGTGCTCCCGGGTCAGCCAGGTGATCAGGCGGTCCCGCTCGCCGAGATCTCGCACGTCGAGAATCAGCGCCTCGGCGGAGAGCCATTGCATCGTGGAGTCGACCTCGGCCGCGAGCTTAGGGAGAAGGTGGCGGCGGGGAGGCCGGTAGCAGCTGCAGGCGTCGGCGGGCGTCCCGGCCCTCGGCGGTATTCGGTGCCAGGACGGTGGTGCGCTGGAAGTCCGAGCGCGCCGCCTCGACATTGCCGGATTCCTCGTGCACCACCGCCCGGACGTAGAACACCACCGGCCATTGGGACAGCAGCTCCGCCGCCTCGTCGAGATGCCGCAGCGCTCCCTCCAGCTCCCCCCCCTCGTGGAGCATCTGTCCCAGGCGAGTGAGGATGAAGGCGCTGGCGGTGCCCACCTCCACCGCCTCTTCCAGGATCCTTCGCTCCTCCGCCTCCTCGCCTCGCTGGGAGGCCTGCTGGGCCAGCGCCAGCCAGGCCCCCGGCGCCTTGGGATCGAGGGCCAGAGCGGCGCGGAAGGCAGCCGCCGCCAGATCCTGCTGGCCGAGGGCGCGATAGGCGTCCGCCAGGCGCAGGTGGAGGAAAGAGAGCCTCGGATTCAGCTCCACCGCCCGCCGCAGCGCCTCCACCGCGCCCTCTCCGTCACCGGCGGCCAGTCGATTGGAGCCCAGGCGGGAGAGAAAGGGTACGTTTTCCGGATTCGCCGCCACCAGCCGCTCGAGGATCTCCAACGAGGCCGCCACCTGGCCCTGGGCGGCGAGAAGGTTGGCGCGATCGAAATCCTGGAGCAGCAGGATGCCGTCCTTAGCATCGAGGCCACCGCTCTCGTCATCCCGCCGGCCTTCGGTAGCCCCCGCCAAATAGCCCAGACTCTCCATCGCCGCGCGAAGCTCAGCATCCACCGGAGCCGGCGGCGGCGCGCTGCGCTGGAAGCTCTCGAGCCGGCGGTCCAGCGCGCGCTTCAGGCGGCCGGCGGCCTCCCGCGCTTCCGGGGACAAAGCAGGCGACGCCTGATCAGCGCTGTTCCCGGCACTTGCCGTGACGGGAACAGCGCCTGACGCGGCGCCTGATTCGGTGCCCGCCTCGGCGCCTGACTTAGGAGCCTCATCCTCGGCGCTCTCATCCCCTTCGGAGGCCGAGGGCGCCAGCAAGTTATTCAATTCGCCTGGATCCTCGACGACGTCGTAGAGCTCCGGGCGCGGCGCTGAGATCAGGCGGTAACGATCTCCGCTCATCGCCACCAGCGGCGCCCAGCCATAGGCGGTGCGGGGCAAGCGCGACTCGCTATACACCGGTTCCTGGCTCTGGTCGCTGCCTTCCTTCGTGACCTCACCCTCAACTACCGACCAGCCCGGCAGCGGCTCGCCGAAGGGCTGCGAATCTACTCCCGCAAGCTTCGCCAGCGTCGGCGCCAGGCGCTTCAGCGCCACGGTGCTCTTCACCACCTCCCCAGCGGCTTGCTCCCCCTCGGCTCGACGCACCCCAGGGCCGTGCAGGATCAGCGGCACCCGCAGCACCGAGTCGTAAATGAAGATTCCGTGCCCCGCCTCCCCGTGCTCCCCCAAGGACTCCCCGTGATCCCCGGCCACCGCGATCAACGGCTGCTGCCCCGCCGGCAGCGCTTGCCGAGCGGCCTCCAGCAGGTTCTCCAGCTGAGCGTCGACGTAGCTCACTTCCGCCAGATAGCGCCCCCGGGGGCCCGGGCGCTGAAACAGAGCGGGAGCCTCGTAGGGAAGATGGGGATCGTAGTAGTGCACCCACAGAAAATAAGGAGCGCGCTCCTCTTCCGAGGCTCGCTGGCCTTCCGATGCTCGTTGGGAACGAGCCTCCAGCCAGCGCACCGCCGCCGTCGTCACCGCCACCGCGTCGCGCTCCGGATAGCCGTACTCCCCCACCCGCTCCGCCGCCATGCGATCGTCGTAGGTGGCAAAGCCGCGACTGAGCCCAAAGCGCCCATCCAGCACCCTCGAGCCGACGAATGCCGCGGTGTCGTATCCCGCCTGCGCCAAGGCCTGGGGGAGAAAGGGGATGGCATCCGGCAGTGCCGCGATACCGTTATCCCGCACTCCGTGCTCCGGGGGGGTGAGGCCGGTGAGCATCGAAGCGTGGGAGGGGGCGGTCAGCGGAGCCGGCGCCAGGGCGCGATGAAAGCGCACGCCGCCACGGGCCAGAGCATCGAGCTCTGGCGTATCGGCATTTTCGTTGCCGTAGCAGCCCAGGGCATCGGCGCGGGTGGTGTCCAGCGTGATCAGAAGAATCGAGGGCGGAGCTGGCTCTGGGTCCGCGAAGCTCGGCGCTGCCGGCAGAGCAGCCATCGCGAAGAGGGTGAATAACAGGGACAGAGCGACGAGCGCAGCCCCTCGCCGCGCCAACAGGAAAGGGCTATCGAAACGCCAGAAGCGAAGGGGGACACGGGCCATCGTGGGATCGATCCTTCCTCAGACGAGGAGCCCCTCGCAGGGCCCCTGGGTTCGAGCCCCCCGAAGGGAGAGCCCGCGGCGAGCCGGCGGAAGGGTCCGAGGACACCCCGCCATTCGCATCTCTCTCGGAGAGGATGGTACAGTACCGGGTCACGGAACCGGCACAGATCCTGGCGCCCAGCTCCTCGAGAGCGAGACGGGCTCAGGGCTTGAAACAGGAAGGTCTCGGCGAACTGCGCCGGGGCGAATTGAGGCGGGATGCTCCCGCGTAGTTTTTATCGACGCCCTCCGGCGCTCGATTCCATTCGATCGACGCTCCGACCCACCGTTGAGCTGACTTCATCGTCAGACCAGCCCCACCGTCGAACCTACGCCACCGTTGAACCTACGATGCCGAGGCCCGATGGTACCGGCCACCGACGTCGTCGATCTTCTCCAACCCATCGCGTACCGCGTTCCACTGACCGCCTGCGATCCGCCCGGAGATCTCAGTTTCGGGCCAAGCGGTATTTTTATGAGCAGCTGCTTCTGAGCGACTGACCCTCAGGACTTGCTTACCCTCAGGACCCAGGGGCCCATCTCGAGTCCCCCCCGAACGGTCCAACGCTTCGAGGTTTCACCACTGATCCTTCACCGCCCTGCACACCTCGACCCCACGGCAGTGTTCCACCGCGCTCCTCGCCCTCAGGCCCTCAGGCTCCGGGTCGGCAAGAGGCATGTCTTGCATCAGCGCGATCACCACGACGGACCCCCGGCCTCTTCGGCAACCCGGGATCCTTCCCCGAATTCTCTCTCCGACCTGGTGCGATCCGGGTCTTCTGTTCGGTTTTCAAGCCCTAGATCCAACCAGTTCCGGGCAGGTCGTTTTTCACCGGCCTCGCCTCGAATGTCTACGACAACCAACTCAGGGAGCTCTTTCCATGCGCTTTGTTCCCACCCTTAGCCGCCCCCGGACCCTGCTGGTCCTGGCGGTCTTTGCGATCACTACGATGCTCCTGGCCCCGGCGGTCACGGCGCTGGTGGTTCCGGATATGTCCGGGCCGCTGGCCGGCAAGCACTTCCGCCACCAGGATCTCTACATTGGCAACATCTACCAGCCGTCGGATCAGCTGACCGCCGGAGACGCTGGCGAGCGTCTCCAGGGTCTCCAGTCCCTCGGCGTCAGCCTCAACCAGGCCCACATCGATCGCCGCAGTGGTCGCTTCGGAACCCTCATCATGAGCCAGCCGCTGATTCCCGGCGACGGCCTCGGCAACAACCTGTCCTGGACCCAGCTGGGCGTCTCCCCGAGCGACCTGCACGAGGTAGAGAACGCCGCCTGGCAGGCCCTCACGGGCTTCCTGCGCACTCACCAGAACACCCTCGCCCTGGACCCGGTGGAGATGACTCCCTCGGTGCAGGCGCTGCAGGACGGCGACCTGGTGCAGATTCACGCCAAGCGTTCCATCGCTGGCCTGCCGGTGCGCGACAGCTTCGTCACCGCCATCATCAACCACGGCAACCTGGTGCTGATGGGCGCCCGCAACTGGGGCGACGTCAACCTCAACGTGGTGCCGACCCTCACCACCGAGCAAGCCGCCGCGGTGATGAAGGAGCATCTCGCCCCCCTCGCTCCCAACGGCGTCTGGGGCAAGCCTGAGCTCTTCATCCTCCCGATGGCCGAGGGCCGCGTGCTCTCCCAGGTTCCCGTCGGCCAGGGCGTGAACTATCGCCTGGTGTGGGCCGTTCGCCCGCTCTTCCATGGCGCTTCGGTAACCCGCTACGAGGCCCTGGTGGACGCCCATAGCGGCGAGCTGCTGGCCTTCGAGGACACCACCCACTACGGCTCCACCCGCACCGTCACCGGCGGCGTGCTGCCGGTGAGCAACGACGGCGCCGCTCCGGATGGCGTCGAGCAGGCTAGCTGGCCGATGCCCTTCGCCGACGTCACCGCTAGCGGCAACACCCTCTTCACCACCGCCGGTGGCGAGCTCGCCCAGTGTGTCGAAGGGGACATCACCACCACCCTCACCGGCCCCTTCCTGTTCATGAACGACAACTGTGGTGCCATCAGTGAAACCACCAGCACCCAGTTCCTGGACCTCGGCACCAGCCCCGGCACCGACTGTAACGTCGCCCCTGGCGCTTCCGCCGGTAACACCCGCTCCAGCCGCTCGGCCTTCTACGAGATCGGCCGGATCCAGGAAATGGCTCGCGGCTACCTGCCGGACAACTCCTG
This sequence comes from Acidobacteriota bacterium, assembly GCA_039191605.1. Lineage (GTDB taxonomy): Bacteria > Acidobacteriota > Thermoanaerobaculia > Multivoradales > JAHZIX01 > JBCCXL01. Next base: position 22,057 of record JBCCXL010000018.1, on the reverse strand, counting down.
GCTGCAAACTCAGCTGCAGGCCAACATGAACATCAACAACAACTGCAACGCCACCTGGAGCGGGCAGGTCAACTTCTTCACCTCCGGTGGTGGCTGCAACAACACCGGTGAGCTGGCCGGCGTGTTCGACCACGAGTGGGGTCACGGCATGGACAACAACGACACCACCGGGTCGATCTCCAATCCCGGCGAAGGTATCGCTGACATCTACGCCGCCATTCGCCTCAACACCTCCTGCATTGGCCGCAACTTCCGCGCCACCAACTGCGGTGGCTACGGCGACCCCTGCACCCAGTGCTCCGGCGTTCGCGACATCGACTGGGCCAACCGCGCCTCCGGCACGCCCCACGATCTCGCCGACCTCGATGCCCGCTGCGGCACCGGCGGCGGCACCCCCTGCGGCGGCTCCACCCATTGTGAGGGCGCGGCCTACGCCGAGGCGGTGTGGGATCTGTTCCAACGCGACCTCCAGGGCGGCGCCTTCAACTGGGACCTCAACACCTCCCTGGCCCTGGCCTCGGAGCTGACCTACTTCGGCGCTGCGCCGGTGGGCAACTGGTTCCAGTGCGTCGACGGCACCGGCACCGGCGACGGCTGTAACGCCGACGGCGGTTACCTCAACTACCTGGCGGCGGACGACGACAACGGCAACCTCAATGACGGCACGCCGCACATGAGCGCCCTGTTTGCCGCCTTCGATCGCCACGGCATCGCCTGCGCGACTCCGACGGTGACCGACGCCGGCTGCGCCGGCGGACCCACCGCCGCGCCGGTGGTTGCCGCTACCGCCATCGACCGCGGTGCCAGCCTGACCTGGGCCGCCGTCACCGGCGCCAGCTCCTACGATGTCTACCGCACTGACGGCGTCTTCGGCTGTGACTTCGGTAAGACCCTCGTGGGCAGCACCACCGACACCAGCTTCATCGACGACGGTTTGGCGAACGGTCGCCAGTACAACTACATGGTGATCGCCATCGGCCCGTCCGACACCTGCTACAGCCCGGCGAGCGCCTGCTCCGCGGTAACCCCGGTGGCCGGCCCCAACCTCGCCCTGGATCCCACCACCATCGCTCTGGCGGTGTCCGGCGGAGACGGTGACGAGTTCCTCGACAACTGCGAGGTCGCCACTCTCAACTTCGACGTCGCCAACGTCGGTGCCGGCAGCGCCACCAACGTGCGCATCGTCGACGCCTCCTCCTCCAGCCATCCGGGCATCGACATCGGGACCCTGTTCCCGGTTCCGATCTCCAACAGCCTGGCGGATTGCGACCTCGGTACCGGCCATCTGTCCTTCACCGCCACCGGCCTGAGCTTCGGCGACAGCCTGGTGATCGACGTGGAGTTCACCGCCGATGAGATCGCGCCTCTCACCAAGACGGCGTCCATCACCATCAACAACGTCGAGAGTGACTTCACCACCATCGCCAGCCAGACCTTCGATTTCGAGACCGATCTCGACGGCTGGACGGTGACCTCCGGCACCTTCAACCGCAACGGCAGCCAGGGTGGCGGCGACAGCACCAGCAACGCGCTGAACTCCTCCAACGGGCAGAACGGCGCCTGCGATCAGGCCACTTCCCCGCTGCTGCGTTTCAGCTCCACCTCCACCATGACCCTGTGGAACAACTACGACATCGAGGACATCTCCGGCGGCACCTGGTACGACCGTGCCAACGTCGCCCTGGTGGATGCCAACGGTGGCCGTTCGGTGGTCAACCCCGATGGCGGTCGTCTCTACAACGCCGGTCCCGGCGGTCCTGGCTCCTATTCCGGCTGTAACGATCCGGAAGAGGGCTGGGCGGCGACCCAGAGCAGCTGGAGCACCAGCACCTGGTCCAACACCGCCCTCGGCGGTGGAGCCATCGACGGCGTCCTGGGCTCCATCCAGGTCACCTACGGCACTGACGGCGCCCTCGCCCAGCGCGGCTTCGCCTTCGACCAGGTGAACATCACCAACGTCGACGTGCAGGGTGCGGACGCTCAGAGCGACTCCTGCCCGGCCAGCATCTCCGTCTACGTCGACGGCTTCGAAACTGGCGACACCACGAATTGGACCTCCCAGGTTCCCTGATCTGACAGCGACCCGGCCAACCTGAGGGCCCGCACTTCGCGGGCCGTCCCCCAACGCCCACTGGCTTACCGCCAGTGGGCGTTTTCTTGTTAGCTCTACGAGGCCCGCTGGCAATTGCTGCCAGCGGGCGTTTTCCTTTTCCCCTAAGAATCGTCGCTCAACCTCCTGGCTCCCTGCTCAGCAAGAGCCCCCATCGATTGGGCTAACGAGCTTCAGCCTCCCCACGGGTTCGTCCGCACAGCTCCGCGCAGCGAAGCTGACTTCGACCCCGACTCCCTTCTATCTTCACCCTCTCCCTGCTCCCCCCTCTCCTTCTCGACTCCCTCTCTCCCCCTCGACTCTCTACTCCCTCAGCGAGCCCCCATCCCAACCTCCAGCCCCAGCCTCCAGCCCCAGACGCCAGGTCAGGAAGGAGAGCTCGTCGGCGGTGGAGCGAATCTGAAGATCCAGGGGGCGGCCCTGGCCGTGGCCGGTGTCGGTCTCGATGTAGAGCAGCACGGGTCCGGCATCGGGGAGGTCACGAATCGCGTGCTGCAGCCGCGCGGCCATCTTGCGGGCGTGGAGCGGGTGCACCCGCGCGTCGTTCTCGGCGGCGGTGATCAGCACCGCCGGGTAGGGTACGCCATCCTGAACGTTGTGGTAGGGCGAGTAGGCGAGGAGATGCTGTAGATCCTCGGCGTGCTCGCTGCTGCCGTATTCCGGCACCCAAAAGCGAGCCATGAGGAAGTGCTGGAAGCGCAGCATGTCCAGCAGCGGAACGGCGGAGATCACGGCGCCGAAGAGGTCGGGGCGCTGCACCACGGCGGCGCCGGTGAGCAGGCCGCCGTTACTGCCGCCGCGAATGCCGAGATGCTGAGGCTGAGTCCAGCCGCTGCTCACCAAATACTCGGCGGCGGCGAGGAAATCATCGAAGACCCGCTGCTTGCGGGCCCCGGTGCCCGCCTCGTGCCAGGCGTCCCCGTGCTCTCCTCCGCCGCGCAGGTTGGCGACGGCACACAAGCCACCGCTTTCCACCCAGGCCCGAATCAGGGGACGGTATTCCGGGCTCATGGAGATGTTGAAACCACCGTAGCCGGTGAGCATCGTCGGGATATCCCCGGTGGGCTGCAGGTCTCGCCGCCGCACCAGAAAGAGCAAGACCTCGGTGCCGTCGGCGGAGGTATAGGCCACCTGCTCGGTGACCAGGTCTCGGTCGTCGGCGGCGCTATCCTGCCGCAGCCGACCGCCCGGGAAAGGGCGCGAGAGCACGGCTAGCGGAGGGGAAGGAGAGCCCTCGATCAGCTCCCCCGGCCTCTTCCTGGGTGACTTCCCCAGCTCGGTAGATGGCGGCGAAGCAGGGGGCTCGGATTCGGCCTCGAGGTCCACCCACAGTAGCTCCGGAGGTCGGGTGAAGCGCTCCACCACCAAAAAGCCTTTGGTCTCACCGGGGCAGAAGCGTACCTCCACGGTGGCCGGTTCCTGGAAGCTCGGCACCGGGAGCGGAGCGCCCTCGAAAGTCACCCGCTCCAGGCGGCTAGCGGCGCGGTGAAGGTAATGCAGCAGCAGGCTGTTCCCAATGCGATGCACTTCGTCCAGAGTCGCGTCGTCCCGCTCGCCGACGACCTCCCGCCACGGCGCCTGGGGATCTCGCAAGTCCACCGCCACCACCCGTCCCCCGGGGGCTCCGGAAGTGGTGTGGAGATAGAGCGTATCCCCCACCACCGGGCCGCGACCAAAGCAGGATCCATCGGCAAAAATCTGGCGCCGTTGTAGCTCTCCGGTGCGGCGATAGTGCTCGAAGTCCGCCACCCACAGATGATTGGTGCGGGTTGAGCTCCAATAGCCCAGAATCAGCCAGCGGGCGTCGGGGCTGGGGTAGCCAAAGGGGCCCCAGGTATGGGCGAGGGGACCCTCGGCCTCCTGCGCCAGCAGCACCGCATCGCTCTTCGGATCACTGCCCAACCGATGCCAGCGCACCTGACGGGAATAGGGATCCCGGGGATCTCCCAACCGGTGGTAGACAAAGCTCTCCCCATCCGGGAGCCAGCTGATGCCGTCTACCTTGCCCGGAATCCGCAGCGGGGAAGGCCGACCGTCGTCGGCGTCCAGCAGATGCAGAACCGTGTGCTCGTCCCCGGCTCGGAACAGGCCATAGACCACCCGCTTCCCGGCGCGATCCGGAATCGCATAGGCCAGGGCGGTGAGCCCATCCTCCGCCAGGTCCAAGGGGTTGACCAACACCCGAGGCTCTCCCTCGAGCCCCTCGCGCATCTCTAGACGAGGCTGTCGGCTGCCCGCCGGGCGATGGAAGTAGAAGAGCCGGCCCTGGATCCAGCTGGGCTGCTCGAGCTCCTCGCGGCGATAGAGCTGCTGCAGACGGCGCTCCAGATCCGGCCGCTGGGGCAGTTCATCCAGCACCCGCCGACTGCGCTGATTTTGCTCTTGAGTCCAGCGCTGAACCGCTCGATCCAGCTCCTCATCTCTCGAAGCTAGCTCCGGCGCGTCGGAGCCTTCCAGCCAGCGGTAGGGATCCTCCACCGGCGTGCCGTGGTAGTCGTCGATGATAGATGAGCGGAAGTTGACCATGGAGAGCCCCTCGCGCGATCGAAAAGGCGCCGACGCGAGACAGCGAAAGGAAGAGAGAGCTGAATTAAGGAGACGATCCTGGCGAAAGGCCAACCCACTGGAGGTTGGCAGCCTAGACCATTCCCTACACAAAGCCTCCGAGCTAACCCATGGGAAACAAAGCAGCGCAGGGGAAGGGATGCGGGAAAGGAAGGGAGGGGCTGGTGGGAAAAGGGTAACGGACTTTCCCAACGTTGATTGCCCTTCGATCGTAACAGAAAGCATGCTCCAAAGACCTCGGGCGTCCGGTTTGCGGCGGGCTGAAGCAGCCCCTTCCCCCCTTCCCCTTCGCGGCTTGCTCCCAGCCGTCGTGGCGGGATCGCTGCTGCTCGCGATGCTGCCCCTAGCGGCCTACGCCAGCGACGGCGGCTCCCCTGCTTCCGACCCCATCACTTCCTTCCTGCAGCACACCCAAGAGCAGGGTCTCCCGGTTTCCTTCCTGCACCCCTTGGGCAAGCGCCTAGAGGTCGTCTGGCACGATGTGGAGAGCGTCTCCCCGGCCTTCTTCCTGCCCTCCGGAACGGAAGTCGCGCTGCTGGAGAGCTGGCTGCTGAGCGAGGGGCGAGGGGGCCAAGCCGGCGATGCTCCCCCGCCGAGGCTGCTGCTCTACGGCCCGATCTTTCGCGCCGATGCCGCCATCAGTCCGGGCTCGCCGGCCCTGGTTGCCCCCGAGGAGCTAGCCGTCGACGCCGTCGAATACCTCTTTCACGCCCTCATCGAGGCCTATTTCTACCTTGAGGTCCCCGGCGACACAGAGCGATCCGCCGCCCTGAAGCGACGGGCCGACGAGCTTCTCGCCGAGCAGCCGGCGGAGCGTCGTCAAGAAGCCTACCTCCAGGCCTCCGCATCCTTTCTCTCCCATCTGCTGGCGGTGGCCAACCAGCTACAACGCTCCTCCGCCCTCCACCGCCAGCGGGGCTCTGACCTGTGCCGCCACTTCGATCGCCGGTGGAGCCTGTTTCGGCTGTGGGACGCCATCTTCCAGCAGGAGCGGTACCGCGCCCGCTGGTACCGGGGCCTCTCCGAGGGCGCCTCTTCCCCGATTCCGCTGCAGCCGTCGGGCAATAGCGGCTGGGTCGATACCGGAGTCGACCTGCCAACAGAGGACAAGCTGCTGCTGGTCGAGCTCTTCCTCGAGAACGCCTACCGGGGCACTAAAGAAGAAGATCTCGCGCCCCGCTATTGCCAGCCAGCGGAAGCGGCAGAGCCAGCGGCCCCGGGCACTCCCTAGCTAGGCCCCCAAGCAGGGAACCCTAGGGGCTCCCTTAGGCCTTCGAAGAGCAGAAGCCTCCATCGAGCCAAGGACCTCATCGATCGAGGTCCAAAGACCAAGGGCCAAAGACCAAGGGCCAAAGACCAAGACCCCGGTCACGGCGCCGGAGCGACGCCGTGACCGGGGTCGAAGATTTCTGCCCGTGGGGCCCCTCGAAGAAGAGGCCCACAGACTTCACTGATCGCTGCGCCCCTACTGCTGGGCCCGCAGCGGGAATGGGGGACGCTGGCGCTCAGGCACGGGATTCGCCTCCAGCTCTTCGAGGGCGATGGCGATGGCCCGCTCCAGCTGGGAGTCGCGACCCTGCTGCCAATCCTTCGGCAGCTGCTCGACCTCGACGTCCGGGGCGACGCCGATGTTCTCGACGACAAAGCCGTCCTCGGTCCAGATGCCGATGTTGGGAGCGGTGGTAAAGCCGCCGTCCACCAGGTTCGGAGTCCCGAAGATCCCTACCAAACCGCCCCAGGTGGGGCGTCCCACCAGGGTGCCGAGCTCGAAGTTGCGGAACATCCACGGCAGCAGATCACCACCGGAGCCGGCGTTTTCGTCGATCACCATCACCTTTGGCCCCTCGATCATGCCCACCGGGCTCTGGAGGTCCTTACCGAAGTTCTGCGCCCAGTTGCTGATGTAGCTGCGGCGCAGAATGTCGATGTAGTAATCCGCCACCAGGCCACCGCCGTTGTAGCGCTCGTCGAGGATCAGGCCCTCGCGATCTACCTGCGGATAGAAGTAGCGCTTGAAGGCGTCGTAGCCGTCCCGGGCGGTATCCGGCACGTGGACATAGGCGATGCGGCCGTCGGTAGCCTCGGAGACCCGGCGGCGGTTGTCCTCCACCCAGGTGCGATAGCGCAGCGCCACCTCGCCGCGAATCGGCACCACAGTGACGATCCTGGAGTCGGCGCCGTCCGCCGAAGAGGCGAGGGTGAGCTCCACCTGCTGACCCACGGTGTGATCGAAGCGGGAGAAGAGGTTCTCCGGCAGGCTCAGATCCCGGCCGTTGACCGCCAGCAGGTATTCCCCGGCCTTAGCGTCGACTCCCGGAGCCGCCAGGGGCGAACGAGCCCGCGGGTCCCAGTTGGTGGTGGGCAGCACCCGAGCGATGCGGTAGCGACCGTCGGCGGCCTCCCAATCGGCTCCCAGCAGGCCGACTCGAACGCTCTCCGCCTCCAGGCGCTCATCTCCCCCACCGGAGAAATGATGCCCCACGGCGAGCTCCGAGAAGAGCCATTGGGTCACCCGATTGAGATCGTCGCGGCTGGCGAGATGAGGCAGGAACTCGGCGTAGCGATCCCGTTCCTCCTGCCAGTCGACGCCGTGGAGGTTGGGGTCGTAGAAGTAGTCGCGATTGATCCGCCAACCCTCGTTGTAGATCTGCTCCCACTCCGCCGGCGGGTCCACCCGAATCGGGATTTTGTCGACGGCTACTCGGCCCTTGCCAGCGTCGAGCGGTCCGGCGGCTCCCACCACCACCGCCTGGCCGTTGAAGGCCAGCAGCTTGTTGCGGTCGGCCGAGAGGTCGAAGAATTGTGCCGAGGCCAGCAGCACCTGCTCTTCCCCGCTGTCGAGGGAGAAGCGCACCAGGCGAGTTCCGGTGATGCCGTCCTCGAAGGTGCTGCCTTCATCGTTGCGCAGGTAGTAGAGCTGGCCCGCGTTGCCGGCCTGCAGCTGGGTATATCCACCCGGCGGCGTCGGCAGCGCCAGAATTCGCTGATCTAGGCCTTCGAGGTCGACGGTGATGGGCGTGACGCCCCCTTCCTCACCGTCCCCGGAGCCGTCCTTGTCGGAGCCGGAGCCCTTGTTCTTCGAGTCCGCCGCAGCGTCCGGCTTCTCTCCCTCCGCCTTCTTCTCCTCGGCCTTCGCCTCTTCATCGCTCTCCGGGGCGAAGGGGTTCTCGCCATCGGCGGCGAGGATCGCCAGCTGGAGCTGATTGGTGGTGCGCATGTCGGAGTTGCTCTGGGCGAACCATTGGCGCACCGGCCCAGCATCCAGGGCGGTGGTGAAGTACAGGTAGTCACCGGAAGCGTCGAAAACCGGATCTCCGCTGTCGGTGAGCTCGTCGCTCACCGGCGTCGACTGCCCGGTGGCCACCTCGTAGAGCATCACCTGCTGGAGATGGGAGGCGTTGAGCCGGGAGTAGGTGATCCAGCGGGAATCCGGAGACCAGTGGAAGGTCATCGGCGCCCCGGGCCCGTAGATCAACTGCTCCGCCACCGCGGTGATCTTGCCGCTCTCGACGTCGAGCAGGTAGAGAGCCCAGCTCTGGTCCATGTAGGCGATGGTCTTGCCGTCCGGAGAGTACTCGGCGCCGAGGTACATCCCGACTCCCTGCAGCGGATAGGTACGCTCCCCCCCGCTGCCGTCGCTGTTTACCACCTTGAGGGTGTATTCCCCCTCTTGATCGGTGAAGAAAGCGACCCGGCGTCCGTCCGGAGACCACGAAGGATGACGCTCATGGCTGCCGGAATCCTCCGCCAGCCAGCGGGGAGAGCCTTTCTCCACCGGCACCGTAGCAATATTGCCGCGCATGCCGGCGGCGAGGCGGGCGCCGCTGGGGGAGAGGCTCACGGTACCGACCCACTCGAGACCGGTGACGTAGCGGGGCCGGCGCTCGACCAGATCGGAGGCCGCCCCTACCGCAACCCGGCGGGAGCTGTTCGCCGCGGGATCGAAGACATGAAGATAGCCCGCCTGCTCGTAGATCACCACGCCGGCGCCGCTGGAGGCTTCCAGCACCGGGAAGTCCTGATGCTCGGTGCGCTGCTCCACGCTGCCGGTGGACGGATCCCAGGAGAAGAGGTTGAGCTCCCCGGCGCGGTCGGAGAGGAAGTAGAGCACGCCGTCGATCCACATCGGCTCGATGTCATTGCTGCGGGTCGCGGCGAGGGCCACCTCTTCCGTCGGCAGGGAGCCCGGCGGGTTGGCCTCCGTCGGGGCATCTTCCCCGGACGGTTGCGGCACCTGCACCACCGAGGCATCGGCGGTGTCGTAGACCCAAATCCTCGAATGCGTGCCGCCGCGATAGCCCTTCCACTGGCGGAAGACCTCCCGCAGGGGGTTGTAGGCGATCAGCGAGCCGTCGCTAGTCTCCGCTCCGGAGGCCGCACTGGGCAGCGGCACCAGCTGCGGGAATCCGGAATCCACAGGCACCCGGTAGAGCTGGGTGAAGCGGAAGGTCTGCAGCTCGCGGCGGGAGATGAACAGAATGTTGCCCTCGGAATCGAAGCCCTGCACCACGTCCGGCGAGGGGTGCCAGGTACGCCGCTCCGGCGCTCCGCCGGCGATGGGAATCACGAAGACGTCGATGTTGCCGTCGTATTGGCCGCTGAAGGCCACCGATTTGCCGTCCGGCGAGATCCGCGGGGCAAATTCGTCACCTACGTCACTGGTCAGGCGCCGGGCGCTGCCGCCCTCCCGAGAGGCGACCCAGAGATCGCCGTCGTAGACGAAGACCACGTGACTCTCGGAGATCGCCGGATCTCCCACCAGACGGGTATCCGAGGGATTCACCGCCGCGGCTTCGGAGGGGCTCCACATCGCCAGCAGAGCGATGCAGAGGGCGATGAGAAAGTGGGGTTTGAGCCGAGAGGCTCGCGGCATCGATGGGTCAGCACACACGGACATAGGATCTCCCTTGGGCAGATCGAGGCGCCCCGCGGCGGGGCGCGGAAGATTCGAGAAGGGGTTGAGCGGGTAAGGGCTGGGTATCGAGTCGAACGATCCCCCGGCCTCAGCACAATATACGCCGCTGGCGGAGAAAATGTTGCCCCGCCGAAATGCCCGATGACTCGCTCGTCCACCGGCAGCAGCCGACGGACGAGCGGGTCACCGGGACGGTGAAGTCATAGCTCAGTCTTCGACGTCCAGCTTCAGAGAGATGGAGTTGATGCAGTAGCGCTCCCCGGTGGGCCGAGGCCCGTCAGGAAAGACATGGCCGAGATGACTATCGCAGCGGCTGCACACCACCTCCGTACGCACCATGCCGTGACTGGTATCTCGCACCGTGCTCACCGCATCGGACGTCGCCGGCTGATAGAAACTCGGCCATCCGCTGCCGGAATCGTATTTGGTCTCGGACCGAAAGAGCTCCTGGTCGCAGGCGATACAGCGGTAGACCCCGGCTTCCTTGGCATCCCAATACTCACCGGTAAAGGCTCGCTCGGTGCCCTTCTGCCGCGCCACTCGATACTGCTCCGGGGTGAGCTCCTGGCGCCACTGCTCCTCGCTCTTCTCCACCTTGTCCTGGGTCACGGCCTGCTCCTGGGTCACGGTCTGGGGACGATCACTCATGATTTTGACTCCTGTGATTGGCTTCCGCTCGCAAAGGATAACCAAGGCTTAATTCGCACAGCCTAGACGCTCCGCTGTATCAATCCGAAGAGGTACTCCGAAATACCATTCCGAAGAGGCACGCAGAACCGCCGGGCTACAGCCAGAGGATCCGAGACGGAAGGTTGAGCTGAAAAACTGAATCTGACACTTAGGAAGGGACCAGGAAGGGTCAGTGGCTCGAAGAGCGAGAGCTCCGGGGGCGGCATCTTTGGCTCAACCCCCTCAGCCATTCTCCCCCGCGTCGGGGAGTTTCTTTGCTTCCTACGATTCATCTTACGCAAGAAGGCGAAGAACGGATGGGTATGCCAGCCTGTCCGCCCCACCGCAACCTCAGCGAGCCCATATACTGCTCCCATGACCATCGCAATCCCTGTGCTGCTCTACCACTTGCTGCTGCTCCCCGTGGACTTTCTGGTGCTCTACACCGCTCAGCGCCCGGGCCCACCATCGCGCTCCCTGTTGGGGCTAGGGCAGTGGACCTTCATCGCCGTCCTGCTCTCCTTCGCCTTCGCCGGAGGCTCCGCCGACGGGCAGCCGGGCTCGGGAGCCAAGCTCCTGCTCCAGGGAGTCACCCTTCACGGACCGCTCCTCGCCCTCGGGCTCGCCGCCATCTACCGACGGCGAGCGCCGACCCCTGCGGTGCTAGCGCTGATCGCCGGCCTCGGCCTGCTCCTCGCCGCCGTCCTCTACTGGCTCTAGCTCCGAAGGGTTCGTTCTCGATATCCCTCCCCCTTCGAGGATCGGCGGCAGAGCGAGGATCATTCCTGTCTCAGGGCGTTGATGGGATCGATGCTCGCCGCCCGCCGAGCCGGCAACAAGCAGGCGAGCCCCGCCACCAGCAGCAGGACGAGGGTCACTCCGGCATAAACCTGGAAGTCCGTCGGCTCCGTGCCGTAGAGCAGGCTAGAAACCAGCTTGGCGAGGAAGATAGCGGCGACCAGCCCGGTCACCACCCCGGCCACCACCCACGCCATCCCCTGACGCACCAGCAGCGAGACCACGTCCCACCGTCGAGCGCCGAGGGCCCGGCGCACGCCGATCTCCCGGGTGCGGCGAGCCACCGAGAAGGCCTGGACGCCGTAGAGCCCGACCGCCGCGAGGATCAAGGCTACCGCGGCGAAGAGAGTGCTGAGCAGGGTGTAGAAGCGCGGGGCCGCCGTCGCCGAGCGCAAGAGCTCCTGCATCGACGCGGCGCGGTAGACCGATTGGGTCGGATCGACCTCCGCCACCAGCACCTGCAGCGGCACCAAAATGTCGTTGGGGTCGCCGCTGGTCTGGGCCATCAGGGTGATCGAGCCGGTGGGGTATTGCTCGTAGGGAATGAAGAGGTCCGGAGCGGGGGGAGTCTCGATCGCCTCCAGGCGACTGTCTGCCACGACGCCGACGACTTCTGCAACCTGCAGTCCACTGCTGCTCACCCCGATCGATAGTCGCTGGCCGACGGCCTCGCCGTTGCGGAAGTAGAGCTTCCTCGCCGTTTCGTTGATCACCACCACCAGCGGCGCATCGCCGTGATCCTGACGACCGAAGATCCGGCCCTGCCGCAGCGGCACCCGCAGCGTGCCGAAATACTCCGGTGAAACGACATGAACCCCCGCTTGGCGACTCTCGTTCTCCGCTCGCCCCACCACCCGGACCGCGGTATTCCCAAGATCGATGGGATTCAGCGGCAGGGAGGTGGTGATCGCCGCGGACTCGACGCCGGGCAGCGCCTGAGCCTCCTCTAGCAGCCGGTTGACAAATACCTTGCGCTCTTCCCCGCTGGGGTACTTCTGCCCATAGACGAAGAGCTGCAAACCTACCGCCCCGCGGGCGTCGTAGCCGAGATCCTCGGTGGTGAGCTTGAGGAAGCTCTTGAGGAGCAGCCCGGCCCCCACCAGCAGCAGCAGAGACACAGCGACCTCCGCCACCGTCAGCAGTCGCCGACCGTCCCATTTCACGCGGCCGGCTTTCTTCGGCGCGGCGTTCTCGCTGTGGAGCGCGGAACGTAGATCGGTGCGCGCCAGCGTCCAGGCCGGCGCGAGGCCGAAGAGCAGCGCGGTCAGGGCGGTGAGACCGATAGTGAAGAGGATCGCCTGAGGATCCAGCACCACCTCTTCGATGCGCGGCAGCTCCTCGGGACCGAGGGCCACCAGGGCCTTCACCCCGAGGGCTCCGAGCCCCAGCCCCACTAGCCCGCCGAGGGCCGCCAGCACGGAGCTCTCGATCAACACCAAGCGCACTAGCCCCCCTTGCCCCGCTCCCAGCGCGGCCCGAACGGCGATCTCCCGCCGGCGCTCCATGCCGCGGGCCATCAGCAGATGGGCGACGTTGGCGCAGGCCGCCAGCAGCACCAGGAAGACGGTCCCGAAGAGAGCCCACAGCGGCGCATCCACGTCCCCCAAGACCCGATCCCGCAGGCTATCGGCCCGCAACCCCCAATCGTCATGGCTCGCCGGATAGGCTTCCTCCTGAGCCGCGGCGACGGCACTGAGCTGGGCTCCCCACTCTTGGGGAGTGGCGTTCTCCGCGCGCCGAGCAATGACGGACAAGAAGCGTTGATCCGACCGCGACCGACCGAGGTCGTAGGAGCGGGGACGCCACAAAAAGGCCTCCGGCGCCGGATAGGCGAAACCCTGAGGCATCACCCCCACGATCCGCATCTTGCTGTCGGCAAAATCGAAGAGCTCACCGACTCGGCTCTCATCGCCCCCCATCTCATTCTGGAAGAAGCTCCAGCTCGCCACCAGCACCGACTCCGCGCCGATCTCATGGTCGTCGTCGGTGAAGGTCCGGCCGAAGACCGGCTGCACCTCGAAGAGGTCCAAAAAGCCCTTGGTGCCCCAAACGATGCCTAAATTTCGCGGCGGGATGGAATCTCCGATGGTGACCCCGCCCCAGTTGTAGGCCGCTACCGTTTCCAGCGCCGGCACGCCCTCCACCATGGGCAAAACGTCGTGACCGGCGAGGGCGGAGAATTGAACCGCCTCCGTAGGTTTCTCGGCGTAGATCCGCAGCAGCTCGTGGGAGTCGCCGTAGGGTAGGGGTCGCAGCAGCACCGCGTTCACCACCGTGAACATCGCGGTGGTGGCGCCGATCCCGAGGGCGAGGGTGAGGACGGCGGTGAAGGTCAGGCCGGGGCGGCGGCGCAGGACGCGGAAGGCTTGGCTGATGTCAGATGTCCAGCTCATCGAGAGGGCTCCGAGAATGGCAACGGGATGAAAAGTCGGGAAGGGGCAATACCTGGCCAACGACAGCGGAGAAGAGCCGACGCGGTAGAAGTCCCCAAGGCATTCGATACCTCAGCCGCCAGCGGATGTCGCGAACTAGAGAGAGGGAAAGCCTCGAGCGTATTTACGGATCCACAACCCCCGTAGTTTCGATCCTCACTTTCTGTCCTGAGCCCTCTCGATCGCTGGTCTCCCCCGATCCCTTGAATCGCTCCCAGATCCCAGCTGCCGGAACGCAGCAGACCGGTGATCGACAGGCCGGCAGTAGGTGAGCCGGTAGCAGGGAAGCCAGTGATAGCTTCGAGTCGATGACACACCCCAACTCCAACTCCAACTCCAACCCCGGCGCCCCGCCCCACGTCTCCACTAGCGCTTCGGACTCCCGCCTCGCCATCGTAGAGAACCCCAGCGGCGAGACCTGGACCTACGGCCAGCTGAGGCGAGAGAGCGCCCGGGGCGCCGCGGCCCTGCTGCGGCGGGCGGGCGTCGAGGATCTCGCCGGTGCCCGGGTAGGAATCTTCGCCCCGCCGGGGATCCCCTGGGTGTATGCAGTGTGGAGCGTGTGGCGAGCCGGCGGCGTCGCGGTGCCATTGGCAAGAATGCATCCGCTGGCGGAAATCCAGCGCACCCTGGAGGACGCCGCGGTGTGCGCCGTGCTGATCAGCCAGCGGCAGGAAGACCACCCCCGAGTCTCGCCCCGAGCGCTGGTTCAGGCGCTGGCAGAGTTCCCCAGGGACGACAACGACGCCGATATTGCTGCCACCAAAGACGCTGACACCGAAACCGACGCCGCGCGGGAGCTCCCCTTTCTCGGCCCCCTCGATCTCGAGACGCTGTCCCCAGCGGAAACTCCGGATCCGGCATCCGACTCCATCCCGCTGCCGCCCCTGGATCCCCAGCGCCCCGCGCTGATCCTCTACACCAGCGGCACCACCGGTCGCCCCAAGGGCGTGGTGATCCGCCATCGCCACCTCACCGCCCGCACCGACGCCCTGCGCCAGGCCTGGGAGTGGAGCGCCGAAGACCGCATCCTCAACGTGCTGCCCCTCCACCACGTCCACGGCATCGAGAACGTCCTGCTCTGCGCCCTGCGCTCCGGCGCCACCTGGGAGACCCTGCCTCGCTTCGACGCCGAGGCGGTGTGGGCCGCTCTCGAGCGAGGAGCACTGGAAGAGGGAAACCAAACCGAGCCTCTCACCCTCTTCATGGCCGTGCCCACCGTCTACCACCGACTCCTCGCCGCCTGGCGGCAGGAGCCGTCGCTCCAGGCTCGTCGCAGCGATGGAGCTCGCCACCTACGGCTGATGGTTTCGGGCTCCGCCGCCCTCCCCCGCCCTCTCCTCGAGGCCTGGCGAGAGGCCACTGGTCAGACCCTGCTGGAGCGCTACGGCATGACGGAGATCGGCATGGCCCTCTCCAACCCCTACCGCGACTCCGACCGCGATCCGAGACGCCCGGGGCACGTCGGCCGTCCGCTGCCGGGAGTGGAGATCCGCCGCCGCGGCGAAGAGGGAGCGCTGATCGACGAAGGATCGCTCAAGACCGAGGGGGCTGAGGAGGCGCCGGGAGAGCTAGAGATCCGCGGTCCGGCAGTCTTCGACGGCTATTGGCGGCGTCCCGAGGCCACCGCCGAGGCCTTCCGGGACGGCTACTTCGTCACCGGCGACCTCGCCGTCGTCGCGCATCCGGAAGGCAGCGTTCCCGCCTACCGCCTCCTCGGCCGCCGCAGCGTCGACATCCTGAAGACCGGCGGCTACAAGGTCTCCGCCCTGGAGATCGAGACCGTGCTGCTGGAGCATCCCAAGATCGCCGAATGCGCGGTGGTGGGACTGGAGGACGAGGCCTACGGCCAGCGGGTGGCCGCCGCGGTGGTTCTGCAAACCTCATCCCCGCAAGAAGCCGGCGGCGAGGGTGATCCCCCTCTCACCCTCGACGAGCTCCGCCCCTGGGCTTCTCAGCGCCTCGCACCCTACAAAGTCCCCAGCCGGCTCTTCTGCCTCCCGGAGCTGCCCCGCAACGCCCTCGGCAAGGTCACCAAGTTGCCTCTGGCACAGCAGCTAGAGGAGCAGCTAGAGGAGCAGCTGGAGGAGCTCACCGGGCGATCCTAAGCACGCTGGGCGACCATACCCCTTTCCTCGCCTCTTCCTCATCTTGACGCCAAAGGCCTTCATCGGCGACCCTCGGCACAATCCCTTCGTTTAACATCTCCTGGAGATCCCATGCCCACCACCGAGCTCTTCCGCGATCACCTCACTCACCTCGACCGCTGGCTGGCCGACGCCCTGGAGCGCTCCGCCCGCCACGGCGCTGGCTTCGACGCCGTGCTCTTCTACGCCGGCAACGAGGTGGTGTATTTCGCCGACGACGAGGTGGTGCCCTTCCACACCGCCGCCCACTGCCGCCGCTGGGCCCCGGAGGCGGGTCCCCAGACCTGCGTGCTGGCGCGCCCCGGGGCGAAGACGAAGGTGCTGCGGGTGCGCTCCCGGGATTATTGGGTGGATACCTCGCCGCCGCGGGACTCCTATTGGAACGAGGCGGTGGAGGTGCTGGAAGTCGAGCGCCTAGACCAGGCCGCCGCGGCCCTCGACCTGCCCGCCAACACCGCCTACGTCGGCCCCGACGACGCCAGCTCCGGCGCCGAGGCTCTGGGCTTGAGCGCGATCAACCCGTCGACCCTGCTGGCCCCCCTCGACTGGCATCGCGCCACCAAAACCAAATTCGAGGTCGCCCAGCTGCGCCGCGCCATCGCCCACTCCGCCGCCGGCCACCAGGCCGCCCGCAACGCCTTCGAGGCGAAGGGCTCCGAGCGCCAGGTCTACTGGTCCTACCTCCAGGGCGCCGACATCGTCGACTTCGACGTCCCCTTCCGCCCCATTGTCGCCCTTGACCACAAGGCCTCGATCCTGCATTACCAGCACAAGCGCGGCAACACCGATCCCGGCACCGTCGCGCTGATCGACGCCGGCGCCAGCTGGGAGGGCTACCACGCCGACCTCACCCGCACCTGGTACCGCGAGAACGGCCCCCTCGCCGACTCCGTCTTCCGCCACATCCTCGACGGCATGGACCAGCTCCAGCGCCAGCTGGTGGACGGCGTGCGCCCCGGCAAATCCTTCGTCGAGCTCCACGAGGAAACCCATCGCGGCATCGCCAACCTGCTCCACAACGTCGGCGTCTTCCGGGTGAGTCGGGATGAGGCCTTCGAAAGCGGTCTCACTCGCGCCTTCCTGCCCCACGGCCTCGGCCACCACCTGGGGCTCCAGGTCCACGACGTCGGCGGCCACCAAAGCGAGCCCGACGGCGGCACCACCCCGCCCCCCGCCGAATACCCCAGCCTGCGCAACACCCGCACCCTCGAGCCCGGCCACGTCGTCACCATCGAGCCCGGCCTCTACTTCATCCCCATGCTCCTCGATCCCCTCCGCCAAGGCGAACACAGCGCCCACCTCGACTGGGACATCCTCGACCGGCTCATCCCCCTCGGCGGCATTCGCATCGAAGACGACGTCGTGTGCACCGACGGCGGGCCGGAGGATTTGAGTCGGCCGTTGTTGCCGGGGGCTTGAGCCCAACGAGCTTTCTAGCTCATGGATCGCAGCTCGTCGCGCATCCTCGCCAGGGACCGCGGACCATCAACAACGCGGCCAGCCCCCACGTCTTCCAAAGCCTCGTCAATGAGGCTCTGGAAATGAGTCTGAACGCGCTTCCTCACCTCTTCCGGGAGTTCAGTGAGTTCGGCCTCCGAAAGATCCTCAAACAACCACTTTTCGACTAGCTGTCGATAGTGAGCCTCTCGGGTGTCGGAGAGCTTCACCCTCCCGCTACCACCTTCAGCTCCTCCAGCTCTTTCTCGTAGGCCTGGATCAGATCCTCGGGATCGGATACCACTTCCGTATCGGCGATGACGCCCACCCGCACGGCTCCGGAGAAGGAGAGGATGGAGACGCCGATGCCGATGGAGGCGCGCTGGGGGACCCAGAACATCATCGAGTGGACCTGGCGGCCAGCGAGGTAGAGATTCTCCCGGGGGCCGGGGACGTTGGTGAGAACCAGGGTGGTTTTATTGCCGAAGAAGTCGACGAGGACCCGGCTGACGGCGTCGGGGAGGATCCGCAGCAGGACGTTGGAGGTGCCGAACATCACCAGCGGCTCGACGGAGCGTTTGAGCTTGTCCATGCGGCGCTTGGTGGCGAGGACCCGCTCGCGGACGGTGTCGTGGCCGACGGGGAGATCCAGCAGCACGGTGGCGAAGTGGTTCTCCATTTTGAAGGGCTGGTCAGCGGAGCGCATGTTGACCGGAACCGAGGCCCGCAGGGCTCCAAGGCCGGAGTCGGCGTGATCTTTGACGTAGCGATGAAAGGCGCCGGCGACGCAGGCGACCAGCACGTCGTTGATGGTGGCGCCGTAGGATTTGCACAGAGCCTTGATCTCGTCCAGAGGCAGCGGGTTGGACCACGCCACCCGCTTGGTGCCGCCGAGGCCGCCGCCATGAAGGGGATTGGTGCGGGTGCCCCAAATCGCCTTACGGGCCAGCACGAAGGGGGCAGCAGCGGCGGCGGCGCTCTTGACCAGCGCTGAGGGCGCCCTCTTGGCCGCCAGATCCGCCGGGTGGGGACCGGAGGGCTGGGCCTCGCCACCGTCCGGAGGCGTTGTGTCCATGATCGAGAACATCACCGGAATCAGGGCGATGCCGTCGGCCATGCCGTGGTGGATCCGAAAGACGGCGGCGGACTGGCCCTCGGCGTAGTTTTCGATGAGCTCCATGCGCCAGCGGGGCCTGTCGTCCTCCAGCGGCTGAGAGGCGATGCGGCCGACGTATTCCTGCAAATCCTGCTTCGAGCGCAGCTTTTCCGGACAGTAAACGATGTGCCGGTTCAGCTCGAATTCCTCGTCCTTCTGCCAAAACCAGCGCGATCCGTCCTGATGCAGGCGCATCCGGAAGCGAGGGTAGGTCTCTCCTTCCCCAGCCTGCATCACCCGTTCGTCCCACACCTGCCTCAAGGTCTCGATGTCGATAGCGTCGAGGACGTAGATGGCGTTGATCACCATCAGATTAGTCGCCGTGTCCTGCAGCCAAATGCCGTCGTTGCCGGTGACCCGGTGACGAGGCGAGGCGTTTGCGACGGTCGAGGCGGCAGAGTCCGAAGCGGTGGTCGTGGTAGGCGTAGCGTTCATCGTAGGCTCTCGATTCGTGGACTCTTGGAGTTAGTGGGCTCGCGATTCAGGGGGGCCAAAACTCAGGAGGCCCGAATCTCAGAAGAATTGCCGTGGGGAATCAACGACTGCGCTGGATCAGCGCCACCACGGCGGAGATCAGCGCGCCGAAGGCGATGGTGAACACCACCGAGAAAGCCGCCATCATCAGCACCAACCCCTGGGGGTTGCCCACCAGCTCCTCCGGCAGCTGCTCCTCCGGAGTTAGCTCTAGCACCAGCTCCATCAGCCTCGGATCGAGCGCCAGGTGGTAGATGATGGTGAAGAAACCGAGGGCGAGGGCGCCGAGGGTTACCACCTTGAATCCAGAGAGGAAACCCTGTCCCCAGCTCAGCGTTCCCCCCAGCTCCTGATCCTTGCGGGCCGCGATGGCGAACCACAGCACTAGAATGGGCACCAGCGGCGCGAGGGCGCTAGTGATGTCTCCCGTGCTGGGATCCTGAGTGGCGCGGAGCACGATCCCCTCCATCACGATCCAGGCGCAGGAGAGGGTCGCGAAGATCAGGGCGAACTTCCGTTCCACGGGGCTCAGGAATCCATCCATTGGAGTCTCCTCGAAGGCTTTGTCGTGCTGCGACGACGAGGGCATGGGGAAGCGATAAGGATTGTCCGATTATACGGGACTTTCTTCGCCACCCGCTGAGCCCTTACCGCGGGCCTTAGCAACACGTCCCTAGCACCACATTCTCAGTAGCGCATCGATAACAGGTCCATTCCCAACCCAGCAGACAACCCCTTCGATAAACTCTCGGGCTTCCAAGCCCGCAAACTCCATCACTCATTTGAGAGATCCCGGCACTGGCCGCCCTGAGTCAGCACTGGCCGCCCTGAAAGGAAACCCCATGAGCGCATCGTCCAACACCTCTCCTCTTTCTGGCCAGCCCCTCGCTGGCCGCCGCGCTCTGGTGACCGGCGGCAGCTCCGGCATTGGCGAGGGGATTGCCCGCGCTCTGCTTCAGGCCGGCGCCCGAGTCGCCATCACCGGACGTCGCCAGGAGCAGCTGGAGCGGGCGGCGGAGAGCCTGCGGGCCGCCGCCACCAACGGCCACGAGAACCCCGTCATTGCGCTTCAGGGGGACGTGGCGCAGCCGGAGGCCGCCGCCCGGGTGGTCGCCGAAGCTGCGGAGGCCCTCGGCGGGCTGGATGTGCTGGTCAATAACGCCGGCATCGCCCGCGGTGGTCCGGTGGAGGCGATGAGCGAGGAAGACGTGCACGCGGTGGTGGACATCGACCTCAAGGGCCCCATCTGGATCACCCGCGCCGCCCTGCCCCATCTCGCCGAAGCCGGCTCCTCAGCGATCATCAATATCTCCAGCTCGGTCACCTTCCAGGCGCCGCCGAATTTCTCTGTCTACACCGCCGCCAAGGCCGGCCTCGAGGCCCTCACCCGCTGCTGGGCCCTGGACTTCGCCAAGCAGGGGGTCCGGGTCAACGCCATCTCCCCCGGCGTGGTGGACACCCCGATCTTCGAGACCATGATGCCCGCAGACCAGGTGCGCGGCGCGCTGGATCATTTCGCCACCAACACCCCGCTGGGGCGAGTGGGCCGTCCGACGGACGTCGCCGCCCTCACCGTGTTCTTCGCCAGCCCCGCGGCGGCCTGGATCACCGGCGCCATCGTGCCGGTAGACGGCGGCCTGAGCGCCGGCGGCTGAGCCCAGAGAAAGAACCCAGAGAAAGAATCCCGAGGAAGAACCCCTAGGAAGAACTATGCGTACCCTGCTGCTCGCCCTCGCCGCCCTCTGCGCCTTCGCCGCCTCCGCCCATTGCGCTCCCGCCTCGCCCCTGCCCCAAGAGCCCGCCTCCGAGGCGAAGGCTCCCTCTGCGAAGAGCAGTGAGCCTGCCAAGACGAGCAGCCAACCCGCCGAGGGCTCCCTATGGACTCGTCCCGGTTCGGACGACTGGCCCCGCTTCCTCGGCCCTGAAGGCGACGGCCGACTGCCGGATACCGCCTTCGCTGAGCCCCTGGACTTCGCCGCCCGTCCTCCAGAAACCCTGTGGAGCGTACCGGCGGGCGACGGCCACGCCTCTCCCGCGGTGGTCGACGGACGACTCTTCCTCTTCGATGCCGAGGGCCAAACCCAACGCCTCACCGCCTACCGAGCAGAAAGCGGCGAGCAGCTGTGGCGCAGCAGCTACGAGATCCGCTACCGCGACTACTTCGGCGGCGACGCCGGCCCCAAGGCGACTCCCACGGTCACCGGCGACAGCGTCTGCACCTTCGACGTCGGCGGCACCCTGCGCTGCCACGGGGTGAGCGACGGCGAGCTGCGCTGGCAGGTCGACACCACCTCGAAATACGGCGTGAGGCAGAACTTCTTCGGAGCGGGCAGCAGCCCCTGGGCAGAGAGCCTCGGCAGCAAGACCCTGCTCTTCGTCACCGTCGGCGGCTCTCCAGCGGGCAGCGACGACATCCTCCGCGGCCCAGTACCGGCCAACGGCACCGGCCTCATCGCCTTCGACCTCGCCACCGGCGAAGAAGACTGGCGCAGCGGCGACGAGCTCGCCAGCTACTCCAGCCCGGTAGTGCGCACCGTCGACGGCCAGCGCCTCGGCTTTGCCCACCTGCGAGACCACCTCCTCGTCTTCCAGCCCGCCGACGGCAAGATCCTCCACCGCTTCCCCTGGCGCGCCCGCAACCACCAGAGCGTCAACGCCGCCACCCCCGTCGTCCAGGGCTCCGACGTCTTCCTCACCGAAGCCTACGGCCCCGGCGCCGTCGTCGTCAGCCTCGCCCAGGCCGAGCCCGCCGTCCGCTGGCAGGACCCCCGTCGCGACAAAGCCCTCGCCACCCGCTGGATCACCCCCATCCTCCACCAGGGCATCCTCTACGGCGCCCACGGCACCAGCGGCAGCATCCAGCTCCGCGCCGTCGACTTCGCCACCGGCAAAGTCCAGTGGAGCCAGCGCGGCCTCGGCCGCTTCTCCCTCCTCGGCTTCCGCGACCAGCTCCTCATCACCACCGAAGACGGCCAGCTCCTCCTCCTCCCCGCCGACCCCAAAACCTACCGCCCCAGCGCCCCAATCCAGCTCCAAAGCGCCCCCAGCCAAGACCTCATTGGTCCCGTCTGGGCGCCCCCCGCCCTCGCCCGCGGGATTCTCTTCGTGCGAGGGGAGCGAGAGCTCGTAGCTATTGATCTACGCTGAGCGCGGCTCTCCAGAGACGTAGGGGAAAGTCCCTGGCACCTTCCCACTCAGGAACTCGGGGGAAAGTCCCTGGCACCCGCACCCGGGAAAGTCCCTGGCACCCGAACCGGGAAAGTCCCTGGCACCCGAACCGGGAAAGTCCCTGGCACCCGAACCGGGAAAGTCCCTGGCACCCGAACCGGGAAAGTCCCTGGCACCCGAACCGGG
>JBCCXL010000017.1:0-157759 GCA_039191605.1 Acidobacteriota bacterium | reverse complement strand
GGCACCGGGGGAAGGTCCCTGGCACCGGGGGAAGGTCCCTGGCACCGGGGGAAGGTCCCTGGCACCGGGGGAAGGTCCCTGGCACCGGGGGAAGGTCCCTGGCACCTTACTCACCAACCCTCACCTATCGACCCATCTCGCTTCCGCGGGGAAAGTGCCTGGCCCCTGGGAACTCGGCCCAGCTCTTGGGAAGGCGCCTGGCACTTACTGCACAGGCACCTTATTCACCACCCCTCACCTACCGCCCCATCTCGCTTCCGCGGGGAAAGTGCCTGGCACCTGTCCCTCCCCTAACTTCTACCTACTCGCCCCCCGCCCTCACCGGCGCATCCGCCCGCAGCGGCGGCTTGCCCTCATGCCGATTGTCGTAATAGCGCACGGTGGGATAGGCCAGGTCGATAGTGGGCTCTTCGGCGAAGCGGTCGAGGATGTCTTCCCACATCTTCTCGGAGATGCTGCGACGCTGGCGGGGCGGGCAGAGGTGGCGCAGGGTGAGCTCGACGCCGACGTCGACGACTCGGGTCCAGACGATGGGGGTGAGGGTGCGGTAGAAGACGAGGTAGCGGTCGCCGGTGCGGCGCACTTGCTCGTGGGCTTTGTCGGTGAAGTCGGCGGCGTGGCGGTTGACGACTTCGGTGAGGATCTCTTTGGCCCGGCGCCAGTCGCTCTCGAAGGTCACCACCACCGGCAGCTCGTTCCAGATGAAGTTGAAGCCGCGGGAGTAGTTCACCAGCACCTGGGAGATCACCAGGCTGTTGGGCAGGTGGACGACTCGGCCGGTGCTCTGGTCGGCGTCGACCCAGCCGCCGATCTCCATCAGGGTGAATTTGAACACCCGGATATCGATGACGTCGCCGCGGTGCTCCCCCACCTGCACTCGGTCTCCGACCTCGAAGGGGTGCATCACCATCAGAAAGACCCAGCCGGCGAAGCTCGCCACCAGATCCCGCAGGGCGATGGCGAGGCCGGCGGAGAAGAGGCCGAGGAAGGTGGAGAAGGAGCCGATGCGGTCGGCCCACACCGCGGTGAGCAGCAGCACCACCACGGCGCCGGTGCCGTAGCCGGTGATCTTGCGCCAGCGGTAGCGGTACACCGGGTCGTCCTGGTGCCCCCGCGCCAGGGCACGCCGCAGCAGGGTGCGCACCAGCCCCGCCAGCAGCAGAATCAGTACCGAGAAGACGATCTTCGACTCCACCTGGTCGGTGGACCACAGGAAGCCTAGGAGCAGGTCCCTGCACCAGTCATATGCGTCGCCAAACATTCTGCGGCTGAGTATATGGCCCCGCTCTGCCCATCACCTGCCGCCGCCCCCGCCTTTGATAGCCTAGCGCCTCCACCGCTGAGAGACGGAGGACGGGCCCGAGCCTCGGCTGGCGAGCCCCTCCGTCCCTCACCGCACCCGCGCCGCCGACCTTCGAGGACCGCACCCGCCATGAGCACCGCCACCGCCCCCCCAAGCGATACCGCCACCCGCTCCGTCCTGACCAGCTACTTCCACAGCCTCCAGGGCGAGGCCCCCAACGCCCAGGCCGCCGCCTACTACGCCGCCCTGGATCAGGTGGGCACCGTCTCCCCGAAGATCGCCGCCGCCATCGTCCAGGAGCTGGAAGATCAGCGCAGCTACCTCAAGCTCATCGCCAGCGAGAACTACAGCTCCCTGGCGGTGCAGCTGGCCCAGGGCAATCTGCTGACGGATAAATACGCCGAGGGCTACCCCGGCCACCGCTTCTACGCCGGCTGCGACAACGTCGACACCATCGAGGCCGAGGCCGCCCGCCTCGCCTGCGAGCTCTTCGGCGCCGACCACGCCTACGTCCAGCCCCACTCCGGCGCCGACGCCAACCTGGTGGCCTTTCTCTCCATCCTTGCCGCCCGGGTGGAAAGCCCGCTGCAGGAAGAGCTCGGCGAGGCCAACCCCGTCAAGCTCGACCGCGAGGCCTGGGAAAAAGTCCGCGCCGCCCTCCACCAGCAGCGACTGCTGGCCCTCGACTACTACTCCGGCGGCCACCTCACCCACGGCTACCGCTTCAACATCTCCTCCCGGATGTTCGACGCCTACAGCTACGCCGTAAACCCCGAGACCGGCTTCCTGGACCTCGACCGTGTGCGCGAGCGCCTCCACGAAGTCCGTCCCCTGGTCTTCATCGCCGGCTACTCCGCCTATCCCCGCAAGATCGACTTCGCCGCCCTGCGGGAGATGGCGGAGGAAGTGGGCGCCGTGCTGATGGTGGACATGGCCCACTTCTCCGGCCTGGTGGCAGGCAAGGCCTTCACCGGCAACTACGACCCGGTGCCCCACGCCCACATCGTCACCTCCACCACCCACAAGACCCTCCGCGGCCCCCGCGGCGGCATCGTGCTGTGCCAGGAAGAATTCGCCGAGCACGTCGACAAAGGCTGCCCCGCCGTCCTCGGTGGCCCCCTCCCCCACGTTATGGCCGCCAAGGGAGTCGCCTTCCAGGAAGCCTCCCGTCCCGCCTTCCAGGACTACGCCGCCACCGTCGTCACCAACGCCCGCGCCCTCGCCGAGGCCCTGATCAAAGAAGACCTCCCCGTCGCCACTGGAGGCACCGACAACCACATCGTCCTCGTCGACACCGCCGCCGGCCGAGGCCTCACCGGCCGCCAGGCCGAATCCGCCCTCCGCGACTGCGGCCTCACCCTCAACCGCAACGCCCTCCCCGAAGACCCCAACGGCCCCTGGTACACCTCCGGCCTACGCCTCGGCACCGCCGCCGTCACCACCCTCGGCATGGGCCCCGACGACATGGCCGAAATCGCCTCCATGATCCGCCAGGCCCTCGACCACACCCAGCCCGCCACGATCAAAAAGGGCAAAAAAGCCGGCCAGCCTAGCCCTGCGCGGTACATCTTGGATGAGGCGACTCAGAGCCAGGTGCGCTCCCGGGCGGCGGAGCTGCTGGGGCAATATCCGCTCTATCCGGAGATTGATTTGGGGTTGATTCGGGGGGCGGGGATCAGCTGACTTCTGCCAACCCTCAACCCGCGGAGCCCGGCATGACCACCATCACCTACCACCTTCCTCCCAGCGCCTTCTCCGCCCTGCGCCTCTCCCCCGACGAATTCGCCCAGGAGATGCGCACCGCCGCTTGCGTTCAGTGGTACTCCCAGGGCGTTGTCTCTCAAGGCAAGGCTGCCGAGATCGCGGGCCTCACCCGTGCAGAGTTCTTGGAAGAACTCTTTCGGAGGAAGGTGTCTGCAGTTCAGGTCAGCTTTGAAGAGCTAGCGGAAGAGATCGCTTAGATCTCTGCACCGATACACTCCACCACCCACTCCAACGTCTCAAAGCCCCCCTCCCCCGGCGACTGCACCAGCTCTTCGTGACTGAGATCAAGCTGATGCACCCACTCAGACCCCAATCCCGCAGTGGGATCCATAGGCGTAATCCAGCTCCCGGGCCGGCTGAGCAATATGTGAGGCTTAAGCCCACCAGAAGCTTCTACCTGCCGCTGCCAGAACTCAGCATTCTTCCCAAGCACCTGATCGTCCAGCTCGAAAACCTTACTGAAGCCAAGATGCCCTTCAGGCCAGCGGTGGGGAACGTCCAGCAGAAGGACATCGAAACGCTGGTGCTCGCTGGCTTCGGAAAATGAAGGCAGCCGCCCCTCGTCTTCAAGCTCCCGAAGGGCAAGAGTGGTGATCAGTCCGCCTAGACAGTAGCCCAAGATATAAATCCGAGAGAACCGGGGAAAGAGGTCCTCGACAAGATGCCGGGCCCAGGCTTGGGCGATGCGGTGGAGGGTGTGGTCTGGGTCTTGGAGGAAGCGCTGAAGGCGGGCGGGGTAGTCGAAGAGGGCGATGGCGGCGTGGGGGAGCTCATCGGCGAGGCGGAGGGGGAAGCTGCCGGGGGCGTCTTCGGGGCCCCAGGTGTTCCAGAAGTGACCGTCGAGGCCGTGGAGGAAGACGACGGCTAGTTCGGCGCCAGGGGGCTGGGTGGTGAAGAAGAGACGGAAGTCTTCGCTGGGTTCGGTGGACTGAGTAGGCCGAACGGGGGCGGAGGCGGGCTGCCGGAGATCGAGGTTAGGCATGGGCTAGGGCCTCGGCGCGGTAGGGATCGTCTTGGCGGTGGCGGTAGGGGTCGAGGTCTTCGGGGCGGTAGAGGAAGGCGTCGAGGTCGCCGCGGACGGGGGTGGCGTGGGGGTCTTTGTGCTGGATGCAGATCCAGTGGAGGGTGGCGAGGTCTTGGAGGAGGAGGTCTTGGAGGAGGAGGTCTTGGAGGAGGAGCTGTTCGGCTTGGGCTGCTTCGGATTTGGAGTCGGAGTCGGAGTCGACGTCGCTCCTCTCCCCCGCTTCTTGTGAAGCCATGGCCCGGGGCCCGCCGGCGGCGATGTGTTCTTCCCATCGGCTCAGAATCTGCTCGCAGCGCTGGAGGGGGATGCGGTGGCGGGCGAGGTTGCCGTAGAGGTGGACGAAGAGTCGGCCGGGGCGGTGGTGGCGGGGGTGGCCTTGGAGGTCTTGGAGGTAGCCGATGCGTTCGTGGGCGTCGGGCTGGCGCTGGAGGACGGCGGTGAGGGCTTCTTGGTCGCCGATGCCGTTCCAGGGTTCTTGGCGGGAGATGAAGTGGGTCTCTTGCCAGGCCTGCTGGAGGAGCTGGCGGGTCCAGGGGGTGGAGCGGAGGAAGAAGACGCCGGTATTGAGGGGCTGGAGTTGGCGGGGGTCTGGGGCCTCAGAGGCCGAAGACCCGGGCGCCGGGTGTTCTGAAGGGGGCTCCTCGGCCAGGGCGTTCCACAGCTCCCGCGGGCATTGGGAGAGGAGGTCGTAGCGGGGATCGAGGAAGCTCTCGAGGGGGATCTCCGGCTCGAGGATGAGGGCGTCGCTGTCGGCCCAGAGGACCCACTCGTGCTCTTCTAGGGCGGCGAGGAGGAAGGGGATCTTGGCCCAGCAGATGGGGCGGTCGGGAGCGAAGGCGGTGGACTCAGGGCGATGGAGGAAGGTGTAGCCGTGGCGCTGGCAGTAGTCGCGGTGGTTGATCAGCGCCATGGGCCCCAGCCGATCGGTTTTGAAGGTGGGGTTGTGGGCGGGGATCTGGTGGAAGGTGCAGAGGGCGAGGCTCACGGGGTGTTGGCTCGGAGGGGGATCAGGATGTACGGCAATGCGGGCAGAGAACTCTAGAGTGGGCCGGCGGACCAGGAAGAGGAGGGTCGTCTCTTCCAGGCCCGCTGAGGCCCAAGAGGGGCGCAAGAGGGGCGCAAGAGAGGCCTAAGGCGAAGCGAATCGAAGCAGAGTGAGGCTGCGCCCGGCTGCCATTGAGCCCTCCGACGGACCGAACGCTGCCAGGCATAAAGCGATCAGGCCAGAGACCTAGGAAACCCCCGCCTCGGCGAAGGACAGAAACTCCGTCGGGAAGCCGGCCATGGAGGCCTTCATCTCGTCGGTGACGGCTCCGAAGACTCGTACTTTGTCCACCGGCGCCGGCTGGTTGAGGGCGTCGAGGGTGGGGCCGATGATCACCAGGGCCTTCTGGAAGGCTTCGTAGCTCGGCGCCAGAGCCTGGAGCTGAAAGGTGCTCTGATCGGCGCTGATCTGGGTGTTGAAGGTGGTGGCTTCGGTGGTGCCGAGGAGCTGGTTGAGCTGCTCCTGGATGGGCTGGACCGCGGCGCTCTTCCCCGGGTGAATGGAGAAGCGCGCCTCGATCTTGATTCGTTGTTCAGCCATGGTGGGCCTTACCCTTCCTCGCCCTTGCTGCCTTCTGCCGACGTCAGAGTGCCGCGGAAGACCAGAGAGCCCTCCAGGGCTCCGCTCTCGACCTTGAAGGAGGCCGCCTGCTGCCAGGTCACCACCTCCATCAGGGCCTTGGCGAAGGCGGAAATATCCGGCAGCTGGTCGTAGTCTTCCTTCGCCAGATATACGGCGATGCTCTCGATCTTGCCGGCGGGAATCTCCACCATCTTCTCGATGAGTTTGAGGCCGATCTTGTAGCGATTGGCCCACAGGGCGGCCTTGAATTTCTGCAGATAGCCGGGCTTGCCCTCGTTGGCGAGGGCCTCGCCGGCGTCCTGGGCGGCGCCTTCCCGCGCCTCCTGGACTTCCTCCTCGGTAGCCTCGCCGGCAATGCCGTCCACCGTCTCGGCCCCCATCTCGGCGCCGAAGCTGCCCTCGGCGCCTTCCTCCACGGCGTCGTTCACCGCCTGCTCCGCCGGTCCCGTGACGCTCTCGACGATGCCGCCGAGGACGGCGAAGAGCACCTGAAGGGCAACGTCGAGAGCAATCTGGAAGATCTGCAGGCTCTCGCTGGGGGTGATGGTGACGTTGAAGCCGCTGAAGTCACCGGGCTTGGGCACCATCACCAGGCCGCCGTCTTTGCGCAGAACGAAGTCGAAGTGGATGAAGGCCTCGGTATCGAAGGCGACGGTGATGTAGCCGGGGCCGCCCCAGGAGGGATCCCTGAAGTGGATGTCGGACATCGAGAGATGGACGAGGTCCTTCTCCAGGGAGAGCTCGATATTGCCCTTGGGGATCGTGGGCTCGATGGTGGAGGTCTCACCGTTGGAGAGGTCGTAGCTGAAGGAGCCCCAGGTGATCTGCTGCGGGTTGTAGAGCACCACCCCGGCCTTGTCGGTGGTGAAGTCATCGACGGTGGAGCCCTGCACCAGGGCGGCGAGAGAGGGGCGCAGCAGCTGCTCGGTTAAGAGACCGGGCCCGATGGCCAGGGCGGCGCCGTCGACGCCCTGGGAGGAGCAGAGAATCCCCGAATCCACCGCCAGCTGATTGCCGGCCCCGCTGCGGCCCTGGGTCATCGCCAGCACGGCGACGATGCCCTTGCGCTCGTCCTTCGAGCCGAGGGCCTGCAGGGCGAGGTTGGCGGAGGTGGGGCGCAGCCAGGGGTATTTGGCGAGCACGCCGTGGTCTTCCAGGTTGACGTTCACCACCTCGCCGAGGCCGAGGATCTGAGGGCCGAGGATCTCCACCATCAGCTCCTGCACCTGGTAGCGCTGGGCGCCGCGGAGGTCGATATCGAATTGCGCCAGGTGGGGGCTGGTAGGCGGCGACGAGGCGGGGCGGAAGCTGCCGCCGCCGGCGTCGTGGAGGCTCACCTGCACCGTCCAGCGGGAGCCGCCGAGGTCGATGGATTGGCCGCCGACGACGGCGGTGCCGGAGTCCACGGTGCCCTGAAGCCACAGGAAGTCGCTGGGGGCGTCGCCGAGGATCTCCCAGCAGCCCCAGCTGCCGCTGGCCTTGTTGTCGCCGACTTCGCCGGAGAAGTCGGTGGGATACCAGCCCTGATCATGGAGTCGGCGATCGAGGGCGGCAAAGGTGGTGGCGTACACCACATCCCAATCGAAGAGGTCGAGAGTCGTCGTCATGGTTCCTTCCTCCAGGCCCTAGGCGGACCCAAATCCGAGAGACCCACCGAGGCGGATGGCGCCATCCAGGTCGACGACGTCGATCTGGAAGTCTTTGCTATCCGTCCACACCATGGGGTTGGAGATGTTGTCTTGCAGCAGATTGATGGCCGGCGCGTCGTTGTTCTCGATCATGCCGGAGATCGTGGGAGAGAGGGCGATGAGGCCCACCAGCAGGGCCCCCAGCACGGCGATCACCGGCACCGCGGCGCCGCCGGTGAGGATCGCTAGGGCGGCCAGGGCGATGCCCAGCACCAGGGCCAGCAGATCGTCGGTGATCTTCACCCAGGTGGCGATGTGGTGGCCGTGGGAGGCCGGGGGGGAGGGCAGCTTGGCGTAGGCCAGGGTGGTCTCCCCCTTGGAGTTGGTGCCCTTCTTGATGGTGTAGTGATTGGTGGTCTGGCACCAGGCGGTGACCCCGCTCTGCACCTGGGTCTCGGTGTAGGCCTCGAGGGTGATCTGGGGGCCCTCGATGACGAAGCTGAAGCGCTTCAGCTGAGGGGTGTATTGATTGCCCTGATAGGTCGTCTGAGGCAGGTCCACGCTCTCGTTGGCCTTGAGCTGGAAGCCCTGCTCGCCGAAGGTCACCTGATCGGTTTTGAGGTTGGTCCACAGCTGCTGCAGGTTCGGCAGGATCAGGCGCTTGAGGAGCAGATCCCGAGAGATGCAGAAGGCGCCTTCCTCATCGCCCTGGACGATGCGCTTGTCGATCACCTGCTGCAGGTTCCCCGCGCTCTCCCCCTGGGTCATCGCCAGCACCCCCAGGAAGGCGTCGTGCTCGGTCTCCCCGTCGACGTAGGAATAGGAAAGGGTAGTGGGCTTGAGGAAGGCCCAGGCCTTCTTGTCGGCGGAGTCGTTGAGGTCGGCGATGGAGAAGATATAGGCGAAGTCCGCCAGGTGCTCCTTGCACCAGGCGGTGACCGCCGCCTGCATGGCGTACATCGTCCAGGGAGGATCCAGGGGCTGGCTGTAATCGCCGCCGAAATACTGCACCACCGGCTCGCTGGGGCCTCCCGCCGTGGGCTGCACCCGCAGATGCCGCTTGGTGTCGCCGGCGTCGAAGAAATGCAGCCGAATGGTGAAGGTCATGGAGCCACCGCTCCAGGTGTAGGGGGTGTAGCCGCTGCCGCCCTTGGCGACGCCCTTGACATCGCTGATGGGCAGCATCACGTTTACCCCTCCCCCATCGCCGCCGCGGACGATCTGCCAATCGCCGAAGGTGCCGGCGCAGGTGATCTTGGAATCCTCGGGGTTCTGGTACGAGAAGGAGGTGGGCGAGGCCTTGCGGGCCTTGATGGCGGCGTTGACGTTCTCGATACGCACCGCGAAGGCGGTATCCCAGCCGAAGGTGGAGATCTCCCCTTGGGGCTTGTCTCCGGTCTGCTCTGTTCGCTGCTCCAGGGGAATGCCGGGAGCGGGGGCGAGGGCGGGGTCTTGAGCGTTCATAGCTTCTAGCTCTAGGAGAGTCCGCACCGGCACTGCGACTTTCTGAGCGGCACGATGAATGCCGAGCTCATGGAGCCACATGGAGCTACATGAAGCTCTCCGTACTCGCGGCATCTCGGGGCTCGAAACACCCTCGAAGCCCGAAGCCAGAAATACGAAGTCAGCCGGGCAGCTCGGCGCCGCAGCGCCGGTGCAGCAGAACTCAGGACTTGGCGTTGCCGCCGAGGAGGAAGGCGGAGCGGAAAGTGCCGCCGGTAACCTGCCAGTCGCTGACCTCCGGCCACTGCACGGCGCCGGTGAAGTTGGTGGCGAATTGGTCCACCGTCGGCACGTTGCCCTGGTGAATGTCGCCGTTCCAGATGGCGGTCATGATCTGCGGCAGCACGCCGATGGGGATGCCGAACATGCCGCCGATGACGCCGCCCCACACCTTCCACTTATTGGACACGATGCCGGTCTCGCCGGAGGAATCGGACTCGGGATCCTGAATTAGACGGGTAGCGTCGGTGGCGGCATCGTTCTCCACGTCCTCCACCGTCGTCCCGGAGCCGTCGAGGGCGTTGTCGATGCCGTCCTGTCCGGCGGTGATCACGCCTTCGGAGCCGTCCACGGCGCCGTTCACCGCCTCGCCGGCGGCCTCGCCGAGGCCCGCTCCCAGGAAGCCCAGGGCGACGCCGATGACGATGCTCTCGATGATCATGGCGATCTCGAAACCCTTGTTGGGGCTCACGTCGGCGCGGATGCTGTTGGTGCCCAGGCCCTTGTCCGGCTTGAAGTAATACTTGCCGTTGGCCAGCTTCACGGCGCCCATATTGAAGTATTGGTCCGCCGTCAGCTTCACGTCGGCGGTGCCGTCGGGGGTGGTGAAGGCAGCCTGGCTGATGTTGAGGTGGAAGTCCATGCCGTCGAGGGTGAGCTCGAAATCCCCGGGCTTGATCACCGGAGTGACCGCCGGAGATCCCTTCTTGACGACGAAGTTGCCCCAATTCAGCGTGTTCTTATTGGTCACCGTGATGCCGCTGTTGGTCACCTTGAAGTCGTCCATCGTCGCACCCATGACGCAGTGCACCGCCGACTGCTGGACGATGTGGGTCATCGCCAGAGGAGCGGAGACGGCGAACACCGAGTTGGTCTTGGTCTCCGTCTTGGCGAAGGGCTTGAACATGTCGAGGTCGAAGTTCTGCTGCGGCAGGGTGCTGCCGGAGGGGGGATTCACCAGGCTCAGCACGCCGAAGCCGGAGTTCTCCAGAGTGGCGCCCTCCGCCGGACGGGCGAGGGCGTAGACCGAGAGGGCTGGCTTGAGCCACTGCTTGTCCGCCTCGACCGCCGTCTCTTCTTCCCGCACCGCGGCGAAGACCGCGTTGAACACGCTGATGTTGTCGGTGAAGTAGGCGGTGAAAGCGTCCTGGGCGGCGTAATTCAGAAAACCGGGGCTGAAGTCGTAACTCATCCCCTGCACCTTCGGCGACTCGAATTGGTTGTCGGTCTGGTTGGCGCGGAAGACGTGGGTGGTGCCGCTGCCGGGCTTGGCGGAGGAGTCCGGCAGCTCGGCGTCGCTCTTCTCCTTCACCAGGGTGATCATCACCTCCACCCAGCCGCCGTCGAGCTTGTGGGAGCCCTCCAGCCCCTCCACCGTGAGGGTGCCGGACTTCACCGGGCAGTGCAGCAAGATGCCGTCGCCCTCACCGCCGGTGACGCTCCAGGCCTCCCACTCCCCCTTGACGGTGCCGCCGCCCTTCTTGTCCACACCATCGAAGGTCGCAGGGGTGGTCTTCTGAGCGACGATGGATTGGTTCACCGCGTCCAGGCGCAGGGCGAAGACGGTATCCCAACCCATGAGGTCGATATTTCCGGATCCTTGATTCGTCGACATAGAAAGGCTCCTTGAGGCAGGTTGAGCGGGGTTCGAAAGATCAGTAGAAGCAAGATCAGCAGAAGAGAGCTGGCTCAGCGAGGAGAGCTGGTACAGCGGAGACAAAGAGAGAGGATCGAGGCGAAATCCGCCAGGGCCCCCCTCGGGGTAGAGTCGGGATCGAGTGAAGCTGAGCACGGTGGGGACCTCAGGACAGAACTACGAAGACTTCGTCTTGCCGCGCACCAGAAAGGCCGTCGCGAGGGCCGCCTGGTTGACGTCGAAATGGTCGAGGCCGGTCCACACCGCGGTATCCAGCTGAATCTGGCTCACCGAGAGAGAGCCGGTACCCTCGACGGCGTTTTCCACCGCCCCCTCGATGGAGGCCACCACCGCGTCCATCACCAGGTTGACGATCAGGCCCACCAGGGGCACCACCCAGGTGATGGACTTTTCGTACCAGGGGATGTGGGAATCAGTGCTGGGCTTGGTCTGGCTGACCTTCTTGAAGCCCAGCTTGTTGTGCTCTGAATCCCACACGATCTCGTTCACCACCTCCAGGTTGTCGAAGGTGACGTAGGCGTCGTGGAGGCCGGTGATGTCGAAACGTCCCGAGCCCCGGGTCAAGATCTGGTTGTCGGTGATGTGCACCTCGTAGCTCTCGAGCTTCGGGTAGTAGTGGGTGCCGTCGTGGTCCACCGAGGGCAGGTCGATGTCGCCGTTGTTGGTGATCGAGCACTTCCCCTGCTCGCTGGGCTTACTGGGACCATTGAACTTGAGGTGGCCGGTGCTGACGTTCAGCGCCTGGGCGGTGGAGGGCAGCAGCAGGTTCTTCATAAACACCGCCTGGGAGAGGGCGTAGAACATCGACTCCCCCTTCGCCAGCAGCGAGGGATCGATGGCCGTCGACAGACCCGAGGCGCTCCACGGCGCCTCGGTGAGAGTCTGAATGCCCACCGCCTGGATGTCGTGGTTCAGAGACTCGAAGTAGCTCACCCCGGTGGCCTTGGGCCGCAGCCAGGGCTTGTCGTCGGGATCGGTGAAGACGGTGGCGAAGACGAAGGAGATCTTCTCTTTGTTGGCGACGAAGGGTTCGCAGAACCAGTCTCGAATCATCGCCGCCGCCTGCCCGGTGGGATCCCGCTGCGCCAGCTTGCCGGAGGCATCCGGGTTGTTGACGTAGAGATCGCCGTTCTTGTTCGAGGGCGAGGTGGAGTTGGTGGTGATGTCGAAGGTCAGGCTCTGGGAGCCGGAGTGACTGCCCTCCACCAGCACCAGGGCGAGGTTGAGAATCGGCTCGACGCCGTCCAGAGAGATGGGCTTGGAGAAGGCCGGCGAGCTCAGGGAGCCGGAGGTGATGGGCACCTGGAGATTGATTCGATTGGCCGAGCCCCCGGGCTGGATCGACCAGGGCCCGAACTTGCCGGAGAAGGAAAGCTCCAGGGTTTTGTCTTCGAAGGAAAAGGAAGGCAGGAGCTTGGCGGAAGAAGCCGCCAACACCTGGTTGAGTTGGGAGACGTTGCTGGCGTAAATCACGTCCCAGCCGTTCATCTGCATGGGGGCGCTCCTCATTCCGGGCCCAGGGTGGCCTGGGATCCGGGGTCTTTCGAAGCCGAGGGGGCTACAGGGCGGAAAGCCAGACGGAAGATCGCGAGGAGAAGCTCACTTCCCTCCACTGCATCGGTGCTGCGACGGCAGTCCTCCGAAGAGCCGTCGAAGCGGGTGGCCACGCACGACCTCGCATTCCGGGCTCCTCTTCACGGGGTGATGCGAAGGGGGGAACCGGAGCGAGATCCGGAGGCTCCAGTCAGCAGAGGGCATCGTGAGCAGGGGGTTCGCTACTTCAATGTCTAGCAGTCAATCGACAGTGAATACAGGCTTCCCAGCGGCCAGAATGTTTCAATTCCGCCCGGAGATTTCTTCCCCTTCCCCAACTCCCCTCTCCCGCTTCTATCGAGGCCGCCCCAGTGCCCCGAACCGAAGGGCTCAGGAGCCGCGTGCGCCTTCTGTACTCGGCAGCGTCCCCGTCTGCCCAGCAGCTACCTCAGCGGTGATCTCGGGAGCTACCCTGGCAGCTCCACCGCTAGCCGCCCCACCAGGGCGTCCGCCACCGCCAGGCCTTGGGGCGTCGGCTGCAGGAAGCGCTCTCCCCCCTGCTCCCGTAAGCCTAAGAAGCCTTCCTTCGCCAGGGAAGCCACCACGACCTGATTCTGAGCCAGTAGATCGATGCCAAAGCGCTGCTGGAGGCGATCGAGGTTCACCCCGTCTACCGTGCGCAGGCTCAGCAACACCGCCTCCAGGGCCAGGGAATCGGCGCCGAGGTGCTCATCACCGGCCACCGGCAGCTCGCCGGCCTCGATGGCCTCCGTCCAGGCACCCACCTTGCGATGGTTCCAGAAGCGGCGCCCCCGCTGTGCCATCGGGGCCATCGGGGCCATCGGGGCCATCGGGGCCATCGGGGCCATCGGGGCCATCGGTTCCGTCGGTGTCATCGTCGTCGTTTCTGACTCACCGTTCTGCTGCGGCCAATAGGAATGGGCCGAGGGGCCGATGCCGAGGTAGGGCACGTGATGCCAATACTTCTGGTTATGCTGGCTGCGGTGGGCGCCGGAGGCGGCGTAGTTGGAGACCTCGTAGGGCGCCAGGCCGCCGTCCCCCAAATGCTGCTGGGCGAGGGCGAAGAGCCGTGCCTGGGGGTCTTCCTCCACCAGCAGGGTTTCTCCTCGGCGATGGCGAAAGCCAAAGGGGGTGCCCTCGTGGAGGGTGAGCTGATAGGCGGAGAGATGCTGAGTGCCCAGCGCCGAGGCGCGGTCCAGATCCCGCAGCCAGAGCTCCTCGCTATGCCCCCGGTAGCCGAAGATCAGATCCAGCGAGACGGTCTCGAAGCCTGCCGCCAGTGCCTCCTCCACCGCCCGCTTCGCCTGGTTGCCGTTGTGGCGCCGGCCGAGAAAAGCCAGGGCGTCGTCGTCGAAGCTCTGCACCCCGAGGGAGAGGAAAGTCACCCCCAGCTGCCGCCACTCGGCGAGGGTCTCCGGACGCACGTCCTCGGGATTGGCCTCGAGGAAGAGGCGCGCGTCGGGAGCTACCGGCAGACGAAGGCGCAGGTGCTCGAGGAGGCGGTGGAGCTGCTCGGTAGTCAGGGCGGTGGGAGTGCCGCCGCCGAGGTAGAGGGTGTCGAAG
This sequence comes from Acidobacteriota bacterium, assembly GCA_039191605.1. Classification (GTDB taxonomy): domain Bacteria; phylum Acidobacteriota; class Thermoanaerobaculia; order Multivoradales; family JAHZIX01; genus JBCCXL01. The sequence continues at coordinate 143,917 of JBCCXL010000017.1, read as the reverse complement.
GGAGCGGAAGCTGTACCTGTTAAAGAGGCTCCCCCTTCGGTCCCCCCTACTCCGGACTGAGGCGTCAAAGTGGGGGAGGCGGAGGAAGAAATCCCCCCCTCAATCCCCCCTACTCCGGACTGAGGCGTCAAAGTGGGGGAGGCGGAGGAAGAAATCCCCCCCTCAATCCCCCCCTTTTTCAAAGTGGGGGAAGTCAGAGAAGAAGAAGTAGAGGCGGAAGCACGGGAAATCCCCGCCCCATCCGCCCACAGCCCGCCCTGCCCCGCGACGAGATCGACCTCAGCGAGCAGAGTTTGGAGGAAGCGTTCTTTGGCCTCTTCACCGCCTTTGAGAACGGAGAAGTCGCAGTAGGGGCAGATCGCCGAGCAGAAGGGGATGTGGACGTAGAGCCCCGGGCCGGCGGCGTCGGGCTGGAAGGGAGCGGCGCCGGTGGAAGGAGAAGTCGGGGGCAGCAGGGTGGTCAAGGGGCCATCGATAGCGGCTAGTCGTCGGTCTTGAGGACGGAGACGAAGGCGTCCTGGGGGATCTCCACGGCGCCGACCATCTTCATGCGCTTCTTGCCTTCCTTCTGCTTCTCCAGCAGCTTGCGCTTACGGCTGATATCGCCGCCGTAGCACTTGGCGGTGACGTCCTTACGGAAGGCGTTGATGGTGGTGCGGGCGATGATGTTGCCGCCGATGGCGCCCTGGATGGCGATCTTGAATTGCTGGCGGGGAATGGTGTCTTTCAGGCGCTCGCAATAATGCATCGCCCGCATCCGGGCCCGCTCCCGGTGCACCAGCTGAGCGAGGGCGTCCACCGGTTCGGTGTTCACCAGGATGTCCACCTTCACCAGGTCGGACTTGCGGTAGTCCAGCATGTCGTAGTCGAAGGAGCCATAGCCCTGGGTGCCGGACTTCAGGCGGTCGTAGAAGTCGTAAACCACCTCCGAGAGGGGTAGCTCGGAGGTGAGCTCCACTCGGCCCGGAGAGAGATATTGGAAGGTGGTGTTCTCGCCCCGGCGATCGCGGCATAGCTCCATCACCACCCCGACGTAGCGCTCGGGGATGTAGATGGTGGCCTTGATGTAGGGCTCGAAAGTCTCTTCGATCTCGGTGGGATCGGGGTAGATGCTGGGGTTGTCCACCACGATCTCTTCGCCGTCCTTGAGCGTCACCTGGAAGCGCACCGAGGGGGCGGTGAGCAGCAGCGAGAGGTCGTATTCCCGGCGCAGGCGCTCCTGCACCACGTCGAGGTGCAGCAAGCCGAGGAAGCCGCAGCGGAAGCCGAAGCCCAGGGCGGCGGAGGAATCCTTTTCGTAGGTCAGGGCGGCGTCGCTGAGCACCAGCTTCTCGAGGGCCTTGGTGAGGTCTTCGTAATCCCCCGTGGACATCGGGTAGATCGAAGCGAAGACCACCGGCTTGGCCTCTTCGTAGCCCGGCAGCGGAGCCTCCGCCGGCTCCTTCACCGCGGTGATGGTGTCGCCGATATTGATGTCCCGCACCGCCTTGATGCCGGCGATGACGTAGCCCACGGATCCGGCGGAGAGGCTCTTGGTCTTCTCCTTGTGGATCTTCATCAGGCCGCATTCCTCGACCTGGTAATCGGCGCCGGTGTGCATCAGGCGAATGGACTGGCCCTTCTTCAGCTCGCCGTGCTTGATCCGCACCAGCAGCACCACGCCGCGATAGGGGTCGTATTGGGCGTCGAAGATCAGCGCCTGGAGCGGCGCGTCGGGATCCCCCTCTGGGGCCGGCAGAACCTCCACCAGCTTTTCCAGCAGCTGCCCGATATTGGTGCCCTTCTTCGCCGACACCTGCACCGCCTCGAAGGGATCCAGACCGAGGTCCGAATCGATCTCCTCCAGCACCCGCTCGATGTCCGCCGAGGGCAGATCGATCTTGTTGATCACCGGCAGCAGCTCGAGGTCGTGCTCCATCGCCAGGTAGAGATTCGCCATGGTCTGGGCCTCGACCCCCTGGGCGGCGTCTACCAGCAGCAGGGCCCCTTCGCAGGACAGCAGCGAGCGCCGCACCTCGTGGGAAAAATCCACGTGGCCGGGGGTGTCGATGAGGTTCAGGCGATAGGTCTTGCCGTCCTTGGCGGTGTAGGCCAGGGTGACGGTATTGCTCTTGATCGTGATGCCGCGCTCGCGCTCCAGGTCCATGGAATCGAGGATCTGGTCGCGAAATTCGCGTTCCTCTACCCCGCCGCAGCGCTGGATCAGGCGATCCGCCAGCGTGGACTTGCCGTGGTCGATGTGCGCGATGATGCAGAAATTGCGGATGTCATCCAAGGCTGTGCTCTCCTGGGGTTTCGGCGCGCGCCGCGCGGCGCCCTGGACCCCCACCGTGGTTTCGGACCCGGTATCTTATCAGCAGGTGGGTGCGGCTTCAGCCTTCGCACCACCGACCTCCTGCTCGTCCTAGGTTTCGCCATCCACCAACCGCGAGATGAGGTCCTGGGGAGGCGAATCCTCAGGCGCCGAGAGTCGTAGGATCAGAAGCACCCGGCCGGAATCACGCTACGCAGTTCCTGCCCTGGCCGACCATCCAAGAGACAGCATCCAGCCCCAACAATCTAGCCCCCAGCGGTCCAGCCTCTAAGACTCAGCCATAAAGAACTTGTGGAGCCCACCATGCCCATCCTCGATCTCAGTCATCCCCTCGAAGAGGACATGACCCTCTTCCCCGGCACTCCGGCGGTGGATTTTTCCTATTTGAGCACCGTGGAGGCCGACGGCTGGAGGATGCGCTACCTGCGCTTCTCCTCCCACGTCGGAACCCATCTCGACACCCCAGCCCATAGGCTTCCGGACGGCGATACCCTCGACGACTTCGGCCCGGAGCACTTCATCGGGTCGGCGGTGGTGGTGGACGTGCGATCCGCTGCCGAGGCCTCGGAGGCGGGAAGTGCGGCGGCCGCCAATCCGCCGATCCACCGGGAGCTGCTGGAACGCCACGCCGAGGCCCTCGCCGACGCCGCCTTCGTGCTGCTCTACACCGGCTGGAGCGAGAAGTGGAAGACCCCCGACTATCTGCGGGGCTATCCGGTGCTCACCAACGACGCCGCCCGCTACCTCACCTCGCTGCCGAAGTTTCGCGGCGTCGGCATGGACGTCATTTCGCCGGACCCGGCGGATTCCGAGGAATGCCCTCTCCACTCCATCTTCCTCGGCGCCCGAAAAATCATCATCGAGAACCTGAGGGGCCTCCACCGCCTGCCCACCGCCGGGGACGGCACGCCGGTGGAGCTCATCTGTCTGCCCTTCTCCATCCCCCAGGGAGACGGCTCCCCCACCCGCGCCGTCGCCCGAGTCGGCTGACACCCCACATCGAATACATTCGCCCCGAGCACATGAGCCTCGAGTACATGCGCCTCAACGCAACAACCCCGCTGAGACCGAGGGGGCACAGCGGGGTTGAATGCTCTCCTCACGCCCAAAATGGACGACAGGAGGAGCTTGCTTCTGAGCGCATCGCGCTAGCCGCCCCTAAGCAACTAGCGCTAGCGACCTTTGAGTCAGGAGCGCTAGACGCCTTTCAGCAGGCAGCCGAGAGAGAGCAGCAGCCAGGCGGCAAAAGCCAGCCAGTAGGTGTAGGGAGCCAGCGGAGCGATAGTGAAGATACCGGTGGCAGCGAGAAGGGAGATCAGAGCGAGGACGAGGGCGATGATAAAAACGATCTGCTTAGGGGCACTCAGGTTCATAACGGCTTCCTCCTAGGGGGTCTCAACCGCGATGCTTCAAGGCCAGAATTGGCCGCAGAACGCCCAAAATCTCGCAGGAGATTCTCCGCTACAGCTTCCGTCGAGAAGCTCCAGCCGAGACGATCCCGGAGAAGCGGACGACGAGGTGCGAACCAGGCCCACTAGAGAGGGCGAGCGAAGGGGCAGAGGCACCGACGGCGAAACGAGAGTTGAACTGACAGGGTACGTAGACCCAGTATAGCAGCCAACGGAGCGGCGCCTCTGGAGGAACCTCGCCAGCGCCGCTGCTCCGGAGCTGCTCCTGCCGTCTCGAGGCGCCAGCGGGTGGCTGAGCCTCGGATCGACAAGACGGTTGCCGACCGCCCCACTCCCCCCCTCAGACCTCCGCCAGATCCCCCTTGAGGGTCAGCCACTCTCGCCGATCGGCGGCGCGGCCGCGGGCGAGGAGCATGTCGAGCATAGTGTCGGTACCGTCGCCGTGCTCGATTCGCAGCTGCACCAGGCGGCGGGTGGTGGGATCCATGGTGGTTTCCCGCAGCTGACTGGGGTTCATCTCACCGAGGCCCTTGAAGCGCTGGACGTTGACCTTGCCCTTCAGCTCTCCGGCTTCCGCTCGCGCCAGCACCGCGTCTCGCTCCTCATTGTCGAGGGCGTAGAAGACCTGCTTGCCGACGTCGACCCGGTAGAGAGGAGGCATGGCGACGAAGACCCGGCCGTCCATCACCAAGGCGCGGAAGTGGCGCACGAAGAGGGCGCAGAGCAGGGTGGCGATATGGGCGCCGTCGGAGTCGGCGTCGGCGAGGATGCAGACCTTGCCGTAACGCAGGTTGGAAAGGTCAGAAGAGCCCGGGTCGACGCCCAGAGCGACGGCGATATGGTGCACCTCCTGGCTGCGCAGCACCTCGCCGGAGTCCACCTCCCAGGAGTTCAGGATCTTGCCCCGCAGCGGCATGATGGCCTGGAATTCGCGGCTTCTGGCCTGCTTCGCCGAACCACCGGCGGAATCACCCTCCACCAGAAAGAGCTCGGTGATGGTGAGGTCCTGCTCGGTGCAGTCCGCCAGCTTGCCCGGCAGCGCCGGGCCGCCGACGGTCTTCTTGCGCTTGACCTTCTTGCCCGCCCGGGCCCGCGCCTGGGCGCTCTCGATGGCCAGCTGGGCGATGCGCTCGGCGTCCTCGGTATTCTGGTTGAGCCACAGGCTGAAGGCGTCCTTCGCCGCGCCGCCGACGAAGGAGGCGGCGTCCCGGGAGGACAGCCGCTCCTTGGTCTGGCCGGCGAATTGAGGCTCCTTCATGCGCAGGGAGAGGATGAAGGCGCAGCGATTCCACACGTCGTCCGGGGAGAGCTTGATGCCCCGGGGCAGCAGGTTGTGGAAGTCGCAGAACTCCCGCACCGCCTCCGTCAGCCCTAAGCGGAAGCCGTTGACGTGGGTGCCCCCCTGAGGCGTGGGGATGAGGTTGACGTAGCTCTCCGCCACCGGCTCCCCTTCTTCCGGCAGCCAGGTCACCGCCCAGTCGACCTCGAAATCCTCGTCCTTGCGCTGGCCGGTGAAGGGGTCCTCCGGCACCCGCGCCTGCTCGTCCAGCTCAGCGGTGAGGTAGGCCACCAGGCCTTCCTGGAAGCACCAGGTGCGGTCGTCCTCGGACTTGCCCTCGTGGCGGAAGATCAGGGTCAGCCCGGGGCAGAGCACCGCCTTGGCTTTGAGCGAGCGGTGAATGCGGGGGACGCTGAACTTCACCGTGTCGAAGTATTCCTCGTCCGGCCAGAAGCGCAGGGTAGTGCCGGTGTTGCGCTGCCCCACCTTGCCTACCACCTTGAGGTCCTGGTCCTTGCGGCCGCCCTCGGCGAACACCATGTGGTGCTCCTGACCGCCGCGGCGCACCCAGACCTCCAGGCGCTTGGAGAGGGCGTTGACCACCGACACGCCGACGCCATGGAGGCCGCCGGAGAAGCGATAGCTCTTGCTGGAGAACTTCGCGCCGGCGTGGAGCCGGGTGAGGATCACCTCGACGCCGGAGATCTTCTCTCCCTTGTGGCGGTCCACCGGCATGCCGCGGCCGTCGTCCGCCACCGAGAGGGAGCCGTCTTCGTGGAGCACCACCTCGATACGCCGACAGTGGCCGGCGATGGCCTCGTCCACGGAGTTGTCGATCACCTCCTGGGCGAGGTGATTGGGGCGATCCGTCAGGGTGTACATGCCGGGGCGCTTGCGCACCGGCTCCAGCCCCTTCAGCACTTCGATTTGTGACGCGGTGTACTCGCTCATAAGCAGCGGGATCCTATCGCACCCGTCGCGCTCCGAGAGCCTCGCTGATTTCGCCTTCCCCAAGGCAGAAGCGTCGGTGGAAGCGAGCAGCACCGTCAAATAAGTCGTAGGGTCAGCCCCAGCGGCTCACCGGCACGGATCGTCGGCATAAAAAAAAGACCCCCTGGCAAGGGGGCCTCGAAGGAGGAGTCATCATGCTGTCTTGCTGTGAGGCTGGGTTGCCGGCGGGCTCTTCGCTGAAGCCCTTGGCTATGTGAACGCTGCGATGCTTTCGGGCTCTGCAGCTCAGGAGCTGAGAGACCAGGAAACTGAGAGTCGGGATTCGCGCGGGTCGCAGCGAGTCGGTTGCGCGAGGGAAGTCGGTTGGAGGAAGGTCGTTGAGGAGTCTGTATAAGAAGCCTGAAGAGGAAGTCTGTGAAAGAGCGCGGGAGAGAGTCAGTGAAGTGAAAGGCGTGAAGTGAAAGGCGTGAAGTGAAAGGCGCGAAGCAAGAGTCGTGAGACGGGTCGAGGGAGTCAGGGAGGAAGCCCCGGGCCGGCGGCAGGAGGCAGCAGCCGCCGACCCGGTCTCCTCAGAAACTGCCCTTGGAGGGGCTGGGGAGCCGAATCAGGCGGTGACCGCTTCCGGCTTGGTCCACTTCAGGGGCTGGAAGGGAGCGTCCAGCGGGGTGGTGGCGAGGTGGTTGGTGTAGTTGGAGAGGGTCTTCAGGCTGACTCCGAGGATCACGTCCAGGACGTGCTGGCGGGTGTAGCCGGCGGCGAGGAAGGCGTTGACGACGGCGTCGTCCACCCAGCCCCGCTGCTCCACCACGGCGACGGTGAAGGTGCGCAGGGCCTCCAGCTTGGCGTCTCCCAGGGGACCGCCGCTGCGCAGACCCTCGATCACCTGGTTGCCGGCCTTGGCGGCCTTGGCGGCGCCGGTGTGGGCGGCCATGCAGTAGTCGCAGCCGTTGACAAAGCTAGCGGAGAGCAGCACCACCTGCTGTTCCACCGGGTTGAGGTCGGTCTTGGAGCTGAAGATGCCGGAGACGGCGGCGTAGGCCTCGGCGATGGCCGGGGACTCACCGAAGACGCCGAAGAGGTTGGGGAGGAAGCCGTAGGTGTCCTTGACCGCCTGCAGGGTCGGGCGGGCGGCGTCGCTGGCGGAGTCGATGGTGTGTACGGTGAAGTTGCTCATGGTCAGGGTCTCCTGGAATCTCGGGTGGTTGAAGTCGGTATCGGTAAGTCGTATCTGTTGAAGTGCTTGGAGAGAGTCAGTATTTGGAAGCAGCGGCAGGGCGGTCGTTGTCTCGATTCGGTGAGGGTCTGGGCCCTCGGGTCCGGGAGGCGGCGGTGCGGGTCGAACGCGTTGGGCCGCCGTGCCCCGTTGCCTTGCGCTGTCGATCTCTACCTATTACAAGGCTGGTGCCAACTTTTCATCGGCATGCCAAGAAAAATCTTAAGTCATTCATTTAAAATGACTTATATCGAATCAAGGCGACTTCAGCAGAAAAATGCCCTACGAAGAACCGCTACGGAAAATCGTAGAACTACGAAATATCGAGCAGCGAATCCGGCCTGCTACGAGATTTCGTACAATGGGGTCATGAGCTCAGAATCCCTCAATCCTCCGCCCCCCGCCCTGCCCTCGAGCTACGTCCCCGAATTCGACTCCCTCAAGAACCTGCTGCTGGACCTCGCCGCCCGCCGCTGCCCCGACGAGGCCACCCACTGCCTGGTGCGAGGCCTGAGCAGCCGCCCCCACGTCGCTCTAGCTCGGGTGTGGCTGCTGCAGTCGGAAGACGGCAGTTCGAGACCAGACAGCCCCGACGGCGAGGAGATCAGCAGAATTCAGCCTCTGGTCCAGCTGCACCTCGCCGCCAGCTCCGGTTTCGCCCACGGCGGCGGCCAGCACTGGAACGAGGAGCTCGGCGCCTGGCGACGAGTGCCCCTGGAGCATCCGGTGCTCGGCCCGGTGGTGGTCGAGGCGGAGGAGGCGCAGATCCAGCGTCTGGACGACGCTTCTGAGTCTCCCTTCCCGGTGGAGCGAGCTCTGGAGCTGGCGGACGACGACCGCTCCGGGGCCCTGGTCCTGGCACAGCGGGAGGGCATCCAGGGCTTCGGAGTGGTGCCGGTGGCCCAGGCGGAGCGGGTGATCGGCGCTCTGGCGGTATGGCTGCGGGTGCCGGCCCAGGAGGAAGGCATGGTGTGGCTGCGGCTGCTGGCGGATCACCTCGCCGCCGCGGTGGTCAACACCCGCGCCTTCAAGAGCCTGGAGCGGGCCCTGGAGGAGAATCGCACCCTGCGGGAGCGGCTGGAGGCGGAGAACACCTTTTTGAAGGAGGAGATCACCTCCGCCGGTCGATTCGGCGAAATCCTCGGCGACAGTCCGCCGATGCGGGCGGTGGGCCGGCAGATCGAGACCGTCGCCGCCACCGAGGCGACGGTGATGGTGCTGGGGGAAACCGGCACCGGCAAGGAGCTGGTGGCGAGGGAGATCCACCGCCGCAGCTCCCGGCGGGAGGGACCGCTGATCAAGGTCAACTGCGCCGCCATTCCCCGGGAGCTCTTCGAGAGCGAGTTCTTCGGCCACGTGCGCGGCGCCTTCACCGGCGCTACCCGCGACCGCGTCGGCCGCTTCGAGGCCGCCGACGGCGGCACTCTCTTCCTCGACGAGGTCGGCGAGATCCCCCTGGAGCAGCAGGGCAAGCTGCTGCGCCTGCTGCAGGAGAGCAGCTTCGAGCGGGTGGGCGAGACCCGCACCCGCCACGCCGACGTGCGCCTGGTGGTGGCTACCCATCGGGATCTCAAGACCGAGGTGGAGGCCCGACGCTTCCGCGAGGATCTCTACTACCGGCTGGCCGTGTTTCCGCTGGAGGTAGCGCCGCTGCGCCAGCGGGGCGAGGACATCCTGCTTCTCGCCCGCCACTTCATCACCGCCGCGGCGAAGGATCACGAGCGCCCGATGCCGCCTCTGAGCGACGAGGCCCTCGCTCCCCTCCTCCACTACCCCTGGCCCGGCAACGTCCGCGAACTGCGCAACGTGGTGGAGCGGGCGGTGATCCTGTGGCGAGGCGGCCCGCTACGCTTCGATAGCCTCGGTGGAGCGCTACAGGCACCCGAATCCGCATCGCTGCTGGAGGGCAGCGCGGGCCCCTCCTCCGCGGAGGAAGCGATCTTCCCGCCCCCGATTGCAGGAGCCGGCGCGCCGAGCCCGGAGCACATCGAGACGATCCCGGCGCGGGGCTATTGGACCGAGGACGAGCTCCAGCGACTGCAGCGAGACAACCTGCTGCGGCTGCTGGAGCACAGCGGCGGCCGAGTCTTCGGCGCCGACGGCGCCGCCGCTCGACTCGGCGTCCCCCCCACCACTCTGACCTCGCGGCTGAAGAAGCTGGGGCTCAAGAATTAGGTTCAGGAGTTGAGCCGAAAAGTTGAGCCCCCGAATCGGACCGAGGAGCTGGGGCATTTCGGCCCCCAAATAAAAAAACGCCCGCCTCCTCCCCCCTAGAGGAGAGAAAACGGGCGTGGTGGGCTCAGGGTCGACTCGAGGGTTAGATGCTGGCGAAGCCGCCGTCCGCCAGCAGGTCGCTGCCGTAGACGTAGGAGGAGTCGTCGGACGCCAGGAAGAGGGCGGCCTTGGCCATCTCCTCCGGCTTGCCGAAGCGGCCCGCGGGCACCGAAGCGGTAATCCCGGCGGCCATCTCCGCCTTGGCCTCGTCGGTGAGCCCCATGCGATCGAAGATCGGAGTCTCGATGGGACCCGGGGAGAGCACGTTGACCCGGATGGCGCGGGCCGCCAGCTCCGCCTGCAGGGTGCGGGCGAGGGTGCGCACGGCACCCTTGGTGGCGGAATACACCGAGCCGCCGGCCATGCCGCGGTAGCTTACGGAGGAGCCGGTGAAGATCACGCTGGCGCCGTCCGGCAGCTGCGGCAGGGCCTTCTGTACGGTGAAATAGAGGCCCTTGACGTTGATGTCGAAGACCTGGTCGAAGTGCTCCTCGGTGACGTCCGGCAGGGGCACGAAGGGAGCGATGCCGGCGTTGGCCACCAGCACGTCAATGCGGCCGAAGCGCTCCCTCACCGCCGCGAAGAGGCGGTCGAGGTCTTCTAGCTTGGAGACGTCGCCAACCACGGTAAGGGCCCCGCCGACGGCCTCGGCGACCTCGTTGAGGGTGCTCTCGGTGCGGCCGAAGAGGGCCAGCTGGGCGCCCTCGCGGGCGAATTCTTCGGCGGTGGCCCGGCCGATGCCGCTGTTTCCACCGGTGATGACGACGACTTTATCTTTGAGCTTCATGGGGATGTCTCCTGGAAGGTGGTGTCTCTGGAAGGCGGTATTTCGAGAAGGGTGTATTTATAGTTGACCGGTCGACTATTTATTAGTCAAGCAGATCCGTGAGGCGTATCAAAGAGGCGAACCATCAAAGAGGTGAAGATGTCGCCTCGGGGCTTGCGAGAGGAAGGAAGCGAGAAGAAGAGGGAGCGGGCTAGAGGGAACAGACGAGGGGCGCGGTTACCGGAACCGAGTCCGGCGACACTCCCAGCATCCGCAGGGCGCTGACGTCGAGGCCGAGAAGACGGCCGGGGTCATCCGCCGTCTTGGCGAGGAGCACCCGCCCCTCCACTAGAGCCAGCAGATCGCGAGCGAGCAACCCGAGATCGCCGGTGCCGAGATTCTCTGGATCTAGCTCTCCCGTTTCCACCGCCTGCTCCAGGAGCTGGCGATAGAGACCGGCGTGCTCCTCGAAGATGGCGGAGAGCTGCTGCCGCAGCTGCGGGTCATGGACGCTCATCTCCACCGCGAGGTTGGCGAAGGGGCAGCCCATGGTGCAGCCGCGCTCGGCGCGGGTATCGCGGTGGTGCTGATAGACCGCCGCGAGGAGCTGCCTCAGCCGCTCCAGGGCGGAGCGGTCGCGGTCTTCCACTACCTGCTGTAGGGAATCCCGGGCGGGGCTCCAGGTCGTATCCACCAGCTCCGTCGCCAAGGCCTGCTTGGTGCGAAAGAAATGGTAGAAGCTGCCTTTGTTCACCTGCGCTCGATCGCAGAGCTCGGCCACGCCGACGGCGTGGTACCCCTGCTCCAGGATCAACTCCTTAGCAGCGGTGAGAAGGCGGTCTTTGGCGTCGCTCGTTCGTCCCATGACGAGATATTTATACAACCGGTCAACTATGAATGCAACCCCTTCTCTTCAACTTTTTTTGGATTGCTGTACATGCCCATCCCCAAGACAGGTCGAAGCCGGCGCTCTTGCGCCCCGAAACGGGCGGATCTAGAGTCGAAGTGGGCGGGGAAGATCTTCGTCCCCCTCTGGCTGAATTCCCTCGCATTCTGGCTTCCCCCTAACTTTTTCTGGCTTCGCTCTAGCTTTTTCCGGCTTCGCTCTAGCTAGTGTTTCCCCATCCCCCCTCTCCGACGAAAGCGAGCGTCTCGATGAACGAATCTCATGCATCCACCGGCTGGGCCACAGACCGCGGCGAGCGCTGGCGAGATTTCGCCACCCCGATGGAGGCGATGATGAGCGCCATTGACGATCCGCTCCTCGAGGTGCTGAAGCTAGATCGGCCCTATCGCATCGCGGATATCGGCTGCGGAGGCGGGGGCACCTCGCTGGAGATCCTGCGCCGCGCCCCCGCTGGCAGCTCCGTCCACGGCTTCGACATCTCCCCCGCCCTGGTGGACCTGGCTCGCAGCCGCAAGCCGAGCCCGGAAGCCGCCATCAGCTTCGAAGTCCAGGACGTTGCGACGGCGCCTCCCCCAGCCCAACCCTTCGAGCGCCTCGTCTCTCGCTTCGGCACCATGTTCTATGACGACCCGCCGGCGGCCTTCACAAACCTCAGCCGCTGGCTCGCTCCCGACGGACGCTTCACCTTCGCGGTGTGGGCCGCGGCCGAGGACAATCCCTACTTCACCCTGCTGATCCAAGCGATTTCCCAGGCGGTGGAGATCCCGGAGATGGATCCCGACGGGCCCGGACCGCTGCGCTACCAAGAGGTCAGCAAGCTCGTCGACCTGCTGAATCAATCTGGCTTTGCGCAAATAGAAACGCAAACCTGGCGAGGCCCGATGCTAGTCGGCGGCGGCACCAATGCCGCCCAGGCAGCACGCTTTGCCCTGACCTCCACATCCCTCGGCGACCTTCTCACCGAGGCCGGTGAAGAAGCCAAGACCCTCGCCTATCGAAGCCTCGAAGACAGCTACCGGCCCTTCGAGCGTGATGGAGTCGTGATCCTCGAGGCCTGCATTCACCTGGTGAGCGGAACGCGGGCGGATTGAGGGCTCGGCGTTAGCTAGCAGATAGAGGTGCCCTGCCTGGGTTGAATCGTTGGGAAAGTACCTGGCACCCATCGCAGGACTGAATTGCCCGGAAGGTACCCGCCGCCGGGAAGGTGCCTGGCACCCATCGCAGGGTGTCGTGGGGAAAGTGCCTGGCACCAAACTCCGGAAGGTCCCTGGCACCCGGGGCGGGTGGTGGCGTCCCCCACTTTGAAAAAGGGGGGGATCGAGGGGGGGATTTCGGGCGGGGGGAGGCAATGCAGGAAGGTGCCTGGCACCAGCATCGGGAAGGTGCCTGGCACCAGCATCGGGAAGGTGCCTGGCACCTGTATTCGTGAATCTAATCGCAGGATGGAAGCAGCGCTGCCCTCACCGAGGGCCCTGCGCTGGTCGCATGGTCGCCTGCGGCTCCAGATGCTCCTGCGCTTCGAGCTCCTCGGTGCAGGTTCGCTTTCGGTATTTGGCGCTGACGGTTATTCAGCTGACCACACTCGGGAAAGTGCCTGGCACCACACTCGGCTGACCAGATCCGAAAGGTCCCTGGCACCCGAGGCGAGAGAGCGTCCCTCCGAGAGGCCCACAACAGCCGTCCCCAGAAGAGGACAGGGTGCATCCGAGGGCGGCAGAGAGCCGGGAGGCGGAGCAACGGCACGCGGGCTAAGTCCGAGAAGTTGAGCGCAGGATGCGAAGAGCGAAAGAGTGGGCCCGAACCACAGCCATAGCGCCCCCGCAAGCGACTATGAATCAATGACTTAGTGCGTCGAAAGGAACCACAAACAAGTCCTCCAAAAGCCTCCAAAAGCAGCGAGATTGGGGAGCCAAAAAATACCTGGCACCGCCTTTGCTCTAGTGCCTCCTCAGCGCATCTTTTCGCTGTTTTTCTTTACCGGAAGCCCAAGGGCTTCACTCGATGCCCTGGAGGACATCATGCATCCCTCGCACCACGAATCCCTCGCACCGTCCCTCGCCATGACGGAAACCGCAACCCGCCCCTCGAGCCTCGGCGGCCTACGCCGTGGCCTCGCCTACGCCGGCCTCTCGCTGCTCTGCCTCACCGCTGCCGCCGCCTGCTCCGCCGGGCCGCCGCTGCAGGTGGTGGTGCCCACGGAGCTGGAGGTTCGCGCCGACCACCTGCCGGTGGAAGGCCGCGGCAACACCGGCGTGCTGGTGGACGAGAGCTTCACCTACGGCGAGTGGACGGTGGACGACGTGCGTCGCGGTCCTCGCATCGGCCGCCCCAGCGCCTACAAGCAGCAGGGCTGGCCCTTCGACGAGATCGTGCGCAACTGGAGCAGCCTGTTGCGCTACGGCCGCTACTGGGATCGCACCATCGACGACCGCGATTACTACGTCGAGCACAGCCGCGGCTTCCAATTTGCCGCAACTCGGGAGGGCGTGCGCTGGGAGGGGGAATGCGATTCCCGCCTCGACGAAGCTCCCGGCGGGCCCCAGCACGAGCAGCTGCGCTGCGCTCTGAGCCCCGTCGACAGCGATGAGCTCTGGGTGCTGATGGCGGAGCTGCGGGAGGAGTGGCGTCCGGAAGAGGCCTTCGAGATCGGCGGCACTCAGCTGGAAGGCATCCTGACGGACGACGAGTCTTCCTTCCTGCTGGGCTCTACCGGCCGAGTGCGGGACGTGCCCATCGCCATCGGCCTAGCGGGCTACATCTTCACCGAGGATCAGCGCTCCATCGCCGCCGTGCAGGCTCTGGAAGACGGCGCCGTGTGGCTGCCCCAGGAAGAAGATCCCCAGAGGCGTGATGCTCTCGCCGCCGCCGCGGCGGCTCTACTGCTCTACCAGCCCCTGGAGAACGAGGTCTGACGGCTCGCCCCACCCCCGGGCCATCCGCAGACCGCCGTCGCCCACCCCGGGTGCGGTGGCGGGCTGGCCGGGCGCCGGGGCCTTCGCGGGAGCTCGCTCCCCGAGGCCTCGGCCCCGGCCTTTTTCTGTGGTTCAGAAAGGCCTAGGTTCGGAAAAACTCAGGTCTAGAGAGACTCTGATTTAGACAGCCGGAGGACCCGAATTAGAGTATTCCTCAGGGAGCCGCCAGGCCCGCAATTCGCCATAGACGATAAGGCTCCGGCGGCTCGGCGCCGCGATGGATCTGGGCGGTGGTGACGTAGAGGGTGCCGCCGCCGGCGCCGCGGGCGAAGGAATCCGGCCAGGCGAGGCGCTCGTCCTGCACCACGGTGGTGACCCCGGCCTCGGGATCTTCGGGATTCCATACCCGCACCGCGTCGAGCTCCAGGGAGGAGAGGTAGATCCCGCCGGGGCCGAAGATGATCCCGTCGGAGGCTCCCACCTCGACCACCGTCTCGACCTGCTCCGCCAGCCCCGCGGCTGCCGCCTCGTCCCCGAGGGCGGCCCGCAGAGAAGCTGCCGGCACGCGGTAGAGGGTACGGCCGGTGAGGGCCTGGTAATAGACGGACTCCCCGTCCGGCGACAGGGCAATGCCGTCGGCGTGGACGTCCATCGCCTCGCCACCCATCAGCCACTCGCTGCCGCCGATGGTGAGGCGAATCCCTTCGCTGCTGGTGGAGGGATGATCCGCCAGCACTCGCCGAGCGTCGCCGCTTTCGAGATCTAGCACCACCAGCGAACCGGCGCCGGATTCTGAGATATAGGCGGTGCCGGTGCCGTGATCGATGCGCAGATCGTTGAGATAGCTATTGGCCGGAGCCGCGTCCGGCGAGAAGGAGTAGACTCGGCTCACCTCGTTGCTGGCCAGGTCCACCTGCACCAGCTTGGCGCCGCCGGGCACCACGCCGGCAAAGCCGGGGCTGGCGGGATCGAGAATCCATAGCGAGCCTCGCTCGTCGGCGTAGAGAGCCTGCACGCAGACGAAGCTGCCGGCGACATCGCCCTCGGGGCTCCAGCCGTTCCACGCCTCGTCGGGATAGGGCACCGGGCGCAGCATGCCGTCCTCCCCCGCCACCAGCTCCGCCACCGACACCGGCACGTCGTCGGACCAGCGAGGATAGTTGACGAAGATCCGCTCGCCGCCGGATTCCTCCGCCGCCACGGCGACGCCGGTCCACTGCTTCGGCGACTCCGCGACAATCTCGAGAGTCGGGGCCGCCGCGACGGTCGGTGAGTCCTTCGCCGCCTCCGAGCCGGCGGCGGAATCCGGCGCCTCGGCCGGGCCGCCGCAGGCGACGCCGCCCAGCAGCATCACGCCGAGCAGCGCGAGGGGTGCGGTTATCAGACCGGACTTGAGGCTGATCAAGAAAGAGGAGCTAGGCCGGGACGAAGGGTTCATCATGGCGAGGAGGTCTCCTGGGGTGAGGTCTCACCCCGAGTGATCGTTGGTTCTGGGATCAAGGGAACGCCGCCCTGCTCGCTGAATCAGCTTGATGTATCAGCTTGATGTGTCAACTCGCTCCGTCAGCTTGCTGCGTAGACCCGATGAATCAGCCTGCCGCGTCAATCAGCAGATCCAACGGATCAATCGATCGGGTGCCTCCCTCAGGGGACCCGATCTAGAAATCCAGGCGGGAAGCGAGCCTGGTCAAGAAGCTAGCCGGTGGGCGATGAGGAAGGCCATCTCCAGGGCCTGCTCGTAGTTCAGGCGGGGATCCACGAAGGTCTTGTAGGAGCGTTCCAGGTCATCGTCGGCGAGGCCCCGGGCGCCGCCGGTGCACTCGGTGACGTCTTCGCCGGTGAGCTCGAAATGGACGCCGTTCAGAGCGCTGCCGTGGGCCCGGTGCAGCTCGAAGGCCTGCTCCAGCTCCGAGAGAATATGCTCGAAACGGCGGGTCTTACGGCCTCCGGGAGTGCGAATGGTGTTGCCGTGCATCGGATCGCAGGTCCACACCACTCGCCGGCCGGTAGCCTCCACCGCCTGCAGCACCCGGGGCAGGTGAGCCGCAATCTGATCGACGCCGAAGCGGTGGATCAGCACCAGGCGCCCGGGCTCCCGGCGGGGATCCACCAGCTCGATCAGCTCCTGAAGCTCCCCGGAGCTCAGCCCCGGCCCCACCTTGAGGCCGATGGGATTGCGGATCCCGCGGCAATATTCCACGTGGGCGCCGTCCACCGTGGCGGTGCGCATGCCCACCCAGGGCAGGTGGGTGCCGAGGTTGTAGTAGCCCGGGCGCCGCGGCACCTGCATGGTGTGGGCTTCTTCGTAGGCCAGCAGCAGGCATTCGTGGCTGGTGAAGAAATCCACCCGGGTGAGCTCCGCAACGCCGCGGCCGGCGATGGTCTCCATGAAGCGGATGGACTCCCCGATACCCGCCACCATGCGCTGGTACTCGCTGGAGCGCGGCGCGTGGTCGACGAAGTCAAGATCCCAATACTCCGGATGGTGCAGGTCGGCGAAGCCGCCATCCACCAGAGAGCGGATGAAGTTGAGGGTCAGGGAAGACCGCTCGTAACCCCGCAGCAGGCGCTGGGGATCGGGGTGCCGCACGCTCTCGTCGAAGGCGTAGCCGTTGACCAAGTCGCCGCGGTAGCTCGGCAGGGTGACCCCGTCCCGGGTCTCCAGATCGGCGCTGCGGGGCTTGGCGTATTGCCCGGCGAAGCGGCCGACCCGAATCACCGGCATCTTGGCGGCGTGCACCAGGACCAGGCTCATCTGCAGCAGGATCTTCAGCTTATTGGCGATCACCCCGCTCTGGCACTCGCTGAAGACCTCAGCGCAATCGCCCCCCTGGAGCAGGAAGCGCTTGCCTTCGGCGGCCTCCGCCAGCTGCTCCTTGAGGCTCTCCACCTCCCACGAGGTCACCAGGGGCGGCATCTCCCGAAGCTCCCCCAGGGCGGATTCCAGCGCCTGGGGATCGGGATAATTGGGCTGCTGCAGCGCCTCCCGGCGGCGCCAGCTGGTGGGAGACCAGCGCACGGGGGTGACGCCGTCGTCCTGGGTGAGGGCGGGAGATCCCGCGGCGCTGGCGGTACCAGAAGCTGAAGAATCAGCCGCAGAGGAGCCAGCAGCGGGGGCGGAGGAGTGGGATTGCAGGTCGCTCATGAGGCCGCCAAGCATATAGGAAGGGAGTTTGCGGTGAAGACCTCGTCCGCCATCGTGACGGCACGAGCTCTCGGCGGGAAGGGTAACCCCCCGAAGCCACCGCGAATTCCTTCCTCCTCCTCGGCCCCGCTGGATCTTCGTCCACCGGTGCCAGTCGCAGAGCCGGAGACCGGATCAATCAACCAACAATCAGCCTCTCCGGCGAGACTCAGGCCTCCGGCCGCTGGAAGCGATAATGCCCCACCCACCACTCGTCTCCGCCGCGGAAGCCGAAGAGCTCCTCGCAGGCGATGAAGAAGAGGCGCCAGCGCTGGAACCACAGCCGGCCTTCGGCCTTGCCGTAGGTCTCCTCCAGCACCGGCATCACCTGCCGACGGGCGGCGTCGAGGCGATCCAGCCAGGCCCGGGAGGTGCGCTGATAGTGCACGCCGGAGACCCGCCAGTGGCGATCCAGGCGCAGATCGTTCTGGAAGTGGTAGGCCAATTGATCCGAGGGCATCAGCCCGGCGGTGAAGAAATAGCGGCCCATCCAGTTGCTGGCGCCCTCGGTTTCGAAGAAGTAGGGCATATCCCGGTGGCAGAAGACGTGGAGGAAGGCCTTGCCGCCGGGGTGCATCCAGGAGGCCACCCGCTGCAGCAGCAGCTGCCAGTTGCGCATGTGCTCGAACATCTCCAGCGACACCACGCGGTGGAAGGGGCCGCGATCTTCCGGCGGCGAGAACTCGTTCATGTCTGCGGTGATCACCCGCAGGTTGTCGAGGCCTCGCTCCGCCGCCCGCGCCTCGATGAATCGGCGCTGGGGAGCGGAGTTGGAAACCGCGGTGATGCGCGAGTCGGGGTAATTCGCCGCCATCCACAGCGACAGAGAGCCCCAGCCGCAGCCCAGCTCGAGGATCTCCTGGCCGTCCGCCAAATCCGCCCGCTGGCAGGTGAGCTCGAGCATCTCCGCTTCCGCCTGGTCCAGGCTCTCATTGCCCTGGGGGAAGTAGCAGCAGCTGTACTTCAAGTGCTTGCCGAGCACCGCCAAGAAGAAGTCCGGCGGCACTTCGTAATGCTGCTCGTTGGCCTTCTCCGGCTGCAGCGCCACCGAGGGGCAGGAGCGCATCGAGGCCACCACCGCCTCCTCTTCTTCCCGCCGGCCCTCCGGCTCGCCGGGGCGGCATTCAGCGGCGCGGCCGGCGATCAGACGACGGACGCCGAGACGCACCAGGGGATCGGGCACGAGCCCCTTCTCTACCCAAGAGATGAGGGTTTCCTTCACAGCTGGATCTCCTGCGCTCGCAGATCCGACGGCAGCGCCGGACGACGGTTCATCGGTTTGGCGAAGAGCAGCTGGAAGTCGCCGATGATGCGCTCCCGGAAGCCGCCCTCGCAATAGCTCAAGTAGTACTCCCACATGCGGCGGAAGGTGGTGTCGAAGCCCAGCTGGGCGAACTCTTCGCCACGGACCAGGAAGCGCTCTCGCCACAGCCGCAGAGTGGGGGCGTAGTGGGCGGTGATCTCCTCCGCGTCGATCAGCTGAAGGTCTCCACCGCTGCGGGCCAGGCTGTCGCAGATCGCCCCCAGGGAGGGCAGCGCCGCGCCCGGAAAGATGTAGCGCTGGATGAAGTCCACGCCGCGACGGTAGTCGAGGAACTTTGGATCCTGCATGGTGATCGCCTGCACCAGGGCGAGACCGCGGGGGGAGAGTCGGTCGGAGAGGCAGCGGAAGTAAGTGCGCAAATGGCGTAGGCCCACCGCCTCGATCATCTCGATGGAGACCAGCTTGTCGAAGGTACCCCGAAGATCCCGGTAGTCCTCCAGCAGCACCGTCACCCGGCTCTCCAGGCCTGCCCGCTGGATCCTCGCCGAAGCCTCTTCGTATTGCCGCCGGGAGATGGTGGTGGTGGTGACCCGGCAGCCGTAATGCTCCGCGGCGTGCAGAGCGAAGCCGCCCCAGCCGGTGCCCACCTCCAGCAGGTGATCTTCCGACCGCAGGTCCAGCTTGCGGGCGATGCGATCCAGCTTCGCCCGCGACGCGCTCGCCAAAGCGCGGCCGGATTCCTCGTAGCTCGCCTGCCGCGGCGGCTCCTCTTCGAAGAAGGCGCAGGAGTACATCATCGTCTCGTCGAGGAAGAGACGGTAGAAGGCGTTGCCGAGGTCGTAATGCTCGGCGATGTTGCGGCGACTGCCGGAACGGGAGTTGTTGCGCCGCCAGTGGGCGAGGCGCCGCAGCGGCTGAAGGAAGCGGGCCAGGCCTCGATCCACGCCGTTCAGGGCGTCCATGTTGACGGAGAAGACCCGCATCACCGCGGTGAGATCCGGCGTCGTCCAGAAGCCGTCCATGTAGGCCTCGGCGGCGCCGATGGAGCCTCCCAGGGCGACGGTGGACCAGAAGCGGGGATCCCGCACCTCCACCCTCGCCTCTACATCGAAGGCATCGGCGCTGCCGCCGAAGCGGTGGGTTGTTCCCTCCTCCATCAGCACCAGGGTGCCTCTCTCAAGGCGGTTCAGTCGATCCAGCACCGCGGAACGCAGCCAGCGGGGAGCCGATCGTGCCGCCGCCGCGGGGTCGAGGGTGGAATGGTGACTCATGCTCGGTTCTTCGGTACTCATCGCTTCAATACTGGGCCTGGTCATCGAGGGGAGGGGTCGGGGCGCCCTCTCCTTGGGTGTTCATTCGTAAGGTGCGTCTGGCTGAGATGCTGGTGCCTGAGATGCTGATGCCTGAGATGGGTATGACCTTGATGCTGAGGATTGGCGTGCAGGTGATTGCCGCGCCGATGGCTTGAATTGTCCCTTGGGGCTACCCGTGGCGTATTTGCCCCTATTGGGCTCGCTCGTGTTGAGCTTGCTCTTGTTGGGCTCGCTCTTGTTGGACTGGTGCCTGATCGGGGTGGGTGTAGAAGGGCGCACCCTTCAGCCACAGCTTCGCCGCCTCCCAATAGATCCCCGCCACCACCCGGGCGCTCATCCCCGGCAGCCGCAGCAGCGCTCCAGCGAGGCTCGAGCCGGTCATCTCCCGACGCTCTAGGCTCAGGGTGGCGTCGAAATTCTTCGCCTGGTCGACCTCGCCCCGAAAGCTCGGGGAGGTCTCCACGTGTACCGCCAGCTTCTCCGTCGGCAGGGTGAAGCGCCAGGCGTAGCGGGCCTCCATCCCCATGAAGGGAGAGACGTGGAAGGCCTTCGGATGCTCATAGGCCCGCGCCCGGGGGCGAGAACCCTGATCCGGCTCCAGCTCGCCGCTGAGAACGTAGACGTGGGTCTCGTTCCACGGCGTGTTGTGGACCTCCGCCACCACCGCCTCCAACTCTTGGCGATCGGGGCTCAGGCAGTAGAAGAAGCTCACCGGATTGAAGCCGAAGCCGTAGTAGCGCAGGTTGGTGAGCAGGGTGACGGGCCCCTCGGGGCGCCGCCCGCTACGCTCCTCCACCAGCTGACGCACCAGCTCGTCCAGCGGCAGGTGCTCGCTGCCCGGCCGGGGCAGGTAATCCTGGCGCCGAAAACGCCCCAGCGCCGGCCGGCGGGTGGACCACAGCCAGCGGTCGGCGAAGACCCGGTCGAGCTCCCCGAGGTCGAGGTAGACCATGAACACCGAGTAGCGGAAGTCGTGCTCCAGGGGATCGAACCGGCGGTGGCGCAGCTTGCCGACGTAGAGAGCGCTGTGCAGACCTGCTTCAGAAGGGCTCCCTACAGAAAGGCCAGCTTCGGAGGTGCTCTCAGGGGCGCCAGCAAAGATCCCCTCAGGAGTACCCTCAGAGGTAGTCTGCCCGGCAGCAGAAAGAGCTCGAGACTCCGGGCTCACGGCTCGATCCCGAAGCGCTTCACCACCGCCGCCGCGCTCTCTACCCCATCCTCGTGGAAGCCGTTGCGCCAGTAAGCGCCGCAGAAATAGGTGCGGCGGCGACCGTTGAGCTCGTCTTGGCGAGCCTGGGTCTGGGCCCCCAGCGGCGTGTACACGGGATGGTGGTAGGTCATGCGGCGCAGGATCTTGGCGGGATCGATGGCGTCGGTGTCGTTGAGGGTGACGCAGAAGGTCACCGGGGCCTCGAGACCCTGGAGAATGTTCATGTTGTAGGTCACGCTCACCGGCAGGCCGGGATCCGCCTTGAGACGATAATTCCACGCCGCCCAGGCGCCGCGGCGCTGAGGCAGCATCGAGATGTCGGTGTGCAGCACCGCCTCGTTGCGCTGATAGGGAAAGGCGCCGAGGATCTCCCGCTCCAGCTCGTCGGCGTCCTGCAGCAGCTCCAGCGCCTGATCGCTGTGGGTGGCCACCACCACCGAGTCGAAGCGCTCCTCCTGCCCTCCCTCTCCCCACCGCACCCAGGCGCCCTCTTCGTCTCGGCGCAGGGATCGCACCGGGGTCAGCAGGCGCACGCCGTCCGCAAAGGACGCCGAGAGCTTTGGCACGTAGGTCCGAGACCCACCCTCGATCACTCGCCAGACCGGTCGATTGTTCACCGCCAGCATGCCGTGGTTCTCTAGGAAGCGCAGGAAGAGGGGAGCGGGGAACTCCAGCATCTGCTCGACCCGAGACGACCAGATGGCGGCTCCCATGGGCACCACATAGTGGGGGCCGAGACGAGAGCCGTAGCGACCGGCAGCGAGGAGCTCACCGAGAGTCTCGGGGATCTCTCCCGACGCTAGACGCCTCTTCGCGTCGACGTGGAAGCGCAGAATGTCCCACAGCAGGCGGTAGAACGAAGGGCTGAGTAAATTCGAGCGCTGGGCGAAGAGGCCAGAAAAGCCGCTGCCGCTGAACTCGAAGGGGGCGCTGCCCGCACCTCCTTCGGAGCGCACGCTGAAGCTCATGTCGCTGTCCTGCCACGCCACTCCGAGCTCTTCCATCAGAGCGCAGAAGCGGGGGTAGGTGCGGCCGTTGAACACGATGAAGCCGGTATCTACCGCCCACTGCCGGCCACCCTCCTCAAGGGTGATGTCGTGGGTGTGGGTATGGCCGCCGAGATGGCTCGCGGCTTCGAAGAGGGTGATCTGATGACCGGCTCGCGCTAGCCAATGGGCCGCGCAGAGTCCGGAAATTCCGCCTCCGATGACGGCAATTTGGGACGGGCTGGATTTCATGGGCTGCTAAAGAGTATCCGAAGTCCGGGGTCGGTTGCGGGCGATTTCTGTCAGGGTTTCTTCACGATTGCGCGTCGGGGTCCGCGAAGCCCGAGGTCACTTCTGAAAGTCACTTCTGAAAGTCACTTCTGAAAGTCACTTCTGAAAGTCACTTCTGAAAGTCATAGCTTCGCCACTGCTCGCAGATCCACGCCCTCGAGTCGATAAAGAAGAGAGACGGGATGAGATTCGAGCCGAGAGAAAACGGAGCCCGAGAGCTACCGGAGGATCGGGGGAGTGGCCTTCGGCGGCCTCTAGCGGTCGTGAACTCGACCTGGGCCCCGCGCTAAAGCCAACACCACCGGGAAGATCAAAGCTGAAGAGGCACAGCTGAAACGGAGCGGGAGGAACCAGGGGGAGGGCCGCTCCGTAGCCGCCCTACCCCTTTGTCCCGCAATGGCGTCCTCGACGAATCGAGGCCCCGAGGTCGGTGCGCCGAACGAGGGATGAACTGCAGAAAGAGTGGCGGCGCTGACCTCGATGAACACTTCGCCCTCGCCACCGGCCCAGATGCAGCGAAGGAAAAATCTAATCCTCGGTGCCCAGGGCGCCGGTTCGAGGCGAGGAACGCGGTACCATCAGCCCAGCGACCATCGACCCTGGAGGTGAACGTGACGAAGCTTCCCCGCTCCCTCGACGCCATCGAGGCCCGGGTGCTGGGCTCCCTGCTGGAAAAAGCCCAGACCACGCCGGACTACTACCCCATGACCCTCAAGGCTCTGGTCGCCGCCTGCAACCAGAAAAGCAACCGGGATCCGGTGATGGACCTGGACGAGGACGACGTCTTGCGCACCCTCGAGCGCCTGAAGCGCGACGTGATGGTGTGGCGCACCCCCGGCGCTCGGGCGGAGCGCTGGAGCGAGTCCATCACCCGGCGCCTGGAGCTCAGCGACGCCCAGCGGGCGCTGATCGCCGTCCTGCTGCTGCGCGGCCCCCAGACCACCGGCGAGCTGCGCACCCGCACCGAGCGCCTCCACAGCTTTGCGGACCTGGCGGCGGTGGAATCCGCCCTGGAGGCCCTGACCACCGGAGCCGAGCCGATCCTGGTGGAGCTACCTCGCCAGCCGGGGCATAAATTCGCTCGCTGGATGCACCGCCTCGGCGATCCGGAGGCCCTGGAGGCCTTGATCAAGGCGGAGCCGGTAAGCGTATCCACTCCGGCGCCGCCGCTGGAGAAGCGCACGCCGCTGACCCCGCGGGTGGAGTCCCTGGAACAGCAGGTGGAGACCCTCCAGCAGCAGGTCGAGGCCCTGCAGCGGGAGCTCAGCGAGCTCAAAGAGCAGCTGGGGGCATAAGTGGCCTCATGAAGTGGCCTTCGCCCCCCGGATCCCGGCCCGACCCAGAGCACGAGGCTGAAGCCGAGATTCCCTTCCACATCGCCGACGATGGCGGCCTGCGCCACACCTGGGAGCTCACCCCACGCCAGGCCATCCAACTGCAGCGACGCCTCGCCTCGGCGGTGGAGACGCAGGATCGGCTGGGGGAAGGGCTGGCGGACGTCGGCGCCGTCACCCTGGTGGCCGGGGTGGACGCCGGCTTCGAGGAGGGCGGGAGCATCACCCGAGCGGCGGCGGTGGCCCTCTCCCTGCCGGGCCTCGAAACCCTCGCCGAAGCCGTGGTGCGCCGACCGACGAGCTTCCCCTACGTGCCCGGCCTGCTCTCCTTTCGCGAGCTGCCGGCGGTGCTGGACGCGCTGGCGGAGCTCGAGACGAAACTCCAGGCGAACGGCCACGGTGCTCCCCAGGTGCTCTTCACCGACGCCCACGGCCTCGCCCACCCCCGGCGCCTCGGCCTCGCCTGCCATCTCGGCCTGTGGCTCGACCGCCCCGCCGTCGGCGTCGCCAAGACCCGGCTCACCGGCAGCTACGACGAGCCGCCCCCGGAGCAAGGCGCCTGGAGCCCGCTGGTGGATCCGAAAACGGAAGAGCGCCTCGGCGCCGTGCTGCGCACACGATCCCGGGTCAAGCCGGTCTTCGTCTCCATCGGCCATCGCCTGAGCCTCAAGAGCGCCCTCCAGCTCACCCTCGCCATCACCCCTCGCTACCGCCTGCCGGAAACCACCCGGCGGTCCGACAAGCTGGCCTCGCGCCGCTGATTCCCTCGCAACTCGGCGCCCCCATTTTTCAGCCCCATACCTTGGCCCCCAGACCTTAGCCCCCAGATTTCGGCCCCCAGCTCCCCTTCTCGCGGTAACGAATTGAAGGCGATGACGCCTATCTTGGGCGTTCGCCTTCATCTCCTTCATTCTCCATTCCATCGCCACCTTGCGCGACGGCTCCGACGAGGCACTCTTACCCCCAAGGGCAGTGCTACGAGCCTCTTCTCCGTGCCGCGGTTACCGCCGCCTGGAAGGCTTCCAGCATGCCCAGCGGTCCTTGCCTTGAGTGACGTTCGGCGACCGCCGCTCCGGCTCGGCTCCGCACCTCGACTCGGCGATCGCGGAATTGCGATCGCCCAAGGAGATTCCATGCCTACACCCACCCCCGCCGCCCTCACCCCCATCGCGGTCACCTTCGACGCCAGCGATCATTCCTTCACCTTCAACCCAGACACCTGCAATGTCGACGAGCCCGGCGCCTACCTCCTGAGCTGGAACCTCACCACCGTGAACGGCGGCGGTAAGGATGCCAGCTTCAACCCACCCCACATCAGCTTCACCGTCCCCCAACAGGTCCAAAACCCCTTCGGCAGCCCCACCGTCAGCAACGGCGGCAAGACCGTCACCGTACCCGATACCTACGGCAGCACCACCGGGGTCGGCACCTTTCACTACACCGTTCACATCATCCACAACGAGGTGCCCTACGTCTCGGATCCGATGATCGTGAACAAATCCCCCACCGGCGGCCCGCATAAGAAATAGGCGGGCTCCGGCGGCGGAAGCTGAGCTGCCTTCTCTCATGTTTCGCGGTGAGAGCTTGAGGCTGCCGAAGGATCGCCTGGACCGTCGCCCAGGGACGCCAGGGATGTTCCGATTTCTCAGCCGACTGCGCGTCAATCCAGGTAGGATAATCGCGCGACCCTAAACCGCTTCTCATCGATGCCTTTCCACGGCGGACATCCCCGTCCCCGATCCGGCGAGCCCTAGGCCGCTAGCTCCTAGCTGGCCACTGTTTTGCTCGTCAGTCTCCGGGCTGGATGTCCGTCATTCCCCCTAAACCCCTCCCCTATGAGGATTTTCGATGTCCACTCACACCATCTCCGTCACCTTCGACGCCAGCGACCAGAGCTTCACCTTCGACCCGACCTCCGTCGATGTCGCCTCCGGCGAGACCGCCAGCCTGGTGTGGAATCTCAGCACCACCAACGGCAGCGGTGGGAAGACCGCGACCTTCAATAGCCCCTACATCACCTTCGACACCAGCGGCACCGACCCTTTCGGAACTCCGGTGACCTCCAACTCAGACACCACCGTCACCGTGAGCGATGACGACACCTCCAGCGACGACGCCGGCACCTTCGGCTACACGGTCTATGTGACCTATGACGGCACCAACTACGACTCCGATCCGCAAATCGTCAACAAGTCGCCCACCGGAGGACCGTGAGTCTTCCCGCGGTCTCGATCTCGAGACCCATCGTCAAGGCACCGCCTCTGCCTCCCTAGGCCTTGACCTGAAATTGCCCCGCTTCCTTCACCCGCCCCATTGGGGTGGGTTTTGCTTATTTCATGAAGTTAAAAAATCCATCCGAAAGGCGAAGCACCTCGAAAGCCTAAAGCATAGAAACGCGTTAAGCGGTCAGAATCAGCGACTGATTGAAGGCGGTCTGGAGTACAACCTCTAGCCCTCGTTGCTTTCACCCCTCTTCGATCTCCCCGCGAACTGATCTCATCATCCGGCAGGCTAAGGAGCTGTTATGTCCGATTCTGAAACCATCGGTGTTTTATTCAACGTCTCAGATAAGTCCATCGAAATCACACCAAGCCCTCTCACGGTGACCCAATACAGCTTAGATCCGGTGCTCCTTCTCTTCATCTTGGAAACCGCCGGGTCCGAAGACAAACTTGCAACCTTTACCTCACCCTATTTCACCGCCCATGAAGTCGGAGACGACGCTCCTCTCGATCCCTTCACCTCGAAGGGAACGAAAGATGGAGGTACACAGCTTCAGGTCACCGACGACTTCTCCAATCTCGATTCTCCTGAGACCTACGACTACCGGCTCTACATCAGCTACGACGACGAAACGTATACCGCGACCTCCCAGATTATCAACGTGCCCGAATCCTGAGCGAAGCCCACTGAAAGAGTCGCCTCACGCTTTTATCTCACCAATCAAATTTCCTCACCGATTCCTCTTAGGGTAGCCAGCTCATCAACTGAACGAAACGATTTCAGTCGAGATTCGATCAGGTCAGCTCCCCTCTTTCCACCGAACAAAGGAGCGCAAATGACTGCAGATAAAGCAACTGGAGGTCAAACGGTCTTGGTCGTCTTCAAACCCTCGAATGAGACGATCCTCATTTCACCTGACGAGCTCAAGATTCCCACTGCCGGGGACGCTAGCCTGAAGCGACATCCGAAGTGACGGAGCTCATAGCCAACCGGACTGAGGTCGGTGGTCTGCGAGAAATTAGGGAGCTGTAGAGCGCGCCAAAGGGCTAACAACAGCATTGGAGCTCAGGAAGCTCCTCCGTCTTCCAGCTCCGTCACCAGCGCCTGCAGCTCCCCACCCTCCCGCAGCGGGTCGAACCAAGGGAAGCTGAACCAGCGTTCGCCAAAGCCTCCCGCCATCGCGCGTCGGGCGTGCACCAGGGCGGAGGTGCGCTCACCGATGAGGGTATAGACCAGGGCGGCGGCGTAGGCCGCCTGTGGGTCTTCGGGGTAGTCCGCCAGGGCGGAGGTGATGGACTCCGCCGCCTCCCGGGAGCGCCCGAGATGGGCTAAAGCCTGGGCGTGGGGGAAACGATCTTCGAAAGAGTCCGGGTCTTCGCCGGTGACCTCGAGAATGCGCTCGTACACGACCGCCGCCTGCTCCTTGTCTCCCAGCAGGTCGTAGGCGTCCGCCAGGTTGATCAGCATCACCACGTTGTCCGGCGCCTCTGCCACCAGCAGTCGGTAGCTCTCCACCGCTTCCGGATAGCGCCCCAGCAGCATCTGGGTCAGCCCGAGATTGGCCCGCTCGGCGGACTCTGGGGCGCGCTCCACCAGCTGGGTGTAGAGAGCCTCCGCCCGCTCGACGCTGCCGACGGTAAGCTCCAGCTGGGCGAGCAGAGAGAGGGCGTCGAAGGATTCCGGCACCAGCGCCAGCAGGCGCTCCAGGGTGCTTCGAGCGTCGTTCACCGCTCCGGCCCGCACCTGCAGCACCGCGAGATCCATCAGATTCTTCCAGGAGGGCTGGCGCTCTACCGCCCGCTCCATCACCGTCAGCGCCTCCTCCGCCTGCCCCTGCGCTCGCAGCAGCAGAGCGCGGTGACGCTGCAGCCGCACTTCTCCAGGCACCAGCTCTTCGAGGTCGGCGAGGGTCTGCTCCGCCACCTCGAGCTCGCCGTTCTGCACCTGCACCGTGAACAGGGTATGGAGCGGTGCCGGATCTGTTGGAGCGAGGTTGCGCGCCAGCTGCAGCTGGCGGCGCAGATTGTCGAGATCCTGCTGATCCCGACTGCCTTCGAAATAGCGTAGCCGGGCGACTTCCGACGCCAGCAGGCGCGCCTCGAAGAAATCCGGCGCGGAGCTCAGGATCTCCTCGACGTCGGCGGCGATCTGCTGCCGCGAAAGCCCCTCCCCGGCGATCTCAGAGCCCGCCCCTTGCAGGCCCCGGCGCAGCTGCAGGAAGCGCTCGTAGTCCTCTGCCCCAACGTCCAATGCCGGAACCGAATCATTCGATTCCCGCTGCGGATAGCCGCGCGTCACCCGGCCTCGAACGATGCGATCGAGGGTCGCTACCTCATCCACCGGCAGCGAGAAGCTATCGGTCCACAACAACCCCCCATCGCTGCCCCGTACCCGCGCCAGGGTGAGCTGGCACTCCACCCGGCGACAGCTCAGCTCCGCCGTCAGCACCTCGTCGGCGGCGGTCTGTCGGGCCAGCTCCGAGGGATCGTCCAGCGCTGCCGGCAGGGCGTCGATTTCCGCTGGCGGCAGGGGGTACACCTCCTCCAAGGCGGTCAGCGCCTTGAGCGCCCCGTAGCGCACGGCATCCGCCACCACGAGCTCCGCCCCTTCTTTTCCCCCACCGACTCGGCGCACCTCGGGCATCGCCACATAGATGGCCGGCGGCGGCTGATTCAGCCACCACCAGCCCGCCGCCGCCATCGCCGCCACCAAGAGCAGCGAAGCGAAGCTCCACAGCAGCCGCCGAGGCCACAGGGAGGCCGGCGCCACCGGCGGCAGCAGCACGGTGGCCTCCGTCGGCACCACGGTGGGAGCCATCGAGGCCGCGCCGGTACCACCCGGGGGAAAACCAGTGCCGGGCGGCGCAGAGTAGGGATCCGCCACCGACGCCGGTCCCGAAGACACGAAGCTGCGGGAGGCCGAGGGCCCCGCCACCTCGGTGGCCGCCACCGCCCCCGGCGGGGCTTCCGAGCGGGGGATCGGAGAGGTCGGCAGATGGGTGGAAGACGCCGGCCGCAGGGTCGCTTCGCCGCCCCCCAGCGCCGCCGGAGCGGGTCCCCCACGGCCGGCCCAGGCGGAGCCCCCCCGCAGCACCGCGAGATGGGTCACCACCCGATGGGCCGACGCCGGCCGCTGCTCCGGCCGCTTCGCCAGCAGGTGCAGGATGAAGTCCGAGAGCTCCTCGCTGAGCTCCGGCATCAGCGCCGCCGGCGGCGGCGGATCGTGGGAGATCACCCGAGTGAGGGTCTGGGCCGGCCCGTTGCCGCGGAAGGGGGAGTCGCCGGTGCCGGCCTCGTAGAGCAGCACGCCGAGGGAGAAGAGATCCGAGCGGCCGTCCAGCTCCGAGCCCATGGCCTGCTCCGGGGACATGGTGCGCAGGGTCCCCAGCACCCGTCCCTCCACCGAAATCGAAGCCTCCGTCTCGCTGGACCACAGGCGCTTGGCGAGGCCGAAGTCCAGCACTTTCACCTTGCCGGCAGGGGTGAGGACGACGTTCTCGGTCTTCAAGTCGCGGTGGACGATGCCCTGATCGTGGGCTTCCGCCAGCGCCTCGGCGATCTGGATGCCGATATCCAGCAGCGCGTCCACCTCCAGCGGCCCCCGCACCCGCACCCGCTCCGTCAGGGTCTCCCCCTCCACCAGCTCCATCACGATCCAGTCGCCGTCTTCCGCCTCTAGCAGATCGTGGATCTGCACGATGGCCGGATGGTTGAGGGCCGCCGCCGCCCGCGCCTCGCGGCGGAAGCGTTCGCGGTTGCGGGCGTCGCCGGCGACCTCCGGCTTGATTTGCTTCAGCGCCACCCGGCGATGGAGGCGCTCGTCCCAGGCCTGGAATACCCAGCCCATCCCGCCCGCTCCGAGGCGGTTTTCGAGCAGGTAGGGGCCAACCCGCTGACCGACTAGATCCTCTGCGGATCGGGGGTCAGTCAACGAGAGAGCTCCGAAGGCTTAGCGATGGCGGGAGGGGGTGGACCACAGCCCATGCATCATAGCAGCGTGCCGCGCTGCGGCTAACTGCTATCGCCTTCTCTGGCACCCTCTTTGGCACCGTCTCCGGCGCCATCTCCGGGCTCTGTCTTCGGCACGCCGTGTTCCAGCTCCTCCAGCCAAGGAGCGCTGGAAGCGTCGCTAGGAGCGCGCCAATCCCCCCGCGGCGACAGCGACCCGCCGGAGCCGACCTTCGGCGCGTTGGGGCTGGCGGTGCGCTTGAATTGGCTGGTGCGGAAGAAGCGATCCAGGAAGACCCGCAACCAGGCCTTGATGGTGGCCAGGTCGTAGGCCCGACGATCTTCCTGAGGCACGTCCTCCGGCCACTCGCCGGCCTCAGCGTCCCCCCATGCCTGGTGAGCGAGAAAAGCCACCTTGCTGGGAGTGAAGCCGTAGCGGGAGAGGAAGTAGAGGTGGAAGTCCTGCAGTGCGTAGGGGCCGATCACCTCTTCCGTGCTCTGAATCAGCTTCTCATCCGTATCGCCCCGGGCCTCCATGGCGTCAGCGGGGATCAGCTCCGGGGTGATCTCCGTCTCCAGGATCGAGGTCAGCACCTCCCCGGCTTCGTCCCCCCAATGCCCCTCCGCCACCGTCCACCGGATGAGATGCTGGATCAGCGTCTTGGGCACCGAGGCGTTGACCCCGTAATGGCTCATCTGATCCCCGACGCCGTAGGTGCACCAGCCGAGGGCGAGCTCCGAGAGGTCCCCGGTGCCCACCACCAGGGCGCCATGGTGATTGGCCAGGCGGAAGAGATGCGCCGTGCGCTGGCCCGCCTGCACGTTCTCGAAGGTGATGTCGTAGACCTTCTCGCCGCGGGCGAAGGGATGGTCTAGATCCTCCAGCATCTGCCGGCAGGCGGGGCGAATGTCGATCTCCGAACCGCTGACCCCCAGCACCTCCATCAGCGCCAGGGCGTTGTTGCGGGTGTGGTCGCCGGTGGCGAAGCCCGGCATGGAGTAGGCCAGCACGTTCTCCCGCGGCAGCCCCAGGGCCTCCATGGTGCGCACGCACACCAGCAGCGCCTGGGTGGAGTCGAGGCCACCGGAGATACCGATGACCACCTTCTTGATCCCCGTCGCCCGCAGTCGCTGCTCGAGGCCGTGAACCTGAATCTGATAGGCCTCGGCGCAGCGGGCGCTGCGCAGGGCGGCGTCCCGGGGGACGAAGGGGAAACGCTCCAGAGGACGTTCCAGAGGCGCCAAAGGGCCCTCGTCTCCGAGCATGAACTCCACCCGCCGGAAGCGCTCCACGGCGTCGCCGTGGGCCTCCGCGCAGGCGTGGAAGCTATTCATCCGCAGCCGGTCCTGGCCCAGGCGCTGGAGGTCGATATCCGCCACCACCAGCTGCTCTTCGTCGGCGAAGCGCTTCGATTCCGCCAGCAGCTCGCCGTTCTCGTAGATCAGCGCGTGGCCGTCCCAGGCGAGATCGGTGGTGGACTCCCCGTCCCCGGCGGCGGTGTAGAGATAGGCCGCCACCGCGCGGCCGCTCTGAGAGGCCGCCAGCAGGTGGCGATAGTCGGCCTTGCCGATGGTGATGTTGCTGGCGGAAAGATTGGTCAGCAGCCGGGCCCCGGCGAGGGCGGCGAGAGTGCTCGGCGGCAGCGGCACCCAGAGGTCCTCGCAGATCTCCACGTGCAGGATGAAGCCTTCGACATCCCGAGCGCTGAACAGCAGATCGGTACCGAAAGGCACGTCGTGCACCGAACCATCCCCGCGGCGCCAGCGCACCTGCTTGCGGGCTCCCACCGCCGCCCCCGAGGTGAAATGCCTCGGCTCGTAGAACTCCCGATAGCCCGGCAGATAGCTCTTCGGCACCAGGCCCAGCAGCTTGCCCCGGAAAATCACCGCAGCGCAGTTATACAGCCGGGTGTCCACCTCCCAAGGCAACCCCACCACCACCACCGTCGGCCACGCCGCGCTCTCGTCCACCAGCCGCTCCAGCGCCACGCCGACCGCGTCCAGCAGCGCCCGCTGCTGCAGCAGGTCGTCGATGGCATACGCCGAGAGGCCCAGCTCCGGGAAGATCACCAGCTCCGCCCCCTGCTCCGCCGCCCGCCGAGCCAGCGACGCCGTCGCCTCTCCGTTCGCCTTCGGATTCGCTACCCGCACCGCCGGCACCGCCGTAGCGACGCGGACAAAGCCATGACGCCGCAGCGTCCAGAAATCGTCGGTCCCGCTCATGCGGCGATTTTGCCACAGTCCCGCGACAGACGTGATTTTTCGAGTCGATCAGAGGAATTACCCGATCAGGGAAAGTCCCTGGCACCTGGACTCGACTAATGCTCGGGGAAAGTCCCTGGCACCAAGCTCGGGGAAAGTCCCTGGCACCTTCTCGCCGCACCAACTCAACGCTATGCCATCATCGCCTCATGAGCCTGACCGCCGCTGAAGCCCTCGCCCGCTCCGCCCCTCCCGCCGTCGCCCGCCAGGACGCGGTAGATCCCTTGGCCCCCTTTCGGCAGCGCTTCTTCCTGCCGGGGAGTCGCATCTACCTCGACGGCAACTCCCTGGGAGCACTGCCCCGGGAGACGCCGGAGCGGCTGCAGCGAGTGGCGCGGGAGGAGTGGGGGGAGGACCTCATCGCCTCCTGGAACGTTCACCGGTGGATCCATCGGCCGCTGGAGGTGGGGGACAAGATCGGCCGCCTCCTGGGAGCGGCCCCGGGGCAGACGGCAGTGGCAGACTCGATCTCGGTGAACCTCTTCAAGGCGCTTGCGGGAGCACTGGAGCTGCGCCCAGGCCGCAAGGTGATCCTCTCGGAGCCCGCCAGCTTCCCCACCGACCTCTACATCGCCCAGGGCCTGCTGCGGCTGCTGAATCAGAGCGGCCAAGGCAGGACGGGTGACGAAGACTACCGGCTGAAGACAATCTCTCGGGAGGAGATCCCCGCTTTCCTGGAGACTCGAGGCGAAGACGTCGCCGTGCTGCATCTCAGTCATGTGGACTTCCGCAGCGGCGAAATCCTCGACCTCGCCGGCCTCACCGCCGCCGCCCACCGCGCCGGCGCCCTAGCCCTGTGGGACCTCGCCCACAGCGCCGGCGTGCTGCCCCTCGCCCTAGACCAAGACGGCGCCGACTTCGCCGTCGGCTGCGGCTACAAATATCTGAACGGCGGCCCCGGCTCTCCCGCCTTCCTCTACGTCGCCGAGCGCCATCATCAGACCTTCCTCCAGCCCCTCCAGGGCTGGCTGGGGCACGCCTCCCCCTTCGACTTCGACACCGAGTACCGCCCCGCCCCCGGCATCGCCCGCGTCCTCTGCGGCACGCCCCCCATCCTCAGCCTCGCCGCTCTGGAGGTCGGCATCGACCTCGCGCTGGAGGCGGATCTCCACCTCGTGCGAGAAAAATCCCTCGCCCTCGGCCAGCTCTTCGAAGATCTCGCCCTACAGCTCGGCGCCCGCCACGGCCTCGAATCCGCCAGCCCCCCCGCCCCCCACCGCGGCTCCCAAGTCAGTCTGCGCCACCCCCACGCCTTCCCCATCGTCCAGGCCCTGATCCACCACGGCGTCACCCCCGACTTCCGCGAACCCGACATCCTGCGCTTCGGCTTCGCCCCCCTCTACCTGAGCTACCACGAGGTCTGGGCGGCGGCCCAGGTGCTGGGAGAGCTGCTGGAGAGCGGCGCCTGGGATCGGGAGGAGTTCCGGGTGCGAGGCGTGGTGACCTAAGTCCGGAAGACAAAGCTGGGGAACCCCGGCCGACATACCTTGAAGATTCGGCACAAAGCGCCCTGCAACTCCTCAGCAACTTTCGCGTTCCCTCAACGATAGAATAGAAAGACCTCGCCTCGATCCGTCGAGCCGAGCCCACCCGCTCCCTTTCACCCCGTGTTGCGCGAGGATTGCGATGAAGATTTACGCCTTCGAAGGCTTTCGTTTTACTTCCCAGGTCGGCGAGGCCGGCGAGCAGGGGGCTCCCCCCTTCGATCAGATCAACGAGCAGCGAGCCCAAGAATTCCACGCCCGCTCCCCGCACCATTTTGCGCACCTCACCCGGCCGGCACCGGAAAACGCAGAGCGGGGCATCACCGGCAGCACCTACCAGCGCGCCGCCTCCACCCATCAGCAGTGGCTGGCGAGCGGCGCCGTGGTGCGGGACGGCAAGCCCGCCCTCTACCCCTACATCATCGAAGTCGCCGACGGCACCCGCCGCATCGGCGTCTGTGCCCTGGTGGGCGTGGAGCCCGAAGGCTCGACGGTGATCCGCCCCCACGAGCACACCCTCGACAAGCCCTTCGCCGACCGCCTGGAGATGACCCGCACCACCGAGATCGATCTCGAGCCGGTGATGTTCCTGGCGGACGACCCACAGACCCTGGAGGACCTGGTGCTCCAGGACGCCGCCGGATCCGAGCCGGCGGTCACCCACCGCGATGACGACGGCAACCTCCACAAGCTGTGGGTCCAGGACAACCCCGAGCGAATCCTCGCCTACCAGCGGGAGCTCGCCAACCGCCCCGCCGCCATCGCCGACGGCCACCACCGCTACAAGGTCGCCCGCACCTACGCCGAGCAGACCCACGCCGCCCCCGGCACCGCCGCCGGCGCCAAGATGACCGTGCTCTTCAGCCTGCACAGCAAAGACGTCGTCATCGACCCCATCCACCGCGCCCTCGGCGCCGGCCTCGACCTCGCCTCCCTGCACCCGATGCTCGCCTCCCGCGGCACCGTCACCGTGAGCAGCGGCGCCGAATTCGCCGCCCTCATCGCCCAAGAAGACAACCCCGTCGCCCGCCCCGCCCTCGGAATCCTCACCGCCGACGGCCACACCGAGATCTGGCATCTCGACCCCCGGCGCATGCCCGAAGGCCGCGCCCCCGGCGCCGACCGCCTCGCCGTCTGTCACCTCCACTGGAGCCTGCTGCCCCAGCTCGGCCTCAGCGAGGCCAACTACCTCGACGGCACCGTGATCTATCGCTCCTTCCCCGACGAGCTCTGGACCCAAGTCAAAAACCCCAACAACCCCCTCGCCGTCGGCATCTTCCTCCCCCCCATGAGCGGCCCCCTCTTCGGCCACGCCGTCTCCAAGGGCGACGTGCTACCGGCCAAGAGCACCCGCTTCCTGCCGAAGCTGGCGTCCGGGCTGGTTTGGGTGGGGCATGATGCGAAGTTGATTTGAGGTAGACGAACCAGATAGGGCTCCCGGCCATTGAACGAGGCAGGGAGCCCCAAGGGCTCTGCCGGGGATACGCTCAGCAACGAGTCTCGCAACAGATCATCGCAAGATGAGGCTTTGCCAGGATTCTGAGAGTCTTGAGAGACTGAGATCAGCCGTCTAAAACAACGCCCGATTCTCCCCATACCTCTGCAAATACCTCTTCAGCTTCAGCTTCCGCCGGGTGCTATCCGAGGTCATATACCGAATCTTCCCGAAGATCTCCCGCTCCGGTCCCCAGGCCCGGTCGAAGAGCCCGAGCACCCAAAGAATCCCGCTATAGGAGTTGGGATCGCGCCCGTCGAGGGCGTATTTGTTATTGAGCTCGACCATGATGTCGAAGGCCTGCTGCGGCGAGGCGGTCCAGTGGAGGATCTTCTTGCCCCACAGCATGCGCAGGTAGTTGTGCATCACCCCTTCGCTCACCAGCTGCCGCTGGGCGGCGTTCCAGATTTCGTCGTGGGTGCGGGCATGCTCGAAGTCTTCTAGGGAGTAGAGATACTCGCGGGGATCGCCGGCGTGCTCGGCGAGGGTCTTCTGGGCCCAGGCGGGGAGGGATTCGTAG
This sequence comes from Acidobacteriota bacterium, assembly GCA_039191605.1. GTDB lineage: Bacteria > Acidobacteriota > Thermoanaerobaculia > Multivoradales > JAHZIX01 > JBCCXL01. Next base: position 108,379 of record JBCCXL010000017.1, on the reverse strand, counting down.
CGGTCGTAGTTCTCGACGTGGGCGGTGCGGTGATAGCCGATCTCCCGCCAGGTGATGAGCTCGTCGAGGAAGCCCTCGGCGGCGGAGGACATGCCCCACCAGCCTTCGCGGCTGCCGCGGGTGTCTTCTCCCAGGCGGGAGGGATTCCACTCTTCGCGCTCCGCCAGCTCCCAGAACACCTGATGGGCGGAGACGTGGCCGAAGTGAAGGTAGGGGGAGAGGCCGCTGGCGCCGTCGGCGTCGGGGTGGTTGCGGTCGTCGCCGTAGCCGGAGAGGCGCTGATCGAGGAAGCGGGCGAGGACCTTCTGGGCGGCCTCGGCACCGCCGCGCTGGGGGGCGGGGGGCACTTCGTGATCGATGGTCAGGGTAGCGAGGAAGGCATCGAAGGCCTTCTCGGTGGCTTCGTCACGGCTCAGGGGGCCAGCAATACCGAGCTGCGCAGCGGCGTCGGGCCAGCGCTGGAGAATGTCTTCAGGAATCGTAGCTTCGGGAATCGTGGCTTCGGGAATCGTCGCTTCGGGAATCGTGGCCTGCGGCAGCGAGACTCCGGCCAGAGGATCCGCGCTCGGCGGCTGGGCGAGATGGGGCGGGAGCTTCTTCTGCAGCCAGGCGCGGAAGGAATGGGCACGGGTGAAGAGTCGGTCGGTGTCCTGCAGGGGGTAGAGGCCGTTGGAGTCCACCGCCTCCAGCGAAACTCCCAGCCGAGGCGCCACGGCGGCCTGCATACGGGGCAGAAAGAAGCAGGGGTAGTCGTCCGTCACCACCGCGCAAGCCCGCTGGGCGAGGGCTTCCAGCAGCCCGGAGCCCTTGCCCGCGGCGGGCTCGAGATAGGGATAATAGGCCACCGGGCTGTCCTTCAGCCCCTCCGCCTGGTCCACCATGCCCTCGAAGACGAAGCGGTGGAAGCGATCGCTGGCCCATTCATAGCCGATACGCAGAGGCTCGAGGACGATGAGCGGCTTGCCCAGTTCGCGGGCCTGCTCCACCGCCCGCTGGAGGGCGAAGTTCCAGTCCAGACGGCGGAAGGCGACCATCCAATAGAGGACGTAGTCTCCGTCGGGGCGGAGGGGGGCATCGTTGAGGGGACGAAGGCGGAGGGAGGGGACGGTCATCGAGGGTCCTCGGGAGTCATCGGAGGGAAAGCTGACGACAAGAAATTCGCTTCAAAGGCAAGAAGTGATGTGTGTAGAACAAAGATGTAGATCTAGGAGGCCGGCTCCTCGGCCGAAGAAGCAGCACCGGACTCACGACGGGAAACATCACGGGCAGCACCCGCCTGGCGCAGCGGACGCCGCAGGCGAATGGGGCCACGGGCGGTGGAGGGATCCACCACACGCCCGCCCTGGGTGATCTCCAGCCGCCCCTGCGTCACCAGTCTCCGGGCAGCGCGACGGGCCCGCTCCATCAGCGGACGCCAGTCGTCTGGCGCGACTCGGCGAGCGGCTTCCGACGGGCAGATCGTCTTTCCCGCGCCTCGGGCGTCGAGCAGCGCCTCGATAGCAGCCTCCAGCCGCTGGGCGGTGGAATCCAGGCGCTGGCGGCGGCAGGCCTGGCCGCAATAGCGCACCTCATCCCAGCTGCGGGCCCATTTCCGCCGCCAGGTGATGCGGCGCCCGCAGCGAGCGCAGGCTTTCTCGTCGTGGGGAGCGGGGGGACGGGCGGGAAGGGACATCGTTAGGCGCGTTCTTAGAAGGTCAAATCAGGAGTCGGATCAGGAGTCAGGTGAGGAGCCGGTTCAGGCGGTCGGCAGGGTGAGCTGCTTCTCGTCCCGGGCGGGCTGGAGGGCGGGGCGATCGGCGGAGGACTTGGCGGAAGATTTGGCGGACTGGGCCCTGCGCCCCCGCTGCGGCGGACGACGGCGGCTGCCGTGGCGGCGATAGACCTCTTCCGCAGCGGCGCGGGTTTCCGGCTGGCGGCGACGAGCGTAGATCTTGCTCTTGGCTTCGGAGACCGCCTGGCGATGATCGACGAGGGGAGCGGGATAGTCCTTGCCGATGACGCAGCCGACTTTACGCTGGAGCTCCTCCGGCATTCGGTGGGGCTCCGAAAGATACGCCTTAGGCACTGATTCCAGCGCCGGCAGCCAGCGACGAATGAAGACCCCTTCCGGATCTTGATCCAGCACCTGCTTGGCGGGGCTGTAGACGCGAATGCTGTTGATGCCGGTCACCCCGCTCTGCATCTGGAATTGGCTGAAGTGGATCCCCGGCTCGAAGTCCAGGAAGTGTCGGGCGAGGTAGACCGAGGTGGGGCGCCAGTGGAGCCAGAGATGGTAGGCGGCGAAGGAGGCGAGCATGGCGCGCATGCGGAAGTTGATCCAGCCGCCGCGGTGGAGGGCCTTCATGCAGGCGTCCACCATCGGATAGCCCGTCTCCCCGGCGCACCAGGCGTCGAAGCGATCCTGGCGGAAGTCACCCTCCCGCAGCCCATCGTAGGCGCGACACAGGTTGTGGAACTCCAGCTGCGGCTCATCCTCCAGCTTCTGCATGAAGTGACAATGCCAGCGCAGGCGGGAGAGGAAGGACGAGATGGAGGGCACCCAGCGAGGGTCGATGCTCTCCCCCGCCTTGCGGCGCTGCTTCAGCTCCTCGCGATGATCTCTCGCCCGCTGGTAGACCTCCCGCAGGGAGATGGTGCCGAAGGCGAGGTGATGGGAGAGGCGGCTGCAGGCGTCGGCGGCGGTAACGGGGCTGGACATAGCCTTGCGGTAGTCCACCCCGCGGTGGGCGAGAAAGCTCTCCAGCACCTCCCGGCCCGCCGCTTCCCCGCCGGCCCAGGCCAAATCCTTGGTGTCTGGCCCTATGCCCAGCTCCCCAGCCTCTCGAGGCCCTTCGAAGTCGAAATCCGCAAAGGCCGGCAGCTCCTGCGCTCCGAGGAATCGCGGCGGCACCGGCACCAGGGGACGGGCCATCAGCTGATTCCACTGCTTGGCCCAGCCGTCTCGATCCTTGAGGGCCCGGACGATGCCGTGCTGCCTCGGCTGGTGCCAGGGAACTCCTCGCTCCCGAGCCCAGCGCCCGACCTGGCGGTCGCGGCGGTAGGTCAGGTCGTTGCCGGTCTCCTGATGGCTCCACAAGGCGGCGATGGGCTGACGGCGATGGATCGCCTCCAGCACCTCCGTCACTTCCCCCACTCGAAACGCCAGACGCGCGCCACGCTGTTCGAACCCCGCCGCCAGCTCCCTCAGACTCGTCCGGAGGCAGGTGAAGTGGGAGGGATCAAACTCCGCCGAGGCCAGCAGATCGGGCTCGTAGACGAAGAGGGGCAGCACCGGCCCGCGACGGGCGGCTTCCGCCAGCGGCTGGTGGTCGTGGAGGCGCAGGTCCCTCTTTAGCCAAACGACCTGGAGGCCGCCGGAGGATGGCGCAGAGAGAGGCAGCGGACGCGAGCTCGACATGGGCAAGTGTTCGCCACTGCCGGGAGAATGGACGCTGCGCTCCTCCTCGGAAGAGCATCAGCTCCTCGTTCGGACTTACACCCTCAACATCGAGGCCCGCGTGACAAGAGCGATCGGAACTTCAGCCCTGGGCCGACTCCAGGCCGATTCGCTGCAGCAGGTTCTGCAGCACCCGGGCGGTCAATCCCCAAATCTGCCTCGAGCCGACGTGGTAAACCCGCAGCTCCCGAGTCTGGCCGTCGAGAACTACCTCTCGATCTTCCACCAATCGGGGATTGGCGAAGGCGGAGAGGGGCACGGGGAAGACTTCGGCGATCTCTCGGGACTGCAGCCGGGCGCGGAACTCCTTGGGAATGGCGGCAACGCAGGGGACGATTCGAAAGCCGCTGGGGGTCTTGCCCTCGTCCAGAGTGCCGAGGCGCAGGGCGGTGACGGGGGGCAGGCCGATCTCTTCTTCCGCTTCCCGCAGGGCGGTATCCCAGGAGTCTTCCCCCGGCTGGGAGTTGCCGCCGGGAAAGGCGATCTGGCTCTTGTGGGTCGGCAGATCGTCGGCGCGGCGGGTAAGCAGAGTCCACAGCTCGCCGGCATCGACGTAGAGGGGCACCAAGACCGCCGCTACCTTACCCTCCCCCGGCGGCAGCCGATGGGGCGGAGGGGAGGCCAGGACGTGGCGCAGCTGCTGCAGCCAGCTGGCTTCGGGGGGGGCGGAGGGAGAGCTGGAGGAGGGAGTGGACATAAGCAAATCCTGCGGATGGCTCGGAGGGAGGAAGCACCCGCCGTTGAGGAGTGGTTCGCGAGAACAGAATCAGCGGATCCGGAAGTTTCGAGGGAGCGCCCGAGGAGTTTGGCAGCGAACAGAAATCAGCGGGGCTCCCCACGAGGCCCAGCTCGGCGGCCAGGGCTGTGTTTGCCTAGGTGCCTGCTCAGCCACTGGGTCAGCTTAACAGCCTTCCGTTCCCTCCCGCTGTCTCGCCCCCAGACTACAAATTGCCATCACGGCAACATATTCCAGGCGGTACCGGTAGAGCGCTGCCAGCAAATCAGTACTTTCACATCTCCTGATGAGCCTGCGCTATGCTGATTCCCGCTAGCTAAAGAGAGATCGGTGCTTCACGGCACCAAAAAACTCGGCCCTTGGGTCCGTCTAAGGAATGAAACCCCAACCGACCTCACCCCCGGAGAGACGATATGGCGGCAGAACCGAAGGACAAGGTACCCCACGAAAAGCAGATCCAAAGCCAAGTAGAGTCGCTTCTCCAGCGGCGCCCGGGCCTGAGCGGCGCCCTGGAAGGCGTCGGCCCGGGCATCGAGCTGCTGGATCCAGACCGCCTGGCGAGGACGGCGGTGGACGAGCGGGAGCTGGAGCTGGCCTTCAAAGGCTTCGAGCGGATTCAGCAGGGAGAAGCCCCGCGGCCCGAAGAGGTGCCGGCGCTAGAGGCGATTATCCTGCCGGCGGAGCGGCCGGTCTTCGATATCCACAACGACAGCTTCCGCGCCAACGACCCGCTGTGGGCGCATTTTGGCGACGCCCCAATCAAAGATCGGCTGGAGGCGGTGATCCCCGGCGTCGGACGAATCGACGTTCCCAATCACCCCCAGATCCCCTTCGCCGGCACCGGATTCCACGTTGGCGGCGGGCTGCTGATGACCAATCGTCACGTGGCGGAGATCTTCAGCAGCGGCCTGGGACAAGAAGGGCTGAGCTTTCGCCCGGGCTACGAGCCGGAGCTGGATCTAAAGCAGGAGGTCGGCGGCCAGAGCCAGGCCCAGCCGCTGACCATCACGGACATCGTCTTCATTCACCCCTATTGGGATTGCGCCCTGCTCAGAGTCGATGGTCTGGCCCAGCGACCCGCCCTCACCCTCGCCAGCGCCGAACCGGAAGAGCTGGAGTTCCGCGAGATCGCCATCATTGGCTACCCCGCCCGCAGCAGCTTCAACCCCTACCACCTTCAGCAGCGCATCTTCCACAACGTCTTCGACCGCAAGCGGCTGCAGCCGGGCACGATCACCGACTACCGCGAGATCAGCTCCTATGGGAATTCGGTACGAGCCCTCACCCACGATGCCTCCACCCTCGGCGGCAATTCCGGTTCGGCGGTGATCGACGTCAACACCGGAGAGGTCGTAGCGCTGCACTTTGCGGGCCGCTATCTCGACGCCAACTTCGCCGTCCCGGCCTGGGAGCTGGCGAGGGATCCGGTGGTGCAGGAATCGGGGGTCCAGTTGAGCGATCCCGCCAGTGACTCAGGCGGTGACTCCCCTGAAGGAGAGAGCCAAGAACCGACCTGGGCGCATTTGTGGGTCCAGGCGGATCCGGCGCCAGTGATTCCGCCCTCTGGGGAGGATGCGAAAAGCGATCCGGAAAGCGGCACCCCGTCAGCCGTCGGCCCAGAAAGCAGCGGAACGAAGAGCGCCCCCTCCGAAGGGGTCCCAGACTGGGAGTGGGTCGAAACGCGACAGGACCGAGAGATCTTTGAAGCCCTGCTGCGGGATGAAGCGGGAACTCGCGGACGCCTGGTTCGCTATCTCGGCGCCCAGCAGGCGGAGGAGACGATTCAGGATCTTCAGCACGCCTATGGCAACGCCCTGAGCGTCGAAGAATCCCTCTTCGGCTCCCCCGATCCCGACCCTTCCCTACCGGAGATCCTCTATCTCCACGGCATCATGGGCGGGCACCTGGCGCGGCGCTACGGCTCCGGGTCCAGGCTGTGGCTCAATCCCCTGGCCTTCGCCGGAGGCAACGTAGCGGAGCGGCTCTCCCTGGCGGACGACGGTGAAACGGATCAGCGCAGCCATTTGCGCATCGGGGCCGACGGTCATCTCAGCCTCGCCTACCGCGCCGCCCGGCGCCGATGGCAGGGCAAGGGCTTTGCCGTGCATTCCTTCTCCTACGATTGGCGCAAGTCCCTGAATATCGCCGCCGATCAGCTAGCGGCCTTCATCGAAGAGCGCGCCGCCGCCCACAGCGGCCGGCGCTTCGCCATCGTCGCCCACTCCATGGGCGGCCTGGTGGCCGCCAATTACGCCCTGCGCCACCCGCGGTGGCAGGACCGAGTGGAGAGCGCGGTGCTGGTGGGCTCCCCCCTCGGCGGCTCCTTCTCGGTGGTCAAGGCCCTCCTCGGCACCCATCCCACCTTCCGCACCCTGGCCAAGATCTCCCGCCACGACGACGTCGACGACTTCGGCCGCCTCGCCCAATCCCTGCCGGGCCTGCTGGCGATGCTGCCGAACCCCGAGCTCTTCCCCTCTCCTCAGCCCCTCCACTCGGGCCAGACCTGGGATCACGGCTTTCGCCCGCTGCAGCGCTGGCTGACGGAATCTCTCAGCCTGGGCCGCGAGCTGCTGCGCTCTCCCCTGCTGCCGAGAACCACGGGCATCGTCAGCCGAATTCACTCCACCATCGATAGCGCGGTGCTGGACTCTCGGGGAAGAATTACCGCTGGGCCAAAGATCGGACCGGGAGACGACACGGTGCCTCTGCGGGCAGCGGCGGTGGAAGGCCTCGGGGCCCTCTACGAGAGCCGAGGCAAGCGCCACGCGATGCAGATGACCGACCGGCACATCATTCGCGCCGTCGAGGATCTGCTGCGGGACGGCCACACCGACGAGCTGGAGCCCCTCTCTCTAGACAGCCTCGAGCTCGAGACCGCCGGACAGCCCGCCCTGCGGGAGACGCCGGAGCTCGATCTAGAAAGCCCGGAGGCGACCGAGGCCATCGAGGGCCTGCGCAGGCGAATCGACGAGCAGACCCTACGCTGCCAGGATCTGGAGTGGATCCTCGATCCGGAAGGAGCTGAGCTTCCCAGCTAACCCGACAAGCTAGCGCCCTAATAAGCTAGCAACCCGGTTCGGCCTCATCGACTCAGGCCACTTTCTTGAACGCTCCGCCATCCGGCGGAGCGTTTGTTTTTTCGTACGGGAGGCCGAGAGAACGAACACCTGTCCGTGAATCGGACAAGGGCGAGAGGGCGGCAGAGCTCTGCCTCAGTGGGAGTTGGAAAGATGCCTCCCGGCGCTAACCCCCAAGGCTTCCTTCCGCTTATAAGCCTCATCAAATCTAACACTTGAGAAACCTTTAGCGTTCCGCAAAGGCCAGCCAAAACACGCTGAAACGAAGGAGCAAATCGCCAGAAAGAACCTAAGAAGAGAGCTTCCAAAGGTAGGCATAGGCCTTGCGCTAAGGGAGGGCATCACCGTCGCGGCACCTTCTACGGCAGCCGCTCACGCTAAGACCCTACCGGAGGATTCGATATGCCCCGTTTTTTCTCTCTTCCCCGCGTTGCAGCTCATCGGCTACCGGCCCTCTTGGTCGGCGCTCTCTGCCTTCTCTCCCCCGCCGCTGGGTTCGCTCTCCCTGGCCCAGCTCCGGCTGACACCGAGGCGAATACCCAGGCCGCCGTCGATCACGATCGACCGGAGCGCTACGGCCCGTGGCGCGCCGAGCTCTTCCTGATCAGCTTCTCCGTCACCGATGGCGAGAACGGCAGCGACTACGAGAGCTCCGTCGGCGTGCGGGCGATCCGTGAGTTCTCGCCCCTGTGGTCCTCGGAGATCTCTTACACCCGCGCCTCCGGCACCGGCCTCGACCCGCTGGAATACGACCTGGTGGACCTCTCCATTCGCCGGGTCCTGGCCCAGCGGGGACGTTTCGAGCTCTTCGGCTTTGCCGGCGCCGGCTGGGGCCGCTTCGAGGTCGACCGAAGGATTCAGGACGAGAGCGAGTCCAGCGTCACCGGTCATGTCGGCCTCGGCCTCGACGTCTCCTTCGGCAAACGCTTCTATCTGCGGGGGGAGTACCGCCGCCGCTTCGCCGAGCGCATTCAGCTGACCACCGATGGCGACATCTTCGGGATCCCGATCCAGCAGCAAATCGATCGCGAGCTGGAGGGGGATTTCTCTCTTGCCTTTGGCTGGCGGCTGGGTAGCTGACTTAGCCGCCGCTTCGAGGGCCGGGAGGAGGGAGAAATCTCTCCCCTCGGCCCTCTCTTTTTTTGGGCGGTGGGTGAGGGAGGGTCGCTAAGAAGAAAGGCTGGTGGTGACGGGGCGGGAGGAAGAAATCCCCCGCTCGGTCCCCCACCCTCTGACAGATATAGCAAGGTGGGGGAAGCTACCACCCACCCAAAAGAGCGCAGAGCGGGAATCTCCCGGGCAATAAAAAAGGGCCCCTCGAAGGGGCCCTTTTCCATCTCCGCCGCCGAGGCGACGGGGATTCCTCAATTCGCGGCTCAGATCAGAAGCTGAGGCGCGCACCGAGGAAGTAGCGACGGGGATCGAGGAACTGCAGACCGTCGCCAAACGCAACACCCTCACCACCGGCGACGAGATCCTGGTTACGGACCGCATCCTGGTTGTCGAAGACGTTGAAGACGTCGAGGAAGAACTCGCCGTCGAAGCGACCGAAGTCGCGGTTGTACTGGACACGCAGGTCGAGCTGCGACCAATCCGGGTTCTCCAGAGCACCGACCACGCCCGGGGCGAGCCAGCGACGGGTGATGCCAGCGAACTCGAACTCTTCACCGCTGAGAACGCGGATCGGCAGGTTACGAGCGGAGGCACGGAAGGTCTCACTGGCCACGGTGCCAGAGTTCCAGCGGAAGGTACCGCCGACCTGGATGCCGTTGTCCCAGCGATAGGAAGCGGCGGCCTTGAACAGGTTCTCGATGAGACCAGGCTGGGTGCCGAGCTGGTTGGGAGCCCGGGGATCCAGGAAGAGCACGTCGCCCTGGAAGTCAGCGTTGGAGTCGGAGTTGGTGTTGCCTTCCGAGTCGGCCCAGTTGTAGGAGACCAGCGCCTGCCAGTTGTTGGAGAAGCGCTTACGGAAGACCAGCTCGACCTCGTCACGATCGCGCTCGCCGCCGGCGAGGGTGGCGATCACGAAGTTGGAGTCCGGCACGGCGTCATAGCCGAAGTAGTCCAGACCGAGGAACAGGCTGTTGGGGTCGTCGATGGGGCCGGGGTAGCCGGCGGGATCCGCGTACAGGCCGAGATCGTAATCCTCAATGATGTCGCGGGTCTCACGACGGATGAGGTTGACCTCGAAGCTCATGCTGTTGCCCAGATCGATCTGGTAGCCGAACTGCAGGTCGTCGGTGTACGGAGTCTTGGTGGTGGGCGCGAAGAAAGCGTCCTGGACGGATGGGCCGCCACGGGTACGGTAGGTGATCCACTCGCCTACGGGAGCGACGAAGACCTGCTCCTCGCGGATGGCGCCCGTCAGGGTACCGGCGAAGTTGGTCAGGTTGTTACGCACCGGATCGTAGTAGCGGCCGTAGTAGGCGCTGATCTTCTGGCTGCCGTCACCGGTCAGGTCGTAGATCGCGCTGATACGGGGAGCGTACTCCCAATCGAAGGTGAAGATGTTCTCACCGGTGGTGGCGAAGTGCTCGTAACGCTCGGCGCGAACACCGAGGTTGACGGTGGCGCGACCGAACTGGATGGTGTCCTGCAGGTAGTAGGTCAGGCCCTCGGAAGAGGTCAGCTGCGGACCGTCGGAGCTCTGCAGGGTACGGTCGTAGTTGAAGTTTCCGTCGGGGTTGCCGGCGGTGCTGCCGAACACCAGGTTGGCGGCCACCTCGTCCTGGGACAGGCTGTTGTCACCGTTGCTGTCGAGGGCAGCGTAGATGGCGTCGCGGTTGCCGCTGGCGTCCACGGCCTCGACGAAGCCGCCGAAGTCACTGGTGTTGAAGGGATCGAACTGCAGGTCGGTCCAGTCGTTGGTCGACAGATCACCGGCGGTCACCGCACCGTAGCGCAGCGCGATGGAGTCGTAGGTTGCGTCACCAGGGGTGAGGCGGTTCCGGAAGTTCTCATGCTCCTCGTTCTCGACGCCGCCCTTGATGGTGTGATCACCGAAGGAGGTATCCGCGAAGTAGGAGAAAGAGGCGCGCCAGAAGCTGTTGTCGCGCTCGTCGACGATGTTGAAGCCGGCGGAGCCGAGCTGCTCGTCTTCGAGGGAGAAGGTGCCACGATCCTCACCGCGGAACAGGATGTCGTTGCGGGCGTCGGTGGTCAGAGCGAAGTCGGAGACCTCACCGCTGTGCTCACCGAAGGCGGCGTCGACATAGAGAGCGCCGAAGACGTGGTTGTAGCCGATGATGAAGCGATCGCCGCCCTGCTCGCGACGGGTGTCGCGGTTGTTGAGGGTGGAGCTATCGAAGGAACCATCGCGCTCCTGGGGATCGTTGAGGAAGGTCGCGGAGAGCTGACCGTTGTCGGTGGGGGTCCAGGAGAGCTTGCCGAACCACTGGTCGGCCTCCTGGGTCACCGGACGAAGGAACTCACCGGTCTGCTGGTTGGCGACGTCCACCTCGCGCTCGGTGCGGCGGAAGGAGCCGAAGAACCAGGCCTTGTCCTTAACGATGGGGCCGCCGAGAGTGAAGGCGGTATCGAAGGTGGAGAAGGTCTCGTCGGCGATGTTCTCGTTGTCGTCCACCAGGCTGTCATCCTGGAAGTAGTAGTTGACGGAACCGGAGAAGTTATTACCACCGCTCTTGGTGATCACGGAGGACACGAGGCCGGGGGCGCCCTTGTACTCAGCGGGGATACCGCCGAGGATCACGGACTGCTCCTGGATGATCTCGGTGTTCATGTTGGCGCCGAAGGTGCCGGTCACCGGATCGGTCACGTCGATGCCCTCGACGTAGTAGAAGTTGTCGCGGGAGACGCCGAGGTCACCACCGATGTCGCGGTAGTTCAGACCGGAGCGGGCCGCGGGGTTACCACCCTGGGAGGACGGGTCCGGCGGAGCCACGCCGGGCACCAGCTGTAGGTAGCTCTGGTAGGAGCGGCCGGTAGGCAGGGACTCGGTGAGCTCGAGGGTGATGTCCTGACCGGACACCGCGCTGGTGACGTCCACGATGGGCGTCTCGGCGGTAACGATCAGCTCTTCCTCCACCGCGGAGAGCCGCAGGGCAGCGTTGATCTGGGCGGTCTGACCGGCGCGAACCAGCACGTTCTCGTTCCGGGTGCCGCTGAAGCCCTCGAGGGCGGTGGTCACCACGTACTGGCTGGAAGGCTGCAGGCCGGCGAGGGTCGCGGTACCGTTCGAATCGGTGATCGCAGTACGGGTACCGAGGGCGTCCGCCGCGGAGGCGGTCACCGTCACACCCGGCAAGCGGCCGCCGGACTCATCCTCGACGGTCACTTGAATCGACCCGGTCGTGGTGCTCTGCGCCAGGGCATAATCCCCGGCGAAGAGAGCCCCGACGAGGCCTAGAGCGATGAAAAGTCGCTTCATTGGGTTTCTCCTCTTTGTCTCCTGAAAGACATCGTGTCTCATGAAAGACGCTGTTGTTGATGAACAGGTGATCGGATCGAAGGATTGCAGGCAACACGAACCAACGGAACTCGTGCCCGCCGCATCCCGATGGGCTCCACGCAGAGACCTAGGCATCGGGAGCGATTGCCTACAGTTAATTACTCGACTGTCACTTCGTTGCTACGAGCAAGAAGGGTACCACATCGCTCACGAAATCTCGATAATTGCTTAAGTCCCACACTAGCCTGGATTTGGGCCAAAACTGAAGGCCCAAAAGCCGCTCTGACGGGGGCAGTTACGGCCCCTGAATTCAATTTCTTGAAGAACTTTCTTCAACACCTTGGAGAGTGTTCAAACGAGCGATGGCTTCCCTCACCCTCTCTCTCTGCTCGGGGGTCTCGGAGCGCTCGAGAGCGTCTTCATAGGCCTCTTGGGCTCCGGTCGCGTCGCCGAGGGTTTGGAGCGCCTCCGCCATCGCCAAGTAGAACACCGCATGATCTGGATCACGGCGAATGGCGGTGCGGTAGTGGCCCAGAGCCTGCTGTAGATTGCCCTTGGCTCCGGCCGTCGCCCCGAGTCGGAAATGATGGAAGGGATTACGGCGGCGGTGATCTTCGATGGCGTCCAGCAGAGGCTGAGCCTGCTCTTCCTTACCCTGCTGGATCCACAACGCCGCGAGGTTGGCCCGCGCCGTCGGCTCGTCGTCGTCCAGCTCGAGGGCGCGCTCGTAGCTCGCCTCGGCGTGCCGCGGGTGGCCGAGGCGGCGCAACGCAACCCCGCGGTTCGCCCAGATCGCCGCCAGCTCTGGATCCTGGGATAGCGCCCGCTGGAAGTAGCCGATGGAGAGCACTAGATCTCCCGCCGCCAAAGCCTCGACTCCGCGGTTGTTGTAGAAGTGCGCCGTCGCTCGGCGGTCGCCGATGCGCCGCACGAAGCGGTAGCTCTTCTCTGCCCCCGGCAGGAAGTCGACGTTGATTCGGGCGTTGTTGAGCTCCACCCGGGCGAACATGTGGCGATTACTCACCAGGACATCACCGCGGCGATCCCAGGAGAGCACCTCCTCCACTTCCTGGAAGTAGGCGGGAATGCCCACGTGGCGGGACATGGCGACGAAGAGGAAGGTGAAGGAGAGGCAGTTTCCACTGCGCTCTTCGAAGGTCTCCACCGCCGTCTTGGTTCTGGCGTTGCCGTACTCGATCTCCAGACCGTCGGATCCGAAGACCGCGTCCATCAAGTTCTCGAAGCGGCCGGTGCGCTCCAGGTTGGGCTTGACCCGCTGCACCAGGTAGCGGGTGATATCCACCGACATCCGCAGTGGATCGACCTCCTCCACCTGCAACTCCGCCGAGGCCAGCTCCGACGGAACCTCCAGGAGATCCAGCACGGCTTCTTGCCCAACCCTCGCAGCCTCGTTGGCGGCCGCGCTGGAAGCGGCGGGCACCGAATCCGAGGCGGCTTCGAGATCCGCCACGGCGGCAGGCGCGGTGACCATCAGCGCTAGGGCTAATAGCGCGAACAGCATCGGCGAAAAACTCACCGGCATCGCGGAACCTGGGCGCTCCCGCACCCTCTTGGCGACGGTGAAACAGCGACGTGTCGGAAAGGGTAAGGCCATGGCGCCCCGCATTCTACTGTCAAAGCACGCGGGCAGAGTAACCGGCGGAGAGTGAGGGGCTCCCCCTCCAAGGGTGAAAGAGCGCCTCGACCGGCAGGGGAAAGGCCGAAAGAACAGCCTAGAGGGCAGTCGAGAGAACGACAGAGAGAGCAGCCGAGAAAAGAGCCGAGGTGGGCCAGAAGCCAGGGCCCGTCAGCCCGCCTTCGAAGCCGGAGCCGGAGGCGGGAAGTGCACCGAGCGATCCTGCAGACCGTGCCCCGGAGGCGCGAAGAAGAAGCCTTGAGCGAGGCCGATGCCCATCCCCTGGAGAGTGCGGCATTCCTCTTCCTGCTCCACCCCCTCGGCGATGATACGGGCACCGATGCTGGCGGCGATGCTCTGCACGCTGTGCAGCAGGCTGCGCTTGATAGGGCTGCGATGGATGTCTCGGATCAGCGAAAGATCGACCTTCAGGTAGTCCGGCTGGACCTCCGCCACGCTCTGCAAGGAGGAATAGCCCGCCCCCATGTCGTCGATGGCGATGGAGAAACCGATCAAGCGCAGGGCCGCCACGCTGCGGCGGAACTCCTGCCAGGCGGTGATCGCTACCCGCTCGGTGATCTCGATGACGATGTCCGAGGGCTCCAGGCCGCAGGCTTCCGCCTGGTCCACCATGGTGCGACAGAAGAGCTCCGGGTCGGTGAAGCCGCGGGCGGAGCAGTTGAGAAAGAGCTTGCGACCGCGCCCCAGCTCCCGGGCGAGACGGATCGACTCGTGGCGACAGGCGCGCTCCAGCTCGACGATGTAGTCGGTCTCTTCGGCGAAGGCGAAGAGCATTTCCGGATTCTGGAAGACGCTGCCTTCAGGACCGCAGGACAGCGCCTCGAAGCCGTGGATAGAGCCCGTCCCGAGGTGCACGATGGGCTGGAATCGCACCCGAATATCGCCGCTCTCGACGATGCGCTGCAGCTCGTCTAGCTGCTGATGGTGCTGACGCTCGCGGCGCTTGCGGCAGGCCGCCCGCAACTCGTCCAGGGCGCGGTAGACGGCACGCTCGATACGCACCATGGGGTCCACCGCTAGCACGCTGAACTCGGCGTGCACGGTGAGCGCCCGCGGCCCCTCGTTGTCCAGCTGCACCTGCAGCCTCGAGGCGAGGGTCTCCAGCAGCTTCTCTTTCACCGCCAGCAGCCGCATCTCGATATCCGGACCGGGGTCCATGCGCAGGAAGAGCATCAACTCCTCGCCGCGGATCCCGGAGATGGTCAGCAGAGCATCGTCGCCGTAGGGTGCCACCACTTCCAGCACCGCTCGAGATCCCTGGGCGAGCAGGCGATCGTAGGTCTCCCAGCCGTAGACCGATTCCAGGTGTGCTTCGCTACTGAGGTCGAGGTAAACCATACCCATGGTTTCTCGGCGATCCATGCGGCGACAGATCTCCTCCATCACCCCGGGCAGGGCTGCCAGCTGAGTGGTGGGGTCTACCACCGCTGCCTTCAGCCTCAGCCAATCGACCCTCAGATGCTCCCCGCTGGGATCATCGGTGGCTCGCGACCGCGCGAGGGAACCATCGGCGTTTCTCGAATTCATCACCACGATTTCCGCTCCCGATGGGAGGCCGGCAGATCAGCGAAGGAAGGGAAGCCTCGAATCATTCCACCAGTCCGTGGAGGGCTTCACCCTGGGGGGCGTCGGCGGTTGCGGCGGCCAGGAGATTCTGCAGATGCTCCACCAGTCGGTGAGGATCTATCGGCTTCTCGAGGTAGTCCGCGGCTCCCTCCTGCAGGGCCCGAAGGGTCAGGTGAGGCTCCGTCGGCTCTCCGGCCAGCAGAAAGGGTACCTGGGCGAGGCGAGGCTCGTGGCGCAGCAGCCGCAGAGCCTCGAGGCCGGCCCCATCCGGCAGGTCGAGATCCAGGATCACCGCCCGGGGTCCTTCCCGGCGCGCGATCGAGGGGGCTTCGAGGCTATTGCTGAGCAGCGCTTCGAAGCCCGCGTCGGACAGCGCCGCAGCGATCTCCTCGGCGCGCTCCGCCTCGACGACCAAGACCTTGGTTTGAGTCTCTGGCTGAGCTGCTGACTGAGTCGCTGATCGAGTCACAGGGGGGACTCCTTACAATCTGAGGGACCCGAAGAGGATGCGAGAGGTTCGCTCATCGCCGAGCTTTCGCGCGGCATCGTCGAACGCCAGACCTGATGAAACGCCGCGTCGCCACTCCACCAGGAGAGCGGCCGGCGAGCTGTGCAAGCTGAATCTTCGGGTCGAAGCGTCGAGCTGAATCTTCAAGCTGAACCGCCATATTGAATCGCAGTGATTAAGCCTCACTCTATCGCATTCGGATCCACCCTGGGAGACGCTGTCCGAGGAGCCTCAGAGGGGCGACTCTAGAGCGCCCCTGGCTCTCCCGGAGAGGTACCTGGAGAGACGCCGGAAGAGGCTCTCGGAGAGACGCCGGAGGAGGCCCCGAGGCTGCGCAGCGCGGCGAGGGGATCCAGCAGCGGATCCTCCGAACCGTCGTCGATGCGCAGCACGAAGGGCTCGATCTCCTCGTGGGAGGGAACGGTAGAGAGCTTCCACCACAGCAGGCCTCGCAGCAGCCCCGGCTGCCGAGCGGCGGCGCGGCGAAGGCCGGCGATGGCCAGGGCCCGCTCTTCCCGGCGCTCTGGCTGCTCGGTCCAGATCACCAATTCCTTGGCGCCTTCCTCCTTAACCGTCGGGGCCTTCTCAGGCTGCGCCGCGCTGCCGCCGGGCAGCACGGCGCTCGCGGGCAGAATGGAGAATCCGGTGCTGGCCCAGGGTTCGAGGGTACAGCCATCGCCGCGGGTATAGCCCAGCTCGGTGAAGATTACCGGCATCTGCGGCACGCCCCGAAGCCGACGCTGGTCGTCGATGGTGGCCAGCACCTCCTGCCACCCGGCTTCCAGCTGGGCCGCCAAGCGGGCCTCCGGTAGCTGCGGCTGCCAGACCTTGCGCAGCTGGAAGTAGGCGTTGATGCCCATCCAGTCGAGGGCATCCCAGAAGCCCACCTCGTGGTACTGATCGAAATTCGCCGCATAGGTCATCGGGCCGCTGTAGACCTGCCGAAGATCCGCGATCAGAGCGCGCCAATTCTCTTCCAGGATCTGACGGCGGTGATTGATCGCCGCCACCGCCTCGGCGTCCGGCGGCGGCTCTCGATCCTCGGCTCCCACTACTTCCCCGGCCCAGCGCCGCTGGGCCTCGATCTCGGCATCGATGCGCTGCCGAGGGGTGTCGTAGCTCGCCCCACCGGCGATGCCCAGATGCCCCTCCTCCAGTCGATCCGCGAAGCGCAACACGTCTTCGCGGCGCTCCTCGGCCTTCTGGCTGGAGAGAAAGTAGTCCTCCAGCGCCGGCACCCCGTCCACCGGCACGGTGGAGGTGAGGGCGTTGAGCTCGCTGCCGATGCCCAGCAGATCAACCCCTTCCCGCTCGGCGATGGCCGCCCAGCGCAGGGCGAAGAGGCGGTAGCGGCGGAACCATTCCTCCAGCTCCGGCTCGGTACGAGGCTGGATCATTCCGTGCCAGAAGAATCGATTGGCGTCGAAGGCGTGATCCAGGGCGACCCGCAGGATCAACACCACCTCCAAGCCTTCCTCGCGGGCGGCACGGATCTCCGAAACCACTGCCGGCGCCTCGTCGTCGAACCAGAGGTTGGAGGAATTCCAGTCTCCCTGATGGGCGTATACGGTCACCGACACGGTGTTGAAGCCTCGCGCCTCCAAAGTTTGCACCCAATGCTCGTGGTCTGCCTCGTTGACCTGGATACCGCCGAGAAGAAAATCTCCGCCGGGCAAGACTCGATCGGCCCCGGCGACGGGGGTGCGGTAGGTCCTGGGCGCCGGGGCCTCGGCATGGGGTGCAGACGAGGAAGCTTCCCCACCGATGACTTCTCCCTCGGAGGGCTCCCAGCAGCCCCCGAGACGCAGCACCGCCGGTCCCAGAATCACCGAAAAACCGATCACCAACAGCAGCCATTGGGAGAGCGCGGAGCGCGAAACCGCGCCCCGCTCTCGGCGCCGTGGCGACTTACGTTCAACCACCAATGCGGTACATCTCCACTTTTTCCACCGCCTCGAATCGCCCAGCCCGCAGATCCTCCGCGCGCTGCTCCGAGTAGCGGTCCCGGCGAC
Organism: Acidobacteriota bacterium; assembly: GCA_039191605.1. Taxonomy (GTDB): domain Bacteria; phylum Acidobacteriota; class Thermoanaerobaculia; order Multivoradales; family JAHZIX01; genus JBCCXL01. The sequence continues at coordinate 90,979 of JBCCXL010000017.1, read as the reverse complement.
CACGCCACTGGGCGGTGAGCAGCCGCAGCAGCTCGTCATCCCCAGCACCGGAGCGCAGGGGAGCCCGCAAATCCAAACCGTGGCGGGAAAAGAGGCAGGTGAAGACCTCCCCCTCGGCAGAGAGCCGGGCGCGAACACAATCGCCGCAGAAGGGTTGGGTCACCGAAGCGATCACCCCCACCTCACCGCCGCCGTCGAGGTAGCGATAGCGGGTCGCCACCTCGCCGCGATGGGCCGGAGCAAGAGCCTCCAGCGGCATCTCCTGGTCGATGCGATCGATGATGTCCGTCGCCGAGATCACGGTCTCTGGATCCCAGCGATTCAGGGTGCCGACGTCCATGTATTCGATAAAGCGCACCACGTAACCCCGCTGCCGCGCCCAGCGCGCCAGGGGAACCACCTCCTGCTCGTTGACCCCGCGCATCGGCACCACGTTGAGCTTGATGGGGCCCAGCCCCGCCGCCTGAGCCGCTTCCAGGCCCTCGAGCACCGGCTCCGGCGAGTGGCCCAGGCCGGAGAGCCGGGCGAAGGTCTCCGGATTCAGCGAGTGGAAGCTCACCGTCACCCGCCGCAGCCCGGCGTCCGCCAGCTGCTGGGCCAGCGGTGCCAGCTTCAGGCCGTTGGTGGTGAGGGCCAGGTCCTCCACCCCCGGAATGCCCGCCAGCATCTCCACCAGCCGAGGCAGCTCGCTGCGCAGCAGCGGCTCACCCCCGGTCAGGCGCACCTTGCGTACTCCGAGGGAGACGAAGAGCCGAGTGACTCGCTCGATCTCCTCGAAGCTCAGCAGCTCCCGGCGGGGCAGGAACTGATACTTCTTGTGAGCCGGCATGCAAAAGGGGCAGCGGAAATTGCAGCGATCCGTCACCGAGATGCGCAGGTCCCGCAGCCCTCGGCCCAGGCGGTCCAGCGGACTCGCCGAGGGGAGACCGGCGGCGCCCTGGAGAGCACCGGAGGATGATGTGGAGGAGTCGCTCATCGGCTGATCAGCATACCGCAGCAGGCGCCTTCCTCCGCTCCCATCGCCCGCGGGATGAAGGCACCTTCAAAAACCGCAGCCGAGGTGGCAGAGGAGGGGAAAGACGAGCCCCAAGGAAAAGATCCTGGAGAGGGCAGTGGTGAAGAGAGCATCGAAGGGCGAAGCAGGATTCGAGAACAGGCCAGGGCCGAGCTCAAAAGCACAATACGAGGCGGCTCCCACCACCGGATGGGGAGATCGGATAGCAGCATCGCGAGAGCCCCCTTCAGTCTCCGTAGACGACCGGCTGCAGTGACCTCAGGCGGCGCCCGCTGCCCCCTTGATTCGACGGGCCGAGAGTATTCCGTGGCCGGCGGTAGCGCAGAGGATCACCGCCCCGCCCGCCAGCGAGCGCAGAGACGGGATCTCGCCATGCAGCCACCACGCCCACAGCGGTGCCAGCACCGGCTCGATGAGCAGCAGCAGGGAGACCTCCAGCGCCGGCAGTCGAGCCACCGCCCAGGTCAGCAGCAAGTAGGGCAGGGCGATCTGCACCCAGCCGAGGTAGAGCACCACCGCCACGTCGGTGCCCGTGGTCGGCCACCCTCCGGTCTCCAGCGCCAGAGGCAGGGTGATCACCGCCGCTACGACGCAGCCCAGCACCACCGCCAGGCGCGACGCTCCGGCATGGCTCTGACCTCCGCGGCCCCCGGTTTCCACCCAGCGCAGCCCCAGCACCGTCAGCCCCCAGAAGATCCCCGCGATGGCCCCGGCCCAGCGCCCCGCCTCGGGGCGCGGAGCGGTGCTCATGGGAGCATCCAGGCCGCTGAAGAAAAGCACCATGCCCACCGCTAGCAGCGCGATCACCACCAGATCCTGCCAGCGCACCTTCTCCCCCAGCAGCATCGGAGCCGCCAGCAGCACGTAGAGGGGCGCCGTGGACTGCAGGAAGGTAGCCACCGCCGCCGTCGCCCAGGCGTTGGCCAAAACGAAGCACACCATCACCAGGGCGTAGCACACCGCCACCGCTCCGAGCTTCGCCCACAGGCCTCCCCCGCCGCCGCCTCTGCGGGTAGGCAGCCGGAAGCTGCCCGGATGCCACCAGCGCAGCAGCAGGAAGAGGGCCGGAGCGGCCACGGCGCAGCGGAAGCTCGCCACCTGCCACGGGGAGAGCTCCGCGGCCTTTACCGCCGCGCCTCCGGTGGAGAAGAAGAGCGCCGCCAGGAGCACGGCAAGACGGGGGGCTGCCCCCCCGGTCCCCACCCCCAAGAAGCGGGTCACGGCCGACCCGAGTCCGAAGCTGAGTCCTTGGCTTTCGGTGCAGCGGCAACGGAGGACCGCTCGCCCAGGAACCAGCGGGGCTTCGGCCCCTTCGCTTTCAGTCGGTGCCCGAAGCGGGCCTCCACCTCCTGGTGGATATAGCGCACCGCCTCGTCGACTTCGTCGGTCACGAAGAGGCGCTCAGCGTCTTGCGCCGAGATGGTGCCGGCCTCGACCATCGGCCCCGAGGCAAAGTCCAGAATCGGCTGCCAATAATCCCGCCCCATCAGCACCAGCGGGAAGGGCTCGATCTTGCCGGTCTGGATCAGGGTGAGGGTCTCGAAGATCTCGTCGAGGGTGCCGAAGCCTCCCGGCAGAGCGACGAAGGCGTAGGAATACTTCACCAGCATCACCTTGCGGGCGAAGAAATAGCGGAAATCCGTCCAGAGGTCGAGATAGCCGTTGTGGGCCTTCTCAAAGGGCAGGCGAATGGTGCACCCGACGGAGGGGCCCCCGCCTTCCTGGGCGCCGCGATTGGCCGCCTCCATGATGCCCGGACCACCGCCGGTCATCACCGCGAATCCGCTCTCCACCAGCGCCTTTCCGAGGCGCCGCCCGGTGTCGTAATGGGGGTGATCCTCGGGAGTTCGGGCAGAACCGAAGACGGTGACGCAGGGCCCGACGAAGTGGTACGTGCGAAAGCCGCGAATCATCTCCAGAAAGATTCGGAAGGCTCGCCACAGATCCTCCAACCGCTGCTGCGGACCGGCGAGAAAGCGACGTTCTTCGGTACTGCTGCGAATCGGCGAAGCGCTCTTCGCTTCCTGCTCAGACATCATCGTCTACCGGCGCTCCGATTGGGTTGTTGGCGGCTACGGGGGGAGGCAAAGACGAGGGGCCCGCCGCAAGGGAGGGCACCCTCGAAGGCGCACCTTAGGGACAAGTATCGAAGCCGACGGTATCTTGAATCGGCTGGAAGGGGGTACGCAGCGGATTGCCGTACTCCCGCGCCATGTTGGTCTCGGTATCGGTGACGGTGATGTCCACCTGCACGTTGGTGAGGCCACCGGCGAAGACCCAGAAGCGCGACGGATTCAGCGCGCAGGCGTCGAGAACCTTGATCACCATCTCAACGTTGGAGCTGTTGAAGAACCAGAAGTAGCCGGTGTCGTCGGTGAGCTCCACCCCCTGCCCCAAACCGTTGTCTCCATTGGGCCGGGTCCACTGGGCCTCGACCCGGAAGCGGTCGTTGTTGAGGCAGAGCACGGTGGCGCTGGGCACGCAGGGCAGACCGGCGTCGGGAGCGTAGAGGAAGGCGATGGCGTCACGATCGTCGGCCCCCAGCTGAGCGCCACGGTTGTCCAAGTGGGCAATGGCTCGCATCAACGCCTCGTCCTTGATCGTCGTATCGCAGGCGCCGGTCCCGCTGTCGCCGCAGGAGTGGCGCAGGCCCAGGGTGTGACCGATCTCGTGGGCGAAGATCTCGGCAGCGGATTGCGGGTTGACGTAGATGCATTCCGCCCCGGCGTTGGTCACTACTTCCGCCTCCGGAATCGTGAGGTAGGTGGCGCCGCGGAAGGTGTGGGTCAGATCGGTGTCGAAGCGCGGGCCACCGAGAGCCAGAACGCCGCCCTGATTGCAGTCGAAGGGCTCGGTGAAGAGATCGAGATCGTTGGGATCATCGAACAGGATGGCGTTGATGCCGTCGGCGGCCCCGAAGCCCCCGAGGGTCGCCGTGGGGCCGCCGTAGTTCAGCTGAATGGGGGTGGAGGAATCGGAGTTCCACGCCCCCAGGGCGCTCTGGAACTCGCTGAAGCCGCCGCCATCCAGGCCCAGCTGGCCGCGGTCCGAGGCCAGCCAGGTCACCGAGCCGCTGCTATCGAATTCCAGCCAGCGAAGGTTGAAGCCCCCGGGGCCGGTGAAGAGGTTGAATTTACTCACCATCGAGCGCCGGGCGCGATCCAGGGTGTCCTCGTCCAGATCGACTCGGTACTCCGGCCCCTCTTGCCCCTCTCCCCGAGCCTGGATCCACTCGGCGAAGCGCTCGTAGTGACGCGGTCGCGGATCCAGCGCCACCTTGCGACCGGGAAGCTCCACCGCCTCGGCATGCTCCAGTCGCCGCAGGGCGAGGGGGACAGATCCGCTCCCGCCGTCGGTGGCGGGCTCCGCCATCACCCGAATGAAGGATCCAAGCATCAGCTGATGAATGGCGAAGGTGCCGTCCTGGCGAGGCGCCAGCAGCAGGATCGCGCGCTCCCCGACTCCCAGCTCCGGGGTGCCCGGCAGCAGCCAGCCGCTGCCGTCCGCCAGCCGTCCACCGGGGATCCGCACCACCAGGGTGCTGCCGGCGACGGAGCCCTTGAGCACGCGCTCCACGTTCACCTGCACATCCCGGGCGGGCAGCCGCTGGGAGGCCGTATCCTCCACCTCCACCACCGAGACCTCCACGATCACCGGGGCCCCGTCGACCAGCGCCTGATCACTCATCGGAACGTAGGTCGCCCCCTGAGCCGGCGCGGCGAGCAGCACGAAGGCGAAGGCTAGAGCGAGAGAGCAGACCAGATCGAGGGAACGGCGCAATGGTCTGAATCTAGCGACGAGGCGGGAAAGGGCGACGCGGTGGGGAGTACGTGAGCTCATAGGAGATCTCCTGGACTGATTTCCTCAGCGAAATCCGAAGCGAGGAGCAGGACGAGGGGCGGAAGCCGAAGACTCTCGAACCGTAGCATTCCCCGCAGGGAAGTCCTAGCCCTCGCTCGCGGAGGGATATGCCGCAACAGCATACATCACCGCGATGGCTTTACGGCTCCGGGGAACAGGCCGGTTCCCAAGCCCGCAATCCCCTCCAAAAGGCTCGATCGCCTCCGAAGGCTGCCTCACCTTAGAAGAAGTACTTCGACCCCACGCTCACCGTATCGGTGCGGTACGAAGACTGGCGGGGGATCTCATCCTCCGGTCGCGGAACGAAAGCCTCGGCATCCTGAGGAGGCAGATCCGGCAGGCCGAGGGTGACGTCCACCGGCAGCAATTCTGTGGGCTGACGAGCGGCGAGCTCCAGAGTGACCTCCACCGCCTCGTCACCGAAACCGGTGAAGAGAAGCACCGGACGGGCCCGCCCGGAAGCCGGGAACGAACCATCCCCCGCCTCGAAGCGCTGCCCGGCGACCTCCACGGCGGTGACGGCGGAGAGGGAATCCAGCGCGAGGTCCATCGCCGGCGCAGCCCGCAGGGAGCGCAGCTGAAAGCTCAGGGTCTGAGCTCCCGTGGCGAGATCTTCTTGCCGGTCCACCTGCTCCACCGCGGGGCCCTCGAGCCCCAGGGAAGGTGCCGCGGACCACCATTGCCCTCGGCGCCCTTCTCCGGCGATCCCGGGCTCCGGTCCGCGCTGAGGATTCTCCCCCAGGTAGCGACTCACCCAGGCCCCAGGCCGGGGATCCTCGCTGACCCAGAACGCCTTTTCTCCGTCTGCCGCCTGGCGATAGTAGAGGGAGGAATAGCCCGGCTGCTCGACACTCTGAGCGCGCTCCAGCGCTGGACCGGCCCCCACCCCGACCGCCGCGATGAGGATCAGCGCCGGCAGCACTGGGGCTCGGCGGCCACCGACTTCCAGCCACCACGGAGTCAGCAGAGTAAAGATCAAAGCGACGCAGGCCGCCACGCCCACCATCAGCTGCAGACCGATGGTCACCAGGAAGAGAAAGAGCACCGGCACCCACAGCAGCAGCGCCGCCGCCATCGGCAGCAGGACCGAGGCCACCCATCGTCCACCTCGGGACTCGTCCTCCGGAGCCGCTTGCGCGTCGGCCTTGCTGGGCAATCGCAGCAACACCCCGAGGGCAGCGAGGATCGTCGGCCAGGCGAAGAGATAGCTGGCTCCCGGCAAGAAGCGATCCGCCACCACCGCCAGCACCGCCCAGCAGCCGATGGCCCCGAGGACGAGATTCTCCTGGCCTAAGCCTCTTCCCATCAGAAGAGTCAGCAGGGCGCTCAACGCCACCGCCAGCAGCGCCAGGGCCAGCGCGTAGCTTCCCGTCTCGTAACTCACACCACCCTTCATCACCAGAAAGTCTGGATCGCCGCGGGTGATCTGCTGCACCGCCAGCAGCACCAACACCGCAGTGCCGGAAACCGCCAGCAAAACGGCCCCCAAGGCCGCCAGAAATCGGCCCCAGGTGGCCCGGCGGCGGCTCACCGCCATCGCGGTAGCCAGCAGCCAGAGCACCACGGCGAGGATCACCAGCGGCAACGCCAGGGCGGAGGGATAGATCACCAGCCAGCCGGGGGCAGGGGTGAACATCACCGGTAGAGGGCCACGCCAAGAATCCGGATCTTCCCCCAGCAGCTGCCTCACCGCGGCAAGCGCATTCTCCCCCTGGTGCTGCAGGCTCGCGGGGGAGAGGTTCTCCGGACTATCCAGCTCCGTGTGGTAGAAGGCCCAGCCATCGATGAAGGCAGAATCCAGCCCCGCCAATCCCCCGGCCTCCACCGCGGTGAGATCGGTATTGTTGGGGAGATAGCGAAACACCGCGGCGCTGGTAGAGGTGGCCAGCGGCCGTGGCGCCGCGGCGAAGGCTCGCACCAGGCCGCCATAGCCCTCGGTGGCACGGAACATGATCGACGGACCGCGAACGCCGCGGGCCTCGAGATTGATCACCACGTCGACCTCCTGCGCCCAGGGGTGATCTCGGACGAAGGCCTCGGCACCAAACAGGCCGACTTCCTCCGAATCGGTCAACAACAGCATCAGCTCCGTTCCGGCCCCTTGTGCTCCGGCCTCGTTGTCGCTCGCCACCAGAGCCCGGGCGATCTCCAGCGCTGTCGCCACGCCGGCGGCATCGTCGGCGGCTCCGAGAGAGTGGTGAACCGTGTCGTAATGAGCCATCACCGCAACGACGGTGCTCTCCCCCCCGGCAGACGCTTCTGTCAGAACCCGGCGCCCCAAGACGTTCTTCACCTTGGCGACCCGAATTGGGGGCGCGTAGGCAGATCGGCGGGCGACGACGGCTTCCTGGACCTCGGTATCGAAGCCGAGATTGCGCAGCTCTCCGAGGAGATATTCCCGCGCCTCGCGGTGAGTCTCGGTGCCGACGAAGCGTGGCGTCGCGGCCAGGCGTTCGACGTGGAGCTGCGCCCGGGCTGCCGAAAAGCTCTGCTCCGGCGCCTCCAAATCCCGAGGCGAGGTCGGCTGTACCGTCGACCACGCAGTGGCCAGCAACACCGCCGGTACGATCCACAACAGCAAGTGCACCGCCCACGACGGAAGAGAGCGGCCGGCAGCATCGGACGCCCCTGTCGAGCTCGAGGAAGGCGACGAACCAGAGGAAGCCGACGAGCTCGAGGAAGGCGACGAACTAGCGGATGGAGAAGAGGGCTGATCAGGTGATTCCATGAGCTTTCTCCGGACGTGGGAATGCGATGAAGAGGACCTTCAGTCACTCTCCAAGAGATCAATTAATGAGGTCGCCGCGAAGTCCCAGGTCTGCTGGGACGACATCTCCTGCTGGGGCCAGATCTCTTCCCAAGACACAGCCTCGCCAGGACATAGCCTGCCCAGGACATAGCCTGCCTAGGACATAAGCCTCTCAAGACATAGCCTCTCAAAAGATAGCGCTGCGGAGGGCGGGACGACTAGGCGCCGTGACTGGCGCTGGCGGCGGCGGTCAGACTTTGTAGCAAAGCTTCTAGAGAGAGCAGAGAGGTGAGCTCGTCGCGCTGAGAGACCACTCCGGTAATCGCATCGTCGGTGGCGGCGTCGTCCGGCGGCGGCACCACCTCGCTGGGACGCACGGCGATCATCTGGCTGACGGAGTCCACCAGCAGCCCCACCGGGCCGCTGCTGGTGAGGCTCACCAGGATCCGGTGGTGCTCGCTGAGGGCGTTCTCCGCCAAGCCGAAGCGGATTCTCAAATCCACCACCGTCAGCACTCGCCCTCGCAGGTTGGTGACCCCGCGCACCGAGACCGGGGTGTGGGGCACCGGCGTCACTGGCCCCACCTTGATCACCTCCTGCACCCTCGCTACCGGCAGGGCGTAGATCTCCTCCGCTACCCGGAAGGTGACCCAAGAGCTAGCTTTCTCCTGTGCCTCCTGCTCGATCTCCGCCTCGTTGAGCTCGTCCGCCAGCTGAAAGACCCGATCCAGCTCCGAGTCGATCTCCGGCTGCGCCGTCTCCTCTGACGACGCCTCGTCCGCCGAACCTTCGCCCTGGCTCACGGTCTGTTCTTCGTCCTTCTTCGCCGGGGCCTTGCCTCGGGAACGGGATCCGGCGGAGGCAGAGCGGGAAGAGCCTTTCTTTCGTGCGGCCATCGCGGCAGGAACGCTCCTAGGGTCAGAGGGATATTGGGGGACTTCGGAAGGGGTAGCTCACGGCGGATGTTAGCAGACCCATCGCCCCAGAACTCACCCCTCGAGACCTCTCCAGGTCGCCCCCCCTCAGGCCTGTGGCCGTCGTGTCCCCCCGGGACTACCCGGAGCCCGGCTGCGGAGCGCCGAGGAGCTGCTGGAGGCGTCCTCCGAGAACGTCCAGGGAGAGCTCTTCGCGCACCGCTCGCAGATTCTTCGCCGCCCGCGGCATGCCGTAGACGACGCAGGATTCCATATCCTGCACCACGGTGTAGCCTCCAGCATCGGCGATGCGGGCCATCCCCTGGGCACCGTCGCTGCCCATGCCGGTGAGCAGGGCGGCGAGACAGCGGCGTCCCACCACCCGCGCGGCGGATTCGAAGAGCACGTCCACCGAGGGGCGGTGGGTGAGGTGGCGGGGGCTCTCGGTGAGCTGGGCGAAGAGCTGATCCTCGCGGCGGGCGACCCGCAGATGCATGCCCGCGGGGGCGAGATACACCGTGGAGAGCTCCAATCGCTCGCCGTCGGAGGCTTCCCGCACGCTGACCTCGAGGTGAGAGTTGAGGCGGTCGGCAAAGGCTCGGGTGAACCCCTTGGGCATGTGCTGCACCACCAGCACCGGGACCGACACCGTAGCGCCGAGATCTTCTAGCAGCTTCTGGATCGTCGGCGGCCCCCCGGTGGAGGCCCCCACCAGCAGCACGTCGAAGCGCGGGGAGGGCTGCACCGGGGCTCGGCGCACGGCGCCGGCCTCGCCTCGAGTCCGGGGCTGTGCCCGGGATTGGGGCCCGGTTCGAGATCGAGACTGGGATTGGGACTGGGGGCTTTTCCCCAATTTTCCCCGCGCCGTGGGCTTCGAAGACCGCGGGCTGGTCTTCGCCGCCGGCTGCTCACCGGTACCGCCCCGGCGCGGCGACGGCAGACTCGCCGAGCGCACCGAAAGCAGCTTCTCGAGGATCACCGCCCGCAGAGACTCGAAATCCACCAGCGAGTATTGCTGCTTGTCGATGAAGTCCATGGCGCCGCGGTGCAGCGCCTCGATGGTCAGCGGAGCATCTTTCGCCGAGTGGGTAGAGAGGATGATCACCGGCGTCGGGCGCACCGCCATCACCCGATCGAGGGTCTGCAGGCCGCCCATGCCGGGCATCGAGAGATCCAGCGTGATGGCGTCGGGCGCCCATTCCAGCAGATGGGTGAGCAGCTCCTCACCGCTCGCCGCCTGTCCGACGATATCGATGCGCTCGTCGTTCTCCAGCATGCGGCTGATGGCCTTGCGCACGAAGCTCGAGTCATCCACCACCGCAACGCGCAGCGGCCCGCTGCTGGAGGAGCTATTCACCGCTCCGCTACCTTGCGATAGGCGATGCAGTTATCCAAGCGCACGGTCTCCAGGTGACGGGACAGCCCGATGATGGATTCCGAATGCCCGAGAAAGAGCAGACCGCCGGGGCGCAGGGCGCTGGCGAAATTCTCGATCGCCTGGTGAAGGGCCACCTCGGAGAAGTAGATCAGCACGTTGCGGCAGAAGATCGCGTCGTAGCCCACCGAGGTGCGGTAGGCATCGCTGGTGATGATGTTGCCCTCGCGGAAATTCACCCCGCGGCGAAAGGCCGGCTTGAGCTCCCACAACCCGTTGTCGTGGGTGCGGAAGTAGCGCTCCACCAGCTCGTCGGACATCGCCCGCAAGGAACGCTCCCGATAGATCCCGCTGCGCGCCATGTGGAGGCGCTCGGTGTCGATATCGAAGGCCTCGACCTGAATCTCGGTGGTGCCGAGGCGAAAGCGCGCCTGCTTGGCGTAGATGTTCAGGGTGTAGGGCTCCTCCCCGGAGGAACAGCCGGCAGAGAGAATGCGCACCACACCCGGCGTCACCGCCCCGGCCACCCAATCCTGCAGGGCAGGGCCGAAGAGCGCCTCGAACTGAGCCTTCTCGCGGAAGAAGTAGGTCTCGTTATTGGTCACCAGGCGCACCAGATACGGCGCCTCCTGGGCGAGATCCACCTGCACCTTGAGGTAGTAGTCGAAGAACCGACGCAGCCGCAGCTCACGCACCCTCGGCTCGAGGCGAGACTCGAGGATCTGCCGTTTGGACTCCGGAAAATAGAGCCCGAACTCCTTGGAGAGCACCTCGTTGAAGAGGGCCTGCTCCTCGCGCGTCAGCGGCGCGATCTCTCGGATCACTTGCCGACACCCTCCGATTCGAGCAGAGCCATCGCCCGCTGGGCGACGATGGAGACCGGGTCCGAGGCTAGCTGAGCCAGCACCGAGAGATTCTCCGGCCGCTGGAACCGGCCGAGGACCTCGGCACAGGCCAAGCGCACATACCAATCTCCGTGATCCGCCGCATCGCGGAAGAAGGCGTCGTCCTCATCGGTGGCGCAGAGCGAGAGGGCGCGGTACGCGATGCGGGCCCGCTTGGCGTCCCCGCTGCCCTCCGCCACATCCCGCAGGGTGCGCCGCACCTGGGGTCCGCCGATGCGCCCCAGGGATTCCAGCACGATGAGATCCAGCGCGCCGTCCCCGCCTTGCAGCAGGGCCACTAGCGTCGGAACGCTCTCCGAATCCCCCAGCTCGCCCATCGCCCGCACCAGCTCTGGGCCGGGGAATTGCTCCAGCAGGGAGCGCAGCTGCGGCCGCAGGTCCCGGGGGCCGCCGTGAACCGCCACCTCGGCGGCGATGGGGCCATAGCGGTCGGGGCTGAGTTCGATCCACTGGCGCCAGGGCAGCAGCCGGGTGAGGGCGGAGCGATCGGTGATCTGCGCCAACACTTCGAGACGGTCTTCCTCCGGCAGCTGCTGAATCTCCGCCGCCGCGGTCTCCACCCGCTCCTCCAGCAGCACCGAGAGCACCAGCCGAGTCTTGGTCTGGAGGTCGTCTCGCTCGCTGAGCAGGGTTCGCAGGTGGCTGCCGTGGGCGGTGAGCACCGGCGCCAGCGCCGAGCGCTCGCCGCTGCCGAGGGAGCGGTAGAGGTCCAGCAGGGCGGACGCCACCCGCCGGCTCTCCACCTTCGACAGGGTCCTCACCAAGAGCTCCAGCCACTCCGGCTCCATCGGCCGGGAGAGAGCCGTCACCAGCTCCTCGGTGGGGATGTGCTCCGGGAAGCGGGCGCAGAGCAGGAAGCCCCAGGCGCGGCGCTGATCCGGCGAGAGCAGCAGGCGGGCGATGAGATCGCGGCGCCCGGACAGACAGGCCGGCAGCAGCAGCGGATCCAGCTGCTGGTCGACCAGCTGCTCCAGCGCCGCGCGATCTTCGCTGCCGGGCCCCAGGGCCAGCAGACAGCGCGCCGCCGGCAGGCGGATCGAGGCGCTCTCGCCCTGAAGCTGCTGCGCCAGCGCGGGGCGCAGCCCCTCGGCCTCCTCCGGGAACTTCGGCAGCCCCTCCAGCACGTGGGCCAGCAGGCCCAGGGTGGTCTCCGTGTCCAGCTCCTGGCGGAAGCGCAGCCAGTGCTCGGCGAGGAAGCGGTAGGCCTCTTCGCCACCGATGCGCGCCAGCGCCTCGGCGGCCATCGGCCCCACCATCAGATCCGTCAGCAGCTGGGCGAGATGAGGCACCGCCACCGGCGAGCGAATATCTCCCAGCGCCTCGACCGCCGCTACCTGCAGCCACGATTCCCCTTCCAGGTAGGGCAGCAGGTCGGGAATGGTGCGAGCGTCCCCGAGGTGACCGATAGCGACGATCACCGCCTGCACGACGTTGATGTCCTCGTGGCGGAGCTGGCCCCGCAGCGCCTCGAGGGCGCGGGGATCCTTGAGGTGGTCGAGGATCAGCACCGCCTGCAGGGCGACGTCGTAGTCCGGGTCCTTGAGCAGGTGGATAGCGAGGGAAAAGCCGCGATTACCCCGCATCTTGAGCATCTCGAGACCGGCGTTGCGCAGCACGCCGTCATCGTCGTTGCGCAAGTAGCTGGTGAGGACGTCGTCGGAGAGGGCCGCAGCCCCCATCCGCAGAGCCCGCCCCCGGATTCCGGGACTGGAGTTGCGCACGAGAAGCGCGATGGCCTCGACACGCTCCGGCACGGACATAGAGGGCAGGCGCTCGAGTAGCTCGATGCACTCCTCCCAGCTGGGTTCGCTCTGGGGATTGGATTGGGCCATGGTCGATGATCCTCTCGCTACGTCGTCACTATCGATCGGTGGGCTCGGGGTGGGCGCCGGAGCATGGTCCCCGGAACCACCGCCGCTGGAACCACTAGGAGGAAAGTCGGGTGAACAATCCACCTGCTGAAGCTGCGTCGCGGCGAAGGTGCACCGCGGCGCTCTCCCAGGGATGTCGATGTCTTGACTGTCGCTGTCTTATCTATCGTTTTCTTGACTGTCGTTTTCTTGGCCGTCGATGTCTTAGCCATCACTGTCTTAGCCATCACTGTCTTGGCCATCACTGTCTTGGCCGTCGATGTCTTTGAATTTCGAAGTCTGAGATGCCGATGCTTGAAGCTCTTCTGCCGATCCGTCTTCTGTCCTGCCCATCTTCTGTCATCGCTACCTGCAGGATCTTTGAGCCCGGGAAGGTCGAAACGAGAGGACCCGAGGACCGCAGCTGCGGAATGGCCCGGCTCCCTAGAGAGCGCAGGCCTTGGGCTGCCGCAGGACCCCGCGAAGAGCGGAAATCTCCGTCGGGACCACCGTCGACAGGCCCCGAGGGGCGCCGTGGATGCAGGATTCATCTGCGGGACGCAGGGGATGAGAGACCCGGATCGCGGCGCCGATGGCCGCCACGAGAGAAGGTAGGGGAAAGCAGTGCAGGAAGGAAGCCAACCGATGGTCTCGGGCAAGGGATTCATCGGACCGAGAGCCGCTCCTTCGATCCCTTCCCGCGAGCCAGGCTGGCGAGCCTATCAAGACCGGCCCCATCGCGGCGAGAGCAGACCGTCGACCTCCAACAACATCAGCCAGCGCTGCTGGTGAAAAGCGAAGCCAGCAATGGCCGGAAGCCCGCCGCTGATGCCGGCTAGAACCCTCGGTACCGGCTGCCGGCCGGCGCGCTCCAGGGCCAGAATGCTGCGCACCCGATCCACCTCCAGACCGATGGCGCGACCCTGGGAGGACACCACCAGCACTCGCCGCCGATTCGCCTCCACCGCCTCCTCCACCCCCAGCTGGCGAGCTAAAGACACCACCGGAACCCGCAGGCCGCCTCCCTGGGCGATGGCGATCACCGCTTCCGGGGCGTCGTCGGGAGCCGGCAGCAGAGAGGAAGCGCCAAAGACCTCCACCACCCGATCCAGATCGACGGCGAAGGCCATCCCTCCGCTTTCGCAGAGTACCCAGGGAGACTGTGCCCGGCTCTCTTCGGCGGGCTCCTGGGCTGAGCCCGATGCCAGGGTCGGCGACAGGGCAGAGGCGCTAGCGCCTACTTCGGGAGTTGCGCTCATCGGCTCACCCCACCGCCGCCGAATCTGTCGAGATCTGCTCGGTGAGCGCCGAAGGATCGAGAATCAGCACCGCTCGCCCATCGCCGAGGATGGTGGAGCCGGAGAGTCCCGGCGGAGAGCCGAGCAGGGGATCGAGGCCTTTCACCACGATGTCCCGGATCCCCACCAGCTCGTCTACCACCACCGCACGGTGGCGCCCCAGGGCCTCCACGATCACCACGAAGCCCTGACTTCGTGGATCGATAGCGGTGCGGAACCACTGTCCGAGATCGAGAACCGGCACCAGCTGCCCCCGCCAGCGGAAGATCTCTCGCCCGCCGACCCGCTCCAGGGCGTCGATCTCCAGGCGCAGGCTCTCGATCACCGCCCCCAGCGGCAGAGCGTAGACCTCGCCATCCACCCGCAGCAGCAAAGCCCGGGTGATGGAGACCGACAGAGGCAGGCGAAGCAGGAAGCGAGTCCCCTCCCCCGGCATCGAGGAAAGGTCGATGCGCCCGCCGTGGCGCCGCACCGCCGAAGCCACCGCCGCCAGGCCGACGCCGCGCCCCGCCGAGAGGGAGGTCGATGAACGGGTGGAAACCCCCGCCTCGAAAATCAGGGCGTCGAGATCCGCCCGGGTGCGGTGGGGCAAGCCGCGCGCTCGCGCTAGCGCCTCCAGGGATTCGTAGTGGATCCCGCCGCCGTCATCCTCGACCTCGATATGGACCTCCTGGCCCTTCACCGCCGCCGAGAGCCGCAGCACGGCGGTCTCGTCCTTCCCCGCCGCCTTGCGCTCCGCGGGGCGCTCCGCCCCGTGGTTCACGGCGTTGCGCACCAGGTGTCCGAGGGCCTCGCTGGCGAGCTCCAGAAGAGCTTTGTCCAGCGGGGTATCGCCACCGTCGGTGACGAAGCGCACCTTCTTCTGCTCCCGACGGGACTCGTCATGAACGATGCGAGACAGATGGCGGAAGAGGGTCGCCAGCGGCACCATACGCAGCCGCAGAATGCGCTCCTGAAGAAAATCCAGCACCTGCTCCAGAGATTGACGCACCGCCTCGCTCTCGTCCCAGGCGTCGCTCTGTTCCCGGTTCTCCCCCGGCAGCAGCTGGCGAACCTGTCCGAGGGAATCCCCCAGGCGGTTGCGATAGAGCAGAACCTCCGCCAGCAGCTCTACCAGGCCGTCCAGCTCGCTGAAGAGCACCCGAACGCCGCCGGAGGCGAGCTCTCGGCTGACCTCCTCCTGCTCCTGCTCTTGCTCCTGCGGATCCTCGCCGGGGCTATCCGCCCGGGCCTCGGCTCCTTCGTCGTCGGAACCGGTCTCCTGTTCAGCGGATTCCCCAGCCGAGACCCCGTCCGCTTCGGAGGGCTCGTCACCGGCCCGGGTCCTGTCCTCGTCGGAGTCTTCCCCTCCCTCCAGCTGACTCGCGACCTGTTGGCGCAACAGCAGCCGAAAGCGATCCAGCTGCTGCAGGAGCTCGTCGATCTCCGGCGACTCCAGATCCAGCGCCTCGACGGCGTCCTCGATCTCGTGGGCCAGCGTCTGCAGCTCGCCAAAGCCCATCATCCCCGAATTGCCCTTCAGAGTGTGGAGCTGGCGCTTCGCCCGGGCGACCTTCTGCTCTCGCTCCTCGGCACTGGCCTCCGCCAGCGACAGCAGCATCTCCTCTACCGTGTCGGCGCGCTCTCGCGCCTCCAGGACGAAGTCTTCTAATAACTCCTTGAATGCGCTGTCCATGGCGCTCTCAACCTTGAGGAATGGGTGAAAGGTCCCGACGACGGAGGGTCCCTAGGGCGGCCGACGGAGCCTCCGGTGCGAAAGGAAGCTCGAAGCGAAGGCACCGAATGGCGCGGCTGGGGCGCGAAGAGACGAAACCGGACATCGAGAGGCGGGCCCCGCGAGATGCGCGGCGCAAAGCTGGGAACCGTGTCGAAACAGAGACGAAGAGTCTCCCGCCGCCATCGCCCCATGTCAAGAGACGAGCACTCGTCGATGAAGGTCTGAGGCTCGCCTAAGAAGGATCCGGCAGCGCCCTCCCAACAACCCCTTCGGAGAGGGATCGCAGCGCAGGTCGAAGCTTGCGTAGAAACAGGCCTTAGGCTAGTCTACCGGCGATTCCAGGCGCTCTTGCCTGGTCCCTTCCCTCGATTCCATTCCCCAACGGCATAGGACGCCAAAGAACGTCCCAGGGAGAGCGCTCCCTGGCTGCCTACTCCAGGGGCAGGAATCGAGCGGTTTGTCGAAATGGCCAACGTCCGCCGACCGCCGGGGCTACAGACCCCTAGCAGATCGTTCTCAGGGCATTTCAAAACCCCACTGAGCTAGATCTGGCCGCCGGACACCTTCAGAGGCCGTGAATTGGAGGCCCATTCACCGTGGCGCAGAAAAAGTTCCTCATCGTCGACGACTCGAAGCTGATCCACAAGATGTTCGGCGTGATGCTGCGTCAATACGATCTGGTCCACGCCAATGATGGCGTGGAGGGGCTCCGCATGCTCAGCGACCACCCGGATGTGGACGCCATCCTGCTCGACATCAACATGCCCAACATGAACGGCCTGGAGTTCCTCGGCCGAGTCAAGTCCGACGACGCCCTGGCGGGGATTCCCGTGGTGGTGGTGTCCACCGAGGGCAAGGAAGAAGACACCCAGCGAGCGCTGGACGGGGGCGCCGCGGCGTACATCAAGAAGCCCTTCGACCTGCAGCAGCTCCTCGAGGTGGTCGACAACCTCTGAGTGCAGCTGAGTCGGTCGGGCCGGTCTCCGCTCCCCCTTTTCAGCGGAAGTCGGTCGGCGGAAGCAATTCAGAAAAATCCAGGCGGCGGCATGCCGTCAGCGGCAGCATTCCAGGTTAGGGGTGCCCAGCCGAGATCCGAGATTTTCCCTCGGATCTCACCAATCGACCTCCACTCTCTCCACCTCGCCGCCGGTCTTGCGGCGGGTGAACTGGACGTAGCCCTCCCGGCGCCCGAAGAGATAGAGGTCTCGCAGCAGCTCGACGTCGCGGCGGCAATAGGATTCCACCAGGTCCAGCCGCCCCTGCTTCACCCATTCCAGGCTCTGTAGCCCGTCGGCGCTCTTCTTGGCGCCGAGAGTGGCGGCGGTGAGGCTATCGAGGCTCACCCGGCGACCGATGCGCCGTTGCAGGTCTTCCAGCAGATCGAGCGTCGGTAAGGTGCGGCTGTAGTCCTCCCCGGTATAGCCGGAGAGCACCGCGTAATCGAAGCGCCGGCTGTTGAAGCCGATCACCAGAGAAGCCCGGCGGAGATCGGCGTGAAGCTCCCCCACCCGATCCTCGGGATAGACCTCCAATCGGCCTTCCTCCAGGAAGCAGACGACGCCGATGGCGATGCCCATGCGGTGGGCTCGATTCCACCCCCCCACCTCCTGCGCCGAGCGCTTCGTCTCGAGGTCGAAAAGCACGGTGAGAGGTAAGTCGCCAGAACCCGACGACGCGGATCCAGACGGCCCAGGGCTTGGAGACGCAGGGCTTGGAGACGCAGACCCCGACGAGACGGCCTTCGATGGCCCGCTCTTGGATGAGCCACCCTTGGATGAGCCAGCTTTGGATGTCCCCTTCTTCGATGAGCCGGTCTTCGATGATCCAGCCTTCGCCTTAGGCACCTCGGGGCTCGTCGACGCGCCGACCGCCGCCGGGCCCCCTTCACTACCGCACCGTGAACCCTCGCGATGAGAGAGCTCTCCCACCGGCAGAGTGCGCTGCGCAACCGCTGCGGGCTCTTCCACCGGAGCCGAATCCACCTTCGCCCCCGGCTCTCGAAGAATCCCTCCCCAGGCGGGGGCCGAGGCCCCTTCCTCGCCTTTCTTGGACTCGTCCTCCGGCGCCGCGAAGGTGATCTCCAGGCGCGGATCAGAAGGCTCCGGAAGGGCCTCTTCCGCCAGCAGCAGGCGCAGAAGGTGGGCCGCTCCGGCCTTGTCTAGGGGTCGATTCCCGTTGCCGCACTTCGGGCTCTGGATACAGCTGGGACAGCCGATTTCACAGGGGCAGGCGTCCAGCAGCTCCCGCACCCGCAACAGCAGCTCCGGCAAGCGTTGGAAGGCCTCCTGCGCCAGCCCCATGCCGCCGTGATGCCCGTCGTAGATGAACACCGCCCCGGCTCCCACCTGGGGGTGGAAGGGGATCGAGATGCCGCCGATATCCCCGCGATCGCACAGAGCGAAGGCCGGCATCAGAGAAATCGCGGCGTGCTCCGAAGCGTGGAGCGCCCCCATGAAGCCCTGCTCCGCCCGCCTCAGGGCATCCTCGATGGCGGGCCCCGCGGCGAAGAGCAGCCCCACCGTCTCCATCTCGGTCTTCGGCATCACCAGGTCCCGCCGGGTGAGCACCTCCTGATCCAGCAGCCGCTTGCGCTCGTAGCCGGTGACCTGTTCCCGCACCTGCAGCCTCGCCAACCAGGCGGTGAGGGGACCATCGTCCCGCCGCTCCAGGACCTCCAGGATCTCCGTCTCCTTATGGGCCATCGGCGTGGTGAAGTAATCCGCCTCTTCCGCCACCGCCAGGGCGCGCTGGGAGTCTAGATCCAGCGCCTCGATTCGAAAGGAGCGCCCGCCGTGAAGATAGATCGCCCCGGGGTGCGCCTCCCGCAGCGCTCGGCCGGCGTCCAGAGTGCCGACCACCGCTCCCTCGCCACCATCCAGGCGCACCTCGAGGGTCCCGCCGCTGCCGCGCAGAGCGACATCTCGGTGGGGCCGACGGCGAACGCAGAAGAGCTCGCTGCCGGAGGCGTCCTCCAGCAGATCTCCTGCCGCCACCAGAGCCTCCACCGCCTCTTCCTGGTCGGCCAGGTAATCCTCGTCCAGCTCCCGGGAAAGCGTCAGCTCCGCCGCCGCACAGCGCAGGTGGGCCTCCGCCACCGGGCGGTTCCTCGGGTTGATGATCAGCCGCTCGCAGGGCCGCTCCAGCAGCTCCTGGGGGTGATCGAGGAAGTATTGGTCCAGAGCATCCGGCAGCGCCACCATCACGGTGAGGGATTCCCGCCCGCTGCGCCCTACCCGGCCGCTGCGCTGCCAGGTGGCCATCACGCTGCCGGGGTAACCCACCAGAATGCAGGCATCCAGGCCTCCGATGTCGATCCCCATCTCCAGCGCCGAGGTGGAGATCACCCCATCCAGCTCCCCCGAAGCCAGGCGGCCCTCGATTCGCCGGCGCTCCTGCGGCAGGAAGCCCGCCCGATAGGAGCGCACCCGCGCCGCCAGCGCCGGATCCCGCCGCCGCAGCCAGGAATAGAGCAGCTCGGTGATGCGCCGGGCCTTGGTGAAGACGATGGTCTTCATGCCGTGCTCCAGGCACAGGCAGAGCAGGTCCAGGGCCGCGGTGTAGGGGCTGGCGGAGGGGCGCAGCAGCACGAAGCGGCGGGCCTCCCGCGGGGCGCCGCTGGTCTCGATGGTGGTGAGCTGGCGCCGAATCAGGGTCGCGGCGAAGCTCTCAGCGTTGTCGGCGGTAGCGGAGGAGGCGATCACCGCGGGGCGAGCGCCGAGCCGAGCACACAAGCGCTGGAGCCTCGCCAGCACGTGATGAAAGTGGCTGCCGAAAACGCCGCGATAGGTGTGCAGCTCGTCCAGCACCAGCCAGCGCAGCGAGGCGAAAAAGGGCCGCCAGCTATTCCAGTGGGCCAGCAAACCCAAGTGCAGCATGTCGGGGTTGGTGATCAGCACCCGCGGCGGATCGGCGCGGATCTTCGGCCGCAGCGAGCGCGGCGTATCGCCGTCATAGATGGCGCAGAAGTTCTCCTCTACCCCCACGGCAGAGGCCATCTCCATCAGCTTGGCGCGCTGATCCTGGGCCAAGGCCTTGAGGGGGAAGAGCCAAAGAGCCCTGCCCTCCCCTCCCTTCAGCGCCTCTTCCAGCACCGGCAGCTGAAAGACCAAGGACTTGCCGGACGCGGTGGGGGTCGTCACCAGCACGTCCTCTCCCCGGCGGGCGAGATCCAGGGCCTCCGCCTGGTGGCTCCACAGATTCTCCACCCCGCGCTCCCGCAGGATCTGCAGCAGCGCTTCCGGCAGCTCCTTCTCCAAAGTCCCCGAACGCCGGGGCTGGGCCTCGAGGCGCGCTCGATGCACCACCGTCGGCCCTAATTTAGGGTGCTCATCAACCGCCGACTCCAGGGCGTCGAGCCCCAGGAGCCCATCGACGTCAGCTGACCCTAGATTAGGAGACACAGGGCACATTAAAGACACAGTGCCGCAGCCCCTGCCGGGAGGGCATCACCTCGCCCGCGCGATCAGTCGAGGGAGACGAACCAACGATCGCCGCGCATCGAGTAGAAGGGATCGGCGGGCGGGTTCGAGAACATCACCGCCGTCGCCTCGCCGAGAATCAGGGAGCGATCGACGGTGCCGAAGAATCGGGAATCACGGCTGACGTCTCGGTTATCGCCCATGACGAAATATTCGTTTTCGGGCACTTCTACCGGGCCGAAGGTATCGCTCAGCACCGAGGCCCGGGGGAAGGGCTGCAAGGCCACCGCGTGGTTACGGTCCCCGAGATCTTCCTGCCACAGCAGCACGTTGAGGCGCTCCAGGCGCTCGACGGTCTCGGTGTGGTAAATCGTTTCGTCCAGGTGATCGTAGGTCACCGGCTCGCCGTTGAGGATCAGCCGGTTGTCCTGCAGCTCGATGACGTCCCCGGGCACGCCCACCACCCGCTTGACCAGCCGCTTGCGGTCTTCCGGCGAGAGAAAGACGATGATGTCTCCCCGCTCAGGACCATCCCAGCTCACCAAATGCACGGTGGAGAGGGGGAAGCGCAGGCTATAGGCCAATTTGTTGACGTAGATCCGGTCGCCCTCGATGATCGTCGGCAGCATCGAGCCGGTGGGCACGTCGTTCCAGTCCGCCAGCGCGGAGCGGAAAGAGAGCACCAGGGCGAGGATGATCACCAAAGGGGCGATCCAGTCCCGCCAGATCGCCGTCGCGGAGTTCACCGCCCGCAGCGTCGGCGGAATGGGTACCGGCACCCCGGGCGTCGAGGCGGCGCCCGAAGCTGCGAAAGACTCAGCTTCCGCCGCTAGATCTGAGGTTTCCACCGCGGCGTTCCCAGCGTCTGTCTCTGAGAAGCCTGTCTCGGACGGCTGCAGGGAGCCCTCCAGAGTCATGACGGTTTGCGCATCCGCGGCGCCCGCCGCCACGCTGCTGTCCGTCGCCACGTTGCTGGTTGGCGCCACGCTGGCCGCGGCATCCTCGGCAGCCTGGTCGACGACCGGGTCGGCTCCAGCAGCGGTGGGAGCTCCAGAGGTGACCGCTTCCGGGTCACGGGCGTCCTGCGGGGCGAGGGGGTCGGGGGGAGTATTCGGGTCCTTCATCACAGCCTCCAGATCATACTACGGAGGATACGAACAGAGGATTCCTGCCGGCTTTCTCTTTCCTTCGCCGGTACCTCTATCTTCCGAGGGGTCAGCACGTATAGGATCCTGGGTCGGCGTCATCAACAGCGCTAACCGTACACCCCGCCTCCGGCACACTCCCTCGGCCGTCCATCGGCCCTCCCCTGCCCTCATCTTCTCCCCGCCGGAGCCCGTTGAAGGAACCCTCTCGAGAGAATTCTCGACAAATCCCACCGGAGGTAGCCCCCATGAAGGCCCACAGCACCGCCGACTACATCGCTCTGGAAGATCGCTACGGCGCCCACAACTATCACCCGCTGGACGTCGTCCTGACTCGCGGCGACGGGGTTTGGGTTTGGGACGTGGAAGGGCGACGCTATATGGACTGTCTCGCCGCCTACTCCGCGGTGAACCAGGGCCATTGTCACCCTCGCCTGCTGAAGGTGATGATCGAGCAGAGCTGCCGCATGGCTCTGACTTCCCGCGCCTTCCGCAACGATCAGCTGGGCATCTTCTATAAGGAGCTCTCGCAGCTCACCGGCTTCGACAAGGTGCTGCCCATGAACACCGGCGCCGAGGCGGTGGAGACCGCCATCAAGGCGGCCCGAAAGTGGGCCTACACGGTGAAGGGCGTGCCGAAGGATCAGGCGGAGATCCTGGTCTTCGACAACAACTTCCACGGCCGCACCACCACCATTGTGGGCTTCTCTTCGGAGGAGCAGTACAAGAGCGGCTTCGGCCCCTTCACCCCGGGCTTTCGCATTCTGCCCTACGGCGATGCTGACGCGGTGGCCGCCGCCATGCACCCCAACGTCGCCGCGGTGATGGTGGAGCCGATCCAGGGCGAGGGCGGCATCATCGTGCCGGAGACCGACTTCCTGTCCCGAGTGCGCCAGCTCACCCACGACTACAACTCCCTGCTGATCTGCGACGAGATCCAGAGCGGCCTGGGCCGTACCGGCAAGCTCTTCTGCTACGAGCACTCCAACATTCGCCCGGACATCGTGGTGATCGGCAAGGCCCTCTCCGGCGGCCTCTACCCGGTCTCGGCGATGCTCGCCGACGACGAGGTGATGGGAGTCTTCCACCCCGGCGATCACGGCTCCACCTACGGCGGCAACCCCGTCGCCGCCTCGGTGGCCCGCGCCGCCATGCAGGCGCTGGTAGACGAAGGCATGATCGAGAACTCCGCCATCCTCGGCGAGTACGCCATCGAGCGCCTGAAGGCCATCGACAGCCCCTACGTCCACGAAATTCGCGGCAAGGGCCTGTGGATCGGCATCGAGCTCAAGGCCGAGGCCGGCGGCGCCCGTCGCTTCTGCGAGTCTCTGCAGCAGGACGGCATCCTGTGCAAGGAAACCCACGAGCACGTCATCCGTCTCGCTCCGCCCCTCACCATCACCCGTCAGGAGCTGGACTGGGCGCTGGAGAAGATCATCTCCGTCCTCGCCCGCAGCACCGAGGAGGCCGAAACCGACCTCATGGAGACCCAGGTTCTCAAGCCGGTCACCGTCTGATCTGCTGAGCTAGGGTCTGCTGATCCGGCCGACTCGCTCGACGCCTTGCCTCGCTCGACGTCTCAACTCAGAATGCCGCGCTCCCTTCGGGGGCGCGGCGTTTTCTTTTTTGCTCTAGGTACATCCCCAAAAAAACCATCTGCTACCATTTTTGATAAATAGCTGGCCTAATGTCTTAGAGGAGGCTCAAATCTATGCGCTATCAGCTCACCGCCGCGCTTTTCCTATGCTTCAGCTTCGCCACGGTGCCCGTCTCTGCTCAGGGCTCCACCGCCGAGGCCGATCTAATCGTGATCGGCTCGAGCTCCGCCAATGGGGATCTCCAGCTGCGCCTGGAATTCGGCGAGGCCTTCCAACACGGGGCCAAGATTTACTCCGAACCCAGTCATACCTTGCTGGCACTGGTATTGGGTATCGACTACGCCAAGACCTCGGAAGGCCAAACGCTTCGAGGCGACACCGAAGTGACCCAGCGCACCGCCGTGGTGACGACAACCATGCCCGGCGGCGCTCCCTCCCTGGGAGGACTATGGCCTCAGGCTAGCGATGACCGAATCGCCGTGTGGACCCTCACCGGCGAGAACGCCGAGCTCATCGCCGACGCAAAGACTGATCTGAGACAATTTGAATTCGAGGTCAGTCTCTCCGACCCCAGTGTGCCAGCCACACCTACGAGCGAAATCCGCAACAAGGTCATCAAGCACTGCAGCAGCAGCCCCTGTGCCCTAGAAGGCATGTGCGGGAGGAATGCGAAGAATGCGTGGGGCCAAAGTTCACCTGCTGCTATTGCAACGACATCGAATGCGGCCACCACGACTGCGATCTCACGCCCTAAGCCGGGCCGATAAACAAGGGCGCTGGGCGTCGACGGGTTACAAATTGCGCATTCAAGCAGATTTTTCGATCTTAGAGAGCTAGACGAGGCACAGTCCGCTTCGAAGGGTGTTAGCATTACGCACCGATTCTGTCGACCATCCCATCTAGTCTCTGTCCAAAAAGGGGGGGAGTCCCGTAATGAAACTCTCTCGATATGCCTTCACTGGCTTTGCCATCGCCCTGTTGGCGCTGGCCTCGTTCGCCTTCTTCGCCGCTCCGGCGCAGGCCCAAACCACCATCTTCGACGACGAGTTCGAGGGCGGCAACGCCCGCGGCTGGGACGCTAGCGTGTGGCCGGATATGCCCAACTGCACCTGCTACTTCTCCGGCGACTGCAAGCCGGCGGATCGCTGCAATTACGGTCCCGGCTCCTTCACCGTCGAGGACATCTGCAACTTCCGGGTCAACAAACCCAGCGGCAACATCGGCACCGGCTGCGACGTGATCTGGGAAGAGCCGGGCTGGGCCGGCGGCATCTGTGACGGCATCTGCACTCCCCGCAGCCTCGGCTCCGCCCTGGGCCACGAGGATCTCCAGGCCCTGGCGGACAGCACCGAGCTGTGGAGCCGGGCGCTGCTGGAGCCCGCCCAGGAGGGGGCGGCGGTGGACTCGGAGCTGGGCCAGGCGGCCCGCGCTCTGCTCTCCACCGAGGATGCCGGCTGGCATCTTGGCCGTGAGGTCGCCAGTCTGCTCTCCATGGCCGCCTCGTTCCAGTTCTACGATCACTACTGCCACCACGAGGCCGGGGACGACGATCCGGATTATTTCGTCGACCTCTCCGAGGACCTCTGCGGGCGACAGGCCGGTGAGCTGGTGGCCCAGGCCCTGCGGGAAGAGATCCTGGTGCCGGGCTCCGGCGCCTCCACCGTCGAGCGCGTCGCCACCGTATGCGAAGACTGGCAGACTCGCTTCGCCGCCAGCCTGGAAGATCGCTGTGACGCCGGTACGAGCGTCATCGCCTGCCTCTACGACGAGGTCAAGGGCAGCGCCACCTTCCTGCGCACCCCCGCCGGCGGCGTCACCGAGATGCTGATCGAGGCCGCTCCTGCCACGGCAGCTCGCTGAACGACCGTCGCTACATACCGAGAGGGCTCCTGACCGATGTAGCTACTGACAGGCATCGTCATTGAGCCATCGGCGGCCGGGGAAAGCCCCGGTTCCCAACGCCCCCGCCCCGGCGGGGGCGTTGTGGTTTAGCCATCCCCCGAAGAAGCACCGACCGCAACAGCACCGGCCGCCACGGCATCGACACTTCCCGGCGCGACGGCAGGCCCGTGGTAGGGTCATTTCTTCGCCGTTCCCGACGGCGCGGCAGCCTTTTCCGCTGCTCGAACACCCTCATGAGCGATACCCAGAAGCGACCTTCCGCCCCCGCTGACGCGATGGATTCTTCCTCTCCCCAGGGGGCCGGCCAGGCCTCGGAGCTCTCCACCCCCGCCGGCCGCACGCTCTACGAACGCCTGCTGGACCGCGCTCGGGAGGCGATCAAGGAAAAGCCCCCCAGCACCCGTCCTTCAGCGGCGGTGGTGCCCTGGCGGAGGCGCGACGACGGCACCTTGGAGGTCTACTGGGTGCGCCGTAATCCGCGGCTGCGCTTCATGGGTGGCTGGCACGCCTTCCCCGGCGGACGGCTGGAGGCCAAAGACGCCGAGATCTCCCTCAGCGCCCAGCCCCAGGGGCTAGACCTCATCCCCCCCGGCCAAACCCAGCCGAGCTCTCACCTGCGAGAGCAGAGCCCCGAGCCGGACGCCCTTCCGGGGGTCGCCGTCGGGGCGCTGCGGGAGCTCTTCGAGGAGGTCGGGCTGCTGCCCCTGCTGCC
Source organism: Acidobacteriota bacterium (assembly GCA_039191605.1). GTDB lineage: Bacteria > Acidobacteriota > Thermoanaerobaculia > Multivoradales > JAHZIX01 > JBCCXL01. The sequence goes on along the minus strand of JBCCXL010000017.1, from coordinate 65,520 downwards.
CTCTGCGCCCGCCCTCGAGGCGGGGCGGCGAGAGGAGGTGCGGCGCCAGCTGCTGACCGATCGCCTCGCCTTCCCGGAAGCGCTGCGCCGGCTGGATCTCGAGCCTATTCATCTCGACGCTGGACGACTGATTTTCGCCGGACGGTGGATGACTCCCCCCTTCATGCCGGTGCGCTTCGACAATCGCTTCTTTCTCCTCGAAGTCGAGGCGGACGCCGAGCCGGAGGTCGACGGCGGCGAGCTGGTGGAGGGGGAGTGGATCGAACCCCACCAGGGTCTGGCCGCCTGGGAGGCGGGAGAAGTGATCACCTCTCCACCGATCCTCCATATCCTTCGGGTGCTGGCGGAAACCCCGCCGGAAAGGAGCCTCGAGCGACTGCGCAACCCCCGGGAGACCCTCCTGGGCCCCTTCCGTCGCTTCGAGCTGCGGCCAGGGGTGGTCACCCTGCCCCTGTTCTGCCCCACCCTACCCCCGGCGACCCACATCAACGCCTTCGTGCTGGGCCTGGAAGAAGCGGTGTTGGTAGACCCCGGCTCGCCCTTCGAGCGGGAGATCGATGCCCTGATCGCGGCGATGGAAGATCTCCAAGAACACCACGGCATCACCCTGCGGGGCATCTGGATCACCCACCACAATCCAGATCACGTCGGCGGAGTGCAGGCGCTGCGCACTCGCTTCAATCTACCGGTCTCCGCCCATCCCCTCACCGCCCAGCGGCTGCAGCGGGTCGGCCTTGAGGTGGACGAGCTGCTGCACGAAGGGGATCGAGTCGTTCTCGGCGGAAAACGCCCCTTCCCGGTGCGAGTCTTCCACACCCCCGGCCATGCTCCGGGGCATCTCTGCTTCTACGACGAGACCTTCGGCTCTCTGCTGGCTGGAGACCTCATCGCCGGTCTCGGCACCATCGTCATCGATCCGCCGGACGGAGACATGGGCCAATACCTCGCCTCCCTGCAGCGCATGGAAGACCTCGCTCCGCGCACTCTCTTCCCCTCCCACGGCCCGCCGACCACCGACGGCAGCCAGCGGCTGCGGGAGACCCGGCGGCACCGGCAGTGGCGAGAGCATCTGGTGCTCAAAGCCTGGAACGCCGGCATCCGGCGACTCGACGAGCTGGTGCCCCAGGTCTACGAAGGGCTAGCGCCGGAGGTGGTACCGGTGGCCACCCGCCAGGTGGAGGCCCACTGGATCCACCTGCACCAGCGGGGAGCGCTGGAAGAGGATGCGGAGCTGATCCTCGACTCCTGATCAGGACTCTTGACCGAGCACCCTGCGCCTCGACAAAGGCGAAACGAAACTACGAAAACGAAAAGAGCCCAGCTTCCCTAAAGGATGCTGGGCTCTTCTTGATCCGCTGCAAGGTGCAGCAGCGCTGGCTCGAGCACCTCAGAACTTGAAGCGCAGGCCGCCATAGACCTTCAGCTGAGTTTCATCCCGCACGTCCTCCACCAGATCGAAGCGGCCGACTCCGAAGAGAGCGACGTTCTGGCTGATGTTGACGTCCAGGCCCACCTGAAGGTTCGCGCCGATGGCGGTATCCGAGTCGTCGATCGCCTCGAAGCTGGTATCCGCGGGAGTGAACTCAGTGTCGATGAAGTGAACGCCGAAGCCAACGCCGATGAAATATTCGGCATTGCGGGTCGGCACCACCCCCAGCAGATTGACGCCGAGCAGCAGATCTTCAGTGTCCGGTCGATTGGCCGTCCCGTCCTGCTTCCAGTAGCCGATCTCGGGCTCCAGGTAGCCGCGGATCCCGCGGTCGCCGCGACGGTTGTAGCTGCGGCGATCGTCCTCGTCTTCCCAGCCTTCGCCGATGCGGAAGCGAAGGCTCGCGGTGAGGTACATATCGGAATCGCTCTCCGGCTTGACGATACCCACGCCAATGCCGAGGGCGACCTTCGAGCTCTCCTCGGCGGAGTCGGCTCCACGACGGCTCTCAGAGCTCGACTGTGCCTCCGCCGTCGCGGGCAAGAGCATCGCCGCCAGCAGAAGCGCCGCTGCGGACAAGATACATTTCTTCATGGTCTCGAAATCCTCCTTGCGTCCCCTCGCTATTTAAGGATCGGCGGCAGGGCTGCCGATCTGAGACCCGGCGCAGCGGGGGGGCCGCGTTGCGGTCGGTTCGACGCGACGTGAATGATCCGTATGGGTCTCTGGATGCCCGGTAGGGTGGAGCCGGTTGGCGAGCTTCAGGAAATGACAGGGAAAGGGATGCCGGGGCAAGCCCGGTAGATAGCTTTAGACTCTGATTGAATCAGCCGATAGCATAACGCACTTCTACCCCAAGGAAGCCTCAGGGTCCTGAATCCAGCCTCGTCAGACCCACGGGCGATGGCTTCGCCTTTCGGCCCTGGAGTACCAGGTCGCTGCCTATGCCTTGAGAACGGCTCCCTAGGCCCTCTAGGAGGGCTAGTAGAGGAAGGCCGCCGCCTGCGGCAGCACCCGGAAGCGCAGCGGCGGCGGATCCCAAAGCTCCCCGTCGAGCTCCAGCGAGGGCATCGCCTCCAGCGGCTCGACCTCTACCGTCCGGGCTCGAAGACAGCGCACTTTCTTCGAGCTCACGTGGGCACCAAAGAAGATCTGCGGTAGCCGCAGCAGAGACTCGGCGCGGCTCAGGGGCTCGATCAGCACCACGTCCAGCAGGCCGTCGTCGATCTGAGCTCCGGGAGCGATGTGCATCGCCTTGCCGAAGTAGGGCGCGTTGGCCACCGCCAAGAGAAAGAGTCCGCCCTCGTAAGAATCCTCGCCATCAATGCGGATTCGGCAGCGGCGGGAACGGTAGCGCAGGATTCCGTGCACCGTAGCCCGGACGAAGGGAAAGGCCCCGCGATCCCCCATCGCGTTGACTCGCTCCGCCACCATCCCTGAGAGCCCCAGGGAGGCGACGTTGAAGACGTAGCGGCAGCCCGTCACGGCGCCGTCTTCACCTAGGGTCTCGGCGGCGATCACGTCGATGGGCCGCGGCGCCGCCGACAGCGCGCGATGGAGAGCCGCCTCCGGCCCCTTCGGCAGACCGAGATGGCGGGCGAAATCCGAGCCGGTGCCGGCGGGGACAATCCCCACCGCCGGCCGAGAGCCGGGAGATTGGGCGAGCAGCCGCTGGATCACCCAATGGAGGGTGCCGTCACCGCCGATGGCGATCACTCGCCTCCCGGCGCCGGCCGGGGGCTCGGCAGAAGAGAGATGGGACTCCAGCGCCGCGGCGCCAGCCTGTGGATCGTGGGCGTCAATACAGCGAGCCGAAGCCAGCTCCGGTCGCGCCGCGACCAGGCGCCGCCAGACCTCGGCGGCGCGGCCGCTCCCGGCCCGTCGATTGAGGTAGAAGAGGGTCTCCGACAAGGCTTGGGCGGGGGCCGCCGCGCTCAGTGTCGAACCCCTTCCGGTAGCCAGTGCTCGGCTCCCGGCGCGCTCATCTGCCAATAGGGCAGGCGCTCGATCTTCTCCAGACGGTAGGTGGTTCCGTCCGCCTGCCGAAGCTCCAGCAGAGGGTGGGGCACCGCGGCGTCGAAGATGTAGGAATCCGTACCCGAGGCTCCCTCGAGCCGGATCTCTACCGCATCGAAGGTCCCAGCGCCGGTCTCGAAGCCCGGACGAGGAGAGCGGGAGAGCTTGACCTCGTAGCCTTCCAACGACGGCAGCCGCGCCGCCAGCAGGGTGGGAAAGACGCTCAGGGTTCCCTCCCCCGACTCCGCATCGACGTAAGAGCGCAGACTGACGGCGAGACCATCCCGCAGCAGGGCTCCCTCCGGCAGCGATTGCTTGCGGTTCCCCTGACCATCGAAGTAGGAGCGGGTCTCCAGCTGGCCTCCGAGCACCTCCGCGGTGGTGATGCCGCAGGCCTCCGAGCTGGTGAAGGCCGCCTTGCGCAGCTCACCGTCGTCGCGACGCCAGAAGAGGCTACCCATCTGGTGATAGGTGTAGATCCCCGTCGCCACGTCGCGCACGTGATTCAGCTTCAGCACCTCGAAGCCATCCTTCCGCGCGTAGTCGGCCTTGACCTCCAGATCTGGAGCCCAGGGCTCCTTGACGGTGATCAACAGGGCTCGCCCGGGATAAGAGCGTCCGTAGTGGAACCAGTCCACCGAATAGGCCGCGAATTCCGCGAGCCCGTCGTCCCAGATCGACGCCGTGCGCCATTCTCCATCCCCCTCGGCAGCAGCTTCCGGAGAGCCCTCCGCCGGCACCCCGCAGCACAGGATCAAGCCGAGGGTGAAGGCGCCGACAGTGAGAGAACCGAGAGAGCGAAGCATCCAGGGCGAACGCGACTTCGAAGTCATGGGAGTCTCCTTGCGGTCGTGGTCTTTTTGGTCTTTCTGATAGCACGCCGCAGGCTCTCAGATTACCATGTGGGCTCGATTCCGCCGGTTCTCGGCAATCGCTCCCCCTCACCCATCTGTACGACGCTGTCGGAGCTCAAGATGCATCATTCAGCCCGGTCCTGCTTCTCCTCTGCCGCTTTGATTCAGACGGCTGCAACTCGCTGGCGCTCCCTCATCTTTCGCGGCCTCCTCTCCCTCGCCCTCCTCCCCCTTCTCCTCGCCCCCGGCTGCGCGGACTCCTCGAGCTCTCACGGCGCGGCGGGAGATGACGACGTGCAGCGCTACGAGGTGCGGGGCGAGGTGCGTCAGGTTCCCGATGAGGAAAACCCCGCCTCGGAGCTGATGATCCACCATGAGGCCATCGACGACTTCGTCAACTGGCAGGGTGAGGTCAGCGGCATGGACTCCATGACCATGCCCTTCCCGGTGAGCGATGACGAGCAGCTCGAGGGTATCGAGATCGGCGACAAGGTGCAGATTCAGCTGGAGGTGGACTGGGACTCGGACACCCCGATGCGGGTGGTGGAGGTCGAGGAGATCGCCGCCGGCACCAGCCTGGAGTTCCGCACCGCCCGACCGCCCGGCGGGAATTGATCCCCCGCGCCGGCTTCTCGCAGAAGCTCGCCGAAGAAAAATAATCGCTCAGGAACAGCAGCCCACACGGCTGAGTCTAGGCGGCTGAGCCTGGGGTGAGCAGAACCTGGGCAGCAGCAGGTTCCGCGATGCCCTCCGGGCTGCGCGACGTCTCTGGTGCTGGATCTCTGGCGCTAAGTCTCTGAGCGATGCCTCAGGGCTGCGCTAGGGTCGTGAGCTCCGCCGGGGGCGTCATCATCACCGCCGGATCCACCCGGCGGTTCTTCCACCGCAGCCCGAGGTGCAGATGGGGCCCCGTCGACCGCCCGGTGGACCCCACGGTACCCACCAGCTGGCCTCGCTCCACCTCGTCACCGGCCTCGACCTCGAGGTCTCGAAGGTGGAAGTACATGCTCACCAGCTGGTCCCCATGGTCGATGAACACGCTGTTGCCGGCGAAGAAATGCTCCTCCGCCAGCATCACCCTTCCCGCCGCGACGGAGAGCACCGGGGTTCCCGCCGGCACCGCGTAATCGGATCCGGTATGGGGATTTCGGGGCTCCCCGTTGAACACCCGCCGGGACCCGAAGCGGCCACCTTCCGGCAAGGGGTCCAGGGGCGCCGCCAGGGGAAGGCGGAATCGCCTCTCGGCGGGGCGATCCCAGAGCACATCGATACGCTGGCGCTCCCGCGCCGCGCGCTGCTGGTTGGCGGGGGAAAGGTTCACCCTCGAGGTGTCCTTGAGCTGAATATGCTGCTGCGGATAGGGGTAGTCGCCAATGGTGGCGGTGGTGCGCTGCCGCTTCCCCGCCACCGTGCGCTCCAGGGTCACCGAGCCGGTAGCCAGTAGATCCACCGGAAAGAGACATTCCCCCGCCACCGGCTCCACAGCCTGACCGTCGATAGCGCAGGCGGTAGCGGCGCCGGGCCAGCGCACCACCGACCCCGGCTGCAGCCCGGCCTCCTCCACCGACGACGACGCAGCCGACGCCGCGAGAGCTTGCTCCACCGGCAGCGCGAGAGCGACGCCTGCGAAGAGGAGCGGTCCAAGAATCACTAGCCTTGCTGTGCTCATAACCATCGTCCGATCTCTTCTCGGTAGCGGTTGTAGAGGTACGAAGCGAGAACCATGGTCACTCCCAGGCAGAGAAAGGCCATCATGCTGTAAATCAGATCCAGCCTCGGGACATCGAGGAAGAAGAGGCGAAGGATCGCGGCGAAGAAGAGAACCAGCGCCACCCGCCGGTACTCTACGCTGCGCCAGGCAAAGCCCAGCCCCATCCACAACAGGGCCAGCAGGCTCCAGCTGGCGGTCGCCCACAGGCCACCGACCTCCTCTGCCCAGGAGAAGCACCACGCCGCCAGTACTCCGCCCCCAGCTACCAAACCCCAGCGATAGGTCAAGGCCAAGGCTCGCTGCCCCTCGGAGAGTCGCTCCGCGGGCACCCAAGCCACCAGGCGCTCCATCAGCACCAGCAGGGCGAGGGTGAACAAGGTCGCATGGGCGAGCTCCGCCCGCCACGCCGGCAGCCACGCCGCCAGCACCGCTTGGGCGAGGACCATCAGCGCTGCGTAGAGCAGACTAGCCCGCGCCAGCCATCGCAGCTCGAAGCGTAGGGCCGCCGCCAGGGCGAGGACCGCCGGCACCAGCTGAAGAGGGGTTGCGTAGGCCGGCGCGCCGAAGAATTCCTCCCCCATCGCCGCCAGCACCAAGGCGGAAAGAGCAAAGCCAGAGGCGTAGGGATACCAAGCCCCCCACCAGGCGGGACGCCGCTGACCGGCGACCTCCTGGGCGCGGAAGATCGCCTCCACCGCCGCCCCCGCCACCAGCGTCACCACCAGCACCGCCGCCGCCAGCAGCGGCGATTCCCCCGCCGCATCCCGTGCACCCACCCGCCAGTAAATCAGCGGATGGACTACCAGCAAGCACACCGCGAAGGCCGCCGCCAGGGGCGGGCTCTTCCACCACGCGGTCAAAGCGACAAAGAAGATCGCGTAGGCCAGCACCACCGAGACCATCACGATGGGATCCGGCACCTGACGCCAGGTCATCGCCACCAGCAGCAGGGCCGTCACCGCCGACAGCGCCACCGCCAGTCCGCGGCCACATTGCAGCAGCCGGCGAAGATCCAGCTCGTCCCGCCAGTCCGCCGTGGCGCCCTCCGAAGCCGCCACCACGCCCCGCTGCAGCTGCTCCAAAGCCAGCCAGCAGGCGGCGAAGCTCAGGCCCCACAGCCAGCGCGGCGCTCCCCCGGTGGGCGCCTCGAAGATCAGCTGAGCGAGGGCCACCAGGCCGAGGGTGAGGGCCACCAGGCCGCCCCAGAAGAAGGACCCCCGGCGCCACCGCGGCGCCGCCCAGAGCAGAGCGGCGGCGGCCAGCACCGGCGTCGACACCGTGGTCCATTCCAGCAGAGTGCCGCCGCTGAGGTCGCCGAGGTAAAGGGTGCGGTGCCCCAGCATCAGCCCGAGGAGAGTCAGCAGACCGGCCATCAGGTAGGGGCTGCTGCGCAATACCGTCGCCGCCAGCAGCAGCAGAGCCGCCAGCGCCATCGCTCCCAGAGCCTCGGCGGCGGTGGGCAGAGCACGGCCCAGGATGCAGCCCAGCACCGCCGCGGTGAGGATCGATCCCACCCCGGCGCCGGGGTGGCACCAGCGGGGCAGCCAGCGGCTCCCCCAGCGGTCCTGCCAGGAGCTGGTGGTCACCGGACAGCGCACCGGGCAGGCCCGCAGCGCTTCGATCACCCACCACAGCCCCGCCAGCGGCAGCGCCCAGATCCACACCGGGTCGAATCGCTGCTCCGGAGCCACGGCGGTGATGGCGAGGATCAGCAGGCTCTCGAAGAAGACCACGAAGCCCACCACCCCGAAGGAGGCCCGACGCACCGCTCCGGCACGATGGAAGAGGGCCGCCGCCACCACCACCATCGCCGTCACCACCCACCACTTCAGCAGGTTGTGGGCGGCGGATCCGGTGGAGAGGTGGAAGATCACCAGGGCCCCGGAGACCAGCTGATGAATCAGCACGCCGAGCAGCAGATAGGCGCTGCCGCGAACCAGCGCCGCAGCGGCGAGGGCAAGTCCCCAGAGGGAGAGCCAGGCGAGGGCGGAGAAGGGCTCCAGCACCGCTCCCGCCGAAGCGAAGGGTGCGGTCGCCGCAAAGGCGGCAAATACGGCGCGGCGGCGGCGGGTGCCGCGATAGAAGCGAGCCAGGCGGCGGGACAGCTCCGCCACCGGCCGCGGCGCCGAAGGCCAGATCTCGATGGAGATCCACATCACCACCGCCACCACCGCCGGCAGGCCGAGGGCCAGAAGGCGGTGGCTCGCCACCGCGGGGGTCAGCCCGGCCCCCAAGGCCCCGAGGCCGGTGGCCAGCAAGGCCGCGCTGGCGAAGCGCATATAGGTGCGGCGATGGCGATGCCGGGCGACCCAAACCGCCGCCAGGGCGAGGAGGGCGAGGGCCAGTACCACCCCCTGGTTCACTTCCCGGGTCCACGAAGGCCATCGGGCCGGCGCCTCGATGAGCTGGCGCAGGAGCAGAATGGCGGCGGAGATCTGCATCAGCGCCACGCCCTGCAGAATCGGCGCGCTATGAAATGCGATCCCGGCGGCGAAGGTAATGGCCGCCAGCCCCACCAACATCAGCGCGTTGTAGGGAGCGGCCAGAAAGAGGTCACATTGATAGGAGATCAGCGCCGCGCCGGAGAGGGTCTGCCAATAGGCGATGGGCGTGCTGGCGCGGCCGTAGGCCTTGCGCCACCAGCGGGAGAAGCCCCCCACCGGCGAAAAGCGCGCCTCGTCCGGCACCGGCGCCCAGGTGTCGTTGTGGTGGGATTTGACGAAGTACACCGAGGCCATCACCACCGCCCCGAGGAAGAGGGGCCAGCTGTTGACCTCCCGCGCCTCGGAGAACCAGAAGTGGAAGAAATTCACCACCAAGACGCTCTGGGACAAAGGCCGCAGGAACCAATTTCCGGTGGTCCTGCCGAGGACCAGCAGCAGCAGCGCCTCCGCCGCCAGCGCCATGTTGAGGGCCAGCCCCCCCACCGAAGCGAAGAGCGCGAGGGTGACGAAGGTCACCGCCGAAGTGAGGTGCAGCATGCGCTCCCCACCGTCGAAGATGCGGTGAACGACCGTGAGCACCAGCTGGAAGAGGGCCGCGGCGGCGAGGAAGAGGTGAACCTGCTGCCAATGGCTGGGGATGGAGTGGAAGAGCAGCACCCCCTGCACGCCGAAGGCGGCCACCGCCGTCGCTCCGATGCAGCGCCCGGCGACCCGATCTCGCTGCGGGAAGGCGGCGATCCCGCGCCGCGCCAGGCGATGATGGAACACCAGATCGACGGAGACGTAGAGCAGGTAATACGCCGTCAGGGCGGCGAGATTGAGGGCGAAGCGGTCCTCGTTCGCCGCCAAGGCGGGGTTCGCCAACCAGGTCAGCAGGTTGAAGCTGAAGGTAGCGAGAACCGAGTAGAAGCCCAGGGGAAGCCAGTCGTGGCGCACCACCAACCCCACCGCCGCGGCGGCGAGGAAGACGATGGCCGCCATGGAAAAGATCTCGGCGTCGTAGCTGGCGACAAAGGCGGCGACGTAGCCCAAAGTGAGCGCCAGGCCTGCGATCCCCGGGGCGTCCCATTGCTCCGCGCAGATCAAGAGAGCGACCACGAAGGCCGCCATCAAGAGCAGTGAGGCCACCAGCGGCAGACAGGCCATGGGGGGAACGAAATGAGCGGCGAAGGAGGTGAAGAAGGCCACCGCCAGCCCCCCCGCTACTACCGAGCGACCGAAGGTCGGAAGGCGCTGCGAGAGACGCAGGCCGACAAAGCCCAGCAGCACCGCCGCCAGGTAGCTGGCGGTGACCCGTAGGGCCGGCGAGAGAGCCGGCACCACCCAGCGCGCAAAGAGAGCGAAGAAGACCATCAACAGCGCCAGGCCGACTCGACTGAACCACACCGCGCCGATGGTGGTCTCCAGCGCCTGGGCCCGCTCCGGCGGCGGCGACGGCGCCGCCGCCACCACGCGTTTTCGCGCCGCGGCCACCGCTTCCGCCATCCGTCCCTTGGAGGGTTTCCCTTCCTGCTGCCCGTCCTCTACGGCTCCGTCGGGGCTCGAGGTCTCGCCGTTGACGGTCTCCGCATCGGCTGCCCCAAGACTGGCTAAATCAGCACCGGTTAAATCAGCGCTGGTCCTCTCCGCACTGGCCGTATCAATGCCGACGGTCTCAAGGCTGGCCGCCTCGTTGGTCACCGTCGCCAGGGAATCGCCATCGGCCGAAGGTTCGCCCGTCGAGACAACCGTGGCGGAGCCCTGGGCCGCAACACCTTCGAGGGCAGAGTCCGCCGCTCCTTGCGCCTCTCTCTGCTCCTCCAGCACGTCGAGCCTGCGCCGCAGGGTGGAGACCTCTCCGCGCAGACCATCGAGCTGATCGATGACCGCCTCTAGCTGCGCGCTAACCCGGCGCCAGCCGGCATCCTCCGCCTCTGTGGACGCACTCCTCTCCTCGCCTCGATCTTCAGGATCGAGCTCTTCCACCGCTGAGGACGGATCCGCTGAGGGTCCCGGGATTGTCGCCACATCGTCAAGACTATCGCAGCGGACACCCCGAAGACCTACGCACCCCTTCGACCGCGCCTAAACCCCGCCCTCCGCCTCATGTCTCAAACGCCTCTGCCCTGACTGCCTGTCCTAACGAACCTGTCCTGACCGCCTCCAAACAGCCCCTTGGCGACGCCAAGGGAGAGATCGTTGCAGCGTTGATGGATTCATAACGAGCGCCGTTGCATCGCATTCGGTAAACTACTGGCCCCTGACCTCGGTCTGGCGATGGAAGCGCCGAGCTTCCCGCCACCGCGGCAGCGGCCCTCTTTGCCCATTTTCTCGGCCACGATTCCCCCACGAGCTTTCTGCTCCGGGTGATCCGACCGCCCCTTACCTCCGTAAGCTCCAAGCGATGACGCAATTTCCGCCCCCCAAGACCCCGACCCGCACCTTCCCCTACCGCATCGATGCCCAGATCGGCGAAGGAGCCATGGGCCTCGTCTTCCGCGCTGAGGAGCCTCTGCTCAAGCGCCGAGTGGCGATCAAGGCCCTGCGCCCCCACCTGCTCGAAAGCCAGCAGCCGAAAGTGGCGGAGGAGGCGCGCAAGCGATTTCTCCAGGAGGCGAGAGCCGCCGCGGCCCTCGCTCACCCCGGCGTCGCCACTATCTATGGCATCGGCGAAGAGGACGGCGTTCCCTACATCGCCATGGAATGGCTCGATGGACTTACTTTGGAGGAGATCCTCGAGAAGCGCGGACCGCTGGACATTCCCCGCGCCTGCCGAGTGATCGTGGACCTTCTCGAGGCGCTGGATCTCGCCCACCGCAGCGGCGTAATCCACCGCGACATCAAGCCCTCCAATCTGATGATCGTCGGCGAGGGCCGACTCAAGGTCACCGATTTCGGAATTGCCCACGTGCAGGGCTCGGATCTGGTGCAGACCCAGGCGGGCCTGGTGTTGGCGACGCCTAAATTCGCCAGCCCGGAGCAGCTGCGGGCAGAAGATATCGACGGTCGCTCGGACCTCTTCGCCAGCGGCGTGCTGCTCTTCCACGTGCTCACCGGTCATTACCCCTTCGACGGCAAGAGCTTCATGGAGGTCGCCAACGCCATCCTGCGGGAGCCGGCGAGACCGCTGGAGGATCACCTGCCGGACGTGCCTGCCGCACTGCAGGCAGTGCTCCACCGGGCGCTGAAGAAAGACCGCAAGGAGCGCTACGAGAACGCCCGGGAGATGGCCGACGCCCTGCGCCCGCTGTGCGATGCCAGCACCGGCCCCGGCCAGACCCTGCGCCTCGAGACCCTGCCTCCGGCGGGGGGCGGAACGGTCACCACGGATCAAACGGATCTCACCAAGACCACCCCGATGGTGCTCAACCTGCCGGGGGACCGCGGCGCCATGGTGCTGGAGATCGTCAAGAACTGGCCGGAGCGGCGCCTCGATCGCCAATCCACCGATCAGCTGCTGCAGAGACTTCAGGAACAGCCCCTCAACGCTCCCTATTACGCCGGGGCCGCCTTCGTCGATTCCGTCTGCCTGCTGGTGGAGGGAGGCCTGATCATCGGCGCGGTGGACACCACCGATCCCAGCCTCACCGGCAACGCCGCCACCGCCCGTCTCTCGCAGATCTCCGAGCCCGTTCTGCACCCGCTGCCGGACTCCATCCCCACCGGGGTAATGCAGAACCTGGCGTCGCTCCTGAGCCCTGGCCCTGCTCGTCATGCGGATCTCGATTCTTCCTACACCCATCTTCCGGCGCTGGCGGACAAGCTGGCCAACGAGAGCTTCTCGGGGCAGATGCGGCTGCGCCGCGGCGAGGGCTGCGGCTACCTGCTCTTCGATCGCGGCCGAATCGTGCTCACCCTCTACGCCGGAGATTGGAGCGACGTGGCCCTCGATCAGCCCTGGCAGGAGTGGGTCTCCGACGTCGCCGTTCGCGCCTGGGTCGAGGAGCGTCACACCCAGCCTCTGCTCATCTCCCTGCGCCAGCGCCTCGAGGACGTGGAGCTGGAAGTCGAGCCGGTGAGCCTCTCCGGCAACACCGACCTCGGGGCCACCGCGTCGACCACCTCCAAGGTGCTCGCCCTGCTCAAGCAGACCGGCGGCATTCAGCGGGTGCTCTCTTTCCGCATCACCCCCCACCTCGGCGAAGGCCTCACCGCGGCGATGCGCTCCGGCCTGCTGCCGACGGATCCGGTCTACCGATTCCTCGACTACCTGCTGAAGGAGCTACCGTCCTACTTCCACGAGAGGGACAAGGATCGCAGCTGGAAATATCTCGTCGCCTGGATCTTCCTGGTTCGTCGCGCGCTGCTGCATCACACCCTGCCGCACCCCACCGACGACGCCCGCTCCGACTCCTTCGATCTGGTGACCTTCGACGAGAAGGGCAAGGTGCTCCACGTGGCGGACTATTGCGGCTACCTGGATCCGCAGGGACTGCAGGACTTCTGCGACAAAGTGGTCCGCGCCAAGACCGCCCGGGTCAAAACCGGCGACATCGGCGGCGCCCTGCTCATCGCTCCGGACTTCTCGCCGGAGGTGCTGCAGGCCTACAAGGAGATCACCGCCAAACAGGAAGGCGGCTGGTTCTTCGAGGAGACCTTCACCGGCTACGAGGGCTTCGTGCGCATGAGCTCCCGCCGCGGCTTCCACCTCCTGCTGCTGCAAGATGACGGCGAGACCCTGAAGCCCGTCCTCCCCCCCAGCTGAGCCCGGCCGAACCCGCTCCCGGGTAGGGCCGTCCCCCAGCAAGACCCTCCCCTAGAGTGAAAGCACCCGGCGGCCTCGAGAGGCCGCCGGTATAGAGAGACTCCCTTCAACAGGGCGGAGCTCTGGAAGACGAGCGGAGCTCAGACCGACAGGATCAAGAAGACCAGCATCAGCACCGCCAACCCGGTGAAGGCGATCTTCCACATGCTGTAGGGGCGCTCCCCCTGCACTTCCCCAGTGGCGGCGTTCACCACCACCTGGTAGACCTTGCCGCTGTAGCGGTAGGACAACAGCCACACCGGCAGCAGCATGTGCTTGTAGGTGATGGCGTCGTAATGGGTGTCGATGTCGTCGATACGCTGAGTGTCACCGCCGATTCGGGTGCGCACCTGCTCCCGCAGCGCTTCATCGATGCGCTGCCGGCCATCCTCGAAGCCGCGATCCAGCGGAATGTCGTAGGTGCGGGCGGTATGCCCCGCCAAGATGTCCTCGTGGAAGGGCTTGGCTTCCTCCAGCGGCCACGGCTCCAGCGCCCGAATCAGGTTCTCCGGCAGCGCCGTGTGGGCCACCGAGAGTACATCGTCGAAGAAGAGCTGGAAGCGACCGGAAGCCGGATACCAGCGGGTGCGGCGGGTGCGAGTGCGGTTCTTGCCGGTGCCGACGGTGACGTAATAATGCTCTCCCCGCTTGCCGCGATAGCGGGTGAAGGTCATCGAATCGAAGGTCCAATAGGGCAGGTAAACGCCGTCGAACTTGCCGTCGATCCCCGCCTTCTTAAAGGCGTTGGGAGCAAACCACAGCTTCCCCACCCAGCGCTTGAGATTGGATTGAGCGCGGCGCTTCTCGATGCGGAAGGGCACCACGCCATCCACCGGGATCCGCGAGCTGGTGCGGTGCACCCCCTCGCGCTGAATCGGCGAGCCGCAATAGGGACATCGGGTAGAGGTCAGAGTGCCGGTGAACTCCACCTTCGCGCCGCAGGAGGCGCAATCCACCTCCTGCGCTTTGAGGCTCTCTTCCCCCGTCCCCTTCTCCCGCCGCAGCTCCACGAGCCGCTCCAGCATGGCGCTGAAGTCCTGCTCGTCGATGCTCTCCTCTTCGCCAAACACCAGCTCCTTGGAAAAGCCACAGAAGGGGCAGCGCAGCTGCTGCTGCCCGATGTGGAATTCCAGGTCGGCGCCGCAGGATTCGCAGGGAAAGATATGCCCCCGCCCCTTCTCGATGGAGGGCCGGGGGACCGCTTCGCTCTGCGTCACATCTGCCGCCGCGACATCCGCCGCGGCAGCGGGAGCGCTGGGAGCGCTCATCCCTTTACTCGCTTCCGCCCACCGTTCCGCCACCGACAGCACCGCCACCGGCCGGTGGGGTCGGCGGCGACGGCGGAGCTGGCGGCGGAGCGCTGCGGAAGTAGCCCGCCAGCTGCGGCACCTGCCCCGCAGGGGTCCACTGCCCCATCCCGGCGGTCCAAACCAGGGTCTGGGGATTCACCTGCCCCGCCCCGATGCCCTGCACCACCTGCTGCGGAGTGAAGGGCCCCGCGGATTGGCCACCGGAGACCACGTGCCATTGGGGCGGCGGAGCCACCGGCGGCGGAGCCGCTCCCCCGGCCTGAGGGAAACCACCAGCGCCGGCAGCGCCGGCCTGAGGCATCTGCCCCATCATCTGACTGGCCATGGCGAAGCCCATGCCCAGGCCCATGCCCTCCGCAGCGCCACCGCCGGAGGGATTGTTGGCGGCGGCGGTCATCGCCTGCCCCATCTGATACTGCTGGAAGCGGTTCATGTCCCCGATCACCCCCATGCTGGTGCGGGTATCGAGGGCCTTCTCCACCTCTTCCGGCAGGGAGATGTTAACGATGAAGAGCTGGGTTACATCTAGACCGTACTCGTCATCCACCCGCTCCAGCACCTTGCGCCGCAGACTCTCGGAGAGCTCGCTGTAGCGGGCTGCCAGATCCAGGGCGGCGATCTGGGACTCCCCCAGCAGATCCGCGAAGCTGGAGGTGATCATCGAACGCATCAGCTCGCTGAGCTCGTCGGCCTCGAAATTGCCGTCCGTCCCCACCAGCTGCTCCAGCAGCGCTTTGGGCTCCACCGCCTTCAGGGCGTAAGTACCGAAGGCGCGAATGCGGATCGGCCCGAAGTCCGCATCCCGCATCATGATGGGATTCGGGGTGCCCCACTTCAAATCCGTCAGCTGTCGAGTGGAGATGAAGTACACCTCGCATTTGAACGGGCTCTCGAAGCCGTACTTCCATCCCTGAAGGGTGCTGAGGATCGGCAGATTGGCGGTGGTGAGCTGATATTGCCCCGGGTCGAAAACATCGGCGATCTGTCCGCGATCGACGAAGATCGCCTTCTGCCCCGGACGCACGATGAGCTGAGCGCCGTTCTTGATCTGGTTGTGGTAGCGAGGGAATCGCCAAACCAAGGTGTGCTGCGAATCATCGATCCACTCGATGATGTCGATGAGCTCGGCGCGGAGCTTATCCATCAGGCCCATATTGAATCCTCCGTAGGGGGGTTCAGCGCTGGGTGCCACCGGGTTCGCGGGGCGGACGCGGCGGCGGTCGCGCTCTATGCGGTGATCTTCAGACGTGATGCTCTTTAGACGCGGTGCTCTTCAGACGCGATGATCTTCGAATGCCGCAATCTTCAAACGCCGCGATCTTCAGATCGCTGTGATCTTCAGCGGGAAGTGTCGTCGGCCGAGCCGACCTTTCTATTGTACCTCGCCGCTACTCTCCCGATCCTCAGGTCGGCGACGGCGCGCTCATCCTCCGCCCCGACGCCAGCGAATACCAGCAGGGGGATATAGAGGACAACGAGGAGGAAGATCCGAAGGTTTCAGGCTCCTCTCGCGACCCTCCGTAAGGCTCCCGAGCCGGCTCCGCGAGAAGCTCAGGCGGTACACTGGTCTAGCCCTCGGGAGTCACCCGGAGGAATCCATCCACCGCTTCACGGTGGAGACTCCCAGGAAGCTTCTTCCACCTCCGCAGGCTTCCCCCTGTATCCCCATCGCAGCTGCCATGAAGCGTCACAGACCTCGACCAACCCCTGCCCCATCCGGAGACGGCAACTCGCGGCAGAATTCAGGCCCTCCCCGGGACGCCCTCACCGCCGCCCTCGAAGAGCTCTCCCGCCAGGCCCGCAAGCGCATCGAGAGTCACCCCTGGGGGCATTTGCTGGAGACCCAGAGAGACGCCCTTCATCTCGACTGGAGCCTGCCCCTGGACGGTCGCGGGGACTCCATCACCAAGGCCCGAGAGGCCTTCCAGCACAGCGTCGACAATGCCCTCCAGGCACTCATCACCCATCGCTCCGTAGCCCAGCCGGGGCGGGTCTATTGCCTGCGCTGCGCCAGCGCCGACTGCGCCCACTCCCGACCGCTGGACCCGCGCCAGATCTTCGCCGGCTACGGCAGCACCGGCATTCCTCGCTTCGAAGACTTCGGCCAATACCTGCTGGCGCGGCAGGATCCGGAAGTCGAGGCCCTCTACACCACTCCCTCTCGCTTCCTCACCCGGGTTGTCGCCGGGCAAGAGCTGATGCGCGACCTCATCGAGGCATACCACGATCCCCACAGCGGCTACCGGCTCCACGGCCAGGTGATGGCCGGCTGGTACAGCCTTCCCGCCGCCGACGGCACCCTCGGGTCTGTCGGCGTGACCTTCCAGGCTCTCTCATCCCGAGGCGGCGGTAAGCAACAGCGACGGCGGCGCATGACCCTCAACGTCGTCGTCGCCAACCTCGGGGACGAATCCCTGGAGCAGCTCTACACGCGCCTCGGCCGCCTGCCCTGGGGCAGCGCCCTGCGCTGGGCTCAGAAGGCTTTGGACAGCCTCGGAGCCCGCCGCAAGCGGCTCTCCGCCAGCCGCCTAGACGAGCGGGTCGAGGCGATCCTCGCCGGCCTCGCTCGCCGCCTGGAACGCACCCGCCGCGCCCGCTCCCGGCGCACCGAGCATGCCCAGCAGCGGCATCTTCAGGGCGATCGCCCCACCCCTATGGCGCTGCGGGACCTTCACCGCGCCGGGCGTCAGGACATTCTCTACGACACCCGTCGCCAAACCCTGGTGGTCCTCGGCGAACGGGGGCGAGCCCACGTCTTCAACCAGGAAGGCAAGCTGGTGACCTCGGTACGCTACACCCAGCCGGCCATCGAGCGCCGCCGCAACACCGGCCATTGGCGCCTGGCGTCGGCGGAGGAAATGGCGCTGTTGGAGAAGGTTCTAGGCTCCCTGGGGGCGGGTGGCACCCTCCGGCAGGAGGCGGATTCCTGAGCGCCAGAGGGAATAGGGACAGCACAGGAAGCAGGGCAACGGGCTCCGCCTCATCGCTCCCAAAGCTCCCTCGAGGTATCGCTACTTAAGATACCGCTCCCTCAAGACATCGCGCCCGAATCGCGCCCGTCCCCAGGCCGCCCACCCCCAGACTCCAAAGACCAGCGCTCGAGGAAGACCTCGTCGAGATGCTTGAGGTATTCCCCTTCCTCGCTCAGCGCCTTGGTCAGCCGATCCACCAAACCGCCGGTGAGCCCCTCTTCCTCGGCCTCCGCGGCAGCGATAGCCTCTTCCGTTCCAGCCCTCACTGCGGCTCCACCTGCCCCAACGCCACCTACCCGAGCTCCATCACCGCCGGCATCCGGCTCCTGGGGAAGGCGCCGCAGACGGTTGCGCAGCACTACCAAGAGCCGAGCGCCGCGCAGCAGCACGCGGCGGGAGCCGCCGAAGACCCCTTTGACCAGACGGCGGACCGGGGAAGTATCAACCTGCTCACAGGTCGCCGCCACCGCCCAACGCAGGTGGCGCGCCGCATAGATCTCGGCCCGCGGCGCCAGCTCCTCCGGCGCCACCACTCGCCGCTCCATCGCTCGGGTGAGTAGGTATCCCTCGTGGAAGGTCGTCGAGAAGACGTCGACGCAATCCTTCAGGGTGAAGATCAACACCAGCTTTTTGAAGATCTTCTTCAGCAGATAGAAGACCACCCGAAAGGGCAGGCTCAACATCCACCCGAAGCAGCCACCGACGGCATCGATTCGCTCCTGGCCGAGGAGCGCCGCCTGCGCCCGATCTCCAATCTCGTAGCCGGCGCTGCGGCCCTGGGTCCGCACCATGCGGGCGCGCACCCATCCCAGCACCTGATCGTCCACCCAGGGAATCGGGATCAGCGGCGTCATCCCGGCCATCAGGCTGTAAAACACGGTGCGGCGAAATCCATCGCGGGAGGCTGGAGTCAACGGCTGGGTCACGGTAGCTGAAGGGGCGTCAGGAAGTGGAAGATCGGGTGGAGGTGAGGCTCCGGGAGCTCAGGCTCCGGGAGCTCAGGGCCCGGGAACGGGGTCCGGGAAACTCCTGATACCCCAAAGGGCTTCGAAGCACCGAGAATGAGCCCGAGCCGCGATTGAGGACGTTGGCGCCGCATGGGTTGCGACAGCCGCAGCCAGCGGCCGAAGCTCGTAAGCAGTGAGAGCTGCGACGAACTTCAGGCCCTCCCCGCCGTAGATAGTTGCTAAGGAACCTCGAGCTTCGTCCACAGATAATGATAAATAGCTGAGCCAAGGTGAGTCGAGTCACCACGGCAGAACTCGCGTTGAGCTTAGCCTCCTAAGGCTGCTCTCGGCTACCAGCCAACTGATTTGAATCGACGACAGACCGCAAAGTGTCGCACCCCTACATCTTTCCTTAGGCCCTGGTCCTTCTCATAGAAAATCCCTCAAGGAGACTTCCCATGAACACAGTCCGTCACCTTCCTCTTTCCCTGCGCCGCAGTATCGCGCTGCTAGCGCTGCTCGCCCTCGTGGTCCCCGCCCTGGTAGCGGCCCAGGCCGGACCGCCTCGGGTCAGCCCTGCGGCCACCGTGTCGCAGACCGTCGGTCTGTCGACCGTCGAGATCAGCTATAGCCGTCCCTTCGCCCGCGACCGCGAAATCTGGGGCGAGCTGGTGCCCTGGGGCGAGGTCTGGCGCACCGGCGCCAACGAGGCCACCACGCTGACCCTCAGCCACGACGCCAAGATCCAGGGCAAGGTGCTGCGGGCCGGGCTCTACGGCGTGTTCACGATCCCCAGCGAAAAGGGCTGGACGGTGATCTTCAACTCCGACGCCGCCCAGTGGGGAGCCTTCCAATACGACTCGAAGCTCGATGTCCTGCGGGTGGAAGCCAAGGCGGAGGAGGCCCCCCACCAGGAGCAATTCCACATCGCCATCGAGCCTAAGGACACTGAATCCGCGACGGTAGCGGTGCATTGGGGCACCACCCGCGTGCCCTTCACGGTGAGCTTCGACACCTCCGCGATCGTCGTCGAAACCGCCCGCGAGCAGGTCGCCGCTGCGACCCCCGCAGAAGGCCGTATGGTGTGGAATTGGGCCCAGTATTTCTACCAGGAGCGCACCAACCTCGATGAGGCGCTGGAGTGGGTCACGGGCCTCGCCAACAACGCTCCGATGTACTGGACCCTCGCCCTCAAGGCTCGCATCCTCGCCGCCACCGACCAGGTCGACGCCGCCATCGACACCGCTAGCCAGGCGGCAGATATGGCCGACACCAACTCTCCGGGAGTTGGCCAGGATCTCACCATCCTGCAGCAGCAGGTCGACAAATGGCAGAACAAAGCCTGAGTAGCGGACGACTCAATCCTAGAGGTTGCCAGTTTCAGAATGGCCAGTTTCAGAATGGCCAGTTTCAGCATGGCCAGTCTCAGCATGGCCAGCTCTAGGATTCCTAGCCTCAGCATTGCGCCTCTCAGCCCGAAACACCGGGCCGAGAGGCGCTTTTTCTATCCCCCGAACCACATCTCCTCTCCCCTACCCACACCTCCCCAACCAAAACCTCTCCGAGCAACCCATCGCTCGCCCATGGCCAGGCCCTCCCCGGGAGGCGAAACCAGCCTCCGGGGATCAGACCAATAGATTGAGCAGCAGCCTGCGGACGCTACGTCGCCGCGCTCTCAGACGCTGACGCCGTAGACCGCCCGCGCATTGGCCCGCAGATCTTGCAGGAAGGGTTGCGGGCTCAGCTCAGCGCCGGTGGCCTCCTGCAGTAGCTGATCAGCGGAGTATTGGCTGCCCCAGCGGTGGATATGCCGCCGCAGCCAGGCCAGCAGCTCGGCACACTCCCCACGCTCCAGGGCCGCCGGAAGATCACCTAGCTCCGACTCGGCGGCGGCGTAGAGCTGGGAGGCGGCGAGGGTGCCCAGAGTGTAGGTCGGGAAGTAGCCGAAGGCTCCCATCGACCAATGCACGTCCTGGAGCACGCCATCCGCTGGATTCTCTGCTCGGATCCCCAGCAGGCGCTCATAGGTCTCGTCCCAGAGCTCCGGCAGCTCGCCGACCGAGATCTCGCCGCGGAACAGGCGTCGTTCGAGATCGAAGCGGGCAGCGACGTGGAGGTTGTAGGTGCCCTCATCCGCCTCCACCCGAATCAAGGTCGGTTTGACGGTGTGGAGAGCCGGCCACAGGGTTTCGACGCTGACCCCATCACCGAGATCGAGATGACGACGCAGCGGCCCCAGCAGCCAGCGCAGGAAAGGACGGGAACGCCCGACGAGGTTCTCCCAGAGGCGAGACTGGGATTCGTGAATCCCCAGAGAGACGGCGACGCCGAGAGGCGAGGCGGACTCCTCCTCCGGCAGCCCCTGCTCGTAGAGACCGTGGCCGGCTTCGTGGAGGATCCCGTACAGCCCGGGGCGCCAATCCTGCTCTTCGAATCGCCAGGTGAGGCGCACGTCCGAAGGGGAGAATCCGACACAGAAGGGATGGGTTGAGAGATCGAGACGGCCGCGCTGAAAATCAAAGCCGATGGCCTTCGCCACCTCAAAGCCCAAGGCGCGCTGGGCGGCCTCCGGGAAGTCGCCGCGGGCGGGAGACTCATCGACCTCCACTCCGCTCTCCGCCACCGCCCGCACCAGGGGCACCAATTCATCCGTCAGCTGCTCAAAGAGGGGCGCTAGAGTTCGCTCCCGAGCCCCCGGCTCAAAGCTCTCCAGCAGGGTGTCGTAGGGCCCGTCGGCCCCCTCGGTGCAGTCCAGCCAGCAGCGGGCCTGATCGTGCTTCAGCGCCACCATATGTTCCAGCAGAGGCCGCCACAGCTCGAAGTCCCCCTGCTCTCGGGCCTGCTCCCACGCCACCATGCCTCGCGCCTCGACCTCCGCCAGCTCCCGGGCCAGGGTTTCCGGCACCGCCGCGGTGCGCTGAATCAGCTTGCGCGCCTCGCGCACCCGAGCGGCGGCGGCAGCCTCCCCCTGCTCTAGCTCCTGGGCCGCCAGCTCCCCCGTGTTGAGCTCGTCAGCGCAGGCCTCTACCAGATCCACCAGGCGCGGATCCGTCAGCTGCCGGTGGCGCTGGCCGGCTAGGGTCGCGAGCACCCGGGCCCGAGGCTCGACCCCCTGCGGCGGCATCTGAGTTTCCTGGTCCCACTGCAGAACGGCAGTGGCGGCGTCCAGATCACGGATTTCTCCCCATCGCTCCAGCAACTCCCGCTGCCGCGGCGAGAGAGTAGAGGAAGAGGGGGACGGAAGAGCGGTGGAGTCGACGCTTGAAGACACTGGCTGAAATCTCCCGCAAGATGCCGGAGCCCAACGCGAAGCGCGGCGGGCTCCTGGCGCCCGCCGCCTCAGGCGTTCCTCAGCTGGAGCTCAGGACCGCACCATGGCTGCGAACGGTGGGCAGGTAGGCGCGCTCCACGTAGTCGCGCACCATGCGGTTGGCGGAGAATCGAGGAATGATCGTGGCCATGGCGTCCTTCATGCGGCGCACCCAGCCGGTGGGCAACCCCTCGCCATCGCGCTGATAGTAGAGAGGCTTGATCTCGAACTCCAGAAGGTCATAGAGAGCCGCGGCATCCGCCGCGTCCTGCGCTCCGGCATCGCCATGATCTTGCCCCGGATCGATGGCCCAGCCGTTGAGGCCATCGTAGCCTTCCGGCCACCATCCGTCGAGGATGCTGAAGTTCAGCACCCCGTTCATCGCCGCCTTCTGACCGCTGGTGCCGCTGGCCTCCAGAGGCTTGCGCGGGTTGTTGAGCCAGATGTCGACCCCCTGCACCAGCATCGCCCCAACCCGCATGTCGTAATTCTCGATGAAGAAGACCTTACCCTCCAGCGACGAGTCCCGGGTGAGCTCGAAGATCCGCTGGATCAGCTCCTGGCCGGGGCGATCCGCCGGGTGGGCCTTGCCGGCGAAGAAGAGCTGCACCGGCTGATCGATGGCCGTGATCAAGCGGCGGAATCGATCCAGGTCCGAGAACACCAGGTTGGCCCGCTTGTAGGTGGCGAAGCGGCGGGCAAAGCCGATGGTCAGAGTGTTGGGATCATAGAGCTCCGCCGCTCGCCGCAGCTGCCCCGGGGATGCCCCGTGGCGAGAGAGCTGCTCGCGGGTCCGAGACAGCGTAAAGCGGCCCAGGCGCGCCTTCTGAGCGAGGTGGACCTCCCACAGCTCGCGATCCGGAATCGCGCGGATCTGTTCCCAGGCGTTGCCCGGATCCGACAGCAGCTCGGGCCAGCGGCGCCCGAGATGACGCTCCAGCAGACTGCGGGTCTCGGTACCGATCCAGGTTCCGGTATGCACCCCGTTGGTGATCCCGGAGATCACCGGCTCGGACTCCGAAACATGGGGGAAGAGGTGACGCCACATACGGTCCGCTACTTCCCCATTGAGCTGCGAAACGCCGTTAGCGTGGCAGCTGGTGCGCAATGCCAGAGCGGTGAGGTTGAGGTTGGGATGATTCAGCCCCTCACGCTCGGCGCCGAGATCCAGCAGGGTCTCGGTGCTCTGGCCCAGGGTCTCCCCCCAGGGCTGCAAATAGCGGCCGGCGAGATCTCGGTCGAATTGCTCATTGCCGGCGGTGACCGGCGTGTGAGTGGTGAATACGGTGCTCCGGCGCACGTCCTCGAAGGCCTCTCCCCAAGACTGGCCGGAACCCAGCCGGCGCCGCAGGCGCTCGAGCTGCAGGAAGGCGCAATGCCCCTCGTTGATGTGCCAAACCGAGGGCTTGACCCCCAGCTCCTCCAGAGCCTTCACCCCGCCGATGCCCACCACCATCTCCTGAATCAGGCGCATCTCGCGGCCCTGAACGTAGAGCAGGTCGGTGATCGGACGATCCGCCGGATCGTTGCGCGGGACATCCGTATCCAGCAGCAGCAGGGGAACGCGCCCCACCTGGGCGGTCCAAACCTTGGCGAAGATGGAGCGATCCAGCAGCGGTACCTCGACGGTGAGGGGGCGGCCGTTGGGGGTCAGCGCTGGGCGGATCGGCAAGCGGCTGAAGTCGTATTCCGGATAGGAATGCTGCTGCAGCCCTTCCGCATCGATGGTCTGCTGGAAATAGCCGTGGCGATACATCAAACCCACCGCAATGAAGGGTAGGCCGAGGTCACTGGCGCTCTTGCAATGATCTCCGGAGAGCACCCCGAGGCCGCCGGAGTACACCGCCAGGGAGCTATGAACCCCGTATTCCATCGAGAAATAGGCCACCACGTCCTTGCCGTGGTCCGGGAAGCGACGATGGAACCACGTGTTGTCCAGCTCGTTCATATAGCGATCGAATTCCTGGACCACCGCGCCATACTTGGCCATGAAGGTGGAGCTGGAGACCAGCGATTCCCAGCGGGAGGCGTCGACGTTGATCAGCAGCTGAATCGGACTGCGGTAGCGCGCCCAGGTCTCGCCATCGATGGACGAGAAGAGCTGGCGAGCCTCAGGAGACCAGGTCCACCACAGGTTGTAGGCCAGATCTCCTAGCCTGGCGACCTCCCGGGGCAGCTCGATGTCGGCGATTTGCAGAGTGGGAATGCGAAGGGAGTTCATCGTGCGGGGGCTCCGTAGCTTAGGGTTCCAGCAAGGGTGTCGCGTGCCGAGGCGACGCGCCGAGCCCTCGTCGACTGGAAGAGCTCAGGGACCGCTGAGCGATCCGGAAGGGGAAGCGAGTGGAAGGCCGAGACGCTGGGCCAAGGCGCCATCAAACGGGGCACCGTAGAGCAGAGCGGCGGCGGACAAGAGGTCGTGAATCACGATCCCGAGACGTAGCGTTCCCCGAGAAGCGGGGGCAAAACCAGGGAGCCAGGAAGCTTCGGCAGGCAGCCTCAGTGGGCAGCGGCCTCGAGAATCCCGAGGCTGGGTACCTGCTCGATATCTGGAAGGGAGCGAGCGCTGAGGAAGAGCTCTTACCAACACCGGCGGTAACGGCCGAGAATCTGCTCCGCGTTGTCGAGATCGTCCGCTGTTTTAACACACGAAGTCGGCCATGTCGAAGCAACCTCCGGCTCGTCAAACTTTTGTCCAACTTCAAATGCATTCGTTCAACTTAACTTCCTGCCAAATTTCAGTACCTAAAAACAGCGAGAGCTGACGGCTATGCCGCGCTCACCGATCATGGAGGCCCACGGTGACGGCGACAAAAGATCGCTCCGTCGTCGAAGGGTGGAGCACTATCCTCACAATCGTAGCGGGCCCGAAACTCTGGCCGGGCCAGCAGCCTCTCCACCATCGCCGCTCGTTCCGGCTTCCGGCTCCAGAAGGGCGTCAGGTAGACCGCATCAACGATGCCGTAGGCGTTATCCATCTCCAGCGCCGCAACCACCGGCAGGCCGCTGCAGGGATGAGTGGCGCAGGTGGCGTAGTGGGCGCGGACAGAGCGGCGATCCGTATGCCAAACCACCTGGGCCGAGCGATCGCTCAACACCACGTCCCCCGCCTCCGTCGCCGCGGTGACCTCCGCCAACTGCTCGAGATCGATGCGGGTGGACGCCTTGGTCGAGAGGAACTGCCAGCGTTCGATGAACAGAGGGATCCCCGCCAGCAACAACGCCGTCGCGGTAAACAGAGCCCGCTGCCGCCACGCCGCCCCGCGCTGCTCTACCCCGGTCCAACCCACCAGGGCCGCCACCGCCCCCAGCAGCAGGGGAGGCAGCAGGAAGTAGTAGTAGCGCTCGGGATTCACGTCGGTAAAGCCACAGAGCAAGGCGTTTCCGGCGAAGGCCAAGAAGGTGGCCCCCAGGGTCGAGACCAGCTCCCCGCCGTAGCGTCGTCGCAGCGCCAGTAGCGCCAGGGGCAAAGCCAGCACCGCCCCGCCGAAGGTCGGGAAGTCCTGCGCCAGCACCTTGGTGCGCACCCACCACTTCTTCACAACCTCCTCTTGATGCTCGGCAAAGTATTCCGCCGGCGACACGAAGGTACGCACCCAAGGCAGGGTGAAATCCTTCTTGGTTTCCCCCGGCACCGCGCCGGAGGGCATCAGATAGTAAGAGTGCAGGGAAAAGGTGGGGCTGCCGGTGAGGGCTGCGTTACGCGCCATCCACGGCGCCGCCGCCGCCAGGTACCACAACAAGAGGCAGAGAGCCGCTAGCGGGCGGGCGCGGCGGGACCACCGGCCGTCTCGCCGGGAGCGCCACTCCATCGCCAGCAACATCAGCCCCGGAAGCAGGGTCACCGCGTTGGTGCGGGAGAGCAGTAGCGCTCCACCGAGCATCCCCACGAAGGCCAGTCGCCCCGGCGGCAGCGGTCCCTCCCGCTGCGTCGAGGGCCGCCACAGCAGATAGAGCGCGAGGGTGGCGAGAAAGGCGCTCTGGGGCTCCGGCGTTCCTCCTTGCACCCCCTCCATCAGCCCCGCCGAGGCCGCTACCGTTCCGGCCGCGGCCCACGCCCCCCAGCGGCCGAGAGCCCGTCGCCCCCACAACCACAGCAGACCCGCCGTCCCCCCCACCCAGAGGGCAGAGTGCACCTGAATCACCCAGCTCAAAGCCCCGAAGAGCCAAAAGGCCAGGGCCAGGGTCAGGGAAGGCAGGGGGAAACGGTGAAGATTGGCCCAAGGCTGCTCCAGCTGATCCGCCGCCAACAGCCATTCCAGATGCAGAGCATAGATCGCCTGACGGGAGGCGAAACCCTCCCCCCGCACCAGCTCCCGGGCGATCTGCGCGTAATCTAGCCCGTCGTTGTGGAAAACCTCCCCGGCACTGATCGCCGCGGCGGCGTGAAGCACCGCCACGCTGAGGCCCACACCACAGGCAATCTTCAGCCAGAGACGGGAATCCGCCGGATCCTGGACGCCGTCCCGGGACGCCCTAGGAGCCCCGTCTCCGGGTGAGCCCGGAGATGCTGGATTGGATGCTTCGGAACCGTCAGTCGACGGTCCAGGTGTCGCCGCCATGAAGCAAACCTTGAAGGGTACCTTGGCCGCGCTCATCCGCGGCGGCCTCCATCTTCTGGAGTACTCCCGATTCATAGGTCGGCGCCTCGACCGACCGCAGCACGCCTACTGGAGTAGGTCCATCCGGCGGCATTACGTGGGCGAGAGCAAAGGCCAAGGCAGGGTCGGAGCAGGTCTCATCAAAGACTAGGCACTCCTCCACCCCCGCATCGTCGGGACCGAGCTCAATCACCTCGAGGCCAAACCCTCTGCGGCGCAGACCGCGACGATTCTCCTTGCCGTAGACCAGCGGCTTGCCGTGCTCCAGATAGAGCACGTCTTCGTCCTTCACCGCCTTGTCGGTGACGTTCTTGAAGGCCCCATCGTTGAAGATGTTGCAGTTCTGATAGATCTCGATAAAGGCCGTTCCGCGATGGGCGGCGGCGCGCTGGAGCACAGCCTTGAGATGCGGCACAAAAATATCGACTCCGCGGGCGACGAAGGTCGCGCCTGCTCCAAGAGCTACCGCCAGCGGGTTGAAGGGGTTGTCCAGCGAGCCGTCGGGAGTCGACTTGGTGCGCTTCCCCACTTCACTGGTGGGCGAGTACTGGCCCTTGGTCAAACCGTAGATTCGGTTGTTGAAGAGCAGCACCTTCAGCCCTACATTGCGCCGCAACATATGCAGGAAGTGATTGCCGCCGATGGAGAGCGCGTCACCATCGCCGGTCACCACCCAGACTTCCAGCTCTGGCCGGCTCATTTTCAGGCCGGTGGCCACCGCCGGCGCTCGGCCATGGATGGTGTGGAAGCCGTAGGTATTCATGTAGTAAGGGAAGCGGCTGGAGCAGCCAATCCCGGAGACTACGACAAATTCCTCTTTCGGAATCCCGAGGGTCGGGAACACCGCCTGCACCGCCTTCAAAATGGCGTAATCACCGCATCCAGGGCACCAGCGGACATCCTGATCCGACTGGAAATCCTTGAGTTTCAGGGCTGGGGGCTTGCTCATGAAAAACCTCGTCGAGGCGTTGGATAAACCGCGTTGAACGAATCTTCAACGGCCGTAGCCAGAATATCGAAGGTCGTAGTGCCCTTCGAGGGCTGGGATTAGCTTGCCAAGAGCTCGCGAATCTTGGTGACGATCTCGTCTCGGGTAAAGGGGCGTCCCTCGACCTTGGGATAACTCTCCACCGGCTTGAGGGTGTGGGCCCTCAGTAGCAGAGCGAGCTGTCCAGAGTTCATCTCCGGAACCAGCACCGTTTCGAAACGGCTCAGAACCTCGGAAAGGTTCGACGGGAACGGGTTGATGTAGCGCAAATGAGCTCGGGAAACCGGGATCCCTTCCTTGCGCGCGATGCGCACCGCCGCCTGGATCGGGCCTGCAGTGCTCCCCCAACCGAGAACCAACAATCGACCGCTGTCGGGGCCATCCACTTCGAGAGGAGGAATCTCGCGGGCCACTCTAGCCACCTTGTCCGCCCGAAGCCGAGTCATCTGCCCATGGTTCGCGGGATCGTAGGAGACATTCCCGCTACCCATTTCCTTCTCGAGGCCGCCGATGCGATGCTCCAGCCCAGGAGTTCCCGGTCGAGCCCAGGGTCGGGCCAGGGTTTCGGCATCCCTGGAATAGGGAGCGAAGGGCGGACTGTCTTCCTCCGGCGGCGGCTGAAAAGTCGGCCGCAAATCCGGCAGCACCTCGGGATCCGGCAGCTTCCAGGGTTCCGAGCCATTGGCGATGTAGCCATCCGAGAGCACCATCACCGGCACCATGTAGCGCAGGGCGATGCGACAGGCCTCGATGGCAACATCGAAGCAGTCGGCGGGCGTCGCCGCCGCCAGCACCGGCACTGGCGAATCGCCATTCCGTCCAAAGAGCACCTGCAGCAAATCGCTCTGCTCGGTCTTCGTCGGCATTCCGGTAGAGGGGCCCGCGCGCTGCACGTTGACGACCACGAGGGGCAGCTCCACCATCACCGCCAGATTCATCGCCTCGCCTTTGAGGGCGATCCCTGGGCCGCTGGACGCGGTGACGCCGAGATGCCCGCCATAGGAAGCACCGATCGCAGCACATACGGCGGCGATCTCATCCTCCGCTTGGAAGGTCATCACCCCGTGGTTCGCGTGCCGCGCCAACTCATGGAGCAGGTCGCTGGCGGGAGTGATGGGGTAGGCCCCGAGGTACAGCTGGAGACCGCTGAGATGGCCGGCAGCCACCAGCCCCAGCGCCATCGCGCTATTCCCGTGGATGTTCCGGTAGGTTCCCGTCTCCAGCTGCGCGGGCTCCACCTGATAGCGAATCTGGAACGCTTCGGTGATATCGCAGTAATTCCAGCCGGCCCGCAGCACAGCGAGGTTCGCCTCGACCACCTCCGGCTTCGACGCGAACTTCTTGCCCAACCACTGTTCGGTGGTCTCCAGCGGCCGGGAGAACAGCCAATACACCATCCCCAAGGCGAAGAGATTCTTGCAGCGGTCCTTGGAGCGAGTATCCAGCGGGCTCGACTCCAGGGTCTTCCGGGTCAGGGTGGTGAGCTCCACCTGAAAGAGCCGGAAACCGTCCAGCGAGCCGTCCTCCAGGGGATTCGACTCGATCTTTGCCTTCTTGAAGTTCCGAGTGTTGAACTCATCCGTGTTGGCGATGATCACGCCGTTGGGCTTGAGCTCCCCGATGTTCTTCTTCAGCGCCGCCGGATTCATCGCCACCAGCACGTCCGGCGCGTCCCCCGGAGTGTGAATGTCGAAGTCCGCAATCCGCACCTGGAATGCCGAGACACCGGGCAAAGTGCCCGCTGGTGCGCGGATTTCGGCGGGAAAGTCTGGCAGCGTGGATAGATCGTTCCCCACCAGGGCCGAGGTATTGGTGAACTGGTTCCCGGTGAGCTGCATCCCGTCGCCGGAGTCTCCGGCAAAGCGGATCACGACGTCATCGACAACCTGCAGCTGGGGCGGTTCGGCGGAAGGGGAGCTTGGGGATAGCGTACTTGAGGACATGATTCTCGGCGATGCAGTGTGTTCGGCGATGCAGGTGAGGTACCGCTAAGGGGTTGAGGGGTCGGACGGAGAGCTCAGACTGCAAACCGCCTGGACTTCGATTGAGCTTTGAGATCGCCGATTTGGACGCCGCAGCGCGTCTAAGTTGCGGAACCGGCGTTGCGTCTCAGAGCGCTGGACCAGACGCCAGGAGAGCGGCGACGGAGCGTTTGCACGCTGCGTCGGGGCCCCAGAAGAACATGCTACCACTACCCACTAGACCCTATTCAAGGCTTCCGAAGGCAGAGAAGAGATGGCGGTCTGAATCGCCCCCAAAGAGGTGCCAAATGCCCCGCGGCAAGCGCTGAGATAAACTCAATAACTATGAGGATTCACTGCACCGAAGCCGCCCACCATGCCGCCCACCGCGACCTGCGGGACGACGAAACGCTGCGCATCGCCTTCGCCGGTGGCTGCGGCGCCATGGGCTTTCGGCTCCACGTTTCCCGCCGCCCCCAGGAAGACGATCTCAGTCTCCAGACCTCGTCGGGCCTGCCGCTGCTGCTCGACGCGATGGCCGCCCGGGAACTGGATGGAGCCACCCTGGATTACGACGGTGACGAAGGCTTCACCCTGGACCACCCCAATTGGGGAGCCAGCTGCTAGCTAACCGGTTCTGCTAGCTACTTCAGGCGCTAAAGGGTTCTGGCTACACGGCCTCTGTTGAACGCTCCTCTGAGCTGACTCACCCTCTGGACGAAGTGCAATGAGGCCGATGGCGAGGGGTCCGAGTCAGGACGCAGCGTCCCCGCCATCCCCCTCGGCAGAGTCAGGGGATTCCGCCCCCTCCCCCAATCCGCGCCAGGTGCTCTCGTCGTCATCGAAGAGCGGCAGGGCAGGCTGAATGCCGCGGCTCTCGTTGACTCTCCAGCCCCAGAGAATCGACCACTTCAGGTAGGTCCCGTAAGCCTGCAGCATGCAGAAGACGAGGCCGTACATGCCGTCCAGGATCCCTCCCTGAATCAGGTAGGTGCGCAGGAAGCGCCACACCGAGCGGCCGAAGACCTCCGCCACCCCCGCGCGCTTGCCTTCCTTCCAGGCCTGGGCGGCACCCCACAGGCTGTACTTCATGATCCGCGGGTAGTACTCGTCGAAGGAGTCCGCCATGTAGTGCAACATCGGGTTGCGCAACAGCGGCGCCGGGCCCTTGGTCTTCATGTCCGCATGCACTCGGCGGTTGGGGTAGCGACCCGAGCCCTTGCGGATCAGCCGCACCACCTGGTCGTGCTGCCAGCCGGAGAAGCGGATCAGGTGGTCCATGAAATACACCCGGCGGCGAATGGTGTACGCCTCGTGGCGGGGCCCTCGGGCGAGCAGGGATTCGATCTCGTCCTGAAGCGCGTCGATGCAGCGCTCGTCGGCGTCGAAGATCAAGATCCAGTCGTGCTCCACCTGATCCATCGCCCAATTCTTCTGCGCGGCGGATCCGTAGTACGTGCGCTGGATGAAGCGCACGCCCTCGAAGGCCTGCACGATTTCCGGAGTGCGATCGGTGGAAAACGAATCCACCACCAAAATCTCGTCGCACCACAGAATGGAGCGCAGGCAATCAGCGATATTGCGCTCCTCGTTGAAGGTGGTGACGATGGCGGAGACCGGTGGTCGATCGCCACGGCGGCGGGCATCTTTCATCGACGGCATGGACTCGAGATCCTGCGGCGTTCGCTCGTGGGGCGGCGCCGGCGCCTGGGGTGGGCTGGTTTGGGTTGCGGACATCCTGTACTTCTCCTTCCCTCGGGCGCCGATCCTAGCAGGGCCGAGGGCGGAGTGCTGGCCTCGGCGAAAATGTGGTAGGAAAGCAGGTCTATGAACCAAACTATAAAAGGCGACGATTCCTCCTCTCCTCCCGAGATCTTCAGCGCCGAATGGGCTCAGGCCTGGGGCGACGCCCTGGACACCAGCGAGGCCTATCGCGAGGCTGCCAGCAGCTGGGAGGGAGCCCTGGTGCTGGTGATGAGCGCAGATCCCAATCTGGGTATCCCCAGTGAACGGGCGGTCTTCCTCGATCTCGAGCACGGCCGCTGCCACGAAGCCCGACTGGCCAACGACGAAGACCGCGCCGAGGCGCCCTTCGTGCTCGCCGCCGAGCCGGCGCAGTGGAAGCGAGTGCTGGAATCTGACCTCGACCCCCTCCTTGCCCTGATGAGCGGCAAGATCCGCCTCGCCCGAGGCAGCCTGGCGAAGCTCACTCCGCAGGTCAAAGCCGCCCGCGAACTGGTGCGCACCGCCGCCAATCTCGAGGCCAGCGTCCCCGAGGGCTGGTCGTCCTGACGGGATCTCCCTGAGCGTCGTCCTGATTCACGAGCCCCGATCACGCGACCCCAGCCCCCGACACCCAATCAGCAAGCCCTGAAAGCCAAGCCCTGAAAGCCAAGCCCTGAAAGCCAAGCCCTGAAAGCCAAAGCCTCCCCCCTTTCTCACCACAACGAGGTGCCGCCCATGACTACGTCCCCTACGCCTCCCCGCCTGCACACCACGCGCCGCGGCCTCGACCACGGAACCTTCCCGATGCGACTCTGGGCCAAGGCCAAGGCTCACGGGATCTGGAATCCTCAGGACATCGATTTCGAGCAGGATCGCCGGGATTGGGAGAAGCTCAACGAGCTGGAGCGCGACGTGCTGCTGCGCCTCTCGACTCTCTTCCAGGCCGGCGAGGAGAGCGTCACCGTGGATCTGCTGCCGCTGATCGGCGTGATCGCCTCCGAGGGACGGCTGGAAGAAGAGATGTACCTCACCTCCTTCCTGTGGGAAGAAGCCAAGCACGTAGAGCTCTTCGATCGCTTCCTGCGGGAGGTGACCCAATACCAGGGGGACCTCTCCGGCTATTTCACCCCCAGCTACAGCATCATCTTCGAGCAGGAGCTGCCCACCGCCCTCGCCCAGCTGCGACAGGACGCCTCTCCCGAGGCCCAGGCCCGCGCCTCGGTGACCTACAACATGATCGTCGAGGGGGTGCTGGCGGAGACCGGCTACCACGCCTACCGCCACATGCTGGAGCGCAACGGCATCCTGCCGGGCATGCAGCAGGCGGTCCGCCATCTCCAGCGGGACGAGAGCCGTCATATGGCCTACGGCGTCTACCTCCTCTCTCGCCTGGTGGCGGAGCACGGGGACGGCGTGTGGCGAGCCATCGAAGAGCGCTTGGCGGAGCTGCTGGGCCCCGCCATCCTGCTGATCCAGGAGCTCTTCGCCGCCTACGACACCCTGCCCTTCGGCCTCGAGCTAGAGCAGTTCACGGAATACGCCATCGGCCAATTCCAGAAGCGTAGCCAGCGCATCGAAAAGGCTCGCGGCAAGACTCTCGCTGACGTCTCTTCCGCTCAGCCGAGCGCAGCCTGAGCCCCGAACCGAGAACCACACCCCGCGATGATGCCCACATGATCAAGAAGATCCAGCCCTACATCACCTATTTCATGATTCGGGGGATGCAGGTGTTCGCCCGCCTGTTCTACCGCACCGAGGTGCGCTGGGTGGGCGGGCGCCCCGCCGTCGATTCGTGGAGGGAGAGCCGCCTGGTGATCATCCTCCACCACACCAGCCTCTACGAGTGGCTCTACGCGGCGGTGGTCTCCAAGCACTTTCTCTGGCGCATCGCCAGCGAGAGCGTGGTGCCGGTGGCGGACAAGACCATCAACCGTCCCATCATCGGCCATCTCTTCTCCATCATCGCCCACCAGGTGGTGCCCCTCACCCGCAAGCGAGACCACACCTGGGCGCGCACCCTGCAGTTGGTGAAAAAAGCCAAGCTGATGATCATGCTGCCGGAGGGGCGCATGCAGCGCTCCACCGGCCTGGACTCCAAGGGCCGACCGATGGATATCCGAGGCGGCATCGCGGACGTCATCGAAACCATAGGGCAGGGCGGCTTTCTGATCGCCTATTCCGGCGGCCTCCACCACATTCAGCATCCGGGGCAGACCTTCCCGCGACTCTTCCGCACCGTGCGCATGAACCTAGAGTTCCTCGACCTCGAGGAGTACCGCCGAGAGTGTAGAGAGCAAGCCGAAAAGGAAGGCCGCAGCTTCCGAGACGTGGTGCGAGAGAACCTCCAGCACCGCCGCGACACGCTCTGCCCCACCGACTCGTGGACCGAGGCCCACGGCGATGGCTCCACCGTGTACCCCAATGGCGAGTTCGAGGCCCAGCCTCGCCCCGCTGCTCGGGCTAACCGATGAACGCGACCCCCGACTCCACCTCTCCACCATCCCCCGCCGCCGAGCGGCGCGCCGCCGAGCTGAGGCGGGAGCTGAGGCACCACGAGCACCTCTACTACATCGAAAACCGCCCGGAGATCTCCGACCAGGCCTTCGATGCCCTCTTCCATGAGCTGAAGGAGCTGGAGGCCCGCCACCCGGATCTCATCCAGCCGGATTCCCCCACCCAGCGCGTCGCCGGCGGCATTCTCGACCATCTCCCCTCCCACCAGCACGCGTCGCCGATGCTGAGCCTCGACTCCTCCCAGGAGGAAGCCACCCTCCGCCGCTTCGACGAACGGGTGCGTAAGGCGCTCACCAAGGCTTCCCTCACTAAGGCGGACCTGGCCGCGGCGGTGCCCACATCGGGCGCCGGCAGCTGGGTCGTGGACCCTAAGTTCGACGGCATCTCGGTGGAGCTGGTGTACCGCGACGGCGTGCTGGAGCGCGCCGTGACTCGCGGCGACGGCCAGCGCGGAGAGGGCATCACCGAAAGCGTGCGCACCATCGCCACGGTGCCCCTGAGCCTGCGGGCAGGGCAGCGGCCGATCCCCGCCCTGCTCGCCGTCCGGGGGGAGATCCTGCTCACGGTGGATGGCTTCGAGTCCCTCAATGAGCGCCTGCTGGCCGCCGGCAAGGAACCCTTCGCCAACCCCCGCAACGCCACCGCCGGCACCGTTCGCCAGCTGGATCCCAGCATCGCCGCGGAGCGCCCGCTGGAGGTCTACGTCTACGACATCCTCGCGCTGGCCCCGGAGAACGAGGAGGACGCCACCACCGACGGGCCGATCCCCCTTCCCGACGGCAGCACCCTGGCGACGCACCAGGAGGCACTGGCGGCGATGCGGGATTGGGGCCTGCGGGTCTCCACCCTGACCCGAGTCGCCACCACCGTCGACGAGCTGCTGGACTTCCACCGCTCCATCGAGGAATCCCGGGATACCCTCGGTTTCGAGGTCGACGGCGTGGTGATCAAGCTCGACGACCTCGCCGGCCGCCAGGCCCTGGGCTCCACCTCCCACCACCCCCGCTGGGCCTTCGCGATGAAGTTTCCGCCGCGCAAGGAGATCACCCGGGTGGAGCGGATCTTCGCCAGCGTCGGCCGCACCGGCGTGGTCACCCCGGTGGCGTTGATGCGCCCGGTGGAGATCGGCGGCGTCACGGTTAGCCGCGCGACCCTGCACAATCGCGAGGAGGTCGCCCGCAAGGATGTGCGAGAGGGAGATCTCATCCGAGTACAGCGAGCGGGGGACGTCATCCCCCAGGTGGTGGAAGTGCTGGAAGAGGAAGGCCGCGAGCGCGCAGAGCCCTTCCAGATGCCGGAGCGCTGCCCCTCCTGCGACACCCCCCTGGTGGAGCGAGGACCCTTTAGCGTCTGCCCCAACTCCTTCGAATGCTCCGCCCAGCTGGTGGGGCGCCTGGTGCACTTCGGCTCCCGCAAAGCCCTGGACATCGAAGGCCTCGGCGAGGAGACCGCCAAGCTGCTGGTCGGCGAGGGCCTGGTCACCGAGCTGCCCCAGCTCTTCGCGCTGCGGGCCCACGACCTCATCGGCTACGAAGGCTTCGGCGCGATCTCCGCCGGCAAGCTGGTGGAGGCCATCGAAAGCACCCGCCGCACCTCCTTGGAGCGCTTCCTCTTCGGCCTCGGAATCCCCGAAGTGGGGGTCACCGTCGCCCGCGACCTAGCTCGCCACTTCGGCACCTTCCGCGGAGTCCAGGGCGCCGACGACGAGGCCCTGCAGTCGGTATCCGGGGTTGGCCCCCGCATGAGCGAAGCGATTCGCTCCTTCTTCGCCCAGCCCCAGACCGCCGAAGTGCTGGAGCGCCTGATGGACGGCATCATGGAGCTGCAGGAGAGCACACCGCGGCCATCGGGAGAGGCCGCTGAGGACGGCCAGGAAGCCCCTCTGGAAGGCAAGACCTTCGTCTTCACCGGAGGCCTGGAGCGCTTCACCCGAGACAGCGCCAAGGCCCTGGTAGAGGGACTCGGAGGACGGGTCACCGGCTCCGTGAGCCGCAAAACCAGCTACGTGGTGGCCGGCGACAGCCCCGGCTCCAAGCTCGCCAAGGCCGAGAAGCTCGGCGTCGAGGTGCTGGATGAAGCCGCCCTCATCGCCCTTCTGGAAGCTCAGGGAGCCCAGCTCCCGCCGCCAGAGAATTGACGGGATTGCCCGACACATGAACGCCTCCGCCCCCACACCGGACACTCTGGCCAACGCCACCTTCGTGCTCCATCTGGGTTCGACTCTCTTCCTGGTGGGCCTGATCTGGACCATCCAGGTGGTTCACTACCCTCTCTTCGGCTCCGTCGGCGCCGCCGGATTCGCGGAATACGAGCGCCTCCACGCGATGCGCATCACCACCATCGTCGCCCCGGCGATGCTCCTGGAGCTGATCACCGCAGGCCTGCTGCTAGTCGCTCGCCCCCCCTTCCTGCCCCGCGCCGCGGTGCTCGCCGGAATCGCGCTGCTGGCCGTCATCTGGCTCTCCACCGCCCTGATCCAGATCCCCCTTCACGGGCGTCTCGCCGCCGGTTTTGATCCCGCTGTCCACGCAAGCCTGGTGGCGAGCAACTGGATTCGTACCGTAGCTTGGAGCCTGCGCGGCGGCCTGCTGCTCTTCTTTACCGCCAACGGGCTGAGTCAGCTCTGCCGCCAGCCGTGATCGCCCACCACCCTAAACCTTCGCTCAAGGCCCGAATCCCCGCTATTTCACCACTCGCCACTATTCCCACCGTGACCCTGAGCACTCACCCACCTTGCGATGAGACCCTCGACCCCATGAAGCTACGAAAACTCTCCCCTCTCGACGCTCCGCGATCACCGCTGAGCGCCCTCTCGCTCCTCGCTACTCCTCTCCTGGTGCTTCTCTTCGCCTCCGGCTGTAGCTCCCCACCTCCCGCGGAGGATGTGGAATCCACAGCGGGCGAAGGGAGCACCGCCGAAGAGACGGTGAACGACGCTACGCCGGCCGGTGAGAGACAGGAAGCGGTGAACGAGTCTCCAGATTTCGATCCAGAGGACTTCGTCATCGACCCCAGCCTCAACGAGGACGACAGCGCCGCGGAGGCCCGGGAGGCCCGGGATGATGATCCGAGTCGAATTCTCGATGCGCTGGGCATCTCCGCCAACGAAGCCGGCGACGATCCGGCCCTAGCCTCGGCACCGGGCGGTGGCGGCGCACCGGGACAGCGAGGCGGAGGCGGCGCGGGCGCAGGAGGGGACGTCCCCGCTCCCGATGATCAAGAGGTCAGCGACACCCTGGCACCGCCCCCACCCCCCGGGGAATACACCCCCGCCGACCTCGAGGACCTCGCGAACAACGAAAAAGATGTACCTCCCGAGCAGGGATGAATTTGCTTCTTAGGATTCAATGCCAGACGAATCAAAATCCGGTATACTTTCCAGGACAGAAAATCTACGCCTGCCATAAGTCAATTACGGCTAATCGGTAGCGATCCAATCTGATGGTCATTCGCAATGAGTGCTCCCCCCTCCCACGTTCCTCTACTATCGGATCCTGACTCATGGGTGAATTCGACGGCCTGGGCAGAGCCCTGCGCTACCTTCGCACCGAACGCAACTTGTTACAAAAGGACGTAGCCGAACGAGCCGGAAAGACCAAGGCGCTGGTCAGCGCCTATGAAACCGAAAAGACCCTGCCGACCTTCGAGACGGTGGGCCAAATCCTCGACGCCATGGGAGCCGATCGCTTCGATCTGCTGAACGCCCTGGAAGAGGTCAACGGCCGCGCGACACGAGATCTTTCGGCCATCGGTGAAGGCAAGCGCAAGCCCCAGAGTGAGGTTCTCGCTGCCCTCGGAATCGAGCAGGTATCCGCTGAAGAGGCCGAAGTCTTTCTCCGCATGCTCGACGCCTTCTTGGCCTGGTTCCACCTCATTCGACTACAGCGGCCAGCGGACCAGTCGCCTCCGCCTCTCGCCACGCCGCACCCTCCCAACCTCAGCTCTGCCGTCGCCTTCACCGCGACCAAATGAGTTTCTTCCTGCCGAGCTCCGTCGCCGCGCTCTGAACGAAGAGCCCCAGCGAAGAACTCAGCCTACGAACCCGACCAACAGACAATATGGACCTCTCCCTTGCGCCCCTTATGGAGCGGCTCGGGAGGGGTGTGCCTGACGCGCCTGCTGCTCCAGATCTCGCGCTCTCGCCTGCTCTCCCAGGGCGGCATGCAGCGCGGCGGAGAGTCGAAGGGTCGCAGCACTATAGGCCCTAGCTCCCAGCTCTTGGAGGTCCTCGTAAAGAGCTGCTAGATCCAGCAGCTGGGATCTCAGCAGCATCTCTCGCTCCGCTATCGAGGTCGCCCGGAGAGAGCGTTGCAATGCCTGCTCCGCGCGTACTGTCCGCACCACCAGCCCTCCGAGGGCCGCGCGGTGAGAGGTAAAGATCGACTCCGCCCGCTCCAGAGCCTCCTCGCCCAACGACCCTCGGGATGTCTTCAGGGCACAGCGCGCGACCTCGATCTCGGCGTGGGCGGACTCCAGCGGGTAGAGCCGGCGCAGCTCCTCAGCGGCTGCCTGCGCCTGAGCCAAGGCCTCTCCCGCGGCGCCGAATTGTCGATGGTAGCGAGCCCAGCGCCAGCCGAGCCGAGCGAGATCCAATCGATCGCTCTCCCTCAGATGCTGGGCAGCCGCCTCGAAGCGCCGCCGCGCCTGCTCTCCCTGCCCACGCCACAGCTCGAGAGTTCCGAGGTCCCAGCTCACCACCGCGAGATCGCGGCGACGGCCGGCCCGCTGGAACAGGCTCAGAGCCTCTAGCAGCTCCTCCTCCGCCTGCTCGAAGTCTCCCCGCTGAAGCCGCAGCCGGCCCAGCTGTACCCGGCCCGCAGCGGCGACATCGACGCCGTATTTTCTGCTCTTCGCCGCCTGCACCTTCTGGCGGAAGATCTTCTCTGCCCGCTCCCACCAGCCAAAGATTTGGTAGAGCTGCCCGAGCTCTCCCTCGATGACGTGGCGAGCTCCGGAATCCTCGACCTGCGGCGCTCCCCAGGCGTTCAGCGCACGCTCGAAGGCCTCCTGGGCAGGCTGGGGCTCACCGGCCCGCAGGCGCAATCGGCCCAGGTGTACCAGCAGGCTGGGAATATCTGCGGGCCTCAGCCCCTCCTGTTGCGCCGCGCCGGCGCTGTCTTGTTCCAATTGGGCTTGTTCCAATTGGGCTTGTTCCAGTTGAGCTTGTTCCAGTTGGGCTTGTTCCAGTTGAGCTGCTTCCGATCGGGCTGCTTCCGGCAGGGCTTCTGCAGAACGGTCTTCTGCCGACGGGCCTTCTGCTGTCAGGTCTTCTGCTACTAGATCTTCTGCTACCAGGTACCGCGATAGCGAGTCCTCCAGAGGCTCGAAGGCACGCAATGCCTCCACCGGCTCCCCGAGACGCTGGAGGGCTTCCGAGAGCCGCAATCGAAACCCCGGCGGCGGCGATCGTCGCGCCTGTTCAAAGGCGGCGATCATCGCCTCCGCTCGATCTCGGGCTCGGCGGAAACTCCCCTGCCAATAGAGCTGCAGCAGCTCATCTTCTCCCCGCCGCTTCAGCAGCTCGAGATCCGCCCCGAGAACGGCGAGGCGCACCACCTCCTGCTTCTGCTCCCGAGATGCGGGGCGCTCATTGGACCACCGATGGTCGAGACGATGCCCCAGCTGCTCGGCGAATCGGCGCTCCTGATCGGCATCCGCCTTCGGCAGCAGCGGACGCACCCAAGGGGTCGGCGACCACTCCAGAGCATCGGCCCCCTTGCCTCCATCCCAGCCGGGAGCCCAGAGTCGCTCTAATAAGCCGCTGCCCAGCAGCGGCCGAGACGCTTCCTCGGGGTTCGAGATCCCCACATGCCGCACCGCCGCCACCAGCTCCCCTGCCGGAACCGGAAGGGGAGAAAGAGAGAGGAGCTGCAGCAGGCGACGAGACGCAGGAGGGAGCCGAGAGTAGAGCTCCTGGAGGCCCATCTGCTCGAGATAGGGCCACCAGCTTCCAGCACCTTGTTGCGGAGCTTCGCGATGCTGCAGGTAGCTCTCCAAGGTCTCCAGAGCTTCGGCCCCAGGCGCACCCTGGAGCGCCCGCAGCAAGAGTTCCTGTAGACCGGGATGCCCACCGGCGGCGGCATTCAAACGCTGCCGCCAATCCTTCACCGTCGCCAAGTGAGAGTGATCCTCGCCGCTGGCGGCGAGCGCTGCCCGCGTCAGTTTGTCTCTCTCGTAGGGCTTCATCGCCGGCACCGAGAGATAGCGAAGATGTTGCGAGACACAGCGCCTGCCAACCTCCAGCTGCGGCTGAAGCCGACTGACCAAGAGCAGACGACTGCCCAAGCGGTGGGCGCTGAAGGCGGCGATGAGATCGTGGAGCCAATCTACGTGCTGCTCCAACACCCGCCGCGGCGCGAAACCCTGAGGCTCCAAATAGCTCTCCAAGGCATCCAGCTCCAGCAAGAGGGGTTTAGCCTCTGGATCTCCGCGATGAAAGAAAGTATCCAGCAGGCTGCGCAGCCGCTGCTCCAAAGAAGGCCGGAGCTCCCGCCGGTTCAGCTTCGCCAGCGCCTCTTCGACATTGAGCCCCCCGAAGCGCGCCAGTCTCGCCAGCAGATCCTCCTCCCCCTGCACCTCCTTCAGGGATAGATGGCGCATTCGCTCACTGCCCACCAGTCGCTGGGCGAGGCGCTGGGCGAGGCGGGACTTGCCGATCCCCGGCGCGCCAAAGAGCAGAACGCCAGCGCCGTCGGCACGATCGGGGTCCAGGTAGCGCAGCGACTCTTGAATCTCCCGGCGGCGGCCGACGAACCATCGTTCCGCCTCGGCTACGCTGCCCCCCCTCCCCAACCACCGGGAGGTAGTGCCAACGGTGAGGCGTCCCCCTCCCTCGGCTCCGAGAAAAAGCCGCGCCAGGTGCCAATCGCTGCCGGCCCCGAAGCGCTCCATCAGCTCCGCCCTGGCGTCCTCCACCGCGTCTTCCAGCGTGCTCTGACGGGAGAGCCGCTGATAGAGACAAGAAGCGAATCGAAGGGCCTGCTGATCCCTCACCGAGGCTCCCCACCCCAGCACCGCCGGGGCACCGTCGGCGATTAGCGGCGCGATCATCGACCCAAAAGCGCCATGGCTCAAGGTGGGCCGCGCGCTCGACATCGCCGTCTCGCAGGCAGAGAGGAAGATCAGCCGCAGCTGTCCCGGCTGAAGGCTGGTGCAAAGCTCCTGGGGAGAAGCCTTTTGAACCGCGCCATCTTCTCCCTCCAGCAGCAGGTGAGGGTCCTCTCCCCCGAGACCGTGACAGGAGAGATGCACCACGTCGATGCACTGCCGATGCAATCCGCGGCGCAGCAGCAGCAGCTCCAGCTGCCTCAGATTGCCGGTCTCCTCCACCGCCAGGTCGGCCCCCAAGCCGCTGGCCGCTTCGAGAATCGCCGCCTCCTCGATTTCGAAGTCCAGCTGCGCGTGCCCTTCGGGCGCCGCGGCCATGAAGACCATCGACAGCCGATGCTCCGAAGGGGCCCGCGGCGCTCCTCCCCTACCGACCCGGCGCACCGGGCTGAAGGGCCGCCGCGGATTCTCTGCCAGGAACGCGCCGTCCCGGGCGAGGATCTCCCAGGGAAGATCCAGCAGCAGCAGCTCCTGCTCTTCGGGAACTTCCGAAGCCACGATCTCCAGATCCAGGTCCATCGACTCCGCCAGCACCCGCTCCAGCCAGCGCTGGGAGCCGTCGAGCCAGCGGTAGAGGGAATGCCCGAGATCCCGTAGCTGCTGGACCGCCGCCGCGCCAGAGATCGCTAGCCCCTGGCGTCTCGCCGTGAGCCGCCCATAGCGGGCGATCCACAGGCGCAGCTTCTGCGTATCCTCTTGCGTGAGATCGCGAGAGCGGGGATGCTCCCCCTCGACCTCCCACACCAAAGAGCTGCTGTGGGTGCGCAGGAAGACTCGGGACATAAGACAACACTCCCTCGACTAAGATCAGGATCCCAGGATCCTGTGGTCCACCGATGAACCATGGATCGAGCGATCTCGTTCATGCTCAAAACAAAGAGGTCTAGGTCTGCCCTAGAGTACCGATCCCCAGACTCTCGTCAACGCACAATCCTTAGGAAGCACAACCCTCCAGAGAAGCACCGACCTAGGGAAGCCCCCACCCCAGGGGCCTCAGGCCGGCAGCAGCAGCCCCGATTTTCTTGAGCTCAGCAACCTGCGAGTCT
The DNA here is from genome assembly GCA_039191605.1 of Acidobacteriota bacterium. GTDB lineage: Bacteria > Acidobacteriota > Thermoanaerobaculia > Multivoradales > JAHZIX01 > JBCCXL01. Next base: position 23,865 of record JBCCXL010000017.1, on the reverse strand, counting down.
CGCCCCCCCCGGACGGGCACATCCAGCTGACCTCTTAGACTGACCCAATCAGCCCCATTCCCCAGGAGGCTTTCCATGTTCTTCACCTCACCCAAGAAACTCGTCCTTCCTACCGCCAATCAGGCTCTCCCTGGCCGCGAGACCGCCATCCCGGTTCCTGCGAAGCACCACGTCCTCGACGCCCCCTTAGCCCCTCCCTATCCCCAAGGCACCGAGCGAGTGCTCTTCGGCATGGGCTGCTTCTGGGGTGCAGAGCGGGTGATGTGGCAAGCCGAGGGAGTGTTCACCACCGCCGTGGGCTACGCCGCCGGCCTCACCCCCAACCCCACCTATGAGGAAGTGTGCTCCGGCCTCACCGGCCACAACGAGGTGGTGCTGGTGGTCTTCGATCCGGCGACCCTCAGCTTCGAAAGCCTGCTGCAGCGCTTCTGGGAAAGCCACGATCCCACCCAAGGCATGCGCCAAGGCAACGATCAGGGCACGCAATACCGTTCCGGCATCTACGTCACTTCCGAGGCCCAGAAGCAGGCGGCGGAGGCCAGCCGCGACCTCTATCAGCAGCAGCTGCAGGGCGCCGGCTACGGCGAGATCACCACCGAGATCCTAAAAGCTCCCAAGCTCTACTTTGCCGAGGCCTATCACCAGCAATACCTGGCGAAGAATCCCGGAGGTTATTGCGGTATCGGGGGAACCGGGGTGAGCTGCCCGGTGGGTCTGGGCGCCGCCGTCAGCGGCTGAAACCCCGCTACAGCCTGTTCAAAACCGGGCCCTTGAAGCAAAACCCCGAGCCAGCGGCTCGGGGTTTTTGTTTGGGCTCGGGATGCTTGTCTTGAAGTCTTGTTTTGGCTGCCATAGCGAGAAAGGGAAGGTGGATGCCTCAGACGCCCCAGCGGACCGGGAGCCGTTGACGGCAGAAGCGGAGGGCGACGGGGAAACTGCGGTAGCGGTCATCGGTTTCGGCACTCCATTGCAGCGGTAGTCAGGGCGTGTGCAGGATCACCGTAGCTCCGGGATGTGACGCTGAGTTTGCCGCAGCAGGAACCTGGAGGATGTTCATTCCGCTGTCACTGTGCGGCCAAACGCCCGGAATCCCTATGGCAAAAGCGCTCGACTTCGTCGCCCCTACGTGACCGGGCGACCATTGTCATTCCACCTCCCGTTCTTAGGCTGCTATCCCGGGAGCGCTTTGTTCGAGTCTCGGCAGAGGGCTTCGCCATTTTCTTTGTCGTCCCCTTTTCGGCCCCTTCCAAGGGCACCTCGCAGGGAGCGATCTCGAGCGCACGGTCCTCTCTCAGTACCGGCCCTCCTGCCCCTGATGAGCCGCGACTCGATCACGCCGCTGAACTCCGGGAGCACCACAAGATGACAGCCAGAGCGGATCTCCACGTCCACAGCAAGTACTCCGACAACCCCACCGAATGGATCCTCAAGAAGCTGGGATCCCCGGAGTGCTTCACCGAGCCGGAGCACATCTACCACACCTGTCGCGAGCGCGGGATGGACTTCGTCACCATCAGTGACCACGACACCATCGACGGCGCCCTGGAGATCGCCCATCTGCCGGGCACCTTCATCTCCTGCGAGGTCACCGCCTCCTTTCCCCAGGACGAGGCCCAAATCCACCTGCTGGTGATCGGCATCACCGAGCAGCAGTTCAAAATCATCGACTCCCTGCGCAACGACCTCTACCAGCTGGCCTTCTACCTGCGGCAAGAGCGCATCCTCCACTCGGTGGCCCACGCCCTTTTCCGGGTGAATACCGCCTTTAGCGTCGATCACTTCGAGAAGCTCTTGTTGCTCTTCGACCGCTTCGAGGGCATCAACGGAACCCGCGACCCCCGGGCCTGCACCATGGTGCAGGCCATCCTCCAAAGCCTCACCGCAGAAGACCTCGCGGTAATGGCGGAGCGCCAGGGCCTCGAGCCGCTGATGATGCGGCCGTGGATCAAGCACTTCACCGGCGGCAGCGATGACCATAGCGGCCTCTACATCGCCTCCGCCTACACCGAGACCCCGGACGCCGAGCGGGTGGAGGATTTCCTCGGCCACCTGCGCCGCGGCCGCCACCTGCCCGGCGGCGTTCACGGCGACAGCCTGAGGCTCGGGCGCTCCTTCTCCTCCATCGGCCGACTGTGGAACCGCCGCCGCCGCGAGCAGACTTCCGCTGCCGCCCAGAGCACCGGCGGCGAGCGCTTCGAAGACCTGCTGAACATGATGCTGGACGGTGAGGTGCCAGATTCCCTCAAGCCTTCCAAGAGCATCATCTCCCTGGCTCGTACCACCCTGGTGGGGGCCCTCGGGGGCGAGCACTCCAGCGGCGTCACCTCGATCCTCAGCCGCGGCGATCTGCAGGAGATCTCCCGCACCCTCGCCGGACGCCGGGCGCTGCCGGAGACTGAAGATTCCGCGCCAGCGAGCTTCCGCTCCGCCGCTACCCTCTCCCACCGCCTGGGTCAGCGCACCGTCCAGCGAATGCTCGAGAGCCTGCTCTCCGGCAATCTCTTCGCCGCCCTGGAGTCGCTGCCGAAGCTCGCCCCGGCGGCCCTGGCGGCAACTCCCTATCTCGCCGCCTTCATCACCCAGCACAAGGATGAGAAATTCATCCAGCAGATCGCCGAGCGCTTCCCGGCGGCGGCCCCGATGCGCCACAAGAGCGAGCGCAAGGCGTGGTTCACCGACACCCTCACCGAGATCAACGGCGTCGCCCGCACCGTGCGCACCGCCGCCGGCGCGGCTTGTCATTCCGGTCGCGAGCTGCAGGTCATCTCCTGCTTTGAGGGCGAGCAGCTGGAGGGCTTCGACCACCTCAACTTCACTCCGGTGGACACCTTCGAGCTGCCGGAATATCGCTCCCAGCAGCTGGCCTTCCCGCCGCTGCTGGACATCGTGCGTCACTGCGAGGAAAAAGCCTTCGACGAGGTGGTGCTCAGCACCCCCGGTCCGGTGGGCGTCGCCGGCCTGCTCGCCGCCCGCCTGCTCAACCTGCGGGTCACCGGGATCTACCACACCGACTTCCCGGTCTACGTGCGGCACCTCACCGGAAGCGCCACTCTGGAGCGCAGCGCCTGGGCCTTCATGCGCTGGTTCTTCAACGGCATGGACGTGCTCTACGTGCCCAGCCAGGCCTATCTCGACGACCTCGCCGCCCGCGGCTTCGACGGCACCGAGCTGCGCATCATGCCCCGCGGCGTCGACCGCGAGCTCTTCGCCCCGGGCCGCCGAGAGCCCGGCTTCTGGGGTAGCCGCGGCCTGCCGGAGCGCCATTTCCGCTTCCTCAACGTCGGACGAGTCTCCAAGGAGAAGAACCTCGACGTGCTCTTCGAGAGCTTCCGCCAGCTGCGAGAAGAAGGCCTGGCGGCCACGCTGTCCATCGTCGGCGAAGGACCCTACCTGGAGGAGCTCAAGGAGCGCTACAGCGGGCCGGACACCCTCTTCACCGGCACCCTGGAGGGCGAAGAGCTGGCCCGCGCCTACGCCAGCGCCGACGCCTTCGTCTTCCCCAGCCGCACCGACACCTTCGGCAACGCGGTGCTGGAAGCCTGCGCCTCCGGAATCCCGGTCATCGTCAGCAATGAGGGCGGCCCCCGGGAGATCGTCGCTCCCCACGACGCCGGCCTGATCGTCGACGTCACCGCCCCCGACCGACTGACCCAGGCGATGCGCGACATCGCCGGACAGCAGGAGCTGCGGCGTCAGCTCTCCCGCATGGGCCTCAAGACCGCTCGCGAGCACACCTGGGAGGCCTTCTTGAGCGACCTCTGGAGCCCCGCCGGGACGGCCGCCGAGAAGCTACCCCTCCCCGCCGAGCAGGTGGAGGAAAACCTCACCGCCATCGCCTGAAGCCTCAAGATTCCTGTCGATCAGCTTTCTCTGCCGAACCCGACCGGGCAAGGCAGCTTCGAATCGCCGCGGAAGGTGCTCCCTCCGCGGCTTTTTTCGTCTACCGATCCTCTCGCCGCAACTCCACCCTCAGCGGCGCCGCCGTCAACGCCTCCGCGGCGCTCTCTTGGGGATCGTGGAGGGTCACCGCGAGCCACGGACCGAGGGAGGGCATCCCCGGCGGCGACGAGAGTCGCCAGCGCCAGGTGCCCTCCTCCCGAAGCGCTGCTCCGGCCTGCAGCCAAACCGGCGCCTGGGACTCCCCACCGCTGAGGGCAACGAGTCGCGGCGGTTGCGCATCCCCAGGCTCTCGATCGGCCTGCGACTCGTCGCCCTGCCTCCGGCCTCGCCCACTCCAGAGCACTTCCCAGACGCCCGCCGTCGGCAGCCACCGCAAATCGAGGCCCGCCGCCGTCGCGCTGCCCTCCTCCCCCCTGGAAACCGCCGCCAGAGTGGACAGAAGTCGCGCTTCGGCCACCTCCGGAGGCGTGCCCACCCGCAGCCAGGAGGGACCATGGACGTGGTGACCGACACGGTCGATGCGCACCTCGAGGGAGCGCCAGGTGCCTGGCACCGGATCCGCCAGCTGCACCGTCAGCCGGCGCAGGGTGCCCAGCCCGGCGAGAGCTCGGCCGAGATCCGACACCAGGCGATTCGCCCGCCGGGCCTCGGAAGTCGGCGAGTGCCAGACGCTGCCGTCTCCCTCCACCCACTGCCCCCCGGTGCTCTCCACCAGGGCCTCGAGGGCGAGCCGGGGATCCCCCGGAAGATCGCCCCAGGCGCTGCGGCCTCTCTCGTCCCTCTTCAGCAGGCCACCCTCCAGCCCGGCGGCTTCCTCCCGAGCGCGGCGAGCTCCTTCTTCTTCTCCTAAGGCTTCCAGCACTTCCGCCAGCTGCAAGAGCGCCTCCGCCTGAAGGGGGGCGGTGCGGGGGTCGCCGTAGAAATGATGCAGGGCTCGGCCTAGGTCGTCTCGGGCGCCCTCCAGATCCCCGGCGGCCTGCTTGGAGCGTGCCAGCTCCACCAGCGCCTCGGCCTTCTCCGGCTGCCTCTCTTCCTCGTAGGTCAAGCCATAGAAGATCCGAACCTTGCCGATCCGGCGGCCCGGCTTCAGGCGACCATCGGGATCCGCCAGCGCCGGCCGCACCACCACCGTTTGCCAGCCGTAGCCCGCCGCCACCTGCCCCAGACGACGAGACCGCTGGGCCAGGCTCACGACCCCGGGGGCCGCCTCAGGAGGCACGCCGTAGAAGGTTTCCGGGGACAGATCGAGGCCCTGGCTCACCAAAATCAACACCCGCTGGGTCTCCGGCGGTCGCGGCGCCCGCGCCAGCCATCCGGCGAGCTGCTCTAGGGCGGCAGCGCCGTGGAGAGTCTCCAGCACCGCCCAGCGCTTCGCCTCCTCGAGGCCCAGGACGCTGGCTCCGCCCTCTTCCCGGAAGGCCTCCCGCAGCTGCCGCTGGGCGTCCATCCCGCCGGGCTCCCGGGCCGCCGCCAGCAGCGTGTTGGCCAGCAGCTCTTCATCCTGGGTCGGCCCAAGAAGCCGTCGAGGCTGCTCTTCCCCGCTTACCACCTCCACCGATCCCTGCTCTACCAGGGCCTCGGCATGTTGCGCCAAAGCCTCCAGCCCGCGGCGCAGGGTGCGATCGTCGGAGAGGGTGCGATCGAGCCAGATCAGCACCTCCCGGCGCTGCGGTGCATCCAGCGCCACCACCGGCAGCGAGCGTCCCTCCGCGAGAACCTCGAAATCGCCGATCTCCCAGCCCTGGAAAGTACCCTGGCGCCAGCTCGAGCTCTCTCGCACCAGGCGCACCGGCACGTCCACCGCCAGCTGGTTGGTGCTGTCGGCGAAGGGGGACTGCTGCTGCTGCGCCTCGGCCTCTCCTCCCGCTAGCAGTCCTGCAACCATCAGACCTACGCAGAGCGCCAGAGGAAGCCAGGAACCCGCTGAGAAAAAACTAGCAGCCCCTCGCTGGAGACCCCGCCGGCGATGCATCGTCGAACTCCCTCGACCGCGATCCGTCTTCTTGCTCATCTCAAGCCCTCCCTCCGGGTCTCCATCCTCACACTCTCTTCCTCACACTGGGTTCCTCAGAGTGCATTCATCACGGCAACCTTCATCTTTCCTCCCAAGAGCCCGTGGAAGGCAGAAAATTCCCCGTCGAGGCATCGATGCTCCCCGACTCCCCCAAGCTGCGGCCCCTCCCCTTGCCCGCCGATGCCGAGCGCGCTAGCCTGAACGCTTCGATGGCCTCTGTCCCCTTCAGCCTCGATTGACGGCAGGAATGCAATAGATCATGAGCCAAGCTCCAAGCCCCAAAGCCAGCCAGAAGAAGTCCGAAAAGCGACCTCCGATTCCGCAGGAGATGTCGCCGAATCGCTATATCGAGAAGGTCTCCCTCGCTACCGGAGAAGTGGTGGACGAGCCGATCCATCCTCAGGAGCTGCTGGTCGCCACCCACCGCGACTACAACCTGGTGGAAATCCAGGCCCAGCGCCTGCTGAGCCGCCTCGCCACCGCCACCGGCGACGACGAGCGGGCGGAGCGTCAGAGGACGGGGGTCCACAAGCTAGGGCAGCGCACCACCGAGGTGATGGAGAAAGCCATCGGCCACAGCGCGGCGACGAAGGTCTCGAAGACTCTTCTCGGCTACGAGGGTGTGGAGCACTACTTCCGCTACCGCCGCACTCCGCTGGCGCGGGAGGAGATCCGCCGCCGGCTGGATGCGCTGCAGCGCCAGGCGGAAGAGCGGCTGCAGCGGGCTCTCGCCCCCGAAGGGTCCGGGATCCGCGTTCTGCTCACCGGCGGCACCGGCTTCGTCGGCCAGGAGATCCTGGCTCAGGCGGCGGAGCATCCGGGCATTGCAGAAGTGGTGGTGGTGATTCGCCCCAAGCGCCTTCGCGATAACCGTGCAGAGCGCTCCCGCAAGCGGGTGATCTCCCCCGAGGAGCGAGGCGAGAGGCTGCTGGAGCAGCTGTGGATCGACGGCGCGGCGGCGAAGAAATTCCGCTTCGTCGCCGGCGACGTGGAACAACCTCACCTGGGCATCGCCGAGGAAGAGCGGGAGCGGCTGCGGGGCACCATCACCCACCTCATCCACTCCGCCGCCAGCGTCGCCTTCGACGACCCCTACGAGCGCTCCTTCGACGCCAACGTCCGCGGCAGCCTCCACGCCCTCGCCCTCGCCGCGGAGCTCGAGCAGGGGGCCCCGGAAGGCGAGCGCCCCTTCATCTCCTATCTCGGCATCGAGACGAGCTACATCCACGGCCGCCAAACCCGCAAGAAGGCGCGAGAAGACTACGTTCACTTCCCGCGGAACTACTACAACAACTATTACGAGCTGACCAAGGCAATGGCCTCGCTGGAGACCGAGCGCTACATGCTGAACCACGGCCTGCCGGTGGTCCAGCTCTGCCCCTCCATCGTCATCGGCGACTCCCGCACCGGCAACAACCGCGGCGACACCAAGGTGATCAACGCTCCGGTAAACCTCTTCGGCCGCGCCCATAAAGCCCTCGCCCACAAGGCCCAGCACCAGGGGCTGCTGAAGCGATCCAAGACCTGGATGCTCGCCCGCCTCGCCACTACCTTCCCCGGCGACCCCTCCGCCCAGCTCAACCTGATTCCGGTGGATTGGGTGGCCCGGGGCATCCTCGCCGCCCTGGATCGTCCCGGGGCGGTGGGGGAGCGGGTCCATCTGGCGACGGACAAGCGCCTCTCCTCAGAAGATATCCGCCGTATGGTGGCCGAAGAGATCGGGGTCAAGATCCGCATGGCGGAGCCCACCCTCCACCGCAACGTCACGCTGCCGGTGACCTCCAGGCTGCTGCGCGGTGCCAAGCAGCCCCACCTCGCCCACGCCCTGGAGAAGCTCGGCAATATCTTCGGCGGCTACAGCGAGTGGGGGCAGCCGATCCACCAGGTGGGGCACGACGTAGAAGTGCTCGGCATGCCCGCCGAGCGCCCGGAAACCCAGCACGCCTTCCGCATGCTGTGCCGCCACAATCGCTGGGTGCAGGAATTCGGGCAGGTGCGAGATCCCGACGAGATCTCCCGCCGGGAGCGGCTGTGGGTGGAAGTGGTGGAGCGAATCGAGGCGGCCACCGGCGGACCGGCGGGGGCGCTCTCCGCCGAAGAATTTCAGCAGCAGCTCGGCGCCGTGCTGGACGTCGACAGCTTCCAGCTACGAGAGGGCGTCTAACGGCCTTCGATTCCCTTCAGCCATCGTCTCGGCTCTCACAGCCTGATGATTCGATACCTGCACTGGGTGGGGAGCCCCCTCTGCGCATCCGCAGGGTCTAGAAGATGCTGCGTCGAAGTTCCGGCAGTGAATGTAAAGTTCCATAAATGACTAAATCTACACAGGCAACTCCATGTTAACTTCTCCCTAAACAGCACTCTTGGTAGCCTCTGAGGGACCGTCAACTCGACATCATCAAATCATTGACTCCTAAGAGATTGTGCCCAATGCCCTCCCTCCCCTTCGATCCTCGCTTTTTCGGCAGCACTCTCAAGAGCACTTTCAACAGCACTTTGAAGAGCGTCCTCACCGGAGCGGTGATCAGCGCCCTGACCCTGAGCCTCTCTGTCAGCTGCTCGCCCCCTTCGGAGCCCGACCCGGCGTCGGCTGACCTGTCGGTGCAGGATGATTCTTCGCAGTCCTCTCACCTCGAAGCGATCCAGCAGAGCGGCAAGCTGGTGATGCTCGCCGTGCCCCACCAGCTCAACGTCTTCGTGCGCACCAACCTCGATGCTGGAGCGATGCCCGACGCTGGCCCCGCCGAGCGCTTTCGAGGGATCGATGTCGAGATCATGAAGCGCTTCGCGGCGGAGCTCGGCGTGGAGCTGGAGATCCGCCCGGCCCGCGGTGCTGACGGCATTCCGGCCTACACCGAGCTGATCCCTCAGCTCTTGGCGGGCCGCGGAGATGTCATCGCAAGCTCCTTCACGATCACCCCGGCGCGACAGCAGCAGGTCGATTTCAGTCCTCCCTACTTCATCGTGCGCCCGGTGGTCGTCGCCCCCCACACTCGTCGATGGACCAGCCCCGAAGACCTCCAAGGAGCCACCGGCAGCACCATCGCCGCCTCCAGCCAAGAGGAGATCTTCGACGAGCTCGGTATTCCTCGAGGAAACCGTCTCTACGTGGAATTCATGCTGGAGAATTACGGCGCGGTCGAAGACGGTACCGCAGACTTCACCATCGTCGACTCCACCTCCGCCCTCACCACCCTCAGGCAATTCTCTGCGCTGAAGGTGCAATTCGAGATTCCCGATCGCGAGGATCCCTACGGCTTCGCCGTGCCGCCGGACAGTGACTTGCTGCCGCTGCTCGCCAACTTCGTCGAGCAGTTGAAAAGCTCCGGTGAACTGCAGCAGATTCTCGACTCGGGGTTGGTAGCTCTCGACTAAATCCCGCAGCCAGACACCTTCCCCCAGGGACGTCTCCGCCCTCATGCCCCCTCACCCATTTGGTCTCAGGGAACCTGGAAGGCTGAAACAATCGATAGGCCTCTTTGAGTAATCCCTCTCGTTCGATTCATTTCTTCGAACGAAACCCCCTCAAGGAGACCGATGAATCATTCTGCTAGCTCCCGTCTGCTCCCCTATCTGCTGCCCCGTCTGCTCCGGGGTCCGTCGACCCTCTCTGCTCTCTTCGCCGTCGTCTTTCTGCTCTCCGCAACCACCTCCTGCCAGCTGCGAACCGAATCCGGCTCGGCAGAGGAACGCGCCTTCGCCCGGCTGGGGATCGCTCCGGAAACCCCGCTTCCGGGAGATCCTGAGGTCCGCGAGGTGACCCTCGACAACGGTCTGCGGATCTTCCTGCGATCCCACCCCGAACCCGCGGAAGAGGTACAGCTCCGCTTCGTCCTCGGCGTCGGTTCCCTGGTGGAGGAAGACGGTCAGCAGGGGCTCGCCCACTTCATCGAGCACATGGCCTTCAACGGCACTCCCTCCTTCCCAGGGGAGGAGTTGATGGACACGGTTCGAAACCTGGGAGGCGACTTCTCGGCCCACACGACTCATACGGCCACGGTGTACCGCCTCAGATTGCCTACCACGGAACCGGCAACGCTGGATCTAGGACTTCGAACCCTCGGAGAGTGGGCCAAGTCCATCAGTTTCTTGGAGCCAGACATCGAGCGCGAACGAGGTGTGGTGATTGCGGAATGGCGCGGGCAAATCGACCATTCAGAGAGAATTGCGCAGCAGCAGACTTCAGCTCTATTCGCTGGCTCCCGCTATGCCGAACGCCCTCCTATCGGACAGATCGACATCCTGCGCACCGCGTCGCGAGGCGACCTCCTTCGCTTCTACGAACGCTGGTACCGTCCCCATCTCGCCGCCGTCGCCGTGGTCGGCGATATCGACGTCGACGAAGTCGAGGCAAAACTCCGCCGGCATCTAGAGGGGCCATGGCGGGAGACCAACGATTCCTCCCCAGCTACAAGGCCGACCTTCCCTATCCCCCAAGCTACCGAGCTCAGAGTCGCCGCGACAACAGATCCCGAATGGTCCCAAACTGCGGTAAATATCGGTACGCTCTACGACTTTCCAATCGAGGCCACCTACGCAGATGCGCGCCAGAATCTGGTCTCCGAGCTCTACGGTGTTCTCTTGACTCAACGCCTGGAGGAGCTCATTGAGAAGGGTGACAACTCTATTCGCTACGGCCAGGCCGCCACAGCTCCGATGCTTGGAGCGCAAGGTGCCCTCACCCTCGCCGCTCACGTCGGCGACGGAGAGATAGAGGCTGCTCTCCAAACCCTCGCCATCGAAGATCGGCGAGCCGCTCTCTATGGCTTTACCGAAGCCGAGCTGGAACGCGCTCTGCAGTTCTTGCAGCGATACGCGGAGCAAGAAGTAAGCCGGGAGGTGAAGTCCTCCGAGCTAGCCAATGGCTATGTTCGCAACTTCCTCTACGGCGAGACTTTGCTCCCCTCCCCCCAGCTGGCCGACACCCTACTGCAGCTCCTACCAACGATCACCGTAGACGAAGTCAACCACCAGAGCCATCGCTGGTCGCTCTTCGCTCCTACCTCCGAAGGCTCGAGATCGCGCCACCCTTTCGTCATCGTTACGGCTCCCGAAGAGCTACAGGGCTCCCTGCCAACCAGCGCCGACGTAGAAGCCCTCCTCGCCGCCGTGGCACAACTGCCCATCGAGGCGAGAAAGGCCCCGAGAGCGCAAACCATCGAGCCAGCCCCCGAGTCAGTGATGCTCTCCGTGAATCCTGTCCCTGGCACCATCGTCGACGAGAGACGAGTGGAAGACCTAGGGCTCACCGAGTGGATCCTCTCCAACGGGATCGAGGTCGTGCTCAAAACCATGCCCGGCAACGAGGGACCGGTGAGGCTGCAAGCCACCTCACCAGGAGGATACGCCACGGCTCCGAAGGACCAGCTCCTCACCGCTCGGCTCGCCAAGCTCGTGGTTAGCGGCGCCGGAGACCTTTCTGAGGCTGAGCTGGAGCGGCTCTTCGATGATCGAGATTTCATGCTCCACTCCAATCTGGATCGATTCACTGAAGGCTTCTGGGGGAGAGCCTACCCGGGAGAGCTCGAGACCCTCTTCCAGGTTCTCTATCTCCGCGCCACCGAGCCGCGCCTCAACGTCGAGGCCTTTCAACAGCACGCCCAGCGTCGACGGACTAGGGAGTCAACACAAACGGCAGACCCCTCGCTGGCCCTGACGAATGAGATTATCGAACGGTCACACCAAGATCATCCGTTCTATCGAGTTCTGCTGCGGGAAGACTACGAAGGCATCGACCCGCAGAGCGCTCTTGCCTTCTACCGGGAACGCTTTTCGGATCTCTCCGATCTCCGAGTCATCCTCGTCGGCAACGTGAACCCCGACGCTCTACGCCCTCTGGTCACCACCTATCTCGCAAGCCTCCCGGGCTCCGGCCGGATCGATGAGCCGCGAAGCGTACCCTACCCCGCCCGCAGCGGGAAGCGCTTCATGATGCGCCAAGGCGTGGAGCGATTCGCTAAAGCCAGCATCAATTACCGCAACCCCTTACCCTGGGACGATCTAGCTCACGTGCACTTCGACTCTCTCCGGGAGGTCTTCTCTCTACGCCTCAATCGCCAGCTGCGGGAGGAGCGCGGGGGTACTTACCAAATCCGGATCAGCAGTAGGCCCCAGGACAGCCTGCCCTCGACGTACTCCCTCAGCATAAATTTCGAGTCCTCTCCTGCAAGCGTCGAAGGTCTGGTGGACGATGTCTTCGCGGTGGCCGAGCAGCTCCGGAACGAAGGTCCCTCCACCGAAGAGCTCACCTATGCCCGACAGCAGGTCTTGTCCAAGCGAGAGGGCCTACTGGAGTCCAGCTTCTTCTGGACCAACGCCCTTGCTAATCACTATCGGCAGGGTGTCGACCCGCGCCAGATCCTGACCTACCCTGAGCGCGCTGCCGCCCTCACTCCAGGTGATCTACAGCGAGCGGCGTATCACCTCCTCGCCCCCGAGGGCAGCCTCACGGGTATTCAGCTACCAGAGTCCAGCGAGGGCAGAACTCAGGAGGAAGGCCGAGAGGGAAGCCTGGAAGGAAGACGCTGACAGCGAAACCGCGGACCCCGCAGATCTTGATACCCTGAGGCCTTCTCCGGGGCGCCATCCCCTGGCTGCTCGTTCTCCGCCCACCGCCCCTTCGGTCCTCCGGGAGTCCCATGCGTCCACTCTTCGACCTCGTCCTTCGTTCTTCTCTCCTGCGCCTCCTCACCCTCGCCGGCTTCGCCCTCGCGCTACTCCTGCCCCAGCTGGGCTGCGCCACGACGACGGCGGCTCCGGAAACGACGGCGTCGCCCGCCCCGGTATCGCCGAGCGAATCGGCCGCCGAGAGCGGAAGCGAAAAAAGCGGCGGAGAAAGCGACGCGGCGGCTCTGGAGGCAGACTCAGCAGAGGCCGACGAAGAGACTCCAGCAGCAGGTGAAGCGACCGCCACCCTCGATCTCGACGCCTGCCTCCCGATGGACCCGGCGGTCAGCATCTTCACTCTGGACAACGGGCTCACCGTCTACCTGCGGGAAAACCGCAAGCCCGAGAGCCGCGCTGAGCTGCGGCTGGCGGTGAATGCCGGCTCGATTCTGGAGGACGACGATCAGCAGGGTCTGGCCCACTTCCTGGAGCACATGGCCTTCAACGGCACCAAGAACTTCGAGCGCGAAGAGCTGGTGGCCTATCTGCAGAGCATCGGCCTGCGCTTCGGAGCCGACATCAACGCCGCCACCAGCTTCGACGATACGATCTACCGCCTCACCGTCCCCACCGACGACCCACAGCTGCTGGCCACCGGCATTCAGGTGCTCGGCGAGTGGGCGAAGAACATCTCCTTCGAGACCGAGGACATCGAGCGCGAGCGCGGCGTGGTGCTAGAGGAGTGGCGGGCCGGCCGCGGCGCCCAGGCGCGCCTCAACGAGCAGCATTTCCCCACCCTGCTGGAGAGCTCCCGCTACGCCGAGCGTCTGCCCATCGGCAAGCCGGAGATCCTGCGCACCGCCCCGCGGGAAGTCTTCGTGCGCTTCTACGAAGACTGGTACCGCCCGGACCTGGCGGCAGTGGTGGCGGTGGGAGACTTCGACGGCGAGCAGGTGGAGTCGTGGATTCGCCAGCATCTGGAAGGACCGTGGCGCGATGCCGAGCGGGAGGTGCGGGAGCGCGCCGAATACTCGGTGCCGAAGCTGCCGGGACTGCGGGTCTCCATCGCCACCGATCCGGAGATGCCTAGAACCTCCGTGAGCGTCTACTCCTTCCTCGAGGATCAGCCTCTGGAGACCGTCGGCGACTATCGCCGCACCCTGGTGGAAACCCTCTACCACTACCTGCTCAACGCCCGCCTCTCGGAGCTCACCCAGCGCCCCGAGCCCCCCTTCATCTACGCCGGCTCGGCCCCCACCTCCCTCACCCGCACCCGCGGCGCCTACGTGCAGACCGCCCTCGCCCGCGACGGCGACCTCGCCTCGGCCCTCGCCGCGGTGCAGACGGAGGTGCGCCGGGTGGCTCTCCACGGCTTCACCGCCAGCGAGCTGGATCGCGCCCAGCGCCTGATCCTGCGCACCTTCGAGCAGGTCTACGAAGAGCGCGACACCACCGATTCCGGAGCCTTCGCCGGAGAGTATGTCGGCCACTTCCTGGAGGAAGAAGCGCTGCCCTCCATCGGCCAAGAGCTGGAGCTGGTGCGCCAGCTGCTGCCGACCGTCACGCTGGAGGAAGTCAACCGCCAGAGTCAGCTATGGGCGGGCCTGGGAGAACAGGGCGGCACCGATCGAGTGGTGCTGGTCTCCGCCCCGGAGAGCAGCGCCGAGAGCCTCCCCAGCCAGGATGACCTCGCCGCCCTGTTCGCCACCGCCGCGGCCTCCAACCCAGAGCCCTGGGACGACCGCACCCTCGACCGCCCCCTGCTGGCTGAGCTTCCCACCGCCGGCAGCATCGTCGCCGAGAGCACCATCGATTCCCTGGGAATCACCGAGTGGACCCTCTCCAACGGCATTCGGGTGATCCTCAAGCCCACCACCTTCCGCAGCGACGAGGTGCAGCTCACCGCCGTCTCCCCGGGAGGCATCTCCCTCGCTTCGGACGAGGAGCAGCTCAACGCCTCCTTCGCCGACACCGTCGCCACCCTCAGCGGCATCGGCGCCTTCGACCGGGTGCAGCTGGACAAGGCGCTGACGGACAAAGTCGCCGGCGTCTCTCCCTCCATCGGTGAGCTCACCGAAGGCTTCAACGGAGGAGGCTCTCCGCGGGATCTAGAAACGATCTTCCAGCTGGTGCACCTCTGGGGCACCGAGCCTCGCCTCGACGAAAACGCCGTCGAGGCCTACCTCGGCCGCCTGCGCTCGGTGCTGGAGAATCGCCGCACCCAGCCCTCCAGCGTCTTCGCCGAAGAGCTGGTGCGCCGCATCACTCAGGATCATCCCCGCCGCCAGCCGCTGGAGATCGAGGACCTCGACACCGTAGACGCCGCCGCCGCCCTGGACTTCTACCGTCAGCGCTACGCCGATTTCTCCGACTTCCTCTTCGTGCTGGTGGGCAACCTCGATCTCGACGCCCTACGTCCGCTGGTGACCACCTACCTCGCCAGCCTGCCCGCCGAGGGCCGCATGGAGAGCGCCCGGGACCTCGAGATCTTCCCTCCCTCCGATCCGGTGCGCTTCTCCATTGAAGCGGGCCTCGAGCCCCGGGCCCAGGCCCGCATCGTGTTCCACGGGGAAGTGCCCTGGACCGCCCCGAACCGCCTGCACATGTCGGTGCTAGAAGAGATCCTCTCCAACCGCCTGCGCCAGGCGATCCGCGAAGACCGCGCCGGCACCTACAACGTCCAGGTGGCCGGCAGCCTCGCCCGCCGGCCGCGGGAAACCTATCGGGTCGACGTCGCCTTCACCGCCGACCCAGAAGCCATCGACAGCCTGGTGGACGAGATCTTCGCCACCGTCGAGACGATACGCGCCGAGGGCCCCACCGCCGAGGATCTCGACACCGCCCGGGAAGCCCTGCTCCGCGCCCGCCAGACCAACCTCGAATCCAACGGCTTCTGGCTCGGCTCCCTCGCCGCCTACTACCGCAACGACCTCGATCCCACCACTCTGCTGGCCTACCCCAAGAGGCTCGAGGCCCTGACCCCGGAAGACCTGCGCCAGGCGGCGAATCTCTTCCTGGTGGATCAGCGCACGGTGGTGGGCTTCCTGCGGCCGGAGGCTGCAGAGGAAGCGAGCGCGGCGGACAGCGGAGCAGAGAACGATGCAGAGATCGGTACCGAGGGTGCTAGCGGGGATTGAGCCTGGAATTCGTTTCAGGGTCCGCTCCGGCAGCTCGACGCAACGCCCTCTCCTAAGAGAAGCGACCTAAGGCAAGAGTCGCCCCCCTTCTAGGGGTTCGGGCTCAGCACCTCGACCGCGTCGATGATGAAGCAGCCGCTGGCTCCCTCCGGTAGGCCGCCCACTAAGCCGAAGCGGAAGCTAGTCACCTCTTCGAAATCCCCGGTGCCGAGAGCGCTCTCCAGAGAGTCTTGGGTCACCGTATCCAGCCGGGCTTCCAGGTATCCTCTCTCGTTCACCGCGTGGAGCAGCCGAACAAAGGCGCCGATGACCGAATCCTGGCTCAGATCGACAGCCTCCACCTCTTCGCTCTGGCCGCTGAAGGCCATCCGGATCCGATAACGGTCTGCGGGCAGTAGCTCAGCGCTGAGGTAGCTGGTAGGCCGCCCTTCGGCATCCAGCAGCTCCAGAAACTTGAAGGTGTCCCCCGGCTGCCATTGGAGAGCGGTGAAGCGCAGGCGGGCCCGCAGGTCCAGCAGCGCCCCGTTGGGTACGGTGGCGGTGGGCTCGATGTAGGCGGCCTCTCCGGAGCTGCAAAAGGCTAGAGCCCGGTCATCCTCGATGGCGTCAGCGGTGATCTGCACCGTTCCCGGGCCCCCGAGCTCCCACCGGTTGCTCAACCCGGTCTCGAAATCGTCCCGCAGCCAAGTCGGCTGCACCACCGGCGCCACGGTCTCCGAGATGCTGACGCCGATCTCGTTGTTGGCCCACACCCGCACGGCGGTGGGCAGCGCGCCGACCTCCACCCGAAAGAGTCCCTCGCTGGCGCCGGCCGACAGCAGCGGACCGCTGACCACCAGCCCGTTGCTCTGGGTGACCTGCAGACGATATCCCGTCGCCCCTTCCACCGGATCCCAGCTCGCCGCCAACCACCGCTCCGATGCGATGGCGCTCAGCCCCGTTACCGGGTCCGGCGGCGGCCCTTCTTCCCCCACCGCCCGAACCGTGATCCGAGCTTCGCTGAGCGGAGTGATCTCCGCCCCGAAGCCCTCGAAGGTCACCGCCACTACGTTGGTCCCGGTCAACCGCCGCCGATGGCTCACCACCGGCGTCGTCGTGATCTGATCCACCGTGCCGTCGCCATCCCAATCCCAGCGGTATTCCCGCACCAGGCCGGAATGATTGAGGATGAAGACCAGGTCCTCGCCGGTTTCATACACGCAGGAAGACCCGGTGCAGGTCGCCCCCGTCACGTTGAAGCTCAGCAGCCGAGGGAAGCTATCGACCAAGCGCGCTTCCTGCGGCGCGGCGGGCGTTCCGTCGATTTCGGTACCGGAAATCTGCGGCGAAGGGGCTGCCATGGCCGCCGCAGTCAGCAGCGAGCCCAGTGCAGCGAAGATGGCGATACGAAAAATCAGCACTCGGCGACCCTCGAGAGAAATTAGACCTGTGGAGTGAGGCAGGACTTTATCAGGTGCGCGAGGAAGGCTCCGTGATTCCTCGGCCCGGTCCTCCGTCGGCCCGCTCCTCCTTCGACGCCGGAGCTCGAGTCCTAGAACTTCCCGCGATTCGGTTGCGGACCCTCTGGAATCGGCTCGAGGTTGTCCCAATGCTCGACGAGGAGCCCGTTCTCGAGGCGGAAGATGTCGAACACCGCCATCTTCTGACCTAGCACGTCCGCCAGGCTGTAGGACACCACGAAGTTGCCCTGGCCGATGATCTTGAAGATGTTCTCGTAGACGATTTTCTGGCCGCGCTGAGCGAGGCCGTTCAAGAAGGCCTCCAGCCCCGCGATGCCGTCGGCAATCTGCGGATTGTGCTGGGTATAGCTCCGCGCCGAGACGTACTCCCCGAGCTTCTCTACCCGCCCCTCCACCAACACGTCGTTGAGAAAGCCCGCCACCACGGCCTTGTTGCTCTCGGTCTTGTCGAGATCCGTGATCTGGGTCGCTCCGTCGACCTGACTATGCCCCGAAGCCGTATCGTCGACAAAGGGCGCAATCACGTCCCAATGCTCGATGATGAGATCGTTCTCGTCGGTATCGAAGAGATCCGCAGTCACCCAGCGCGCCTCCCCGTTGTTGATGTCCTGGTAGACGTGAAGAAACACGTACTGACCGTCCACCACTGAGCGAAGGATGCGGATATCCCGCACCGGGTTGCGCTCGATGAAGGGCTCGAAGAAGGCGACGAAGCCGTCGACCCCATCGGCCACTCCGGTGCTGTGCTGCGTATAGCGATCGCCGGTGTAGGTCTCCACCGCCCGGCGAACGTCTCCGTCACGAATGCCTTCCATATAGAGACGAGTAGCGTGTTCGAGCTTCCTGCTGGGCATGTTGGAGATCTCCAGGGCGGTCCCGGTCCGGGCGCACCGAATGAGTCAGTAGGTAGGTAGGGAACTGACGGCTTTAGAGGATCGCCGGCGGGCGAAGAGAGCCTCCCGTCGATTCCACGATCAATCGCTCTCCTCGACGACCGCAGCCCCTCTTCCAGTCGTATCGAAATCAACCCGGAAGGGCAGCCGGGAGACGAAATCGTCCATGTGCCGCTGGGCCTCTTCACGACGCCCGAGGTCATGGAGCACCGCCCCCTTGTGGTAGCTGAGGCCAGCCGAGACAAAGCCGCGGGTCGCAGCATCCAGGCGACTCAGATAGGGATCCTGGTCGGGAGGGGTCGCCGCGAGCAGCCGATCCATGAACTCGGTCAGCTCGGTACCGATGAACCAGCTGGCGCGCCCCGCACGGGCGTTGCGGTGGCTGATCGGTGCCTGGTACTCGATCACCGGATCGTCGTCCGTGTGAATAGGGCCCGGCGGAACGATCTCCCGGCTCTCGCTCAGATTGCCGGCGTAGAAGGGCATCGAGACCGCCAGCAGAACCCCCGGATCTACGCTGGCGTCGCCGCGTAAATATCTCCCGTTGCGAACGATCGCCGTGGGATCGAGGGGCTCGGGGGCCACCGAACCCACCAGGGCCAGAATGGGCTTGTTGGTATAGAAGTCACCGCGCCAAACGTGGACGTGGGGGAAGGCCTCCAGGAAAGTGCGAGTGATGGTCCAGAACTCGATCTCCGTCACCTGATAGAGCGGGATCCACTGGACGTAGACGCCCCCCGGACGAAGCCGATCCCGAGCCGCCTCGTAGTGATCGCGGCTGTAGAGGTTGCCGACCCCCGCCCGCCAGGGAATGAAGAGGTCGGCCATGATGGCGTCGTATTGCTCCTCCCGGCCGCGAAGCTCGTTGCGGCCGTCGCGGGCCAAGACCCGCGCCCGGGGGCTGGAGAAAAGCCCCGAGGCGTACTCGTTGAAGTACTCCGCCGCGGCGGTCACCACCTCCGGCACCAGCTCCGTCACCGTGACCTGCTCGCTCGGCAGTCGAAGAGCCGTGCCCGCCGTGATGCCGGTCCCCATGCCGAGGAAGAAGATGTTCTTGGGCGAAGGATGGGGCAGCAGCGGAATCAGCGTCTGATTCTGCTCATGCTCCACCGCCCCGGAGCTGCCGAGAGCGTAGAAGTTGTTGATCTTGATGCGCCGCGAGCCCCTCCGCTCGATCACCGCGACGTAGCCGTCGGGCCCCTCCCACGAAGCGAGCATCGTCTCGGTCTCTGGATTGAGCCTCACTCCCGGTAGCTCCGCAGGGTTGGCCGCGGTAAAGGCCAGGATGAGACACGCCGCCGGCACGAGAACCAAGCGGCGAGACGCCGCGAAGGCGAGCCAGGCGGCCAGCACGAAGTAGGCGACGGCGATGACCAGGAGGCTGGTCCAAAGCCCGAGAGCCCGCAGCATCACAAAGCCCGTCACCAACGACCCGACGATGGCGCCGGCGGTATTGAGGGCCGAGAGCCGCCCCACCACTCGCCCCGGCTCGCCGCTTTGCTCGCCAACCCGAAGCAGGTAGGGGAAGACCGCTCCCACCGCCACGCCGGGAACTAGGAGCACCAGCACCGACGCGCTGAAAACCGATACGACATAGGTAGACCACTGCTCTCCCGCCCCCAGGTAGCGCATGCCGTCGGTGAGATGGAAGAAAAGAAAGGGCGTCACCAGAGCGCCGATCCCGGCGGCAGCGACGAGCAGAGTCAGCGCCCTCCAGGGGTCGATTTGAGACCGAGCGATCCGACGAGCCAAGAAGGCCCCCAGCGCCAGGGCCACAAGGAAGGTGACCAGAATGATCGAGAAGGTGTACACAGAATTCTGCAGCACCTGCTGGAACATCCGAGTCCACAGCACTTCCAGCGCTAGGGCCAGGGCACCAGAAGCGATGGCCGTCACCACCAGCCTCGGCGCCGTCAGGGCGACGGCAGCCTCGTGAGCCTTCGTCTTGCGATCCCTCTGGCGGGCTCTCTTCGTCTCTTTCTTAGACAAGCCGTCAGACTCTGCCAGTCCCGCAGCCTCCGGCAGCGACGATGCCTGGGGCTCCGCCACCCTTCCGAGCCTCCACCCGATGATGCCGATGATCAAAGAGACGATCGCCGCCAGCAGATAGGTATTCCGAAAGCCGATCCACGGCGGAAGAAAGAAGCCGGCGGCCAGAGCACCGGTCGCAGCGCCGAGAGTATTCAGGCCGTAAAGCAGGGTACCGGTTCGTCCCAGAGAACCCCGAACGCCCACGATGTACTGCGCCGCCAGCGGCAGCGTGCCCCCCATAAAAATCGCCGGCGGCAGCAGAGCGCAGGCCGCGAGGAAAAGCTTCGCCGCCAGCAGCAGCGCCGGCCGGTCCCCGATGACGTCGTAGAGCGGAGAGTAAACCGCCGCGTAAGCCGCCATCAGGCCGAAGTACAGCGTGCCCAAGAGCCCAACACCCATCTCCAACAGGCCATACTCCGCCAGCGGCCGCTGCACCCGAGGCGCCCGGCGGCTCCAAATCGCGCCCCCGATGGCCAGCCCACCGAAGAAAACGCTCAGCGTCCCCGCCGTCGCGTGGGCCGAGCTGCCAAAAAGCAGCTCCAGCTCGCGCATCCACAGCACCTGGTACACCAGGCTGGCGAAGCCCGATACGAAGAGTAGGCACAGGACCGTGCGCTCTGTAGCCCTCGATTCGCTCTCAACCACTGGTATGGGGCTCCGGTTTCGGCGTGGGGGTCCCCGAAGCTAATGCTACGTCGAGGACTTGGGAGACACTCCTGGGACGTGCGTATTATAGGGGGGGTTGAACACCGCTGCCTCTGCTCAGAAAAGACGAGCCCCGCTGACCCCCAGCGTCACCGCGCCATGGAGCGAAGCAGCTTGAGTTCATCAGTTCTTTGAAACCTATAGCCAATACAGAAGACTTGATTGATTCTTCGCCTTAATTGAGACAAATTGTCGCAGGGTCTCCCCCGCACACGCGGGGATCGGCCTGATCACTCCGTAAAAAAGTACCGCGGTAGCGTGTCTCCCCCGCACACGCGGGGATCGGCCTTCGGTATCGTTTCCAGATGAATCAGAGAGGTCGTCTCCCCCGCACACGCGGGGATCGGCCTCGACCACACAGCTCGTTTAATCTCGATCGTCAGTCTCCCCCGCACACGCGGGGATCGGCCTCCAGCACCCGTTCCGTGGCCAGCGCGGCGAGCGTCTCCCCCGCACACGCGGGGATCGGCCCAGCCCAGGCCCTGGACTTCCCTCCTCAGGAGAGTCTCCCCCGCACACGCGGGGATCGGCCTCTTGATGCTGAGCGTCTTATCAGTGGTCAGCAGTCTCCCCCGCACACGCGGGGATCGGCCTGGTGTATTTCTCACGAAGCGGAGCTGTGCGGCGTCTCCCCCGCACACGCGGGGATCGGCCGCACCGCTACGACTCCGTAGAACTTCCCGTCAAGTCTCCCCCGCACACGCGGGGATCGGCCCCTCGGCCAGCCTCAGTTGGACGTGCCCTCGTCGTCTCCCCCGCACACGCGGGGATCGGCCCCGAGCAGCACCCGACGCGAACGCCCTCGACCCGTCTCCCCCGCACACGCGGGGATCGGCCTGTACGACTTAAGCCAGGCCGTGAAGCAACAGCGTCTCCCCCGCACACGCGGGGATCGGCCTAGATTGAGCGACCGCGCCCACCGTGCTTACTCGTCTCCCCCGCACACGCGGGGATCGGCCTTGACTTGTCTGGGGCCTTGCAGGCCTTGCGGCGTCTCCCCCGCACACGCGGGGATCGGCCAGCGTGGAATTGAAGCTTCGCTGCGTCCCTGGCGTCTCCCCCGCACACGCGGGGATCGGCCCTCAACGTCCAAGGGTTCACCTGACACCACAAGGTCTCCCCCGCACACGCGGGGATCGGCCCCACTCCCCCACCGCCACCGCATCTGCCAGCGCGTCTCCCCCGCACACGCGGGGATCGGCCTCGTGGGACGACGAAAGCTATACCGTTTCCGATGTCTCCCCCGCACACGCGGGGATCGGCCCTGATTCGCCTTCTCCACCGCCACCTGGCCCGGGTCTCCCCCGCACACGCGGGGATCGGCCCCCTCCAGAATCTTTTGCCCAAAGGCGTTTTCTGTCTCCCCCGCACACGCGGGGATCGGCCTACATAGGATCCCATGTCGCCAGCGTACGCTAGGTCTCCCCCGCACACGCGGGGATCGGCCCGAGAGATCCAGGTCATGACGAGACCTTCTTTCGTCTCCCCCGCACACGCGGGGATCGGCCACTGTGGTGGGGCGCTCGGTTCAGAAGAGTAAGGTCTCCCCCGCACACGCGGGGATCGGCCCTCACCCTCTGCCGCTCCCGCCTCTTCGCGAACGTCTCCCCCGCACACGCGGGGATCGGCCCCATCAATGCAAAGGTCGAAGGCTCTAAACCCGGTCTCCCCCGCACACGCGAGGATCGGCCCAGCTCCGTTGCACCTCTCGCATCGGCGATGGGGTCTCCCCTGCACACGCGGGGATCGGCCCCCCACTGCCACGACCACCGCCCCGCCATCACCGTCTCCCCCGCACACGCGGGGATCGGCCTTCATTACCGTATCGGCTCCCTTGGCATACAGGGTCTCCCCCGCACACGCGGGGATCGGCCCTTCCTGGACGGCGGTCTCTCGCAGCTTGCCACGTCTCCCCCGCACACGCGGGGATCGGCCTTCTTATTCGCCTTGCGAAGCTGTTTCACCATCGTCTCCCCCGCACACGCGGGGATCGGCCTTGGCAAGCCTGTGGTGTTTCTTTCGTGCACTAGTCTCCCCCGCACACGCGGGGATCGGCCATGATTTCTGCGCCAGCGCTGGTCCTTGTTGATGTCTCCCCCGCACACGCGGGGATCGGCCCAACCCAACGCAACAGAGTGCTACTGCAACGAAGTCTCCCCCGCACACGCGGGGATCGGCCTCCCGAGGATTTGGCTCTTCGCGCTTCTTCGGCGTCTCCCCCGCACACGCGGGGATCGGCCCCCTGGAACACCTTCTTTTACCGTCGATCATGAGTCTCCCCCGCACACGCGGGGATCGGCCTCCCTAGGTGACTCATCACTATTCTCCGGGAGAGTCTCCCCCGCACACGCGGGGATCGGCCTCAGGGCCTTCAAAAACTTCAGCCCCTACAGAGGTCTCCCCCGCACACGCGGGGATCGGCCTGCTTTAAGCTCCCGCCCCGTCTTCGCCACTTCGTCTCCCCCGCACACGCGGGGATCGGCCCCTGCTGCGCACGAGCGGCATCTTCAACAACAGGTCTCCCCCGCACACGCGGGGATCGGCCTGAGCACTGGCAAGATCTGGAGACGCTCTACGGGTCTCCCCCGCACACGCGGGGATCGGCCCTTTCCGACTTTCTTGGGTTGAGGTAGTTCGACGTCTCCCCCGCACACGCGGGGATCGGCCCGGTCGTCAGAGTAGGTCTGGGCGATCTCAAGGGTCTCCCCCGCACACGCGGGGATCGGCCCATGCACACCTGGAACGGCAGACACCATTGCAGGTCTCCCCCGCACACGCGGGGATCGGCCCCGGGCTGCGCTGGCTTGTAGCTCAGCGCTGAAGTCTCCCCCGCACACGCGGGGATCGGCCCCGCGCGATGATTGCCCTTGCAGCGGGGTTAGGGTCTCCCCCGCACACGCGGGGATCGGCCCTATTGCCCGCGCTCCAGAGAATGGCTGTTGGCGTCTCCCCCGCACACGCGGGGATCGGCCTCGTCGCGGTTCCATCCGGTTCGCGTCAGGACAGTCTCCCCCGCACACGCGGGGATCGGCCCCTGCTGATAGAACTCCGGTGATAGACGAATGAGTCTACCCAGCACACGCGGGGATCGGCCTAGCCCATCTCCTCTACCTCACTAG
>JBCCXL010000016.1:0-166890 GCA_039191605.1 Acidobacteriota bacterium | reverse complement strand
GTCGTGGGTCTGCACCATGCGCAGGTAGGAGGAATCGGTGGAATAACGCACCGGCCGGGTGGCGGTGCCGTTGTCCCAGCCGGTGAGGGATTTGAGCTCGTGGCGGGAGCCGTCCGGGGCGACATAGAGCCATTGAGAGCCGACGTCCGCCGGATCTGGACGGTTGGGGTAGAGGTCCCGCTCCGGCTGCACCAGGCCGGTGGGCGGGAGCGGCGCGTAGAGCTTGCCGAAGTGAATCTCCCAGCCGAGACCGGCGTTGCTGGAGGGATTGGTAGAGGCGAAGTCGACCTCGGACCATTCCCCGTCGCATTGCAGGTCGTTGCAGGAGAGGCGCACCGGCTGCCAGACGTTGGAGTTGTGGACGAGGCGGAATTGATAGCTCAGCTGGGCGCCGACGGAATAGCGCTGCCCGAGGGGAATGGCCAGGGTGAGGTGCCCGGAATCAGTGGAGATGGTCTCCACGTCGCCGTCGGAGAGGTAGACCTTGTTGGGCTCGACGCCGCGGTCGTTGCGCACCGGGGTGTAGGGAGAAATAGGGGCACCGTCATCGTCCGCGCTATCCCCGTCATCCTGTGCCTCGAGGACGGTGAAGCGCACGATCGCGACTTCCGAGGACAGGCCCGAGAAGTCCTGCACCTGGGCCCGCAGGTCTGCCACGCCGAGGGGAAGCTCCAGAGGGCAGGTACGGCCGGCCTCGGGATCGAGGCTGGACGGGAAGCAGGAGATGTCGAGGGCAGCGCCCTCCATTCGCACCGCGAGGGTAGACCAGTCGACTCCGGACCCGGCGTCCTCGGCGGTGAGCTCCAGCACCACTTCGTCCTGCTCGACCTTCGAGCCTTCCAGAGGAGCCAAGATCTCCAGGATCGGCGGATCTTCGTCTTCCACTAGCGAGCTCCAGCCGAGGGCGACGACCTGGGCACCTTCCGCTACGCTCCAGCGCTGCAGCATCTCTCCCGAGGGCGAGAGGCGCAGGGCGGCACCGGGGCCGCCCACCCACAGGCTGCGGCGTAGAGGATCCAGCCGTACCGTAGCCGGGGCGTCGGCGCCGAAAGGACGCAGCGCGTCTCCCCGAGTCTCGAGGCTCATCACGCCCTCGACCGCCACCGCCTCGAGACGGCGCAGCCCTTCCCCATCTCCCCACCAGGCGCCGCCGAGGCCATCCGCCAACAGAGGCTCCGCGCCGCCCCCCGTCAGAGATTCGAAGGCGAGTTCCGCCGTGCCCAGGAAGGTGCCGAGAATATGACCGGCACCGGCGCCAGAGAAGCGCAGCAGTCGGGGAAGGGATAAGAGAGAGTCCTGCTCGACCACCTTGCCCCGCATCCAGAGCTCTTCCTCCATAGGCGCTACGGCAAGAGGGGAGAAGCCCTCGGGGAGCTCCAGCTGCAGAATCTCTTGCGCCCCCAGGGGCTCCAAGGCCAGCACCGCCGTCTCGGTCGTCACCCACACTAGCTTGGTCGCCGGATCCCAGATCAGCTCCCGCACCGGGGCGCCTAGCTCGCGCTCCTCGAGGCGCTGTCCAGAGATGTCATAGAGAGAAAGCTCAGCCCCCCGAGCCCACCAAAAAGCAGAGGTCGAAGAGATACCGGGGCCTTCTGGAACGAAAATCAAGCGCTGCGCCGCTACGCCCTCTCCCTGCCCTGCCGCCTGCCCCGGAGAAGCCCCGGATACGCCAGAACGATCCGCCGTAGTGCTAGAATGATCGGTTACTCCTTCCACCAGCTCCAAGCGCCAAGAGCCGGCCTCCTGAAGCCCCCGCCACAAGCCTTCTTCGGCAGCGACCCAGGGCCGCCCCTGGGAATCCAGGGCGAGGGCCTGAGGGCCAGCCACCGGAAGCTCTACCAGCGGCTCGAGAGCCGGCTCGGTATCCGCCCCTAGATCCGCTCCGGACCCCGAGTTGCCAGAGATCGATGGGTCCCAGGCGACGAGCGTCCCGGACTCAGCCTCCTGTGGCTTATCTCCTGTCGGATCCGCCGTCGAGTTCGTCTCGGGGAGAGCGGCGGAGTCCACCGCCAGCCACAGTCGCTCCTCCACCGGCAGCTCCGCCGCGGAGATCGGAGACCAGGCCACAGCCCAGGATCCAATGAATACGAGGAAGGGGAAAGCTTTCGGGAAAATATTAGTTTTACAGAGCATTATAACCCTCAACAGTATTTTTCGTATCTATTTCGATATCAACTCCTCAAATTTTTACCGCTTTCCATAGATCCAAGTCAACCGCCCGTCCGCATCCTCTGGGTCCCTTCTGACTTCGTCACGATGGCGTGACGCTCTCGTCTGCGGATTCAGCGTCCCTGATCGCCGAGCCGGGAGCACCGTCCCTACCACTCACCGAGCAGTCCACCTCAAAGGGTAGAGACCCCAGGGCAGGGGGATACCCCAACCGGGGGGTCAGCCACCGGCTCCCTCAGCGAGACCCAGCCCTGTCTACCCCCTGCCAAGCCTGCCCCTGCTCCCTGCCGGCGGCCAATCCAAGGGCCGCCCACCAGCGCACTACACGTCTCCTACGCCAGGCCAGCAGGCGTTGCTCTAGGAAGCTTCTTCCCTGAAGCCCAAACTCGATTTCGCCCCGACGGCCGGGCTCCAGGGCCGATCGTTAGATCCCAAAATCTGGGTCCCGAGCTTCGATCCCTGACTTGAGGACTGAGCTTCCAGACCGACCTCAGGGATAAGGCCGCAGCCTCACCACGATTCCATCTCCCGCCGCGCTGGCTTCCGCAAGGGCGAGGGAGGCCCCCTCCGGCCGGGGGGAGAAGAGCACCTGGAGACCGCTAGCCCGTCGCTCGATGGTCACGCTCTCCGCCAGCGGGTGCTCGAGCTGCAAGGTCTGTTTCGAAAGCCCATCCCAGCTTCCCGGGAACCACAGCCCGCGACCGTTGGCGATGGAATCCGCGGAGGATCGGCGGGACGAGGCCTGCCCCGCCGTTCGCAGCCTGACCGCAACGCCGCGGCCCCCGGTGACCATCTCCACCGCCAGAAGCTCTACGCTGCCGTTGGCACCGGGCGCTGAAGCAACGAAATCCCCTTCTTCATCCCACGCGTCCGCCTCGGGGCCATCGAGGGCTTCGGTGAGCGAGGGCCGAGGTCTCTCCCGCGGCGAATCCTGGGGAAAGGCCTGGGGGACGTTGACGGGGGTGGCCGGGCGAGCGATGGCCTGTCGCCCGAGCTCTTCTAGGCGGCGCTCTTCTTCTATTACCTGGTAGACCTGTCGCCCAACCCACGAGCCCACCAGAAGCACGCAGAGGAAGCCGACGAGGGCCGGCAGCGAAACGGTGGGAGCCGCCGGGCGCCAAAAGCGGTTGCGGCAATGGCGGCAGCGAAAGGGCCGGAACGGTAAAAAGCCGACGACCCGCTCTCCGGTGGAGCGCTGGGATCGGCGCACCATCGGGCTGTGGCATTTGGGGCAGTTGCTGGGGGTCATGTGATCCCTCCCGATTCGCCCGCGGAGGCTCCCGGATCCGCCAACGCTCGCTCCACCTCGGCCTCGTCCAGCATCAGAGCGCCGCCGGCGCCGGAGACCGCGGCGCCAGGGTCGAATTCATAGCCTCGGATCACCCGGTGGAAGACTTCTCGCAGGGCTCGGGCACCCATCCGCGGACGCCGCGCCGCCTCCACCGCCACTCGGCGTATCGCCGCCGGGGAGACCGCCAGGTGCACGCCCTGGCTGGCGAAGTAGCGCTGGGCCTCCCGCAGGCCGCTGTCGGCGCCTTCGAGGAAGATCTTCACCAGCGCGTCGGGACCGAGATCCTGAAGCAGCACCACGCTGTCGAAGCGGGAGAGAAATTGGGGGCTCATGCCGTAATTGAACAGGTCCTCGGTGCGCAGCCAGTCGCGGAGCTGAAAGTGCAGCTCCTCCCGCACTCGGCCTCCCTCGACGACGGTGACGGTCTGCAAAGACCCTTTGTCATCGCCGATGGTCACTCGATCGAAGACATCGTCGTAGAGACCCTCGAAAGCGCCGCCGGCGACGAAGAGCACACCGCTGGTATCCACCCGCACGGTACCGCCTCCCGCCCAGGCGGGCAGGTCGAAGGGCACGGATTCGTTCTCGATCACCGTCAGCAGGGCTTCCTGGGCACGAATGCCGCTGCGGTTGGTCTCCCCGCCCACCTTCGAGCGGATCTTGTCCACCTCGTCGACAAAGACCAGGCCGCGGCGCACTCGCGCCAGCAGGTGCTCCAGGTCGGCGTCGCGGCCCAGCTCATCGGCGGCGCGATCCAGCAGTCGGCGCAGCACCACCTCCCCGGGACGCCCCTGCTCCGCCGCTTCCGCCAGCACCTGGGCGTGGAAACGCACTACCGTGGCCCGCTTTGCGAGGCTCGGATGGGAGCTCAAGTAGCTCTCCACGGAGCGCATCACGGTGGTCTTTCCGGTGCCGGAGGGGCCGATGAGCAACAGGTTGCCGGAACGTAGCCCCGCCAGATACTTGGCGAGAGCCACGGACATCTCCCGCACCGCCTGCTCTTGGCCGATCACTCGGGCGCCGAGGCTGCTGGCGATCTCCGACGGCGAGGGAGTCCGCGCCGGGGCCGAAGGGGACTTCTGCTCCATGGCGCCATTGTAGCGCCGCAGCGACGCCCCGCTACAGAGGATTTAGTCTCTGCTGCAAAAGCAGCCTCCCCCCGATGCCTCGAAGGGCGAAACCTTGCTCTCCCCGCTTCTCTTCGCCAGCTGCGAAGCCCCTCCCCCGGGAGGGAAGCTGACTGCTAAACTCCCGCCCATGATGAAGGCCTTCCCCACTCTTCGCGCCGCTCTCCGCTCCCTCCCCACCGCCCTCGGCCGAGGGATCCTCCCTCTGCTGCTAGCGTTGATGCTCTTGCCCACCGCTCTGCCGACCTCCCACGCTCTGGCCGCCGACAGCAGCCGGGAGTCTCGCATCGAGCGGGCGCGGGAGCTCCTCGACGCCCAGCGTCCGGAGGCGGTGCTGAAGATGGTGGAGCCGCTGCTGAGCCGCGGCAAGAAGGACGGCGAGGCCCTGCTGCTGCGCTCCTCTGCCCACTACATGCTCAACGACCGCATCAACGGCGGACGGGATCTCGAGCGCGCCCTGGAGCTGGATCCGACGCTGCGGCAGGGTTGGCTCAACCTCGCCGCCGTGCGTCTAGCAGAGCAGAATTACGACGCCGCCCTGGCGGCCTTCGAGAAGGCCCGGGCGCTGGATCCGGACAACCCCGACACCGCCCTCAACATCGGCGCCGTGCAGCTCTTTGCCGGGCGCTTGAGCGACGCCGCCGAGGGCTTCAAGGCCTACCTCGACCAGCGGCCGGGGTCCGGCGAGGCCCACTATCTTGTGGCCGCCAACTACGCCATCACCGGCTACGCCGCTCTCGCCCTGCGCCATCTCCAAACCGCCATTCAGCTAGACGAGCCGCTGCGGCTCCAGGCCCGCACCGACCCGGCTCTCCAATCGGTGGTGGATACCGCCGAGGGTCGGCGACTCTTCGCCCTCGATCCTTATCGCGCCCAGGAGGGTGACCACATCCTGGAGCGCAGCTATTCCATCGCCGCCTACGACGGCGGCCGCGGCCCGCTCCTCGGGGCAGTACTGGACGCCCTCGCCAACGGCGGCATCGCCCTCGACCCCCGAGTGGAGGTCACCGAGGACTGGGCGGTGATGTGGAGCGACTTCCGCATTCAGCTCGACGACCGCGGCGCCGAGGGCGGCGGCCGGGTGCGGCTCTCGGCGGCCTCCGATCGACTCTCTCCGCAGCGCTGGAAGGTGCTCACCGACCGCTTCCTGCGCCTGCTGGAGCTGGAAGTCCACGGCTAGGGAGCTCACTCGATGCTTCGCCGTGAGCCCCTTCCGCTGGTCATCCTCGGCGGCCGGGATCGCCAGCCCGCCGAGCTGCCGGAAGGCACCACCGCCCACATTCTCTCGGGCTATAAGGGCATGAACCTGCAGATCGGCGGCGAGCCGCTGATCGCCGCCGTAGTGCGCCGCTATCGGTCCAGCGGTGCCTTCGACCCGATCTGGGTTGCCGGCCCTCGAGAGATCTATGGCGAAGCGGTGGCCGGGGCGGAAGTCATCGACACCGATGGTCATCTCGCCGCCAACCTGCGGGCCACGCTGCACCACCTCTGGAATGCCGGATTCAGCGGCGCCCTGGCGTTCAGCAGCTGCGACGTGCTGCCGGAGGTGGACGAGCTGCACATCCTGCTCGAGGATTACCACGCCCACGCTCCGAGCGATTATTGGATGCCGCAGATTCGCGTGCCGGAAGACCCGTCCCTCCTCGGCGCCTCTCAATACAAGCCGCGCTATGGCCTTAAGACCAGCCGCAGCAGCGAGCCGGTGGACGTGCTCCCCGGACATTTGGTCATCATGCGCCCCGAAGGGTTTCGCTACGAGCTGCTCTTCGCTTATTTCGAAGCGGTCTACGTCACCCGCAGCACTCCGCTCCGGCGGCGGGTGGTGATCATGGGACTGCGGCTGCTTTTCTACATGCTGCGAAAGGATTTCAAAACGCTCCTCACCGGAGGAGGGCCGGGCATGACCTACGAATGCGGTCGCCACGGCTATGCCATCGCCCGCCGACTGCCGCGGGAAGAGCTCACCTTCGAGCAGCTCGCCTACCTGGTGAGCCGCTGCTTCGTGCGCCGCAGCCAGCGACGCCAGCACCCCAGCTGGCGGGGCCGAATGCCGCTCTTCGACGCTCTCTCCCTAGCCAAGGACATCGATACGGAAGAGGAAGCCCAGGAGGCCCAGGAAGCCCTCGGGAACCTGAGCACCCCGGGCGCGGAAAAACCCTGAGCGGGGCCACGCGGTGAGAGCGCTTCTTCTCGCTTCCTCGCTGCCGATCCATCCAGCCTCCCTGAGGATCCGGTAGAGAGGGGATCCAGCAAAGATATGATCCACAGTCCCAGCAGCAGTCCGGGCAGCGCTCCCACCACCGGGCGCCACACCCCAAGCCCTCACTCTCCAAGCTCCTCCTCCCTCTGATCCGTCACTCATCCCAGCGAGGAATCTCACCGCCATGAGCACCAACGCCGAGCTCCAGCGAATCTTCCAGCAGATGGCCGAAGCCCTCCAGCTACTGGGAGCCAATCGATTTCGAGTCAACGCCCACGATCGGGTGGCCCGCGCCCTGAAGGATCAGACGGAAGACCTCAGCGCCGTGGTGAAAAATCACCCGGACGACGCCCTCGCCCGGCTGCAGGAAATGCAGGGGGTGGGCAAGAGCAGCGCCGAGAAGATCGTCGAATACGTCGAGACCGGTGAAGTCCAGGAGCATCGCGAGCTGCTGGAGAAAATCCCCGCGGGGGTCTTCGATTTGCTGGAGATTCCCGGCATCGGGCCGAAAGCCGCCAAGCTGATGTGGGAGCAGCTGAACATCACCTCCATCGCCGACCTCAAGGTCGGGCTGGACTCCGGCGAGGTGGAAAAGCTCCCGCGCATGGGGGCCAAGACGGTGGAAAACCTGAAGAAGGCCATCGCCTTCCAGGAAAAGGCCGGCGACCGCACCCCCCTGGGCCGCGCCCGGCCGGTAGCGCTCGAGCTGCTGGAGACCCTGAGAAGCCTCGAGGGAGTGCAGCGAGTCGAGGCCGCCGGCAGCCTGCGCCGCGGCCGAGAGACCATCGGCGATCTCGACTTCCTGGTGGTCTGCGACGATCCCGCCGCGGTGCGGGAAGCCTTCACCACGATGCCCCAGGTCACCCAGGTGCTGGCCGCCGGCGACACCAAGAGCTCGGTGCGGCTGGAGGCCGGCAAGGTGGTGCTGCAGGCAGATCTGCGCATCGTGCCGGAAGCGGCCTGGGGCGCCGCCCTGATGTACTTCACCGGCTCCAAGCAGCACAACGTGCGGCTGCGGGAGCGGGCAATCAAAAAGAACCTGCGGCTCAACGAATACGGCCTCTTCGAGGGTAAAGAGGAGCGCCCCCAGGATCGCGGCGCTGCCCCGGTGGCCGCCGCCACCGAGGAAGAAATCTACGCCGCCCTGGACCTGCCCTACATCGCCCCGGAGCTGCGGGAAGACCGTGGCGAGCTGGACGGAGTTCCAGAGCGGCTCATCGAGCTTGGCGACGTGCGCGCCGAGCTCCACGCCCACACCACCGCCAGCGATGGTCGGCTGTCCATCGAGGAGCTAGCGCGGACGGTGAAAGAGCGCGGCTTCCACACCCTCGCCATCACCGATCACTCCCAGAGCGCCGCCATCGCCAACGGCCTAAAGCCCGATCGCCTGCGGCGCCACATCGACGCCGTCCGCGAGGCCAACGAAAAGATCGACGACTTCCAGCTGCTGGCGGGCTCCGAGGTCGATATCCTGCCGGACGGCCGCCTCGACTACGACGACGACCTCCTCGCCGAGCTCGACTTCGTCGTCGCCTCCCCCCACGTCTCCCTGCGCCAGAGCCCAGAACAAGCCACCGAGCGACTCCTCGCCGCCCTGCGCCATCCCCTGGTTCATGTCCTCGGCCACCCCACCGGCCGCATCATCGGCAAGCGCGAAGGCCTCTCCCCCGACCTCAACGCCCTCATCGAAGCCGCCGTCGAGCACGACAAAGCCCTGGAGCTCAACGCCAACTGGCAGCGCCTGGACCTCAAAGACACCCACCTGCGCGCCGCCCTCGCCGCCGGCGCCAAGATCTCCATCGACACCGACGCCCACGACGCCCCCCACCTCGACTTCCTGGTCTACGGCATCCTCACCGCCCGCCGCGCCGGCATGACCGCCGACGCCTGCATCAACACCTGGAGCGCCGATCGGCTGCTGGAGTGGGTGCGGGCGAAGCGCTGATCTAGTCGACCCTGAATCAACAACGCCCGCCCCGTCTCCGGCCACAGGCTCGGGGCAGCATCTCTACCCCGCCAGCGCCCAATCTCGCGGCTCCTGCGGATGCCGCTGGAGCCACAGCTCCGCGAGGATCAGGTTGGGCACCCAGCAGGCCCAGGAGAGCAGCGGGTAATAGACCTCGAAGGGCAAGCGCAGCACGCCGCCGAAGACCCCGAGGCCAATGCGTAGCGTCACAGCAGCGAAGGTCAGCGCGACGTTGCGCACCATGTAGCGACGATGGCTGGCGACGTCGCCGCGGCGAATGGCGAGGTAAGCGCTCGCCCCGGTTCCGAGCCAGGCGATGGCCAGGCCGCTGAAGCCGGCGGTAGACACCATGCCGCCAAAAGCGTTGCGGGCGATGATCAGCCCGGCGACGCCGCCGATCAACACGCCCACGAGGTAGACCCTCCCCAGCCGCCGATGCCAGCGAATCGATCGCTGCCGCAACTTCGGCGACAGCTGGAAGGGCCCCAGCGCCAGGGCCACCGCCGAGGCGAAAACGTGAGCATAGATCCCCCAAGGCTCGGCGAGAAAGGCCTCCCGCATCTCGGGATGCACCAGCGACCCCAGCGGCAAGAATCCGTACGCCACCGCCGCATACCCGGCAACGCCGAGAGCGGATAAATACCAGAGGAAGTGCTGAAGCTGGCGCAAGGGATTCAAGTCCTTCCGTCTCGATTTGGGCTGGGGGCTTTCTAAGTGCTCCTCAACTCTCAGTATCCAATGTACCGTGCGAGCCTCGGAGCGAGAAGAAACGACAAGGCTGTGCTGCACCATCGTCTCTACCAAAGCGGGGAGGCGTACTACTCGTCATCACAAAGAGGCCAAACACCTATAAGCCTCCCTAAATCCAGCTTCTATAAGAAGCTGAGCTCCATGGCGTGGGGCTGCACTTCAAGAACGTGTCACTACAAGCCCAGACCTTAAAGTCGCTACTGGACGCCGGTAGGGCATTACTTGAGGCCAGCGATACGGCCGCAGCTCAGCGAAGCCTTCTTGCGGGGGAATAATTCACAGAGCACTCTTCAGAGAAGAGATGATCGTCCTCTCTTTCCTGCTGAATCACTCTTCGGCACAAAATGCTTAAGAGGCAAAAACAATTCACAAAGCGAACTATCAAACCATTCAGGCAATTCCATTAAAATAGTTAAGACCTTAAAATTCATAATATTAGATTAACGATCTCTATTTCTCCCCCGCCCGGAGGTTTCGATGCTCAGCAGGAGTCTGTCTTTCTCGTCCTGCCTCGCCCGAAGGGTTCTCTTCGTCACGCTCCTAGCAATCGGCCTCCCTGCCTACTCTGCTCCCGCTGCGGCGGCGCCTACCGAGGGCACGGCCTGCACCGGCTCAGTCTCCTGGGCTCCAGGCGCCAACGGCCCCAATCGAGGCGCGAATTGCGCGTCGCTCTTTCGCTGCTATCCGCCGGTCCTCGGGGAGCCGCAGTGGAGCGTAGCCGGGGGCTGTGATCCCTCGACCGGCCCTTGCGGCATCACCGTGGAGCTTCCGGTGGAGCTGCCGGGAAATCATCAAAACGATCCGGCGACGGTGGGCTTCGGCTATTCCTTTGCCCAGCTGCGGGTGGAAGACGACGACGGCACGCTCGTGGGGGCCTGCGGCAACGCCGGGCAGGCGGTGACGGAGGGCCAGGGGACGCTGTCCTGGGGACTGACGGCGAGCTGCGGGGATGCGGCCGGGCGCTTTGAGGTGCGGGTGGAGACCTGTCCCTGCCCCTTCGTGCCCTGCCCGCTGTGCCCGGAGTCGGAGACGGTCACGGTAGATCTAGAGGACTCCGTGCTGTGCCCGGAGCCGCCGAAGGAAGAATGCCCTGGCGGCGCCGGAGACTGCCGCAGCTGCCTTTCCGTCGGCGGAGGCGGAGCCCCGGCGGCCGGCGGGGGCGGAGGCTTTGGAGGGAGCACCGGGGCGCCGACGGGGCCAGGGGCGAGGCTGCGCTATAAGGCCGGCGGCGCCGGCCACGGTAGCTGGCCGGGCAGCACAGACTGGCGCCCGACGCTCGGCCGGGGATGGTCCCACGACTACGCCCAGCGGCTGGTGCCGGATCCCGACTCGAATCGGGTCTGGTGGATCACCCCCTGGGCTACCTTCCGCGAATTCAGCGGACTGTCGGGAGGCGTCTACACTCGGGTCTCCCCGAGCGACGAATACCGCACCCTTCGGCAGGAGACGAACGGCTGGTCTCTCATCGAGCTGGACGGCACGGTGAGCACCTTCGACGCAGAAGGGCGGTGGCTGGCGACGGCAGACCGATTCGGCAACACCAAGACGGCAACCTACGGCGTGGGACTTCGGGGCGAACCTCAGCTCCAGCGCGTGGACTTCGCCGACGGGCGCCACGAGCTCTTCGCCTACGACGGCGCCACCGGCAAGCTCTCGTCCATCACCGAGGTCGGCGTCGACGATCTGACCTCCCGCAGCTGGAGCTATCTGTGGATCGGTGACGACCTCCAGCGCATCGACCTGCCCGACGGCCAAGCCTACGAATTCCTCTACGATGACCTCCGCCACCCCGGCTATCTCACGAGAGTTGAGCGCCTCGGCAGCGCCGGCGGCCGCCGGGTCGAGGTGGCCTGGAGCTACGACGCCCTAGGCAACGTGATGGAGATCTGGCGAGGGGATATTTCGCCTACCGGCCCGGACGCCGTCGACCGCTGGCGCCTGAGCTTCGATGCTCCCGCCCTCCCCCGGATCTCTACAGTTACCGACCCCCTCGACGAGATCGCCACCTACACCTTCGGCCGCGACCCCGGCCAAGGCGGCGGGCCGCCGAGCCGAAAGCCCCGGCTGGAGGGACTCTCCGGCAGCTGCGCCACCTGCGGCCTGGCTCCGAACGCCACCCTGATCTACGGTGACGCCGATCACCCCCTACTCCCCACCCGAGAGCTAGACGGCCGAGGCGTCGCAACGGATTTTGGCTACACCCCCTTCGGCCAGCTCGCCCTGCGCACCGAGGCCGCCGGCAGCGCCCAGCAGTGCACTACCTCCTGGAGCTACCACCCCACCTACCCGTCTCTGGTCACCAACCTCGAGCAGCCCTCCACCGTCGGAGGCGGCGCCCTTCGTACCACCACCTGGAGCTACGACGCCGCCGGGGCCCTGGTGGAGCGACGGGAGGAAGGCTCCGAAGAGCCCAAAGGCGCCTTCTCCTACGTCACCACTCACACGCCGACGCCCCAGGGCCTCACCGCCTCGATGGATCCCCCAGGCTACGGCACCGACGACCTCGTCGCCTACGCCTACGATCCCGCCCGTGGCGGCCTGCTGATGAGTTCCCGCACCGATCCCCTCATCGGCACCACCACCTTCGGCTACGACCCCTTCCACCGCCGCAGCACCCTCACCGACCCTAACGGCGTGACCACCACCAGCGTCTACGACCTCGGCGATCGCATGACCTTCTCCATCCACGAGGGTGTCACCGACTCGGAAGACCTGGTCACCGAATACCGCTACACCGAATTCGGCCAGCTCCAGCAAACCATCCTGCCCCGAGGCAACGTGCTGGAGTACGCCTACGACGCTGCCGGGCGGCTCACCTCTCTCGAGCGCAAGCCCGACCTCGTCACCCCCGCCGAGCGCACCCTCTACACCCTCGACGCCATTGGCAACCGCACCCGCGAGGAGCATCAGCGCTGGAATTCCGTCAGCGGAGCGTGGGAGACCCGCTCCTGGACCGAAACCCTGTGGCAGAGCCGCTGCCACCGCGAAGCCACCCTCCATGCCGACGGCACCCGCACCGAATACGCCTACGACTGCGAGGGTCGCTTAGAAAAAGTGTGGGACGCCAACCACCCCTCCGCCAACCAGAGCACCCCGCCCACCAGCGAATTCATCTACGACGACCTCGGCCGGCTGGTCACCCTCACCCAACCCTGGGGCGGAAGCGGCGGAGGCCTGGCGACAACGAGCTACAGCTATGACGTACAAGATCACCTCGCCACCGTCACCGACGCCGAAGGCAACCTCACCACCTACCGCACCGGCGACCGCGACCTGCTCACCACCGAGGTCAGCCCCGTCTCCGGCACCACCACTCACCGCTACAACGAGCACGGCGAGCTGATCGAGAGCACCGACGCCCGCGGCGTCCTCACCCAGCGCACCGTCGACGCCCTGGATCGGGTCACCGAAATTCGCTACGACTCCACCCCAGCGAGCCTAGGGCCCCAAGCCCAAGACCAGAGGGCCGACGAAGGCACTGGTCCCAATAGTCTCGGCTCCCAAGACGCCGAGCTGCGCACCACCTTCACCTACGACGACCCCGCCGTCCCCTTCTCCCGCGGCCGCCTCACCGCTATTCGCCGCCCCGATGCCCCCGTGGATGTCAGCGTCGAATACACCTACGACCGCTTCGGCCGCCTGCTGCGCGACGGCGACCTCACCTATACCTACGACGCCAACGGCAACCGAATCAGCATCCTCTACCCCGGCAGCCACCGCGCCCTCTACACCTTCGACTACGCCGACCGTCACCACGGCCTCACCCTCCAGGTTCCCGGCGAGCCAGATCAACCCATCGCCAGCGACGCCATCTACGAGCCCTCCGGCCCCCTCGCCCAGCTCACCCTCGGCAACGGCCTCGTCGAAACCCGCACCTACACCCCCCGCTACTTCCCCGAGAGCATCCGAGTCGCCCCCGTCCCCGGCTCTTTTTCCTCCAGCAAGCCCGGCACAAGCACAGAACCCGGCTCGCCAAAAGCCAACCCCGAAGGCGCCCCCCTCTTCCACTGGACCTACACCACCGACGCCCTCGGCAACCCTCTCACCATCAACGATCAGATCGATCCCGCCAATCACCGCACCTACACCTACCAGGACTTCCAATACTTCCTCACCCTCGGCAACGGCCCCTGGGGCGACCTCTCCTGGACCTACGACCGCATCGGCAACCGTCTCACCGAAACCCGCGACGGTGCCACCGACACTTACGCCTACCACCCCAACCCCAGCAGCGGAAACACCGCTCTCCTGGCCACCATCACCCCCGCCGCCGGTGGTCTCCGCACCTACACCTTCGGCCCCGCCGGTCACCTCCAGCTCGTCGACCTCCCCGCCAACCCCATCCAATTCCACAACAACGCCGCCGGCCGCCTCAGCCGCATCCAGCGCCCTGCTGGTGATGCGGCAGTGGACCTCACCTATGACGGCCGAAGCTTCCTGCGGCATGCCCAAGCCAGTACCTTGAGCGAGATCTTCAGCGATGGGTTTGAGACGGGGGATGGGGGGTGTTGGGTTGGAAGGGCTACTGCCGGTGAACAAGTAGAAGCAAATCCGGAATGCATTCGCGACAGGTTTCTCAAAGTCCAGCACTCGGAAGAAGGGACTCTATCCACGCTTCTTCAACAACCTTCACCACATACTCAGAACCTAGGAACCTATCTCTCGTTCAACAGCCGGATCGTTTTTCAACTCGATCAGCCGAAGGCGGCAGCTAATGAGGCTCACTGGCTGATCATGGGTCAGAACGGAGAGCTATTTGGCAGCTCAGATGAGCAAGGAAATATTGCCTGGAACGGCAGCCTATCGCCATTTGGAAGTCTGGAAGGTTCGATCCCCAACGAGTCTAGTAGGCTAAGGCTGGCCGGACAATTACAAGAAGAAACTTGGAACCTCGCGGCCACGGGCATACAGCTAGCCTACAATCTCCATCGCTGGTACTCGGCAGATCTTGGCCGCTACCTAAAGCCAGAACCAATACGCTGGCTTCAGTTCTCGGACCACTATCTTTACTCAGAGAATCGGCCGACGATCGTTTCCGACCCCAAAGGACTCGCCCCCTGCTCTACTCTTTCAGAGCCTGAACCAGGAAGCTGCTGTAAGGAAGGCTACGAGGGACTTGCTCCATCATTCCGACATCTGCTTCGCCAAAGAGCCCTCTATTGCTCTAATAAGGACAAGCCAGCCATTGTGCTGGATCTCAACGAAAAGAGAGGCTGGATCGAGATATATGATTTCTCTCACCCAGTCGCTCATTTCCAACCTCAGGGGAATCCTTGCATCGACTGGTGCATCTGTATCCACGAACAGCTGCACATTCAACAGGCCCGGAGTGGTGAGCTGAGAGCGAAGGGAACCAACGCTGCTGAATGTGAAGCCTACAACGTCCACATCCGGTGTCTCACCCGGTTAACTTCGTCAGGACCATTCATCTCCGCAACAGGAGCCTTCAGATGATTCAACGTGTTGCCCTAGTCCTCTTGCTTGTGACCTTCTTTGGCACAAGCTCAGCACTGGGCGATGAGAGAGCTAAGGCCTGTACGCCTACTTATCTCGAAGTCGAGGAGGTTCCCAAACTTCAAGTTGCATCATGGATACTCGAGTTCAGAGTGCTAGCCATCGGCTGTCGCGAGCTCTTGGAACCTGAGTGGCCTCCGAAGATCGAAGATATTGAGCGGGAATTATCGAACGCACTTGGCGACATTCATCCCGTCCAGACGTTGGTCGATATCAATGAGGGATCGGCTGAAGTGCGAAAGAAGGTCGTCCAAGCTTTGAATCACGCTATTTCCAAGGAAGACGTAGTCACAGATGTCTTCCTCTACGACCCCAAGGCTTCAGAGCATTGGTAGGAAGCAGTCACCCTACGTGACGTACCTGCCCATTTCTGTAAGACACGCCCTCTCTTTCATCTGCTTAGGCACAATAAATGCTTTGCAACCTCTCCACACCATGGGTACTCACCCTGTGAACGAAGAAAACGACCGTGATCGAGACTCTTGGACGCAGATCCACATCCGGGCCGTGAAAGCCGCGCTCGCCCAAGACTTCAAAGGAGCCATGAGTGAAATCGACACCTTCTTGAGTCATAGACCAAGATCGGATCTCTATCTCGAGGCTATCGCCTACAGGGCGTCTTTGTTTGAGCAGACGGGAGACTTGCGAAGAGCACGGCAGGACTTTCTGGCAGCCCATGAGTTATCGCGACCGGACAGTTACTCCAGGTATACCCTTGAGCTGAGTCTTGGTGATCTAGCGGAGAGAGTAGGGAAAGAGGAGGAAGCGAGAGGCTATTACATCCAGGCTCTTCGTACGGTCGAGGCAGATTCAAAGACTTCAGGCGCAACGACGATCCTACGCCTTCTCCAACTGAAGAGCTTCCAAGATTTGAGTGCCTCGGAACACGCGCTCGTGAGGCGAGAGATCGAGCAGAGCTGGCAGCTTTTCGACCTCGCGGGTGAACCCGATCTCATAAAGATCGAGGATGTTCTGAAGACTCTCCTTGAAGCTCAGAGTCGGCCTTAGTCTGACGCTCTACCGTGGAGCTGCAGCGCCCCGAGAGCCTCTTTCGCCTTCGCGACCTCTCTTCGGAAATCTCATCAAGATGCCAAATCGATTCTTCAGGCAGTGCTCTCATCGACGATTGGCATTGCTTGCGTTCGCAGGATTGGTTGCTTCCGCTAGCGGCTGCACTACCGGAACCGCCCTCATCGACCTACATCTATCCATCGAGGTTCTCGGTCCCACCGGCCTGACCGTCAGTGGATCGCCTGTCTACTTCCACGACAAGCTCGCTTCGGCATCTCAGAATGAGGCATGGGATCACCAGGCGATCTGTACAACGGATGTAGAAGGCCGCTGTCGAGCTCGGGTGCCCTACAAGCATACGAAGAGATTTTCGATTCAGGAGTCGTGGTTCCCTGACAAGGACTCAGACAACTACCGAGCCAGCGGGCGATTTCACCTGAAGATCCGCCCACAACAAGGGCAGACCGTATCGCACACGATTCGTGAGTTGCGAGCAGAGCACCTCGTTGGCCCGCAGCCAGTCCTCGTGAGAATTCGATTTCCCGACGTGTAACGACCAAATCAAGGCGAATCAACACCCATAAGAAGCGTCAGGGGTCAAAGTAGATGAGCAAAGCCGAAGAAAGAATCATCTTGGGAGTTGGAGGTATGGACGACGGCACAAGAGGCAGGCATGCTGTTACCGTCTCCCTCACGCTTACAGAGAATGAGGAACTCCTCTTAAATTTTGATGAAGCCAAGTCTACGGAAGCTAACGTCGGCTGGAAACAACTTCACTTCATCACTTCACTCCGGGCGAATGCTAACGGTTTCCTCCACGCTGATTGGACTGACGAAGATCTTCGCGCCATCGGAAGAATCGTTGCGAGCAGATTGTCTTCAAGACTAGAGTTTAGTGGAATAAAATGATACTTCTACATATACCCTAAGCGCAATCAAATTATCTCCTCAAAACACACGCATGCTGCGCAGGTTTCAAACTACAAATCTGAATCGGTGCTGAGGCTCTGGAGAGCCCACAGTAGCTTCCGGCCTCGTACGGCAGGAGTGACACCTTGAACTGCAAACTGATGCTCTGTGTTCTCGCTGCAGCCATTGCCTGCAGCGCCAGCGGCAGTTCAGTCGAAAAGCCTCACGACTAGGAAGCAACTCCAACAGACACGTTTGAAGTTCCACTCCTGGATGACAAGACGGCGAAACCGGTGCCAGAAACAGCAGCTCTGGGTTTTACGGCAATCGGAAAAGAGCTATTCAGGAGCGATGATCTCGCCCCGTACTTCCGTGCGCTACGCACAGAGCAAGGAAGTCAACGGTACTTCCTACATCTCACCGTCTCGCCTCCGGGCATCATTTCTGATTGCACCATCTCAGATCACCTAGATCCGGAGGATATGAACTCTGAGTTATTTGAGGCAGTAGCTGCTCAAAGGCTCTGTGCAGAGCTATTGAATTACTTAATCTAGGCCACTGTGGAATCAGAGTTCAAATATTCCGCTGATATGGGGACACCACACTTGGGTAGTCAATGAGCCCTGCTTCCCTAAAATGCCAGGGAGCCGAGTAGCTGACGACCGCATTCGAGGATCTGATTCAGAATAGAGTTCTAACTCGGGAGGCTAATACTGATGGATAACGACAGCAGTCCACGAACCATCCTTGGAGTTGGCGGCATGGATGACGGCGTGAGAGATAGGTACGCCATCAATATTTCGATCCGCCCTTCGCAAGAAGGCGAGTTGCTCATTCTTTTCGACGATGTCCGAGCATCCAGCGATCAGGAAAGCACCTGGGAACGGCCATCTTTCATTACTTCGTTCCGAGCGAACTCCGAGAGATTCAGAAACGCCGAATGGACGGACGAGGATCTTTCCGCCATTGGGAGGATCGTTGCGGGAAGGCTCTATGGAAGACTAAGCATCAAAGACAAGCCTTAGCCTTACTCCCAGACCTCAGACAGTGAAAGGCTCTTGCATAAAAACTTTAGCAACCGGCCTTTGCGAATCCTTGCAGTCCGAGAAGTTTCCGGAAACCTAAAGCTCTCGAGCGAGAAATGCCTGACTTTCCTTGGCGACATTCATCCCACCCAGTCTTTGGCGATATCAGCGAGGGGTCGGTAGAAATGCAAACGAAGACCGCCCGAGCTTTGAATAGCACTATTTCCAAACAGGATATAGTTTCGGATGCATTCCTCTACGACCCCAAGACTTCGGAGTATTGGTAGGCAGTATCCCGAGTGAGATCGATAACATGTCTCCTCCCAAAAGCACTGCAGAAGCACCCAACTAACCGCCATCTCAATTAGAGCTGCTAGCGGGCATGGCCCTAATGAAATATTTAGAGATTCTACAATCAGCTCCCAGCACCACGATCGTGCTCATCCTGACTCTCGTTATTTGCGGCGATCAGAACATCCCAATCGATAAAAATTACACGCTAGTTGAACTCCACATTGCCAACGTTTACCTAGATGGAAAAGTACTCCGGCGTCGTTGTGCCAGCAGAAATCCGACAATATGCAGTTCCCAAGCCGCTCATCATTGGTTTCCCGGAGGATGAACCCAGAGCCGCGGTCCACATTGCAAGCATCAAGATAATTTTCTTATCGACAGGCAAAGAAGAAAGCACTCCACAGGCAAGCCCCAGCCTAATCCCCCCCTGCCCCCTTCAAGGCAAACCACCGATTCCGCAGCTTCCAGAAGAAGCTAGCCTCCATGGAGCGGATCTGCTCTTCCAGCACATGGCGCTGCCAGCCGAGGTCTTCGAAGCGCTGTTGGACGTCGGTGAGGCGCTGCTGGAGACCGGCGGTGCGGCCGCGGCTGGCGGCGAGGTCTTGTTCGAGGGTGGCGAGGCGGGCTTCAAGGATGCCCCGGCGGACGACGTCTTTTTCTCGGGCGACGCTCTGGAGGGCGCTCTCGAGGGTGCCGACGAAGAGGATCTCTTGGCCGTTCTGGCCCTCGGCGGTGAGGGTGACGAGGAGGTCCGGGGAGACGATGAGATCCTGCGGCAGCTCGAGGCGGAAGCCGCTGGTGACGAAGCGTTCGTCGCGCAGGAAGCTCGCGACGTCGGGGCGACCGAGGGCGGGCTGTAGAAGCTCCCGGGCGGTGGCCGGGTCGATGCCCTCGATCTGCAGGGTGAGGGCTTCGGGGAAGCCTTTGAGGTCATGGTCCACCGCCCAGCCTTCGAGGCTTAAGCCACCCTCGGAGCTCCATTCGAAGCCGTCGAGGTGGCCCTCGATACCGCGGCCAAGGGGAATCGAGTCCGGGGAAATGGAGTCCGGCGGCGGCACCTCGGCGGTACCAGGCCGCACCGCGATGTAGAGATCCTGAAGGTGCCACAACCCCTGGGGCACTCGGCCGACGATTGGCGCTTCGGAGTCATGGCTTGCGGCCACCCGGGCGACGGCGTCGCGGACGTAGGCTTCTCGCACCCAGGCGGAGCCGTAGTCCTCGGTGGAGAGGAATTCGCTCTCGCTCATCGCCTCGAAGTAGAAGCCGGACTCCGGCATGGTGCGCCCGGGCAGCAGCACCGCTTCATCGTGGACGCTGAAGATCAGCACGCCTCCAGGGGCCAGGCGGCGGTAGAGGGCCTCTAACCAGGCTTCGAAGGTGCGTTCCGGCAGGTGAGAGAAGAGGGAGGCGACGAAGATGCAGTCCCACGGGCCGTCCACCCCGAGGTCGGCGGGATCGGTGGTGGAGACTTCGCCCTCCACCCCCAGCCACTGGCGCTGGAAGGCCACGGCGTCGGGATCGATCTCGCATACCGTGACCTTCAGCTCCGGCCGGGCGACCTTCAAGAAGCGGGTCATGCGGCCGTAGCCGCTGGCGAAGTCCAGCACCCGCAGCCCCGCGGGCCTGGCCGGGAAGCGCCAGTCCAGCAGCCGCCCCAGGATGCGGCAAGCGGCGGCGCCGGAGCGAAAGTAGGCCTGGATCGCCCGCTCCGGGCTCGAGTGATGAAACTCGCCGAGAGCGTATTGGTACATCTCGTCCTTCGCCGCCACCGCCAGGCAGGGGCCAGCGTCGCCGAAGCCGGCGATGTCGAGAAAGGCCCGCACCGAATCGTTGACCGGCTGCGGAGGGTGCACCAGCTTCATGGCATCGACCTGCGCGGCGGGGCTGGCGAGATCGACCGGGCTCAACGGGCCGCCTCAGCGTCGCCGCCGAGGGTCTCCAGAGCGCCACCCACCGCCTGCAACAGCGGCTCCGCGGTTAGCGGCGCCCCCACCGCCCCGCGCATCCATTGATTCGGCGTCAGGCGACCCTGCAGGGTCATGCGCTCGAATTCCGCGCCGAGATCATCGCGCCCGCGGAAATGCTCCTCGATCTGGAAAGCGATCAGGAGACCCAGCGAATAGTCGGGAGTGTAGAGAGTGCCGTCAACCATGTGGGAGTACACCGCCAGCAGGGTGGAGTCGCGGTGACCGAAGACCTCGGCAAAGTAGCGATTCCACACGTGCTGGGCGATCTTCACCACCGCCGCCCGAAACTCCTCCGGCGTCCCCTCCGGATGCTCGTAGAGCCAGCGCCAGGCGTAGAGATCCACCAGGCCCACGGCG
This sequence comes from Acidobacteriota bacterium, assembly GCA_039191605.1. GTDB lineage: Bacteria > Acidobacteriota > Thermoanaerobaculia > Multivoradales > JAHZIX01 > JBCCXL01. The sequence continues at coordinate 146,310 of JBCCXL010000016.1, read as the reverse complement.
CCGATCTCCCGGGTGCCCCAGAAGGTATCCAGCGCCGCCAGGGCGGCGGCCTGGTCGCTGGCCTCCGCCTGCCCCAGAAGATTCAGGTCGCGGTCCTGGAAGACAAAGGCCAGGGCCTCGGTGAAGGCGGTGTTGGGCACGCCCTGGAGCAGGGTGTGATCGATCAGGGTCACCGAGAAGACCTGCTCGACGTTATGCCCCAGCTCGTGGACGGCGATGTTGTAGCCCTTGTAGTCCATGCCCTGCTCCCCCACTCGGGTGCGCAGATGGGCCTTGTCGTCCCGCCGAGAGCCGCCGTAGGCGTGACCGGCGCCGCGGGAGGGCTCCACCACGATGTAATCCTGCATCATCGCGGCGCGCTCGTCGGAGAAGCCGAGATCCCGCAGCAGGCGGGGAATGTCGGCGGCAAAGGCATCGGCGGTGGGATAGCGCTCTCGGGTGATAGCGGAGAGGGCGTCTTCGTCCTGGGAACCACCAGCGCGGAAGCCGTTGTACCAGATATCGAAGGGCTCTAGCGGGCGCCCCAGGCGCTGCGAGACCAGCTCCGCCACCGGCTTGGCCAGGGGGGATTCCAGCAGCGAGATGAGCAGAGACTCCACCTCGTCTGCCGGGATCTCCCGGTTCTCGTTGAAGCGGCGGGCAATCAGGGAAGGCTGATCCGGGCGGTGCTCATCCAGCATCTGCTGGGCGCGAAAGATTCCCATCCACTGGCGATAGCGCTCGTCCGCCTCGCGGGTGGCGTCCGGCGCGTCCTCCTTGCCCTCCACTCCCGGGGCCCAGGCGAGGGCGCCGGTAGCGGGAGTCCAGTCCACCTCGGGGTTGTCGATCACCACCGCCGGCACCTGCTGCTGCACGATGTGATCGAAAAGAGTCGCGATGAGCCGCTGCTTCTCTACTCCCTGGGGATCGGCGTAGCGGGCCTTGAGCTCGTCCCGCAGGCCCCAATGGGAGATCAGCCTCAAGCCTTTGGGGAAAAGCCGCTCGCCCTCGGCGGTGAGCAGATGATGAAGATGGAAGTTGTAGCCGTTGATGTAGTTATCGGCAGCGGAGCTGGCGGCGGAGGTGGCCTGGGAGACGGCCGCCGGCACTCGGCTGGCGAAGGTCTCCGTCAGCCGCGCCTCGGCCCACTGGCGGCGAGTCCACTCCGGGCCGTCTTGCAGCCGCTCGCCCAGGGTGGTGAGGGGGAAGTTGAGCAGGGCGACGAAGGCGATCTTGGTCTTGAAGAGATCATCGAGGAGATGGGCGCCGGGATTCCATGCCGCCATTCGAGAGTCGATGGGCAGCATCGGCCCGATCTCTAGATCCGATCCGCGGCTGAGATCTCGGCCCATCGAGGTGAAGTAGCCGCCGGCCCGCTCGAGGCCGAATTCCAGCCGCTGGAAGGTTTGATCCAGCACTTCGCCCCGGGGCAGAAACTCCGCCTCGAGGAAGGCCTGGAGCTCCTCCGGAGTGCCGTCGGCCTCGACCCAGCGAGCCAAGACCTGAGCGACTCCCTGGTCGATGCGCTCAGCCTCCGACTCTCCGTGGGTCGCTCGTAGAGTCTCCCGCGCCAGCTCCGCCGCCGCCTCGAAGGCAGCACGATCGGAAGCGACATCGGACTCGGCATCGGCCCGGTCTACATCGGCGAGCACTGGCGGGGCCACTAAGACCGCGGCGGCCAGCATCATCAAGCCCCAGGAGAGGGCGAGGCCGAGCACAGAAGCCATCGCCGAACTGCCGTTGGAGGAGGAGAGAGCGGTTTCAAAGGGAGCGGTGAGGCTCGCTGGGATATGGAATGGCATCGGCTTTCCTCGAGGTCGAGAGCCCCGGCGCGCTGCAGGCGGACGGAGGCTGGGTATGGAGCTGACTATAGGGCTGCCTGTGGAGCTTGAAATCAACGGGGCAGAAGACGAAGGGCGCAGTCCCGCAGGACGCGGGCGGGTGGGCGGTGCCGCAAAGGCTGATCATATCTCCACGGTGCCGCTCCCGGAGACCGAGAGCGACAGCTGATGGGCAGCTGACGGAGCCTCGCTGCTTTCCAAGGGCTGCCCCTCAGGGATGGACCCTCAGAAGCAAGCCTTAGGACCCCGGGATTCGAGCGAGACAGCCTTAGAAGAACACCGCACGGGCTAGCTCAAGGCTGAGCGGTCCTCGACCACTCGTCCGTGTTGCCGCCCTCGAAGCCATCGGCGAAGAGCCCCTGGAGCGCAGCATCGGGAACCGCCGTGAGCACCACGTCATCGACGTACCAGCCGTCTCGCTGCACGCTGGTATCGGACGTGAGGCGCCAGCGAATCCGCACCTGGGCCTGATCATCCAGCTGCGGCAGATCCAGGGTGACGGTCTCCCACTCGCTCTGGACGCCGGTCTCCACCCACACCGTCTCCCAATTGGCGCCGCCGTCGGTGGAGATCTCGACTCGCCCGAAGTCCCAGGTCGCCTCGAGGTCGAAGCGCTGGGCCCAGGAGAGCCGCACCTGGCGACGGTCCAGGGTGCTGAGGGCCGGCGAGATCAGCGAAACGTTGGCGCTGTTGCCGTAGTCCCCGCCGGGGCTGTCGCTCCAGGAATGAGTGGGGCTCAGGGCCTGCTCCTGGGTCAGCGCCCAGGGGGCATCGGCGCTCCAGCCGGCACCACCGCTCTCGCCATCGTCGGCGAAGATCTCCTCCACCGCGGCGAGATCAAAGTCCACCGTCACCGCGCTGCCGGCGCCGCCGGTGGTAACGCCCCCGACCAGCACCTCCGCATATCCCGGAGCCTGAGCCCGCACCTCGTACTGCCCGTCCAGAACCCGCAGGGAATAGGCTCCGGAGGCGTCCGACACGGTAGAGAAGGGGCCGGCGGAGATCGTCGCTACCAGGCCCGTACCCTGATCCCGGTCCCGCACCTGGCCCTCGATGCGCGGCGAGAGCACCGGATCCAGCACGTAGACGAAGGTCGAGCTGAGCACGCCCTCCTGACCGTTGGCGTCCTGCCCCTGGGCGAAGAGAGCGTGGCGCCCCACCTCCCAGCCGGCGGTATCCACGCTCACCATCACGTCTTCCGTCGAGCTATCGAAGGTGCCGTCCACCGGCACGAAGGGGATCGCTGCTCCCTCGCCGGCAAAGGGCGGATCGTCCACCGTCAGCTCCGCCGCCATCACCGCCTGAGTCGGCTCCGTGCCGTTGGCGTTGCTGTAGCGGGTATCGTCCACCGTCGCCGTCACGGTGAGAGAGTCGCCGGGAATGATCGCCGTGGGCGTCGCCGTCAGCGACACCACATCTGGCCCCGAAGGCAGCAGATAGGGTGCCCGACTCGCCTTGGCGGAATAGAGCAGAGCGTCGCGATTCTCCGGCCAGATGCGGCCTTCGAAATCGGCGCAGTCCTGGAAGAAGGAGGTGCCCAGCTCGATGGTGAAGCCGGGCACGCCGAGCTCACCGTAGGCAAAGTCCTTGGTCGCTCCGTCCACGGTGGAGAAGGAACCGTGCTGGGGGCGGTATTGAGTGAAGTAGGCGTACTTGCGGCCGAGGGAGTAGAGGGCCGCATCGTTGGGCGGGCGCACCGTGCTGAAGCCCCAGGACCACAGCACGTCTTCACCGAAGCTATGGAGATCCAGGAAGATGCCCTCCACGTCCTGCGGCGCGGGGGTGGTGGTGTCGTCCGGGCGACGGTCCGGGTAGCGAGCCAGTAGAGCGGCCATCACCGCATCAGCCTCCGGCTCCGAGCCGGCGGAGGAGCCGCGGAAGGTGGGAGAGCAGGGGTCCGTGCTGGAGCCACCACAGCAGCCCCAGCGGAAGAGGAAGTTGCGGTTCAGATCGATGCCCCGGTCGTCGGTGGCGGAGCAGAAATCATTGTTGGTGTTCTTGCGCCAGGACAGCCCGCTCTCCGCGCGCTTGCGGCCGTCGGGATTGCTCTGGGGAATGATGTGCACCGCGTGATAGTCCAGCAGCCAGGTGATGTCCGCGTCCACGCCGTAGCCCGTCACCAGCCACTCGGCGAAGCGTAGGGAGGTCTCCGGGGTGGTGTATTCCCGCGCGTGGATGCCGCCGTTGACGAAGAGAATGGGCTTGGGGCCAGTAATGTCCTGGCGGGTGATCTCCATCAGCCAGAGGTCATAGCCGCCGAGACCCTGGGTTTTCTCCCAGGAATCCCCGACGTCCAGACGCCGCACCAGCTGGGGATATTGGGTCGCCAGATCGGCCCCGTCAGCGTCGCTTTCCTCCACCGTGCGGTAGCAGGGGAAGCCGGGGATTCCGGCGATCTGCCCTTCCAGGTAGCGCCCTGCCTGCCGCAGCCAGCGGGTTCGCTCCTCGTCCACCAGCACTCGAACGCCCTGGCGCTGTAGGTCGCCCGACAGCAGCTGACTCGCCCCCGTAGCGGTTGCCGCTACCAGGGCTCCGCCCTTGTGGGGCTGAACCTTCCACAGGTCGATCTCGCTCCGATACGGCGTCAGCAGGCCGCGCAGACGAGCACCGTAGAGATCCCCCGGCGGCGACTCCACCCACAGCACCGCCGGTCCACCGACGGAGAGAGCCGGCGTAGAGGGAACCTGGTCCTCAGCGAAGCTCTCGGCGAGGTTCGCGGCCGGCAAACCACCGCTGAGTCCCGGCTCCGGCAGCGGAGCCTCGCCCTCGATCACCGCGCTCTCTCCCTCATCTGGAGGCGGCAACGCATGGAGCCGCGGTGCCGCGATGACGGAAGCGAGGACTAAGCCAGTGAGAACCGAGGCCGTGAGAACCGAGGCCGTGAGAATCGAGGCAGTGAGAATCGAGGCAGTGGTCAGCGAAGAGGCGAACCAAGGAATCATCGCCGGCTGCTGGCTCCTCGAGCCCGGCCTTCGCCATCGCGCCTGACGACCGGAACCTTGGTGGGCTCTAAGGGAAGACGGGGTCGTAGATCGCTCAAACACGATGGCACCAAGAAGAAGAATCAGAGGATGGGAAAGCTCAACCGCTGAATCGAGGCGGGAAGCCGTTGGGGGCGCAGCGGAGAGACGGCGGCCAGTTTCGGTGGCTATTCCAGAAGAGGGAGACTCCGCCGAAAGGCCAAGCTGAGATGCCGAGGAGGGCCGCGGCGGGCAGATCCAGCGGAATCGACGGGTCTTTGTTCCCGAGTGCTTTCCAGCGGCCTGAAATAGCCCTTCCTGGAGGCGTGACGCAACCCGGGCACCGACGTCACAGAGGATCTTTTATGACTCTTGAACGTACCACAAGAGAGGCAGCTCTGGAGAACCTACAACTCGACAGCCCTCGGCCCATTCCGGGGCTCCTCCTATGCTGGTGAAAAGCCGAGACCTCGCGATTCCCGCGACGGGCCTCGGGCCCTGCCGGTCGCAGTCCCGGGGCCTTCGGATCCATCCAGGAGGTACACCATGACTTCGCCCGCGGCTCTCTCTTCTTCTTCCTTCTCCTCCCTTTCCCGCTTCCTTCCCACCGCCGGGCACCCCGTCGTCCTCGTCCTCCTGCTCCTCGGTCTCGCGCTAACTCTCCCCGCCTCCGCCGACGCGCAACGCGCCCCGGCTCCCCAGTCGCAGCCCAATCCGGAACCCGCCGCCTCCGCTCCGGAGCTAGCCCCTGCTCCGTCCGACTCTCTCCAGGCCACCACCACCCGCCCCCGTCCCGGCCGAGTTCTCGACCACGAGCTGCCCTCGCCGCAGCCGCTGGGGGAAATTCTCGACTTAGAGAATCAGGGACCGGCTGCCAGGGCCCTAGAAACCGAAGGACTGCGCCTCGCCGAGAAGATCGTCGAGCGCTCCGGCGTCGGGCTGCGCCTCGATCAAAGCGCCGCCATGCTCACCCTGCAAATGCAGGAGAACGGCCTCAGCCTTCCCGGCGACTTCCTCCAGGCCTTCACCTACACCCTCACCGATCCCTTTCACGGTGAGGAGCTACGCCAGCGGGTCGCGCAGCAGCTTGCCAGTGAGCTGGATCTCGAGACCCTGCGCGCCATCGACGCTTTCTACGATAGCCCCCTAGGACTGCGGGTCGCCTTCCTCGAGCGCCGCGCCGAGACCCCCGAAGGCCTCGAGGGCCTCTCCGCCTACATCGACCAGATCCTCGAAACCCCGCCGGATGCCCACCGCGTGGATCTACTGCAGTCCATCGACCGCGCCAGCTTCGCCGTCGACATCCGCCTCGACACCTCCGTCCAGCTACTGAACGCCATGCTCGGCGGGCTCCAGCCCTTCCTCGCCGAAGATCAGCAGCTCTCCGACATCGACCTCACCGTCGAACTGGTGGCCTACCGCATGGAGCTTCAGTCCACCCTCCGCAGTCAGCTCTACATCCTGCAGCTCTACGCCTACGCCGACCTCAGCGATCAACAGCTCGCCGAATACCTAGACTTCTGGCAGAGCCTCCACGGCCTCCAGCTCGCCCACACCCTCGCCAGCGCCATTCCCACCGCCCTCGAGCGCGCCGCCGGAGAAGCCGGCGATCAGCTCGCCCAGATGGCGCGACAGCCGAATGGAGACCAGCTGGCGCAGGGCGGTACTCGACCCTGAGCGGTTCCGCCGGATTCCCTAGCAGCCACCATTGGATCAGGGTAGCTGAATCCGACCGAGATCCACTGGCTGGGCACTAGCTTCGCCGGTGAGAAGGCGCGGCGGCCCCGCAGCACAATTCACCAGACGCTCCTGGCGAACCCGCTTCGCCGGGAGCTCCGCCTTTTCTTCTGGCCCGGGATCTCTACAGAAGGCGACCTCCAAAGTCGTCGCCGGAAGCTCGCAGAGGAAGGTGCCGGTGGCGCTCACCGGACAGCGTAGATTGCTTCTCGGCACCGCAGGCCAGGTAGCTGCCTCCGTCGCGTTCATCCCCCCCACAAGCTCGGCCTGCTCAAATTGAATGACGAGCTGATCCGGCAGCTTGGCTTCCCCAAGCTGTCTCACCTGCCCAACGACCTGTTGCACAGGGTAGAGAGGCACGGTGAGAAAGGAGAGGTCTTCATCCACGAAAAGACGGAGCGTAGGGCACCACCAGCCCTCAGCCTCGATCCACACCTCTGCGCTTCCCGGCCTCCCGGTCATATGCCGCGCTGAGTAAGGGATCTCCAGAACGTTTCGCTGCAGGCGACCGGAGCCAGGGCCCTGCAGCAGCCGAGCCCACAGCTCACCGGGAAAAGGATCGACATCAGCGAGCACCGGCTCCACGGTGTATTCCCGAACGAGGGGCTGCCGGGACTCGTCCTCCAACACCTTGGGATCTGACGCCTCCACAGCAGTTGTCAACAAAGCCAAGCAGAGAGCTAGACCACAGCATCGCAAGACAAGAAGTGATGCGACTCTCAGAACCCCGCGACTTGAAGAAGGCCTCACCAGCAGTCACCAGGACCTATTTCGACACAGGCGTTGACGTTCAGCTCGACACAACCGCTCGCATGACCGGTGTCCCAAACGCAAACCCAGCGACCAAAGGCCCCACCCCAGGGATGCATAGGATCTGGTACCGAGACAGGTGAACAGGTCGCACATAAGGTCACTGCAGCCTCTGTCGGACCATGGGGACCAGCGAAACAGAGCAAGAGCGCCAGAAGAATCCCTATCTTGAGCGCGCTCCTAAGAAGTGGCTGACCTTGGCTCTTTTCATAGATCTTCATCATCGTTCTCCTGTGAATCAACTTCAGGTTTCGGGCATCACGGTTCAGACGTCTTTTCGAGAGCAGCTCCGTTCGCCGCCCTTATCGTCTCAAGCACCAGCTCCGAATAAGGCAAGAGCAAGTCTTCCCGACAGGCCTCTCTCGTCTTTCGGCTACATAGCGAATATCTCGCTGGCTCAAGGGCAGGGATGAAGAGCTCAAACACCGGCGGCTCAGCACCCCCCTCATCGCTCCGAGTCAAGCCTCGGCCGTGGACCTGAGCCCATCGCAGCAAGAAGCTGGAGTCGAGCTGTATCCCATCCTGCCAGACGGCGTGATTTTCGATCAGCTCTTCTACGGACCCGGCGAAGCGTAGCCGCAGCGAACCAGAGTACTGGGAGAGACGCACGTCGAGGGATCGGCCCTGGCTCCTAGACCACTGAATCGCTTTGAGTCCGTAGCCTGGGGCCGCGATGGTGAGATCGAGGCGATCGAGGCTCTGCGGAATTCGGAGACGAAAGGATCCATCGACGTCGCTGCGAGCCGGGGGACTGAGCATCACCCCAGCGCGGTCCCCAGGGTCGAGGCGAGACAGCACCGTGGCGCCGGGAACCGGACCCCAGGCGGAGATGACTCGCCCCTCGAGCTCGTCCACCGGCCACAGCTCCAGCTCGACGTCCACAGGCTCTCGGGGATCTCTCGAAATCTCCACCGTCAACAACTCCGTCGGCACGGCGTCTCCGCTGGAGTAGCCCTGAATGGAATAGGTACCGTGATCTAGACCGCGGTAGCTAAAGTAGCCGTCGGAATCCGTGAGCTGCTGTTCCGGCAGGCTGGCAGGACGCGCCAGCAAGGCAAACCCTCGCGCTCCGCGACCTTCAGAATCCACCAGGCGACCCGTCAGGCGACGGTCGACGAGATCGATCTCGAGAAAAGCAGGGCTGCCGTCCCCCGGAGGCCGAACCTCAACATCTCGCAGCCGCCGCTGGAATCGAGGCTCCTGCGAAGCGACATCCAGCCGCCAGGCCCCGGCACGAGGCAGCACTCCGCGGAAGAAGCCCTCCTCATCAGACTCAAAGATCAGTCTCGGCTTTCCTCGCTGGCCGCCAAAGTATAGGGTCGCTAGCAATCCTTCCCCGTCGAAGGTCACCCGACCTTCTAACTCTGTCAGCAGCAGGTCGATGCTCACATTCTCGGAGCCCGAGACCTCCAGGGGGGCGAAATGCCAGGAGGAGCCGGCAGCGTCCTGTACCTCCACGAAGTAACGTCCTGGGATGAGGTTCCGGGCCCGATAGCGCCCCTCCTCGGCATCGATCAGCGCCAGCCGCCGAAAGCCGGCACCGGGATCCTCCGCCCGAGTGAGGGCCAGACGCCAGGGCTCTTGATCAGGCGCAGCCGCAGGGGTGATTAGAAAATCCAGGGTCGCCGGTGGCTGAAGGGTGACTCCCTCCGATAGCCGCAACTCGCTCCCCGGCGGCACCTGGAGCGGCCCCTCCTGCCCCACTTGCCCCTCCGGACCGTTCGCCTTCAGCCGATATTGACCGGGAGAAACCCCGGCCATTTGGAAGAAACCGCGGGAGTCACTCAACGCATCGAAGGTCAGCTGCTCCAGCCGCCGTTGAAGACCACCCCCTGGCGCCGGCCCAGCCTGAGCTGGCGTCAGCTCGACTCGAGCCCCCACCACGGGACGCTCCTCCTCGGCCCCCAGCACCCAGCCCGCCACCGATGCGCCAGGGCGCAGCAGCACTCTTTCCACCAACCGCGGTTGATCGCCCCTCACTTCCAACGCCCAAAGGTAGTGAGGAACGTGCCCTCGGGCCCGCAGCTGCAGATCGAGCGAAGCCACCGGCAGCCGGCAGGTGAAAACCCCCTCCTTGTCGACCGGACAGCGGCCACGACTCTCTGGCACCGGGCCCAGAAGGCCTTCCACAAGAGGTCCGTCCACCGCCGCCTGCCGGAAGCGCGATTCGAGTTCCTCCGGGATCTCTCCTCGATCCGGGACCTCTACTTGCCCGGTCACAAGCCCCGTCGGGTACACCGGTACGTGGATCTCATTCTGCTCCCCTCCACGAGTTTTCGTCACCAGCGTCGCCACCCGCGGCGACCATAGCTCCTCCGACCTCACCCACACTTCCACCAGCGCCCCCGCTGGTAGCTTCACTGAAGTTGTCCCAGGGATCTCAGCCTCCCGGGTCAGTTCATTACCTCGGCCTTCGCCACTCAGCAAGGTGAGCACCAGGATGGCCGGCGCGGGAACTGTAGATTCCTCTGCCGTCAGCTCGACGACGAGATCCACTGCCCCTCTAGCATCGTCCTGCGAAGCCTCAAGTTTCGAAGCCGCAAGTCCCGGAACGGAAGCGCCCCACGCCGACAGCGCAACTATTGCAGCGAGAGTGAATCTCCTCCACCAACTGAAACCCACTCCTTTGGTCAAAATAGAACCTCACCAAGAGCTACCCCTGAAGGACTCTTGCTAAATACTTAATAATAAGACCCTTACACCTTTTGATAACAATGCCTCGGCATCGTGACTTTAGTATCGATCGCGAATAAATATTTGTCAATAAAAAACGAATTAACGCCAGGACAAATAAAGCCCTGAGGAACCCTCAGGGCTTGAAGAGTCGCAAACCGCATGAAACCTCAATCCCCTCGGCTGTAGCTCAGCTTCTCCACCACCAGCCAGTTCTATTCTCTTTCAAAAACTGTATCTCTAGTCGAAAAGAAGCCCACTATTAGGACAACAAGGGCACTCTGACAACAACTCTCATGCAACAAGCCCCTGACGTTCCGGACAGTCAGGGGCTCGGTTCTTGTGGTAGCTCTTGTAAAGGAGCTTATTGTTCGATACCGCGGCATTTCTCAGCGCGGTAGTATTAATTCTTGGGCTTTCGTTGAGCCATCTTTCTCCATTACAAAGACCCGTCTTCCTTTTGCGATCTCATCACAGAGAATCGTTAAGACGCCGATGGCCATGCGGACAAACTCTGTCTTGGTTCGCCCCGTTAGCTCTGCGTATTCTGCGAGTTCCTCTACAACCCCCTCTGGGAGCTGCATATGGACGCGCTGCTTCTGGCGGCTACTGCTAGCCATGGATTCCTTTCGTCTTGGTTTACCCGATGATCCCTCTGGGACCTCTTGAGTACACGCAGTTGAACTTCTGGGTTCATACTCTCCTCCAGGAAGACCGACGTGGCTTGCGTACGGATACATCCTTTCCCGATAAGCTGCTACTAGCTGTTCTCTCATTTAAGAGTTCCTCCGGAAAACTCGCTTTGCTCAACTTTCACTCAGGAGCGTGTAAGCGTAGGTGTTAACTCTTCAGGGTCGATAGCTAGTGGAAGCGAGAAAGACAATTGCCTCCCCATGCAAGGCTGACCGATCTCGGGAGAGGTTCAAGGGGTTAACCCTTAGCAACTTAAAGTCGCTACGGGACTTGAACCTCTGACGGAATTAGAAGCGATGTATATCACGTTACTGCTTACAGATTTCCCTCTCAAGACTCAACCTCTGAAGTCTCCGTCAGAGAGACTCTTGAGGGTCTATCTGTATGAGGCGCCAGATCTGCTAGTGCATCACTGGCTTGCATCCTTAAATGCGGTAGGGCCCACACATTACATCGCCTCGTTGAAGCAGGAAGGTACACCTAATGCCTCCAAATGTCAACATTTTGTGTACCCAATTTTGCGCACAACCTACTCTCAATCTGCATCCAGAGTACGTAAGGAAGGAGACCAGATGTTCTTTACACATCAAAAATGCTAGACCGCAGCGCAGATTATGGTAATTAATACAGAAAATGGAGATAATATAGTATAAATTACAATAAAAACGTAGACCAGGTCATGCACACAAAATACGCTCCACAGGACACCCTTTTTGTGCTACCGTTTCCTGTACGCGCTCCACAAGTCCGAGAACAACAGCTCAACTCTTCCCGGGCTCAATGTGGAGTCACACCCTCAATCATTCGCCCAAAGGAGAAACACAATGGCGAATCTGAACGGCCTCGAGAAGATCGAAGCTTGGATCAGCACAAGCACCAAGAAATTTCGTCATGGAGACAAAAAATTCCATCACAACAACAACGAACTCCGACACAGCGACAGCAAATTCAACAACAATAATAACTCTCACTGGGATAAACCGCGTTAATTCAAGCATAAGGAGAATTCATGAGCAGGGGTCCCGAAGACAAAGAGCCTCCGGGCAGTGAAGGATTTGATCCTGAAGATACCCTAAAGAAAATTAGAGACGACTACAGAGGCGTACTTCAACGAGCCAATCCAGACAGAACTATCACTAAAACGATGGGTCTCACTGCATTCATCGCGTTACTCATTCTAACTACGCCATATGCCGCTACCAGCCTAGGTATTCCGGCTGATGATGTAGTCAGGATAGTAGAGGCGCTAAACCCAGCCAAAGGCAGCATCCTCGTAACAGGTGTGACAGCTATCTTGGCGTTTCTTCTCGGTTCGAGGTTTCAGCGAAACTAGAACTATCTTGTCTATGGAGGACTTCAGGAATTGACCAGGACAGGGCTAGGGTGCTTCCGAAAGGTCCAAGGGACTGTTCGGCGACTCCTCGCCATCTTCCGCTAGCCGTAGAGCGGAACCGATTCGCGGTGACAGGCCAGCCACGAATCCAGGCCTGCAGCAAAAAGCTGCAGGCCTTTTGCGCTTCTTGAGCCATTTTTCACGAATAGCCTCACTCCCCCCGGCTGTAGCTCAACTCCTCCACCACCAGCCAGTTCTCGCCGCCGTCTGGAGTGACTTCGGTCACTACCTCGAAAGCGTTGTCGCTGATATTGCGGAAGGTGATGCGGCGGTCTTGGGAGCGTTCGCCGGCGAGGGGGGCGGTGTCGGTGCCGGTAGAGTCGAGGACTAGGGAACCGTCTTCGGCGCGCTCGCCGACGAGGAGGATGTGCCAGGGCTGGGTGGCATCGGCGACGAGGTAGCGGTAGGCGCCGCGCTGGCGGTCGAAGGAGAGGGCGCGGCGGGTGACGAGGTCGGAGCCGCCCTGGGGCAGGGTGATATTTTCGACCACGACGGCCCCATCGAGGTCGGTGGTGAAGGTGGAGAAGGTGCCCTCTTCGGCCCAGGGAGCTCGCGGGCTAGAGCGGAAGCGGGATTGCACCTCCCATTCCCCTTCCAGGGCGGCGAAGTCTTCCATCCCCCGAGGCGCAGGGAAGCCGAAGGTGCCTTCTGCCAGCTCGGGGTTGGCGGTCACCGACGCCACTTCGGTAATGCGGAAGCGGATGCCGTACTCGGTCTCCACCAGGTGAGGGATCTGCACCCCGGCGACGGGCTGGTAGTCGAAGAAGAAAGAGCGTCCGCTCATCGGGCGACCGAAGTCGGAAGCCGGCCCGCTGCGGCCGATGGCGAGGTAGCTCTCCCGGCCCAGGTACCAGTTGGAGGTGCTGCCGTCGGGGAAGCTCACGATGAGCTCCCAGGCGGGCTCGCCGTCAAAGTCTTCGGCCTCACCGAGGACAACATCGAGGCCGCCGTAGCCCTGGGCGGCCGCGGCAACGGGGCCGAGGAAGAAGGCCTCTTCGTAGATCACCCGAGCTTCGGGGCCGGGCGCGTTGATCGCCCAGTCAAAGCCCAACAAGGGGGTGGCCCACCACGCGCGAGCATCGGCATAGCCGGCCTGGTAGGGGCGCCCTTGGTGGCGGTAGTCGAAGCTGTAGAGCTGAGGCGCGGCGCGGTGAATGGTCACTTCGGCGGGCTCACTAAAGGCGGTGTACTGCCCTTCGATGGTCAGGGATTTCAGCGCCGCAACGGCCTCTTCCCCTCCCAGGGCCTCCAGATGACGAGCCAGCAGCTCGTCCACCGTCGGAGCCTCCTGCGCCGCGGCGGATTCAGCGGCGGCGAGGGGCAGCAGCAAGGCGCAAAGCAGAGCGATCAGCAGAGTCGACGGGTGGCGAGATCCCGAACGGGTGGAGCGAACAGAAGCATCGATGGAGAGCATGGGCGAGAACCTCCTCAAGAATGGACGCGCGGCAAGAGCGGCGGCGAGAGCTAAAGATGCGAAAGGGTTGGAATCCGGCGAATGATCAGCCGGGAGCCACAGTCGAAAGAGCGGTAGCTCAGCCGGCGCTGGCGTCGATCGCCACTAGATCCGTGTGGTCCCGCAGATAGAGAACGCCGTCCACCAGCACCGGCGCGGTCCAGGTCTTGTCTTGGAAGAGCTGAATCTCGCCCTGGGCTTTGTAGCCCTCGGGGGTGGCGTCTACCAGCACCAGCTTGCCTCGATCGGTGAGCACGAAGAGGTGGTCGCCGGCGGCGATGAGGGAGCCCTTACCGAGACCGCGCTTCGCCCAGCGGCGAGAGCCGTCGGCGGCATCGATGCATTTGAAGGTGCCGCCGTCAAAGCCGTAGATGAAGCCGTCGAGGGAGACCGAGGAGCTGAAGTGATTCTTCATCTCGCGGGTATGCCAGACCTGCTCCACCGCGGGCGCTCCCCCTTCGCCGGTGGAGATGCGCAGCAGCCGTCCGCCGACGTCATTGGAGGCGGAGACGAAGATCCCGTCTTCGCCCACCGGTACCGGGCTGGCGATGGAGCCGCTCTCCCACTCGGTGCGCCAGTGGACGGAGCCGTCCGCCAGCAGGGAGACCACCTCCGGAGCAGAGGTCGGGGCGACGATGTATTGGCGCACTCCGCCGAGGGTGACGGCCACCGGAGTCGAGTAGCCGCGACGTAGGTCCAGAGCCGTCCAGCGCTGCTCACCGCTGGCGGCATCGAAGGCGGTGATGCCCTTACCCTCGCCGCCACCGGTCTCCACTAGCAGCAGATCCCCATCCACCACCGGCGAGCTGGAGATGCCCCATTGCGGCGGGCTCCCTCCCACCTCTCCCATCAGGGAGGCGGACCACAGCTCCTCGCCGCTGTCCGCGGACACCGCCTTGAGCACCCCATCGCTGCCGAGGGCATACACCGCGCCGCCCTCCACCGCCGGCGTCGCCCGGGGGCCGTCGCCGAATTGGGTGCTCAGCCGAGCCCCCAGGGAATAGCGCCAAATCTCCTTGCCGTCCGCCGGGGAGAAGGCGCCGACGAATTCCTGATCCCCGTCGGCAAAGCTGGTGTAGATCCGCTCGCCGTCGCCGATCACCGTGGCGTAGCCCGAACCGAGGGGGCGACGCCACAGCACCTCAGGACCATCTTCCGGCCAGCTCGCGGCGAGATCTCCGCCAGCTCCCACTCCGTTCTGCAGCGAGCCGCGAAATTGGGTCCACTCCCCAGCGGTGCTCTCCACCGAGGGCACGCTGTCCTCCGCCATCGCTGGCGCCGCCACGCCAGGAACCACCGTTCCAAGAGCCAGCAGGGCCAACGCCACGGCAGTAGCCCAGAATGAGCCGAGCTGGAGTCCGGAAGACCTGAGCTCGGAAGACGAGCATGCCCGTCCCTCGCTCCGCGGGGCGACGGGGTGAGCGGGATTCACCGAGGGGCGGGAAGCTGCGCTCAGCGGGTTGGGGAGAAGCTCAGAAGCGGCTGGGGGATAGATCATGGGGACCTCGCTACTCATCGATGGCGCCTCGAGCAGCCCGGGAGGAGCTGCGGCAGGCGCTAATTCAGGGACTGAACTTAGGAGTGCTGACGTATGGGGTGACGAATGCTGGATGATGATTCTGGAGAGCTGGTGGGCAGAGCCGACAACTGATTGGGGAAGCCGACAATGCATGCTGAATCTTGCGCGCTGAATCTAGGTCTACCGATTCTGGGGACATCTTCAGGAACACTTCTTCAGGAGCAGCCCTGGGTGAAGCAGCTTCCCTGGAGGGACGCTCTTGCCATCGCTCCGCGGGAGCTAGCCTCGCAGGAGGCTCGAATGACCAGGGACATCCGGAGGAAGCGATGGGGTGGTGAAACGAGAATCGATTTAGCTCTCTGGCTCCTACTATACGCGTAGGAAGGGGGCTGGTTGCAGTCCTCCGGGGCAATCGGTTCTCCTCACCGCCCTATCGTCGAGTCTCGGTGAAATCCGGCGACGTCTTCCTCTAGCGTTCTCCCCTGGGGTCGTGATGCCGAGCTTCGGCACAGGATCTCGCCAGGAGCTCCGAGACCGGAAGCCCAGCGCTAGCCCCGCCCCTCTCCCTACCGTATAGTGCCTCCTCGGCCTTCGGGCTCGAAGCCTCTCCCCCACACCTCCTACCTGCAGCGATTCCGGGCCCACGCCGCGGAATCTCCGCGATCTCCCACAGCCGGAAGTCGATGACGCAAGTCAGCCGACGCAGGTGACCCCCAGATCATGAGCTCCCCCTCTGAAAGCGCTCGCGGAGCGCTCTACGCCCTTGCCGCCTACGGAGCCTGGGGCCTCTCCCCGCTCTTCTGGAAGCAATTCGGCGACGTTCCGCCCGAAGAGCTCCTCGCCCATCGAGTGGTGTGGGCGATGGTGGTCTTCTACCTGCTGCTGCGCGCCGCCGGCCGAGGGAAGCAATTCTTCAGCGCCTGGCGCGACCGCGCCACGGTGCTGGCGATGCTCGCCAGCTCGGCGCTGATCGGCTGTAACTGGTTTCTCTACATCTGGTCGGTAACCCACGAGCACATCGTCGAGGCGAGCCTGGGTTATTTCATCAATCCCCTGGTCAACGTGGTGCTGGGCACCATCTTTCTCAAGGAACGTCTGCGCCCTCTTCAATGGGTGGCCGTGCTGCTCGCCGCCAGCGGCGTGCTGCTGCTGACCGTTTCCGTCGGCCGCATTCCGTGGATCGCCCTCACCCTGGCGGGCTCCTTCGGCATCTACGGCCTGGTGCGCAAGACCGCTCCGGTGGACGCGCTGCTGGGGTCGAACCTAGAGACCTCCCTCCTCGCCCCCCTCGGCGCCGGCTGGCTGATCTGGATGACCAGCAGCGGACAGATACAGAGCGGCGGCAGCGTTGGCCAATGGGGCTGGCTGCTGGGTACCGGCCTAATGACCGCCCTGCCCCTGCTGTGGTTCTCCAACGCCGCCCGCCGCCTGCCGCTCTCTATCCTGGGCTTCTTTCAATACATCGCCCCCACCGGCCAGCTGCTGCTCGGCGTACTGCTCTACAACGAGCCCTTCAGCGCGGTGGAGCTGCGCTCCTTCGTGATGATCTGGAGCGCGCTGGCGCTGCTCACCATCGAAACTTGGATGCACAGCCGACGCCCCGCCAACGCCGCCTAGCCCGCCGACGAGCCCCCGCCGAGCCCCCAGAGCGCCGCCGACGGCTGTGCTAGAATCGATCCTTCGGACGCGACCCGCTGCACAGGTTAATCCGCCGCCGCGGACCTCCCCAGCAGCTCTACCCGGCAGGGCCTCCGAGGCCCTGCAGCCGTCATCACAGGCTCGCATTTCGACTCGCCGGTCGATGACTCCGCGCCCGGACCCAACCCGCGCTGACCAGCCCCTGCCAACGCGCCGCGGCCGCATCCCAAGGTGAAGCTCTCACCGTGCATTCCTCTCCAGGGCTACAGCCTTCTGAGGCGTCGCCGCCTTCAGCTTGGATTTCGTTGGGACGCAGGGTTTCTTCCTCGCCGAGATCATCCGATTCCAGTAGCGCCCCCGTAGAGATTCCTCTGACAGGTCTGGATGGGCTTCTCCCCTAGGTCTTTCATCGCCCTAGGTCTTTCATCGGGCGTGAGCCGGCCCCGCGCCGGAACGCTACCGGTCTCGGCTCGCGATTCGAATTTTCTCCCGCATTCGGGCAGCCCTTCGACCTTCGAAGCCCTCTCCCCGACGGGATTCGTTTTCCCCCTCCTCCCCCCTCTCCTGATCGCCTCCCGCTTCGGCGGCAGCGATCCCCTAGGAAGGTTGCTCCGACCATGACCCAAGAGAATTTGCTCGAAGACTACCGAATCGGCTGGCGCAGCCGAGAGACCAGCCTCACCGGCTGGAAAGAAGTGTTCTCCGGCAAGGCCAAGTTCGGCATCTTCGGCGACGGCAAGGAGCTTCCCCAGCTCGCCATGGCCCGCGCCTTTCGCCCCGGCGATCTGCGCTCCGGCTACTACCGCGACCAGACCTTCATGCTCGCCGCCGGCGTGCTGACGGTGGAACAATTCTTCGCCCAGCTCTACGCCCACGCCGACCTGGAAGCCGATCCCGCCACCGCCGGTCGCTGCATGAATTCTCATTTCGCCACCCGCTTCCTCGATCCCCAGGGTCATTGGCTGGACCTCACCGCCGGCCCCCAGAGCTCCGCCGACGTCTCCCCCACCGCTTCCCAGATGCCGCGCCTGGTGGGCCTGGCCCAGGCGTCCAAATTCTACCGTCACCTGCCGGACCTTCAGCAGGGCTTCGAGCGCTTCACCCGCCAGGGCAACGAAGTCGCCTGGGGCACCATCGGCAACGCCAGCTGCGCCGAGGGCATGTTCTTCGAATCGATCAACGCCGCAGCGGTGCTGCAGGTGCCGATGGTGGTCTCCATCTGGGATGACGGCTACGGCATCTCGGTGCCCAACCGCTACCAGATCGCCAAGGAAGATCTCACCTCGCTGCTCTCCGGCTTCCAGCGCCAGCTCGCCGAGAGCGACGCCAATGCCGCCCGCCGGGGCATCGAGCTGCGCACCGTGGACGGCTCCGACTACGAGGCGCTGGTGCAGGCCTACGCCGAGATCGGCGAGCTGGCCCGCCGCGAGCACGTGCCGGCGGTGATTCACGTCGTCAACCTCACCCAGCCCCAGGGGCACTCCACCTCCGGCACCCACAAGCGCTACAAGAGCCCGGAGCGACTGGAATTCGAAGAGACCGGCGACGGCCTCGTCCACCTGCGCCAGCTGATCCTCGATCGCGGCCTCGCCACCGCCGAGGAGCTGGAGACTCTCGAGTCGGAAGAGACTCAGGGAGTCCGCGCGGCGAGAGACCGCGCCTGGTCCGCCTACACCGATTCCATCAGCGACGACGCCCGCACCTTCCTGGATCTCGCTCGCGACCTCGCCAGCGCCACCCCGGCGGTGGCGGAGCCGGTGGACCAGATCACCCGCAGCGTCGAGGGCAACACCGCTCCGCTGCGCCGGGATCTCGCCAGCGCCACCCACCGCCTGCTGGTGGCGACCCGCAACGACGACTCCCCCGCCCGCCAGCAGCTGGCCCAGTGGAGCCGCGACCTGGAGGCTACCGGCCGCCGCCGCTACGGATCCCACCTCCACAGCGAGTCGGACCTCTCGCCGCTGAATCTCGAGGCGGTGCCTCCGGTGTACGCCGACAACCCCAAACGGGTGAACGGCTCGGAGGTGCTCAACGCCTGCTTCCGGGAGGCCTTCCAGCGCCATCCGGAGCTGGTGGCCTTCGGCGAGGACGTCGGCAAGCTGGGAGACGTCAACAAGGGCCTGGAGGGGCTGCAGGAGGCCTTCTGGATCGAGGCCCTCGAAGGCCTGACCGACGGCGACGCGGTGCAGCGCATCACCGACACCGGCATCCGCGAGGTCACCATCATGGGTCAGGCCATCGGCCTCGCCCTGCGGGGCATGCGCCCGGTGGCGGAGATTCAATACCTCGACTACCTGCTCTACGGCCTGCAGATCCTCTCTGACGACCTCGCCACCCTTCAGTACCGCACCCGCGGCGGCCAGAAGGCGCCGGCGATCATCCGCACCCGCGGCCATCGCCTGGAGGGCATCTGGCACTCCGGCTCCCCCATGGGGGCCACCCTCAACTTATTGCGGGGAGTACACGTCTGTGTGCCCCGCAACATGACCCAGGCGGCGGGGCTCTACAACACCCTGCTGGCGGGAGACGATCCCGGCCTGGTGGTGGAGGTGCTCAACGGCTACCGCACCAAGGAAGCGCTGCCGGAAAACATCGGCGAGATGCGCGTTCCCCTGGGCGTTCCAGAGATCCTGCGGGAGGGCTCGGACATCACGGTGGTGACCTACGGCGCCTGCTGCAAGGTGGTGCTGGACGCGGCGAAGCGCCTGGCGGACGAAGGGGTGAGCCTGGAGGTGGTGGACGTCCAGACCCTGCTGCCCTTCGATCGCCATCACCGCATCGTCGAGTCCCTGCAAAAGACCGGACGGATCCTCTTCGTCGACGAGGACGTTCCCGGCGGCGCCAGCGCCTTCATGAAGCAGCGGGTGCTGGAAGAGCAGAACGGCTACTACTGGCTGGATGAGCAGCCCCTCACCCTCACCGCCGAAGACCATCGCCCGCCCTACGGCTCCGACGGCGACTATTGGGCCAAGCCCAACATCGAGAGCGTCTTCGACGCCGCCTGGGAGCTGATGCACCGCTCCCAGCCCGGCCGTTTCTCTGCAATTCGCTGAGCCAGCGAGCTCCGATAGGTCAACCGATGAACGAATCTAGCGATCAGAATCACCCGACCCTCAGCAGTAGCCAGCGTAAGCAGCTCCGCGGCCTGGCCCATCACCTTCAGCCGGTGGTGCACATCGGCGAGCGCGGGCTGGCGGATACCGTGATGCTAGAGCTCGACGAGGCGCTCCAGCGCCATGAGCTGATCAAGATCCGCTTCGTCGATTTCCTCGACGAGAAGAAGCGCCTGCTGGGCGAGATCGAGGAGCGCCTCGCCGCCCGCAGCGCCGGCACCGTGGGGCACGTGGCGATCCTCTATCGCCGTCACCCGGATCCGGAGCAGCGCCGTATTCGGCTGAAGGGCTGATCGCGCCCTCCGCAGAAATCCAGCTAGGCTATTTGTGGGGGCCAGGGACGACCCTGGTCTTTCTTATTTGCGACGACGGCGCTGGAGGTTGCCCTGCTCTTCCTCCCGGATCCGCTTCTTGGTGGCGGCCCAGGAGCAGATGGGGCATTGGCTGAGGTCGTGATAGAGCGCCGGGCAGTACTCGCGGCCGAAAAAGATGATCTGAAGATGAAGGGAGTTCCAGCTCTCCCGGGGAAAAATCTTCTTCAAATCCTCTTCGGTCTTGGCGACGTTCTTGCCGTTAGATAAGCCCCAGCGGGCGGCGAGGCGGTGGATGTGGGTATCCACCGGGAAGGCCGGTACGCCGAAGGCCTGGGCCATCACCACCGAGGCGGTCTTATGGCCCACCCCCGGCAGCGCCTCCAGCTCCTCGAAGGTCTGCGGCACCTCCCCCCCGGCCTCCACCAGCATCTCGCTCAGCCGGCGAATATTCTTCGCCTTCGAATTGGCGAGGCCAATCTGCCGAATCAGGCCATGGATCTCCTCCACCGAGAGGGTCGCCATCTCCTGAGGCGTGGAGGCCCGGCGGAAGAGCGCCGGGGTGACCTCGTTGACCTTCTTGTCGGTGGTCTGGGCCGAGAGCAGCACGGCGATGAGCAGGGTGAAGGGATCGCTGTGATCCAGAGGAATCGGCGTCTCCGGATAGAGATCCTCCAGCTGGCGCTGAATCCTCTCGGCTTTTTCTTTGCGGGTCACGACGCAGTCGTCCTCCAGATTAGCGAGCCCAGAAGCCCGGCCTCAGATCTTCTCGGTATTGGCCGAGCTCGCCGCTCGGGGGTCGGCGGCGCGGTCCAGAACGAAAGGGGCAGCAGCATCGAAGCCGAGAAAGCGAGGCTCCGGCTCGAGGGCGATGGCGAAGGCATCCCACACTCGGCGGCGCATTTTTGCCGCCAGGTGGATGATGTCCTCGGCGCGGGCTCCGCCGCGGTTGATCACCGCCAGCACGTGCTGAGTCGAGAGCCCCGCGGCCCCAAGAGTTTCTCCGCGGCGGCAGCCGGCGGCCTCCAGCAGCCACGCCGCCGAGAGCTTCACCGCCGCCGCGCCCCCGGCATCTGGCGTGCGAGTGGCTAATGCCGGGTAGCGAGGCATGGAACGCGATCCCTCACCGCGGGTGAGAGCCTCCACCCGATCCGCCACCCGCGGACTCACTACCGGATTGAGAAAGAAGGAACCGGCGCTGCGGTGGTTGGGGTCCTGGGGATCCCAGACCATCGACTTCGAGCGTCGAATCTCCAGCACCGCGTCCCGCACCTCTGCCACCGAGGGGCCGCCCCCCCCTCTTCGCCCGCCATCGGAGGCGCCGAAGCGCTTCACCAGATCTCCATAGCGCACGGTGCCAGCGCCGCCCGGCTGCAGGCTCAGGAAGAGGCGGGAGACCAGGTAACGATCGCGCCAGGGTCCCTTGAAGCGGCTGTAGCGGTAGCCGAAATCGCAGTCCGCCGCGGTGAGCCGGGCGGAGGTTCCGGTCTCCAGATCGACGACCTCCACCGCCAGGGCGCATTGGGAGATCTCCTGGCCGTAGGCGCCGATATTCTGAATTGGCGCCGCCCCCACCCGCCCGGGGATGCCGCTCAAGCATTCGATTCCGGCGAGGTCTTCCTCGACTGCGCGGGCCACCAGGTCATCCCAAACGCCTCCCGCCCCGGCCACCACCACCGCCTCCTCCTCGCCGCGGCGGTAAAGCTCGATCTCGTCCGGGGCCCACTCCACCACCAGACCGTCGAAGCCCTGATCCGCCACCAGCAGGTTGCTGCCGCCTCCGAGCACCACCAGGGGCAGCTTCCTCTCCCGAGCGAAGCGCAGAGCGGCGATCAGCTCAGCCTCATCCCGGCAGCGGGTCCAGTATCGGGCGTTCCCCCCCACTCCCAGAGTGGTGCGAGGCGCCAGCGGCACCTCCTCGAGAATCTCCCCCAAGCCTCGAGATGCAGAGCCCGTCAGCGCGCTCATCCGCCGGTCTCCGCCACCGCTGCCCAAGAGCTCTGGCCTGCAGACTCCCCCGTCGAGGCTCGAAGCTCCTCGCACGCAGGGCCTAGCCGGTCTCGCCGAGGAGGCGGCGCATCCAGAAGATCTTCCGGAATCGCGGCGATGGCCTCCAGCAGCAGCCCCGGCCCTTCCCCTTCGAGGTGCGCCCGCTGGCTCAGCGTCCGTCGCCAATAGCGGGCGCCGGGGCAGCCGGCGAAGAGCCCCAAAATATGCCGGGTGATGTGCTTCAGCTTCGCTCCCCGGGCCATCGCCGACTCGGCGTACTCCACCATTGCTTCCACCACCTGCCGGCGGGTCGGTTCCTCTGCCGGAGATTCGCAGGATGCCGCCGGGAAGAGCTCACGGTCCGCCGAGGCCCATTCCCAGGGATTGTCGTAGGCCGCCCGTCCGATCATCACGCCGTCGACGTGGCGTAGATGCTCCCGACTCTCGGCCACCGTCAGAATCCCGCCGTTGATCTCCACCAGCAGATCCGGGTGACGCTGCTTCAGCCGGTAGACCTCGGCATAGCGCAGCGGCGGAACGTTGCGGTTCTCCTTCGGGCTCAGGCCCGAAAGCCAGGCCTTGCGGGCGTGAACGCTGAATCGGCGGCAGCCGGCGGCGGCGACCACCTCCACGAAGCGCTCCATATGCTCGTATTGATCGAGATCATCAATGCCGATTCGGTGCTTCACCGTTACCGGGATCTCCACCGCCGCCATCATCGATTCCACCGCCCTCGCCACCCGCTCCGGCTCCGCCATCAGGCAGGCCCCGAAGCGCCCCTCCTGCACCCGGTCGCTGGGGCAGCCAATGTTGAGGTTGACCTCGTCGTAGCCCATTCCTTGTGCGATGCGGGCGCATTCCGCCAGCCCTTGGGGATCATCGCCGCCGAGCTGCAGCGATATCGGATACTCCGAGGGGTCGAAGCCCAGCAGTCGCTCCCGCTCCCCCTGCAGCACTGCCGGCACGGTGATCATCTCCGAATACAGCAGGGCACGCCGGGTGATGCGGCGAAAGAAGTAGCGGAAGTGGCGATCCGTCCGATCCATCATCGGCGCCAGGCTGAGGCCATAGCTCGGCGGCACGGATGGCGATCCGCGCTCAGGGAGAATGGAAGAAGACGGAGGCAGGGCGGCAGATTCCACGGTAGGGCTCAGGAGGTTAGGAGCGGATCAAGGCGAGCGCCTTGAGAGGAAGGCCGGAGGGGGACATCACAGCAGAACATCGTAGGAGACGTCTCCCAGCACCTCCAGGAGGAGGCGTAGAGAGTCCGTCAGCTTAACAAAATCGAGCGCTATCTTCTCTCGAGCCCCAGCGCTTCCACCGCACCCGACCGCCACACCTCTACACCTCCCGTGGCCCCGCCCCTCTAAACTGCCTAGCCCGGGATCTCCCGTAGCGGGTCGCCCTCCAGCCGGAAGCCCGTCACCTCTTCAAAGGCGGCGGAGGTTCGCGGACCAGCAAAGCCATCGACCCTCAGGTAGATCCCGTAGAAAGTATTGAGAAAGCGCTGCAGCTCTCGCGCCTCTTCCACTTCCTGGTCCGGTCTATAGCGTACGCGGGGCTGCCCCTGCGCCCGATCTGGCTGCGCTGGATCCGGCGGCAGCGAGACGACACCGCGCTCCGCCATGCGTCGCAGCAGGGCCGCGCCGCCGATCTGGGCGGAAACCGCCCTCGGGCTGAACACGCCGTCGGCGGTGTACTTTCCGCGGGTGTAGTGCGAGGTCTTCGACCACAGATAGGGAGAGAAGACCTCCGGATGATAGAGCCGGTAACCGAAGCCGTTGAAGCGTTCCAGCTGGTAGAGAAAGCCCGCCAGGCTCCAGTCTTCCCAGCGCTGGATGCGCTGCAGCCGCAAAGCATCTCGAGCCGATTCCTCCCAGGTGAAGGGGGGCGATCCTTCCCGTGGACGACCGGCGGGCACCCGCACGGTGCGTTGGTCTAGCGGGTCCCCATTGTGCAGATGTCGATCGAAGCGATTACCGCTCTCCAAATGGTGCACGATGGCGACGAAAAACCAGGGCGCCGGCAGATCTTCTACCGCCAGCTCATAGCGGTTGCGGGACGCCACCAGTCGATCCGCCGCGGCCTCGACCCTGGCTAAGTTCTCTCGCGGAATATGGCAGGTCTCAAAGAGTCGGCGATATTCCTCTCTCAAACGATCCGTCAGGCGCACCATGGCAAGACTCCTCGGGCTTCAACAGCTCCAACTCCAAACTCAACTCTTTTGGGCTCGAAGATTATAGAGGGACCGACGAGGGACCATTCCCGGGAGTATGGGCCACCGCCAGGCAGAGACCGAGAGCCGCCGACGCCCGCAAGAAGGAAATCGGCGGCGCCACAGCAGCGCAATCCAGGCTCACCCAAAGCTCGGCCTTTCCGGCAGCGCCGGTCGCCCGAGGGCTTCCTCCGAGGGAACGAATCGTCAGTAGGGCACCGAGGAAGCGCCCGGCGAGAAAGATCTCCAGCTCTTCCGCCAAGGCTTCCCCTCGCACCGCTCCGGGAGCCGCCAAGAGCCGAGGCGATAGCGACAAGGTGCTGACCCCGGATCGCGATAACTGCATTGGCTGAGAAGAGGGCGTATCAGAGCGGCTCATCATCGTTCTCCTGATCCCGAATAGCTTTGACGTGCCCCGCACCGAGGGCAGCACAGAAGACCGCCACGGCGCAGCTGACGTCATAGGGATCCGCCTCCCGAGAGGCGCGAACTTCAATTCGCCCGGCAGCCAGATGGGGGGGAGCGAGGGGCTGGACCTCGAGAGACGGCAGCTCTGGATAGTCCCGGGACAGGCCGGAGACCGTCACCCTCAGCAGTCGCCCCTCCGGATCATCCACCGGCAGCAGCGTGGTGGAACAGCGAATCTGGATGCGGCCCTCGTCGTCTCCCAGGCTTCTCTCGGGGGCTCCCCCATCGCTCATCGGATCAAGCATTCCATGACCTCCTACGCTGGACTGGCGAAACCGAGCCTGCGAAACCCCGAGGAGCTTCGCTAGCTAGGTCTCGTGGATCGATGGCTCCGGCGAAATCAGAAGGGCCTTGACGCTCGACATACCCTTACCCATATCCTTGCCATCGAATTCAACATCTAGACCAACGTATTACCCCACGGCAAAGCGTGTCAAGGAATAATTTCCTACTTCCACATCCTTGACGAACCCTTATTTGCCGAGATAGATATAAATCAACTCGTCGGCGATGTTCACAATCTACCGATGAAGGAATATTCCTCCCGGTCCACGATCTGACCTGGAGGTCGCGGGGAGCCGCGCATCTCCCCGCAGCCTCAACTCCAGGTGTCCACCTAAGGAGTCCGCAGTATGAGCCCTAAGATGAGGCCTAAGATCAACCCACGATCGAAGACCAATCGCCACCATCCGACCGAAGCCAAGCCCAAGGGCCGCCTTCAACCCCTTCATCCGGACGAAGACGGCGCCCTCGATCAACCCAACCCGCTCAAGGCCGAACGCATCCAGCGTGCCCCCGGAGTCGGCCCGGCTCGACCTCCTGAGACGCAGGAAGATCTCGATTCCACCGGCCCGTCAGGGAACGGCGATGCCGCCACCCGGAGGGACGAGCCATGCTCTGAGGAGCCTCGCTAGCAAGCTCAACGGGGAACCCGACTGGAACACACTCCTGGGGCACCCATACGGCAAGCACCGTGAGTTCGGGAGCTAGCCCAAGCCTCGGCTAAGTGCTCAAAGGGTTTCAAGCGCTACCAGCGCTCCCAAAACGCCGCGGCCCCTTCCTCCAAAAGAAGGAAGGGGCCGCTTCTCTGCTCTTCTAGATCTCGAGCCTGCCGAATCCTGACGCCCGAAGCCCAAAACTTGAGGGCTCAACAGCTCAGGCCAACTACATCTTCGAGTAGTTCGGGCCGCCGCCGCCCTCCGGCGGCACCCAGGTGATGATCTGGTAGGGATCCATGATGTCGCAGGTCTTGCAGTGCACGCAGTTGCTGGCGTTGATCTGCAGCTTCTTGCCGGAGGGCGTCGAGGCATCCGGCACCATCTCGTAGACCGCCGCGGGGCAGAATTTCTCGCAGGGGTTGCCGAACTCCCGGGCGCAGCGGTCTTCGCAGATGCTGGTGTCGTGAACCAAGAGATGCACCGGCTGATCTTCTTCGTGGCCGGTGCCCGAGTTGTAGACGTCCGCCAGCTTGTCGAAGGTCAGCTTGCCGTCGATCTCCACCGGCTCCGGCGGCACCGGCATGGGGCCGTCGGCGGCGTTGAGGCGATGGATGTGCTCGTGTCCCGGATCCATCGGCAGACGGTCGAAAAGCCCGAAGCCGCGGCCGCCGGTGACCATGCCGATGCCCGCCTGGGCCATGCCCCCCAGCAGGCCACTCTCGAAAGCCTGATGGAAGTTGCGCACCGGGTAGAGCTGGTCGCGGATCCAGGACTTCTCCACCTTCTGGGAGTAGCGGGCGAAGGCCTTGGGATCATCGAGGGAATCCTCTACCAATCCTTCGAAGATGGTCTCCGCCGCCAGCATGCCGCTCTTCATCGCCAGGTGAATCCCCTTCAGGCGCTGGCTGTCGAGGAAGCCGCCGGAATCGCCGCAGATCAAGAATCCGTGACCGTGGCAGCGGGGCATCGACCACCAGCCCCCCTCGGGGATCGCCTTGGCGCCATAGAAGGCCATGGTGCCGCCCTCCAGCAGCTCTCGCACCTTCGGATGGGTTTTGAGGCGATTGAATTCCTGATGGGGATCGAGGTGAGGATTCCGGTAGTCCAGCCCCACCACTAGGCCGACGATCACCTGGTTATCGGCCATGCCGTAAATGAAGCCGCCGCCAAAGGTGTCGAAGCCCAGGGGCCAGTTCATGCTGTGGATCACCTCACCGGGAGCGATCTTCCCCGGCTGCACTTCCCAGACCTCCTTGATTCCCAAGGCGTAGACCTGCGGGTTGCTGTCGGCGGTGAGATCCAGCTGATCCTCCAGCTGCTTGGCCAGAGTGCCCCGAGGGCCCTCCCCCAGCACCACGGCGCGGGCGTGAATGTCGGCCCCCGGCTCGTGGTTGGACTTCGGCTCCCCTTCCTTGCTCACCCCGGCATCAGCGGTTCGAACTCCGATCACGCGCTCGCCGTCCAGCAGCACCTGGCTGGCGGGGAACTCGCAGAAGAGATCCACCCCGACGTCCTCCAGCTTCGGCTCCATCCAGCGCAGCAGCTTGCCCAGGGAGGCGACGTACTTGCCGTGGTTATTCATCTGCGGCGGGATCGGCATCGAGTATGCCCTCTTTTCCGTCATCCACCACAGCTTCTCTTCTTTCACCTCTCCCTCGAAGGGAGCCTGCTCCCAATCCTCCGGGAAGAGCTCCTTCATCGCCCGAGGGTCGATCACCGCTCCAGACAAAGCGTGGCTGCCGATCTCTTTGCCCTTCTCGAGGATCGCAATCTCCAGCTCGAGGGGCTCTCCGCCTTCGGCTTCCACCGTTTCATTGTGTTGCTGAATCAGGCGGCCCAGATGGTAGGCCCCGGCGAGATTTGCCGGGCCGGCACCGACAAAGACGACGTCTAGCTCGAGAATTTCGCGTTCCACTTCACTCATGGTGAGTAGCTGCTCCTAGGATGGTGCGATGAAGAGGATCGAGCGTGAGGCTGAGACCGCCCGCCAAAAGCTTTTTTAGCCCGCTCGATGGCGCGCGGAACGCCATACTTTATCACGCCAGAAGGGGCTCATCAGCCTCGCCCGAGAGCGATGGCAACCGCCTTGACACCCCTCAGGGGCCTTGCTCTAATCGTCTCAATTCACCTCTTCGAAGGCCTCCCGGCGGTGCTGCCGCCGCTGCGCAAAAAGCTCCCCGCGGCTACCCTATAGCTTCCCTCCCCGCCAACCTTCAGCCAGCGCACGTCAAGACCCCATCACCGAAAGACCTAGTGTCGCCCACACAGCCCCCTCGCGCTGAGCTCGTCGCTACCCTGACCTCCCCTCCAGCACCGGATGGTTCGTCCCTCGCCGCCCTTTCCAGCCCTCCGCTGCAGGCGGATTGGCTGGAGATCCGCGCCGATCTGCTCCTCGCCCAGGGCGCGGAAGTCCCCTCGCCCCAATGGCTGCGCCAACACACCCCGGCCCGGCTGCTCTACACCCTGCGCAGCCGGTCGGAGGGTGGTGCCGACGAGGGATCCCCCGACGAGCGCCGACAGCTGCTGGTAGCGGCGGGGGAAACAGGCCTCGACGCAGCGCAGGGGGATTCGGCGACGAGGGATCCCCAAAGCTCCTGGGACGCTATCGATCTCGAAGCGGAGCGAGACCTCAGCGGCGCGGTGCTGACCGCCGTCGACGCGCCCCGCCGCGTGCTGTCCTGGCACGGCGCCGCGGACCAACCGGTGCCGGACCTCGCCTCCCTGCGGCAGCGCTTCGACGCCATGGAGCGAGTGCCCGCCACCCTTTACAAGCTGATCCCCGCCGCCCGGCGCGCCGGCCAGGAGCTGATTCCCCTGCTCTTGCTGCGGCAGCTGCAGCGGCGAGACGTCACCGCCTTCGCCACCGGGGCCATCGCCTCCTGGACTCGCCTGCTCACTCCGCGCCTGGGAGCCCCCTGGGTGTATTGCGCCGCCACCGCCGCCGCCGCGCCGGGCCAGCTCTCTCTACGCCGCCTGGTGGAGGACTTCGGCCTGCCCCAGCTGCCGCCGGTGGAGGCCCTCTTCGGCCTCGCCGGGGATCCGGTCCATCACTCCCTCTCGCCGCGACTCCACAACGCCGCGTACCGAGCCCTCGGCCTGCCCTACCTGTACCTCCCCTTTGCGGTCCCTCACTACGGCGACTTCTGGCTCGAGGTGGCGGAGAGTCAGGCCCTCAAGCAGCTCGGATTCCCGCTGCGGGGGCTCTCTGTCACTTCCCCCCACAAGGCGGTCGCCCTGGCGGTGTCGGGAGCTTTGAGCCCGCTGGCGGACGCCATCGGCGGCGCTAATACCCTGGTGCGGCGGGAGCGGGTCTGGGAGGCCGAATCCACCGACCCGGCGGGGGTGATCCTGCCCCTGCTGCGGCGCGGCCTCGATCTTCGAGGTCGCCCGGTGGCGGTGGTGGGATGCGGCGGTGCCGGGCGCGCCGCCGCCGTGGGCCTCGCCCATAGCGGCGCGGAGGTCACCCTGGTCAATCGCTCCACTAGCCGCGGCCAGGAGGTCGCCGGGAAGCTCCAGCTTCCCTTCGTCGCGCTGGCGGACTTCGAACCAGAGCCCTTCGACGTGGTGGTTCACGCTACCCATCTCGGCCACGGCGCGGAGGATCCCCTGCCCTTCGAGGTGGAATCCATGGGCGCCGGCAGCGCCGTAGTGGACATGGTGTACCGCCAGCAGGCCACTCCCCTGATCCAGCAGGCCCGGCGGCGAAGCTTGACGGCGGTGGACGGTCGTGAGGTCCTGCTCTTTCAGGCGGTGGACCAATTCCGCCTGATGACCGGCACCGCCCTGCCGCCGGAGCTGATCCAGCACCTCGGCCGAGAAGTCCTGCGGCTGGAGGAGGAAGACGACCTGCTGGGAAGCCCGTCTGCCTAAAGCTCTCTCGAAAACCCTGCTTCTCCCCTCGACTCCTGTTCCAACTGCCTGCTCAATACCCGCAGCTCCGGCTACCCTCGGTTGCGCTCCTCATCCCCCGACTGCTGCTCCCGATATCGCCCCACGGCCCCGCTCCCAACCTCCATCCACAGGAGCCTCCATGTCCGCTGTCCCCAAGGACCCTGACTTTCGTCGCCTCTCCGACCGCTTCGGCCTCTATCACCTGGGGACCGAAGATCTCGGCTCCTCCTTCGAAGACGAGGTGCGGGCCGGCCTCAGCAGCAACCCGAAGGCCCTGCCGCCGCGCTACCTCTACGACACCCTCGGCTCGATCCTCTTCGACGCCATCTGCGAGCTCCCGGAGTACTACCTCACCCGGGCGGAGGCCGCGATCCTCGGTCAGCACTCCAAAAACATCCTCTCGCCGGTGGCGCCGCCGATCCGCATCGTCGAGCTCGGCAGCGGCTCCTCCACCAAGACCCGGGCCCTGCTGGAAGCGGCGCTGCACCAGCAGAACACCCTGGAATACCTGCCGGTGGACGTCTCCGACTCCGCCCTGCGGGAGTCCTCCCGGGCGCTGCTCAACCTCTTCCCGGATCTCACCATTCACGGCTTCGTCGCCGACTACTTCCGCGCCCTCGACTGGCTCGCCGCGCCGGAACACGCCTGCCCCGGCGTGCGCACGGTGATCCTCTTCCTCGGCTCCACCATCGGCAACCTCAACCCCGAAGAGCGCCGCGAACTGCTGACCCACGCCCGCGCCGTGCTCCAGCCCGGCGACGCCTTCCTCCTCGGCGCTGACCTGAAGAAGGACGAAACCACCCTGCTGGCCGCCTACAACGACACCCTGGGCGTCACCGCCTCCTTCAACAAGAACGTGCTGGTCCACCTCAACCGCGCCCTGGAAGCAAACTTCGATCCCTCCCTCTTCGCCCACCGCCCGCGCTACGACAGCGAGCTCGGCCGGGTGGAAATGCACCTCGAGAGCCTGCGAGATCAGCAGGTCACCCTCGGCGCCCTCGATCTCACCGTCAGCTTCCACCAGGGCGAGACCATCCACACCGAGAGCTCCCATAAATTCGACCGGCAGCTCCTCGAGGGCCTCGCCAAAGACACCGGCTTCACCCTCCACCAGCAGTGGTTAGACCCCGACGAACGCTTCTCCGAGAACCTCTTCATCGCCTGCTGAGACCCGGGCTCGCAACGCCTTTCCAACGTCCCGCGGACCTTTGACAGCAGCCCCTGCTCCTCGATACGATACGCCGCCTGTGCCGAGGTAGCTCAGTTGGTTAGAGCGCCTGACTGTGGATCAGGAGGCCGGCGGTTCAAATCCGCCCCTCGGTACCAAATTCAGCTCTCCGCAGCCTCCATCGATCGCCTCCTGAGCCTCTCTTTGGCCGTCTCCAAAGAGCTCTCGAAGCGCCCTTCGGCAAGCAATCCGAGGGATCTGGTAAGTCGCGGAGCTCAGCGAGCGCGCACTCATCGACCCAAGTTCTCAGCGAGTCTGAGAGCTCGGTAGATGCACAGCTTCAGAAAGGCACAGCCTCAGAAGAGCACGGCCTCAGCGGGTCCAAGCCTCGAGGATTCGGCCCATGCCGTGGTCGGGATCGAGGATTCCCCGGTGGTCGGTGTCGACCCGATGCACCCTCAAGTTCTCGAGGAAGGGATTCCAGGCTTCCAGCGGCGCGTGCTCTTCCGTCTCCCTTGCCACCAGCAGCAGAACCTCGCCTCGGTAGCGCCTCGGGCGATGGACGCTGAGGGCGTGGGAGGCCTGTCGATAGGCAGAAAAGCGTTCCGTCAGCAGCTCGGCGCTGAGGCCCGGCGGCAGGGCGTCGGATTGCTTTCCTAGCTCGAGAAGATCGCGCCAATCTTTTTCGCCGCCGGAGCTCGTCTCGAGATGCTGGCGGACGCTATCGGGAAGGGCCGCGCCGACGAGATCTTCGGCGAAGGCGAGGCGCAGGATTCCATCGGCGACGGGTTCCGGCGAGGGGGCAATCGGCGGGCTGGGATCCAGCATCACCACCGGCGCTAGGGGGACGCATCGCTGTTCGAGCTCTACCGCTAGCTCCAGGGCCAGCACCGCACCGAAGGACCAGCCGGCGAGGCGGAGGGGCGCTCGCTCCTGTGTCGTCTCCAGGGCACTTTCCCGACGAGCAGTTTGATGCCGTATCCAGCCTTCCGCCGCGAGGGCGGCCCAGCGCCGCAGCGCGAGATGTGAGCCGGAATCAGAAGACTCGGGTCTATGGAGTTCAGGGCCCAGAGTCTTGCCGTCGTGGCTCTCGCGACCGAGGGCGAGGATGGTCGACCCCAGCTCGCTTTCCAGCGCTACCGCGAGATGCCGCAGGGCCAGCGGGTCGCCGTCGGCGCCGGCGCAAAGGAGGATCTCTTCGTCCCCGGCGTGCCTCAGCGTCTGAAGGCTCCAGCCTTCTCCTAGAGCGAGACGGTGCCGGTCCGCGTGCTGCGCGTCCTCGCCGGAGGCTTCTTCTTCTCCTCGAGTCGATTCGAGAGAGGCAGCGAGGGCCGCGACGGTGCCTTCTCTCTCGAAGAAGAGGGAGAGGGGAATGGGCTGGCCGAAGTCGGCCTCCAGCTGGCGAATCACCCGTACGGCGGAGAGGGAATGGCCGCCGAGGGCGAAGAAGCTGGTCTCGACGCTGACCTCTTCGAGCTCCAGCACCTCGGCGACGACCTTCGCGACGGCCTCTTCCATCGGCGTACGAGGCGCGATGCCTTCGTCTAGCTCCGGATCCGGCAGTCTGCGGCGGTCTAGCTTGCCGGTGGCGGTGCGGGGCAGTTCGTCCAGGATCTGGAAGGTGCGGGGAATCATCCAATCCGGCAGGCGCTCTGTCGCCCAGCTTCTCAGCTCCCCGACTAGCTCCCTAACCAGCTCCTGCCCGTCGAGCCCGCTGTCCTCCTGCTCCGGCAGGATCCAGGCCACCAGGCGACGAGATCCTTCGGTTCCGGCGGCGCCGACCACCGCCTCCGCCACCGCGGGATGCTCTGAAAGCGCCGCCTCCACCTCTCCGGGCTCGATCCGAACCCCCTGGATCTGCAGCTGGCGATCCAGTCGGCCGGCAAAGTCCAGGTCGCCGCTGGGCAGCTGGCGGGCACCGTCGCCGGTGCGGTAGAGCCGAGCTCCGGGGATCGGCGACGCCGGGTCCGGCACAAAGGCGGCAGCGGTCTCTCGGGGGCGGCGATGGTAGCCTCGGGCCAGGCTTTCGCCGCCGGCGACGATCTCTCCCAGCACGCCCAGGGGCTGAGGAGCGAGAGGACGGAGGCCGGAGAGGGGAGCGACCACCCTCACCCGCACTCCGCTGATGGCTCGACCGAGGCCCGGCAGCCCCAGAGCGCGGCTCGACGCCAGCTCCTGGGAAACCAGTCGGCCCTCGGTGACCAGCACCGTGGCCTCCGCCGGGCCGTAGGCGTTGAGCCATTCGAAGGGCAGGGCGGCCGGAGGCCGGAGGTGGAGTCGATCGCCCCCGGTGATCACCCGCCTCAGCTCGCTGCCGGCGAACTCCCGCAGCAGGCGATCCGGCTCCCGCAGCAGCTCTTCGGCGATGGGGGTGGGCAGCATCGCCCAATGGATCCTCTGCTCTTTCATCCAGCGCAGCAGGCGCCACGGGTCTCCCCGCTCTTCCTCCGGAACGAAGCAGAGAGCGCCGCCGGCGGCCAGCGGCGGCCAGATCTCCACCTGGGCCGCGTCAAAGGCCAGAGAGGCCAGCTGAGTGCTGCGGCTGCCGGGGCCCAGGCCGCTGGTGACCGCTATGTGGCTCGCCATATTGCGCAGGCCGCGGTGGGGAATCACTGCCCCCTTGGGCCGGCCAGTGGAGCCGGAGGTGTAGATGACGTAGGCCGCCTGAGAATCCCAGGGCTCGACCCAGCGGGCCGTGGCTTCGGCGATCCTCGAAGACGAGGGGCTCGCTTCGAGGAAGGGGCGAGGGCCGCCATCCGTCGGCAAGGCTCGCAGCACCGAGAGCACGCCGAGGGAGCTCAGGCGAGGAACCTGAGCCTCTTCGGCGATACCCATTCGCGCTCCGAAGTCGTCGACCAAATCCCGCAGGCGCTGATCCGGGAGCTTGGGCTCCAGCAGCAGGAAGCATCCGCCCGAGGCCAGGGTGGCGAGGGCCGCCACCACCATCGCCGCGCCGGGGAAAGCGAGGATCACCACCGGGGTCTCCGGCACCAGGGAGCCTAGGTCGTCGGCCAGGGCCGCCGCCGCCAGCACCAGCTCGCCGTAGGACCAGCCTTCCGCCACCAGGGCGAGAGCCTCGGGATCCCGCTGCGCGGCTGCCGCCACCGCTCGATGCACCGACCCGGCTCCAGGATCTAGCCCCAGCCCCTCCGGCACCCCTAGCTGCCGGGCCTCCGCCCCCGCCGTCTCCACCAGCAGCTGATGGCGCTGGGCCGGGGAGAGCAGCGAAAGATCGTAGGGCGAGCGGTCGGGATCCGCCACCGCGTGCTGGAGCAGGGTGCTCAGGGAGCAGAGCCAGCGCAGGGCGGTGGAGGCGTCAAAGAGCTCTTTGGCGAAGAGGGCCTCCACCAGGGCACTGCCGCCGGTCTCCAAGGGCAGCCGCAGGGCGAGGAAGAGATCTCCCTTCGCCGTCAGCCCCTCGTCACTGCGGAGGGCCTCCCCTTCAAGCTCCGCGGGCGCGGCGAAGGAAGCGGTCACCGCCACCTGAGAGAGAGGCGACCGGGCGGCGGAGCGAGGCAAATCCAGCCCCTCTACCAGGGCCTCGAAGGGCAGATCCTCGTGATCCAGGGCGAGGAGGGATTCGGAGCGGGTGGCGGCGGCCAGGGCGGCGAAGGTAGGCGCCGAAGCCGGCGCCACCGGGAGCACCAGTGTGTTGACGAAGAAGCCCACCAGGGGGGCGACTTCCGGCCGCTGCCGACCCTCGGAGGGGGTCGCCAAGAGCAGGCTCGGCAGATTGGTCAGGCGCGCCACCACCAGCCCCGAGAGGGCGGTGAAGAGCACGAAGGGCGTCACCTCCAGTCGCCTCGCCAGGGCCACCAGAGCAGCGCTCTCGGCGGGCGCCAGCCGCAGCCGCCGCATGCCGCCGACGTAGCTCGGCCGCGGCGGTCGGGGACGATCCAGGGGCAGCTCGATCTCCCGGGCGTGGGGGCGCAGATGATCGCAGCGGGCCGCTACGGCGCTGCCTAGGGTTCCCTCGGCGGCGCCCTCCGAGAGGCTGGCCAACTCCTGTCGCTGCCAGCGGGCGAAGTCACCGTATTGAATCCCCGGTGGCTCCCACGCGGGCACTAAAGAGCAGGGATCCAGGCCCGCTTCGGGGCCGAGGGGCCCTCGCTCCTCCACGTGCTTATCCAACTGCAGGAGCGCAGCTCCGTAGGCCTGAGTCAGCTCAGCCTCGAGAATCTCCAGGGAGCGCCCGTCGGCCACCAGATGGTGCACCGTCAGCAGCAGCCGAGGGGGAGCGGAGGGCCGCAGCAGCAGGCGACAGCGCACCGGCGGCCCCGATTGCAGATCGAAGGGCAGGGTGGCTTCCCGACTCTCCAGGCCCTCGGCGACCCGGCGGGCATGCTGCGGCGCCAGCCCCCGCAGGTCCACCACCGGCAAGGCCATGGGCCGCGCCGCCTCCACCCGCTGGACGGCGCCCTGGGAGGGACCATCGTGGAAGGTGGTGCGCAGGCTCTGATGGCGAGCCACCACGGCGGTGAAGGCTGCCGCTAGGGCGCCGCCGTGAATCGGAGGCGAGGAGCTGGCGTCGCTGAAGGGTTCGAGGTCGCTGGAAGTCTCAAGGTCAATAGCCAGCGGGATGTTGTAGACCGCCGTGCCCGGCACCAGGCGCTCGAAGAACCACAGCCGAGTCTGGGCGAGGGAGAGAGGCGCGTCGCCTACCTCCTCCGAACGGGGGATGGGCCGCAGCGCCTCGGCACCGCGGCGCCGCTCGGTGAGCACCGCGGCAAGCTCCCGCAGGGTCGGGTGGCGAAAGACATCCCGTAGGGTGACCTCCACCTCCAGGGCGCTGGCCAGGCGGCGGGCGGCCTGGGCCGCCATCAGGCTATGACCGCCGAGCAGGAAGAAGTCGTCCCCGGGCCCCGGCATCACTCCCAGCAGCTCGGTCCACAGCTCCGCCACCAGCGCCTCCATCGGGGTCCCGGGAATCGAGGCTCCGGCCACCTCCGCAGAGCTCCCCCCCTCGTCCCCAATCTGGAGATCTAACGCCAGCGGCGGCGGCAGGGCGCGGCGGTCGATCTTGCCGTTGGCGTTCAGCGGCATCGCCTCCAGGCGCACGAAAGCGGCGGGCACCATCGCCGGCGTCAGCTCCTCCCGTAGGCGCTGGCCGAGGGCCGCCGGAGTCAAAGCAGTTTCAGCCTCCGCACCCGCCTGCTTCGGCACGTAATAGGCCACCAGGGTCTTTTCGCTCCCTGCCCCGGGAGCATCGTCCCGCGCCAGCACCACCGTCTCCGAGATCTCTTCCACCGCGCTGAGGGCGGCCTCGATCTCGCCGAGCTCGATTCGCTGGCCGCGAATCTTGACCTGGAAGTCCATGCGCTGAAGAAAGATCGCGCTGCCGTCGGGGTATTGGCGCACCAGGTCCCCGGTGAGGTACATGCGCTCACCGGGCTTCTGGGAGAAGGGATCCGGCCGGTAGCGCTCCGCCGTCTGCCGCGGCCGACCGAGATAGCCCCGGCCAACGCCGGTGCCGGCGATCACCGAATGCCCGGGGCAGCCCAGGGGCACCGGCCGCAGCTGGGGATCGAGGACGTAGAAGCGCCCTCCCTGCATCGGACCGCCGATCCCCGGGGGACGGGAGTCCCGGCTCGCCGGGGCAATGTTGTTGGTGGTGGCGATGACCGTGGTCTCGGTGGGGCCGTAATGATCCTTCACCACCCAGCGGGCCGACTCCGGCGGGCGGCGGCGCATGCGGTCTCCCCCGGCCATCAGCACCTCGAGCTCGTTGTCCAGCATCTCCGGCAGCTGCATCATCTGCTCCGCCACCGGAGTGGCGAAGAAGATCTGGTGAATGCGCTGCTCCCGAATCCACTGGGCGAGGGCGACGCCGTCCAGCCGCACCTCGTCGGACATCAGGAAGAGGCTGGCGCCGAAGGTCAGCGGCGGCCAGATTTCCAGCACCGAGACGTCGAAGGAAAGGCCCGAATACTGCCCCACTCGATGATCGCGGCGCATCGAGGTGGTGCGGTGATGCCAGTCCATCAGCCGCGACAGGCAGCCGTGGGGGATGCCCACTCCTTTGGGCACCCCGGTGGAGCCGGAGGTGTAGAGCACGTAGGCCAGCTGATGCTCCCCGGCGCATACCCCCGGCAGCTCCGGGAGAGAATCTCCGAGCTCCCGCGCCGCTGTCTCCAGCCTTTCCCCCTCCTCCATCAAGGTAGAAAAGGGAAGCTCCAGAGCTTCCGGGGCCCGCGGATCCAAACCCAGGGTGACCACCGCCATCGCCCCGCTGTCTTCGGCCATGAAGGCCATGCGCTGGGCCGGCAGCACCGGGTCCATCGGCAGATAGGCTCCGCCGGCCCGCAGCACCGCCAGGGCGGTCATCACCATCTCCGGCGAGCGAGGCAGCAGCAGCGCCACCACCACCTCCGGCTCGACGCCGCGGCGACGCAGAGCGTGGGCCAGTCGCCGGGTCTGGATCTCCAGCTGCCGATAGGAAAGACGGCGGCCATCGGCGCCGGTGAGAGCCAGGGCCTCGGGAGTGCGGCGGGCGCAGGCCTCGAAAGCTTCCGGCACCCCAAGCCCGGCACCGACGGCGGTGGCGACACCGAATTCCACCAGCAGCTGATGGCGCTGGGCGGCGCTGAGGCCGTTCAGCGTCGCCAGGGGACGATCCGGCGCTTTTAAAGCCGACTCCAGCAGTCGCGCCGCCAGCTCGGCCCAGCGCCGCGCGGTGGTGGCGTCGGCGCGGTCGGCGTTGTAGTTCAGGGCCAGACCGAGGCGCGGCGCCTCTCCCGGGTTCACTGGCGGATCGAAGGCGTAGAAGAGCCCTAAATCCACCTTCGCCACCGGCGTCGACACCAGCTGTGCCTCCCCCGGGCGAGCCTCTTCACCGGCCCCCACCGCCCCCGCTCCCTGGGCCGCCAGCAGCACCTGAAAGATCGGCGTATAGGCCTCATCCCGCCCCGGCGCCAGCTCCTCCACCAGGCGGCCGAAGGGCAGGTCGCCGTGCTCGAAGGCCGCCAGCGCCACCCGCCTCGCCTCGCTCACCAGCTCGGCGAAGCTCTGCTCCGGCCGCAGCCCGCAGCGCAGCACCACGGAGTGGACGAAGAAGCCCACCACCGGCTCCATCTCGGTAGAGCGGCGGCCGTCGACGGGGGTGCCGAGGACCAGGTCCCGCTCCTGGGTCAGCCGATGCAGCAGCAGCAGGCCGGCGGCATAGAGGATCAGGAAGGGCGTGACGCCGAGCTGACGCCGCAGCGACTCCAGCGCCGGCCCCGCGGAGGCCGGGAGGGAGAGGGTGACGTGGCCGCCGCGGTGGGTCTGCACCGGCGGGCGTGGACGATCGAAGGGCAGCTCCAGGAGCTTCGGGGCACCGTCCAAAGTGCGGCGCCAAAACTCCAGCAGCTCCCGCTGCCGGTCTCCCGCCAGCGAATCCCGCTGGGCGCTGGCGTACTCCCCGTAGGTCGCCCTCAGCGCCGGTAGTTCTCGCAGCGAGGCGGGATCGCCGCAGCGCGAGCGGTAGAAGACTTCCAAATCCCTCGCCAGGAGCCCCGCGGAGGTGCCGTCGAAGGCGATGTGGTGCACGTTGAGCAGCAGGGTGAGGCCTTCCGAAAGCCACAGGGCATGGGCCCGCAGCGGCGGACCGGAGGCGAGGTCGAAGCCCGCCAGCCCGTCCACCATCATCAGCCGCCGGGCCTCCGCGGCGGCCTTCGCCCCCAGGGCCCGCAGATCTACCACCGGAAGCCCGGAGCCCGAGGTTCTGCTATGCAGTCGGGGCCGCCGGTCGAAGACCTGCTGCGGCTCGCCGTTCTCGCCGAGGGGGAAGCGGGCCCGCAGCGCCGGATGCCGCAGCACCGCATCCCGCAGCGCCTGTTCAAGGGCCTCTAGCCGCACTTCCTTCCCCAGCGGCACCGCCAGGGGAATGTTGTAGGTGCCCTCGCCGGGATCGAAGCGATCCAGGAACCACAGGCGCTCCTGATCGAAGGAGAGGGGGGCCGGCGGCGAGTCCTGAGGCGACTGCTGTGGCGGCTGCTGTGCTGGTTGAAGAGATCCCTGGGTCGACGCCTCGTCCTTCGCTGGCTTCGAGGGGGATTCAAGGGATGGCCCTGGGAAAGATACAGGGGCCGAAGCGGAGGCTGAAGAAGACGATGTAGATGGTGATGCGGCTGCCTCCCCACCGGTCTCCTCTTCAGCGCCTCCACCCCCTCCGCCGAGGCGCTGGGCGAAGCGAGCCCTTAGATGAGGCGGCAGACGCTCCAGCTGGGCCCGCAGCTTCTGGCGCCGCGCCGAGATCTGCTTCGCTGCCTGCTGCTGCTCTGAATTCGCCTTCCTCGGTTCCGGCGTTGAGGCAGGCCCCTGAGCAGTATGTCGCCGAGAAGAAGGCCGCCGCGAAGAAGGCCCGGGAGCAACAGACTCTGGGGAGGCAGCGCCGCGCGGCTCTCCGGCCTTCGGGCCCTGCGAAATCTCCGCCTTCGCCGTTGACGAAACCGGCGCGGAGTACTCCCTCAACTCCTGAGGCGT
This sequence comes from Acidobacteriota bacterium, assembly GCA_039191605.1. Taxonomy (GTDB): domain Bacteria; phylum Acidobacteriota; class Thermoanaerobaculia; order Multivoradales; family JAHZIX01; genus JBCCXL01. Next base: position 107,058 of record JBCCXL010000016.1, on the reverse strand, counting down.
CGGCCCCGGCAGCTGCGAGAGTCGAAGCTCCTCGCCGGAAGCCATCGCCTCCAGCGCTCCCTGGAAGTCTCCAAAGAGCCTCTCCATCGCCTGCTCGTCGTAGCGATTGGCGTTGAAGCTCCACTGCGCCGTCAGACGCCCCCCAGCATCCACCAGCGCGAGGTTGAGCTCCAGCTTGGTGTTGAGCGCTCCGCTGCTGTCGGCGGCGAGGGGCTCGACCTCGACCCCCGGCAGCTCCACCTGAGGAAGATCCAGCTGCTGCAGGGTGAAGAAGGCGGAGAAGAGGGCCTCGGTGGCCTCCCCCCGCTGCCGGGTATAGGCCTCCACCAGGCGCTCGTAGGGCATGTCCTGCAGGGAGAAGGCCTCGAAGCTCTCGCTGCGCACCCGCCCCAGCAGCTCGCCGAGGCGGGGATCCCCGGAGAGGTCGATGCGCAACACCAGGGTGTTCACCAGGCAGCCCACCAGCTCGTCCCAATGGGCTCGATCGCGACCCGCCACCGGCGTGCCGACGTTCACCCGGGAGCTGCCCGACCAGCGCCCCAGCACCGCACCGTAGGCGGCGAGGGTGAGCATGAAGAGGGTGCACCCGGCCTGCTGGGCTCTGTGCTCCAGGGAGCGCACCAGCTCCCTGGGAAGCTCCCAATGATGTCCCCGGGCGAGAAACTCCCCCGCAGCATTCCCATGGTCGGTCCCTTGGTCAGCCCTGGCCCGCAGCAGCCTCAGCCGCGCCGGCCGCGAACCCAGGCGCCGCCGCCAGGCCCCCAGCAGCTGATCGAAGGCCGGACTCTCCAGCCAAGATCGCTGCCAGCGGGCGATGTCCTCGTAGCTCAGCGGCAGCGGGGCAAGGGGGTTCTCTTCCCCCACCGTCGCCCCGCGATAGAGGCGCAGTAAATCCTGGATCAGCACTTTCAGGGAGAAACCGTCGGCGCTGATGTGATGCAGGTTCACGCTCAGGCAATGATCCCCAGGAGCGAGGCGGTAGAGGCGAAAGCGGACGAGGGGCCCCTGCTGTAGGCGAAAGGGAGTCAGCACGTCGACGCCGATCAGGCGACGGGCGAGATCCAGGGCCGCAGCAGCGCCGAGGCGGGAGAGATCCACCAGCGGCAGCGGCGCCGCCGGCAGCGCCTCGATGCGCTGCTGGGGGCGCCCGTCGCGTTCCTGGAAGATCGCCCGCAGCACCCGATGGCGCTCCAGCAGTGCGCTAAAGGCGGTGGCGAGGGCCCCGGCGTCCAGCGGCCCCCGCAGACGCAGGGCCACCGGCAGGCTGTAGCGGTTGCTGCCGGCGGCTAGTGGATCAGCCCCGGTGGCCGCCATCTTCTCCAGCAGCCAGAAGCGCTCCTGGGCGAAGCTCAGGGGCGGGTGCTCCGCCGACGGCCCGGCGGCATCTACCAGAGGAGACAGAGGGATCAGGGGAGGTAGGGGATCTCGCGGAACCGGGGGCTGAGGCTCCCCCTGGGGCTCCTCGCTGGAGGCTGCCGGAGCGCTGCGATCGAGAGCCGAAGCGAAGCTCGCCACCGTCGGGTGGGCGTAGAAAAAGGCCGGCACCAGACTGCCGTCCTCCGGTCGATCTTTCCGCAGCCGGGCGAGGACCTCCCCCACCGCCAGGGAGTGACCGCCGAGTCGGAAGAAGTCGTCCTCGCGACCGACGCTCTGGACCTCGATCCCGAGCACCGCGGCCCAGACCTCGGCGATGCGTTGCTCCAGGTCCGAGCGAGGCGCGCCGCCGCGCCCCGATCCGGGGGGAATCTTCGGCGGCGCCGGCAGCCGGCGTCGATCCACCTTGCCGGCGACGGTGGTCGGCAGCTGCTCCAGCACCATCCACCGCTGCGGCACCATGTAGTCGGGCACTCGCTCCTCGACGGCGCGCTTCACCAGCTCCAGCGCCGCCCGGGAAGCCCCGGGCGCGGGCTCCGAGCGCAGCTCCACGTAGGCCACCAGCTGAGCGCCCTCGCCCTCGCCCACCACCGCCACCGCCCCCTGCCTCACCCCCGGCGCCGCCACCAGGGCCGACTCCACCTCTCCCAGCTCCACCCGGCGGCCCCGCAGCTGCACCTGGGCGTCGATGCGATCCAGGAAGTGCAGCGCCCCGGACTCGTCTCGCCGCACCCGATCGCCGGTGCGGTAGAGCCGGGCCCCCGGCGAAGAGCTGGAGGGGTCCGGCAGGAAGCGCTCGGCGGTGCGGGCCGGATCCCCCAGGTAGCCGCGGGTGATTCGAGGGCCGCCGAGAAGCAGCTCGCCGGACTCGCCGTTAGCTACCGGATTTCCGCCCCTGTCGATGATGGCAAAGCCACTGCCGTCGACGTCATAGCCGATGGGGGGCGCCGCCGATTCCCGCTCCGCCTCGACGGGCTCTAGACGAATCCCGTGGGAGCAGATGGTGGCCTCGGTAGGGCCATAGAGGTTGAGCAGCGACCACGGCGCCGACCGCCCCGGCGCGGCTCGCATGCGGTCTCCGCCGGCGTAGATCTGCCGCGGCGCCGGCGAGGGCCAGGGGCGATCCAGGGTCCAGTTGACCACGGCGGTGGGCAGCAGGGAGCTGGAGATTCGATGCTCCGCCAGGAAGCTCAGCAGCGCCTCGCTATCGGAGCGCAGCGACTCCGGGATCAGCACCATGGTGCATCCGGCGGAGAGGTTCACCGCCAGCTCGAAGAGGGCGGCGTCGAAGCTCAGGGTGGCGAATTGACCGACCCTCTCTTCCGAACGCAGGCCGAGGAGCGGCGCCATGGCGTCCATCAGGGCAGCGAAGCCGCCGTGGTGAGCCATCACTCCCTTGGGCTCCCCGGTGGAGCCGGAGGTGAAGATCACGTAGGCCAGACGATGGAAGGGCGGCGGTGAAGAAACCTTGTGCGCTAATCCCGGGTCGCTCCCGGAGCGCTGGTCCCGAGCCGTGGGCAACGGGGCGCAAAGAGCTAGCGGAAGCAGCCGGATGGACGAGCGCTCCCCGCCCTCTCCGCTCTCGCCGAGCTGTGCCAGGGCCGCCTCCACGGCGGCGGCGCTGCCCTCGTCGACAAGCACCGGCAGGGAGAAATCCTCGCCCTGGACCTGGCGCTGATGTCGAGCCAGCCGCCGCAGCACAACCGCCAGCCGCCGCGGCGGCTGCGCTGGGTCGAGAACCGCCACGGCGGCACCACTCCACCACACCGAAAGCATGGCGACGAAGGCCGCGCCGCTGCGGCCGGCGCAGATCACCACCAGCGATTCGGGTTCGGCTCCCAGGGCCCGCAGCCGCTCGCCCCCGAGCCGAGCGGCGGAGCGCAGCGCCGCGTAGGTCCACCTCGCCTCGCCGTCCACCACCGCCGCAACGTCGGGACGCTCCTCAGCGTGGACCAGAACCCGCTCCAGCAGCGAAGCGACCGGCCCCTCCGCAGCGGCAGGAACTTCTGAAGAAGCCGTGGCTCCGGAATCCAACTCAGGCGCCAACTCGGATGTCGACGGGGGAGCCGCTGCTCCCGGCAGAGTCTTGATGCCGCTCATCCGTCCTCCTCGACCAAGGCCAGAGGAGCACCGTCGAGAGGCTGCCCGTCGAGAGGCTGATCGTCTAGAAGCTCGCTATCGAATGCTTCCAGGTCCAGCCCTTCCTCCGCCGCCAGCTGGAGAAAGATGGCTTCCTCCACCACCGCCGCCAGGGCCGCCACGGTGGGAGCGTCGAAGAGGGTGCGCAGCGGCAGATCCACGGCGAAGAGCTCGCGAATCCGCGCCAGGTACCGAGTCGCCAGCAGCGAGTGGCCGCCGAGATCGAAGAAGGAGTCGAAGACCGAGATCTCGGCGAGATCCAGCAGGTCACCGGCGATGGCCGCCAGCTGCTGCTCGGTTTCATCCCGCGGCGCCACCAGCTCCGCGCAGCCGCTCAGGTCGGCCCGCTCCGGCTCCGGCAGGGCCCGGCGATCCACCTTCCCCGCCGCGTTGACCGGCAGCCGCGGCAGCAGCACGATGGCGGAAGGCACCATATAGCTCGGCAAGACTTCGCCCAGGGCCCCGCGCAGATCCGCGGCGGTGGCCGAATGCCCACCGCCGCCTTCTCTCGGAACCACCCACGCCACCAGGCGCGAGCCCTCGCCCTCGTCGCTGGGAAGCACCGCCGCCACGCCCTCCGCCACCGCCGGCAGCTGATGGAGGACCGACTCCACCTCCCCCAGCTCGATGCGGTATCCCCGCACCTTGCGCTGACCGTCCCGGCGACCGAGACATTCCAGCTCGCCGTCCGGCCGCCAGCGGCCGAGATCTCCGCTGCGATACACCCGCTCCCCGGGAACCTTGGCGTGGGGATCCGGGCGGAAGGCCTCGGCGGTGCGGGCCGGGTGACGCCAATAGCCTCGGGCGAGGCCGGCGCCGCCGAGGGTGATCTCCCCCGGCAGCCCCACCGGCAGAGGCTCCAGGTCGCGATCCAGAACGTAGATCCGGGCGCGATCCAGGGGCTGGCCGATGGGCACCGTGGGCAGCTCCTCGGCCCCCGCCACCAGCCAGCGGGAGGCCACCACCGTGGCCTCCGTCGGCCCGTAGGTGTTGAAGAGCTGGATCGACGAGCGCTGATCCCGCCGCCAGCGCTCCACCGCCGCCGGCTGCGCCGCCTCGCCGCCGATGATCACCAGGCGCACCGAGTAGGGCAGCGGATCCCCGCTGGCCACCAGCGTATGCCAGTAGGCGGTGGGGAGGTTGAGCACGGTGATGCCCAAATCCCCGCAGGCGTCCGCCAGATCCGCCGGCGTCGCCAGGGTGGCGTCGGTGCGCAGCACCAGGCGGGCACCGGTGGTCAGCGCCGGCCAGATCTCCTCCGCGCTGGCGTCGAAGCTCAGAGAGGCGAAGTTGAGCAGCCGATCCTCCCCGCTCACTCCATAATGCTCGACCGCATCCACGGTGTGGGCCGAGAGGGCCCCGTGACTCACCGCCACCGCCTTGGGCTTGCCGGTGGAGCCGGAGGTGTAGAGCAGGTAGGCGAGGCCGAGGGGATCCGTCGCCGGCCGCCGCCAGCGCAACCACTCGTCGGCCTCGCCCGCCCCACCGAGGGAAAGATGCGCCGTCAGGGGGATTACTTCGATACCCGCTTCCGTCTCGCGGAGCTCCGCGGGAAGAAGCTCCGGCCCTGCCTGCGGAGAGATCGCGGCGATGGCGCCGCTCTCCTCCAGCAGCACGCGCCGCCGCGCCGCCGGCAGCTGGGGATCCAGCGGCAGGAAGGCCGCCCCCACCGCGAAGACCGCCAGCAGCGCCTGCACCATTTCGGGGCAGCGCTCGGTGGAGATCGCCACCACCGATTCCGGCCCGGCCCCGAGCTGCCGCAGCCGCTTGGCCAGCTCCACCGAGGCCGCCGCCAGCTGGCCGTAGGTCACCGGCTCCGGGGCGAAGCCATCCTCGTCCCGGGCCGTCTCCACCGCCACTCGCTCGGGATTCGTCTCGGCCCGCTGGAAGAAGTCCTCGTGGACCCCAGAGAAAGACGACGAGAAAGACGAAGAGGAAGGAGTAGGCTCCCCCACAGACGAGGCGCCCTGCCGCAGGTCGTCGCCGAGGGCCCATTCCTCTACCAGCTGCCGACGCTCCGCCAAATCCAGCAGCGAGAGAGCCGACAGCCGCCGCTGGGGATCTTCCGCCACCGCCGCCAGCAGATGGCGCCAGGCCTTCAGGAAGCGCTGGATGCTGCTGGCGTCGAAGAGGTCGCGGTTGTAGGAGAGATCCACCACCAGCCCTTCCCCCTGCTCCCGGGCCCAGAAGGTGAGGTCGAAGTTGGCCCGACCGACGCTGCCGGCGGCCGCCGGTCGCAGCGTCAGCTGGGGAAGCTCGAGGGTGGAGAGGGGGGTGTTCTGAAGCACCAGCAGAGACTGGAACCACGGGGTGCGGGAGAGATCCCGCTGCGGCGCCAGCTCCTCCAGCAGCTGCTCGAAGGGCAGATCCTGGTGCGCCAGAGCCCCCAGAGAAGCGCGGCGCACCGTCGCCAGCAGCTGCGAGAAGGGGACGTCCGAATCGAAGCGGGAGCGCAGAGTAAGGGTGTTGACGAAGAAGCCCACCAGGGGCTCCAGCGCCGGCCGCGATCTGCCGGCCACGTAGGTGCCCATAGAGAGATCCCGCTGGCCGGTGAGTCGGTAGAAGAGGGCCTTGGCGGCGGCCACTAACACCATGTGCAGGGTGGCCCCTAGGCGAGCGCCGACCCGGCGCAGTCCGGAGGTTGCCGCCTCGTCCAGCTCGAGGCTCGAGAGGCCTCCGGAGAAGCTCTGCAGCGCCGGGCGCGGGCGATCGGTGGGCAGCTCCAGGGGCGGCGAGCCGCCGTCCTCCAGATGCTCCCGCCAATAGCCCAGCTGCCGCTCCAGGCGCTCGCCGGAGAGCAGCTCCCGCTGCCACTGGGCGTAATCGCCGTATTGGACCTCAAGCGGCGGGCGAGAGAGATCCTCGGCGGACACCAGCTCAGAGTCGCCAACTAACACCGAGTAGGCCGCCGCCGTCTCTCGCAGCAGCACGTCGAAGGACCAGCCATCGATGACGATGTGGTGCACCGCCAGCACCAGCCGGTGGAGGGCATCGGCAGCTCCCGGCGCCGACGGCGGCCGCAGCCTCAAGACCAGCGCCCGCAGCAGCGGCAGCTGGTGGAGGGCGAAGGAGGTCTCGGCACAGCGCTGGGCGAGGGCTTGCGCTACCGGCTCCCGGCGATCCTCCGGCAGGGCGGTGAGATCGATGCCGTGGACGTAGTCCACCGCCTGCGCCGCCACCGCCTGCAGGGGCTCTTCCCGTCCTGCCACTGGGGGCATGAAGCGGGTGCGCAGGACCTCGTGGCGCTGAGCCACCGAGAGCAGAGCGCGGTGCAGGGCCCCGGCGTCCAGCGCCCCTTCCAGATCCACCGCCACCGGCAGGTTGTAGTCCGGAGTGCCCGGCTCCAGCTGATCCAGGAACCACTGCCGCAGCTGGGAGAAGGAGAGGGGGAAGGAGCTATCCCCCCGAGGGCTTCGAGGCAGGGCCCGCAGCGGCGGGGGCGCCGTCTCCCCCTCTAGCTCTCCCTCGGTTCGCGAGCGCTCCACCCGGTCGGCCAGCTCCCGAGCGCTCGGCGTATCGAAGAGCCAGCCAATGGAGATCTCCGACAGCTCCAGGCTCTCCCGCAGCCGCACGATCACCCGGTGAGCCAGCAGGGAATGGCCCCCGAGATCGAAGAAGCTCTGGGTCACACCCCAGCTGGGGTTCTCTTCGACTCCTAAGGCCTGGGCGAAGGCCCCCATCACCAGCGCCTCCAGCTCCGTGCCCGGCGGCACCACTCCGTCCCCCGCCGTCATGCCCTCGCCGAGCTCCGGCGCCGGCAGAGCCTTGCGGTCTATCTTTCGATTCGGAGTGAGGGGCAGAGTCTCCAGGAAGACGAAGGCGGTGGGCACCATGTTGGCCGTCAGGCGCAGCCCGCAATGCTCCCGCAAATCCTCCACCGACGGCGGACCCTCGGAGTCCCGCGGCACCAGCCAGGCCGCCAGCTGCTCCGCCGGCAGGGCAGCACTCCCCTTGGCCAACCCCACCACCGCCTGACGCACCTCTGGATGGGCCTCCAGCACCCTCTCGATCTCCCCCGCCTCCATCCGCACGCCGCGCACTTTGAGCTGGTGATCGAAGCGGCCGAGGAAGTGCAGCCTTCCGTCTGGACCAAAACGCACCCGATCCCCGGTGCGATATGTCCTCGCACCTGGCATCTCGCTCCAGGGATCGGGCACGAAACGCAATGCAGTCTTGGCCGGCTGATGGTCGTAGCCCCGAGCCACCCCGGGACCGCCGATCCACAGCTCTCCGGCGACCCCTGGGGGCGCCAGACGAGCAGGCGAGGAGCCCGGCTCCACCACCCACAGCCGATCGCCGCCGCAGGGCCGCCCCACCGCCACCACCTCGATCCCGCTATTGAGGCGGCCGTCGAGGCTGCCGCCGAGGCCACTATCGAGGGCGCTGTCGAGGGCGCTGTCGGCCAGGCTGCCCTCCACGACCCGCTCTCGCGACGACCACACCGTGGTCTCGGTGGGTCCGTAGAGGTTCCACAGCTCGAGGCCCCGAGGGCCGGCGGCGCGCAGCAGGTCACGGGCGAGAGTCGGCGGCATCGCCTCGCCGCCGCAGAGAGCGCGGCGCAGGGTAGCCAGCGACTGCCCGGCCTCCAGCAGCAGGCGCCAGGTCACCGGAGTCGCCTGAAGAGTGCTGGCGCCGCTGGTGCGCAGCAGCGCTCCCAGCAGCTCCCCATCCTGAGCCTCCGCCGCGCTGGCCAGCACCACCGTTCCCCCCCGCGCGAGGGGCAGCAGCAGCTCCAGGACCGAGATGTCGAAAGCCAGGGTGGTGACCGCCAGCCAGCTCCCCCCGGCATCGAAGCCCGGCGCCCGGGCCATGCCTTCGAGGAAGGCCACCACCGAAGCCCGGGATACCACCACCCCCTTGGGGCGCCCGGTGGAGCCGGAGGTGTGCAAGATATAGGCGGCACTCAGCGGCGATGCCGCGGGCCAGGGGGCTTCTACCCTGAAGCCCGAGCTCGGCAGCGAGGCTTCCCCCTCAGCGATCAGGTCTCCGATGTCGACTCTCTGAAGCCCCTTATTAGGAGGTGCAGAGTGGAGAGGAGCAGAGTGGAGAGGAGCAGGCGCCAGGAAGCTAGCGGGCTGAGCCTCCTCTTCTAGCACCCAGCAGAGATCCGCCTCGGCGACGACGAGGCCCAGGCGGCGAGAGGGATGTCGGGGGTCCAGGGGGACGTAGGTGGCGCCGGCTCGCAGCACCCCCAGCACCGCCGCCAGCAGTCGCGGGGAGCGCTCCAGATAGATGCCCACCCGGATTCCGGGACCGACTCCGCGATGGCGCAGGGCATAGGCCAGGGCCTCGGCGGAGCGCGCCAGCTTCTCGGCACTCCAGCTTTCCCCCGCGACCAGGCCTGCTCCAGAATTCTGGCTATCTCCGGAAAGCTGGCTTTCTCCAAAGCACTGCACCGCCGGTCGTTGGGGATCCGCCGCGAGGCCGGCGAAGACCACCGCTTCCGGGGTCAGAGCCCCGTCCCAGACACCCTCAGCGCGGCTCCCTTCCGGCATCTCCAGCGCAAACTCCGCGGAAGACTCCAGAGCTCCCTGCGCCCACTCGTAACGCAGCTGGTGCCGCTGACTCGCCGACAACCACGGCAGCTCCTCGAGGGGTGTCTCCGGCGCCGTCACCGCGGCCTCCAGCAGGTTCTCCAGAGCACCGGACCAGCGCGCCACGGTGGTGGCGTCGAAAAGGTCGGAGGCATATTCCATCGACCCCCACAGCTGGTCTCCGCTGCGGTGCAGCTCTAGCGTGAGATCCACCCGCGACGCCCCGGTGAGGCTGTGAAGGGGCTCGACCTCCAGCCCCGGCAGCGCGAGCTGCGGCTTGGGGGTGTTGTGGAAGACGAAGAGAGCCTGGTAGACGGGGTGGCGATCCTGTAAGCGCTCCGGATCCAGCACCCGCACCAGCTCCTCGAAAGGTAGCTGCTGAGATTCGAAGCCCTCGAGAACGTGGCTCCGCAGGGCCCCGAGCCACTGCAGGAAGGTGAGCCCAGGAGCGCCGGAGCTCTCTCCCTCCTCAGCCCCGGCGCGCAGGTCGGAGCGCAGCACCAGGACGTTGGAGAAGCAGCCCACCAGCGCTTCCAGCTCCGGCCGCAGTCGGCCACCGACGGGGGTCCCCACCAGCAGATCCCGCTGACCGCTGAGACGGGAGAGAAGCAGCGAGTAGGCGGCAAAGAACACCATGAAGGGCGTCGTGGCGCTGGCCTGCGCCAGGGCATCCAGGCGCTGCGCCAGGCCCGTCCGCTGATCCGAATCCAGCTGGATTAGGTGCACCGCGCCGCGGTGGCTCTCCAGCGCCGGCCGCGGGCGATCCGTCGGCAGCTCCAGCTGCAGGGGGGCATCTTCCAGCACCGAGCGCCAGCGCTCCAGCTGCCGCTGCAGCGCCTCTCCGGCGAGGGCGTCGCGAAGCCATTGAGCGTAGTCGCCGTATTGCACCGCCAGCTCCGGAAGCCGCCCTTCCAGGGTCTCCAGAAGACCTGAGGCAGCGGAGGGCTGAGGCTCTCCCCGGGCCGCCGCGTAGAGCTGCCGAAGCTCCTCGATGAGCACCCCCTGGGACCAGCCGTCGCCGGCGATGTGGTGCAGCACTACCCCTAGCTCGTGGGCCCGCCGCCCCCGCCACCGGCGACGCACCAGGACGGCCCGCAGCAGCGCTCCCTCAGCGAGGTCGAAGGCCCGAGACACCGCCTGATGCTGGATGCTCTGGGCCGCCGCCTCGGCGTCTTCCGCCGCCAGCGCCGAGAGGTCTACCAGCGGCAGCACGGTAGAGGGAGAGGGTCCCGGCAGCTGTCGAGGTGCACCGGAGGCCGCCGTGATCTTCGATCGCAGCACCTCGTGGCGCCGCCAGACGACGCGGAAGGCGGCCTCCAGAGCGCGGAAGCTGAGCTCCCCGTGGAGCCGGAAGCGCCCCGGCAGGTGGAAGATCGCCTGGCCGGGATGGAGCTCCTCGAAGAACCAGAAGCGCTCCTGAGCGGGAGTCAGGGGGGCGTCGAGGGCCTCTTCGCCTTCTGCCGCCGGAGAGTCGGCGGGAGGAAGCGATTCCGCCGCCGCAGGCTTGGATCCCGAGCCCTGCTTCGCCGCCAGCAAACGGGCCAGAAGTCGCTTCTTCTCCTCCGCCGACAGGTTCTCCAGGCTCACCTCCACGGCGGCGCCGGTCTTGGCCTGGCCTTCGTCTGCGCTCATGCTTCTTCCCCTGGTGAGGCCTCACCCAAGAATTCCGCCAGGTGCGCCACGGTGGGGTAGCGGAAGAGATCCAGCATCTCCACCTTGCGGCCAAAAGCCGTCTCCAGCTGCGCCTGCAGCTCCACCAGCAGCAGGGAGTGGCCGCCGAGATCGAAGAAGCTGTCCTCCGAGCCCACCGACTCCACTCCCAGCACCTGAGAGAAGATCGACGCCACCCGCTGCTCCACATCGCCGCTGGGGGCCACAAAGCTCGACGATGGGCCTGCCGCCGCCGCGGCGGGCGCCGGCAGCCGCGAGCGATCCACCTTGCCGTGGGCGGTCAGCGGCAGCGACTCCAGCACCACCCAATCCTGGGGCACCAGCGGCGCCGGCAGCCGATCCGCCAGCGACGCCCGCAGCCGAGGCACCAGCGTCTCCGCCGACTCCTTCGACACCACGTAGGCCGCCAGCCGCACGTCCGCCACGCCTTCTCGATTCACCCGCCGGGAAGTCACCACCGCCGCCGACACTTCAGCATCCGAGGCCAGCGCCGACTCCACCTCCCCCGCCTCGATACGGTAGCCCCGCACCTTCAGCTGATGGTCCAGGCGCCCTTCGTAGGCCAGGGCGAAGGGAGCCTCCGCCGACCCAGAGCGCCGCACCCAGCGGGCGCCGTCGCCGCTGCGATAGGCCCGGGCGCCGGGATCCCTGCCGAAGGGATCCGGCACGAAGCGCTGGGCGGTGAGGGCAGGGCGACCGTGGTATCCCCGGGCGAGCCCCGCGCCGCCGACCCACAGCTCCCCCACCACCCCCTGCGGCGCCAGATCGCAGGAGAGACCAGCATCGAGGCCAGGCCCGCTGCCGTCGACGGGAGCCTCCACCACCCGCAGGCTGAGATCTCCCAGCGCCGAACCCAGGCTGGTGGACTCCTCGCCGCGGACCTCCTCGGGGGTTACCTGTGAGAAGGTCACATGCACCGTGGTCTCGGTGATGCCATACATATTCACCAGCGCCGGAGACTCCAGTCCGTGGTGCTCCACCCAGGGGGACAGGGTCTGGGCCTCCAGGGCCTCGCCGCCAAAGATCACCCAGCGCAGCGCCAACGAGCCTCTCTGCTCTGGCTCCGCCGCCGAGTCCGCCCGGATCAGGCCGACGAAGGCCGAGGGAGTTTGGTTCAGCACCGTCACTCCCTCCAGCGCCAGCAGCCGGTAGAAGGCTGCGGGGTCTCGAGTGGTCGATTCCGGCACCACCACCAGGCGGCCGCCGAAGCCCAGAGCGCCCCAGATCTCCCACACCGAGAAGTCGAAGGCGAAGGAGTGGAAGAGGGTCCAGGCGTCCCCGGGGCCGAAGCAGAAGAGGGGCTGGCTGACCTCCAGCAGGCGCCCGACCTGGCCGTGGGGGATCAGCACTCCCTTCGGCCGGCCGGTGGAGCCGGAGGTATAGATCACGTAGGCCAGGTGATCCGGCGTCAGGGAGAGGGCTGCGGGGAAGAGGGGTTCGGAAGGGAGAGGCTCAGGAGAGAGAGTCTCCGAGCGCGGGGCCGTTGCGCTGCCACCCCTGTCCCTCACCAGCGGCGGTACCTCCACCACTCGTAAGCTCGGGGGCAGATCCAGCTCTCGTACCAGGGAGGCGGTGCTCACCACCACCTGGATGGCGGAATCCTCCACCAGATAGCGCAGCCGCTGCTGGGGGTAAGCGGGATCCAGGGGCACGTAGGCGCCGCCGGCGCCGAGGATGCCCACCAGGGCCGCCACCAGCTCCGGGCTGCAGGGCAGGCACAGGCCGACCCGGGATTCAGGGCCGACGCCGGCCTCAGCGAGCCAGCGAGCTACCGCCGATGCCCGCAGGGCGAGGTCGGCGTAGGTCCAGGACTCAGAACCCTCCGAGGCGCCGACGGCGGGCATGCGCAGCGCCACCGCTTCCGGCTGGGCCCGGGCAATGGCCTCGAAGCGCAGCGGCAGCACGGCGCCGGCGACGATCTGGGCCTCTCCCGGCTGCCGGGCCAGCAGCTCCTGCCGCTCCGACGCGGTGAGCATCGGCAGCTGCTGCACCGGGGTCTGCGGCGAGGCGCAGGCCGCCGCCAGCAGGCGCTCGTAGCGCGATAGCAGAGCCTCGGCGGTGGCCGTCTCGAAGAGATCCGTGCTGAATTCCAGGCTCGCCCACAGCCCGCCGTCCCGGCCCTCTTCCTTCTCGCCCAAGGTCAAGGTGAGGTCGAATTTGGCGGTGTCGTTCTCGGTGGTAACGGGCTCCATGGTCAGCCCCTGGATCCGCAGCGGCGCGACCTCCGCCGGCTCGTAGCGGAACACCACCTGGGCCAGGGGCAGGTGGGCCAGGTCCCGCTCCACCCCCAGCCGGTCCACCAGCAGCTCGAAGGGAACCTCCTGATGCTCGTAGGCCTCCAGACAGGTGCGGCGCACCGAGTCGAGGGCCGCCTCGAAGCTCATCTCCCCCCGCAGCCGCAGGCGCAGCACCAGGGTGTTGATCAAGGGTCCGATGAGAGATTCCAGCTCCAGCCGATCGCGATTGGCCACCGGGGAACCGACGGGCACATCCCAACAGCGGGACTGGCGCGCCAGCAGCAGCGCCCAGACGGTGAGGCAGGTCATGAAGGAAGAAGCTCCGTGGCGCTGGGAGAAAGTCGCCACCTGCGCCCCGTCAACTCCCTCCAGAGCCCGCACCAGGGTCTTGCCGCGGACGGAGCGCACCGCCGGGCGCGGCCGATCCGCCGGCATCTCCAGCACCGGCACGCCCTCCAGCTGACGCTGCCAATAGCTCAGCTGACGCTCCCCGACGCCCCCCTCCAGCACCTCCCGCTGCCACTCTGCGTAGTCGGCGAGGTGGATCGGCAGCTCCGGCAGCGCATCGTCCAGCGAGCGCCCCTCGAGAGCCGCGGCGTAAAAGAGCCCCAGCTCGCGGATCAGCACCCGCACCGACCAGCCGTCGGAGATGATGTGGTGCATGCTCTGCAGCAGCCAGTGGGTCTGCGCCGAGAAACGCAGCACCAGCATTCGCAGCAGCGGCGTTGCAGCGAGATCGAAGGGTCGCCGCGCCTCAGCGCCGGCCAGCTGCAGGGCCACCGCCTCGGCTTGACTCGCTCCCAGGCCGCTCAGATCGACCAAGGGAAGGGAGCAGGGGCGGGGGGGCTCCACCACCTGCCGAGGGCGCCCCTCCCGGGCCAGGAAATAGGTGCGCAGGCTCTCGTGGCGACGCACCAGGGCATCGAGGGAGCGCTGCAGGGCGCGGAAACGCAGCCCGCCGCGGGCCTCTACCGTGGTGTAGCTGTTGTAGGCCGCGCTGCCGGGTTCCAGCTGCTCCAGGAACCACAGCCGGCGCTGGGCGTAGGAGAGCTCCGCCTCGGACTCCGCGACGGCAGCGGATGGCGCCACCGAAACCGAAGGAGCGTCGGAAAACCCAGCCGGCCGCAGCCCATCACCGGGAGATCCAGTAGGTGAAACCGCCGAGGCCGTACCCGAAGCTGCCGCCTTGGCCGCCAGCAGGCGCTGCACCAGGGCCCGCTTCTGCTCCGCGCTGAGGCCCGCCAGATCCACCTCGCTGGAGGCTTCCCGGCGGGCGACAGCGGTCGCCCCGGAAGTTGCCCCGGCGGTCGCCTCGGAGGTTGCCTTACTGCTGCTCCTGCTCTCGGTCACTTCGAGGCGTCCTCCGTGCTGAGTAGCTGGGCCAGAAGGGAGTCCATCTCCGCTTCCGATAGGTTCTCTACGTCGATTTCCGCCGCGGGATTCGCTTCCGCCGCTACGGTGGCGGTACTGCTGGCGGTGCTAGTCGGAGGGCTGGTGGCGGTGTCGCTCTCGTCAGCGCTTCCCGCCGCGACGGCGACGGCAGCCACCGCCGGGCGGCGACGACGAGTCAGCGCCGGCAGCTCCGGCACCGACTCGGCATCCTCCATGCCCGCCGCCAGCCCGGCGATGGTCGGCGACTCGAAGAGCCCCCGCAGGGTGATTTCCACCCCCAGGGTCTCCCGCACCCGAGAGATCAGCTGGACCCCCAGCAGGGAGTGGCCCCCGAGCTGGAAGAAGTTGTCGTGGATGCCGATGCTGCCGACCCCCAGCAGCTCGCTCCACAGGGTCGCCAGCTGCCGCTCGCGGTCGTCCCGGGGCTCGACATATTCCGATGCCAGCTCGGGGCGATCGTGGCCACCGCCGGCGCTGGGGGGCGCCCCGCCGAGCTCTTCCAGCGCCTCCGCCACCGAGGCCTCCGGCGCCAGGGCGCGGTCGAGGGCCACGGTGGAAACCACCACCTCCGGCTCTCCGCTGGCCAGGGCCACCGCCAGGGCGCCGAGGCCCTCGGAGAACTCCAGCCCGTAGCGCTCCCGCTGGCGCTGGAAGACCTCCCTCACCCGCGGATCGAAGGCGGTGAGGCTGTCCTGCCAGGAATCCCAGCGCCAGGCGCACCAATGCACCGCCACCGCCCGCCAGCCGCGGGCCCGCAGCTCTGTAGCCCGAGCCCCGAGATAAGCGTTGGCGGCGGTGTAGTCCACCTGGCCGATGCCGCCGGAGAGGGCGGTGAGGGCAGAGAAGAGCACCAGGAAGGGGCGAGGAGCTTCCTCCTCCAGCTGCTCTCTCTGGGAGGCTCCCCCCAGCGCCCTCTCCAAGATCCCCTCCAAGATCTCCGTGCCGGCGACCTTGGGCGCCAGCACCGCCGCCGCCTGCTCCGGCGTCTTGAGCTGCAGCAGCCCGGCCCCGGGCACCCCGGCGGCGTGGAGCACGCCGTCCAGCCCTCCGAAGCGCTCCACTGCCTGCGCTACGGCGGCGCTCATCGCCGCCTCGTCGGCCACATCCGCGGTGAGCAGCAGCACCTCGGCGCCGGCAGCCTCCAGGGCCGAGACTCCCCGTAGACGACGAGCCAGCTCTTCGTCGTCGCCGTCCAGCAGCTCCTTCCAGCGCTCCCGAGGCGGCAGCTCGCTGCGCCCCAGAAGGACCAGGCGTACCGCCGCCGGATCCTCCGCCCGCGCCACGACCTCCTGGGCCAATCCGAGGCCGAGACCGCCGAGACCGCCGGTGATCAAGAAGCGCCCACCGGAGGCGAAGAGCCCTTCCGCCGCCCGGGTTTCCGATTCCCCCACCCCTTCGAGGGAGAGATAGTCCCCTTCCCAGCGGCGGATGAAGGAGCCTCCGACGGAGCCCCCTCGGCCCGCTCCCGCGGCACCGCGCAGAGCGGTGAGCCGCAGTCGGCCGGCAGGTACGGAGCGCGAGCCTTCCACCACCAGCCGGGAGGCCAAAGCCTCCAGCGCGGCGCCCCCGAGCTTCGCGGTGGCCTCCGAAGGCGCCAGCTCCACTAGATGACAGCTCACCCCGGGGACCTCCAGGGGGGCAACCCGGCAGGGTCCCAGGAGAGTGGCCTTCGACGCGGTGGAATGATCGCCTAGCTCGCCCCCCAAGATGTCGTAGAGCCCGTCCGTCACCACCACCCAGCGGGCGCCGACGCCCTCCCCGCCGTAGGCCTGAGCCAGGGCCGAGAGGCAGTCGTAGCCCCAGCGCTGAGAGGCGTTCGACTCTCCCTCGGATGCCTCTCCCCCGCCGAGGCCCAGGGAGGGCAGTAGGTAGAGGGGCGTTTGCTCGTCCACCGCCAGGGCAGAGTCCTCCCGCAGCTGGGCCAAGAGGCGGCGCCAATCCGCTGGAGAATCGGCCTGGAGCTGCAGCGGGCCGTGGCTCTCGGCATTGTCGACGGCGATCTCCACCGGCACCACCACGCTGCCGGCGGCCTCCAGAGCGGTCTCCAGGGCCGCCGCTAAGGGACTCGCTGCCCCGGCGGCGGGCCTCACCACCACCGCCGTCGGCGGCGCGGGCTGCTGGATCGCCTCGCCGGAAGCCACCGAGGAAGCCGCCGAGGAAGCCGCCCGGCGCCAGGTGGGAATGGAGAACCACTCGCCGAAGGGCAGCCGCGGCTCCGCCTCGGCCTCCCCGGCGCTCGCGCTGCTCTGCTCCCCGGTGACGCTGTGGGGCGGCTCGACGAAGTAGCGCTGACGCTCGAAGGGGTAGGAGGGCAGCGCCACCCGATGACGGTCCTCGTCGGCGAACAGGGCCTCGTCATCCAGCTGGGCGCCGGCCACCCACAGCCGGCCCCAGGAGCTGAGCCAATAGGCCTGGTCAGCGGTGGGATCCCAGCGATGGGGCAGCGAAGCGACGGCGAGACCCGGCCCGCTCTCCCCCTGCTGCAGCGCCAGGCTGCCTAGACTCTGGCCGGCGCCGATCTCCAGCAGGATCGGCCGCTGCTCGGAGTCGAGCCGGGCGAGGGCCTCGGAGAAGCGCACCGTACCGCTGAGGTGACGGGCCCAATAGCCGGGGTCCGTCACCTCTTCCCGCCGCGCCCAATCCCCGGTGACGTTGGAGAGGTAGGGGATGGTGGGCGGTGAGAGGTCGAAGGTGGAGACCAGGGCGGTGAGCTCCTCACCGAGGGGCGCCAGACTGGGGTGGTGGAATGCCCGGCGGGTTTCCAAACGACGGGCGGCGAAGCCGCTGGTCTGAAGCCGCGCCTCTAGGGCCGACACCGCCGACACCGAGCCGCTCACCACCGTCACCGTCGGCGCGTTCACCGCGGCGATGGCCAGCTCGCCGCCGAAGTCTTCACCCAGCAGGCTCTCCACCTCCGGCGCCGCCAGCGGCACCGCGGTCATCGCCCCCTCCTCCGCCTTCTCCAGCAGCATCGCCCGCTGGGCCACTAGGGCCAGGGCGTCGTCGAGGCTCAGCACCTCCGCCAGGCAGGCGGCGAGATATTCGCCGAGGCTGTAGCCCAGCAGCGCCGCCGGCACCACGCCGACGCTGCGCCACAGGGTGGCAAGGGAATAGCCCAGGGCGAAGAGAGCCGGCTGGGCGACGTGGGTCTGAGCCAGCCGATCGATGGCCCGGCGCTGGGCGTCGTCGGCGACGCCGCGGCCGAGCATCGCGCGGAAATCCGGCTTGGCGCTAGCGTCCCCAACCGCGGCACCGCGGGGGCCGTCGCCGCGGACGGCGGCGTGCTTCGCCAGCTCTAGCTCCTGCCTCAGATCGAAGCCCAAGCGCGGCGCCAGAGCCTCGGCGCATCGGTCGAAGGCGCGAGCGTACACCGGCTCGTCGCGGTACAGGCCGGCTCCCATGCCGAGATATTGGTCCCCGAGGCCGGAGAGCAAGAAGGCCACTGGCCGACGCTGCTTGGCGCTGCCCTGGAGGCGCTGCGACGGCAGCTCGCCCCGCAGCGCCCGCGACGCCTCTTCGCAGCCCTGGGCCACCACCACCCGGCGATGCTCGAAGGCCTTGCGGCCGACGGCGAGGGTGTAGGCGACGTCCGCCAGAGGGGTCGAAGCGAGAGAAGCCGGGGCTTGGTCGTCCTGTCCCTCCAGGGCCTTCTCCTCCAGAGCCTGCCCCAGGCGAGCTTCGGCGGCATCCGCAGCGCTGGGGGTCCGAGCCGAGAGCCGCAGCAGCTGCCAGCGGCGGGACGGGCCGGAAGGGGCGCGGGGCGGGGCCTCCTCCACCACCACGTGGGCGTTGGTGCCGCCGAGGCCGAAGGAGGAAACCGCGGTGCGGCGGCGGCCGTCCACCGCCGGCACCGGCGTCGCCTCCGTCGGCACGAAAAACGCGCTGCCGGGCAGGTTGAGGGCCGGGTTCGGGCTCTGGAAATGCAGGCTCGGGGGCATCAGGCCGCGCTCCGCCACCAGTACCGCTTTAGTGAGCCCGGCGATCCCCGCGGCGCAATCCAAATGACCAATATTGGTCTTCAGCGATCCGAGACCGCACCACGCCTCGCCGTCCGCCGGATCCGCGAACACCCGCCTCAGGGCGTCCACCTCGATGGGATCTCCGAGCTCCGTTCCGGTGCCGTGGGCCTCGATATAGCTCACCTGCCGAGGCTCCAGCTCGGCGACCCCCAGGGCCTCGGCGACGACCTCCGACTGCCCCTCCACGCTCGGCGCCGTGAAGCCGATCTTGACGCTGCCGTCGTTGTTGATCGCCGAACCGCGGATTACTCCCCGTACCGGATCTCCGGCCTCCAGGGCGTCCTCCAGGCGACGCAGCACCGCCACCGCCACGCCGCTGCCGCCGACGGAGCCGTTGGCGCCGGCGTCGAAGGCGCGGCAGTGGCCGTCCGGCGAGGCGATGCCCTGGGGGTGGTAGTGGTAGCCGCCGACCTGCGGAAAGCCGATGGAGGCGCCGCCCACCAGGGCCATGTCGCACTCGCCGTTGAGCAGGCTCTGCACCGCCAGGTGGGTAGCCACCAGGGAGGTGGAGCAGGCGCTCTGCACGGTCACCGAGGGGCCCCGCAGGTTGAGCTTGTAGCTCACCTTGGTGGAGAGGAAGTCCTTGTCGTTACCGAGACCCACCTGCACCGTGCCCAGCTGCCGGAAGATCTCCCGGTGGCCGTAGAGGTTCTGCAGCAGGTAGCTGGAGGCGGTGACCCCGCCGAACACCCCCACCAGGCCGTCGAAGCGGTCGCCGACATAGCCGGCCTGCTCCATCGCCTTCCACGCCTCCTCCAGAAAGACCCGGTGCTGGGGGTCCAGGATCTCCGCCTCCCGCGGGCTGTAGCCGAAGAAGGCGGCGTCGAAGAGGGCCGCATCCTCCAGCAGCCCGCTGGCGGCGACGAAGTCCGGATCGTCGATCACCGCTTCCGGGATCCCCGCCGCCAGCAGCTCCTCGCGGCCGAAGAAGGAGACGCACTCCTCGCCGTCCAGCAGGCGCTGCCACAGCTCGTCCACCGAGGCCGCCCGGGGGAAGCGGCCGGAGAGGGCGAGGACGGCGATGTCGCTCTCCCGCACCGGGTCCGTGGCGAGGTCGAAGGGCGAAGCCCCTGGCGAAGAAGGAGATTGGGATTCGCTCATGGATTTTCCTCTGGAGGCAGGGAAGGCTCTGGGGCTTCAGGATCCCTAGGGGTGACGCCTCGATGGGCTCCACCCCGACGACGTCCGCCCCGCGCGGCGGTGCGGCGACGGCGCAGGCGGGCGCGGTCATAACGTTGTTGCACCGCCCCGTCCGCCGAAGCGGTGGGCGCAGCGCGCTCTTCTGCTGGAGCGGATTCCGCCCCGCGATGGGCGGCGGAAGGGATCTCTTCGGTGGCGGGGGCCGCCGGCGCCCCGGCGTCTTCCATAAAGCGGGCGAGGTGATTCACCGTGGGATAGCGGAAGAGATCCAGCATCTCCACTTTGTGGCCAAAGACGGCCTCCAGCTGCACCTGCAGCTCCACCAGCAGCAGGGAGTGGCCGCCGAGATCGAAAAAGCTGTCCTCCGAGCCCACCGACTCCACCCCCAGCACCTGAGAGAAGATCGACGCCACCCGCTGCTCCACATCGCCGCTGGGGGCCACAAAGCTCGACGATGGGCCTGCCGCCGCGGCGGCGGGCGCCGGCAGCCGCGAGCGATCCACCTTGCCGTGGGCGGTCAGCGGCAGCGACTCCAGCACCACCCAATCCTGGGGCACCAGCGGCGCCGGCAGACGCTCCGCCAGGGCCGAACGCAGCCGCGGCACCAGCGTCTCCGACGACTCCTTCGACACCAGGTAGGCCGCCAGCCGCACGTCCACCACGCCTTCTCGATTCACCCGCCGGGAAGTCACCACCGCCGCCGACACCTCGCCATCCGAGGCCAGCGCCGACTCCACCTCCCCCGCCTCGATGCGGTAGCCCCGCACCTTCAGCTGATGGTCCAGGCGCCCCTCATAGGCCAGGGAGAAGGGAGCCCCGGCCTCACCAGGGCGCCGCACCCAGCGGGCGCCGTCGCCGCTCCTGTAGGCCCGGGCGCCGGAAGCCTTGCCGAAGGGATCCGGCACGAAGCGCTGGGCGGTCAGGGCAGGGCGACCGTGGTATCCCCGGGCGAGCCCCGCGCCGCCGACCCACAGTTCCCCCACCACCCCCTCCGGCGCCAGGTCGCAGGCCAGACTGGCGCTAGCACTACCGCCGCCGTCGACGGGAGCCTCCACCACCCGCAGGCTGAGATCCCCCAGCGCCGATCCCAGGCTGGTGGACTCCTCGCCGCGGATCTCCTGGGAGGTGACTCGAGAAAAGGTGACGTGCACCGTGGTCTCGGTGATGCCGTACATATTCACCAGCGCCGGAGACTCCAGCCCGTGATGCTCCACCCAGGGGCCCAAGGTCTGGGCCTCCAGGGCCTCACCGCCGAAAATCACCCAGCGCAAATTGAGAGATTCTCTTTCGGCAACCTCCACCGCCGAGTCCGCCCGAATCAGGCCGACGAAGGCCGAGGGGGTTTGGTTCAGCACCGTCACCCCCTCCAGCGCCAGCAGCCGGTAGAAGGCCGCGGGATCCCGGGTGGTCGACTCCGGCACCACCAACAGGCGGCCGCCGAAGCCCAGGGCGCCCCAGATCTCCCATACCGAGAAGTCGAAGGCGAAGGAGTGGAAGAGAGTCCACACGTCCCCTGGGCCGAAGCAGAAGAGGGGCTGGCTGACCTCCAGCAGGCGCCCGACCTGGCCGTGGGGGATCAGCACTCCCTTCGGCCGGCCGGTGGAGCCGGAGGTATAGATCACGTAGGCCAGGTGATCCGGCGTCAGGGAGAGGGCCGCGGGAAAGAGAGGCTCAGGAGGAAGAAGCTCAGCGAGCAGCGTCGAATCCGTCTGCCCGACCACCAGCGGCGGCACCTCCACCACCTGGAGGCTCGGCGGCAGGTCCAGCTGCCGAACTAGAGAGGCGGTGCTCACCACCACCTGGATAGCGGAATCCTCCACCAGATAGCGCAGCCGCTGCTGGGGATAGGCGGGATCCAGGGGCACGTAGGCGCCGCCGGCGCCGAGGATGCCCACCAGGGCCGCCACCAGCTCCGGGCCGCGGGGCAGGCACAGGCCCACCCGAGACTCAGGGCCGACGCCGACCTCAGCGAGCCAGCGGGCCACCGCCGACGCCCGCAGGGCGAGGTCGGCGTAGGTCCAGGATTCAGCCTCCCCGGCGAGGCCGGCGGCGGGCATGCGCAGCGCCACCGCCTCCGGCTGAGCTCGGGCGATAGCCTCGAAGCGCAGCGGCAGCACCGCCCCCGGCGCAGCGGCATCGCGGCCGGGATCGCGCGCCAGCAGCTGCTCCCGCTCCCCGGGGCTCAGCATCGGCAGCTGCTGCACCGGCAGCTGCGGCGAGTCCAGGGCCGCCGTCAGCAGAGCTTCGTAGCGCGCCAGCAGGGCCTCGGCGGTGGCCGCCTCGATGAGATCGGTGCTGTACTCCAGGCTCGCCACCGGCCCCTCGGGGGTGCGCCGCAGGGCGAGGGTGAGATCGAATTTCGCCGTCTCCGCGGTGAAGGGCAGCGCCTCGAAGGTCAGCCCCGGGGACTCCAATCGGGTGCGGGGCGTGCTCTCGTAGACGAAGACCCCCTGCACCAGCGGCAGATGGGAGAGGGAGCGCTGGGGGCTGAGGGCCTCCACCAGGCGCTCGAAGGGCAGATCCTGGTGGGCGAAGGTATCCAGCGCCGCCGCCTTCACTCGCGACGCCAGCTGATGAAGGCTCGGCTCGCCGCCGAGGTCCGCCCGCAGGATCAGGGTGTTGACGAAGAAGCCCACCAGGCCTTCCAGCTCCCGGCGCTCGCGATGAGTCGACGGCGAGCCGAGGAGGAAGTCCACCCCGCCGCCGTGGCGGGAGACCAGCACCTGGAAGAGGGCCAGGCTCACCATGAAGGGAGTCATCTCTCGGGCCGAGGCGTAGGCGTCCAGGGCCTCGCCGAGGCGGGCCGGAAGCTGGCGCAGGCAGGTTCGCCCCGCGGCGCTGCGCACCGCCGGCCGCGGCCGGTCCAGAGTCATCGGCAGCAGCTGGGGCGCTCCCTCCAGACGCTGGCGCCACCACTGGATCTCTCCCTCCAGCCGCTCCCCCGAGAGCCGACGGCGCTGCCACAGGGCGTAATCGCCGTATTGCACCGGCAGCGGCGCCGGCTCGGTGCCGGAGTAGAGCTCGCCGAGCTCTCGCACCATGACGTAGAAGGACCAGGCGTCGGCGGCGACGTGGTGGAGGTCGAAGAGCAGCACCGCGCGCTCGGGACCCAGCACCAGGCGATGAACCCGCAGCACCTCCCCGGCCTCGAGGCGGAAGGGGCGCGCTCCCTCCGCCCTCAACAGACGCTGCACCTGCCGTTGAGCTTGGGCTTCCGGCAGTCCGCTGAGGTCGACCGTACGAAGCCCGCCGAAAGAATCGGAGCCTGGCACCTGCACCACCCGCAGCGCCTCCCCCTGCCAACCCTCGATGCCGGATTCCGGGTAGGGCTCGTAAGCGCTGCGCAGGATCTCGTGGCGCTCCACTACCGCACCCAGGGCCGCCGCGAAGCGCCTCGGCTCCAGGCGACCGGAGACCAAGAAGGCGTCCACCAGGTTGTAGGCGCTGCTCTCCGGCTCCAGACGCTGCAGGAACCACAGCCTCTCCTGGCCGAAGGAGAGGGGAGCGGGGAGCCCCCGGCGGCGGGGAATTCCCGCGATTCGAGCTGCCGCAGACCGGGAGCTGTCGACCGACTTCGAGAGGCTTTCCAAGGAACCAGGACTTGCCGAGGAATCCGAGCCCGCCGAGCCTGGAGGCTCGGAAGGGACCTTCTTCGGGCCCTGCCCTCGCCCCTTCGCCTTCGCCGCCAGCCGTCGGGCCAGCAGCGCCCGCTGCTTCGCGCTGAGCCGGCTGCGGCGCTCCCCCACCGCCTCCTGGCGGCGGTGGATGCGCTCCTCGACGCTGGCCCGGGGAGACGAAGGGGCTTCGCCCTCGGAGGAGGTAGAGGAATCCGCCCCGCGCTCCGGCGATGACTTTCCGGCGAGGCCCGAGGCCTCTCCACCGTCAGCCTCCAGGGCCGCCTCCGAAAGCGTCGCCACAGTAGACGAGAGAGTCGACGAGAGAGCGGCCAGCGAGCCGAAGGGCAGCGGAATCTGCTCCACCGCTCGCCGCGGGGCGATCTCTACCTCCGCCAGCACGGCATCTAGGTCCGCCAGCAGCGCCGCTGCGTGCTCGCGCCGGAAGCGGCCGCCGTCGGCCTCGAGGGTGAGCCGCAGCTCGCCGTCTTCGGGCCGCAGGAAGAGGGAGAGATCGAAGGCCGCGGCGCGGCGGGAGCGCGGCGCCTCCAGCAGGCTCCATTCCAGCCCCGGCACCGCCAGAGACGGCAGCGGCAGATTCTGGTGCGCCACCATCACCTGGAAGAGCTCTCCCGCCGAGGATTCAGACGAATCCAAGGGTTCAGAAAGAGACTTCAGGCGCCGGGCCAACAGGTCGAAAGGCAGCTCCTCGGCGCCGAAGGCCTCCAGCGCGCTGCCTCGCACCGTCTTCAGCAGCCCTTCCCAAGGCTGCGCCGAAGCCACCTCCGAGTCGATCACCAGGGTGTTGATGAAGCAGCCCACCAGCCGCTCCCAATCGCCCTCGCCACGACCCGCCGAGAGGGCGCCGACGGCGATCCGGGAAGCCCCGGTCCAGCGGTGGATCACCGCCATCAACGCCGCCACCATCACCATGAAGAGGCTGGCCCCCTGGCTCCGGGCGAGGCGCTCCAGCGCCCGGCGGCGAGCCCGCGGCAGCGCCCGCTGAACCAGAATGGCGGCCCCCCGGCGCCCCGGCGCCGGCGAGAGCCCCGGGGAAGGAGCCAAGAAGCTCGCGGCGGCTTGCGGCGGCCAGCTCTCCAGCCGGCGCAGGCGCGGAGCCAGCAGGGCCTCCAGCTCCGAGCCCCTCAGGCGCCGATGCTGCCGGCGGGCGTAGTCGGCGTAGTGCCCCTCCAGCGGGCTCAGCAGCGGGCCCAGCCCTGCATCCGCAGAGATCTCCGCCGCCGAAAGCGCCCCCTGGGGGTAGAGGGCCGCCAGCTCGGAGGCCAGAATTCCTAGGGACCAGCCGTCGCAGGCGATGTGGTGGATGGTCAGCAGCAGCACGTGGTGCTGGTCCTCGAGTCTCAGCAGCCGAGCCCGCAGCAGCCTTCCGGCGCCGAGATCGAAGGGGCGCCGGGCCTCGTGAGCGAAGAGCTCCTCCACCACCACCGCCGGTTCCTCGAGAGCCCTCAGGTCCACCGTCGGTAGACGCTCCGCCGGGGGCTCCCTCAGCACGCCCCGTACCTCGCCGCCGCGCTCTCCATAGGCGGTGCGCAGGGCCCGCTGGCGATGCATGATTTGGGTCAGGGCGGCGGCCATCGCGGCGGGCCGGAAGGTCCCCAGGAAGCGCAGGCCGAAGGCCAGATGAAAGGCCGAGGAGTCGGGATCCAGCTGCTGCTGCAGCCACATTCGAAGCTGAGCGTGGGCCAGGGGAGCGCTCCCATTCTCCGACTCGGCATTCTCCGACTCGGCATTCTCCGACTCGGCATCCCCCGACTCGGCATCCCTGATCGGCGCTTGCGGAGGCGAGACCCCGGCATCGCTGGCAGCGGCATCGGTACTCGTAGCGGCGGTCGCAGCCGGGGCGGCCGGCGGACGCAGCCGGGCGGCGAAATCCTCCAGCCGAGGGGCCTCGAAGATCAGCTCCGGGGAAGCTCCCCAGCCCCCCTCCCGCCGCAGCCGAGCGAGAATGCGGGCGGCGTTGAGGGAGTGCCCGCCAAGGGCGAAGAAATCGTCGTCCAGACCCGGCTCCCGCACTCCCAACACCTCACGCCAGGCCGCCGCCGCCGCCCGCTCCGCCGCGGATTCGGGGGCACGACGCGGGGGCCGGGCGGAGCGCAGATTCCAATCCACCAGCCGACGCTGGTCGAGCTTGCCGTTGGTGGTCAGGGGCAGGGCGTCCAGAGGCACCACCATCGAAGGCACCCAGGCCTCCGGCAGCCGGGCGGCGAGGTAGGCCTTGAGGCTGGCGGAAGAGGGAGAGCTCTCTGCCGCCTGCTCGGCGCTCACCACGTCGGCGCCCACCACGAAGGCCACCAGCTGCTCTTCCCCACCGCCTTCCAGGGCGCGAGGCACCACCGCCGCCCGCTGCACGAGAGGGTGGGATTCCAGCGCCACCGCCACCTCTCCGGGCTCCACCCGGTGGCCGCGGATCTTGACCTGGGCATCGCCGCGACCGCGGTAATAGGGCTCGTCCCCGGCGCCGCGCAGCGCGAGGTCTCCGGAGCGATACAGACGAGCGCCGGGGCGGGAGCTGAAGGGATCCGGCAGAAAGCGAGCGGCGGTTAACCCTGGGCGGCCGCGATAGCCGCGGGTGACCCCGTCTCCGCCGACGTAGATCTCTCCCACCTTCCCCGACTCCACCGCGGCGCCCACGGCCCCGGCGGCGGGATCCAGCAGGTGCACCTGGAGATCGGAAATCGCCTCGCCGAGGGCGCTATCGCTGCCCGCGCGGACTTCTTGCGCCGCCACCGGGCGCAGGGTCACGTGCACCGTGGTCTCGGTGATGCCGTACATATTCACCAGCCGCGGGGCGTCTTCCGGGTAGCGCTGAAACCAGGGGGCCAGGGACGGGAAGTCCAGAGCCTCTCCGCCGAAGATCACCCAGCGCAGATCCCGCGGCCGCGCCGCCTCCGGCAGTCCCTCGGAGGATCCCAGCGCCCCCAGCAGCCCGCGGAAGGCGGAGGGCGTCTGGTTCAGCACCGTGACTCGCTCCCGAGCCAGCAGGGCGGCGAAGGCCCGGGAGGAGCGGGCCGTCGATCGCGGCACCAGCACCAGCCGGCCGCCGTAGGCCAACGCTCCCCAGATCTCCCACACCGAGAAGTCGAAGGCGAAGGAGTGAAAGAGAGTCCAGACGTCGTCCTCGCCGAAGCCGAAGAAGCTCTCCGTAGCGCTGAGCAGGCGCAGCACCTGATGGTGCTCCACCTCCACCCCCTTTGGCGGCCCTGAGGAACCGGAGGTGTGGATGACGTAGGCGAGGTCCTGACGGCCGACGGCGGATAGGGTCTCCGTCGATACCGCGGGGCCAGCTGAGACCACGGGAACAGCGGTCTCAGAGCTCGCCGCCGCCAGGTCCTCCACGAAGAGAAAGTCGGGGGCGCTGGAGCCGCCGGCATTGCTTTGCGCTCTGCCCATCGCCCCCGCCAGGCGCCGCTCGGTGAGCACCAGCGCCACCCCGGCATCGGCGGCCACCGCTCCCAATCGGGCGGGCGGATGGGAAGGATCCAGGGGGACGTAGAAAGCCCCCGATTGAAGAACGCCGAGCATCGCCGCCAGCAGCTCTCCGCCGAGCTCCAGGCACAGGCCGACGGCCTGCCCCCGGGGCCGCGGTAATCGCCGCAGCAGGGCCGCCTCTACCGCCGCTGCCGTCCGCGCCAGCCGGCGATAGCTCCAGCGCTCCCCCGTCGGCAGCACCAGCGCCGTCGAATGCGGGCTGGCCTCCGCCCGGGCCTGGAAGAGGGCCCCCAAAGACGAAGCCTCCGCCGGCGAGGGAGGCCGGGTGGCGGCGCTCTCCGGCAGCGCCGTGGCGGGCGGGGAAGAGAGTAGGGGCGTCAACTCGCCACCTCCGGCACCTCTTCCAGCACCGCCTCGAACATCTCCTCGGCGTCGCCGTCTAGCAGCGCGTCCAGCTCCGCCTCCGAGAGGTCCTCGACGGAGGACATCATCTCCTCCTCCACCGCCAGCGCCAGCTCCGCCACCGTGGGGGCCTCGAAGAGGGTGCGCAGCGGCAGCTCCACGTCGAAGATCTCCCGCAGTCGCGCCACCACCTGAGTCGCCAGCAGCGAGTGACCTCCGAGGTGGAAGAAGTGATCCAGCGCTCCGACCCGCTCCACCTCCACCACCTCGGCGTAGATCTGGGCCACCGCCGCCTCGACATCGCTGCGGGGCTCCAGGAAGCGATCGTCGTCGCTGGCGGCGGCCTCCGGCTCCGGCAGGGCCTTGCGGTCCACCTTGCCGTTGCGGTTCAGGGGCATCTCCGAGAGCAGCACGAAAGCCGCCGGCACCATGTATTCCGGCAGCTCCGCCGCCACCGCCGCCGACAGGCTCGCGATCACCGCCGCCTCGCCTGCCGAATCGCCTGCCAAATCGCCTGCCGCTACGGCCGCAGTCTCCGTCGGCACCACGTAGGCCACCAGGCGACGGCCGCCGCGGCCGTCGTCCCGGGCATCCACCACGCATTGAGCGACCTGCGACTGTCGGTCGAGGGTGGCCTCGATCTCCCCCAACTCGATTCGGAAGCCGCGGATCTTCACCTGGTGATCGATGCGACCGAGGAAGTCCAGGGTGCCGTCGTCCAGGGTGCGCACCCAATCGCCGGTACGATACATCCGCGCTCCCGGGGTGGCGCCGAAGGCGTCCGGAACGAAGGCCATGGCGGTGCGCCGGGGGTTGTGCAGGTAGCCTCGGCCGACGCCGTCGCCGCCGACGCAGAGCTCGCCGGGAACCTGCACCGGGCGGGGATGGAAGCGCCGATCGACGATCACCAGGCGGGTGTTGATCACCGGCCTCCCGATGGGCACCGAGGCCGCCGAGGGATCCACCGCACCCCGCACCACGTGATGGCTGACGTCGTCGGAGCATTCCGTCGGCCCGTAGGCGTTGACCTGAAGAATTCGCGGGTAGCGCTGCTGCCAGCGGCGGGCCAGCTCCGGCGGCAGGGCCTCCCCGGTGGGCACCAGCCAGCGCAGGGCCTCGAAGCGCAGCTCGGCGTCGCTCTCGGCCCGGGCCTCCACCGCGTCCACCATCAGCCGCATCACCGAGGGCACGGTCTCCAGCACGGTGATGGCGTCCTGATCCACCGCCGCCACCAGCTTTGCCGGCTCGTGGGCAATCTCGTCCGGATAGATCACCACCGAGCCGCCGAGAACCAGCGGCGCCAGCATCTGCCACACCGAGATGTCGAAGCATTGGGAGGCGTTCTGCGCCACCCGATCCCCGGCGCCGAGCTTCAGGTCGCGGATCTTCGCCCACAGGTGGTTGATCATTCCGCGGTGCTCCACCATCGCTCCCTTGGGCCGGCCGGTGGAGCCGGAGGTGAAGATCACGTAGGCCAGGCTCGTGGGTCCAGAGGTGGGTCCGGAGAGGGCTTCGGTAGGAAGCCTTGCCGGAACCGATTCGGGGAGCTGCTCTTCGACGCCCCGCTGAGGCAGCGACGCCAGGTCGATGCAGGTTGGCCGAGCACCGCCCCGCTGGGCCACCAGCTCGGCAGCCTGGCGCCCCACCGACTCCAGCCCCTCGCCCACCAGCACGGTAGTGGCGGCGCTGGTCTCCAGCACCTGGGCCAGCCGACTGGCCGGATGCAGCGGATCGAGGGGGAGATAGGCGCCACCGCAGCGGAAGACGGCGAGCACCGTGGCGAGGAAGGGAAGACCCCGTCGCGCCAGGATCGGCACCACCGCGCCCTCCATCCCGGGTGCGTCAGCGGTCGTGGCCGCTAGCTGGAGCTGCCGCGCCAGGGTCTCTACCCGCTCCAGCAGCTGGCGATAGCTCCAGGTTTCCAGAGCCTCGCCTAAGCGATGGCGCACCTGTGCCGCCGGTGCCTCCGGGGAGGCGGCGACGCTTCGCAGCAGCAGCGGCCAGAAGCCCTGCTCCCGGGGATACTCCTGGAGAAAGGCCTCGGCACCGTCGCTCCACTCCACCACCAGCTGGTGGCGCTCCGCGGCGCTGAGCCAGGAGAGGTCGTCCAGCCGGGCGCCGGGGGCCGCCAGCGCCGAGGTCAGCAGGGCCTGGAATTGCCTCGCCATGCGCTGCACCTGGGTGCGGCGATAGAGGGCCGTCGCAAAGTGCAGGGCGCCGCCAACGCCGCCGTCGGGACGCTCCGCGAGCTCCAGGAAGAGCTCGAAGCGGGCGCTGCCGCTGGCCACCGGCAGCGGCTCGAGGCGCAGCTCCGGCAGCTCCAGACGCTGCACCGGAGCATCCTGGAGGGCGAACATCACCTGAAAGAGGGGAGAGCGGCCGAAGTGGCGTTCCGGGTTGACCTCCGCCACCAGGCGCTCGAAGGGCAGCCCCTGATGGGCCCAGGCAGAGAGGGCGGTATCCCGCACCTCGGCGGTGAGGCCCTCCAGCCCCGCCGCCGGATCCACCTCTAGGCGCAGCACCAGGGTGTTGACGAAGAAGCCGATGAGGGATTCCAGCTCCGGCCGCTGACGATGAGCCACCGGCACCCCGACGGCGAGGTCGGCGCGTCCCGAAAGCCGGAAGAGCAGGGTGTCGAAGAGCGCCAGCAGCACCATGAAGAGAGTGGCGCTCTCGCCCCGGGCGAAGATTCGGGCTTGCTGGGCCAGGGGAGCCGGCAGCTCGATCCACACGCTGTCGCCGCCACCGAGGTCCTCCGCCGCGAGCTCGCCTTGGGGGGCGCCGCGGCCCGGCAGCTCCAGGGGTTCCGGAGCGTCGCCGAGCTGTCGTCGCCAGAAGCCCAGCTCCCGCTCCAGCACTTCCCCCGAGAGACGCCGACGCTGCCATTGGGCGTAGTCCCCGTATTGCACCGCCAGAGGAGGCAGATCGTCTACTTCGCCGCCGCCCAGCTGCCGGCCCAACTGCCGGTAATGCACCGTCAGCTCCCGGATCAGCAGCGCCATGGACCAGCCGTCGGAAACGATGTGGTGCATGACGAAGAGCACCGCCCATCGCTCCTCGCCGAGGGCTTCCGCCGCCGACTCCCCGTCGCCAGCGTCCCGCAGCCGCACCAGGGTGGCCCGCAGCAGCGGCGGATCCCCGAGATCGAAGGGGATCTCCGCTTCCCGCGCCGCCAGCTGAAGCAGGGCCTCGTGCTCCGCTGCGCCTTCATCTCCAAGGCCCTGGCTCCGATCCGACCGCCAATCCAGGCGATGCAGCGAGAAAGGCAGCCTCGGCTCCACCCGCTGCTCCGGCCGCCCGTCCCGGGCGCGGAAGACGGTGCGCAGCACCTCGTGGCGGTCGACGATGCGCTGGAAGGCCTGCTGGAGTCGGTCCGCATCCAGCCGGCCCCGCAGCAGCACGGCGCTGTGGAGGTTGTAGGCGGCGCTGCCGGGCTCCAGCTGGTCCAGGAACCACAGGCGCTCCTGGGCAAAGGAGAGGGGTGGGCGCTCGTCCGACGAGGGTTCGTCCGGTGAAGTCGAGGAGCGAGGCCTCAGCTCCAGCTCCTCGTCGCCCAGGACCGCCCTTCCGGAGGCCAGAGCCGCGCTCAGCCGCCGCGCCACCGCCTCGACGGTGGCCGCCTCGAAGATCTGCCGCAGCTCGAGGTCCGCTCCCGTAGCCGCCCGCAGCCGCGCCGCCAGCTGCATGGCGCTCAGGGAATGGCCGCCGAGCTGGAAGAAGTCGGCGTTCGCCGTCACCGGGCCGTGGCCGAGGACCTGCTGGAAGCAGTGGGCGACCAATTCCTCCATCGGTCCCGAGGGGGTGCGGGATCCCTCGCCCTCCCCGTCGCGGCTCTCGCCGAGACTGCTATCCCCGGTGAGGGTAATCCGGGTGAGCGGTGACAGGTCCTTACGATCCAAAGCCTTGCGATCCACCTTCCCCGTCGCCGTCGTCGGCAGGGCGTCCAGCACCTCCACCGCCGCCGGCACCAGGTGCCCCGGCAATCGCCGCACCAGGGCGTGCCGCAGCGCCTCTGCACTGACCTCGATCCCTGGGGCCAGCACCACGTGGGCCCCGAGCCACAGGCCGCCCTCGGCCGCCCTCCCCTGCACGGTGACCGCCACGGCATCCACCGCCGGCAGCGCCGTCAGAGCGCTCTCCACTTCCCCGGGCTCCACTCGGTAGCCGCGAATCTTCACCTGCTGATCCACCCGGCCGAGGAATTCCAGCCGCCCGTCGGCGGCCCAGCGGGCGCGGTCGCCGGTAGCGTAGACGCGGGCTCCGAGGCTGCCAAAGGGATCCGGCCGGAAGGCCACGGCGGTGGCCCGGGGCTGCCGCCGATAGCCTCGGGTGACTCCACCCCCGGCGATCCACAGCTCCCCGGGAATGCCCGGCGGCTGCAGCTCGCCTCGGGAATCCACCACGTGGACGACGGTGCCCGGCAGCGGTCTCCCAAGGGCGACCTCCCCGCTCCCCTGCCCCAGCGCCTCGGCGTCGCCGCCGACGGCCACCACCGTGGCCTCCGTCGGGCCGTAGGTATTCATCAGCCGGGGCGGAGCGGCGGTGAGCTGACTCAGGGAATCATTCCAGCGCTCCAGGGCGTCCGCCCGCGCCCGCTCGCCGCCGATGATCACCAGGCGCAGGCTGCGCGGCCACGGCGCCAGGTCCGCCGGCGGCAGCGCGGCGAGCTGATGCCAGAAGGCGGTCGGCAGGCTGAGCACGGTGAGGTCGTGGGCCCGCACCGATTCCAGCAGCCGGCGCGGATCCAGCATCTCCCCGGAGCGCAGCCACAGCTGAGCTCCCGCCGCCAGGGTCGGGAAGATCTCTTCGACGCTGGTATCGAAGGAAAGGGAGCAGAATTGCAGCACCCGGTCAGAGGGCTTCAGGTCGTAGAGCTGCCGCGCCGCCGCAGTGTAGTGATCGAGACAGCGACGGGGCACCACCACCCCCTTCGGGCGACCGGTGGATCCCGAGGTATAGAGCAGGTAGGCGGCCTGATCCGCGGCGCAGGATTCGGGCCGCCATAGCTCTTCAGAGAACCCAGCGGAGAGATCTTCGGAGAGTCCAGCGGACAGGTCCCTCGGCAGATCCGTCGGTAGATCAGCGAGCAGATCCAGCGGCAGATCGGCTGCGGATCCCGCGGTAGCCGAGGGCAAATTTTCGCCAGCATCGGGAGCCCTCAGGGCGACTAGGCCGAGAGCCTCCTCCCCTTCCAGCCGCCGACTGCTCACCAGACAGCGCGCTTTCGCCTGCTTCACCGCCCGGCGGCGGTGAGCGACCGGATCCCGAGGGTCGATGGGGGTCCAGGCGGCCCCGGCGGCGAGGATGCCCAGCATCGCCGCGATGCTCTCCGGCCGCCGCCAGGTCTCCAGGGCCACCACCTCGTCCGCCATCACTCCCCGTCGCCGCAGCCGAAGGGCGAGCTCCCCCGCCGCCCGCAGCAGCCGGCGGCGGCTCCACCGAGCATCGTTCTCAGCCCCTCCCAGCGAGGCGAGGGCGAGGGCCTGCGGATCTTCCCGCCAGCGCCGCTCCAGCTCCTCCAACATCCGCGGCGGAGCGGTAGAGCGCGCGGGCCCTGGGCCCCCCTCCTGAAGCAGCTGCGGCCGCTCCGCCGCGGCGAGGAGATCCAGCGCCGCCAGGGGCACCCCGGGATGCTTCACCAGGGCCGCCAGCAGTCGCTCGAAGCGGCGCCCGAGGAGCTCCACGGTGGCGGCGTCGAAGAGATCCGAGGCGTATTCCAGATAGCCCTCGAGATGATCCCCCTCCGGCTGCTGGCGCTGGCCCAGGGAGAGAAAGAGGTCAACGTGGGCAGCGCCGCGGTCCGCCTCCAGGGGCCGCACCTCCAGCTGAGGCAGGGTCAGCACCTTCACCGGCGCGTTCTGCAGCGCGATCATCACCTGGAAGATCGGATGATGGGCCAGCTGGCGCTGGGGCGCCAGGGCCTCCACCAGGCTCTCGAAGGGCAGCTCCTGATGATCCAGCGCCGCCAGCAGATCGGGGCGCAGCCGCCGCAGCGCCGACTCCCCGGACTCCCCCGACGGCAGGGTCACCCGCAGCGGCAGGGAGTTGACGAAGTAGCCCACCAGGCCCTGGGTCTGGGGCACCCGGCGATTCGCCACCAGGGTTCCGAGGACGAGATCGGATACCGCCCCGTAGCGGGCCAGCAGCTGGGCGAAGGCCAGCTGAACGACGCCGAAGAGAGTGCTGCCGACGGATTCCGCCAGCCCCTGGGCGGCGAGCGTCACTGCCCGCGAGATCGCCACCGGGACCTTGGCGCCACGGAAGCTCTCCACCGCCCCCCGGGGGCGATCGAAGGGCAATTCCAGCAGCGGCGGCGCGCCCTCCAGATGCTGGCGCCAAAAGGCCAGCTGAGTCTCCAACGCCTCGCCCTGGAGCCGCTGCCGCTGCCAGGCGGCGAAGTCCGGATATTGCACCGCCAGCGGCGGCAGCGGAGCCCGCGCGGCGGAATCAAGCTGCTCCGCGGACGCACCGTGAGACAAGACACCGTCTGCCGAAGCACCCTCTGCCGAAGCACCCTCTGCAGAGGCACCGTACAGGAGCGCCATTTCCTGCAGCAGCACCCCCAGGGACCAGCCGTCCGCCGCGATGTGGTGGATCACCCACAGCACCCGATGCTCCTGGGGCGCCAGCCGCAGGGCCAGCAGTCGAGTCAGCCGGCCGGAGGCGAGATCGAAGGGGCGACGGGCGGCGACGGCGCCGAGGCGACGGGCCTCCTCTGCCGCCAAGGGCTCGGGGAGCCCCTGGAGATCCACCACCGGGCAGCTCTCGGCGCTGGCCTCTCGAGGCTGCTGCACCCCCTGGCCCTCGCCGTCGTCGAAGATCCGGCAGCGCAGCACCTCGTGCCGCTCTACCAGAGCGGTGATCGCTCCCTCTAGCCAGGGCATCACCAGGCGACCGTGGAAGCTCGCCGCCAGGGGAATGTGAAAAGCGGCGGACGCCCGCTCCCAGCGCTCGAAGAACCAAACTCGCCGCTGGGGAAAAGAGAGAGGCAGGGGCTCTTCTCGGCCGAGCACCGGAATCCTCTTCGCCGCTCGGGCCTGGCTCTCTGCTCCAGCGGAGCCGGCGGAACCATCCTCGGCGGCTTCCCGCTGACGGCGCTTGCGCAAGGCCCTCAGGGCGAGCAGGGCCCGACGGTCTCGGGAGAGCTCCCTCTCCCCAGACGAACTGTCCCTAGATGGGCTCTCCCCAGGCGGGCTCTGATCCACCCGGCGATCCGGAGCCTTCGCCTCAGGAGTCGCGTGGGTACTCGGAGCCCAATGCTCGCTCGGCTCCAGCTCCTGGAGCCAGTGGACGAAGTCTTCGACCCGAGTTCGTCGCCGCAGCTCCTCCGCCGCCCAGCGCCCGGATTCGCTGACCTGGCGATAGCGCTCCTCGGTCGAGAAGAGATCCTCCAGCGCCGCGATCCACGGAGCGGGATCCTGCGAGGGCACCCGGGGAATCGGCAGGTTGCGGTCGTCGAAGCGGTTGCTATAGCCCTCCACCGGCCGCACCGGCAGCAGGTAATCCACCCCCAGCTTGGCTTCCGGCAGCCCTCCGACATCCGCCGCCAGCACCGGCAGGCCTCGCAACATGGCCTCTACCGCGGTGCGGCCGTAAGCCTCCGCCCACAGGCTGGGCATCAGCACCGCCCGGCAGCGGCGGAAGATGTCGTCGATGGAATCCCGAGGCTCCAGCAACGTGATGTTCCGTCGCCGCTCCAGCGCCCGGCGATCCTCGGCGGTGGTTCCCCAGGTGGGTACGGCGGCGAAGGAGAGATTCGGCAGAGCATCGGCGCAGGCCAGGAGCAGCTCCAGGCCCTTTACCGCGCAGGGGTTGATGTGGACGACAAAGCCCTCGTCCCCCGGCTGCCCGGAGGCCTCGAAGGCGGAGTGATCGGCGAAGGGCCCCGATCCCAGGGTAAGCACCGGAAGGCGCAGCAGCCGGGCCTCCAGCTGCCCCCAGCGCTGCATGTAGCCGCAGAGAAAGCGGCTGATGGCGGCGCTCCCGAGGCAGCGTCGCAGCAGCGCCGAGCGCTCCTCCGAGGACAGGTAGGCTTCCGGGCCGAAGGGCAGATTCCAGGTGGTGCGGGCGAGGTAGACCACCCGCTGCGGCGCTGCCTCCAGGGCGGCCTCCAGCAGGATCTGGCCGGTGTCCTCGGAGGACATCAGCACTCGGTCCGGCGCCAGCTCTCGGATCGTCTCCGCCACCACCTGAGGCAGGCGGGAAGCCTCGTGAACGGCCCGCACCTCGACTCCCCGCAGCCGGAAGCGATCGACCCCCGGCGAGAGCTCCTCGGCCTCCAGGCCACGCTGCGCCAGGGCCTCGCGGAAGGCGGAGCGATCCTCCACCGCCACCTGCAGCCCCACCGCCGGGGCCACCGCCACGGCGCGGTGCCCGCGGGCCGCCAGCTCCTCCAGCAGCAGTCGGTTGCCCTTGCTGGCGCCGCCGAGGGTCGGGACCCAGGTGGTGTTCTGGGCGAGCAGGATGTTCACGGCGTGGAGTCCTCCGAAAGCGCCGGCGGGGCGGCGGAAAAAGAACGCATGCTGTCTCCCCTCAGCCCTTCACCGGCTCGGCGAGCACCGCCTCGGCCTCCAGCAGGTCCCGGATCTCTTCGTCCGAGAGATCGTCCAGGGCGGCACGCTCCTGCTCGGACATCTCCCCCAGCAGTAAGGCCTCCACCGCCTCGGCAATGCCCGCGATGGTCGGTCGATCGAAGAGGGAGACCAGCGGCAGGTCGACGTCGAAGGCCAGCTGAATTCGAGACAGCACCACCGTGCCGAGAAGGGAATGGCCGCCGATCTTGAAGAAGGAGTGATGGACGCTGATCTCTTCGATGCCGAGCACGTCCCCCCAGATCTCCGCGATCTCCTCCTCGATGGGGGTGCGAGGAGCCACGAAGGGCAGCGCTGCTTCCCCCTGGGCTTCAGAGCTGGCGTTGCCGGCTCCGGCTCCCTGGCGCCGCCATTCCTTGGCCGCCGCCAGGACCGCCCGAGGATCGGCCCACTCTCCGGCGATGCGCTGGTAGAGCTCCGAGCTCCTGTGATCGATGGCCGCGACGGCCCCTGCCTTCTCGAGACCGGCCTTCTCGAGTCCGGTGCTCTCGGGAGAGATGCCCTCCCCTGCATCAGCGGCGGAGTCTGCGGGCCGATAGCGACAGCTCGCCGCCCGCGAGGCCTCGAGGCGGTAGATCGCTCCGTCCTCCGTCTCCCGATGGCCGCTTGCCGCCACCGCATCCAGGAAGCGGGCGATGGGGGCGTTGCGGGAACTGGGATGGAAGGGGATCTCCACGGCCACCGCGCCGGCCTGCTGGGCCAGCTCACCGAGTCGCGCCACCAGGCGATGCTCCACCCCGCGCCCCAGAGCGCGGCAGGAGAGCAGCAGCTGATCGACCCGCAGCGTGCCCGCGCCGCCGGCGCTCTCGTTGTCTCGCCGCCAGAAGACAGCGCCAACAGCGCCGTAGTCGCCGAATCGATCCCGCACCGAGACCAGCTCCGCGCCAAGGCCCTCATCTTCCAGCCACCGCGCCGCGGCGGCCTCGTCCAGCTCCAGCCCGGTGGCGTTGAATTGGGTGATGCGCCGAGTCATCTGGGCCAGCCGCGGAAGGTCTTCGCGACTCGGGCGGCGATGCTCCACCTCCAGCTCCAGGCCGGCGATGAATTCCTCTAAGGAGGGCGCCGCGCTACGCAGCCGGTGACGGGCGACGTTGTCGCGATAGAAGCCGCTGCGACGCCGGTCCGCCTCGGTCACCCGCAGGCGATCCAGCAGCCAGAGATGGTCGACGAAGCGCTCCAGCTCCGCCGCCGCGGGCACCCGCAGCGCCGTGACCTCAGGGCATCGAGCCTTGACCTCGGCGATCTCCAGAGGGTTGTCGTCGAGAAAGACGAAGCGATCGAGGCCCAGATCCAGCTCTTCGGCGAGCTCGCCGAGACTCTCCGACTTCGCTCCCCAACGCACCTTGTGGGCCACCAAGCTCTCGAGGGCTAGAGGGAACTCGCCGCGGCGCGCCTCGAAGGTCTCCACCACGTCCGCCTCGACGTTCTGAGACGCCAGGGTCACCAGCACCCCCTGCTGGGAGAGCTCCCGCAGGCGCTGCTGCAGGGCGCGATGCCCGGAGCTCAGGCTTACGCCGCGGGGACCCAGCTCGCCGCAGGCTCCACCCCATAGAGTGTTGTCGCAATCCGCCGTCACCACCTTGGTCCCCGGGTGGACGAGGGCGTGGATGCGGCGCGCCACCAGAGTTGCCATGGCGGCGAAGGCCTCGGGGGTATAGGGCACGTGGCCGAGGCGATCCGCCCGAGGATCGTGGACCTCGAGTTCTGGATCCTGAAGATAGAGCCGGGAGAGCTCCGCGGAGCCCACTACCCACATCCCCTCGATTGCAGAGAGGGCCGCCGTCAACCGCGCTTCTAGCCGGCGCCAGAGCCCCCCGTCGCCGGTCTCCGGCGAGGGGCAGCAGAGCACGATCCACGGGGTTCCGGCCGCACCGGCGACAGCCTTAGGGGCGTTGCTGAGGTTGGCCGCCAGCTCGTCGACCCAGCGTTCTAGGGCCTCGTCACCGGCCTCTGCCTCGTCCCGCAGGCGGTCCGCCAGGCGCACCAGCACCACCTGAGCGAGGCGGGGAGCCTGCGCCGACGGCCGGTGCAGCGAAGAGGCCGGATCCAGCAGGCTCTGGAAGAGCTGGCCATAGGGCTCGAAGCGCACCGGGCTGCTATCTCCTGAACCGCCGTCTCCTGAACCGCCATCTCCTGGGGCGCCATACCCCAGCTGATGTAGCCAGAAGGCCAGTGGCTCCTCTAGTAGCTCGGCGGTGAAGGTGGAAGCCACCACCACTTCCGCAGCCTCTCGGTCAGTCGTCCTAGAGGGCGATGTCCCCTCGGCAGGAGCCTCCCCTTGCCTTTCCCGACCGGCAGCGATCCCAGCGAAAACAGAGGGCAGGGAGAGCTCATCGATGCGGGCACCGGGAGCCTCCACCAAAGTTCCTAAGACCTGAGTGTAGAGATCTACCAAGGCCTGGGCCGTGGAGCCCGTAAACAGATCGGGGCGGTAGACCAAGAGCCCGCGCAGACCGTCGCTGCTCTCTTCCAGGGAGAGATCGAGATCGAAATTCGCCTTCTCCGGCATCAGGCTCATCAACTCCACCTCCAGCCCCGGCAGAGTCAGCTCCCCCAGCGGCTGGTTGTTGAGTCGGAAGATGGCGGAGAAGAGAGCGTCGCGATCCGAGCCTTCGTCTCGACGCACCGCATCGAGGATGCGCTCCGCCGGCAGCTGTTGGTGAGCAAAGGCCGCCAGCACCGCCTCCCTGGCTCGGCGCACCAGCTCTCGACCCTGGAGATCCCCTTCGAGGTTTAGCCGCACCGGCAGGTGGTTGGTAAAGCAGCCGATGAGCTGATCCAGGGGCTTGCGGCCGCGATCGGTGGCGGAAAGCCCCACCACCACGTCCCGCCGACCGGCGATCAGGCCGAGGGTGGCGTGGAAGGCCGCCAGCAGAGTCATGAAGAGGCTGGCCCCTTCGTCGGTGCTGAGGCGGGTGAGGGCTTCGGATGCCTGCTGGGACAGGGAGAAGGCCACCGTCTCCCCCTGCCGCTGCGGCGACGCCGGCCGCGGAAAGTCCAGCGGCACGCCGCTCTCCACTACGGATCCGGCCAGGTTCTTCGCCCACCATTGGCGCTGCTCTTCCAGCGCCGCATCGTCGTAGCGCTGCCGCTGCCAGGCGGCGAAGTCGAGGTATTGGGCCGGCAGCGCCTCGAAGAGCACCTCCGCCCCGGCGCGGCGGGCTCCATAGGCGGCGGCGAGCTCCGTCAGCAGCAGACCGACGGACCAGCGGTCGAAGACCAGATGGTGCACGGTGAGCAGCAGCACGTGCTCCCGCGGGGCCAAGCGCAGCAGGCGCAGCCGGATCAGGCGACCGGCCGCAAGGTCGAAGAGCTCCTCCGCCTCTCGCCGCCCCCAGGCGGCCACTTCCCGCTGCTGTTCCGCGGCGGAGTGGCCCCGCAGCTCCACCATCGGCACCTCTAGGGCTTGCGGCTCCAGGGGGCGCTGATAGGGCCGACCACCGGCGGCGGAGATCGCCACCCGCAGAATTTCGTGACGAGTGCAGAGATCCCCGAAGGCGGCGGTGAAAGCACCTTCGTCCAGCTCTCCTCGAAGACGCACGGCGAGGGGAATGTTGTTGACGCCGGGAGCCAGCTGATCCAGCAGCCACAGCCGCTCCTGGGCGAAGGTCAGGGGAAAGGGCTCCGCCCCCTCTCCGCGCTGCCGCACCGGAATCGACTCCGGCGCTGCCGACGGCGCTCCGGGGCGTTTTTTCATCTCACGCATCCGCCGATGCAGCAGCTCCAGCTCCTGCGGAGACAGATGGCCTAATTCCTTGAGCATTTGACTCACGGCCATACCTCATACCTCGCCCACACGGGGATCGAGTCCACGACGTCAGAAAGCAGACAAACAGCGAAAAAACTGCCGGAAAGGCGGCTCTAAAGTGGTCGCGGGGTGGGGAGCACCAGGAGCCGTCTATCCGACATCACTTCAAAGTCATACCGTCGATGAAACGAAAAGTTTCAACACCGCGCTATCGAAAAATTCATCTTAAAAGTTTACAAAAACAAGGAATTTCAGCCGCTTCTCATCACATTGTTCTTTTACTCCTACGCGCCACTCGGCGCTTGTTCTCGCGACGCCCAAAAGAAATGCACCACGGCACTCCCCAAAAAGAGCGGTGATCGCAACAGGAATCACAAGACCCTCGACGTCGCCGGTCAGCAACGTCTCCCCATCTCCTCGGCGCTCTCTCGATGCGCCCTCTAGATATGTTCTCCAGATCCGCCGGCAAAACCCGTCACGGTACTGGGTTTCTGAGTGCGGGCTGGCGCTGAGCCTCGGCGAGGGGCCTCAGCCGGCGGGGCCGATCGTGAGAATCCAGGCCAGGCTGGCCACGGAGACCGCCGTCGCCACCGCCAGCCCTACCACCAGGGGTCGCCAGCCGGTGGATCGTAAGGCCGAGAAGCGCGTTCCCAAGCCCACCCCAGCGAGGGCGACGAGAATCAGTAGCTTGGCGCTCAGGGTCAGGAAGCCCACCACATCGAGGCCCAGCAGCTGGGACAGGGAATCCAGCCAGCCGAGGCTGCGGGCCGTCGCGAGCAGCAAGAAACCCAGCACGAAGGGAGGGAAGGATTGGGCCAGTCGCCGCCGCCAGGGGATTCTGGCCTCGGGGTCTGCCGAATCTCGTTTGGGCCCATAGAGCCAGCCCATGAGGACGATCACCGCTCCCATCAGGGCGTTGCGGGTGAGCTTCACGGCGGTGGCGGTCTCCCCCGCCGCCACGCTCACTGCGAAGCCCGCCGCCACCACCTGAGAAGTATCGTTCACCGCGGTCCCCGCCCAGGTGCCGTATTCGGCATCGGAAAGACCGATGGCGTGAGCCAGCAGCGGGTAGGTGAAGACCGCCAGCGTTCCAAAGAGGGTGTTGGTGGCAATGGCGAAGGACACCTCTTCGTCCCGCGCGTCGATGCCCGGCGCCACCGCGGAGATCGCCGAATTGCCGCACACCGCGGTGCCGACACCGATCAGCGCCGCCAGCTTGGTGGGCACCCCCAGCCGTCGCCCCGCCCAGCCCGCCAGCACCAGCGCCAAGGTCATCAACAACACGATGAGCACCACCGCCTCGCCGCCGATAGCCAGCACGTCCTGCATCGCCAGTCGGGCGCCAAGAAAGACGATGGCGATCTTCAACACCGTCTTGTAGCTGGCGCGAATCCCCGGCGTCAGCACCTCCGGCAGGGCCACCAAATTGCTCAGGGCAAGGCCCAGCAGCACCGCCAGCACCACTGCCCCC
The DNA here is from genome assembly GCA_039191605.1 of Acidobacteriota bacterium. Taxonomy (GTDB): domain Bacteria; phylum Acidobacteriota; class Thermoanaerobaculia; order Multivoradales; family JAHZIX01; genus JBCCXL01. The sequence continues at coordinate 66,276 of JBCCXL010000016.1, read as the reverse complement.
AGCGCCGCCCCCACCGCCGCTGGCAGCTGCCCGTGGATCCAGGATGCTGCGGCAGCCACCGCCGCGGCGACGGCGAGCCCGGGAAGTAAACGCCCGAATCGGCGCCCTAAAGAGGGAACCGAAGTCGTATCTGAAGCGGAATCAGAAGCAGGGGAGCTCATCGTCAACGAGGTCTCCAGACGAAGGGTTGTCTAACTCGGGAAATATTTAGCCCGGAGGCGATCTCGCTCGGGGATTGGGTCACGCGAAGCGAGGGAGCGCGGCGAAGGGCCGAGGGTATCAGCCAACACCGACTTCCCCGGCCTCCATCCCCTACCGTTTGACCTCGGCCATCTGACCCGGGCCATCTGACCTGGGCACCGAATGCTCCCCACCGCTGCTACCATCGGATCGAGCCTGGAGGCTCTCTCGGCCCCGCTCCCCCAGCCCCACCGATTCCATTCCGCCACGGCTTCCTTTCCCCAACGGCTCTCCCGCCCAAAGGTACCTTCCATGCTGCCATCCTTTCTCCCAAGCCAATCCCGCTCTCTCTCCTGCCCCACCCCTTCGGCGGTGCTGGACCAGCGACCCAGCTCTCGCGGAGAAATCAGGGTTCCCGGAGCGCGGCGTGAGCGGCAGCGGCTGACCTTCGGCACTTGCTTCCTCGCGGTGCTGCTGGGGGGACTTGGACTGGCCGCCGGGATCAGCATCGCGCCGCCAGCGATGGCCGACGACGGGCTCTTCGTCATCCCCCAGACCCGCGCTCCCCTCGCCCCCCAGGACATTCTGCCGACCACCGTGGGAGCCGACCATGACTACGATCCGGCGATCCCCACGCCGCGAGAGGTGCTGGGCTTCGAGGTGGGAGAGCGCCACGTCTATCCCCACGAGCTGCTGCGCTACTACGAGGCGGTGGCCGCCGTATCGCCCCGGGTCTCCCTGGAGCTCCAGGGCCGGGTGGCCGGAAAGCCCCGGGAAGGCTTCAGCCACGAGGGTCGTCCGCTGATCGTCGCGGCGGTGACCTCCGAGCGGCATCAGGGACAGCTGGAAACCCTGCGCCGGATCCATCTGGAAGACGCCAACTCCGCCGCTCCGGTGGTGGTGTGGCTGGGCTATAGCGTGCACGGAAACGAAGCCTCCGGCTCCAACGCTTCTCTGCTGAGCCTCTACCATCTCGCCGCCTCCCGCAGCGCTGAGGTAGAGGAATGGCTGCAGCGGGCCGTGGTGCTGCTGGATCCGGTGCTCAACCCCGACGGCCTCGCCCGCTTCGCCCAATGGGTCAACTCCCACCGCGGGCGAGTGCCGGTGGGGGATCGCTGGAATCGCGAGCAGCGGGAGCCCTGGCCTCGGGGACGCACCAATCACTACCTCTACGACCTCAACCGGGACTGGCTGCTGCTACAGCATCCGGAATCCCGCGCCCGGATTCGCACTCTGAGGCGCTGGCAGCCCCACCTGCTGGGCGACTTCCACGAGATGGGAGCCGACGCCACCTACTTCTTCCAGCCGGGGATCCCGACCCGCAACAACCCCCTGATCCCGAAGCAGAATTACGCCCTCACCTCCCGGGTCGCCGCGCACCACGCCGCCGCCCTGGACGAGATCGGCAGCCTCTACTACACCGAGGAAAGCTTCGACGACTTCTACCCCGGCAAAGGCTCGACCTACCCGGACCTCACCGGCGCCGTCGGCGTGCTCTTCGAGCAGGCCAGCGCCCGCGGCCACCTGCGGGACGATATCGACGATGGGCCCCTGACCTTCGCCTTCGCGGTCCGAAACCAGCTGGCGACCTCCTTCTCGATGATCCGCGGCGCCGTCGCCGAGGCCAGCGCCCTGCGGCAATATCGCCGCGACTTCTACGCCGATGCCCGCAGCCTGGCGGCCACCGATTCCACCGCCGGCTGGGCTTTCGCCTTCCCCGGGGACCCGTCCCGCGCCGGACGGCTGCTGGAGATCCTCCTCGCCCACGGCATCGAGGTGCGCCAATTCAGCGACACCACCGTGATCGACGGCCAGGAGGTCGCCGCCCCGGAAGCCTATTGGGTCCCCGTGAGACAGCCTCAATACCGTCTCGCCAAAGCGATCTTCGAGCGTCGTACCCAATTCGAGGACAGCACCTTCTACGACGTCTCCGCCTGGACCTTCCCCCTCGCCTTCGGCGCCCTGTGGGAAGAGGTGCCCAAGACCGACGCCGGTCGCCTCGCCGTCGGCGGGCTGGTTCGAGGGAATCCGCAGCTCGCCGGACGCACCCCCTCCGCGGCGACCGACGGCGCCGGGGAGCCACCCGTCGCCTGGGCCTTCTCCTGGGCTCCCCACGATGCGCCCCGGGCTCTCCAGCGGCTGCTCGCTCGCGGTGCTCAGGTGCGGGTGGCAACCCGCCCCTTCCGTGCCGAGACCGACGCCGGGGCGCGCAACTTCGCCCGCGGTAGCGTGATCGTGCCTCGAGGCCTGCAGAGTGAATCGGTGCTGCGGCAGCTGAACGACCTCTGGACGACGCTGGCGCAGGAAGACGGAGTCGCGGTCTACGGGCTGACCTCCGGCCTCACCCCCCGGGGAGTCGATCTCGGCTCTCGCACCATCGCCCCGGTGCCCCCGGTGCGACCGGCAATCTTGGTGGACGGCTCGGCCTCCTCTTACGGCGCCGGGGAGCTGTGGCATCTGCTGGACCTGCACTACGGCCTGCCTACCGTGCTGCTCCAACAGCAGGACCTACGTCGCGCCGACTGGGATCGCCTCACCCATCTGCTGATACCCCAGGGGAGCTACGACGACCTGCCGAAGGAGAGCCGCGCGGCGCTACGCAAGTTCCTGCGCCGTGGCGGCACGGTGGTGGCGATTCGCGATGCCGCCACCTGGGCCCAGGATGCGCTGCTCTCGTCCTCGGAAGGATCGAGGCAGCGCGGTGGTGAGCCGGAAGGGATGCGCCAAGAGCCGATCCAGCAGCACTCCGACCGTCCGGCGCGGCGCAGCGAGCAGGCGCAGGGCGCAGAGGCTCCCGCAACTTCGCCGCTGCGCCCTTACGAGGCCTACCGCCACGACCGCGCCCTGGACCTGGTCTCCGGCACTCTCTTCGCCGCCCGCATCGACCCCAGTCATCCCCTCGCCTACGGCTATGACCGGCCGGAGATCACTCTCTTCCGTAGCGGTACTCGCACCCTGCGCCCCAGCCAGAGCCCGTATCAAACGCCCGCGGTCTACACCGCTGAGCCGCTGCTGGCGGGCTACGCCTCGGCAGACAACATCGCCCGCATCGCCGGCTCCCCGGCGCTGGTCTCCCACAAAGTCGGCGAGGGGCAGCTCTACCTCTTCGCCGACGCACCGAGCTTCCGCGGCTTCTGGCTGGGCACCCAGCGCCTGCTGGCCAACGCTCTGTTCTTCGGTTCGACCCTCCAGGGCACCGACGGCAGCTCGCGGGACGCCCACTCGCACCACGACCATCAGCACTGAGATTCCTGCCTCATAGGGCCCGGATGCAGAAAGGCCGCCACCCTCGACATGGAAACCCGAGGGAACACCCTTCCTAGCTCGCTGGGAGAGCTGAACGGGGAGAGCTGAATGGGGAGAGCTGAATGCTATTCGGCTTCTTTTTCGCCCTCGAGACGACCCCAGACCTCCTCCAGCTCCTGGCGGTGTCTCTCGTCCCGAGGAGACTCCAGCAGCTGACTCAGGGCCTGACGATAGGCCGTGTCCAGGGCCGCTTCCGCGGCCACAACAACGTGGGGCTCCACTCCCCGACCCTCCCAATTGTCTTCGGTGATGGGGTTGATCGCCCGCCCGGTGGGCAGCCACACCGCCAGCCGTGGGTGCAGCACCTGGGTGCCTCCGGGATGAGCCCCGCCGCCGGTGGTCTCCCCCACCAGGGTGGCGCGCTCCAGCTGCCGCAGGTTGTAGCTGAACTCCTCGGCGGCGGAGAAGGTGCGCTGGGAAGTGAGCACCCAAACGGGAACTTCGGGGCGTCGCGGCCCCGGCACCCAGGCGAGGGTCCACCACTGCTGAGTGGTGTCCGTCGGCCGCCAATACAGGCTGTTGAGGTGCACCGGCTGAGCATCGAAGAGGTAGGAAGAGAGCAGCTGCACCATCGCCGGAGCGCCTCCACCGTTGTGGCGCAGATCGATGATCAGCGCGTCGCTCTGGCCGAGGAAGGTCATCGCCGCGTGGGCGATCTCCCCGGCGTCTTCGGGTCGGGCGAAGCCCCGCAGCTCTAAAAGCCCGACGTTACCGGCCAGGCGCTCCACCTTCTCGAAGCCGAAGTTGCGCCGCACCTGCCGATCCCGCCACTGCTGGATCTGCTCCGGCGTCGGCTCCTGAGCCTCCATCGGGTAGGGCTCGTCCCCGCTGCTCACGCTGAGGTGGCGATCGTCCTGAACCTCCCGCAGATCCCGCTGAAGGGCCTCCGCCAAGCCCTTCCAGTCGAGGCCGCCGTAGCTACCGGCGGCGAGCTGCTGCCGCACCTTCATCGCCATGGTGGCGCCGACCTCGGGAAAGACGTAGCCCTCCTCGACGGCGGAGGCGAGGGCTTCCACCACGGAGGAGAGGGTTTCCCCGTCGGGAGAATCCGCCGCCGCGGGAGATGCCAACGGCGTTAGCAGCAAGGCAAAGAGCAGGGCGACGAGAAATGTGCGCCGCGGAAAACGATGATTCGAATCGTGGGAAGCGGGCTTGAGCATCGAAGAGATCTCCTCCATGGGTTAGTCGATGTTCACTTAACGAATTTTCTCTACCCAAGGTTCTAAAGCCCAGCTTTTGCTACCCTGTCGCGGAGCCCGTGAGGGCGTCCGCCCAACCCTCGATCCATCGATTTCCCGCCCCCGGACGACGGAGAGCGCTGCCATGCCGAGATCCACCCTGTCGAGCCCTGCCGTATCGAGAGCCTACGTCTCGAGCTCCCCCATCCCGAGACTGCCGGCGAAGGCCGAGCCTTCCTTCGATCCCTCGACGGGCGACGCTCCGTCCTCCTGGTGGATCTCGACCCTCGCCCCACTCTGGGCGGGCTGCCTCGCCCTGGGAATGACCCTCGGCCTCCTCGGCTGCGCGTCGACCCCCTCTCCGGCGACGAGCGCTGACGCCGCGGCCCAAACCTCCACCGCGACAGCGAAGGCAGCGGAGCCCGCCTTGGGAGCCGCCCCGGACGCCTGGGAGTTCCTGGGCCAGGGAATCGCCCCCAAGCGGGCCCCCGACGGCAGCCCCGTGGGCGGCCTCTCAGGCCTCGTCTATAACGCCTCCGAAGATCTATGGTGGGCGGTCTCCGACGACGCCAGCCGCCGCGCCCCAGCCCGGCTCCATCCCCTGCGCATCGACCTCAGCGAAGGGCGGCTCCAGGACCAGAGCATCGAACTTCTGCCGACGGTCTTTCTGCAACATGCCGACGGGTCGGTGTTCGCGGAAGACTCCCTGGACCCCGAGGCGCTGGTCCAGCTACCGGACGGCGGCTTCTTCGTCGCCTCGGAGGGCATGATCGACGAGGGCGTTGCGCCCTGGATCCGGCGCTTCGACGCTGACGCCAAGACTCAATTCGAACTGCCACTGCCGCAGTACCTCCTGCCCCAAGACCGCCAGGACGGCCGCGGCGGCAAGGCCGGCCCCCGGCACAACATGGTCTTCGAGAGCCTCGCCCTCTCCCCATCCGGCCGCTGGCTCTTCACCGCCACCGAGAACGCCCTCACCCAGGACGGACCTCAGGCCTCGCCGGATGCCGGCAGCCCGGTGCGCATTCTGCGCTACTCGCTGCATTCCTCCCGGCCGGCGGACCAGGCCCCGGCTCTGGACGGCGAGTACCTCTACGTCACCGAGAAGGTGCCTCACGCCGCCCTCGCCGAAGGAGATCTGGCGATCAACGGATTGGTGGACCTGCTGGCCCTCTCGGACACCGACCTGCTGGCCCTGGAGCGCGGCTACACCAAGGGCGTGGGCAACACCGCGAAGATCTTCCACGTCGACCTCGCCTCCGCTCCGCCACTCTTCGCTGGCGGCGAGCCCCAGCGTCCGGTGATCTCCGCCGACCCTCAGCGCCAGCCGGTGCAGAAGACCCTGGTGCTGGACCTCGAGACCCTGCGCCTCGACGGGGAGCCGCTGCTGCTGGACAACGTCGAGGCCCTGGCCCTCGGCCCCCGCCTCGAGGACGGCCGCCGCACCCTAGTGCTGGCCAGCGACGACAACTTCAGCGACACCCAGATCAATCAATTCCTGCTCTTTGCTCTCTCCCCCCGGCCGTCTTCCGCCGCCGAGATCCAGGGCGCGGCCCATCGCTCCCCCTTCGCCACGGGCTGGAGCGAGGGGCACGTAGAGCACGTCGTCGAGGCGGTGATCACCGCCGTGGACCGCCCCGACGAGGTCGACGAGGAAGGCGACGCGGTAGGGCCTCGGGCCTTCTGGATCCAGGACTCCCAGGGAGACGGCAATCCCCACAGCTCCGATGCCCTGTACGTGACTCCCCACCCGCGGGCAGCGCAGCCGAAGCTCGCCCCCGGGCAGCAGGTGCGGGTGATCGGCTTCGCCCGAGAGCTCGCCGACCGCGGCGGCTTACCGGTGACTACCCTAGAGGAAGCCATCGTCGAGGTGACCCGAGACAGCGTCCCGCTGCCGGCCCCGGTCCAGATCGGTAGCGCCGGGCGACAGCCCCCCGCCGGCGCGGTGGACGACGACGCCCTGGGCTCCTTCGAGCCGGACTCCGATTCCCTCGACTTCTTCGAGAGCCTGGAGGGTATGAGGGTCGCGGTCCAGGAGCCTCTGGTGGTAGGCCCCACCACGGAATACGGCGGCCTGGTGGTGATCGCCGACGGCGGCCGCGACAGCCAGCCCCGCAGCGATGCCGGCGGCGTGGTGCTGGTGGACGGCGACCTCAATGCAGAGCGCGTGCTGGTGGATCGCCGGCTGGTGGACGAGCTCCCCGACGCCGCCGTCGGCGACCGCTTCGCCAGCCCCCTCACGGGAATCCTGGGCTATGCCTATGGCGCCTACCAGCTCTTCGTCACCGAAGACTTCCCGGCCCTCGAATCGGCCAGCGCCGACGCGCCCCCGCCGGCCCTCGCAGAGCGGTGGGCCGCCACCGAGGACTACCTCACCATCGCCTCCTACAACGTCCTCAACCTCGACCTCAAAGACTCCGACAATCAATACCTCACCATCGCCCGCCACGTCGTCGACTCGATGCGCAGCCCCGACGCCATCGCTCTGCAGGAGATTCAGGACGATAGCGGACCCCGCGAGCGGGGGGAGACCGAAACCGACGGCGTAGTCTCCAGCGCCAAGACCCTGGAACGCCTGATCGAGCGCATCGTTTCCGTCGGCGGCCCTCGCTACGAGGCTCATTGGGTGGACCCGGATCACGATGCCGACGGCGGCCAGCCGGGGGGCAATATTCGCGTCGCCTACCTCACCCGCCCAGACCGAGTAGAGGTGCCGGTGCGCACCCTCCCCGGGGGAGTGGCGGCAGGCCCCAACACCCCAGTGCAGCTCGGAAACAGCCCTTCCGGCCACTTCCTGACCCCCAATCCCGCCCGGGTCGACCCCACCGCCGAGTCTTTCTACCGAGTGCGTAAGAGCCTCGCCCTGGAGGTCCACTTCCAGGGGCAGCGGGTCTTCTTGATCAACAACCATCTCAAATCCAAAGGGGGCGACGATCGCATCTACGGCTCCCCGCAGCCGCCGGTGCCCCGCACCGAAGCGCCGCGCCTGGAGTCTGCTCTGGTGCTTCGCACCGTGGTAGACAGCATCCTCGCGGCGAACCCCGCAGCCCACATCGTCCTGCTGGGAGATCTCAACGAGCACGAGTTCCGCGCTCCCCTGCGAGCCCTCACCGAAGTTGGCAAAGAGGGAGAACCAGGCCTCGTGAACCTCATCGAGGGGATCCCTACCGCCGACCGCTATACCTATAACTGGCGCGGCAACAGCCAGATCCTGGATCACATCTTGGTCAGCCCCAGCCTCGCCGACCGGGCCGAGATCCGCATTCTCCACGTCAACACCGATGTTCCCGCCAGCCGCGCCGGCAGCGATCACGATCCGGTGATCACTCGCCTCCATCTACCGGCTGCCACCCACTAGCGCCTCGCCTTCCCCCTTGGCTCGCCGCAAGCGCATCTCCGCCATCCCCGTCGCTCGCGCCGTCGAGAGCCTGCGGGAAGGCTTCGTGCTCACCGACACCCTGCTAGACGAGCCGGGACCGCGGATTCTCCACGCCAACGCCGCCTTCCTGCGCATGACCGGCTACTCGCTGGACGAGGTGCTCGGGCGATCCCCACGCTTTCTCCAGGGACCGGAGACCGATCGGCAGGTGCTCCAGCGGCTGCGCGCCAACCTCGAAGCCGGCGAGAGCTTCCACGGTCAGACCATCAACTACCGCAAGGGGGGCGAGCCCTTCATGATGCGGTGGTATGTCGACCCGGTGCACAACCAGCAGGGGCGGCTGATCTACTACCTAGCGGTGCAGCGGGACGTCAGCGATGAGTTCGGCCCGAATCCAAGCCAGAGCACCCTTCGAGGGGTAGCGGATCAGCTGGCGGAAGGCGTGCTGATCTTCTCTCCCCGCGGGGAGGTACGTTACGCCAACGACGCCTACCTGCGCTGGAGCGGGCTGAGCTACGACCAAATCCTGCAGCGTCCAGTATGGCGCCTGCCGGGAGCCCCGGAGCACCTCGAGGACTGGAGCTGGGCTCGCCGCCGGCTGACCTCGGGCAAAGAGTGGAAGCGGGATTACACCGTGCGTGGGCGATCCCGCCCGGAGCTTCGGCGCTTCGTTTACGCCAACGTCTTTCCCATCCGCTCGCCGGAAGGGGAGGTTCTGGAGTTCCTCGCCATGGTGCGGGACGTCACCGAGCTCCACCGGCTGCGCTCTATCGCCGAGGCCCAAAATTTCCACGACAACTTAGGGATGGTCTTTTCCGGCGTGCGCCACGAGATGGGAAACCCCGTCAACTCGGTGAAGACCGCGCTGCAGGTGGTTCAGGACAACCTCGACTCGATGCCTCGGGAGAAGGTCCGCACCTACCTCCAGCGCATGGGCCAGGAGATGGAGCGGCTGGAATACATGCTGCGCTCCCTGCGCTCCTACAGCCTCTACGACCGCCCCCGCATCGAGCCGGTGGACGTCGGTGATTTCCTCACCAACTTTCAGCTCCTGGCGCGTTCAGCTCTGGAAGAGCAGCAGGCTCGATTCGAGCTAGAAGTCGAGCCGACCGAAAAGTCGGCCCTGGTCGACCCTCGGGCCCTCCATCAGGTGCTGCTCAATTTGGTGGCGAATTCCGCCAAGGCGCTGCGGAGCCGTCCCGGGGCATTGGTCACCCTCAGCGCTTACCCCAGCGGCTCTCATTTCGTCCTGGTAGTCAAAGACAATGGCCCCGGGATTCCAGAAGAAATCCTTGCCCACATCTTCAAGCCTTATTACACCACCCGCTCCGACGGCACCGGCCTAGGACTGGCGATTTGCCGGCATTTGTTGTCGCTGATGGGAGCCAGCATCACCCTAGAAAGTTCAGGAAAAGGCACCGAAGCGACGATACTTTTGGACCTCGCGAAACCATGATATACATCACAACCTTGTTGTCTTCTCCCGTTTCTCCGCACCAGTAGCAGCGACACTTGCACCGATTCAGGTCTAGATCGTCAAGAAACAGATTCGCGGTAACCGGCCCTGGCCCTCTGCTGCGGGACTGCGTTTCTCTCCCCAGAGGGCACGCTTCCTCTGCTGGAGAACGACTCCACCGGACCACTAAACTGCGCTGCTCAGTACCTCACCAAGTGATCAAGAAGTCCCAGAAAGATCGTCTCTGTGGCAACAACAAGCCAAAGCACACAATCCGATATCCCGACGGTCCTGATCGTAGATGACGAGGACCTATTCCGCGACAGCATCCGAGACGCCCTCGAGAGCAAGTACCCCAACCTCCAGGTTCTCGAGGCCGGCAACGGCCAGGAAGCCCTAGATCAGCTCGAAGAGAGCCCCGCAGACGTAGTCCTCACCGACATCAACATGCCGGTGATGGACGGCTTCAACCTTCTGCTGGCCCTCCGAGATCGAAAATTCGACGGTTCGGTGATTACCGTCACCGCCTTCGGCAACCCCAGACTAAAGCGAGAAATTCAGCGCTGCGGGGCTTTCGCCTATGTCGAAAAGCCGGTCGATCTCCCGCAGCTCATGACGCTGATCCAGGAGACCGCCGAGAAGCGTCAACGCTTCGTCGACGGCCTCTCTCTCCACGGCTTTGCGCTGCTGATCTTCCAAGAGCGGCGGGACTGCCGGCTGGAGGTGTCCTGGAAGGGCAGCGTCGGCACCTTGGCCTTCGATCACGGGGACTTGATCCACGCCGAGACCGACTCACTGATCGGCAACGAAGCGGCCCGCAAGATCCTCGGCTGGGATCACCAGGCCCAGATCACCCTCAAAGAAGCCAGCCCCGAATCCCCCCAAACCATCACCACGGCTCTCGAAACGCTCCTGCTCAGCGTCTCCCCCTTCGACCTCGGAGAGGAGAGCGTCAACGGGCGCAGAGCCAGCGTGGAGTCATTGTTCGATGAAGTTGCGCCTCTGACAGCAGAAGAATCAACTGCTGCAGCAGACGCTGAAATACCTAGTCAAGAGAAGGAAACGATGATGGGTAACGTGAAAGAAAGTCTTCAAGAAGCCATGCAGATCGAGGGAGCCCTAGGCATCAGCCTGGTGGACTATCAGAGCGGCATGACCCTCGGCACCGCCGGCGGCGGCGAAGCCATCAATCTCGATATTGCTAGCGCCGGTAACACCGCCGTGGTGCGGGCCAAGCTCCGCGTAATGCAGGATCTCGGCCTCGATGACGGGATCGAGGACATCCTCATCTCCCTCGGTACCCAGTACCACCTGATCCGCCCCCTGAGCAGAGAGCCAAATCTCTTCCTCTACTTCGCCCTCGACCGCGAGCGCTCCAATCTCGCCATGGCCCGTCATCGCCTCACCGCCATCGAGCAGAAGCTAGAGATCTGATCCCGGTTCCCCCGAAATAGAGCGGATCCCGAGGCCCGGGCTCCATGAGCCTAAGCTCTGCGGATCTCCCAACGCCCTCCCGAGAAGGTCTCACGACTCCGGGAGGGCGTTGTTGTCTTTGGCCCTGCCCCAACCCCGAAAGCACCGGCTTAGGCGAGGAGCCTAAAGCGAGGAGCCCGGTGGCAGAAACGGTGGGTGGATTCCGCAACAACAAAGGGCACGCACCTTCCCGGAAAGAACCGGAGAAAGGCCGCGTGCCCTCGGCTAGAAGCCGCCGCATCAGCGGACGACGTCTTGGATGGAGCGCCTCTTATTGAGCGCCGATGAGGTCCGCCTGGCTGAAGAAGAAGGCGATCTCGATGGCGGCGTTCTCTTCGGAGTCGCTGCCGTGGATGGCGTTGCGCTCAATGTTGGTGCCGAAGCGGTTGCGGATGGTGCCCTCGGCGGCCTCCTCGGAGTTGGTGGCACCCATCACCTGACGCAGGTAGGGAACGGCGTCCTCACGCTCCAGCACCGCCGGAATCACCGGGCCGGAGGTCATGAAGCTCACCAGCTCACCGTAGAAGGGGCGCTCGGCGTGCACCGCGTAGAAGGCCTTGGCCTGGGCCTCGGTGAGGCGCAGCAGGCGCAGCCCGCGAACGGTGAAGCCCTCACCCTCCAGCTGGGCGAGGATGTTTCCGGCATTGCCGGCAGCAACGGCATCGGGCTTGATGATGGTCAGAGTCTTAGCCATGTTATTCGTCTCCCGCGGGCGAAGCCCGCTATGGTCTCTATGAAGGTTGAAGTGAATCGTTCGGGAATGGGCTTGCGCCCGAAAGTCATGAAGGGGGGACCATTCGGCGAGAGGCTGCGAAGGGTTGGGAGCAGTTCCAGCCCTCAGCCTTCCCGAGGGTCCAGGGGGAGCGGTGGGAGCACCCCGTCCGAGGGCTCCTGCCGGTAGATTCGGAAGTCCCCGTCGACGGCGTCCAGATAGTAAATTTCGCCAACCACCTCAACCTCGCCGGATGGCGCCAGCAGGGCCGCGCTTCCGGCCGGCAAACCGAGGGCCCAGCGGGCGCCGGGCCGCTTCAGGAGCTGGCGCAGCCGCTCGTCGTCTTCAGGCTCGAAGACGGTCTCCAGGACCCCTCCCCGGAGCCAGCCAAATCCCGGCAAGACCTCATCGCCTCCAAGGCCGAGGGCCCAGGCTCCGAAGGCTCGAGCGCTGGCGGCGGTAGCGATGATCGAACGCCCCTGCTCCAGCCCCTCCTTGAGGGCATCCAGCACCGGGCTATCTCGCAACGTCTCCAGCAGCATGTCCGCCACGCCGCCGCCGAGATAGGTCGCCGGCAGGGTGGCGATGCGCTCCAGGTGAGGGCGGCGACGCACATCCCGGCCGCGGTAGACGGGAATCAGCTCGAGAGCGCGGCCTAGCTCCTCGTGGAAGTAGGACGCCAGCTGGCGATGGTAATCCATCGAGCCGCTGGCGGTGGGCAGGAAACCCACGACGCCGGCCTCGATCTTGGCGAGCCAAGCGAGGTCGGCGTCGAAGGTCTCTCCGTAGGCGGAATCTCCACCTCCGAGCAGGGCAAACCAGCCGGTGCCGGCGGGCCGAGGCAGCACCAGCTGCTCTCCGGCCCGCGGCAGCGACGAGTCCAGCGACGAGGCTTCGGTCATCGGCTCCCCGAAGACCTCAGCCCTTGAGGGCCTCGGCGACCGCCTCGCCCATAGACGAAGGGGAGTCCACGACGTGGATTCCGGCTTCGCGCATCGCCGCGATCTTGCCCTCGGCGGTGCCTTTGCCGCCGGACACGATGGCGCCGGCGTGGCCCATACGGCGGCCCGGAGGAGCGGTGCGCCCAGCGATGAAGCCGATCACCGGCCCGTTGAAGTTGTCCTTCACCCAGGCGGCGGCTTCCTCTTCGGCGCTGCCGCCGATCTCGCCGATCATGATCACCGCTTCGGTGTCCGGATCGTCGTTGAAGGCGGAGAGCACGTCGATGAAGCTAGTGCCGTTGATCGGATCACCGCCGATGCCGACGCAGGAAGACTGCCCCAGCCCGACGTTGGACAGCTGCCACACCGCCTCGTAGGTGAGAGTGCCGGAGCGACTCACCACGCCCACAGAGCCCGGGGAGTGGATATGACCGGGCATAATGCCGATCTTCGCCTGTCCGGGGGTGATCACTCCGGGGCAGTTGGGGCCCACCAGGCGCACCGGGCTCTCGGAGCCCCGATTCACCTCGTCGAGGAAGGCCCGCACCCGCAGCATGTCGCGCACCGGAATGCCCTCGGTGATGCAGACGACGAGCTCCACCCCGGCCGCCGCCGCCTCCATGATGGCGTCGGCGGCGAAGGGGGGCGGCACGAAGATCATCGTGGCGTTGCACTGCGTCTCCTGCCGCGCCTCGGCGACGGAATCGAAGACCGGAATGCCCTCGACCTGCTGGCCTCCCTTGCCGGGAGTGACTCCCGCCACCACTTGGGTGCCGTAGTCGCGACAGCCCTTGGCGTGGAACTCACCTTCTTTGCCGGTGATGCCCTGCACCAGGAGCCGGGTTTCATTACTGACCCAAATCGCCATTAGCCTTCTCCTCGGGCAGCGGCAACGGCCTTGTTGGCAGCGTCCGCCATGTGGTCCGCGACAATGAAATCGAAGTCCGCTTCCCGCAGCACGGCGCGGCCCTGATCGACGTTGGTTCCTTCCAGGCGCACGATCACCGGCACCTGAACCTCGTCCCCGAGCTCTTCGATGGCCGCCACCACGCCGCGGGCGATGCGGTCGGTGCGGGCGATGCCGCCGAAGATGTTGATCATCACCGCCTTCACCGTCTCGTCGGAAACGATGATTCGGAAGGCGTTCTTCACCGCATCCTGGGAAGCCGAGCCGCCGACATCGAGGAAGTTCGCCGGCTCCGAGCCGTAGAGCTTGATGATGTCCATGGTGGCCATCGCCAGGCCGGCGCCGTTGACCATGCAGCCAATCTCGCCGTCGAGGGTGATGTAGTTGAGGTGGTAGCGGCTGGCCTCCACCTCCTTCGGATCTTCCTCCTCCAGGTCCCGCATCTCGTGGATGTCCTTGTGGCGGAAGAGGGCGTTGTCGTCGAAGTCCATCTTGGCGTCCAGCGCTAGCACGTCCCCGGAGCCGCTGACCATCAGCGGGTTGATCTCCGCCAGGGAGGCGTCGGTGTCGATCCACGCCTGAGTGAGGGCGGTGATCAGGCCGGCGGCCTTGCGGGCGGTCTTGCCGCTGAGGCCGAGACCGGAGGCCACCGCGCGGGCCTGGAAGGGCAGCAGGCCGAGGTGGGGGTCGAAGGGCTGCCGGAGAATCTTCTCCGGGGTCTCTTCGGCGACTTCCTCGATGTCCATGCCGCCGGCGGAGGAGGCCATCACGATGGGGGAGCCGAGGTCGCGGTCCAGCAGCACCGAGAGGTAGAGCTCCTGGGCGATGTCCTGCTGCTCCTCGATCAGCACCTTGCGAACCTTCTGGCCCTCGGCACCGGTCTGCGGGGTCACCAGCTGCATGCCGAGGATCTCGCCGGCGCGGCTCTCGGCGTCCTGCGGCGAGGAGGCGAGCTTGACGCCGCCACCCTTACCTCGGCCACCGGCATGGATCTGTGCCTTGACGACACACTTTCCACCCAGGGATTCACAGATACGGCGGGCTTCAGCGGGATCGTCGGTGACTTCCCCGCGGGGGGTCGCCACCCCGTACCGGCGCAGAATTTCCTTCGCCTGATACTCGTGGATTTTCAACGGGTTTCTCCTTTGGAAGGATCCGATCTAGTTCTTCGAATGACTGTCCATCAGCTGACGACCAGCGGCTACCACCGCTGATAGTGAATCGGGGCGATGGTTCCCCACCTTGATGTTCACTACCAGCGATTGGATGGCTGCCGATCCGAGGGTCGCCGACCCGCTGCTCAGCAGTGCGCGGGTCGGCTGTCTCAGGGCTCAGGTCTTCAGCTGAGGATCGCCGCTCGCTGCATCGCCCAAGGCGGCAGCTGCGGCGCTGAATCAGAGGTTCTCGATGATGGCGTCGCCGTACTCGGAGGTCTTGAGCAGCGAGGCTCCCTCCATCTGGCGCTCGAGATCATAGGTCACCCGCTTCTGGGTGATGGTGGTGCCGAGGGCCCGCTCCACCGCGTCCGCCGCTTCCTGCCAGCCCAGCCAGCGCAGCATCATCACGCCGGAAAGGATCAGCGAACCGGGGTTGACCTTGTCCTGGTCGGCGTACTTCGGCGCGGTGCCGTGGGTCGCCTCGAAGAGGGCGACGCCGTCCGCCTCGTTGGATCCCGGCGCCATGCCGAGACCGCCCACCTGGGCGGCGAGGGCGTCGGAGAGGTAGTCACCGTTGAGGTTCATGGTGGCGATGACGTCATATTCGGCGGGGCGCAGCAGCACCTGCTGAAACATGGCGTCGGCGATGCGGTCCTTGATCAGGATCTTGCCCTCGGGCATTTTGCCATCGTGGTGATCCCACAGGTCCGCCTCGCTGATCACCTGATCCGGGAACTCCTCCTTGGCGAGCTCGTAGCCCCAATCCCGGAAGGCGCCCTCGGTGAACTTCATGATGTTGCCCTTGTGCACCAGGGTCACGGAGCTGCGGCCGTTGTCCAGGGCGTATTGCACCGCCTTTCGCACCAGCCGCTTAGAGCCGAAGGCCGAGATCGGCTTGATGCCGATGCCGCTATTCTCGCGCACCTGGGCCCCCAGCTCGGAGCCGAGGTAATCCCGCAGAGCGTTGGCCTCATCGCTGCCGGAGCGCCATTCGAAACCGGAGTAGACATCCTCGGTGTTCTCGCGGAAGAGCACCATATCGACCTTTTCGGGGGTCTTTACCGGAGAGGGAACGCCGGGATAGTGGCGGCAGGGCCGCACGCAGGCGTAGAGATCGAGGAGCTGACGCAGCGAGACGTTGAGGCTGCGGAAACCGCCGCCGACGGGGGTGGTCAACGGCCCCTTGATGGCGCAGCGGAAGTCGCTGATGGCGTCGATGGTGTCCTGGGGAAGCCATTCATCAACGTTTTCCTTCGCCTTCTCGCCGGCGTAGATCTCGAACCAGGCGATGGACTTGGAGCCGCCATAGGTCTTCTCCACGGCGGCGTCCAGCACTCGCTGGGTGGCGCGCCAGATATCCGGCCCGATGCCGTCGCCTTCGATGAAGGGAACGATGGGACGATCCGGAACCTGGACCTTGCCGTCTTCGTATTGAATCTGCTGACCATCCGTCGGGGGAGTCAGTCCATTGTAGGTCTTCGACATATTGACAGTCCTCCTGACGGTACTCCCCCGCTGAGGCAGCAGCCGGGAGCCCAAGAATCTTGCTGAGTATCGTGAGTGAGAAAGGCAGGTAGAAAAGAGGCGAGGGGATCGATATGGCTCATCGAGGTACAGCGAGCCAAGATCGGGGGTGGATCGTATCATAGGGTCCAAGGGGGCTCCGACATTGCCACAAGAGCGCTACAGTGTGCTCCTAGACGAGGGTTCCTCAATCCCTACAGGCTCGAACCTCCATGAGTCTCACCGCCCAAACAAAACCCGGGCTCACTGCCCCCTCGATGCCTCAGCCCCCCGCAACCTACCGATGACGCCGCCCCTTCAGCTCACCGTGACGCCCCTGACCTTCTGGGCCCTGATCTTCCAAGCCGAATCTGTTGAGCCCCTACTTTCCTCGCTGAGGAGCACCCCTCGATGCGCACACTCCTGATCTCTCTCCTCGCCCTGGGCCTTGGCCTGATGGCGGGTCTGTTTCTGTCTCAGCGCTCCCCTCTCTCCTCCGCGGTGGACGCCGCTGAGGCCCAGGCACCAGCAGGCTCGACGCTGGCGGATTCGGGGCTGGCGAATTCGGAGCGGGAGGGCTCCACCCCCGGCACCCCGTCGCCGGCCGAGTCCCTCGGTTCCGTCGATCGCTCCGCGATGCCCGAGGGACTCACCGCCGGCGAGCGTCGAGATATCGAGATCTTCCGCCTCGCCGCTCGCTCCGTGGTTTCCGTCAACACCTCCGCGCTGCAGCGGGACTGGTTCTCCACCAACGTCTTCGAGATTCCCCGCGGCAGCGGTAGCGGCTTCCTGTGGGACGACGAGGGCCACGTCGTCACCAACTACCACGTGATCGAAAACGGCAGCCGCTTCACCGTCACTCTCGCCGATCAGCAGACCTTCACCGCGGAACTGGTGGGCACCGCCCCCAACAAGGACCTCGCGGTGCTGCGCCTCGAGAACTTCGCGGAATCTCTGCGACCGGTTTCCGTCGGCCGCTCCTTCGACCTGGTGGTCGGGCAGCGGGTGCTGGCTATCGGCAACCCCTTCGGCCTCGACCAGACCCTCACCGTGGGGGTGGTGAGCGCCCTCGGCCGAGAATTGCGCAGCCCCGGCGGCCGCCTGATTCGCGACCTGGTGCAGACCGACGCGGCGATCAATCCCGGCAACTCCGGCGGCCCGCTGCTCAATTCTCAGGGGCGGTTGATCGGCGTCAACACGGCGATCTACAGCCCCAGCGGCGCCTCCGCCGGCATTGGCTTCGCCGTGCCGGTGGACGTGGTGCGCCGACTGGTGCCGCAGCTGATTCAATACGGCCGCCCCATCCAGCCGGGGATTGGAATCGAAGCCTTGGCCGACCGCTACGCCCGCCGCTGGGGCCTGGAGGGAGTGATCCTCCAGCGAGTGCTTTCCGGCGGACCCGCCGATCGCGCCGGCCTCGAGGGACTGCGCTCCTCCCGGCGGGGACGGCGGGTGATCCTCGGCGACCGCATCGTCGCGGTGAACGGCGAGGCGGTGCAATCCCTCGACGACCTCTTCTACGCCTTCGAGACCGCGGGAGTTGGGGTCTCCGTTCAGCTTACGGTAGTCAACGAGCAGGGCTCTCGAGAGGTGCCCGTCACTCTTCAGGCTTTGGAATGATCCACCGGCACCAACCAGCTCGAAGGGCTAGAGGTCGATTCTCTGCCGGTACCGCAGGGCGGCTCTCGAAGCTGCATCGGCAGCGCCTCGGGCTTCTGAGCACCTCTGCGCTCCGGCGGAATCTAAGGCCTTCGGAATCCGTTGCCAGAGGATGGAGGAGACCGAACCTCGAGCCTCTCTCCCCGCTCCTCCGGCTGCTGAGCCTGCCAGTGCTGGGTCTGATCCTGCTGGGCCTGCTGCTAGTAGGCCTGCTGCTACTGGGGGCTACTGCTCGCGGTGTCCTCCTTCTTCCAGAGCCCCGCCAAAGCGAATTGGGCCGGTTCTGAAACCACCGCTCCCTCGAAGCGGTAGGCCTTCGGAGCAGTAGGCCTCGAAGCGGTAGATACGCTCAGCGGCCTTCGCCGCTCCCCCTAGGCCTCCCCTCCCCCTTTCCTCGCCCCTTCCCTTCGCCCTCCCCACCGTCCCTCGACTCGCCCCGAGCCAATACGCAGAAAGGCTGCTTCCACCATGCGCTGGTCCATTCATCTCGGCACCCTCCTCGGCATTCCGGTGCGAGTGCACGCGACCTTCTTCCTTCTCCTGCTGTGGATCGCCTGGCGCGACCTCGGGCGCGGCCTCGGCACCGTCGGCACCCTCGCCTCCGTCGCCTTCGTGATCGCCCTCTTCGGCTGCGTCGCCCTCCATGAGTTCGGCCACGCCCTCGCCGCCCGCTACTACGGCATCGGCACTCGGGACATTACCCTCCTGCCCATCGGCGGCCTCGCCCGCCTCGAGCGCATGCCCCAGAAGCCGGTGCAGGAATTGGTGGTGGCCCTCGCCGGCCCGGCGGTAAACGTGGTGCTCGCCGTTCTGCTCTTCGTCCAGCTGCAGCTCTTCGGCCCCCTCCTGCCGGCCTCCGCCGGGGTGATGGGCATCCCCTTCGAGACCGCTTTGATGTTCGCCAACATCGGCCTGGTGCTCTTCAACCTGATCCCCGCCTTCCCGATGGACGGCGGACGCGTGCTGCGCGCCTGCATGGGCTTCTTCGTCCCTTTCCCCAAGGCCACCCGCTGGGCCGCCAACGTCGGCAAGCTCATCGCCGCCGCCTTCGTGCTCTTCGGCCTGATTCCCATTCAGCCCGGCGCCGGCACCAACCCCGTCCTCGCCCTGATCGGCTTCTTCGTGTGGTGGAGCGCCTCCCGGGAGGCCGCCTTCGTGCAGCGCATCGCCCGCCTCGACGGCATCGACGTGCGCCAGGCCATGCTCACCCAATTCCCCACCCTCTCTCCCCTCCACACCCTGGCCCACGCCAATCAATTCTTTTCCTTAAGCCCCTTTCGCGCCCTGCCGGTCTCTGAGCTCGACCGCCCCATCGGCATCCTCACCCGCGACGCCTTCGCCCAAGCTCTCCAGCAGCAGGGCGCCGACACCGCCGTACGCAACGTGATGACCACCCGCTTCCAGACCGCCTCCCCCGAAGAGCCCCTCTCCGAGGCCCTCGACCGGCTGCGCACCAACCCCGGTAATCTGCTGCCGGTGGTTCTAGGCGCCGGCACCTGGCAGGGACTGCTGACGCCGGAGGGAGCGGGGCGCTTTATGCGGTGAGACTCGCATCGACGCTAATCCAAACCTCCGCTGCTCCATTTGCCGAAGGATTTGCGCGTTTTAGGGTAGGAGGAACTACCCTAGATGAGCGAAAACAAAAAACCCCACTATCTTGAGTGGCTACCCAATTGGATTCAGGCCGGCGGAGTGGCGATCGGCGCGTTCTTGCTAGCGACCTTGCAACACCAGCAAGCCGACCATCATAAGAAACTTGAAGTCAGCGGTCAGCTCTTCCCCCTCGCCGTGGAGGTGCTGAAGGCCCCGCCATCCGCTAGCAACGACGGTCTGCGTAATTGGGCGGTTGGCGTGGTGACAGACTTATCTGTCAGTCTGGATCATGAAGTTTCAGACGAGCTGATCCAACAGCTAAAAGAGGAGCCTCTCCCTCCTTTAATACTCCAGACGATACAGCTTGACGCACAATGCTCGCTGCCAAGAACCAACCCAACCCTATGCCAACCGGAAACCGCAAAGATTACGACCGAGACCGAAGGTCAGCTCTGGATTTTGATTCAACCGAACGAAGACGTTTGTCAACCCGTTCGCTATACAATTCAAATTGACGAATCCACGGTCATTTTCTCAGATTGGTACGAGCCCGGCAGCACCTCAATTCGGCGCCCTATTGAGATCAAGGGGCTGAACCGCGGCACTCACACGTTGAGCTTCATGGCCGAGAGTCGACCGGGTGGATGTTCTGGCGACGGAAGTATCGATTCACTTTCGGCCACCGTGCACATTACTGTCTCTACCTAGGCTGAAATAGCCAGCGGGCCTTGAGTCAGGAAACGCTCAAGGCCCGCTGGAGAATCAATACCAGTTTTCGAAACGACTCCCCAAGAGCTACGGGCTCTGACTAAGGGGGCCTTGACCTCCACCTCCCCCGCAGCAGCCACCGGAGCAGCAGCTTCCGCAGTCCATGACGATTGCGCAGCCGCAAGCCGTCGTATTCCCGCAGGTAACACAGCAGACGCTCTCCTGATCCGGGTTGGTTCCGGTCTGTAGCGCCTTCCGTATGAGGTCCTGCCGAGAGAGCTCGGCCGGCTCCACCTCGGCGAGGGAGATCGCATCGACCTTCACGGCGGCCAAGGGACTCGGCATCAGACCGACCGCACTGCCTCCAACCTCGCCCTGTACTCGATCTACTTGGCGCATCGTCTGACCGGCGCCGGAGGAATGCTCCTCGATCGCCAGGACAAGAATCTCGAAGGCAGGTGAACTGTCGTCTTCGTCAAGAGTCATTACGATTCCGTAGCCGCGGGAGTCGCCTTCGAAATGAATAGTAAATAACTCTCCGCTGCGGCTCTTGAACTTTATGATTTCACCATCACCCAGCTCCAGATGGCCAGAAAGAAGGCGAGAATCATCGGTGATGGTAAAGGCGCCCTGTGCCGATGCGGGTTGAATAAATAGCGAGGCCAGGCACAGCAACGCCATGCACGCAATCAATCGAAACGCGTTCATTCTGAATCTCCTTGTTTGGGAATAGTTCGAATAGATGCCCGAAATTCATTGATCGTGAGACGGCCATTGAGTGGCGTCCCCACTCCTATCCAGACGTACGCCCTTTAGTTGAGTTTAGGGATAGAGGCGAAGCCTGGAATTGGTTTTTTGGGCTTCGTTCATAGAACGCGCACCTTAGCCTTTGCAGGGACCACCGATCGCAAAGTAGGCGAAGGCATACTGCAAACCTAGAGATAGGGAATCGCCTGCACCTAAAGGCTGTGGTGAAATTGAGCCCCAGACACACTAAATCCCTGAGCTGCGGAAATCGCAGGTCAGGGATTAGGCGACGCACTCAATGAAGTGCGGGTCTGTCTAGAGGATTCGATACAGAATCAAGGAGGGGAGACAGCCCACCTCCTAAGGGATCAAATCAAGTGTCCGGAGACGAGGTTGCCTGCCCCAGTTCCGGCGCCACTGTGAGCTCAAAGCCGGGGCCGAAGTCAAAGTGGCGAGAGCCGCCCAAGGCGATGTCATCTTTCCAGAGCTGCTCTACCACGGCACCGTCGCCGCTCTCGTGATTTGTGAGGCGAGCGACAAAAAGGTCGACTTGCCCTACGGACTCTTCGGGAAGGGTTCCTATGAAGCCATAGGATTCATCTCCTCCGAAGCTCACCTGCCCCATCTCGCCCTCGCGCAATGAAAGCTCAATGGTGTCCCCTGCGTCGATCTTGAGCTCCAAGGTCACGATGGTGTCGCTGAGAACAGCACCGTAGACAGGAAGCTGAGCCGAGGCAGGGATTGTAAAGCAAGTGACTGTCGCGAGAATGATGTAAAAAGCGATCCACTGAAAGGAATATTTTGGCATGATGCCTCCTGTGCTGGCCTGATCACACGCCAGGCGGAGTAATAAATAGCGGCTACGGGAGGATGTAAGCCTCGAAAGGCTGCCTATCCACCTTAGCCCGTGTGCTTGTGAGCTGCCTGTGTTCTTGAACTGCCCGTATTCTTGAGTTGGGATGGTCTAACTCATGACGTCAGAATTTTGGCGGAATGCCTGAAAAGCTGAAAGCAATGAACCCCTAAAAATCAATTGATAATTAAAACATACTCATCAGGCAACGCGAAATCACACCCTCTCAAGGACCATATTGAGCCGAAATTTCTCATCCGATCTTTCCCCGCCGACCTCTCGATACTGCCTACCTTCCGTTGAACCGGTACCGCGAACAAGGGTTGTTCACGACAAGTCTCGGCAACTGTCAACTCCAAAAAACCCAGAAGATGTAGCCGATGTAGGCCGCTAGCAGCACGCTGCCTTCGCCTCGGCCGAGGTGCAGGGGTTTGGGGACGAGCAGGAAGATCACCACGACGACGCTGAACACCAGGCCGGTGATGAGGTCGCGCTGAATGGCGGCGAGGGCGGCGGGGATCTCCAGCAGCAGGCTGGTGGTTCCGAGCACCAGCAGGACGTTGAAGATGTTCGAGCCGATGACGTTACCGAGGACGATGTCGCCCTCGCCCTTGCGCGCCGCCACCACCGAGGTGGCGAGCTCCGGCAGGCTGGTGCCGAAGGCGACGAGGGTGAGGCCGATGACCTGCTCGGAGACGCTGAAGTAGCGGGCGATCTCCACCGCTCCCTGTACCAGCAGGTCCGAGCCCAGCACCAGCATGGCGATGCCGACGGCGATCAGCACCACTTCTCGATTCACCGAGATCTCGCTGGGGTCGAGGTCGCCGAGCTCCTCGTCGACGTCCGGCGGCGCCTCTCCCTTGCGCAGCAGGACGAAGAGGTAGCCGACGAAGAAGAAGAGCATCAGGCCACCGTCGAAGCGCTGGAAGGCGCCATCGAGGGCCATCGGCACGAGCAGCACCGAAACGAAGATCATGAAGGGGATTTCCCGCTTCAGCACCACCGACTCTGCCGTCAGCGGACGCATCAGCGCCGCGAGGCCGAGGATCAGGCCGATATTCGCGATGTTGCTCCCCAGCACGTTGCCCAGGGCGATGCCTTCCGAGCCCTCGTACACCGCCGCCAGGGACGCCGCCAATTCCGGCGCCGAGGTGCCGAAGGCCACCACCGTCAACCCGATCACCAGGGGGGAGAGGCCGAAGCGCAGGGCGACCCGAGAGGCGCCGCGAACCAAGGCTTCCCCTCCGAGGTAGAGCAGAACCACCCCACCAAGAATCTCTAGGGCTGCAATCATGTCTGTGCCAGGGAGGCCTCAGGAGGAGGTGAAGCGCAGCTGCAGCTTGTTGGCCTCGCGCTCTACCCCGGAGAGCTGCACCGAGGCATCGGCGAGGTCGAGAACGATGTGCAGCTCGTTGCCTATGGGCTTGGGATGGAAGCCGACCCGCACCCGGTCCACCTGCCCCGAGTTGACGTAGAGCACCGGCTCTCGGTAGGGCCAGTTGATGCCCCGCAGCTTCACCACTTCGCGGGCGTTCTCCCCCTCCAGCCTCACCTGCACCAGGTTGTCTTCCGAGAGATAACCATCCCCCCACAGGGTGACGGTGGTCTCGCCGCCGTTCTCCTTCCAGGTGATCAAGCGCACCCGGGTCATCGGATCCTGGACCGAGGCGAGAGATGCCGTCGTCGCGACGGAGCCTTGACCCTCGGCGCCCGCCTCCTCGGCGAGGGCGGCGGGGGCCGTGGATCCCCGCTGAGCCGCCGGCTCGTCCGCGATCGATTCAGACTCACCATCGGTCGTCGCCGGAGCCCTCTTCGCCTCTGCATCAGCGCGGGCTTCCGCACTCTCTGCTCTCAGCGTCGCCGGTGGCGGAATATCGACGATGGCGGAGGAGTCCCGCAGGCTGTCGTAGCCGCTGATCCAGTTCACCAGCGGTTCGCTATAGGTGCTGATCAGGGCTCCGAGGCCGGCGGATACCAGCACCAGCAGAATGGTGGTCGGTGAGAGAAGCCGTCGACGCTTGGGGGTGGGCGGCGGCTCCTGCGGCGCCTTTCCCTTCGGCAGCGCGGCGACCGTCGTGTCGTCCAGGGAGGCCGAGCGAGGAGGCTGAGGACCGGGCGTTCCACTGACCACCGTCGAATCGAGCATCGAATCGGGAATCGCGGGGACCGGGGCCGCAGCAGGAATCGCGGGATCCACGGGGGCCGGCGAAGCTGCGGCAGCGGAAGGGGCCGCAGCGGGTGGTAGCGCCACTGCCGGAGGCTCACTGGGAGGCGGTACGAAGACCTCTCCGGTGAGGTCCGTATCGTCTAGATCTTTGCCCGGGGAGAAATCTGGTACCCGCAGAGATTCGGGCCACGGGGTGAGGGCATCTCCCAGATCACCGCTGCCCTCGCCGGACTCCAGCGTCGAATTCGCCGCGAGGTTCGGACCCGGACGCTCCTCCGCCATTCGCTCCGCCGGCTCCAAGAAATCTGCGAGAGCCGCCGGGTCGATGGGGCCCTGAGCCTCCTCCCGGGCTCGCCGCTCCCTTTCCTGGCGCTCTTGCTCGGCAGCGGCAGCGGCAGCGGAATCCACCACTCGGCCAGCGTCGGGGTCGGCCGCGAAGTCCACCACCGAGGCGGGCTGCGGCGCTACCGAAGCCTTCACCGTCGGCGGGCTCGGACGCTCGATATGCCCTTCCGGCTCCGCCACTACAAGCTGCTCTGGGAGCTGTTCTGGGGGCTGTTCTGGGGGCTGTGCTGCGACCTGCTCAGGGGGAGCTTCCGATTCGAGATCGAAAGCCGCGCCGCCGGCGGCCATGTGCTGATCCACGATGCGCTGAATCAGCTCTCGGCTCTCACCCCGCAGCTCCAAGAACCGCACTCCCATGCCGGCCTCGAGCTCACTTCCAGCGGTTTCGGGAGTGCGCGCCCAAACCACCTGCCCTTTGCCGTAAACCAGCTTGAAGTCGTCCTTCAGCTTGAGGACGAAGTCCAGGCGAGTTCCCGCCGGCGCTGGCTGCTCGCTGCGCACAAACATGCCGCCGACGGAAAGATTCGACGCGAACTCGGAGAGAAAACCCTGAAAGCTCTCGAACTCGAGATCGACCTCCGCCTGGAGGTCAACCCGTTCGTCGGCTCTCGAGTTCCGCTGGGAGTCGTGGTTCGACGCCATGATCAAAGCCCGCCTTGTGGTGGATGGCTGAAGAAAGAAGCGACCGCGGCTCGCGGCGACGAGGTGACGAGAGGAAACCTGCTC
The DNA here is from genome assembly GCA_039191605.1 of Acidobacteriota bacterium. Taxonomy (GTDB): domain Bacteria; phylum Acidobacteriota; class Thermoanaerobaculia; order Multivoradales; family JAHZIX01; genus JBCCXL01. Next base: position 41,286 of record JBCCXL010000016.1, on the reverse strand, counting down.
ATCGGGTCCCCACCCACAGTCGAAGCTCTCGCTCCGAGGCCTCGGAGCGCAGCAACTCGGCCGCAGGATCCTGTAGGTCGACCACCAGATGCAGCTCTTCGCCCCCCGTCTTGACGTGTAGACCGGTGCGCAAGCCCGCCACCTGATCGGTGGCTACCGAGAGCTGAGGAGGACGGAAGGGACGGGAAATGCCCTTCAACACCACCAGCAGTCGAGGATTTCCTCCCCGAAGGCGAGAGACGGTGCGTCGATCTTCGAGAAAGGCGCCATCTCCCCGTACGGTAATCAGGGTCTCGCCGCCGAGATCTCTCCAGGTGATCTCCTGCACCGCTGCCGCCGGCTCCGCAGCCGGTGGTGGTGGAGGGGGTGGAGGCGGAGGGGCGGTCTCCACCGGAGTTGCGACTTCTTCCTCAGGCTCCGCGCTCGCCTCCCCAACGTCGACCAGCGTCGGCTCCGCCCGACCGGCGGTACGCGGAAGCTCCCGCACCGGCGGGGCCGGCGCCGCCGGCTGATTCATCCACCACAGCAGAACCCCCACCGTCGCCGCCAGCAGCAGCAGCACGCCCAGCAGGATGTAGAGGGGCGCCCGGGAGCGACGGGTGCGGGGCGGCGTCGGGCGGGACGGCGTCATCGCCGGGTTGAGGGAAGGAGATTCCGCGGTGGGAGCCACCTTGAAGAGATCTTCCAGATTCACCGCAGAATCGGAGCGCGACCCGCCGGCGAGGCGCCCCGAAGCTGGGGGCTCCCCTTCCAGAGGGCTATTCCAGGCCGCCGCCGCGGCGTCGAAGTCTCCCGCCAAAGGTTCTTGCTGGGTAGCAGCTTCAGCCTCCGTCGCCGCCGCTCCGCGGCGGGCGCCGCTAAAGGGAGTGGACGCCGAGTCCTGTCCTCCACTCGACGCTTCCGGCGGCAGCGTTGCCGGCGCCGAATCCCGCGGCGCTCCGACATCCTCCGGTAGGGAGGGCAGCAGCTCGTCTTCGCTCCTACGATCCGCTGGCGCGGCGGGAGCGGGATGAGTCATCGCGGATCCGGTGGTCGAAGGAAGGTGCATCGCCGCATCGAGCTCCGAACGCGAAAGGTGCCGAGTTGGCTCCTCCTGCAGGTTGGCCTCTTCCGCCGCTCGGGCCTCCGCCTGCTGGCGCCGTTGCCCCGCCGAGCGCACCAGCGCTTCCAGATCCTGCTCCTCCCGATCACTTTGCCCGGCGAGGCTCTCCCCCTGGGCCAGGCGTCGCTCGACGATATGGAAGACCAGATCGCGGCTGGTGTCGTCGAGCTCGCGGAAGCGGATGCCCATTCCCGGAGGCCGATCCGGCCCTTCCGGCTGTTCCCGAGTCCACACCACTTCCCCCAGCCCCTGGATCAGCTGAAAGCCATCCTTGAGCTTGAAGTCCAGCTGGCAGATCGATCCCGGCTCTAGCGGGGTTCGGGCACCGACGAACATGCCCCCCATGGCGATATGGGGCGCATAGTAGGTGATGAACGACCGAAAGTCGTCGAAGGCCAAGCCCAAACGAGCCACTGGCCGCTGCGGCGATGCGGCGCTTGCGGAGTGCTGGGAATTTTCGCTCATAGGCGGGAGAAAGGATCCCTCTGGCGGGGGCAGAAGAGCGGGTCAAGGGACTGGGGTTGCCCATTCTTCCACGAAGTGCCGAGATGGTGAAAGCAAAGCCTCGAGCAACCGACATCGGAGACATCTCAAAAGGGGCTGCCGCCACCGCGCCCCTCGCCGCCTCAGCGTAGAGTGATTCTGCGCTGTTTGGCGACAGACGAAAAACGGGCGAGCCGCACTGGCTCGCCCGTCTCTCGAGGGTCTTTTCAAGACTGGCTTCGCCGCGAAATCTCCGCGGCGAGGCGCTAGGGCCTACTCGTACTGAATGAAGCCCGGGTTCAGAATCCCGTCGGGATCGAATTTCTTCTTCGCCGCCTGGATCCCCGGCCACTTGTCACCAAAATGAGCCGCCCACTTCTCGGGGGTGTCGAAGGTGATGTAGCCGGAGAGGTAGCGCTTGCCCTCGTAGCCGATGGAAAGCTCGCTGGCCATGTCCAGCTGCGCCAGGGCCTGCTCCAGGTACTGCTCCGGAACCGCCGGCAGCAGCCCCCAGCCCATGACGAAGTTGTTGTCCTTCGGGGTCATGAACAGAGGCGCGTTGGAGGTATCGCCGCGGGAGGGCCACAGCAGAATGTGGCCACCCGGGCCGAGGCTCTGGGGCGGGAGGTTCGAGAGCACCGTCTCGATGTACTCCTGCGCCTTCTCCCAGGGCAGGACGGTCTCCATCCAGGGGTGAGCCATGTCGGTGTAGCCGCTGCGATCCCACAGCTGGAAGAGGGGCACCAGGCGCTCGCAGAACTCCAGCTGCGAGTACTCGCAGGTCTCGAGGTGGCGGTAGGGGTTGAGGGTGCCGAGAATGCGCTCGTCATCCGGCTCGTCACCCTCGTCATATTCCACCGTCAGGTGCAGCGGGTACATCCAATAGGCGAAGATCTGGGCGCCGACCCCCAGCTCCATGCCCTCACCGATGCGCTTCGCGCCCTGCGGGCAGGGGGAGCACCAGGCCTCCAGGGTGTGGAAGTCGTCGTTGCCCTCGGCCATGATGATCTCCGAGTCGCGCATCAGAGCGCCGAGATCATCGTAGAGCAGGAAGTACTTGCGCACCTTGGGCTTGCACTTGCGCAGGCGCAGCTTGGCGCGGCAGATCAGCGCGAACTGGCTGAATCCGGAGCGCACCACGTCGAAGAGGTCCTGGTTCTCGGTCTCCGAGCAGGTGACGATCTCGCCGGTGCCGGTCACCACCTCGAGCTCGAGGACGTTGTCCACCTGACCGCCGTAGCGGTAGCTGGCAACGCCGAGGCCGGCGATGGACAGGGTACCGGAGATGCTGACCCCGAGGTTGTTGGTGAGGGTCGGCGGCACCAGACCCATGGGCACCACGGTCTTCACCAGGTCCCGCCACACCACGCCGCAATCGACGGTGACCGTAAGACCTTCGGCATCGATGCTGTGGATCGACTGCATCGACGAGGTGTCCAAGATCACGCCGTGATCTCTGGAGGTGCACTGACCACTCTGGGAGTGACCCTGACCGCGAGCGGTGATCGAGAGACCTTCGGAGCGGCAGTAGCGAACCAGCTCCGCGACTTCCTCGGTGTTGTGGCAGAAGGCGACGGCGCCGGGTTCGTGGAAGAACACCTTGCCGTAGTCCGTATGGTAGGAATCAGAAATATCCGATCCCAAGAGAATGCGGTCTCCAAAACGCTCTTTGAGGCCGTCCAGGGCACTCGTCGTGGTCGAGGCGATGGTCATTGAGAGTTACTCCTCAGGTGTTTCCTTGTTCCGGCCGCCGCGGGGACCCGCCGATGGAGACATCGGTGGGGGGTGCATCGGGCTGCCGGCTGCAGTCCTCGGGATTGCAGGTCTTCAGTTCGAGAATGGAATGAGGCCAAAAACGAGGGATGCAAAGCTTGTTGAGCCAACCCTGCTCGCTGAATCATCGGATTCGCGGATTCAGAAGGGATTGCCGAATCGAGACCGCCTGCCAAGGGAGAGCCGAGCTGAGAACACCGGGTGTCGTTGGCGAACGATCGATTGTGAAGAAGAGTTCCTGGGGGCTGAGCCCTCGGAGCCTTCCGGCGAAGAATTGAGCGGGATGGGATACCAGAACCTCATTTCCGGCGGGGGCGACGAGCGTCAGAGTGATTTCCAAGGACTTCGTCGCCGCAGTTTCACATTTTTGCGGATTGGTGTTCGTCTAGCAAGCGCCCGTGGATGACCATACGTGCTTTTCCCTCTCCCCGGGGCGACGCCCCGAGGCGGCGCCTGACTCTTCCTTGCCGGAACCTTTCAACATTGCCGGAACCCTTCGAGGAGCTCCTCCCCACCGTCGACAGAATCGCAGTGCTAGAGTAATCGCAATGTCTACATCCAGTGAGCCTCAGCGCCCCTCGCTCCGGGTCGGCGTGCTCTCCGATACCCACGGCCTGCTGCGGCCTCGGGTAATGGAGATCCTGTCGGGCTGCGACCTCTTGCTCCACGCCGGCGACGTCGGAGACATCTCGCTGCTGCGAGCGCTGAGAACCCTGGCCCCGGTGACCGCGGTACGCGGCAACGTCGACACCGCCGGGGCGGTCTCCGAGCTGCCCGCCAGCGCCCACGGCACCCTGGATCCGCCCGGTACGGCCTCCGGGGAGGGGCCCGTCTACCGCATGACCCACCGCCGAGAAGACATTCCCCTGGCGTGGTTCAGCGACTCCCGCCTGCTGGTCTTCGGCCACAGCCACCGACCGGAGCTGGAGCGACGGGGAGAGTGCCTGCTGCTCAATCCAGGAGCCTGCGGCCATCGCCGTTTCAGCCTCCCCCTCACGGTGGCGGTGGTGACCGTCACCGCCGAAGGCCGGCTAGAGGCGGAGATTCTCTCGGTGGAGGGCTGAAATCGGGGAGCTGATAGCTGAGAGCGGACGGGCGCCCGCCCGGGCCCTGCCCCGCCGGGCCCTATCGGATCGCCCCCCGACCCTTCCCCGTACTTCGAGCCATCAGGAGCTGAGCACCGCAGCGCGAAACATCCCTACCTCGTAGGCGACGATGCGCCCGGCGAAGGCGGAGGCCGCCACGGTGAGGGGAGAAGCGAGATACAGGCGACCGGGGCCGCTGCGCCCCTGGTAATTGCGGTTGATGGCGGAGACGGTGACCTGCTCGGCGCGCTCCGAAACCCCCGGACCGCAGCCGATGCAGGCGCCGCAGCCGGGCTGAATCAGCCGCACTCCGACCTGCTCAAAGGTCTCGATCCAGGCCTCCCGGCGGGCGTGTGCCTCAACCTCCCGAGAGCCGAATTGGATCAGGAATTGAACCTCTTCGGGCACCCTCCGATCCGCCGCTAAGGCCTCGAGGCAGACCTGGTGGTAGAAGGCGAGATCATCGACCTTGCCGGCGGTACAGCTGCCGCCGTAGGCGATATCGATGGCCACCTCTCCGATCTCGTCGATCCACGCTCCGTTGGTGGGGTCCGAAGGCTCGCCCCGCCCCGGATCTCCCGGATGGGCCACCATCGGCCGCAGGCTAGAGAGGTCGACGATGTGCTCCCCACCGAGGTAGAGAGCGCCGGGATCCGGAGCCACCGCCCGCTGACGAAAGGCGACGGCCTCGTCGGCGCAGCGGCGCTCGGCGAGCCAGCGGAAGGTCGCCTCGTCCGCCTCCACCACCGCACCGCGGGCGGAGCACTCCGTCGCCATGTTGGCGAGGGTCGCCCGCTCGTCCATAGACAGCGAGCGCAGGCCGGGCCCGGTGAATTCCATCACTCGGTTGAGGGTCTGCTCGGTCTTGGCGAAGCGCAGCAGCAGAAAGAGCATCAGATCCTTCGCCGTAACCCCCGCCGCGAGCTCCCCCACCAGGTGGAACCGAATGCACTCCGGTACCTCCACCGGAGTGGTTCCAGACCACAGCAGATTGGAGTACTCGGTAACCCCAACGCCCCAGGCCAGGGCGTTGTTCGCCCCTCCCATACAGGTGTGGCTATCCGTCGCCTGGACGAAATCCCCCGGCGCCACCAGCTCCTGCCGGGCGACCTCGTGGCAGATCCCCGGGGAGACTCCCTCGTCCGCCAGATAGGCCCGAACCCCAGTGTGCTCCACCAGATCCCGCTGCAGCTGCCTCAGGGTTTCCACCTTCGGCAGATGAGGCCGCAGCCGCGGCACCTCATCGGCGTAGACCAGGTGATCCTCGAAGGCGGCGAAGCGATCCGGCCGCTGCACCGAATAGCTCTCGCCGTGCTCCTGGCGCAGGAAGGTGTGCACCTGGGCGGAGGTGAAGTCGTGGGAATAGCCACAATCCACCGTCACCACCAGACTGTCCCCGGCGGCGACAGAAACGCCTGCGGCGCACGCTTCGCCGCTACTCGCTGGCTCGCCGCTTGCGGATTCGCCACCGCGCACCGCGTGGCGGGCCAGGATCTTCTCCGCCATGGTCATGGGGCGAAGCTCGCGACGAGGAGGAGGCGGGGCCGCCTCGCCTCCCGCCAGCGCCCGCGAAAAGGCGAACAGCCCGCCGTGACGAACCACCTCGCGGGTCAGGGGATCGAGACCATGGAGGAAGGCCTCCAGCTCCACGGCATCCCCCGCCTCCAGCCGCTGCAGGACCTCGTAGCCGGCCATCAACACGCCCTGATTGATGTTGTTGCGGGCGTGAATCGGGGCGAAGGAATCGGCGATGGCGATTCGGATGCCGGCGAATTTCTCCGCCTGGACGGCGGTCTCCCGCGAAGACCCGACCCCCTTGCGCTGGCCGGAAACGATGATCTCGAAGCCGCCATCGATGAGCCCGTTGCGGGCAAACACCCGTCGCCCGGCGGAATCCACCAGACCGGCGTAGGCCTCGCGGGCGATGTCTTCGGGGAGGTGGTGGAAGCACACCCATGCCGGAGACATAGTGTCGGTGTTGATGTCGTCCAGCAGCTCCCCGGGAGAGAGGTCGTCGAAGCTCAGGCTCAATGAGCCCTCGAGCTGACGGCGAATCAGCTCAAAATCCCGGGTGAGGTAAAGGATCCGGCGGCCCGGAGTGCGCCGGATCAGCTCCGGCGGCGCCGCGGATGGCGGTGAAGAACTCTCTTCGGCAAGGGTCATGTCGGCGATGAGCATATCGCGTCGCCAGCGGCAGCCCGTCTTCGCCGAAATCTCTTGCTATCCCCAAAGCGCCGCTGGCCGTCCCCAAAATGCGGCGAACCATATCCCAGATACGGGGAACACGGTCGAATCACCGAGTCGGCGATCAGGGCCGACTGGTAGAGTGGAGAGAATGAGCCCTCTAGAGACCAAGCCCCCCCTTTCCGACGATCAGCTGCTGGCGCGACTGGTGGGTTTCGACACCACCAGCTATCGCTCCAACCTCGAGCTGGTGGACTTCCTCTGCGACTATCTCGACCGTCCGGAGATTCAGCTCCAGCGCCAGCCCTCTCCAGACGGCACCAAGGCCAACCTGGTGGCCTTCGTCGGACCGCCGGTGGACGAGACCGAGCGGCGGGGATTGGTTCTCTCGGGGCATATGGACGTGGTGCCGGCGACGGAGCCGGAGTGGACCAGCGATCCCTTCACCCTCACCGAAGGAGACGACCGCTGGGTGGGCCGCGGCAGCGCCGACATGAAGGGCTTCGTCGCGCTGGCGGCAAACCGCGCCTGGGCCCTGGCGGAGCAGCTGCGGGCGGGGCGTGAACCGGCCCATCCGCTGGCGCTGATCTTCACCTATGACGAGGAGGTGGGCACCCTCGGCGCCCACCACTTCCGCCACCACTGGCCCGAGGATCGCCCCCTGCCCCGCAGCGCGGTGATCGGCGAACCCACCTGGATGCGCGTGGTGCGGCTCCACAAAGGTCATTTGCGGCTGCGGGTGGAGCTGCGGGGCGTTCCGGCCCACAGCGGCTACCCCCATCTCGGCATTCACGCCATCGAGCCCCTGGGGCCGATCCTGCAGTCGCTGATCCAGCTGCGGCGGCAGCTTGAAGAGAGGCGCCCGACAAATCACGAATTCTTCCCCCAGGTGCCCTATCCCGCCCTCAACGTCGGCACCGTCGACGGCGGCTCGGCGGTGAACGTGGTGCCGGATCGCTGCACCGTGGAGATCGGCGCCCGGGCGCTGCCGGGAATGGACCCGGAGGAGCTCGCTACCGAGATCCGGCGAGCGGTGGAGGACGGCTTTGCCAGGGCCGGCAGCCGGGCCCAGCTACGGGTCGAGACGCTCAACGATTCCCCTCCCCTGGAGACCTCCGCCAAGGCCCCCATCTGCCGCTGCCTCGCTACCCTCACCGGGCAGCAGGAAACCATCTCGGCGTCCTACGCCACCGACGCCGGCTGGCTTCGACAGCTGGAGATGGACTGCGTCGTGTGGGGTCCGGGCAGCATCGAGGTCGCTCACAAGGCCAACGAATTCATCCCCAAAGATCAACTGCTCGCCGGCGGCGACCAGCTGGATCAGCTGCTGCAGCGACTGGTGCTCGATCCACAGCCCACGGAGACTTCGCGTTGACGGCCCAAGACTCACCCTCTCAGCGCCGCAGCCCCGGCGGCGGTGCGCTGGCCCTGGTTCCCGGCGGCATTCCTCTCCAACCGCCCTACCGGCTAGCGCCGGAGCTAGCGTGGATCGACGGCGCCTTCCGGCGCCACCGGGTGATCACCGTGGAGGCCGACGGTCGCCTCGGCGAGATCTCCTCCAGCAGCGGCACGGAGAGCTCGCCAAGGGAGAGTCTTCCGCAGCTCATCTCCCTGCCCGGACGGGCGCTGCTGCCGGGCTTCGTCAACGCCCACTCCCACGCCTTCCAGCGCGGCCTGCGAGGCTGGGGGGAGAGCTTCCCCGCCGGCGCCGGATCCTTTTGGAGCTGGCGGGAGGCCATGTACGGCCTGGTGGAGCGCCTCGACGAGGATGCCTTCACGACCCTCTGTCACCGCGCCTTCCAGGAGATGCGCGCCGCCGGCATCACCACCGTCGGCGAGTTCCATTACTTCCGCCACGGCCCCTCCGTATTGGACATCGAATCGCCCTCCGGCGCCGATCCCTACGACTATGACGAGCTGGTGGCGGATGCCGCTTCCGCCGCCGGGATTCGCCTCGTGCTGCTCGCCGCCTGCTACCTCGCCGGCGGTCCCGGCCGGCCCCTGGAGCGCCCCCAGCGGCGCTTCCGCTCGACCTCTCCCGCCGCCTATTGGCGCTCCCTGGACCGGCTCCAGGAGCGGCTCCACCGCCCTCATCAGCACCTCGGCGCGGTGGTTCACAGCCTGAGAGCGGTGGATCCCGCCGCCGCCGCCGAGGTGCGCAGCGAGGCGAAGCGCCGGGGCCTGGTGCTGCACCTGCACCTGGAGGAGCAGATCCAGGAGATCGAGGAGCTCCAGGCGGCCACCGGCCGACGGCCCATGGATCTGGTGCTGGAGCGCCTCGACCCCGGCCCGGATCTCACCGCCGTACACTGCACCCACACTCCTCCAGAGGCCCTCCAGGCCTTCGCCGAGACGGGGGCCGCCGTCTGCCTCTGCCCCCTCACCGAGGCCAATCTCGGCGACGGCATCAGCCGGGTCGACAGCTTTCTCAAAGCCGGCGGGCTGCTGTGCCTGGGCACCGACTCCAACGCCCGAATCTCGATGCTGGAAGAGATGCGCTGGACCGAATACGGGCAGCGCCTCGGCGGCCAGCGTCGGGGCGCCCTCGCCGACGCCCAGGGCAGGGTCTCCAATCCCCTGCTCCAGGCGGCCACCGAAGGCGGCGCCCGCGCCCTGGGCATCGACGCCGGCCGCCTCGCGCCCGGCGCCTGGGCGGACCTCGCGCTGGTCTCCCTCGACCATCCGCAGCTGCTGGGGGCCAGCGGGAGCCCGGCCGAAGCCGGCGACGCTCCTCCCCCGAGGCTGGAGGATGCCCTGGTCTTCGGCGCCGGCGACGGCGTCTTCGACGCCACCGCCGTCGCGGGGAGCTGGCGCCTCCACGGTCCCGGAAGCCCCTAGACCCCCCAACCAGGCCACCTCAGCCAAAACCTCTGAGATCCCCAGGAGAAAGCCCATGAGCCGCTGGATGCGCGCCCTTGCCAACAAGTTGCCGAGGGTCTCTGAAACCGAGCGCCAGGCCCTGGAAGCCGGCACGGTGTGGGCCGAAGGCGAGCTCTTCTCCGGCCGCCCCGATCTCCAGCAACTGGCGAGCCTGCCTTATCCGCGGCTTACCGAGGCCGAACAGGCCTTTCTCGACGGCCCGGTGGAGGAGGTCTGCCGACTGGTGGACCCCTGGCAGGTGGAGCAGGAGCGAGAGCTGCCAGAAGAGGCATGGGAGCTGCTGCGGCGCGAGAGATTCTTCGGCCTGCTGGTCCCCCCGGAGCACGGCGGGCGAGGCTTCTCTCACCTCGCCGCTAGCGCCGTCTTCGCCATGCTCACCAGCCGCTCCATGTACCTGGCGACGGTGGTCCTGATCCCCAATTCCGTCGGCCCCGGGGAGCTGCTGCTGGCCTACGGCACGCCAGCCCAGCAGCAGCGCTATCTGCCGGCCCTGGCCCGCGGTGAGGAGATCCCCTGCTTCGCCCTCACCGAGCCCGGCGCCGGCTCCGACGCCGCCTCCCTCACTTCCCGAGGCGTGGTGCGATCCGGGCCCCAGGGGCCGGAGCTGGTGCTCGACTTCGAGAAGCGCTACATCACCCTCGCCCCCCTGGCCACCCTCATCGGCCTGGCGGTGCGGGTGGAGGATCCGGAGGAGCTTCTAGGCCTCGGCCCGCAGCCGGGCATCACCTGCGTGCTGGTCCCCGCCGACGCCCCCGGAATGCGCATCGGCCGCCATCACGACCCCATGGGGATCCCCTTCCCCAACGGGCCACTGGCGGGAGAAGGGGTGGTGGTGCCCCTCGAGGATTCGGTCATCGGCGGCGCCGCGGGAGTCGGTAAGGGCTGGCGCATGTTGATGGAGGCCCTGTCCGGTGGACGGGCTATCTCGCTGCCGGCCCAGAGCACTATCGGCGCCCTGTGGGCCGCTAGGGTCACCGGCGCCTATGCTCAGGTGCGGCGCCAATTCGGCCAGCCCCTCGCCCGCTTCGAGGGCATCGTCGAGCCACTGGCCCGCATCGCCGGCCGCGCCTATCTGCTGGAAGCCGCCCGCCGCTTCACCTGCGGCGCCGTCGACGCCGGCGAGCGCCCGGCGGTGGTTTCCGCCCTGATCAAATATTCCTCCACCGAAATCGGGCGCCGGGTCGCCGCCGACGCCATGGACGTCCTCGGTGGCGCCGCCATCTGCCGGGGCCCTCACAACCTCCTGTCAGCGAGCTGGAGCGCCAGCCCCATCGGCATCACCGTCGAAGGGGCCAATATCCTCACCCGCACTCTGATCGTCTTCGGCCAGGGAGCCCTGCGCTGCCACCCCTTCCTGCGGCGCCAGGTCCAGGCGGTGGAAGAAGGTCGAGGCGGCGCGCTGCTGGCCCTGGGGCTAGCCCACGGCGCCAGCTTCGCCAACACCGCGCTGCGCAGCGCTCTCGACACCCTCGGCTTCTCCCGATTCCGCCGCGCTCCAGTGGCCGGCAAGGCCGCGCCGTACTGGCGCCGTCTCGCCGCCGCCAGCTGTCGCTTCGCCGTGGTGGCGGACCTGATGTTGCTCACCCTCGGCGGCACCATCAAGGCCCGGGGCGCTCTGGCCGGCCGGCTCGCCGACGCCCTCGCCAACCTCTATCTGCTCACCGCCACCCTGCGCCGCTTCGAGGCCGAAGGCCAACCGCAGGAGGACGAGAGCCTGCTTCATTGGTGCGGCGAGCATCTCCTCGGGCAGGTCCAAGAATCCCTCGACGGAGCCCTGCGCAACGCCTTGCTGCCAGGCCCCGCCGCCCCGCTGGGCTGGCTGCTGCGACACCTCCTCGCGCCCCTATGGCGAGCGCGCCCCTTGGGCCACGGACCCAGCGATCGCCAGGGAGCCGCCGCCGCCAGGAGGCTCTACGCCGACGGAGAAGCCCGAGAAAGACTCACCCCCAACCTCTTTCTCGAGGGCGAGGGCATCGAGAGACTGGAGCGCGCCTTCGCCGCCGCCCTGGAGGTCGAGCCGCTGCGCCGCAAGGCGCGGCACCACGCCCGCCGCGGCGGCGAAGCCCTGTCGGCGGATGAGGAAGAGCGCCTGGCGACCGCCGATGCCCTGATGCGGGAGGCGATCGCCGTCGACGACTTCTCTCCCGCCGAATATCTCGGCCAGAGCGACGCGGACTCCCACCCAGAACCGGACTTCCGGGCGGTCGCCGGATCGGCTTCCTGAGAGCCAGGATCGCCGCGTAGCTCCTCCCTCCGCCTTTCCCTAGGCGAACCTTCTCTCGGAACGGCTTCGCATCCAGATCAAAGCAGACTCGTTTCAGGCAGGCTCGTTTCAGGCGAACCCACGCAGACCCAGATAGACCCAAGGCCCCAGGAGCCCCACCATGTGCGGACGCTACACTCTCACTACCCCCGCCGAAGAGTTGGCAGAGATCTTCGAGGTGTCGGAATCCGTCGACATCGGCCCTCGATACAACGTCGCCCCTACCCAGCAGGTGGCGGTGATCGGCCACAACCAGGAAGGCCAGCGCGCCCTCGGCCTGATGCGCTGGGGGCTGGTTCCCCACTGGGCTAAGGACCCCTCCATCGGCAACCGCATGATCAACGCCCGCGGCGAGACCGCGGCGGAGAAGCCCTCCTTTCGTTCCAGCTTCAAAAAGCGCCGCTGTCTGGTGCTGGCGGACGGCTTCTACGAGTGGAAGAAGGTCGACGGCGGGCGCAAGCAGCCGTACTACATCCGACTCAAGGAGCATCGCCCCTTCGCCATCGCCGGCCTGTGGGCGCGGTGGCGCCCGCGGGGCGACGAGGAGGCCGAGACTCTTCTCAGCTGCACCCTGATCACCACCGCTCCCAACGAGTTCGTCGGCGAGATCCACGACCGCATGCCGGTGATCCTGCCGGCCAGCGCCTACGATCTATGGCTGGATCCGGAAGTGCAGGACCGAGAGATCCTCCAGCCCCTGCTCACCGCCTACGATCCCGAAGCGATGGAGGCCTTCCCGGTGAGCACCGCCGTCAACTCCCCCGCCAACGATCGCGCGGAGCTGATAGCCCCCCTCGGATGAGCCTCTCGGCTGAATCTCGTCGAACGGGCCTAGGTCTCGCTCCGGGCCTCAACGGCGGGATTTAGCGAATCTCGAGACGGCAATCCAGGGCGCCGTCGATGAGGGCTTCCGGCAGGTCCAGCAGCGCTGAGCTCTCCGCCGCCAGGCGGCAGGATTCCGCCGCGCTCGGCAGGGTCGTCGGCATCAGCAGCGAGGAGGAGAGCAGGAAGAGCAGAGCGGCGCTCCAGGCGAGGCGCGGGCGTCCGGAAGTGGGCCGCCCCCGCAGGTGATGAAGGCGGGAGGCGAGGGCGCCTCCCCCGAGAGTGCTGACGGCGAGGGGCGCGACTCGCGGCAGTAGCCCCGCTCCCTGCAGGGAAGCCCGGGCCAGGGCCCGAGCGTAGCGCCGGCGATCTCCCAGCCAGTCGGCCGCCAGCTCGTCGCAGGCGCGCTCCCGCTCCGCCTCGAGCCGGGTCTCTACCCACCACAGCAGAGGGTGGAACCAGAACAGGCAGCGCAGGACCCGCAAGCCGGCGGCGATCAGATTGTCGCGACGGCGAACGTGAGCCAGCTCATGGAGCAGCACCGCGTCCAGCTCCCGCGGCTGCAGCGATTCCAGCAGCCCCGGGGGGGCCACCAGGCAAGGCTCGAGCAGCCCCACCACCGCCGGCTGCCGCAGATGATGGGTGACCAGCAGCCGCGGAGCCTGTTTCAGCCCGACTCGGCGAGCCAGCTCCTCGAGCCGACTCTGGATCTGGGGATTTTCTGCAAGGGCGCCCGTCAGCTGGTCTCGCAGGCGTTGAGCGCTCGCCCCGGAAGCGCAGAAAAAGGCGACGGCACCGAGCATCCAGGCGAGGCCCAAGAGCCACCACGAATCTCCCAGCTCTGACGCTGAGGGGGTGGGACCGGAGCCGAAGAAGCTAGCGAAGGCGGAGCCTAGGGCGAGGGGATCCAGCAGGGTGGAGAGAGATTCGGCACCGCGCCACAGCCACCAATGGCCGCCACCGTCCGGCTCCCCCCACCAGCCGAAGGACCAGCCCAGAAGCTGAGGGAGCACCGCCGAAGGCAGAAAGAACTTCGCCGCCGCCAGCAGGTACAAACCGCAGCGCAATCCCGGCGGCGCGCTGCGCCACAGCACCGCCACCAGCAGTAGCGGCAGTGCCACCAGGGTGCTGATCCAAAGATGGCGCAGCAGCTCCGGCACCAAGAGGCTCAGCCCCTGACCTAAGGCATCACCAGCGGCGCTGGTGACCGCTCCGGCGACCGGCAGCAGCCAATCAGCCATCGGCGCCCCCTCGAGATGCCTTCTCGCTCTTCATCGCTTCACGGCTCTCGGCTTCCCGATATTTTCCCGATGGGGAATGGGGAGAGAGTGGCTCAGGCACTGCATCGTGGCGGGACGCTCCTTGAAAACCATGCCGGATCACCCCAGAGGGGCGATCCGGCACCACACGAAGAGAAGAACCCCGGCGCGGAATCGGCCGAAGTCCCCTCTGGATACGGCAGCCAGGGGGTAGATGTTGCGCGCCCACCGAATGGATCGCCCTGTGCCACCGGCCGAGGCGGCGAAGGATGCTGGGCTCACCGCCCTTCGAGCCCCCGTCACCGAGGGCTCCATTGAGGGGGCGTTCGGCGGGGGCTCCACGGTCAAGAGTCTTCTTCCTCCACAGGGTCCTCGCTGAGGATCATCTCCTCCGCCTCCCGCAGGTCCTCCAGGCTCAGCTGGCCGGAGCGGGCGAGATGGGCCATCAGCGGCTTGGCGCTGCCGCCGAAGAGGTCGAGGAAATCCGACACCAGACGGCGGTAGGCGTGCTGACGCTCCACCGTGGGCTCGAAGATGTGGGCGTTGCCGATTTTCTTGACCCGCTTTACCGCTCCTTTTTCTTCCAGCCGGCGAACGATGGTCTGCACCGTGGTGTAGGCCGGCCGGCGGCGGTTCGGCAGCTGCTCCAGCAGCTCTCGTACGCTAGCCCGGCCCAGTCGCCACAGCTCCTCCATGACGTCGAGCTCAAAGCGAGTCAGGCGAACCGACTCTCGGGGCCGGCGCCCGGAGGCCGCGGGATTCATCTCAGCATTGGGTTCGGGGCTCACGGTAGAGTCTCCTAGGGTGAGGCGATCAGAACGGATGAGGTCAAGGTCTACGACAGCCCGAGGAGAAGCTACCACAGGCGTAATAGCTGAACCAATGCAGCCCAGGATCTGAGGTCTAGCATCGTGAGGATGTCAGCCTCTAACGGAACCAGTGGATCTAGCCCAGCCGAAACGGCCCACGCTCCAAGCCAATTCACGACCCACTTCTAGAGCGATCGAGGCTACCTGGCCAACGACCGCTTCCTTCCCAATACGTCCCAACGGCCTTCGCAGTTGCGCCAAAGGCCTCTCCCCTCGCTCCTCTCGCCATCGGTGGTAGCCCTGCCAACTCCCGCCATCTGCCCCAATTTCTAGCAGTAGGCGTCGAGAAAGCGCCCCAGCAGGCCGTCCGCCGTCGGTGCCGGCTTCAGGGCCCGGGCGATGCGGTCGTAGGTCTCGGGATCGGCGGCGTAGCCCTCGCGATAGACGTCGAGGCGCTCGAACATGTCGTCCACCGACATCTCGCTATGGAATTGGGTGCCGTAGACCGGAGCCCCCTTCACCTTCACCGCCTGGTAGGGGCAGAGGTCCGAGAAGGCCAGCTCCTCGAGGTCCTGCGCCAGCACCTCGATTCGGTCGTGGTGCCCCAGCTGCACCGGAAAGCGTCGCGGCAGGCCGGCAAAGAGAGGATCCTGCTCGCCGGCTTCGGTGAGCTCGATGTCGAAGGTGCCGATCTCCGAGCGCTCCATGTCGTGGGCAAGGCGCCCCCCGCTGAGAAAGCGGCCGAGAAATTGATGCCCCCAGCAGGAGCCGAGGGTGGGGCGACGGTCGGCGATCAGCCTCTCCATCAGCCGCGACAGGGGCGCGGTGAAGGGATGATCGTCCAGCGCCGAGTGGGCGCCGGCACCGCCGATGAACACCACGTCGGCGGTGCCTAGATCCCGGTAGGTGATCTCTGGATTCTCGATCAGATTCCAGCAGACCAGCTGCTCCGGCCTGAACTCACAGCGATCCAGGAAGCAGCGCTGCTCCTGCTGTTCGGCGACGGGAGTATCGCGCACCTGCAGCAAGATGGCGTGCAGCTCTCCGCGTCGACGGGAGGGAGCCGGCGGCGCGGAATCCCCGGCGTGCTCGGTAGTTGAAGCGTCCATGACGAATCAATCTAGCAGATCTGCCGGCGGCGAGAGCCGGCAACCAGCTTTAGGCCTCAGCGATCCACCTCAGCTATCCACCAGATCCCGAGAGCGACGGGTGGCCTCGACGATGGCCTTGATCAGGGTAACTCGCAGCCCGCCCTCCTCGAGCTCCAGGATGCCGTCCATGGTGCAGCCGGCAGGAGTGGTCACAGCATCCTTCAGCACCGCGGGATGATGGCCGGTCTCCAGCACCATGCGGGAGGCCCCCAGGCAGGTCTGGGCCGCTAGCTCCGTCGCCACCGCCCGCGGCAGGCCGCATTTCACCCCGCCCTCCGCCAGCGCCTCGATGACGATGTAGAGGAAGGCCGGCCCGCTGCCGGAGAGGCCGGTGACGGCGTCGAAGTATTGCTCTCCGAGCACCACCGTGCGCCCCACCAGGTCGAAGATCGCCTGGGCCTGGGCGAGGTGATCCGCGGTGGCGTAGCGCCCCGCCGCCAGCGCGCTCATGCCGTCTCCCAGCAGGCTGGGGGTGTTGGGCATCACCCTCACCACCGGCACCGGCGCCTCCAGGCGCTCCTCCACGTAGGAGGAGGTGACGCCAGCGAGGATCGAAACCAGCAGCTGCCCCGGCGCCAGCTCATCTTCTAGCTCCACCAAGACCTCCGCCGCCCCCTGAGGCTTGACGCACAGCAGCACCACGTCGGCGTCGCGCACCGCATCGCGATTGTTCTCCACCGCCTGCACCCCCAGCTCCAGGGCCAGCGCCCGCGCCCGGCGCCCGGTGCGGGAGGTCACCCGCACCCGCTCCGGGGACAGCGCCTCGGCCCGCAGCAGCGCTCGGATCAGGGTCTCCCCCATGCGCCCGCCGCCGATCACCGCCAGGCGCAGATCCGAAAGATCCTGCTTCTCCGCAGCTTGGCCCAATCCGTGTTCAGAGGAACTCGTCTCAGAATCTGATGGGGTCATCTCTCATCCTCCGTATCGAATGCTTAGTCGGGGAGATCGCCTTGGGAAGACTGCGCTCGAGAGATCGAAAGCGGGCAAGGAGCTTCTTAAAAAGCTCCCGAATCACGCGCTCCAAGCTCTCCCACCGTCAACTCCCCGAGAGCATCGCGTTGAGCACGTGGCGGGCGACGGTGGGGTTCTCCCGTAGCCGCCGCATCGAGTAGAGGTACCAGTCGCGGCCGAAGGGAACGTAGATCCGCAGCCGGTGCCCCTCGTCCAGAAGGATGTCCCGCAGCTCCTCGTCCACCCCCAACAGCATCTGAAATTCGTAGCGATCGCGATCGATCCCCAGCCGGTCGATGAGCTCCACGGCGGCACACACCAGGTATTCGTCGTGGGTCGCGATCCCCACGTAGGCGCCCCGACGCAGCAGCTTCTCGAGAGCCGCCACGAAATTACGGCGCACCGTTTCGTAGCCCTTCCAGGCGGCCTTCCGGGGCTCGATGTAGATCCCCTTGCACAGCCGCACATTGGCGCCCTCCGCCGGCAGGTCGTCGATGTCCGAGCGCACCCGCCGCATATAGGCCTGAAAGACCACCCCGAGATTGCCGAAGCGAGGCTGTAGCGCGCGATAGGTCTCGAGGGTCGGATCCACCGCGTGGCGATCCTCCATGTCCAGGCGCACGAAATTCTGCAGGCGCTGAGCCTCCTCGGCCAAGGTCTCCACGTTGGCCTCGAGGAAGGATTGCTCGATCTTCAGCCCGAGCATGGTGGGCTTGATGCTGATGTTGGCGTCCAGCCCCTCGGCGTCGATCACCCGCAGGGCATCGAGGTAGGCCTGGACGAATTCCTCCGCTCGGCTGCGATCGGTCACCTCTTCCCCCAACACGTCCAGGGTCGCCATAGCGCCCCGCTCGTTGAGCTGACGGATCAAGGCTACGGCGCTCTCCAGAGTTTCTCCGGCGACATAGCGAGAGGCGACCTTCTGCACCACGAAGCGAGGCACCAAAGGCAGGGTGGTCACAAGAAAGCGATCGAATAGGCTCATGGGCGGAAGTGGGGAATCGACTGCAGAGACGGGTCGACTGCAGAAGCTTGATGGTCAGGAAGGGAGTTCAACGAGGATAGACCAAGGGCATCGCCGGCTGCGGAGTTTAGCAGGCCCCAGCGACCTAGCCGAGGATGCACACCGAAGGCGTCTCTCCCACCACTACGGAGTCTCTGATTGCCGTAGGGTCTCCGTGCTCCGCTCAAAGACCACTTCAGTACAGGGCGCCTCGGGTCGCGCCGACGCTGAGCCTCCTGACCTAACCCCAGCCACGCCAGAACGGCCAGAGCATTCACCACGTTGGCAGCCGACGGCTTAGCAGCAGACGATGCTGCTCAATCTGCACTCGCCTCGGTCAAGGACTTCCAGAAGACCACCTTGTGGTCGTCTGGACCATAGAACTGTCGGATCGTTGCTTCCCGCGTGTAGCCGAGACGCTCATAGAAGGCACGAGTCCCGGCGTATTGCTCCGTCGATGAGGTCTCGATAACGAGAACGCGCGCTTCCGATTCCCCACGCCGCCGGAGCGTGCCCTCCACGTAATCCAGCAGGACCTTTCCAAGCCCCTGCCCCTGCTGCTGCGGATCGACGACGACAAAGTAGAGGTTCCACATGCGATCGGCGTAGGGTTCCGGAGCGTAATAGGCAGCCCCAACGGCGGATCCCGAGCGCTCCGCCACGATCCAGTGGCCATCCTGGATCTCCCCTCGTTCACCGGCCTCGTATTGCTGCAAGAGGAATCCGACCTCTGATTCTGTGAACATCTGAGCCGCAACGGCGAGCTCTTGAACGCGGGTCATGTCCTGCAGCTGTGCGCTACGGATCGCCAAGTCTTGGGAAGTTGGCATCGTTGATTCCTCTCTAGGGCTGGGTCCGTTTGACTCGCATTACGTCGTGCGCTGACTGCTCGGCCGCTGGCACGACAGGGCGGGGGTGATGATCCTATGCGTGCGTCCTACGCCTTTGCCCTACATCAAAGTGAAGTCCCAAACTCCACGCACCTCAGCGGGAGCTCGTGGAACCACTCTCCATGCGCTCCGCCGCCCGCTGCCGAAGAAGGCGTAGGCCAGCGTCCGAGCTCTCGGCTCATGCTCCAGAAGAGCAGTTAGGATAGATCCATGAGCCGCCAATACGATCGCATCTTCCTCGACGGGCAGTGGGTCGCTCCCCACGCCTCAGACACCCTCGAAGTTCTCAATCCCGCCTCCGAGATCCCCATCGGCAGCATCCCGTTGGCGGATGAAGAGGACGCCCGGAGGGCGGTGGATTCTGCCGCTGCGGCCTTGCCCGGCTGGGCCGCCACGCCCCTGGAAGAGCGCCTGGAGGCCCTCAAGGCGCTGCGCAACGCCTTGCTCAAGGAGCGCCAGGATCTGGCCCGGCTGATCGCTGCGGAAGTCGGCACTCCCCTGCCGCTGTCTCTTCAGGTCCAGGTGGGGCTACCGCTGCGGGTGATCGGAGACACGGTGCAGACCGCCGAGAGCTTCCCGTGGGAAGAGACGGTGCGCAACTCCCTGGTGCTGCACCAGCCGGCGGGGGTGGCGGCGCTGATCACGCCGTGGAATTTTCCTCTCCACCAGATGATCGCCAAGGTCGCCCCGGCGGTGGCCGCCGGCTGCACGGTGGTGCTCAAACCCAGCGAGGTCACTCCCCTCGTCGCCTACCGTCTCGCCGAGGCGGTGGAGCGGGCGGGATGGCCGCCGGGGGTCTTCAACCTGCTGCCGGGCACCGGCCCCTCGGCGGGAGAGGCCTTGGTGCGCGACCCTCGGGTCTCGGTGATCTCCTTCACCGGCTCCACCGCCGCCGGGCGGCGGGTGGCGACGGTCGCCGCCGAGGGCATCAAGCGGGTAGCGCTGGAGCTCGGCGGCAAGAGCCCCAGCCTGGTGCTGGACGACGCCGATCTCGCCGCGGCAGTGCGCCACGCCGCTCGCAGCAGCTTCTACAACTCCGGCCAGACCTGTTCTGCCCTCACCCGGCTCCTGGTCCCGCGACGCAGCCTCGCCGAGGCCGAAGCGATCGCGGCGGAGGTCGCCGACGGCACCACTGTAGGGGATCCCCTCGGCGAGAAGCCGCCGGCCATGGGCCCCGTGGTGTCCGCCGCCCAGCGGGACCGGGTGCGCGGCTATATCCAGAGCGGCCTCGACTCCGGGGCCCGGCTGCTGTGCGGCGGCGGTGAGGCACCCGAGGGCCTGGAACGAGGCTTCTACGTTCGCCCGACGGTGTTTTCCGAGGTCAAGCCGGAGATGGCCATCGCCCGAGAGGAGATCTTCGGCCCGGTGCTCTCGATCCTGCCCTACGAGACGCAGGAAGAGGGCATCGCCCTGGCCAACGCGAGCGAGTACGGCCTCGCCGCCGCGGTGTGGTCCGCCGACGCCGAGCGGGCCCACCGGGTCGCCCGGCAGCTGCACAGCGGACAGGTGGACATCAACGGCGGTCGCTACAACTCCCTCGCTCCCTTCGGCGGCTTCAAGCACAGCGGCCTGGGCCGGGAGTTCGGCGCCCACGGCCTGCGGGAATACCTCGAGGTGCAGGCTCTCCAGCGTTGAGGGCTCTCCAGCGCTGAGGGCTCGAATGCCCGGGCTGGCCTCGGACTTGGCGAGGGGCGCTGGAGCCAGCCCGTAGTGAAGGGTATGTCAGTGTCCCATGGTGCACGAAGAGAAGCGCCCGCTGGGATAAGGTAGGGGCCATGAGCGAAACCGCCACCGAGACCCCCACCCCCCCGTCGTCCACCCCAGCCCCCGGCACCGAAGGCGAAAGCGCCCCGGTTCAGAGTTCTTCGACCCAGAGCAGCCCCTCCGGCAGCAGCCCACCTCAGGGCGCGCCGGCTGACGGAGCCAAGACGAAGGGGCCGGATCTGCAGAGCGTCTGGCGGGAGAGCCGAGAGCTGCTGTGGCGCTGGCGCGGGCGCCTGGTGATCGGCCTGGTGCTGCTGGTGATCGGTCGGATCGCCGGCCTGGTGACGCCGGCATCCGCCAAGTGGATCATCGACGACGTCATCGGCAACGGCCGCCTCGACCTGCTGTGGCCCATCGCCACCGCCGCCGCCATCGCCGCGGTGCTCTCCGCCGGCACCGGCTTCGCCCTCTCCATCCTGCTCGGCGTCGCCGCGCAGCGGGCGATCAACGATCTGCGGCTCAAAGTACAGGCCCACGTCGCCCGGCTGCCGGTGCGCTACTTCGAGGAGCACAAAACCGGCGAGTTGATCACCCGGGTGGTCAACGATGCCGAAGGCATTCGCAACTTGGTCGGCAGCGGCTTCGTGCAGCTGGTGGGCGGCGCCCTCTCCGCCTCCATCTCCATGGCGGTGCTCTTCTACCTCAACTGGATGCTGACCCTGATGACCCTCTTCTTCCTCGGCGCCTTCGCCTTCATCATGGCGAAGGGCTTCGCCAGCCTGCGCCCGCTCTTTCGCGAGCGCAACAAGCTGCTGGCGGACATCAACGGCCGGCTGACGGAAATGTTCGGCGGCATCCGAGTGGTCAAGGCCTACACCTCCGAGAAGCGAGAGCAGCGTATCTTCGCCCACAACACCCACGCCATGTTGCGCATGGGTGTGAAGTCCATGGTCGGCGTCTCGACCATCAACTCCATCGCCGGCCTGCTCTTCGGCATGATGGGCCTCACCATGGGCATCCTCGGCGCGTACCAGGTGGTGGAAGGCAAGATGACCACCGGCGACCTGGTGACCTACGTGCTCTTCACCGGCATGATGGTGGCGCCGCTGGTGCAGATCTCGTCCATCGGCACTCAGATCACCGAGGCCTTCGCCGGCCTCGACCGCATCCGCGAAGTGCTGCGGGAGGACCCGGAATGGGACTACCGCCGCCGCGGCCAGCGCGTCCGGAAAGTCCAGGGGGACGTCGTCTTCGATGACGTGACCTTCGCCTACAAGCCCGGCGTTCCGGTGCTCAAGAACGTCTCCTTCAAGGCCCCGGCGGGCACCACCACCGCCCTGGTGGGCCCCAGCGGCGCCGGCAAGAGCACCATCATCAGCCTGGTGATGGCCTTCAACCGTCCCCAAGAGGGTCGTATCCTGGTCGACGGCACGCCCCTGGTGGAGCTCGATACCCACGACTTCCGCAGCCATCTCGGCATCGTGCTGCAGGACAACTTCCTCTTCGACGGCACGGTGCGCGAAAACATCGCCTACAGCCGCCCCACCGCCAGCGATGAAGAGGTGCTGGAGGCCGCCCGCATCGCCCACTGCGATGATTTCGTTCGCGGCTTCCCGCAGGGCTACGAGACGACCATCGGCGAGCGCGGGGTGAAGGTCTCCGGCGGCCAGCGTCAGCGCCTGGCCATCGCCCGGGCGATCCTGGCGGATCCCGCGATCCTGATTCTCGACGAGGCGACCTCGAGCCTGGATAGCGAGAGCGAAGAGAAGATTCAGGACGGCCTGGAACAGCTGCTCCAGGGTCGCACCACCTTCGTCATCGCCCATCGCCTCTCCACCATTCGCAACGCCGATCAAATCCTGGTGCTGGACGACGGCGTGCTGGTAGAGCGGGGAACCCACGACGAGCTGCTGGATCTCGAGGGTCGCTACAAGGATCTCTACGACCGGCAGTACCGGCTGGAGCTGAATCGATTCATCAATCCCGGGGAAGACTTCACCCCGAAGCTCAAAAAAGCTCGCCCCGAGGCGCCGAAGAACGATCGCCGGCCACAGTTCTAGACACCGTAACTGAGCACCGCAACTGAGCACCGAGCGCCCCCACGATGATCCATCTCAGCGTCAACGTCAACAAGATCGCTACCCTGCGCAACGCCCGCGGCGGGCGGCGCCCCTCGGTGCCCGAATTCGCCGCCGCGGCGCTGCGGGCCGGAGCCCACGGCATCACCGTTCATCCGCGACCGGACGAACGACACATCACCCGGCAGGACGTCTTCGACCTGATTCCGGTGATCGAAGCGACATCGGCAGAGCTTCCCCAGAGCGCTCCCTACCGCCTCGAATACAACCTCGAGGGTTACCCCGATCGCCGCTTCCTCGACCTGGTGAAGGAGGCCCGCCCCCACCAGGCCACCCTGGTACCGGATCCTCCCGACGTGCTCACCAGCGACGCCGGCTGGAAGGCCTCCGCCCACCGCGAGCTGCTGCGGGAGGTGATCGGCGAGCTGCGAGAGTCAGGAATCCGCGTGTCTCTCTTCATGGAGACCGAGCTAGCGGAGATCGATGCCGCGGCGGAATGCGGCGCGGATCGAATCGAGCTTTATACCGGTCCCTTCGCCGAGGCCTTCGAAGCGGGCCGCGGGCAGCAGGCCTTCGCTCCTTACGTCGCCGCCGCCCGCCACGCCACCAGCGCCGGCCTGGGCCTCAACGCCGGCCATGATCTCGATCTCCACAACCTCGAGATCTTCCGCCAGCTGCCGGGCCTGGAGGAAGTTTCCATCGGCCACGCTCTTACCTGTGACGCCCTGGAAAGAGGCTGGCAGGCGACCGTCGAAGCCTACCTCGAAGCGCTCGCGCCGCAGCGCGGCGAGTCCCTGGCATAAGCCTTGCTTTTCAATTGAGAGCCGACCCGGCCCGACCGCGGCGCACCTCGCGGTCTTCCCAATACCATCACTTGCTTTCGTCTCTCCTCGGATGAAGCGCTCGCCTCGGGATGCCAAAATGACCTCTGACCCCATCCTCTCCCGCGCCGTCCGGGCGTGCCGCAACGCGGCGGGCTCCCGCCGTTGGCTGGCCTCTAGCCTCGCCGCCGCCCTGCTCCTGAGCCCCACGACCTTGGTTTCCGCAGATCTGGCCTCCGCGGATACCCAGGAGGGGCCCGGCGAAGCGATCCAGCGGCAGATCGAGAATCTCCTGGCGCAGAACCAGGTGCGCCCCCTCAGCCCACCGCAGAAGGCTCCCGGCATCGAGCTGCCGACGGTGCCCGGCAGCGGCACTCAATCCCTGGAGGATTATGAGGGACGCTGGGTGGTGCTCACTTTCTGGGCCACCTGGTGCGGCTACTGCAAGCGGTCCATTCCGTCGCTGAATCAGCTCCACGCTCAGCGGGAGAAGGTCGGTCTCTCGGTGCTGGGGGTTTCCGTCGACGCCCAGAAGAAGCCCGTCGCTCCCTTCGTCCGCCGTCACCGCATGGCCTTCCCCACGGTCTGGGACGCCGACAGCCAGGCGGCCGCGTCCTACCGCGCCCGCAGCATCCCCACCAGCTTCTTGGTCAACCCCCGGGGCCGGGTTGCCGGGGTGGTTCAGGGCTATCGGGATTGGGCGGAGCTGACCCCGATGCTCGATCAGCTGATGAAGTGGGATCCGCCGGTGGGAGTCGAGGCCGCCGTACCGGCGACGGACGCCGACGCCCCGGGAGAAGAGGCCGCGCTGCGAACCTACGAAGTGCCGGCGACGATTCAGCCCAGTCTCGGCAACTCCAGATCCCCCAGTCCCAGCTCCACTAGGCCCGGATCCGCTACCCCCAGCTTGGGCAGCCCGGGCTCCGGCGGCTACCGCTACGCCTCCACCTCCGCCCCCCAGGCCATTCCGCCCCAGGGCCTGGAGCCCACCGTGGCGACGGATCTCCTGCTCGCCCCCAATGCGGAGGTCTCCCTCTCACCCTTAGAGCCTAAGCCCGGCGAGACCTTCTACCTGACCGTGCGCCTGCGCTGGTCCGGGGAATTCGACGCCCTGCGCCCCTCGCCCCCCCACGTCACCCTGCCGTCGGGGATCGTCGAGGGGCCGATGAGCGCATCCACCAGCAGCGAGGACGGCCAGAACATCGTGCTCTACCGGCTCGCCCTGGAGGCTCCCGAGGCCGGAAAATACGATCTCGGCCCGGTGGAATTGCGCTACACCGATCTCGCCGCCAGCGCCGCCGGAGAGCCGGTGGTGGAGGAGCTCGCCGGCCCCTCCCTCACCGTCGCTGCCCCCGCCGGCCCGCAGCTGGCCACCCCCGCCGCTCTCGGCGCCACCGGCGCCGTCGTCGGTCTCTCCACCGCCCTCTGGGTGCGCCGCCGCAACGCCCGTCGCGAGGCCCTTCAGGCGGTCAGCGAAGACCCCTGTTCTCAGGAGCTTCAGGCGATCCGCCGCCTGCTGCTGGAAGGGGACCAGTCCGGCGCCGCACGGCGACTGGCGGAATTGGAGCTCGACCTCGGCGCCGACGGCGAGCGGGCATCGCAGCTGCGGCGCCAGATCGAGGCCGCTCGCTACGGCGGCATGAGCCCGCCGCGGCACGAGCTGGAATCCACCCTCCGCCGCATCGAGCGCAAGCTCCATAGCTCCCCCCAGCAGCAGGGTCGTCCCCAGCTGCGGTGGCGGGAGAGCTGATCCAGCGCCCGCAAATCATTCCTCGGGCTGCACCCGTCAAGCGCTGAGCTGCAGCCCTGACACCGCCGCGGCTGTTCCCAGGTCCAGAGGATCTGCGCGCCACGATGTCCGTCAACGGCACCCCCTCACGACTCTGTCCATCTTCTCTCTCTTCGATCCAGGAGCCTGAAGCCTCATGAGTGACGCTGTCCCGCCCTCTGCGCCCACCGCTGCTCTCTCTCCCTCTGCCCCAACGGCGGAGCCCGCCGAGATCGAAGAGCGCATTCAGCAGCACGCTACCCAGCTCCAGGAGCTGAGGGAGGAAGTGGGCAAGGTGATGGTGGGCCAGAGCTACATGGTCGATCGATTGCTGATGGCCCTCATCGCTGACGGCCACATCCTGCTGGAAGGCATCCCCGGCCTCGCCAAGACCACCGCGGTGAAGACCCTGGCCCAGGCTCTCCACACCTCCTTCTCC
Source organism: Acidobacteriota bacterium (assembly GCA_039191605.1). Classification (GTDB taxonomy): domain Bacteria; phylum Acidobacteriota; class Thermoanaerobaculia; order Multivoradales; family JAHZIX01; genus JBCCXL01. The sequence continues at coordinate 15,821 of JBCCXL010000016.1, read as the reverse complement.
CGCATCTCCTTCACCCCGGATCTGCTGCCGGCGGATCTGGTGGGAACCGAGATCTACCGCCCAGCGAGCCACGACTTCGTGGTCAAAAAGGGGCCCATCTTCACCAACCTGCTCCTCGCCGACGAGATCAATCGCGCTCCGGCGAAGGTGCAGAGCGCTCTGCTGGAAGCGATGCAGGAGCGACAGGTGACCCTCTCGGACACCACCCACACCCTCCCGGACCCCTTCCTGGTGCTGGCGACCCAGAACCCCATCGAGCAGGAGGGCACCTACCCGCTGCCGGAGGCCCAGGTGGACCGCTTCATGCTCAAGCTCAAGGTGAGCTACCCCAACAAGCAGGAAGAAAAGGAGATCCTGCGCCGCATGGCCCGCCGCCATCGGCCAGAAGTGAAGGCGGTCGTCGGCCCCGAAGACATTCGCGCCATGCGCGAGCTCGCCGACCAGGTCCACCTCGACCCCCGGGTGGAGGAATACATCGTCAACGTGGTCTTCGCCACCCGCGAGCCGGGCGCCTACCGGCTGCAGAAGCTGGAGCGACTCATCGAGCTCGGCGCCTCCCCTCGAGCCACCATCTACCTGGCCCGAGCCGCCCGGGTGCAGGCCTTCCTCGCCGGTCGAAGCTACGTCACGCCCCAGGACGTCAAAACCATCGGCGCCGACGTGCTGCGCCACCGGGTGCTGCTGACCTACGAGGCGGAGGCGCAAAAATTGAGCTCCGACGACCTGGTCCAGGAGATCTTCAACACCGTCGACGTCCCCTGACGCTGGCGCCCCGCGCCCTATCGCTCCCGCATGTTTCGCTCGCTTTTTTCGCGATCCGCCCCCGCTTCCCCCGCCAGCTCGGATTCCGGCGGCCGCCAACGGCGCCTGGACCTCTCCGACTCCCTGCCGGCGGAGCTCTTCGAGCAGATCCAGCGCATTCAGATCCGCACCCAGCGCCTGGTCAGCGAGACCTTCGCCGGGGAGTACGAGAGTGCCTTCAAAGGGCGGGGAATGGAGTTCGAGGAGGTGCGGGAATACCTCCCGGGGGACGACATTCGCCACATCGACTGGAACGTCACGGCGCGCACCCACGTGCCCCACGTCAAGGTCCACCGCGAGGAGCGGGAGCTCACGGTCTACCTGCTGGTGGACGTCTCCTCCTCCGGCGCCTTCGGTAGCGCCACCAAGCTGAAGCGGGAGGTGGCGGCGGAGGTGGCGGCGATCCTCGCCTACACCGCCATCCACAGCAACGATCGGGTCGGCCTGGTGATCTTCTCCGAAGAGGTGGAGCATTTCGTGCCGCCGAAGAAGGGGCGAGCCCACGTCTGGCGAGTGGTGCGGGACATCCTCTCCCACCAGCCCCGACATCGCGGCACCCGCATCGCCGGAGCCCTCGAGCATCTGCTCGCGGTTCAGCGACGCCAGGCGGTGGTCTTCTTGGTCTCCGACTTCCTGGATCAGGGCTGGGAAGATCCCCTGCGCATCGCCTCCCGGCGCCACGACCTCACCGCGGTGCGCATCGTCGATCGCCGGGAGCAGGAGCTGCCGGCCATCGGCCTGGTGGAATTGGAGGACGCCGAGAGCGGAGAGCTGCTGCTGGTGGACACCGGCAGCTCTCGGCTGCGGCGCAGCCTGTCGGAGCTCGCCGCCGACGAGGACCTGCGGCGCGGCGAAATGCTGCGTTCCGCCGGGGTCGGGGAGGTGGTGATCCACGCCGATGATCCCTCCTACATCGACGACCTAGTGGCCTACTTCCACCGCCGGGAGCAGCGTCGATGAGCTCACTGCCCTTGCCGCCGTCTTCCCGTAGGGTCATGAAGCGAGTCGCGGCTCGGCGGGCCGCCGCTGCTGCGCTACTCATCGTCAGCGCTCTGGCAGCCACTCTTGAAACCGAAGCCACGGCCCCCGATTTACTCTCCAGCACGGCCGCGAACTCTGCTCCGAGCCCTTCTGAAGCGGCACCGGTCAGCGTCTCCGCCGAGGTCTCCCCCGCCGTCGCCACCACCGGCGACCTGCTCACCTACAACCTCACCGTCACCCACCCGGCGGACGTTCAGGTGACCCTGCCGGAGGTCGGCGCCGCTATCGCCGATCTGCGGGTGGAGGACTCCGGACGCAGCCAGCAGCAGCGGGAAGACGGTCTGACGGAGGTCCAGCTCTGGTACCAGCTGCGCGCCGACCTGGTGGGCTCCTACGTGCTGCCGGCGGTAGAGGTGCGGTGGCGCAAGGTTCAAGACTCCAGCATTCAGGACACTCTGTCTTCAGGAGATTCGGCCGCAGCCCCCTCCAGCGGCACCGTGGAGACGAGCCAGCTCTTCGTCGAGGTGGAATCGGTCCTCGCCCGGGATCCCGACGCCACCGACATCCGAGGACTCAAGGACCTCGCGCCACTGCGCTCCCAGCAGCGTTGGGGTCTCTACATCCTCTTGGTGTGCAGCGCCCTGCTGCTCATCGCCCTCGCCCTCTACGCCTGGTGGCGCTGGCGGCGACGCCCGACCCTCGGCCCTCCACCGCAGCACATCGCCCTCCAAGCCCTCGGCGCCCTCGGCGCCACCGAGCACGGCAGCTCCCAGGGGCAGCGCCACTTCGCCTTCCGGCTCTCGGAGATCCTGCGCCAATACGTCGAGGCGCGCTTCCGCCTGAACGCTACCGACCTCACCACCGAAGAGATCCTGCCTCGTCTCGAATCGCTGCCTTTTCTGCCCCGCAGCGAGGCGCAGCGACTCGGTGAGCTGCTGCGCTCCATGGACCGGATCAAATTCGCCGACCATCGCCCCGGCGGCGCAGCGCTGGACGAATCCCTCGCCGAGGCCGGCACCTTCGTCCGCTCCACGGAGCCGGTCAGCGACGAGATCAACGACTCGCTGGCCCAATCCGCCGGCGGCGGGCCACGACCGGCTGCTGCTCTCGCCGCCAAGGGAGCTCCCCCGGCGCTCACAGCTTCCTCGAACAACGCAGCCTCCTCGAGCACCGCAGCCTCCTCGGTCGCCGCGCCTACCTCGACGAGCTCCTCTTCCCCAACGGAACCATCCTCCCCAACGGAACCATCCTCCCCAACGGAGCCATCCTCTCCGACGGAGCCATCCTCCCCAACGCAAGCAGCGCCCCCAACGGAATCTGAGAAGCCCACCGCAAACCCCGAGACGTCCTCTTCGGAGGAAGCGCCGTGAGCCAGCTTCGGGACCTGCTCTTCGCGGATCTCGGCCTGTGGCCCTGGGCCGCCGGGGCCTTCTTGTTGTGGCTCGCCGCCTGGGGTCTGCTGGCTCTGCGGCGGCGCCAGAACCGCGCCACCCTGCGCTATTCCAGCCTCGATCGCCTACGCCGCCTGCGCCCCGGCTGGCGCCCCTGGGCGCGGAGAGCGCTGCGCCTGCTGCGGGTAGCGGTGATCCTGCTCCTGCTGGTGGCGGTGCTGCGCCCCCAAACCGGCCGCAGCCAGACCCAGGTGCGCACCGAGGGCATCGACATCGTGCTGGTGCTGGATACCTCCGGCTCGATGCAGGCTCTGGACCTCGACGCCGATCGCGCGGTGGCGCAGCGGCGCAACCGACTGGAGGTCACCACCGCGGTGGTGGACGAATTCGTCGGCCGTCGAGGCAACGATCAAATCGGCCTGGTGGTGTTCGGCGATCAGGCCTTCACCCAATGTCCCCTCACCCTCGATCACAGCATCGTCGCCACCCTGCTGGAGGACATCGAGATCGGCATGGCCGGCGACGGCACCGCCATCGGCTCCGCCCTCGGCGTTGCGGTGAAGCGATTGCAGGATTCGAAGGCCGACTCGAAGGTCATCGTCCTGCTTACCGATGGCCGCAACAACGCCGGAGTCCTCGCCCCTACGAAGGCCGCGGAGGTCGCCGCCGCCTTTGGGATCAAGGTCTACACCATCGGCGCCGGAGCCCAGGGGCAGGCCCCCTTCCTGGTGGATACCTTCTTCGGCCGCCAGGTGGTCTACGAGGACGTGGAGATCGACGAGGAGACCCTGCGCACCATCGCCGAGACCACCGGCGGGAAGTACTTCCGCGCCGAGGACGACGACGCCCTGCTCACCATCTACCGCGAGATCGACGAGCTGGAGACCACCGAGATCACCCTCGACACCTACACCCAATATGACGAGCGCTTCGACTGGTTCGTGCTGCCGGCCCTGACACTGCTGCTGCTGGAGGTGGGGCTGCTCTCCACCGTCCTGCGGCGCCTCCCCTGATTCCTAACTCCTGATCGCTATCGCTCGTCATTTCCCGTCACCCCTCTACTTTCACCCCCTCGACCATCACCCGAATGCTGCCACCGCTCATCCCTCGCCCTTCGCTGCTGCGCCTCAGCGCCGCCGTGCCCCGAGCCGGCGGGCTCGGGCTCTTTCTGCTGTTCAGCGGCTGCGGCGGCGAGGAGCTGCGCCTCGGTGAGGCCCAGCGGCTGTGGCTGATGTGGCTGGTGCCGCTGCTGGCGATCTTCTTCGCCCTCTCCGCCGCCGCCGCCGGCAAGCGCCTGCAGCGCTTTGCCGAGGCCCCGACCCTGAAGCGCCTCGCCCAGCGAGTAAGCTGCGGTAAGCGGATCTTCAAGGCGCTCCTGCTGCTCCTCGCCGTCAGCGCGCTGATCCTCACCCTCGCCCGCCCCCAATGGGGCTTCACCTGGGAGGAGGTCCGCCGCCAGGGCGTCGACGTGGTGGTGGCGGTAGACGTCTCCGACTCGATGCTGGTGCGCGACGTCAGCAGCAGCGGAACCCTGGACCGCCTGCAGCGGGCAAAGCGAGAGATCGTCGACCTGCTGCAGATCTTAGACGGCGACCGGGTGGGAATCGTGGCCTTCGCCGGATCCGCCTTCCTGCAATGCCCCCTGACCCTCGACTACGCCGCCGCGGAGATCTTCCTGGACGCCGTCGACAGCGACAGCATCCCGGTCAAGGGCACCAACCTCGCCGCCGCCCTGGAGACCTCCCTGGACGCCTTCCGCGGCGCCGGGCACCCGTCGCGGGCGATCATTCTGATCACCGACGGTGAGGACCACTCAGGACGAGCTCTCCAGGCCGCCCGCCGCGCCGCCGAGGAAGAAGTGCGGATCTTCACCATCGGTATCGGCCGCGATGAGGGGGCTCCGATCCCGGACCCCCGGGGCGGCTTCCGCCGCGATCGTTCCGGCAGTATCGTGCTCTCCAAGCTCGACGAGAGCACCCTGCAGCAAATCGCCCTCGACACCGGCGGCAGCTACGTGCGCTCGGTCACCGGGGATGTGGACCTGGAGCAGATCTACACCCAGGGCATCAAGGCGGTGCTGGAAGATCAGGAGCTGGAATCCCAGCAGCGCCGACGCTGGCATGAGCGCTTCCAGTGGACCCTGCTCTTCGCCATCGCCTGCCTGATGCTGGAATCGCTGATCTCCGACCGCCGGCGGGGCCCCGGCCTCGGCCCAAGACAGGACCAGGGGCGATGAACAGAACTACCCCAAGACCCAACCCAAGATCGCGGCAGCCACGGGAGCGAGGGATGAAGCATCTTGCCTCGACCAGCTTCTCCGGCCCCCGCGGCTTTTGCTTCGCGCGACTCTGGACGATGGCCCTCGCCTACTCTCTGCTGATCTGGGCTCTGCTGATCGGGACTCTGGCATGGAGCTCCCCCGCCGCAGCGCAAAAGGGGGATCCCCAGGCTCCCTATCAGGCCTTCGACGAGGGTCGCTTCGACGAGGCCGTCGAGGGCTTCACCGAGCTCCAGGTGCGCTATCCCGACGATCCAGAGATCGTGCTCAACCTCGCCGCTTCCCACTACGAGCTGCAGAGCTACCCGGAAGCCGATGCCTTCTTTCGCCGCGCCGCCTCGGTGGGGGTGAATCCCCAGCAGCTCACTCCCCAGGAGCGCGACCTGCGCGCCCGCGCTCTCTATGGGCTGGGCAATAGCGCCTACCGCCAGGGCCGCCTCGACGAGGCGGTGGAACACTATCGCCAGGCGCTGGAGATGAACCCCGACGACGAGGACACCAAATTCAACCTCGAATTCGTCCGCGACGAGATCCGGCGGCGCCACGAGGAGAACCAGCAGCGGCAGCAGAGCTCCGAGGATCAGCAAAACCAGGATCAGGACGGCGAGGGCGAGCAGCAGGACGGGTCCCAGGGGGATTCCTCCGGCCAGAATCAAGATCAAAACCAACAGCAGCAAGATCAGGATCCCAATCAGGATCAGGGCCAGAATCAGGACCAAAACCAAGATCAGAGCCAAGATCAGGGGCAGAACCAGGATTCCGGATCCGGCGAGGGCCAGGATCAGCCCCAGGACCAGGACGGCGACGGGCTGCCGGACGACACGGAATCCCGCGGCACCAACCCCACCGACCCGCAGAATCCCGACACCGACGGCGACGGCATTCCCGACGGCCAGGAAGACGCCGACCGCGACGGTCGCCGAGACCCCGGCGAGACCGACCCGAACCTCGCCGACAGCGACGGCGACGGCATCCCCGACGGCCAGGATCCCACCCCCAGCCCGGAGGATTCCGAGCCCCAGAGCAACGCCGAAAATTCACCGTCGGAAAGCGAGGGATCACCGCCCCAGGGCGAGAGCCCCCAGGGCGGAGCGACCACCGGACAGAGCGCCGCTGAGGGCGTTCCGGAGGGTCTGACGCCGGAAGAAGCCGCCCGCTACCTGATGGGCCTCGAAGAAGGCCGCCCTCAGCGCAAAGCGCCCCCCTCGAACCGTCGCGGCCGCCCCGCGAAGGATTGGTGATCCGATGCCCAAGCTCCCCCGCGGCCACATTCCTCTCCGCGGCCATACTGCCCTCCGCGGCTACACTCATCAGTGGGCCAGGCCCTGCCCTCCGATGATCTCTTTTCGCTCCCCGACCTTTCCATGAGCCCGCGATGAACGAATTGGTCTGCCCTCGCCACCTCCTGCCCTTCGCCGTCGTCCTGGCGCTGCTCTGCGCCCTGCCGGCGGCGGCCCAAACCATCTCGGTGGATATCGACCGCACCGAGATCACCATCGACGAGCAGCTGCTGATGCGGGTGACCGTCGAGGGTCGGGAGGGAGTCCCCCCCACCCTCCCCGAGCTGCCGGACTTCACCGTTCGCTTCCAGGGCCGCTCGAGCCAATTCCAGGTCCTCAACGGCCGCTCCTCCGCCAGCTTCCTGTATTCCTATCTGCTGATCCCGGAGCAGGTGGGGTCCTTCGAGGTCGGGCCCGTCACCGTAGAGATCGACGGCCGGGCCTTTGCCACCGACCCCTTCCGCATCCGCGTGCTGCCGGCCTCGGCCCAGCTGCAAAACAACCGCGATCTCTTCGTCCGCGCCACGGTGTCCACCACCAGCCCCTATCTCGGGCAGCAGATCCTCTTCACCTGGCGCTTCTACCACCGGGTGGCCATCGACTCGCCGCGGCTGGAGCCGATGGCCTTCGACGGCTTCCTGGTGGAGGACCTGGGGGAAGTGCGGCAATACGACGACACCATCAACGGCCAGCGCTTCCGCATCAGCGAGATCCGCAAGGCGCTCTTCCCCCAGGAGGTCGGCACCCTCACCCTGGAGCCGGTGACCCTCACCGTGCAGCAGCTGGTGCGCCAGCAGCGGCGGGGGGTCTTCGGCGGCTTCGGGGCGACCCGCAGCCGGCCCCAGGTGCTGCGCACCCAGCCCATCACCCTCGAGGTGCGCCCCCTTCCCCCCGCCCCCGCCGACTACAGCGGCCTGGTGGGCAACTTCCGACTCTCGGCGAGGCTCAGCCAGCGGGAGATCGTGGTCGGGGATTCCGCCACCCTGACCCTCGAAGTCGTCGGCACCGGCAACGTGCGCTCCATCTCTCAGCCGCCGCTGCCGCCGCTGCCGAGCTTCAAGATCTACGACGACCAGCCCAAGAGCTCTCTGTCCCGCCAGCGCAACGGGCTCTCGGGGTCCAAGACCTACGGCCTCGCCCTGGTGCCCTCCGTCGCCGGAGAGCAGCGTCTCCCCGGGCTGAGCCTGACCTACTTCGATCCCGCCAAGGGGAGCTACGAGAGCACCCGCACTCCGGAGCTGACGCTCCGGGTGCTGCCGGGAGACGGCGAGGAGAGGCTCAACCTCACAGAATCCTTCACCGCGAGCTCCGGCAAAGTTGCCGTCCGCATGCTGGATGATGACCTGCTCCCCCTCAGCACCGACCTCAACAGCCTGCAGCCACCGCTCTTCGCCGACCCCACCGATCCCGCTCTGCTAACCGCGCTGCTGCTGCCCCCCGGAGCCTGGCTCGCCCTCTTCCTCGGTCTGCGTCGACGGCAGCGGTGGCGTCAGGACGTCGCCTGGAGGCGGCGCTCTCAGGCCCTGAAGAAGGCCCGCCAAGCCTTGAAGGAAGTCCGCGAGCACAGCTCCCCCGGCAGCTCTCAGGCCGCCGACGGGGCCTCCAGCTGCCTGCGATCTTTCATCGGTGATCTACTCAATATCGAGGGAGCGGCTCTCACGCCCGCGGAAACCGCCGAGAACCTGCGGTCCGCCGCGGTAGACGAGGAGCTGATCACCCGGGTGAGCTCCTGCCTAGAGCAGCTGGAAGCCGCGCAATACGGCGCGCGACCGAGCGGCGGTGCCGACGCCACAGAGACCGTAGAGGCCTTGATCCAGGAGCTTCATCGTGCCCTCGGTAGCGCCTCCGCTGGTCCCAAGGCCCCCTCTGGGGCGCGAGGATCGGGGGCCGCATTGGGTGTTTTTCTGGGCGCTCTCCTCGGTGTCTTCCTGACTGCCGCCGCCGCGGCACCGGTGGAGGCAGCCGTCAGCGCTCCCGGCGCGCCGGCGCAGGCCTCCGATCCCGGCACCAACTCCTCGCCGCTGCCCAGCGCCAACGGTCCGGTGCAGGCTACGCCCTCGGATCTCGACTCGAATCTGCTCTTCCAGCGCGCCGGCGAGGCCTACGACGCCCAGCGCTATGACGAGGCCCTCGCCCTCTTCCAGCAGCTGAGCGCCGAAGGGGCTGGCGCCGATCTTTGGTACAACCTCGGCAACGCCGCGATGCGCAGCGGCCGCCTGGGAGCCGCCGTCGCCGCCTACCGGCGGGCCCTGGTGCTGGAGCCGGGCCATCCGGAGGCCACCGCCAACCTGAGCTTCGCGCGCTCCGTGGTGAAGGACGACCTGGCGCCGCCTCAGGCCTCTCCGGTGGCCGCAACCCTGCTCTTCTGGCATTACCGTCTCGGCCTTTCGCAGCTCGCCAGCGCCCTGCTGCTCTTCAACCTGCTGCTGTGGCTCAGCGCCGCCGCCCTGCTGCTGGCCCCTCGCCCCTGGCGAAGCGCGCTGCGCTGGACGGTGGGGGCTCTCACCGTGGCGGTCCTCGCCCTCGGCATCTCCTGGCTGCTGCGCAGCTATGCGCCCCAGCGGCTGGCGGTGATCCAGCCCCAACAGGTGGAGGCGCTCACCGGCCCTTCCGCCGGGGCCGCCGTCCGCTTTCAGCTCCATGCCGGGACCGAGGTACGCCTCGAGGAAGTCCGCCGGGAGGAGAGCTCCGCGGGAGATTCCAGTATCAACTCTGAGGGTAACTCTGAGAGCAGCTCTGAGGCCGATACCCTCACCACCGGGGTCGATTCGCCAACCTCCAGCGGCTGGGTACGGATCGCTCTGCCGGACGGTCAGCAGGGCTGGCTGCCGAGGGCGTCGGTGGACATCATCGAATTATGATGTCTCTGGATGTGGGAATATCGCTCCCCGTCGCCCCCTCTCGCCATCCAAGTCCCGGAACCTATACCGCCGGAGTCCTCTCTCCAGATGACCGAATCCTTCCGAGTTGACGGCCTCGACCACGTAGAGCTCTTCGTCCCCTCCCGCCGGGAAGCGGGAGCCTGGTACCAGCGAGTCCTGGGCCTGACGCCAATCCCAGAGGCTCTCTTCTTCCTCGAGCGGGAAGCCGACCCACTGCTCATCTCCAGCGATGAGGGGCGGACCTCTCTGGCTATCTTCCGCGCCGACGGGCCCGGGCGCCAGCCGCGGGAAGATCGGCCCACCGCGGGCTTTCACCGCGTCGCCTTCCGGGTCTCCGGGAATTCCTTCCTCCGCTTCCTGGAACGCCTTCCGGAGCTGGAGCTGCGGGGAGAAGACGGAGCGGTAGTCACCGCTACCGCCGCGATGGATCACGACATCGCCGTGTCGATTTACTTCCTCGATCCATGGGGCCATCGTCTCGAGGTCACCACCTACGATCGAGAGCCGGTGCTCTCGGCCCTAGGCCGCCCGGCAGGCCATCCCTGAACTAGCGCCGCGCGCCTGATCCACCCCCTATTCAAGCCGTGAAGACCCCTCGCCGCTTCTGGTCCCCGCCCTCGCTGCGCCTGCTGTGGATCTCGGGGCTGATCCTGCTGATCCTGCTTTGGGTCGCCGAGATCACCGCCGGCTTTGCCGCCCACCGCATCGCCCGAGGCCTCACCGCCCTCACTGTCCTCGGGGCACTGGGGCATCTCGGCTTCGGCCTCAGCGAGGTGATTCGGGGACTCCTCTCCCAACGCCGACCGGCGCGACGGCGGCGGGCATGGCGCCGCCTGCTGCTGCCGACCCTGATGCTCGTCGCCCTGACCCTGCGCTGGACCGGTATTGAGCACGAGGTCGAAGAACGCACCTATCGAGACGAGGGCACCTACTACCATCACGCGGCGGCCATCAACGATGGCCAGCCGCTGCGCTATAGCTTCGTCTATCCCCACTTCCTGTACTACGCCGACGCCTTCGTGCTGTGGCTCATCGCCCTCTTTCCCACCGCCTGGAGCTGGATCGCTGCCGCCTTCTTCGGCGTCGAGGAAGCCCTCGGTGGCCAGTGGCTCGCCCTGCGCCTCGCCGCCGCGGCCCTTTCCGCCGCCGCCATCGCACCGATCTTCTTCGCCGCCCGCTGCATCAGCCAGCCGCTGCGCCGGGGCTATCTCGGCGGCACCCTCGCAGCGCTGCTCTACATCTTCTCCCCCCTCGCCAACGAGGCCGCTCACCTCAATATCTCCGACGGCCCTTCCGCTTCCTGGGCCGCCTTCTGCTTTGGCGCCTGCGCCTGGATCGCGGTGCGGGAAGGGCGGGGGCCTTATTTGAAGGCGGGGATCTATTCCGGCCTGGCGGCGGCAACCAAATACCCCGCCGGCACTGTCGCCAGCGCCGTGGCGGCCGCCTGGCTCGCCCAGCGCTGGCGCGGCCTGGTAGCTAGCCGCCAGTCGGTCGGCCGCCAGTCAGGCAGCCAATCAGGCAGCCACAGCTCCAAGACCCAGCGAGCCAGGCGCTGGCGGCTCCCTCTGCTCTTCCTGGCCGGGGCCGCCTCCCTCTCCGCCTTCCTGCTCTCCATGCCCAGCCTGCTGGTCTACCCTCAGCAAGCCCTCTTCGGAGGCCGCGGCATCTTCTTCGGTCTGCGGCAATACGGCGGCGCCGGCTGGATCGGCGTCATGCCGGAAAGCCACGGCGCGTTCTACGGCAAGCACCTGGTAGCGAGCTTCTCCTCCGCGATCTTCCTGTTCGGCCTGCTGGGGCTCGCCGTCTTGCTGATCAGGCCCCGCACCTTCGCCCTCGGCCCGGACATCGCCGCCGCCCGCCGGGCCCGCTGGCGGCTGATTGCCCTGCTGCCCTTCCCCGCGCTCTACCTCGCCCTGCTGGTGTCGATGAATATGGTGGTGCGGCGCAACCTCTACCCCGCGGTGCCGGCCCTGGCCGCCCTGCTCGGCGCTGGACTGGCGATCCTCTTGCCCTGGGCCCTCTCGCTCCTCTGGCGACGTCTCGGCCGCAGCGAGGAGAGCTCCAGCGGATTCCTGGCGACGTCCTGGCGAGGCGCCCTGCTCGCTCTGATCCTCGGCGCCCTGTTCTTCGCTCCGGTACGCTCCACCTGGCAGCAGGCCCTCGGCTATGCCCATCCCAGCACCCGCGACGTCGCCCGCCAATGGGTAGAAACCCACCTGCCGCCGGGTTCCACGGTGGTGCAGGAGGCCTACACGCCGCGACTGGATCCGGGCCGCTTCACCACCGTGCGCCATCGCTTCGTCGGCCGCATGCGTCTGGACGAGCTGATCCAGCCCCAGCACGAAGTGGTGATGCTGACCTGGAACGCCTACGGGCGCTTTCTCGACGAGGCCAACTGGCGCGAGCCCCACCACCGCGACTATGCCGAGCGCTACCGCCACATCCTCGAGCACTTCCAGCCTCTGTGGCAGATCACTCCCGGTCCGACCCGCCGAGGACCGGCGATCACGATCTATCGAATTCCGCCGCCGACGGCCGACTCCGCAGTCGCTGCGTCAGCTGCTACCTCAGCTGCTACCCAGGTCGATCCCCTGGCCGACGCCCCCATCGATACCATCACCGACAGCCTCACCAACGGCCTGACCGATGGGCCGAGGTTCCGAGCGCCGGCCCGCCAGCTCTTCGTCCCGGACGGCTCGATGCGGCCCGAAACAGACGGGCAGCCGGTGCGCTACACCCGACCGGGGCAGTGGTCACTGGCAAAGTTCCGGGTGCCGCCGGGGGAGTATCGAGCGATCCTCCGCGGCGATCTCCAGGGCCCGGTGAGCCTGCGCCTCAAGCGCTTCGTCGCTCCTGCCGCGGAGGATCAGCCTCTACCCCTCCCGACACCGGAAGAGCTCCTGCGCCTTGACCGGGAAGCTCCGGAAGCTGGCTCCCCGCTGCGAGTTCCGCTGGAGCTTTCAGTCGCCGAAGGCACGGACGACCTTCCCACCTATTTCCTCTACGTCTATCTCGCCGAGGGAAGCTCGCTGAAGAGCGTCCAGCTGCGCCCTCGCACCCCGGCGCCCGCTAGCCCCCCGAGCGATTGAAGCCGCTGCCGTCGAGGGCTAAGGACCTAATTCCCCTGGGATTCCGGCGAGGCGCCGAGCCCTTCGCAGGAGGTGAGGAACTCTACCGTCCTCTCCGCGAGGGTCTCCTTATGATTGAGGAGCCGATGATCCCCGTCCGGAAAGAGATCCAGGGTGATGAGCCCCTTCGCGGCCTTTGCGAAGCGATCGACCGCCTGCCACGAGACGGTATCGTCGAGCTTGCCCTGAAAGAACAAGCTGGGTACCGCGAGCCGACTCGCCAGACCTTCCACATCGCGCCGCCGTAGATCTTCCACCCAGCCCCAGCCCAGAGAGCAGCTCACCACCTCGGTGACGACTTCCACCGCCCCGGCGCTCTGCCAATGGGCGAGACCCTCCGCCCCGGCGCGGGCCTCCGTACGCTCCAGCATGTCTACCGCCGGAGCGATCGCCACCAGCGCCTTCACCTCCGGCTCTCCGACGCCGGCAACGCCGCGGGCCGCGAGCTCGAGAGCCACCCGGCCTCCCATCGAAGACCCGAAGAGCAGGACCCTGCGGGCCCCGCGCCGCCACAGCTCCCTCAACCCCGCCTCGGCATCTTCCACACAGCGCGAAAGGGTCAAGCCCTCCATCTCGCCGTCAGAGTCCCCGTGACCGCGGAAATCGAGGGAAAGGAAGGGCCAGCCGATGGCGTCGAAGAGGTAGCGAAAAAAGATCGCCTTCTCCCCGAGCTGGGAAGAGCCAAAACCGTGGAGGTAGAGCACCGCCGTTTCGGTCTTCCCTCGAGCCGGCGAATACACCGCCGAAAGATACTCCTCCCCCGCACCGTCGATCCCGGCGACCGCTAGGCGCAGGGTCTCGTGGGGCACCACATAGCCGTCGGGGCTATCGGATTCGTCGCTGGAAGGGGGCAGATCGGGCATCGGGGCTCATCCTCAGGTCGAATCATCCTCAGGTCGAAGAGAACGATGACCCGATCATAGCGCTGTCAGATCAGCGCACCCAATCACGGCTCCTGGTAATAGAGCCCGATCAGCCCCTGCAACGGCAAGCTCTACCGGCGAATCGAGCCGGCACCTTCGGCCGAGAGAGCTCCGGCCAGTACTGATATTTCGTCTCAGGCAGCCTGTAGGAAGTAGGCCCGGGGACTGAAGGATTCCAGGGTGCGTACCGTCACCGTCAGCAGCTGGAGACTGAGCTGCTCATCCATCATGGCTTCCTCGAGCTCGAGTAGGCACTGCTCGTATTCATCTCCCAGCTGGCGAAGCGAAAGCTCCGGCAGAACGCCGTCCAGTAGGGCCATCGCCCGCTCCCAATCCCGGTGCTGGATCGCCACCCGGGCACGGTCGATGTCCAGCAGAGCGCAATGGAAGCTGGAGCCCTCTTCGGCGAAGGATTGGTGTAGCCGCTGCAGCAAGGCCTCCGACTCCAGTCCTTCCCCCTGCCGCAGCAGGATCCTGGCCCGAGTCCACTGCAGCTTGCGCAACAGCGGCGCTCCCCAGGACATGTCGAAGAGAATCTCGATCTCCTCCAAGCACGCCGCCGCTGCGGCGACCTTTCCTAAATCGAGGTTCGCCAGCGCCAGGGTATTGAAGGCGATGACCTTGAGCTTCGGGGATTGATGTCGAAGCTTGGGCATCAACGCTTCCAGCGTCTCCAAAACCTTGCCCGGTCGACGCTCGTGGTGGAAGGCGTTGGCGAGGTTGATCTGCGCCTTACAGATCCCTACCTCATCATCGACGAGCCCTAAAGACAGGGTCGCCCGCTGCAGCTGATGTCGAGCGAGGGCGAATCTGCGCTGCTCGATGGCGAGAGAGCCCCAGAGAGAATGGATCTCCCCCAACACCGCTGGCCGGGTCACCGGCCAGAGGAAGCATTCCGCCAGCAGATCGAAGGCCATCTGAGCCCGCTCGAGCTGGTAGAGAGCTCGGTTGGCATTGCCCTGATGAGCGTAGGCCAGGGCGATCAGATCGTGGTGCTCCCCTGGACTCGCGTTGCAAAGCTCCAGCACGCCCTCCGCGAAAGCCAAGGCCCTTTCAGGCTCTTCGGCAACCCTTTGTCGGGCCTGATCCAGCAGGAGCCAGCTGATCGCCGGCAGGGCCTGAGCCTCTTCTCGCTCAATGATCCTCTCCGTCCACGCCTCGACGGATTCTCGACCGACCTGCTCGAGATCGCACGCTTCGAGTCCGCACAGCTCCCTTGGGAGCTCCATCCCCGCAACCTCGGGGCCACCGGCGATTATCGACGCTGCGTATGTGGTGGCTTCGGATACGCCCGCGGCAGGAGGCATCTCCCCCAGCGGAGCTTGCGCCGCCGCCGGCTGCTCACAAGAAGCGCAAGTATCCGCTTCGGGCTGAGCGAGGTCCCTTTGCTGCACAACGGCTTGCTGCATACCAGGAACGGCCACATCGCGTTCCTGTCCAGCAGTGAAGCCCAAGTACTCCGACTCGCAAATCGGGCAGAGATCCAAACAGTGGGAGAGCAGGTAATCGATCATCACCTGTGGTTCCACTTCTCCCTTGCGATAGGCCTTGAGTAGCTCTCTGCTCAGATGCATATAAGAGTTCCCGTAGTAAATAAGGAAACGAGCGATTTTTGTAACGAGAGGTTGATTCCCTATCGTAACAGAAGAGAGATCTTCTGCAACCACTACAGGTCTTACTAAGGCGTTCGAGAGCAAAAATCTTATCTGCAAGGCTCGCCGGAAGAGGTGGGAGGAGGGGCGGGTTCACCGCGACCACCTCTCCCGGAAAGCCCTTAGTTGAGTCTTCGGCCGGCTCGCGGTCTTCGGCCCGAAGACACGGCGGCTCAAGCTACACCGTTGGGGTCGATGGTTGGACCATAGGCCACCGCAGCACCGTTGGGGTCAATGGTCGGACCATAGGCCACCGCAGCGCCGTTAGGATCGATCGTCGGACCATAGGCCACCGCAACCCCGTTGGGATCGATGGTCGGACCATAGGCCACCACAACGCCGTTGGGATCGATCGTCGGACCATAGGCCACCACAACGCCGTTGGGATCGATGGTCGGACCATAGGCCACCGCAACCCCGTTGGGATCGATGGTCGGACCATAGGCCACCGCAACCCCGTTGGGATCGATGGTCGGACCATAGGCCACCGCAACCCCGTTGGGAT
>JBCCXL010000015.1:0-169048 GCA_039191605.1 Acidobacteriota bacterium | reverse complement strand
CGCCGGGTCGGGTGCTCGCAGAACGGCATCCTTCGACTCCGCCCCCAGCGCGTGAATCACGTTTGGAGCTACGACTTCGTAGTGGATCGCACCGAAGACGGTCGGCGCCTGAAGATGCTGGGCGTGATGGATGAGTACTCGCGCGAATGTCTAGCGCTTGCTGCCGGCCGGCATTTTCGGAGCCACGATGTGTGCTCGACCCTCGAGAGCCTGATCGAGATCTACGGTCGGCCAGACCAGATCCGTTCCGATAATGGACCGGAGCTGGTCGCCGACTCCGTGAGGAATTGGCTGGGCAGCCGCCAGATCGGAACGCTCTACATTGCCCCCGGGGCTCCATAGGAGAACGCCTACATCGAGAGCTTCTTCGGTGGCCTTCGCCGGGACCTTCTCGATCTGGAAGCCTTTGTCTCGCTTCAGGAGGCTCAGGTGCTCCTGGAGCTTCATCGCAGGAAATACAACGAGTATCGACCGCACAGGTCGCTAGGCGGGATCCCCCCGACGGAATTCAGAATGGCTGAGCAAAACAGCCATGGAACACCAAAACTCTCATAGAAAGTGGACCGAATGTCGGGGGAAGGTCACCACGACCTGATGCTCTCTGGTCGCCAGATCGATTCCAACAAAGATATCGTCAGGCCCTGGGCTCCTCTCATCCTGCTTCATGCGTACCTCCATGTGTTGTGGTGATGCACGGAGAGTACAAAGAGGCGGGGTGAGAGAGTCCATCGATTCGCCATTTCCATATCCTAGATAACGGCCGCGAATACTGTGGCCGCAAGGACAGCCATCCCTATGAGCTCCTGCTCCAGCTCCACAGGATCCAGCATCGCACCACCAAAGTGCGCTCTCCTCGCACCAATGGCTTTGTCGAGCGGATGAATCGCACCCTGCTCGATGAGTGTTTCCGCGTGCAGGGTCGCACCAAGTGGTACACCGAGCCGCAGGAGATCCAGCAGGATCTCGACGTGTTTCTCCGTTCCTACAACGAGGAGCGGAGCCACCAAGACTACCGACTCAACGGGAGGACTCCTGCTCAAGCGCTGCGTGATGCTCTCGGGCGGGGTGACCTGCCCAACCCCTTACCTGATCCTGCTCCGCAGCAGGAAGCTGCCTGACCACGTACCCAGAGACCAGGTATCGGGGGAATACCTAACTAGTACAGCCCTGTGACGTTGGAGCGTAGCTATCAAGCTGCCTGCTACGAGACGACCTAACTCGACGGTCTATTAAACCCGTGCACGGCCGAACGGGAAAGACCTAGCTAGTAAATACCGATCTCTTTTACGATAGCCCTACGAATGATGCAACCACGAAATCATGTGCTCATTAAGCCGGGGTAACCCCGGATCATCATCAGCTACATCTGGATACTTTGTGAGTCTCGCATGAAGATTACCATTACTATCCTTCAAAGAATCAATATCTTGAAACCCCCTTGATCGATCCGCGTTCCGCGGGACTTCGCCCAAAGGCACTTCGAAACTATTATTATCCCGCTCAACATGCAGAACATAGTCCACCTCTAAGCCCAACGATCTTAAAACGACAGACTTCTCAGCACCTTCGCCAAAAACGAAAAACGATGTTATCGCTTCTGACGCCAGCAGCTGAACTAAAGCCGCCCAGAATAAAGGCTGCCCCGCCAAGCGAGGAAGCATAACCTCAGCACATTCCAGCTCATCAATGATGACTCGCCTAATTGGAAGTCCTCTATTACGGGCCGCTTTAAGATACCCTCTAACATCCGACAAAACTTGAGCTGGAGTTAACTCATCGCCAGGTGAATACCATCGAACATCACGATACCTCAAGCCATCCCAAGCCCCCATTAGCGATGTAGACGGTGCTTGCGACGAGCTTTTCACCTGTTCCCGGTTCTCTACCTTACGTTGGTTAAGGCCTTTGCTGTCGGCGTTCTCCGGAAGCTCAGTAGTCAAGAAGCGGCTCTCCCTCCTCCTTGATCGTGAAAACACTTCTTGTTCGAATCTCTTCTCACTCGTTTTGAACGTAATCACAAACAGAGATGATGGAGGTTCACCCAACTTCCATTCAAGCCTCTCATCTAGGACAAAGGGCCGAGCTAGCGCCATTTCCAGAGCAATCCTTGTCTTCTTAGTATTAGACTTACCGTGAATCAGTATTGAAGCCTTTTCAGGCATGGACCTAATATCTCTTGATGCGTCGACTCTCAGAAAGCCAGGGAAAGCCAATTTTCTCTTCGCACTAAGGGTACTCCGAGTCCGAAGCCTCAGACTGCTAAGAACCGCAGAGGTTGCTGGATACACCCTAACTCCTAAACCATCAATTATCCGAAATGGGTGATTTCCGTTATGAAAACTTTGGCTCCTACTTTTCTCGATTCTAAGGAATCGCATCTTACCCTGCTCCCCGAATGACATCCTGATAACAGTATCTGAAAGAAAAGGGAGAGATGCACACTCCCTCTCTGAGTACTCACTAATTATCACACCAAAATGTCGGTATGACTCGATCGAGCGGATTAAATCACCTATCCGCCTCCTCTCTCTTAACGAATCGCCGTCGCGGATATTCAAGGCATTCACTGAATCAATGCAAACAGAGCTCTCCGGATAGCCACAATCATCCCTGGCCGCTGCGATGCTCCTTAACGCTTGATTAAAATCATAATTCGCTCCCGACTCATCTCCGGCTGAATCATCATACAGGAGCAAGAGCCCTCGACCGGAAGAGCGATTCTTGCAGAGTCTAACCACAGCAACGACTAGGTCTTCACCCCTAAGCTTAGGGAATTCACGCCTTAACTCTGCTAGGCTGGCGACGAGATATCGCTCATTCGATATCAAGCCAAAGGTTTCAAGCCGTCCCACAATAAGTTCAAAGTTTTCCTCAAAAGAGAAATACACAGCTAATCCACCCCTCGCAGCGATAGTAGTCATCTTTTGAAGGGCAAGAACCGTCTTACCGACGCCAGGGGCTCCGTCCAACACCACAGCTCTACCAGTCGAATGCCTCGGGAGCATACCCCCTTTAAAAAGATAGTTTAGCCCCCCCACTTCCCCTATAGAGCCAAAACTCCGCACAAAAACAAATGAGTCTCTAACAGAACGTACAGGAGAAGGGAATGAATATGCGTCGCTTCCGGACTCTACTGGGCCACCGTACCGAAACCGAAAAATTCCACAGAAACGAAGGAGGTAATAAAACCCGAGAGCTTTCTTCCTTGGAATGTCAGTAGCCGAATGCCCTACTACTTTCAACAGCGCATCCTCAATCTCACGTATTAACACTGTCAACTCACAAAGCCTAGGGTGATCTCTCTGATAATCATGAGTATTAGGCCGGCCCTTACCATAGAAAATTCTATTCACACGGGCACAAACCGCACTACATACCACACGAGCATTAACGTCATACTCAACACCAAAGGTCCTCCTGATTAGGTTTTGGATATGATGACTAGCCCCCTCATCGGAGCTAGCTCCACCACTAGACTTAAGGTATGCACGATAAACCTTAACGGGATCAAACAACTCTTCACACATACTAATTTTCGCTGAACTCCTTGACTCTCGTCGCATACCCTCAGGTACATACTCAGAAATACTTACAGAGTCAACTAGATTCAACCGGTATAACCCTCTTGAAGACCGGACGAACTTAACTGGCGACGAGGCCAACAGAGGTAGCTTTAGCCTCTCAGCCCTAGCCCCCCCTGGCTTCGACAAACCATCCAGAGAATACGGTGACAACAGATAAGATAACACCTTGTCTAATTGAGCAGTCCCGATCCTTGGATCTAGACCTGCGCTTTTAAAGAGTTTGAACAAGCGGCCATGAAAACCTATCCTACCGTCCCGAAACATCTTACTAATCTTCCTCAACTGCTCAACATAAAGCCCATCTCTACCCTTAGCAGTCTCACTCATCTTGCCCGTTAGAACAAAACCCTCAAAGAAGTATAGATTAAGAAGTTCACAGACAACAATCACCGACCAAAAATCTAGAGCCACGCCCTCACCCTGCGAACTTCTCATCAACAGTCCCCTTACTGAAACATTAAATGCCTTTTAAACTCTTGACTGACCGCTGGCGCAGGCCTTGCTTCAAGGCCTGCATCAGATGCGACAACAAGCTCGTGCTGTTCGGCCATTTGGGAACCCGAAGAGTCAGGCATCTCTCGCCCCATACTAGCAATACTCCAACGAGAGTCTTCTGATGAGCTCACTCCCTCATCTTCCTGAAGTTGCTTAGAGGATATCCCCTCGCATACCCCTTCATCTATTTCATCCGCACGAACCACCTCTTTTTGCGTATCAAGGTTCGGCAATATTTCAGATTGGGGAAACATAGACTCTGACCTAACCTCAGATCTTGTAGGGGTTCTTATAACTCCTCGCTCCTCGCTCAATAACTCTCTTCCTACACGATGAATTCTTACCGCCAGGCTCACAGCACCTAACGCCAAACCTAATACTAACAGCTCCACAATCACCGCATCACCCCACAGAAAAGCAAAGCCCAATCCCTAAAAAGAACAAGACACAGACTCTTCAAACTACCCATTAGCGCTCCTTCTTACTTGTTAACTCTCCTGAAGCTTCCTCTTCCTATCTCGTCGGTAAACATAAACAATAGGGCTAAAGAGAGATTCCGCGTGTTCCCTCGTATCTACTCCTAGAGCCCCCATACCGCAAGCGTAGCAAAACCACGCAGAGACCACGCCGGCATAGGTCAATGCAGCCTGCAGGAATGCCAACAAGACAACCATAGTGCTGAGCTTACCTGTGGCAAGCATGCCCGCATCGACGGCGAAGGTCGACCTCAAGAGAACATGGAGTACTAAAATGACTACCCCAAGCCAGGTCGACAGCAGTACAACGTGCTGAATAGTTGGCCTCCTATCACTATCGTTAAACCACCCATCAACCTCATCACCGATATTTGGTTGAAATTCAGCCGCGACACTCAGCAGGAGCAAAGCAGCTCCAAACATGAACTCACAGCGATACAGGAGGAAAACGAGAATGAACAGCGTAGTCCCAATCGCATCACTAACCAACAATATCAATGCCTCTAAAACCAGATTATACTGCTCACTTGCAAGCCAACCAGAAAAAGCTGTATAGCCATAGTACACACCAGAACTATCGTAGAAAGCAACCTTAATTACATCAACAAATCCTATTGAGAATAGAAGCGTCAAAGGCACTATAATTTGATAGAACTTCCAGGATCTAAACTGTGTAAGATACAGCATCTGACGGTCCATCAAAACCTCCACACCACCTACTACGGAAAATAGAGTTGCCGTGTTTCGCCTGGAATCTACCAAGAGACTCTTGGGGCCTTAAAAAATATAGCTGAATTTTAGCACAAACCAGCAAAACATGCAAGCGCCCCCCAGTAAGTCAGATCTACTCAGCATAAAAGTATCCTCAGACTAGTCCCTGAGTACAAAGTACTAAACCAAACAGGCTACCCAGTGAGATCCAGAGTATTGCACATTTGCGAAAAATCATAAGTCTTAAGCCGATCGCTGCAACAACAGGCAAGCACCACTGCGATTAATTCAAACTTCCGGCAACTAACGCTGCAAGCCCCAAGAGCCTTAAGAAACCGTCAGCCCCCCTTGCCCGACCTGAAGCTCACGACCCTTTACCGATCAACACCTTAGTCTACACATGGCTCCTGGGTAACTGGCACAACACATCTAATCATCGATTGAATGAATTAGACTGCGCGCCAACCATAGAGCAAAATTGCCCAAACGTCCCTCAAGCAACCCACCAAAGAATAGATCAACGACAACCGCTCATGCGAACACTCTACATACCAACGCTTTACAACAGGCTCTGTCCAGCTGCGGCAAGTAGAAAGAGAACAAGGATGCAATTACAGCGCCTCCACTGCCATAAATTCAATCTTAAATAACAGAGAAACCTTCTCTCACTCCAACGCATCAAGGATTCACCTTCCTCTTCAAATCCTGCAACACCAAGAACGAAACCAATCCCGTCGGTAGCAGGGACGACGCCCCGAGCCACAGCGCAATGCTCATCCAAGACCCTGAGATATCGACCTCTGCCACCTTCAACACTTCGAGAATCATTAGCGAAAATCCGAAGAAGGCCGCGAGCCAGGAGAAGGAGTAGATGTAGCTGCGGCGGAGGAAGAGGTGTTTGAGGCTGATGGAAACGAGGACGGGGTAGCCTTTGATCTTTTCGCGGAACTCGGTGCTGGTGTCGACGTGGGGGAAGCCTAGGGCTTCGCGGTCGGCTTCGTCGAGGTGGACGGTGCCGCCTCGGGGGTAGGAGCTGTCGTCGGGCCAGTGGCTCCAGGCGCCGGAGCTGCCGCACATGGCGCGGCGGTGGATGGTTTTGACGGAGGCGTGGTCGCCGTCGCGGAAGTAGGCGGAGATTTTGATGTAGTCGCCCTGTTCGCCGCCGAGGAGCTCGAGGACGGATTTGTCGATGACGGAGACTTCTTTTTCGGAGTCGACGAAGTACACCCGATCGAGCCAGAGAATCAAGGTGCGGGCCTTGAGGAAGCGGCGGGGCATCACCTTGACCGGGGCCGGGCTGAGGGTGACGCAGGCGCCGTAGAGCTCGAGACCGGGCTCTCGGGAGGGGATGCCGAGGCGGATGCGTAGATTTTCGTCGACGCCGCAGAGCCTCCCCTTGCGATGGAGGTCGTCTCGCACCTGAACCTTGGCGAGGCAGGATTTGTGCTGATGGGAGGCGAGGACGTACTTCACCTCCCCGAGCTTGTTCCAATAGGTGCGGGAGACCTGCACCAGCGGCAGGAAGTGGCCAACGCCGCGGTCTCGGGTACGCAGGGAGACGAGGGAGAGACCCTTCTCCTCGTTGCTCATGTCCCGCTTCGACTCTAGGGTCTCGATGTAGCGAGGCGGGAGCTTGCGCTCTTGGGCGGCCTGGAGAATGCGGGCGAGATACTTCTGGCTCGGGGCCTCTTCCGGCTCTTTCTTGTCCGGCGCCACCATGAAGATCGTGGCAGAGCGCCGGGGGACCTCGACGTTGGGGTCGAACATCGTGTCGAAGTCGTAGTCGTCGGGAAAGAGGTCGACGATCACCGCCTGCTTCAGATAGGTCGGCTCGAAGGGATCCAGCCCCTCCAGAACGTCCTCTTTGACCTCATAGAGCACCCCGTAGACCGCGAAGCCCTCCGAGGGCTGCACATCTCCGACGTATTCGTTATCCCACTCGGGAGTGCGGGTGGTGAAGGAGAGGCGGTAGTTCGGCAGCCGGGCCCGCCCGACGTAATTGAAGTGTCGCCCTTCCCCACCCTCCCCAAGGCGAGCGTCCATCGTCGCCTGACTCATATTGTTGCCGTAGGCAAAATAGTAGGGCATCCCAAACTCCCGGTATCGTGCTGTGCTCTTGGATTGGTCTGTAGTGTACCCTCCACGGCCAGCCAAGAGATCTCGAAAGGGCGAAGATCAGGGAGTGGGATTCAGGGGGGCGCAGCTCAGGGAGAGATGCGAGGTAGGGCAGGCTGTAGGAACCATTAATCTACAGCCTGCTGCCCTCGTCTGGGTTGACGGTAGACCATCGCCAAGACCAAACCCTCAAAACGCGAAGAAGGGGTCGATCCTCAGGACCAACCCCTTCTAAACAGTCTTCTATTCAACCTAGCCGGTTGAAGCACAGAGCCTCTCTACCGATAACCCTTTGATCTACAACGCGGCAGAGAGAGTCGAATGTGGCCAGAAGATCAACCAGGCATTGAGCAAGCCAGGTTTTCTCCAGGGCAGTTCGTCAGTCTCCGTAGCAAGTACCGATGATCCAATGGGTCGCTCCCATCACGTCTTCGCTATCGAAGGTACGGCGATAGGTTTCTCCATTGCAGACCACCGTAAGCTCAACTTGCCCATTGCCGACATCTCTTACATCTTGAAGCGGCTGATCCCCAGCAATAGTGGGCGTCGCAGGGAAGACGAGCGCCGCGACGACTGCAAGCAGCACGGCGATGCGAATGAGGCTCTTCGATAACGAGGACTTGCGAGGTGAATTCATCAATGATTCTCCATGAGTTAGGGGGGGCTCTGCGTTGAAACTCTACGCTGCACAATCAAAAGAAATGGCCCGAGCTGAAAGGTGCGCTCACCCCTCCTCATCCCAGGTCTTCAACATCCCCAGCTTCGGGCACTCCTCCACCGAAACCGGATCCCTCACCGGCTCGAAGGATCTGCTGGCGCTGCCCTGGTCGTCGTAGATGACCTGACCCTGGTCGTCTTTGAGGGTCTTGAGCCAATCGCCGTAGGTGGGGTTGGGCATCACGATCCAGCGCTCTCCCCAGTGGTGGACGTGGGGGCCTCGGGCGGCGGCGCGGCGGGTGTGTTGGTTGACGCCCTCGGTTTCGACGTCGTAGTCGGGGGCGAAGTCAGCGAGGCTGTCGCCGAGCCAGAGGATGGGCTCGAGGCCGTGGTGCTGCATGATCCAGCGGTATTGGTCGTACTTCCTCACCACCTCGACGCCGTCGATGCGGGAGCCTCGGAGGAAGAGGCGCCAGGACATGCAGTTTTCGGGGGAGCGGTCGGCGTCGGCGTCGCTCACCGGGAAGCCGAGCTCCCGGAGGTTTGCGGCGGTCGCCGCGCGGATCTTGTCGGCGCGGGTGGTGACGAAGAAGAGGGGGATGCCTACTTCGCGCAGGAAGTTGGAGAACTCCACGGCGCCGGGCTTGGCCTCGCAGATCTGGGCCTGGCAGTATCGATTCCAGGTTTCGACGTGGTAATCGCGGCCGGTGTGGATCAACCAGGCGTTATAGGCGCTGTTGTCGATGAGGGTCTCGTCACAGTCGGTGAAGACACAGAGCCCCTCCCCGCTTCCGCGCTCGGCCAGAGCCTGCTCCACCCGCATCCGGGCGAGAGCAAAGCATTGAAGGTATAGAGCGTCTCGCTCCGCCGAAATGTCCTGCCACAGCATGGCGTTCACGTTGTTGTGGTGTCGACCACGCTTCCCCGCACTCATCCGCAGATTCCTCGCTGAACTATTGAAACCGAGACTTCAGGCCTGGGACGAGGCCGCAACCAATCGTCTCAAGCCGGCGATATCTCCCGCCAGCACCCGGTCCTCCACCAGCGGCGCCACCACATCTCGGATGGCGAGGAAGGCGCGGGCGGTGCCCTGACCGAGCTGCTGGGCAGTGGCCTGGGGGTCGGCGGTGACCTCGGCGAAGCGCTTTGCTTCTTCTTCCGCGGCCTTCCAATCTCCCGGCGGGGCGGCATCGGTGCCGAGGGTGCCGTCGGGGACGGCACGGTACCCCATCGCGGCGCGCCAGTCGAGGGCCTGGGCGGAAATCAGCAGCTCCACGGCGAGGACGCTCTGGAGATTTCCGGCGACGGTGCGCAGCTTGCGGGCCGCCGTGGCGGACATGGAAACGTGGTCTTCGGTATTCGACGAAGTGGGGATGGTGTCGACGCAGGCCGGATGGGTGAGCACCTTATTTTCGGAGACGATGCCCGCGGCGAGGTATTGGGCGATCATCAGCCCGGAGTTGACGCCGCGGTGGGGGACGAGGTTCGCCGGCAGATTGCGATTGTGGTGGGCGTCGAGGAGAAGCTGGCCGCGGCGCTCGGAGACACTGGCGAGCTCGGCGAGGGCGATGGCTAGAAAATCCGCGGCGAGGGCGACGGGCTGGCCGTGGAAGTTGCCGGCGGAATACGAAGCCCGCAGGCGGCCGTCGTAGGTCTCCGGCCAGTTGTCGCGGAAGGCGAGATCCCAGGGCTCCTCGTCGTGGAGGGCGCCGTCCTCCCCAGGAAAGAAGAGGGGGTTGTCGGTGACGGCGTTGAGCTCGGCGTCCACCACTCGGCGAGCGTGGGCGATGGCGTCGCGGCTGGCGCCGTGGACTTGCGGGGCGCAGCGCAGGGAGTAGACGTCCTGCACCGATCCGGCGGAGTCCAGCAGGCGGCTGCCGCTCAGCAGCTGGCGCAGGTTGGCGGCGGAGCGCTGCTGGCCGGGGTGGGCGCGCAGGGCGTGAATGCGGGGATCCAGGGCCCGGGCGCAGCCGCAGGCGGCCTCGAGGCTCAGCGCGGCGGCGACGTCGGCGACGTTGGCCATGCGCTCGGCATCGTGCACCGCCAGGGCCAGCAGGGTGGTGGAGAAATTGGTGCCGTTGGTGAGCGCCAGGCCCTCCTTGAAGCTCGGCGCCGGCGGCTCCATGCCGAGATCCTCCGCCAACCGAGCGGCGCTCTTGGCGGCGGTAGGAACCAGCGGCGCGGCGACCTCCTCGGGGGTGCGCAGCACCAGGTATCGCCCCTCCCCCAGCAGCACGGCGAAGAGGTGGGAGAGGGGGCAAAGATCGCCGGAGGCGCCGACGGAGCCGCGGGTGGGGACCAGAGGAACGATGCCCCGCCGCAGCATGGTGAGCACCGCCTTCACCATCACCTCCCGCACTCCGGAATGGCCGCGCAGGAAGGCGTTGACTCGAGTAGCGAGGGCGCCGCGAACGACCTCGGCGGGGTAGTAATTGGCCGGATCGTCGGAATGGGAGGTATCGCCGGCACCAGCGGAGTGGGAGAGCAGGATATTGCGCTGCAGCTGCTCTAGCTGATGAGGGGCGACGGGGATGCTCTTGAACTCGCCGAAGCCGGTGGTGACGCCGTAGTCCTGCACCGGGAAGCGCCCCATGGGCGACGAGCTAGAGCCGGCGGCCCCTTTGTCATCAGGCGCCTCGTCTTCCTGGTCCACCGTCTCCAGAGCTTCGTCGAGCTCCTGGGTATCCATGTCGTCGAACTCGAAATCATCGTCCGAAGCGCTCAGTCCCGAAGCGTCTCCGGGGCTGCCGAGATCGATGCCCTCGACCTCGAGATCGTCGCCCTCGAGCTCCAGCTCCCCACGGCGCTGCAGGTCCACCAGACCGTCGCGGTAGCGGGTCGCGATGGCGGCGATGAGGTCGGCGCTGGTGCGCATTCGCCGCAGGGCGCGATCGCAGCACTCCACCGGGGTGCGGGGATCCCGGGCGAGGCGCACCAGCTGGTCGAGGGTGAGACTCTCGCCGTCGAGGCGCACCGGTCCGGAATCGGCCTCTGCAGGGGCCCCGTCCGCAGGGGCGCCATCCGCAGGAGCTGAGGAAGCATGGAGGGCGTCGAGCAGATCCGCCATCACGAGGCCCCGCCTCGATCGCTGGCGGCGATGCGCCGCAGCAGATCCGCCACCGTCTGAGCCAGACCCTCGCGGGGCACCTCCTGCTGCCCCGGGCGCTCCTCGATCCAGTCCTCGCGGGACTCCAGCTCCTGGGAGCGGGCGCGGCCGGCGGCGAGGTCCTTGATCTGGACGATGCCCTGCTCCTTCTCGTCAGGACCGTAGATCAGCGCCAGGGGCACCCCGATTCGGTCGGCGTGCTTGAATTGCTTGCCGATGGAGCGTGGCTTGCCGAGATAGATTTCGGTGGGGATCCCCGCCCGGCGCAGCTCGTAGGTGATCGCCAGGGCGTCGCCGTTGAGAGCCGGATCCATCGTGAGCACCAGCACGTCGGCAACGGTGGAGCGGCCGCCGAGGCGGCCGAGGTGGCGCAGCGCCGCCAGCAGGCGATCGACGCCGATGGAGGCGCCGACGGCGGGCACGTCCTGGCCCAGGAAACGGCGCACCAGGCCGTCGTAGCGGCCGCCGCCGAAAACCGAGCCGAATTGCGGCGCGTCGTCCAGGACGGCCTCGAAAACCGGGCCGGTGTAATAGGCCAGGCCGCGGGCGATGGAGGGATCGAGGCTCACCTTGTCGTCGCCGTAGCCCAGGGTGTAGAGATGCTTGGAGATTCGATCGACGCCGTCCAGGGCGGCAGCGGCGCCCTCGACGCTGGCGAAGAGCTCCCGCAGCTGGCCCAGCACCTCGTCCCGAGAGCTCACCTTGAGCTCCAGGAAGCGCTCGATCGCCTCCACCTGGGCAAGCTCCAGACCGACGCCGGAGATCACGTCGCCGGATTCGTCCTTATAGCCGGTGGTGAGCTCCTTCTTGACCTTCTCGAGGCCGATCTTGTCCAGCTTGTCGAGGACTCGAAAGACGTCCGCTCCCCGCTCCCGGGAAATGCCGGCGTAGTCCAGCAGGGTCTCCAGCAGGGTGCGGCTGGAGAAGCGCACGGTATAGGAACCGACCTCCAGGGCGTCGAGGGTGTCGCACATGCCCGCCAGGATCTCGGTGTCGGCGATTTCCGAAGGCGCGCCGACGCTATCGAGGTCGAATTGGGTGAACTCCCGGAAACGACCCTTGTCGGGCTTATCTGCCCGCCACACGGAATCCACCTGGTAACGGCGGAAGGGGCGGGGCAGCTCCCGATGCTGGGCGATCACCCGCGCCAGGGGCACGGTGAGGTCGAAGCGCAGACCGAGTTCTTCGCCCTCGGGATTGGTGACGTCGAAGATGCTCTGATGAGCCTCCTGTCCGGCGGAGCCCACCAGCACTTCCTTGTACTCCACCGCTGGAGTCGCCAGCGGAGAGAAGCCGTAGAGCTCGTAGACGCCGCGGATGGTATCCACCATCCGCTGACGAGCGATCATGTCTTCCGGCAGCAGGTCCCGAAGACCGCGGGAGAGGCGCGCTTTGACCTTGGAGGATTTCTTCTTGCTCATGAAATCACCATCGAGAGGGAAAGGAAGGGGAGAAAAGACAGAAGCGCGGGGACGGCGGTCCCCGGCAGCGGCGAGAGAAAGCGAGTCTCTCGAGCCAGCGATTCCGCAGCGGCACCCATGGATTCAAAGCCCGCCGCGGCGGGAAAGATGCTCGGCTGGCCAATATAGCGCTCCCATGGTGGACCTGGCTAGCGCCACGAGCCCCGGGGAGAGCATCTCTGGGCGTGCCTGGGCGTTCAGAAAGGGAAGAGGATAGAATGAAGCGCATTCTTCTCTGGATTCGGCCCCGGGGACGAGGGCTGCCCAGGTTGACAAGGCATTTTTCGCCATACCTTGCGTGGGGTCTGTCGACCGACGGCTCAGTTGTTTAGAATTAGCGCTCTTCATCACCTTCGATGCCCTCTATCTCCCTTTGGAGGTCCACGATGATTTGGGATCCCCGCGCCCGCGGAGCCTTCCTGGTCCGCACGGGTCTTACCGCGGTGACGATCGGGCTGTGGCTCGGCGCCCTCTCCCCTTCCGGTGCCCTGGCCGCCGGTCAGGAAGCTGATCCAAGCCAGCCAGCCCCTTCGGCGCTCTCCTCGGCGTCCTCTCCGCCGTCTACTGCGATGGAAGAAGCGGACTTTCCGAGCTTCGAGGAGCGCTGGCAGCGCTATCTGCGCACCCTCGAGCTGCCCACCCACCGCCGCGGCGGCCAGGTGGAGCCGCGATGGCTGGAGGACGGCACCTCCTTCGTCTATCCGGAGGGGCCGCCGCACCGCCAGCGCTTTCTGCGGGTGAGGCTGGAGCGGGATGCCGAAGGGCGCTGGGTCGCCCGCCGCCCACAGCCCCTCTTCGATCGCCCCCGCCTCGGGCGGGCCCTGGAGGGCTTCACCGGCCCCGGCGTCAACGAGCTGCTGGAGGCCATAGAGCTCGGCAGGCCGCTGCCGATTCCCAAGCTCACCGTCGAGACCCTCGACGGCCGCGACAGCGTGACCTTCGAGGCCGTCGGCCAGCGCTTTCGGCTCTACTTCGACGACTATTCTCTCTCTCGGCTGCCGACTCCGATCCATCAGCACCAGGAGCCTCAGCTGGTGCGCACCGGGCTGGCGGACGGCGACCCGGACGTCTACGAGCTGCCCTCGCCGGACGGCCGCCAGCTCCTCAACGAGGGGGACGGCAACCTCTGGCGTCGATCGGTGGCGGACAGCGCCCACCGCGCCGTCACCACCACCGGCACCAGCGAGGACGGCTTCCAGGTGGACTCCAGCCTGTGGTCCCCGGACGGCCTGCGGCTGCTCACCGTGAGGGGCGACAAGCGCGGCCTTCGCGACATCCCCGTGATCCGCTGGCTCGACAGCTGGGAAGTGATCGATGAGGTCCCCTACACCCGCTCCGGTGGCCTCATGGAACACTTCCGCCCCTACCTCATCGACGTTCTCGCCACCCGGGAGCGGGAGATCACCTGGGATCGGCAGCAGCGGGCGGACGGCAGCTGGGACGCTCCGGATCCGGCGGCGGACGCCTACTACTTCCCGGTGGACTACAGCGACGCTCAGCGGGCGCTGCTGATGCGGGTGAGCCGCACCGTCGACCGCATCGACCTGCTGGCGGTGGATCCGGTGAGCGCCCGCGCCACCGTGCTGCTCACCGAGACCTCCCCCACCTTCATTGAGGGCCTGCGCCTGTGGGAGGTGTGGCAGGATCTTTGGACCCCGCTCCAAGACGGCGGCTTCCTCTGGCTCTCGGACCGAGACGGCTGGCGCCACGTCTACCGCTACTCCGCCGAAGGACAGCTCCTCGGCCGGCTGACGGCGGGTGGCTCCCAGGGCCCTGACGGCAAGGGGTCTGACGGCAAGCACTTTGAGGTGCAGAAGATCATCGCGGTGGACGAGGAGAGCGGCACCGTCTTCCTCACCGCCAACGCCGAAGCGGGACGACCCTACGATACCCACCTCTATCGAGTCCCGCTGCGGGTGCCGCCCAAGGGCTCGCCGCCGCCCCTCACTCGCCTCAGCGTGGGAGAGGGCGAGCACGAGGTCACCCTCTCGCCCTCTCACCAGGTCTTCCTCGACCGCCGCAGCGCCCCGGACCAGCCGCCGACGGTGACCCTGCGCTCCGCCCTGGACGGCCGCACTCTCGCCCTCCTCTCCCGCGCCGAGGTCGATCTGCCGCCGGCCTGGGACGTGCCGGAACCGGAGCCCTTCCAGGCCCTCGCCGACGACGGCGTCACCGAGCTCCACGGCTGGCTCTTCTTCCCCCCGGACTTCGATCCCCAGCGCCGCTACCCGGTGCTCGACTACATCTACAACGGCCCCTTCATCACCTGGGCTCCGCAGCGGCATTTCGACCGCCGCGCGGTGCAGGCCGCCTCGGTAGCGCAGATGGGCTACATCGTGGCGGTGCTCGACGGCCGCGGCACCCCGGAACGAGGCAAGGCCTTCCAGGACGTGGTCTATCGAAGCTTCGGGCAGCACGAGGTGGCGGATCACGCCGCGGCGCTGCGCGGCGCCGGCGCCACCCGGCCGTGGATGGATCTCGACCGGGTGGGAATCTACGGCGGCTCCTGGGGCGGCTACATGACCCAGCGGGCGCTGCTCACCGAGGGCGATCTCTTCACCGTCGGCGTTTCCACGGCGCCGGTGGCGGATCTGTGGGATCACAACATGATCATCGAGGCCTACATGGACCTGCCGTCGGAGAACATCGAGGGCTACCGAGCGGCCTCGAATATCGAGCTCGTCTCCCAGCTGAAGGGGGAGCTGATGCTGATCCACGGCACTTCAGACATCAACGCTCCCTTCTCCTCGACGATGAAGCTGGTCGACGCGCTGGTGCGGGCCGGCATCGAGCACCGACTGGTCATCCTGCCGAATCAAACCCATTGGTTCGACGAGGCCGGCGATACCTTCGCCGACCGGGCGCGCTTAGGGCATTTCGACGAATTCCTGCGCCCCGAATACCGCCCGGCGGTCGAGCGGTAGGCCAGCGCTCGTGAGGGGACCTAGTCCCCCTCTCACGAGCGTTCCGCCCGTCGACCGATCAGTCCTGAGAGTGACCTGAGGCGGTCGGTCTTCAGACCGGGCGTCTCAGACGACCTCGAGCCGAATCGGGCTCCAGAAGCCGCGGGGCAGACGGGTCCCCCGGGCGGCCCGCTCGCCGGCGAATTCCTGCTCCAGCTCGGCGCGGGTGAGGGTCTTGTACTGTCCCTCGGTGTGCACCCTCACCGCACCGCCCACCGGCACCACCACCGCTCCAATCAGCGTCTCTTGGCCGTGCCGCTTGGTCTTGGGCATGTTGAGGATCTTCACCCCCTTGCCCCGGGCCATTTGCGGTAGCTCGCTGAGGGGGAAGGCCAGCAGCCGTCCCTGGTCGGTCACTCCCACCACCCAATCGCTGTCCAAGTCGCTCACCGCACAGGGCTCCAGCGGCGTCGCGCCGGAGGGCACCGTGAGCACCACCTTGCCGGCGCTGTGGCGGGTCAGCAAGTCACCGAAGCGGGTGACGAAGCCGTAGCCGGCGTCGGTGGCCAGCAGCCATTGGGCGTCCTCCGACGCCGAGCCGACGGTCCACAGGAAGCTCGCCCCGGAGGGAGGGCTGACGCTGGAGGAGAGGGGTTCTCCCTGGCCCCGCGCCGAGGGTAGCTCCCGCGCCGCCAGCGCGTAGCTGCGGCCGGTGGAGTCGAGGAAGGCCACTTGGAGGTTCGACCTGGTGCGGGCGGCGTGGCGGAAGGCGTCTCCGGTGCGGTAGGAAAGCCCGGCGGCGTCCACCTCGTGGCCCTTGGCGGCCCGCACCCAGCCGTTGTCCGAGAGCACCACCGTCACCGCTTCCGAGGGCAGCAGCTCCGCCGGATCCAGGGCCTGGGCCGCCGGCCGCTCCACCAGCGGCGAGCGACGCTGGTCGCCGTAGGCCTCGGCGTCCGCCTCGATCTCTTCCTTCACCTGCTGGCGCAGGGCTTCCGGCGAGCCGAGGAGCCGCTCCAGCTGATCTCGCTCCGCCGCCAGCTTGTCCTGCTCGCCGCGGATCTTCATCTCCTCCAGTCGGGAGAGATGGCGCAGCTTGAGCTCGAGAATCGCCTCCGCCTGGGCATCGCTGAGGCCGAAGCGCTCCATCAGCACCGGCTTCGGCTTCTCCTCCTCGCGGATGATGGCGATCACCTCGTCGATGTTGAGGTAGGCGATGAGGAAGCCCGCCAGCAGGTGCAGGCGCTCCTGCACCTGATCGTAGCGATGCTTGAGGCGCCGCCGCACCGTCTCGGTGCGGAACTCCAGCCACTCCTTGAGCAGGCGCCGCACCGGGTAGAGGCGCGGGCGTCCATCGAGGCCGATGGCATTCATGTTGACCCGGTAGCTGCGCTCTAGATCGGTGGTGGCGAAGAGGTGGGCCATCAGGCGCTGGATATCGACGCGGTTAGAGCGCGGCACGATCACCAGGCGGCATTCGTGCTGGTGGTCCGATTCATCCCGCAGGTCGTCCACCCAGGGCAGCTTCTTGGACTGCATCTGCGCGGCGATCTGGGAGAGCACCTTGGAGCCGGAGACCTGGTACGGCAGGGCGGTGACCACCACCGAACCCTGCTCGATCTCCCAGCGGGCCCTCGCCCGCAGGCTACCGGAGCCGGTCTCGTAGGCGACCCGAATCTCCTCCGGCGTCGAGATGATCTCCGCCGGGGTCGGGAAGTCCGGTCCGGGGAGATGCTCCATCAGGTCTTCGAGGGTCGCCTTGGGATTCTCCAACAGATGGATCGCCGCCCGCGACACCTCACCGATGTTGTGAGGCGGGATATCCGTCGCCATGCCCACGGCAATGCCGGTGGCCCCGTTGAGCAGCACGTTGGGCAGCCGCGCCGGCAGCAGCAGGGGCTCCTTCATCGTCCCGTCGAAGTTCTGCCCCCACTCCACCGTGCCCTGGCCGAGCTCCGAGAGCAGGGTCTTGGCATAGCGGGTCAGCCGCGCCTCGGTATAGCGCATGGCGGCGAAGGATTTGGGATCGTCCTGGGTGCCCCAATTGCCCTGTCCCTCCACCAGCGTGTAGCGGTAGGAGAAGGATTGAGCCATCAACACCATCGCCTCGTAGCAGGCGGAATCGCCGTGGGGATGGTACTTACCGATCACGTCGCCGACGGTGCGGGCGCTCTTCTTGAACTTCGCCAGCGCCGACAGGCCGAGCTCCGACATGGCGTAGACGATGCGCCGCTGCACCGGCTTGAGGCCGTCCCCAACGTGGGGCAAAGCGCGATCCAGAATGACGTACATGGAATAGTCCAGGTACGCCTTCTCGGTGAACTCCGCCATCGAGCGGCGTTCCGCATCCACCTCGTCCGCGGCGAGGGAAAGCTGCAGCTCCCCTTGCTCACCTTCGGGCTGACGACCGCGGGAACCTCGATTCGAGGAGGACGAAGACGGGGGTTTCTTTGCTGCCATAGTCGCCGGGGAGGATAGCGCGGTGAGGGGTGGAGATCCAGGGACTCGCCCGCAGAGGCGGAGACCGGGGAAGAATGGTCCGGAAGTGTTGGCTTAGGAGGGCCCGCTCAGGAGTCGGTTTCCGGTTCCTGCCCGGAGGACTTCTTGCGACCCAGCAGCAGCTCTCGAGCCTCGTCGTCGGAGAGGGTCTCCACCATCGAGAGCAGGCGCTCCACCCGCGAACGCATCTGCTGCAGCTGCCCCGGAGCCGGGAGCGCTCGGCGATCGATCTTGCCGCTGGGGGTCAGGGGCAGCGAGCGCATAGTGATGAAGGCCTGGGGAATCATGTACGAGGGCAGCTGCCGGGCTAGCAGGGTGCGCAGCTCCTTGCGGCTCGGCGCCGGCTCCACCGAAGGCACCACATAGGCGACGAGGGCCTCTCGCCCCGAGCCCACAGAGCGCACGGTGACCGCGGCTCCCTGAATCCCCGGCAGCGCCAGCAGCTGGGCCTCGATCTCCGCCGGCTCGATTCGAAAACCCGAGAGCTTGATCTGCTGGTCCCGGCGTCCGGCAAAGTGCAGCCGACCCTGGGCGTCCATCCAGCCGAGGTCCCCGGTGCGATAGACGCGACCACCGGGCTGCTCCGGCAGCGGCGAGGGCACGAAGACCTCCGCGCTGCGCCGGGGATTGGCTCGATACCCTCGGGCCAGCCCCACGCCGCCGAGGCAGATCTCCCCCACCACCCCCATCGGCGCCAGGCGCCCGAGGGCATCCAGCAGCACCACCTGGGTATTGCCGAGGGGACGACCGATGGGCACGTCCTCCCCCTCCTGCTGAGACTTCAGCGGCAGTCGATGGAAGGTCGACCACACCGTCGCCTCGGTGGGGCCGTAGGCGTTCCACAGCGTCTCCACCCGAACCCACAGCTGCTGCGCCAGGGTGGGGTCCAGGGTCTCTCCGCCGCATAGGGCCTTGAGCTGCGCATCCCCCTTCCAGCCGGCCTCTAGCAGCAGTCGCCAGCTCGCGGGGGTGGCCTGGAAGCACTGAATCTCTCCCTGCTGGAGCCGGCGCCGCAGGACCTCACCGTCCTGCCCGGAATCGGTGATCACCATCGTCCCCCCGGTGGCCAGCGGCAGGAAGAGCTCCAGAATCGCGATGTCGAAGCTCAGGGTGGTGGAGGCCAGCCAGCGCTGCCCGGCGCCGAAACCGGTGAGACGAGCGAAGACCGCAAGC
Organism: Acidobacteriota bacterium; assembly: GCA_039191605.1. Classification (GTDB taxonomy): domain Bacteria; phylum Acidobacteriota; class Thermoanaerobaculia; order Multivoradales; family JAHZIX01; genus JBCCXL01. The sequence continues at coordinate 149,869 of JBCCXL010000015.1, read as the reverse complement.
AGGTTCACCACCGCCCGATGGGGGATCACCACTCCCTTGGGCGCCCCGGTGGAGCCCGAGGTATAGAGGATGTAGGCTGCCTGCCTTGGATCTCGAAGCTGCCGCGGCGGGGTGTAGGAGCCCGCCGCCAGAGCCGCGGCCCGCTCCTCCTTGCCGAGAGGGGGCACCCGCGGCGTTCTCACCGAGATCCCGAGCTCCCCGGCGACCTCGGCGAAGGACGGCGAGGTGGTGAGCAAGAGCTGAGCTCCACAATCCTCCAGGATGGTCAGCAGCCGCTGGGCGGGATGGTCGAGATCCAGCGGCACGAAGGGAGCCGAGCATAGGGTGACGGCGAGCACCACGACCACCCGCTCAGCGCCGGGCTCCAGGGCGACGGCCACCGGATCCTCCGGCCCCACCCCAATTTCCTGTAGATACTGGGCTAGGCGCACGGAGCAGAAGAGCAGCTCACCGTAGCTCCATCGCTGCTCCCCCCACTCCACGGCGATAGCCGCGGGATCCCTGCGCGCCTGCTCTAGCAGCAGGTCCGGAAGCCAGCCGCTCCCCGCCGCGGCCAGCGACATTGCTGGATCGCAGGCGGTGTCGTTCCACTCCAACAGCAGCTGATGACGCTGAGCGGCGGTGAGCAGGGAATCGCCGAAAGCTCCTCGCCGCCCTTCGAGGGGGAATTCATCCGCCACCATCGCGCCGAGAGTCCGCAGGTAGCAATCCCCCACCCAGCTCAGCTGCGGCCTGGGGATGCGGCGCAGGTCGGCCACCAGCGAAAGCTGCAGATCTCCGCTTCGAGGGTGGCGATTGAAGTCAGCCCGCAGCGCGAAGCTGGTGTGGTCGAAACCGACGGCATCCAGGACCTTGAGGTGATGCAAACCATCCAGCGAGCGCAGAACGTGGAAGTGGGTGAAGTTGAAGACCGTCTCGGCGAGCTCCTGGATCTCCACCAGCCGCTGAATCTCCCGCAGCGGAATGCGGCGATGGGGCCACACCTCCTGCTCGGCCTCGAAGCCTTGGGATACCGCCCGCTGCCAGCCCTCAGCTCCGTCTCCACCGGCGCCCCGCAGCCGCAGCGGCAAAACGTTCATGTGCATTCCCAGCACCCGCTCCGCTCCGGGAACCTCCGGGCGAGCGTTGACTTCCAGCCCCACCACCACTTCCCGCTGCCCCGAGAGCCGGGCCATCACCGTCCCGTGGGCCGCCAACAGGGCGTGCTTGAGCGCCGCTCCGCTGCGCCGCGCCAGGTCTTCCAGGGCCCCCGTCCAGGAGCCCGGGATCTCGACGTCGAGCACGTGGATCCGAGGCGCGCCGGCTTCGCCGCTGCCCCACCGCGGGAAGGGCATCGCCGCCGCCCCTTCGAGGTAGCGCCGCCAGAAGCTGCGCTCTTTCTCATCGCCCATCGCCCTGCGTTCCCGGGCGACGAACTCTCGGTAGAGACGGGAAGGCGGCGGCTCTTCGGGGGTCTCTACGCCGGTGGCGAAGCGATCCAGCGAGCGATCGTAGCGGCGCAGGATCTCCGCCGCCAGAGAGGCCGCGCTCCAGCCATCGAGGACCGCGTCGAAGAAGCTCAGGGCCAGACAGAAAGTAGACGGCCCCAGGCGCAGCAGGAAGAAGCGCACCAGCGGTGGGGAGCTCCAGTCCAGCTCGGTGTCCTTCTCCCGCGCCAGCCAGCGCTGCAGCTCGCGATCCTGCCCCGACTCCCCCCGCGACCGCAGGTCGAGAGTACGCAGCGGCACCCGGGCGCGGCGAAAGATCAGCTGCAGCGGCTCCCCGAAATGACCGAGATCGAAGCCGGTGCGCAGCATCGGGTGGCGATCCACCGCCACCTGCAGCGCGCGCTCCAGCTTGCGCCGGTCTACCGGACCCCGCAGCCGGCAGAGGAAGATGTTGCGATACATCGGAGCGTCGGCGTCGAATTGACTGTGGAAGATCACCCCCGCCTGGGTGCGAGACAGGGGATAGGCGTCCTCCACCTCCGTCGGCAGCAGGGCGCGATCCTCCTCGGCCACCATCGCGAAGGGGCGATCGTCGTCCACGCTCTCTTGCTCATCCTCTTCCTCAAGGCTGGGGATGAGCTCCCCCTCTACCACCGTCAACACCGAGTCTCGGCCAGCCATGGAATCTGGCGTGACCGTGGTGATGAGGGGAGACGGTCCATCCGGAGACTCAGCTGAAGATGCAGTGGTATCTGACGCCGCCGCGGCGGCGTCTTTCCGTTCTGCCAGCGAAGAGAGATGAGGGGCTAGATCTCGGATAGTCTGCCACCGCAGCTGATCCTCGAGGCCAACTTCGTAGCCTTCCCGATGCAGCGCGGAGCGCACCTGGAGAGAGCGGATGGAGTCGCCGCCAAGATCGAAGAAGTTGTCGTCGACGCCGATATCTTCGACCCCCAACACCTTCCTCCAGGCCTCCACCAGAACCTGCTGGCGCGGGGTCTCCGGCGCCGCCCACGGCGCGCCGTCGGCGGGCCGCTGCGCCCTCGGCCACGGCAGAGAGCGGCGATCCACCTTACCGCTGGCGGTTCTCGGCAAGGCTCCCAGCACCACCATGGAGGCGGGGATCATCGCCGAAGGTAAACGCTGCTGCAGGAACTCTCGCAGCTCCGTCCGGCTGGGACTAGCGCTGGAGCCGGCGCGCCCCTCCACAGCCTCGACCCAGGCGATGAGGCGAGGGGCAGTGTTGCGCCCGCCACCGCCGTGAAAGCGGCGCACGCTGGACTCCCCATCCGCCTCTCCCCGCAGCCAATCCCCGGCGGCCTCCTCATCACTGCGCTGCCCCACAGAGCTCATGGACACGACCGCCGCGCTCACCTCGGGATGCTCCAGCAGCGCCGCCTCCACTTCCCCCAGCTCGAGGCGAACTCCCCGAACCTTGATCTGCTGATCCAGCCGCCGGAGATAGACCAGGCTGCCCTCCACCTGCCGCAGCACCAGGTCGCCGGTGGCGTAGAGGCGCTGGCCCACCGCCCTGGGGGTCGAATCGGGGACGAAGAGCTCAGCCGTTCGGCGAGGCTGGTGGAGATAGCCGCGGGCGAGGGCCACGCCGCCTAAGTAGAGCTGCCCCGGCACCCCCAAGGGCACCGGTCGACCAAAGGCGTCGAGCACCGGAACCCTCACCCGCGGGATCGCCCGCCCGATGGGCACCGTACCGTGAGCCCCTGTATTGAGAGAGCCAGTATTGAGAGAGCCAGTATTGAGGGAGCCAGTATTGAGGTAGCCAGTATCTCGAGCCGCTACGGCTCCCAGGAGGTGAGCGGTGACGTCCACCGCCGCCTCGGTGGGGCCGTAGAGGTTCGCCAGCCCGACCTGCGGCAGCGTCTCCGCCATCCGCCGCGCCAGGGTCACCGGCAGCCCTTCCCCACTGCAAATGATCCACCGCGGCCAGCGGTCCCGGGAGACCCCTCCCAGCTCCTCGAGGAAGGCCGGGAGCAGGGAAGGAACGAAGTGCAGAATGCGGATTCCTTCCCTCTCCACCCATCGCGCCAGGGCGCGGGGGTCTCGCTGCTCTCCCGGCGCCGCCATCACCACCGAGGCCCCCACCGCGAGGGGCCAGAAGAGCTCCCAGAGGCAGACGTCGAAGGTCGTAGGCGTCTTCTGCAGCACGCGATCCCCAGACTCCAGCGGGAAGCGGTCCTGCATCCACCGCAGCCGGTTCAGCAAGGCCCCGTGGGTGCCCATCACCCCCTTCGGCTGGCCGGTAGAGCCAGAGGTGTAGAGCACATAGGCCAAAGATTGGGGATGCAGAGGAACCGGCGGACGCCTGGGCACGCCCGCGGCGAGGGCCTCGAGGTCCGCCACCCGAATCCAGCGAGGCCGAACCTCGCGAGGCGATCCTGGCGGCGTTGAGGATTCCGCTCCGGTTTCGGAGCCCAAGTCACCGATCGCCACCCGCACCCGGGCGTCCGCCAGAATTCGCTCCCGGCGCCTCGCCGGGCCCTCGATATCCAGCGGCAGGAACGCCGCCCCCGCCTTCCACACCGCCAGCAGCACCGGCAGCAGATCGCCTCCGCGGGGCAGCGCGACGGCCACCGGACTCTCCGCCTCGACCCCCAAAGCCCTCAGGCCCGTGGCGAGGAGATCCGCGCGCTGATGCAGGGCCTCGAGGCTGCACGCTGTCGTCTCCCCCGGCTGCCCCCAGATCACCGCCGTCGTCTCTACGAAGCGAGGCAGAGCGTCCTCCAGCCAGCCTAGAAGGGTCCCCTCCCTCCCTGTCGGCAGAGTCCACCGAGGCGTAGCCGGATCGCTTTCCACCAGCACCTGATGGCGCTGCGCCGGGGCGAGAGCAGAGCAGCGAGCCACCGCGTCTCCGGGCTCACCGCCGAGGCCCCGGGCGAGCTCTGAGAAAAACTCCAGAAAACGCCGCATGGTGGTGGCGTCATAGAGATCCGTCGCGTACTCCATCCGCAGCCGAGCGCCGCGACTGCCCCGGGCGATGAAGAGGGAAAGATCGAATTGAGCGGCGTTCCTGGGGACCGTCAGCGGCTCCACCGAGAGACCGTGATGGTCGAAGGCTTCGGCTCCCTGCCCTACGGCGACGGCGGCGGCGGCCTCCGCATCCGGCAGATCCGCCCGCTGCAGCGCGAAGAGCACCTGGAAGATCGGCGAGCGGGCGGCGTCCCGGGGAGGCCGAAGTCGCTCCACCAGCAGGGGGAAAGGAAAGTCCTGGTGCTCCAAAACTCCCAGCACCTGAGCTTTGACCTGCTGGATCAGGGTGGACAGCGGCAGCGCCTCGCGAACCCGAGCGACCAGCGGCAGGGGGTTCACCATGTAGCCCATCACCCCTGCTGAAGAGGAGTTGGAGCGACCGCTGCTGAGAGTTCCCAGCAGAAAGTCGTCGCGCCCGCTCCAGCGGGCGGCGGCCACCTGGAATACCGTCTGTAAAGCGATGAATAGGGTCGCCCCCTGCCGCCCGGCGGCCCGCTCCAGGGCCGCCACCGCTCCTTCTTCGAGACGCGAATCCAGCACGCCGCCGCGGAAGCTGCGGCGCCGCGGCCGGGGGCGATCGGAGGGCAGCTCGAGGGCCTCCGGCGCCGCCTCCAGGGCGTGGGCCCACCAGCGCTGCAGCTTTCGCGCCCGGGGGCTTTCGATCCAGCTGCGCTGCCAGCGAGCAACGTCGAAGATCTCTCGCCCCGGCGGGGAGGTCGGCGGCGGGGCCAGGCCGCGATGATGATTGACCAGGGCCAGGAGCTCATCCACCAGGCGGGTGAGGCTGATGAGATCGCTGACGATGTGGTGCACCACCAACACCAGCACGACGTCCCCTTCATCTTCCCCCTCGCGTCTCCCTGCCGATGGGGCGGTGCTCCCGGCGCTCTCGGCCGCAGGGCGCAGCAGGGTGACCCGCAGCAGGGGGCCGCGCTCGAGATCGAAGGCCTCCTCCGCCAGGCTCCGCAGCAGGGCGGGGAGATCTTCCCGTCGCTCCCCATCCACCACCGAAAAGGCGCGGCGGGCGGTGGCCGCGGGCATCGGAAGAACTCGCTGCACCGGTCGACCCTGGGGCGCCTGGAAGCTCACCCGAAGAGCGCGATAGCGCAGCACCAGGGTCTCTACGGCCCGGGCGACGGCCCCCAGCAGCCTCTCCTGCGCTGGTCTGTCCGGTACGGCCCCCTGGGCCTCGGTGGCCGAGGATGCCTCGCCGGAAACCCTCTCTCGGGGCGGCAATACCCGCAGCCGGGCCGCCGCCACCAGGTGATCGGCGGAGCTGCGGGGATGCAGCTGGTGCAGGTAGTAGAGAGCCTCCTGACCGTAGGTGAGGGGATGCTCCCGCAGCCCTTCGGCGGTCCGCGGCAGCGCCAGCGGCTCCCCGGCGCCGGCGCTCTCTCGCTCGATGCGGTACACCAGCTGGCGGAGGGACTCCATCTCCAGCAGCTGGGGGAGAGAAATCTCCAGGTGGAACCTCTGGGCGATGCTCTGCAACAGCTGCTGGCCGCGCAGCGAATCGAGCCCTACCGCCGCGGCGGAGAGCTCCAGCTCCGCCGGCGAGAGCTGAAGCTCGAGAATGCTGGAGAGCTCTCGCCTCAGCCAGCGCTCCACCGCCGAAGCCTCGGTTTCCGAAAGATCGTGGGGCGCCCCCGAAACAGTAGCAGCGGCTCCCGGGCCCCCTTCCTCCGTCGGCAGGGGCAGGGTCGCTTCACCTTCCTTGCCCTCCAGCGAGGGCGCCGCCGGTCGCCACAGCTGAAGGATCGGCAAGAGTCCCGCATCGAAGGCGTCGCGGGTCGCCTGCCGCCGCACCTTGCCGCTGGAGGTCCGGGGCACTCCGCCGGGCTGCACCAGGGCCACCGCGGCGAGATCCAGGCCGTGGTCCTCCACCACCCGGCGGCGCACCGAGTCCACCACTTCCTCCAGCACCCCCTGGGGCCAGCGGCGGTATTCCCTGGGCACCTCCTGCACCACCACCGGCAGCTCCCCCTGCTCCCCCTCGACGGCGAAGGCCGCCCCGATGCTGAGGCTGCGCCCCTCCCGCAGCACGGGATGGGCCGCCGCCGCCGTCGCCTCGAGATCCGCGGGATCGTGGTTCCGGCCGCGCACCACCACCAGGTCCTTGCGACGCCCGACCAGGTAGAGCTGACCTCCGGCGATAAAGCCGAGATCTCCGGTCCTCAAGAAGGGACCGTCCCCCACTCCCTCGGTGAAGGCCAAAAAGGCCTCCTGGGTCTCGCCATCGCGGCGCCAATAGCCTCCCGCCACGGAGCGGCCGGCAAGCCACAGCTCTCCCACCACTCCATCCGGCTGGGGCTTGTAGGTCTCTGGATCGACCACCAGCAGCCGCCAGCCGGGGACCGGACGACCGCAGGAGACCAATTCTCGCCCCGCCGTCGCGGCTGGTAGCACAGCTGGCGGCAAGTCGAGGGCGGAGCTTCTCTCGTCAACCGCACCAGCGGCGGGCTCAGCCTCTAGAGCCGGCACCGCGCGCCCTCGGCGCAGGTCCGAGGCGTCAAAAGCGCGGATCCGGGGCCCTTGGGCCGCCGGGCCGCCGGTGACCAAAAGAGTGGCCTCCGCCAGTCCGTAGCAGGGCAGGAAAGCGCTAGCGCGAAAGCCCTGAGGCTGGAAGGCCGCTTCGAAGCGGTGCAGGGTTTCGGGATGTACCGTCTCGGCGCCGTTGAAGGCCACTCGCCAGCTGGAGAGATCCAGCCCCCTACGGCGCTCCTCCTCGATGCGCCGCACGCAGAGGTCATAGGCGAAATTCGGCGCCCCGGAGATGGTGATCTGGTGCTCCCCGATGAGCTCCAGCCAGCGCCGGGGATCCCGCGTGAACTCCACCGGCGAGAGCAGCGAGCAGGAGATCCCCGCCCACAGGGGATGGAGGATCGCTCCCACCAGCCCCATATCGTGGTAGAGCGGCAGCCAGGAGCCCACCACGTCCTCCCCGGTGGTGCCGAAGGCGGCCTGAATCAGCTGCTGGTTGTGCAACAGATTGCGATGACTGACCCGCACCCCCTTGGGCGCGGCGGTGGAGCCGGAGGTGTATTGCAGAAAGGCGAGATCCCCGGAGCGCACCGTGGGGCCGCGGAAGCCCATGGCAAGATCATCTTCGGAGAGGCCGAGGAGCTCCTCCAACACTAGCCAGCGCACCGCCACCGGATGCCCCCGGCGCTGTTCGAATCGCTCCACCCCGGAGCGACCGGCGCGATGGGTCAGGGCCGCCGCCGCCTCGCAATCCGCCAGCACCGTCTCCAGGCGCTCCAGGTGCCGGTTGACCCGCGGCGGATACACCGGAACCGCCACCGCTCCGGCATAGAGACAGGCGAAGAAGGCCGCGATGTAGTCCACCCCCGTGGGCAGCAGCAGCAATACTCGCTCGCCGCTCAGCCCCTGCTCTACCAGCCGCGCCGCCAGGGCGCTGGCGCGCACATCCAGATCCCCGAAGGTGAGGACGCTCTCCTGGCCGGAGCCCTCCCGCACGCGGAAGGCCACGCGCTCCGGGTGGAGCTGGGCGCGCTCCATGGAAAGCTCTACTAGCGTTGAGCTAGCGGAGCCCGGGCCAGGCCTGAGGGAGCTCATCGCCCCTTCCGAACCCTTAGATCTTGAAGACCTGAGCCATGCGCTGGAGGCGGTCCGCCTCGTTGGCTAGGGCCAGGGTCGCCGACGAGAGCTGTTCGGCGGAGGTGAGGTTCTGCTGCGCCACCTGGGCGATCTTCTCCACCGCCTTGACCACTAGATCTCCACCCTGTTTTTGCTCGCGGCTGCCGTCCGCTACCTGCTGGGTCATGCGATTCATGATGTCCACGGACTTCATGATCTCGCCGGCCCCGTTGGCCTGCTCCTTGGCGGCGTAGGCCAGCTGACGGGTGACGTTCTGCATGTTCATCGAGGTCTGAACGATCTGATTGGCGCCGCTGCTCTGTTCCTGAGTCGCGGTATACACCTCGGAAACCAGATCGGTGGTCTTGGTCACCGAATCGATGATGTTCTCGAGGATCTTGCGGGTCATGTCCACTGCCTGATCGGTATCCCCCTGCACCCGCTCCACGAAGCCGGAGATCTCGCGGGTGGAGTTCACCGAGCGCTCGGCGAGGCGCTTGACCTCCTCCGCCACCACCGCGAAGCCCTTGCCCGCCTCGCCGGCGTGGGCCGCCTCGATGGCGGCGTTGAGGGCCAGCAGGTTGGTCTGGTCGGCGATGTCCTCGATGATGCGCACGATCTTGCCGATGTCCTTCGACGAGTCGCCGATGCCGCGGATCACCTGAGAGAGCTCCTGACCGCCGTCGGTGGCGAGATCCGTCGCCTTCCTCGACACCTCGTTGACCACCTTGACCTTGGCCTCGATGGAGCTGATGGACGCGGTCATCTCTTCGATCGTCGCCGAAGTCTCCTCCACCGAGGTGAGCAGCTCTTCGGCGTTGCGGGCCACCTCTTCGATGGAAACACCCATCTCCTGAATCGACGCCGAGGTCTGATCCACGTTGGCGGCGAGGGCCGCGGAGCTCTGGGCCACGGAATCGATCTGGGCCGCCATCTCCACCATGGTGGCGGAGGTCTCTTCGGTGGAGGTGGACTGGCTCTTGGCGCCGCCGGTGATCTGCACCGAAGAGGCGGAGATCTCGTCCGCCGAGGTCGCCACCTGGGACGAAGCCTCCTTGACGTCGCCGATCATGGTGCGCAGATTCTCGATCATGCCGGTGAAGGCGACGCCGAAGCTGTCGTTCTCCGAGCGCGGCGTCACTTCCACCGTCAGGTCGCCCTCGGCGATGCCCTTGGCGACTCCTTCGGCCTCGTGGAGGTAATCCAGCATCCGCTGCATGGAAATCAGCAGCTGACCGATTTCATCGTTGGTGGTCACCGTGATCTGGGAGCTCATGTCTCCCTGAGAGAGTCGATCCGCCACTTCCGCCGCCTGCTCCACTGAGCCCACCACAAAGCGGCTGATGCGCACCGAGAGGAGCCAGATGATCAACAGCACGATGGCGGTGATCACCAGGATGATCACGATCGACGCCGTGCGGCGAGACGAGGCAACGGCGAAAGCCTCCTCCATATCCCGGGACTGCTCCTCCAGCAGCTGATTGAGGGCTTGCTGAAGCTCCCGCTCTGCCAAGCGAGCTTCCCGCAGCACGTTCTGATTCTCCTCTAGCTTGTCAAACAGTCGATCCGACTCACTGCCGTCATCATCTTCATCTACTTCGTCGAGCGCCTCCATGCTCTCAACAAATACCGTCATTGCCTGCCTCGCGTACTCGAAGTAGCGCTCGAACCCCTCCTCGACCTGGTCTAGATCCACGTCCTCCGCTAGCTGAGGCAGGGCCCGAGCCTGCGCTAGCAGCTCACGGAATTCATTCGCGTAGTCGTCAGCGCTCTTCTCCTGGCGCTGGACCACCACTGTCCCGGTAGCTTCATCAAGCACCAAGCGCCCTGCATCGAGATCTACCAAGTTTGCAGCCGAGGCTCCAGAGGGGGCGTCTGCAAGCTCTGGCAACAGCCCGCTGGCTCCATCCTGCAACCGAATCGCCGCCTCGATACGCTGTCGATCCTCGTCGCTGGAGACTGTCCCCAGGGGTTCGCTGATCAGCAATCTCTCGGCGTCGCCACCGATGTAATTGGCATCCAGCAGAAAAACCGCGAGATCAAAGGCTCGCCCAACGGACTTCTGAGTCTCTAACATGTCTCGACTGAGACTGAAGGCCGGTACCTCACCGTTCGTGATGTCTTGCGCCAGCCGGGACTCCAACATGTAGGAGACCACGTTGCTCACCAAGACGATGGCAAAGCCCACCAACGCGAGGAAAAACATCGCTCGAATACGTCGACCGAGGCTCCAATCCGCCATGCCGGCCTGAATCTTCGAAATCATCAACTCACTCCTGAGCTCATACAGCAACGGATCCTAGAGCTCACCGACGGGCGCGACCGTACTTCACGGCGTCTCCCGGGGTAAGGGCTCTTCGTCCTCGAGATTTGCGCGGCGCTCAACGGATTGCGATCTGAGACCGTCGCGTACATCCCGGGGACGAGCACCCTGGAAGCCCCGACGCGACAAGAGAGCGCGAAGGTGAGGGGCCAAGGGCGAGGGGAAGTCTTAGGAAGATAACTCAGAAGGCGGTCCGGGGGAAGGGATTCAGCTGCGCCGACACGTCGTTGCGTCAGGGGATGACCGTCGGCTCCTGCGCGCTTTCGACGCTCGCGCAGAAGAAGCTTCGACGGACGCCGATCCCGTCACGGCTCTCGACCACGCGCCTCGGCCTCTGGGGATCGTCCTGCAGATCGGTGATTCAGCCCGTTCACTCAGCTCATTCGGCGGCTCGCCGCGGCCAAAGGAGACCTGGCAACGCAGGTACTTGATGATCTTCCCGATGCCCTGGCCGTCAATCTCTTCCGTGGAGATTGCCCGAGTCACCCTCTTGCCCTCACCGGACCCAGCCGTACATCAGCGGGACCACCAGCATGATCATGATGAACAGCAGGGTGATCAGGCTCGAAACGGTACGGCGAGAGTCAGCGGCGGCGAAGGCCTGTTCCATATCCTGCGCCTGCTGCTCCAGCAGCAGATTGAGGTCCTGCTGAAGATCTAGCTCCGCCAGGCGGGCTTCCCGCAGCACGTTCAGATTCTCCTCTAGCTCGGCAAAGAGCTGATTCATCTCGTCGGTATCGTCTTCTCCATCTAAGGAGTTCAGTGCCTCCAGGCCCTGAATAGAAGCTCTCACCGCTCGCTTCATGCTCTGGAGGTAACGCTCGAAACTCTGCTCCACCTGGTCGAGGTCCATGTCCTCGTCCAGCTGAGGCAGAGCCCGCGCCTGCGACAACAGCTCACGGAATTCGTTGGCATAGTCAGCGGCGCTCTGCTCCTGTCGCTCCACCACCAACGAACCGTTCCCGTCATCCAGAAATAGGCGCCCAGGATCGAGCTTCGACACCGAGGCTCCAGAGGGGTCGTCAGCCTGTTCCGCCAACAGCTCGCGGGCTTCCGTCTGCTGCTGGATCGACTCCTCGATGCGCTGCCGCTCCTCGTCGCTGGAGACTTCTCCCAGAGGTTCCCTAATCAGCAGCATCTCAGCATCGCCGTCGACGAACTTCTCGTCCAGCAGCAGAATCGCGCGCTCGAAGGCTTGCCCGATAGATCTTTGATTTTCGAGCAGATCTCGGCTGAGCCGATACGCCGGCGCCTCGCCCTTGGTGATGTCGTCCGCCAGCCGGGACTCCAAGTAGGAGGACAGCACGCCGGCGACCAAGACGATCGCCAAGCTCACCAAAGCGAGGAGATACAGTCCTCGATTCCGCCGGCCGGGGCCGGTCTCCGCCGTACCGCTCTGATTCCTTGCAATCATCGATGTCCTCCTCTGGAAATGCAATTCTATGACTTCAGCTCAGCTCGACCCGCGATAAATCCGAAAGGCCGCCGACGAGACACCGCGAAATGGGCCTGCACCCCACGAGCTTTCCAGCTCAGCGGGTTTCCACGTCACGGACCTCCAGGGTGGGAACCCCAGCCCGCCGACTCCTCGAGGAGTTGAGGGATCACCACCACAGGATCCGAACCAAGGGGTGAGCCACTGGGGATCCGAGTCAGGGGATCCGAGTCAGGGGATCCGAATCAGGGGATGACCGTCAGCTCCCGCACTCCCTCCGCGGGGAGAGAGGAAGCGTCTACGTAGCCGATCCCGCCTTCGCTCTCGGCAACCCGCTGCAGGACCTCAGAATCGTCGGCGACCTCGTCCGGGGGCTTGCCTCGACCAGAGTAGATCTGGCGGTACCACCACTTGATGATCTTATCGACGTCCTTGCCGTGGATCTCCTCGCTGAAGATCGCCCGGACTCGGCTCTCTTTCACCTGATCAATCGGCACCACCGCGGGGCCATCCTCCCAATCAGGCCAGCGGGAAGTGCGCCCTAGAAACATTCGCGCGATCTTCTCCGCTTCGAGGCTCTCCAGCGGGTTGTCCACGTGCACCACGACGGCGAATCGAACCACGTCCTCCGCCAGCTCGGAAGGATCCGCATCGTCATCCTGGGCCTCCACCGCGGAGGCCATCAGCAGCGCCAGCAGCAGCATCAAACTCCAGCTTCGCCCGTCGAACCAGCGCCAAGACCGTCTGTCGAATCTCACGTCGGGATCTCCTCCGCGGTGAGCAAGGACTCCGCCTCGTCTCGCGGCAGAGGCCGGGAGAAGAGGAAGCCCTGCCCGAATTCACAATCCAGGGAGCGGAGGGACTGCAGCTGCTGCGCCGTCTCGATGCCCTCCGCCATGACCTCTAGATTGAGAGTCTTGGCGAGGGCCACGATGGTGCGAACGATGGCGTGATTCTCTCCCTTGCCGTTCATGTTGGCGACGAAGGAGCGATCGATCTTCAGGGTATCGATGGGGAAGGTGTGGAGCTGGCTCAGGGAGGAATAGCCGGTGCCGAAGTCGTCGATGTGCAGCTTGATCTCCCGCTGCCGAAAGCGCTGCAGGCTGACTCGGGCCAGCTCCGGGCTCTCCATCATCACGCCTTCGGTGATCTCCAGCCTCAGGGTTCCCGGCAGAATGCCGCTGGAGTCCAGAGCCTGGTCCACGGCGTCGAGGAATCCCATGTGGGTCAGCTGCTGGGCGGCGACGTTGACGCTGACGTGCACCGGCCGACGATGCTTGAGTCGCTGCTGCCAATCCGCCGTCTGTCGGCAGGCTTCCTCCAGCACCCAGCAGCCGATCTCCAGGATCAGGCCGGTCTCCTCCGCCAGCGGGATGAACTCCCCCGGCGAGACCAGCCCGCGCTCCGGGTGCATCCAGCGCACCAGGGCCTCGAAGCCCCAGAGCTGGCGATCCTCCAGCGAGACGATGGGCTGGTAGTAGAGCTCGAACTCCCCTCGATCCACGGCGCGGCGCAGGTCGTTCTCCAGCCTCAGCAGCACCATCGCGCTGGCGTGCATCGCCGGATCGAAGACCACCGGCCGCTGCTCCGGCTGCGCCTTGGCACGGTACATCGCCGTATCCGCATCTCGCAGCACGTCCTCCGCCCGCTCGTAGCCCGTCGACGAGAGGGCGATACCCATGCTGGCGTTGGCGAAGACCTCGTGCCCGGCCAGGTTGAAGGGCCGCTTGAGCTCCTGCTGAATGCGGTGGGAAACCTCGAGGGCGTCCTCCGGACGGTCCAGGTCATCGATCAAGACCGCGAATTCGTCGCCGCCGAGGCGCGCCACCGTGTCGACGAGGCGCAGACATTGGGCCAGACGCTGGCCGAGGGCGACCAAGAGCTCGTCGCCGACCATGTGGCCGAGGCTATCGTTGACCAGCTTGAAGCGATCCAGATCGAGGAAGATGACGGCGAAGAGGTATTCGGGACGACGGTGGGCCCGGGCCAAGGCGCTCCCCAGACGATCGAGGAAGAGGGCGCGATTGGGCAGCCGGGTGAGGGTGTCGTGGACCGCGTCGTGGAGCAGCTGCTGCTCCGCTTCCTTGCGCTCGGTGATGTCGGTCTGCGACCCCGCCATGCGGTAGACGTTGCCCTCGGAATCTCGCACCGCCAGGCCGCGGGCCAGCATCCAGCGGTATTCGCCGTCCTTGTGGCGGATCCGCTGCTCGCTCTCGAAATGCGGCGTCGAGCCGGAGAGATGGGCTTCCAGATGCGCCTGCAGGTGCTCTACGTCCTCCGGATGCACCAGGCGCAGCCAGTCGTCGAGGCTGCCGCCGATCTCCTCGTCGGAATAGCCCATCATCGACTTCCAGCGCTGGGAGAAATAGATCTCCCCGGTGCGCAAATCCCAATCCCACAGCCCGTCATTGGCTCCCCGGGCGGCCAGGGCGTAGCGTTCTTCGCTCTCCCGCAGCGCCTGCTCGGAGCGCTTGCGCTGGGAGATATCCCACACCACCGCTACCTCCGCCCGCTCCAGGCCCCGCTCGTCGTAGAGATTGGAGAAGGAGACCAGGGCGGGAAAGACACGGCCGTCCCGCCGCCGGTGGGATTGCTCCACCTGGGCTCCGGCCATCGCCGGCAGATCCGCGCTCTGGTCCCGCAACGAGACCTCGGATTCCGCCACCAACATCGAGACGTTATGCCCCAGCACCTCCTCGCTGCTCCAGCCATAGGTGCGGGTGAAGGCGTCGTTGACGTAGATGATGGTGCCGTCGAGGTCGAAGATGTAGATCGCCTCGTTGACGTTGCGCACCGCGTGAGAGAGCACCCGCAGCTCTTCCTGATCGCGGCGAGCCCGCAGGGCGTTCTCCACGGTGATCGGCAGGATCTTCAGATATTGCCGATCCAGATCCTTGATCAGGTAGTCGAAGGCCCCGGCGCGCATCGCGTGGACGGCGATCTCCTCGCCGCCGGCGCCGGTGATCACGATCACCGGCAGATCCACTCCGCGCTCCAAGAGCTCCAGGGCGGTTCCATCGGGCAGGTTGTAGTCGCTGATCACGACGTCAAAGGGCGGACCGCCGCGGATTCCCTCCAGGACCCCCAAGGCCTCCTGCAGCGTGGCGACGGAGGTGCAGGCGAAGGGCAGCTTCTGCTTCTGGATCAGGCGCTCGAAGGCCATGCGATCCACCTTGTCGTCTTCGACCAAGAGCACCCGCACGATGCCCTGGCTGGCACCGACCCACAGACTGCTGGAACCCTCCCTGCTGGAGTCCTGTCTGCTGGAGTCCTGCCGGCCGGAGTCCTGCACCGTCATCGGCTTACCTCAGGCACGGTCTCCGGAGCCTCCAACGTCGGAGGCTGAAGCCTCCGAGGCGAGGAATGTCGACCGCTGGTGGAAAACAGGAAAAGGATGGAGCACATATTCAGAGCCGAGGTGGAATCGAGAGATCCAATGGTGAGGGCAGATCCGCGACGCATCCGTCCCTCGCCGGAGGTGAGCCGGCCCCTCAAGTCGATGAGAGGCTCAGGGACCAATAACTCTCGATGGTCTTGATGGCATCGACGAAGTGGCGATAGTCCACCGGCTTGATGATGTAGCCGGCGACACAAAGATTGTACGTGTTGACTCGGTCTTCTTCTTCACTCGAGGTGGTCAAAACGATAACCGGGATGGTTCGCAGATTGGGCCGCTTGCGGCGGGCGAAGAGGAATTCAATGCCGTTCATGCGAGGCATGTTGAGGTCGAGAAGGATCATCTGAGGCCGCTCGTTGGCGGGATCTTCGAGGTACTCGAGAGCCGCTTCGCCATCCGTCACGGTAGTCAACTGCCCTTCCATGCCCAGCTCGCGAAATGCCCGTTTCACGGTGAGGGCATCGACTTTGTCGTCTTCCACCAGGAGCACTCGTCGGTTTTCCGTCATGGATGCGTCTCCGTTGTGGCGCTAGGTTGGGGGGAATCAGCGTTGCGGAGTCTTCGGCCAGGTGAAACAGAAAGTTGAGCCCTTTCCCAGCTCCGACTCGAGGGTGATGCGCCCGCCCTCGGTCTCGATGATCTTCTGCACCAGGGCAAGCCCGACACCGGTACTCTCGACCTCGTCTCGGGACTGCAGGGTTTGGAAGATCAGGAACACCTTACGCTGGTATTCCGGCGCGATACCTGGTCCATCGTCCGCTACGGTGAACTCGTACTCTTCGTCCCTCTCTTGACAGGAAATCAGAACCTGACCGTCGAGACGGTCATGGTATTTGTATGCATTACTGATCAGGTTAGAGAATACTTGCTGCAAGCGCAAACGGCGGGCCTCGAAGACGGGAACCGGCGGCTCGATGTCCACCTGGAATTCTTCGGGAATGCCCAACATCTCGACGATTTCGTGCAGCAGCTCGGCAACATCCACCTCCACCAGGTCAGCGTTGATGCGGCCCACCCGGGAGTATTCGAGAATGCCGTTGATCAACCCTTCCATGCGCTGCACCCGGCCGCGCAGCAGCTCCAGCTGCTCGACGCTCTCCTGGGACATCTTGCCCTCGAGATCTTCCTCGATCCAGTAGGCCAGAGTGGAGATCGCCCGCAGCGGCGCCTTCAGGTCGTGAGAGGCGACGTAGGCGAAGTTGTCCAGCTCACGGTTGGAGCGCTCCAGCTCCAGCTGCCGGCTCTGAATCTGAGACAGCATGTCGTTGAAGACGTCACACAGAATGGCGATCTCATCACGGCCGATCTTGCGCACCCGGATGGAGTAGTCCCCGTCCCGAGAGATGCGCCGGGCGACCTCCGCTAACTGCAAGATGGGTCCGGAGATGAAATGTCCCAACATGAAGGAGAAGACCACCGAGATGATCAACACGATCACCACCACCGCCAGCATTTTGCTGCGGTACTCCTTCAACACTAGGTCCAGCTGCTCGGTAGAGAAGCGCAGCACCACCGTGCCCAAATACTCTTCCTGGTCGATCACCGGTCGGTAGATCTCCAGCACTCCCCCCTTCTTGAAACCGGAGAGAGACTCCATCAAGTTCGGAGGATCGAGGTCGGGATCCTCTGTCACCACGTGATTGAAGAGCTCCCCTTCGCCGTCGTAGACATAGACCTCCATCAGGTGGTCGTAGGCCTCGGCGATCCTCAGAGAGTCTCGAGAGTCGTCGATGTCGTCGAAGAGCAGCGCAATGACGTGATAGCGCGCGATGGCGTCGGCCAACTGCGAGCAATTGGACTGCATTTCGCGATGAAAGAACTTGATGTCGTTCTTGACGATCAAGACCATCGCCACCCCCAAGCCCACCAAATTGGTGAGCAGGATGATGCCGATGACCTTGCTCTGAATCGACAGATGGGACAGAGGACGAATCAGACGACGCAGGCGCACGGTATGCCTCGATGAAGGGTAGAGCCTGGGGAAAGAGGGTGGCGATGGAGAGGGTGGTAAAGATTCAGAGAATCACAGAGTCAGGGAATCACAGAGTCAGAGACCATCTCCAGCCCCGCGGTTTCGGTCCTCTTGAGCTACCGATAACCGCTGGATCCAGCACAAACTCAGCCATTGGTGTAGATGCTCAGTATAGAAGGAAAGTCATTCACCGTCGAATGGCTTACCCGGCCCCCGCTGAGTGCTGGTAGCCTCACTCCATGAGCGAGATCCGACCTCTCCCCGACCAGCTCCCCGCGGCGCCCTCCGCACAGGACCCAGCCCCACAGAATCCGGCCATGGAGGGGCCCGCCGACGTCACTATCGTGGGCGCTGGCCCCATCGGCATCGAGTTAGCCGTCGCGCTCCGCGGCCTCGGCCTGAAGGTCGTGCACCTGGAGGCCGGCAACGTCGGCGAGACCATCGCCTGGTACGCCCCCCAGACTCGCTTCTTCTCCTCTCCGGAGCGCATCGCCATCGCCGGTGTGCCGCTGGTTACCGTCGATCAGAGCAAGGCCACTCGGGAGGAATACCTCGCCTACCTGCGCTCGGTGGTGCAGCAATTCCGGCTGCCCATCCACAGCGGTCGACGGGTGGTTCGAATCGAGCGAGGGGATCCCTCCGGCGACTCCCGCTCTGCCTTCCAGGTGATCAGCGAAGGACGCGGCGGACCGCAGGATCGGCGGGTCACCCACACCGCGGCCGTGATCCTCGCCATCGGCGACATGCACGCCCCCCAAACTCTGGGAATTCCCGGCGAAGACCTGCCCCACGTCAGCCACTACTTCCAAGAGCCTCACCGCTACTTTCAGCGGCGGGTACTGCTGGTGGGCGGAAAGAACTCCGCCATCGAAGCGGCGATCCGCTGCTACCGGGCCGGAGCCCGGGTGACTCTGTCTTACCGCGGACCGGAGCTCGACGAGAAGCGCATTAAATACTGGCTGATGCCGGAGATCCGGGCGTTGATCCGCGACGGCAGCATTCGCTTCCTGCCCAGCACCACGCCGCTGGAGATCGACGCCCGGCGGGTGCTGCTGAAGGGCCCCGAGGGGCAGCTCCTGGAGGAACCCGCACAGGACGTGCTGCTGATGACCGGCTACGTTCAGGACAACTCCCTCTTCCGCCAGACTGGAATTCAGCTGGAGGGCGAAGCCCAGGCTCCCCACCACGACGAGGACACCATGGAGACCAACGTTCCCGGGCTCTACGTCGCCGGGACCGCCGTGGCGGGGACCCAGCTCGGGGGCGTCCAGCACTTCATCGAGACCTCCCACGTCCACGTTCAGCGCATCGCCGCCCATCTCGCCGGGCGACGGGCGACGGGGCTCGCGGCCCCGGTCTACGAGCTGCCGGAGAGCTGAGCGCTGGAGACCCAACAGTCGTGAAGAACCCGGAGCCGGCGCTGGAGGCCGGCCTGGCGAGGCGCTTTTGGCGACTCACCATCCTCAACGTCCTCGCCAACGTCTCGGTGCCCTTGGTCAGCCTGGTGGACGCGGCGATGCTCGGCCACCTGGAAGACCTGCGCTTCCTCGGCGGAGCAGCCATCGCCGCCGTGCTCTTCGACTACGTCTTCTGGTCGCTGAACTTCCTGCGCATGAGCACCACGGGCCTCACCGCCCAGGCCCGGGGACGCGGCGACCATCGCCAAAGCGCGCTGGTGCTCTATCGCTCCCTGGCCCTCTCGGCGGCCTTCGGGCTTCTGCTCCTGGCCCTATCGCCCCTGCTTCGCCTCGGCGGCTTTGCGCTGCTGCAGGTCAGCCAAGAGCTCTACAGCCCGGCGACGGATTATTTCGTCGCCCGCATCTGGAGCGCTCCGCTGGTGCTCGCCAACTTCTCCCTCCTCGGCTGGTTCCTGGGGCGAGAGGAAAGCGGCCGCGCCCTGACGCTCACCCTGGTCACCAACCTCGCCAACGTCGCGCTGAACGCCGTCTTCATTCTCGGCCTCGGCTGGGCCGCCTTCGGCGCCGGCCTGGCGAGCTCCCTGGCCCAGGTGGTGATGTTCGGCGTCGGCCTCTTTCTGCTGCGCCAGAGCGGGCCGCTTCCGCCGTGGCGCCAGGCGGAGGTGCTGAACTGGTCGCGACTGCGGAAGTTGCTGCAGCTCAACGGCGATATCTTCCTGCGCACCCTCTGCCTGACCTCCGCCCTCGCTGCCTTCACCGCCTTCTCCGCTCGCCTCGGAACCGAAGTGCTGGTGGCCAATACCCTGCTGCTTCGGCTCTTCCTGCTGGCGGCCTACTTCATCGACGGCGCCGCCTACGCGGTGGAGACCCTCGCCGGACTCTTCCACGGCGCCCGCAACGGCTTCCAGCTGCGCCGAGTCTTCGGCTGGGGGCTAGCCTTCGGCGAGGGCGTCGCCCTGCTCTTCGCCTCCCTTCTCCTGATCTTTCCCCACACCGTCCTCGGCTGGCTCACCGATCACCAGCCGGTGGTCGAGCTGGCCGCGGATCTGGCCCCCTGGATGCTGCCGGTCCTCGTCTTCGGTGCCGCGGCCTTTCTTCTCGACGGACTCTTCCTCGGCCTCACCGCCGGCCACGTGCTGCGCAACGCCACCGTCGGCGCCACGCTGCTGGGCTTCGCTCCCTTCGCCGTCTTCGCCATTTCCCAGGATTCCAACACCCTGCTGTGGGCCGGCATGAGCTTTTGGATGTTCGCCCGCGCCATCAGCCTGGCGATCCCGGCACGGGGAGCCCTGCGCCTCCAATCTGTGCCTAATCTCTAGACCCTCGCTCGCCGTGGCCCAAGATCTAGCCTGAGATCCACTGCATGAAGCGCTTCCCCTCCTCCAGCGACCCGAGCCTCCAGGCCAGCGACCCGAGCCCAGAGCCTCGGCTCCACGTCGTGCTGGTCCACCCCGAGATTCCGGCCAACGCCGCCAACGCCGGCCGCACCTGCCTCGCCGCCGGAGCGCGGCTCCACCTCATTCGCCCCCTCGGCTTCTCCCTCGCCTCCCGCCATGTCCGGCGGGCCGGCCTGGACTATTGGCCTCAGGTGGACCTCGAGCTCTGGGATCGGTGGCCGGACTTCCACACCCAGCTCCCCCAGCTCGGCAGCCCCATCGCCATCACCCCCGAGGCACCTCAAAGCCTCTGGGACCTCCCGCTCCCCCCTCGCCCTCCGGTGCTCCTCTTCGGCAGCGAAGGCAGCGGCCTGCCGCGAGAGCTCCGGGACCCCGAGCGTATTCCTCTGGCCCACCTGCCCATGGAGCCGGAAGTACGCTCCCTGAACCTCTCGACGACGGTAGGGATCGCCGTCTACGAAATTCTGCGCAAGCTGAAAGCTTACAGCGCCCGATGACTAGGGCTCCGCCCCCCGGAGCCAGATAGCGGCAGACCTGGGGCCAATCTCTCGCGGCTCTGCATGCTCAGGACACCGCGCAGGACAGCTCCAAATAGGGCGCCGGCTCCTGCACCGCCAGCGACTCCCGACTCAGCAGATCCTGCTGACCGGCGTTGGAAGAGGTCCCCAGCCCCAGCGACCACACGCCGTTACCGGTCACCAAGGACGTGACGTCCACCCCTTGCCAGCTCTCGGCCTCGAAGGGCCCCGGAATGATCGTCACGGCATCGTAGGACAGCGGGGCGTTGAGCCAGGTCAGCGTCCCCTCGGACCAGCTGGCGTCCAGCAGGCGGTAGATCCCCAGATCCCCCAGCAGCTCGCGATCCTGGGTGCGAAACCACAGGCGCGCCGTCGAGGCTCCCCCAGGGCAGTCGTCCACGTGGAATTTCAGATACGTGTGGCGGCCGTTGCCTCCCGCCGAGGTCCGCATGCGCAAAATGGAACGGTCGCCGAAGGCCGTCGCTGGATGGTCCTGATTCGACCAGGTATCCGCCAGCGTCGGATGACGGCGAGTCACCCTTCCGCCGGAAGCGACCTCCACCAACACCTCCGGCGAGAAGCGATGGTTACCGCAGGCATCGTAGGCCTTGGCCCGCAGACGATGCTGCCCCGCCCCCAGCAGCGCGCTAAAGGACCACGGCGCTGCTGTATCGACCTGGCGATACGCACCGTCCACGTAGAGATCCACCGCCGTCACCCCCGCCGGATCGCTGGCGCTCACCGCCACCGTCGCCGGATCCGAGACGGTGTCCCCGTCGACCAGGTTCTCCAGCTGCACCGAAGGGCCAATGGCATCCCCGGCGCAGGGATCCACTCCCACCGTGAATTCCTGCTCGAAGTAGGTCGGAATCGGCTCGCCGCGCCCGTTCACCGCAGCGACCACCAGCCGATGGGGCCCCGCCGCCAGGCCGCTGACGTCCAGGGTCCCGGAGAAGCCGCTGAAGGCATCGCACACGACTCCCGGCGACTCGGCACAGGTCCAGGCATCGTAGAGCCCCGTCTGCAACCCCGTCAGCACCACCGGCTCCTCGTCCAGCCAGAAGTAGAGCTGCGCCACGCCCCAATCGTCATCCCGCGCCACCCCCACCACCGGCACCTGTCCCGAGGCCCCGTCGGGGTAAGTCGTTCGGGTAAAGAGAATCGGACCGGCTCCTCCATAGAACGAAGCATCTTCCCCAGCTCCACTACCTGCTCCCTCATCCAGGGGCTGACCGAGGAAATCGTAGCAGGTGGTGTTTCCGCGAGTGACGTCGCTGAAGCCATAAGTCTCATTCAGCGTACCGTCGGCGAAGGACTCCAGCTGCGTGCCCCAGGTGATGGTGCGGGTCCACTCGTAGACGCAGATCCCGTTGGGAGGCCGGATCGCTCCGCAAAGCTCCGGGGCGTAGGTGCATTTGCGGTTCAGCTTCGATGGCCCGCAGAAGAAACAGCAGCGCGGGAAGGGGAGATTGGACTCACCGCCAGTAACCGGTGGGGGTGTGGGGGGAATGGAAGTGGACTGGCCGTCTTCGGGGTCGCAGGGGTCGGGGCAGCGATCCCGGATGATGTCGCAATGGCCCTCCGCTATTGCGGCAGGCTGATTGAGAGGGATTCCTGAACGCATCACCCCCGGAACCGCTTGAACAGAGCAAAAGTCATGACAAAGCCCCAGAGCGTGACCCAGCTCATGCGCAGCAAGATCTGTTTGGTAGCGAACAGCCGCAGGATCTGGAGCACCTCCTGATCCCGGCACAGAGTTGCACTGCCATTGATTTGTCCCCGGAGCACCCGGCCGATAGATTGCGAAAGAAATAGTATTGGAAGTCGGAAATCACTGGGCATGCGATTGGATACTACTATCGCTCACTAGCTCGACCTGGATGTCCTGGGGTGCGCCCTCAGGACGGATCCCTCGAACTACCTCAAACCGTTTTGCGGAGCCTGGAGGCGTGAGTGCACAGTTCGAATCCCACTTCTCCGCCGCAGCCTCAAGTAGACATGCTAGCTCGTTATAGTAATCCCCTTGATCGTCGCTACTCACTGGAATGAAAATTCTCGTGGAGATCTGAGAGCGAGATTTACTAAGGCCATGCTGTTTTCCGCAGACGGAGTCAAATTCCGGCTTGCATTCACCCTGCGTCGAGTTCGACTCCACTACACAAGTCTCAGCAAGAGCTTCATTCGCTTGATAATGAACCAAAAATCCTAAAGACAATAGAACTAGCGCTATCGAAAAACCGAGCTTAGTCTGCATAGCGCCGAACAGCCTCAAGACTTACAGGAAAAGCGCCATCCATCAACGGGTACGAGTTGGGTAGAACGATGTCACCATCCAGCGGAAAGACGTTCCCCGTCCAGAAGTATTTGTCCACGGAGTGATGCCTGTACCCAAAGATCAGATAACGGTCTCCCAGTGCTGGATGACGGGTGCCTTCCCGTTTCTGGCAATACGTCCTCGCCCCGAGACTTAGCCATACATTGGAATCAAAGTAGAAGGCAGGCTCGCCAAATGAGAGCCTCCGATCGTCCTCCTTGACCCATTCTTCGATTTCAAATTGAACTAGAGTCCCCATCTCAGCGCCCAAGTAGCCGGAATCTGCCGCGACTACTCTCACTACAAGAATTTCTGGCGCCTGAGCTGCCAGATCCAAAGGTGTTTGACGCCCAGCCTGTTCGGCAATCTCAAAATCCTCTGGCTGTTTTAGAAACGCGAGCTCTCGATGAGGCGTGAACTGAGCACGAGCACATCCGTCTCCATCTAACTCCTCAGTGTCCTGAAATCTCGCAACGAAGTTAGAAGCTACTTCGTGAGCCATTGCCAGTTGCCCCCGGACACCCGGTGAACTGAAGAGGCTCTTGTAATCCTGGGCCAGGATCTCAGTCAGAGCCTCTGCTCCCAGAAAATAAGGATTACCCTCTTCTGTCAGCAAATCCGTAGCGAAGGGCTGCTGCTGATCCTGGGCCCCCTGCCCCAAAAGGCAAGCGACCAACACTTGTTGCAGCAGCAGGACGCTCAGAACTACTCTCATTCCGTCGACTCCTCAAATCCCGCAGAATCTTCATATACGGCCAAAAAATCGGCCAAAGACTATTGGGGCAAGCCATTCCATTCTTCGCAGTTGCCTCTTCAGCAACGCCTGCTCAGTAATATACCGCGTCCGCCAAAAGGCAACTCAGTGAGCTTGTCGACCCTACCGTCCACTCTGAAGCGAAAAACCCCTCAGCCAAATTCTACCTAGCGAAAGGCAAAGAAAGCCTCCGCCCGCTTCCCAGTCGGTAATTCATTCTGATCTTCCGCCTCGTCCGGCAGGCCCAAGGAGAGGGCGCCCTGTTCGGCGCAAAACAACGACGCCAGGTGATTTCCGCAGAAGACTTAGCCATCACATGATCCCTTCTTTGCCTTAGCAAATACCCTACAAAGACAATTCGAAGAAGCCTGTCAGCAAATTTCAAAACTTACAAGATCTTGACCGAAGTCAACGAGCTTTCCCGATAAGGACTGCTCCAATTCAGTACATATTTCTCAGGGAGCCCGACAGGACAGCTCCAAATAGGGCGCCGGCTCCAGCACCGCCAGAGACTCCCGACTCAGCAGATCCTGCTGGCCGGCGTTGGACGAGGTCGCCAGCCCCAGCGACCACACGCCGTTACCGGTCACCAAGGACGTCACGTCCACCCCTTGCCAGCTCTCCGCCCCGAAGGGGCCAGGAATGATCATCACAGCATCGTAGGCCAGCGGAGCGTTGAGCCAGGTCAGCGTCCCCTCGGACCAGCTCGTATCCAGCAGACGGTAGACCCCCAGATCCCCCAGCAGCTCGCGATCCTGGGTGCGAAACCATAGCCGCGCCGTCGAGGCTCCGCCGGGGCAGTCGTCCACGTGGAATTTCAGATACGTGTGGCGGCCATGGCCTCCCGCCGAGGTGCGCATGCGCAAGATCGAGCGATCACCGAAGGCCGTCGCTGGATGGTCCTGATTCGACCAGGTATCCGCCAGCGCCGCATGGCGGCGAGTCACCGTTCCGCCGGAAGCGACCTCTATCAGCACCTCCGGCGAGAAGCGATGATTACCGCAGGCATCGTAGGCCTTGGCCCGCAGACGATGCTCCCCCGGCCCCAGCGGGGCGGTGAAGGACCACGGCGCGACCGTATCGACCTGGCGATACGCACCGTCGACGTAGAGATCCACCGCCGAGACCCCCGCCGGGTCGCTGGCGCTCACCGTCACCGTCGCCGGATCTGCGACGATCTGCCCGTCGACGAGATTCGAGAGCTGCACCGAAGGACCGAAGGTATCCCCCGCGCAGGGATCCACCCCCACCGTGAATTCCTGCTCGTAGTAGGTCGGAATCGGCTCCCCGCGCCCGTTCACCGCCGCGATCACCAGCCGGTGCGGCCCCGCCGCTAAGCCGCTGACGTCCAGGGTCCCGGAGAAGCCGCTGAAAGCATCACAGCCGGCTCCCGGCGTCCCATTGGGGGTCTCAGTGCAGGTCCAGGCATCGTAGAGCCCCGTCTGCAAACCCGACAGCGCCACCGGCTCCTCGTCCAGCCAGAAGTAGAGCTGCGTCACGCCCCAATCGTCATCCCGAGCGACCCCCACCACCGGCACCTGTCCCGAGGCGCCGTCGGGGTAAGTCGTTCGGGTGAAGAGGATCGGGCCGGCTCCACCGTAGAACGAGGTATCTTCCCCGGCTCCACTAGCTGCTCCCTCATCCAGGGGCTCGCCCAGGAAGTCGTAGCAGGTGGTGTTGCCGCGAGTCACGTCGCTGAAGCCATAAGTCTCATTCAGCGTACCGTCGGCGAAGGACTCCAGCTGCGTGCCCCAGGTGATGGTGCGGGTCCACTCGTAGACACAGATCCCGTTGGGAGGCCGAATCGCTCCGCAGAGCTCCGGGGCGTAGGTGCATTTGCGGTTTAGCTTCGATGGGCCACAGAAGAAGCAGCAGCGGGGGAAGGGGAGGCTGGATTCACCGCTGGTGACCGGTGGAGGCGTGGGGGGAATGGAGGTGGACTGGCCGTCTTCGGGGTCACATACTGTCGAAGGCGGATTCTTGATTAGAAAACAGTTTTCTGGGGCAATCTGGTTCGGTTTATCAGAAGCCGGCCTAGCCCTCATGACGCCTGGATCCAGGATCGACCTACCGCAATAATCGTGGCATAAACCAAGGGCATGGCCGATCTCGTGGACCGCAAGCGCAACTTGATAGTCCTCGATTAGATTGTTCCCGTCAGAGCCCGCCGCAGCGCATCGCCAGGGGATATTATCTTGCCCCCCAGACCCACCTGCAGAGAAGGAAATCTCGTTGTCTTCTGGAAGCCATTCCGCTGCCGCGAGAGGATTAGCCATCTGGTCTAGCGTCACGAGAATGTCATCGGTATCCCCATCTGGCCGATCCTGCCGAATGACCTGAAACCGATTACAAACACCGTCAGCACCTAGGTTACAAACCTGGCACCATTCGGCAGTACCTGCTTCGACTAAACAGGCGATCTCATCCAAAATTGCTCCGTTGGGACCAACGCCTTCTGGAATATAAATCTTCGTGGAGTCTTGCCGCGCAGAAGGAGCCTCGGAATGTGCAATGCCACATTGATCAGCCGAGCGTGGCGGTGGGCAACTAGCTGAAGTTCCGGCCGTCGACTCATCTACACACAACCCAGAAGAAGTATCACCGGTCAACTGAGGCGAACCTAAGATCAAAGCCAGAAGGCCTACTATGATGAAAATGCCGCTAGCAGCCGACACTCTCACCTAGCCACCTCCTTCAACGCCTCGAGACTTATCGGCAAACCTTCCCACATCAGTGGATAAGGCTGTGGCAAGACCAGATCTCCGTCCAGCGGAAAGATATTTCCGGTCCAAAAGTGCCCGGCTATCGTCTCCGCACGCAGCCCGAACAATACGAAGCGATCCCCTGCTACGGGTTCCTGTACGTCCCTTCGACGCTGGCAATAAGGACGCCCATCGATGGTCATCCAGACATCTGACTGTAAGAAAAAGTCTGGGTCACCGATCTCGACTAGCTCAGGATCCTGTTGTAACCACTCCACTACGCTGAAGCGAACTAAAGTACCCAGCTCACCATCCAAAACTCCAGGTTCAGCTCCTACCGCTTCAACGACTACGATCTCTGGAGCCTTCCTAGCAAGATCTAGTGGTGTCTGTAGAAAACCCTGAGCTGGATCCTCAAAATCATCCGGGGCTAGCTGATAAGCCTCCTCCCGGTGACGATAACTGAATGGTCGGCTACAACCTTCCTCATCGACAGAGTTTTGATTAGCAGAGCGCCGAATCAAAGAAGAAACACGCTTGAACGCCATCTGAGCATCGGTTGTTACACCTGGCTCAGTTCCAAGACTTTTGTACTCCTGTGCCAGCAGATCTTCGATGGCCGCCTGCCCGAAAAATTGGGGCTCACCGTGTTGATCTACCAAGTCGCCTGGCATGACTATCGATACTAGAGTCGAAGATTCCTCAGTCAATTCAGAATCTGAGACCTTGGTCATTTCTTCTGCAAAGAGAGGTTCCAATAAGGCAGGCGACGCCAAATTCAATAAAACCAGAAGGGTGGCTATTTGACTGTATTGAGCGACCGTTCCCATACGTCACTTCTTCTCGAAATCTGCCAAATTTGCAGAAGGCATTCTAAGGGCATTGATAAGGTTCCCGAGCATGCAATCATTTGCAGCTTAGGGCAGTTTTCATCGAAAGGCAAAGAAAGCCTCAGCCCGCTCTCCTGTAGGTGCTTCGCTCTGATCTTCCACCTCGTCCGATAAACCGAAGGAGAGGGCACCCTGCTCGGCTCCGGTGGCGATGTGGCGGAAGACCTGGAAGAGCTCGCGGCCGAGGCCGAAGATGTTGGCGCTCAGGTCGGCGGTAGCAATGGGGCGGGCGGCCCATTCTTCGGCATCGACGAGGGCCTCGAGGCGGCCGGCTTCGGCGTCTAGGACGATGAGGTCACCGTCTCGCACTTTCCCGAGGGGGCCGTCGCAGAGGGCTTCGGGGGTCACGTGAATGGCAGCGGGGACCTTGCCAGAGGCGCCGGAAAGTCGCCCGTCGGTGACCAGGGCGACCCGGTAGCCGCGATCCTGGAGAACGCCGAGGGGAGGCATGAGCTTGTGAAGCTCGGGCATGCCGTTGGCCCTCGGCCCCTGGAAGCGGACGACGGCAACGAAGTCGCGATCCAGCTCTCCGGCGGCGAAGCGGCGCTGAATCTCCGCCTGATCGTGGAAGACGATGGCCGGTGCTTCGATGCGGTGTTGGGAGGCCTTCAACGCCGAGGTCTTGATCACCGCACGGCCGAGACTTCCCTGTACCAGGCGAAGGCCGCCATGGGCCTGGAAGGGCTGCGCCGCCGGCCGCAGGATGTCTAGATTGCCGGAAGCGGCCCGCGGCTCGGCCCAGCTCACGGCGCCGTCGTCCTTCAGCTCCACCGGCCGGCGATAGGGCTCGAGGCCGCCGCCGGGGGCGATGGTGCGAACGTTCGGGTGCAGCAGACCGGCATCCAAAAGCTCGCCGATGAGATAGGGCAATCCCCCCGCCTCGGCGAAGTGATTCACGTCCGCCAGGCCGTTGGGGTACACCCGAGCGAGGAGGGGAACGACCTGGGAGAGCTCGTCGAGGTCCCGCCAATCGATCACCACCCCGGCGGCGCGGGCGATGGCGATGAGATGGATGGTGTGGTTTGTCGACCCGCCGGTGGCGTGGAGGCCGACGATGGCGTTGATCACCGCTCGCTCGTCCAGCAGCTCTCCCAGGGGCGTATACTCCTCCCCTTCGCGGGTGAGAGCCGCCAGCCGCTGGGTCGTCGCCGCGGTCACGGCGTTGCGCAGGGGAGTGCCCGGAGGCACGAAGGACGCTCCCGGAAGATGGAGACCGAGGATCTCCATGAACATCTGATTGCTGTTGGCGGTGCCGTAGAAGGTGCAGGTGCCGGGAGAGTGGTAGGAGGCGGACTCCGCCGCCAGCAGCTCCTCCCGCCCCACTTTGCCCTCGGCATAGAGCTGGCGGATTCTCGCCTTCTCGGCATTCGGCAGCCCGGAGGGCATCGGCCCCGCCGGCAGGAAGGCGGCCGGTAAATGACCGAAGGAGAGCGCCCCGAGAAGCAGGCCCGGCACGATCTTGTCGCACACTCCGAGGCAGAGGGCGGCGTCGAACATGTCGTGGGAGAGGGCCACGGCGGTGGACATGGCGATGACGTCGCGGGAGAACAGGGAGAGCTCCATGCCCGGCCGCCCCTGGGTCACCCCGTCGCACATCGCCGGCACTCCGCCGGCAAATTGAGCTACCGCACCGACCTCTCGGGCCGCCGCCTTGATGCGCTGCGGGTAGTCCTCCAGGGGCTCATGAGCCGACAACATGTCGTTGTAGGCGGAGACGATCCCTAGATTGACCTGGGTGGAGCCGGCGAGGGCCGTCTTATCGTCGTGGCCACAAGCGGCGAACCCATGGGCCAGGTTGGAGCAGGAGAGGCGCTGGCGACGCACTCCCTCTTCCGCCGCGCGATGAACGCGATCCAGGTAGGCGAGTCGCGGTGCGCGGCTGCGCTGGACGACCCTCTCGGTCACCCCGCGGAGGACAGAATGGACGCTGGCATCGATCGAGCTCATGAGATCATAGTATCAGCCTGTCCAAAGATCCCCCATCCGCACCGTTGAATAAATTTGTACAAAAGTTGAACAAATAAGTCACAATACAGCCTACGCCTCGAAGGCGACGAATGCTGAACCATCGGTCGAGACACCCTCGATTCAGCCATCACCCAACCGACTACCGACCCTGGCCGCCTCTACCAAATCCGACTTCCTTGAATGGGCTCTCCGGCCCCCCATTCGCGCGCCAACGGCCGAAGGCAAGCGGTCGACGGCCGAAGAAGCCTCCAGCAGCACCGACGCCACGAGCAGCAGCCAAGGCGCGCTATTCCAAACCCCGAACGACCGCCCCCCAAAGCCACCATGGACATCCACCAGATCCTCTCCCTCTCCCCGGTCATTCCCGTCCTCACCATCCGCCGGGCGGACGATGCGGTGCCGCTGGCCCAGGCCTTGGTCGGCGGCGGCCTGCGAGTGCTCGAAGTCACCCTGCGCACCGATGCCGCCCTGGAATCAATCCGGCGCATCGTGAGCGAAGTCCCCGAGGCGGTGGTGGGCGCCGGCACCGTCACGCGCCCGGTGGATCTCTCGATGGTGCGAGCCGCGGGAGGGCGCTTCGCCGTCTCTCCGGGGCTCACCGAAGATCTCGCCCGAGCGGCCTCGGAAGATGGCCTCCCGCTGCTGCCGGGAATCATGACCCCCTCGGAAGCGATGGCGGCGCGGGCCTTGGGTTTTCACGCCCTCAAGCTCTTCCCGGCGAAGGTCGCGGGGGGCGTGGGCTTTCTCAAGGCTCTCCACGGACCGCTTCCAGATCTCGTCTTCTGCCCCACCGGGGGCATCGGTCGCGAGAGCTTCCGGGAGTACCTGACTCTTCCCTATGTCCCCTGCGTCGGCGGCTCGTGGGTCGCTCCCAAGGACGCCGTCGCCGAGGGGCGGTGGGATCAGATCCGAGAGCTCGCCCGGGACGCCTCGGGCCTGCCCCGCAGCACCGGCTCCGGCGCGCCCACCGACTTCCCGTGATCCAAAGAAGCCCAGCATCCAACGCCGCTCGTAATCCAACGACATCCGGTATCCAACGATGACGGCCTGACGATCAGGATCGCTCGTTGCAGCGATCTCTTGCCGAGGACCCCATGAGCCACAGCGCCTCCTCTGCCTCCCATCACTCGGAGCCCTTCGACATGGTCGTGGTCGGCGGTACCGGTGACCTCGCTCACCGCAAGCTGCTGCCGGCTCTCTACTACCTCCACCGCCACGACGACCTGCCGGAAACCGGCCGCATCGTCGCCGTCGCCCGAGAGGAGACTACCCGCGAGCAATTCCTCCAAGATCTGGAGAAGAGCTGTCGACAGCACGTCTCCCCCGGCGACTTCACCGCGGAGGATTGGAGCAGCTTCGCCGAGAGGCTGCACTATCTCGCCGTCGACGCGGCCAATATCGAGAGCCTCGGCGGCCTGCGTACGGTGCTGGACGACGACGGCGGAACGTCCCGCACCCGGGTCTTCTACCTCGCCACTCCGCCCAATCTCTACGGCACCATCAGCCGAGCCATCGCCGAGGCTGGCCTGATCGACGACACCTCGCGCATCGTGTTGGAGAAGCCCATCGGCCACGATCTGGCCTCCGCCTCCGCCATCAACACCGCCGTCGGCGAGGTCTTCGCCGAGACTCAGATCTACCGCATCGATCACTACCTCGGCAAAGAGACCGTCCAGAACCTCATCTCGCTGCGCTTCGCCAACGCCCTTTTCGAGCCGATGTGGAATTCCAGCCACATCGATCATGTCCAAATCACCGTCGCCGAAACCCTCGGGGTCGAGGGCCGGGGCGGCTATTACGACCACGCCGGGGCGCTGCGGGACATGGTGCAAAACCACATCCTCCAGCTGCTGTGCCTCACCGCCATGGAGCCCCCCAGCCGTCTCGAGCAGGACTTCATTCGCCAGGAGAAGATCAAGGTGCTGCGGGCGCTGCGGCCGATGAGTCGGGACGATATCGCCCACAAGACGGTTCGCGGGCAGTACCGACCGGGGATCATCGACGGCAAGTCGGTGGGGGGATATCTGGAGGAAGAGGATATTCGGCCGAGCTCCCGCACCGAGACCTTCGTCGCGCTGAAGGCGGAGGTGGACAATTGGCGCTGGGCGGGAGTGCCCTTCTATCTGCGCACCGGCAAAGCCATGGGGCATCGAGTCTCGGAGATCGTCATTCAGTTCAAGACCCTGCCCCACAACCTTTTCGGTAGTCCGGCGGGCGCTCTCCACGACAACCGCCTGGTGATCCGGCTGCAGCCGGACGAAAGCATCAAGCTGGCTCTGATGGTCAAAAAGCCCGGCGTTCGGCTGCGCCTCAAGCGGGTGCATCTCAACCTCAACCTGGCGGATACTTTCGACGAGCGCACGCCCCGGGCCTACGAGCGCCTGCTGCTGGACGTGCTGCGGGGCAACGCGACCCTGTTCATGCACCGCGATGAGGTAGAGGCCGCGTGGCGCTGGATCGAGCCGATTCTCGACGGCTGGAAGGAGCGGGGGGAGGCGCCACGCATCTACAGCGCCGGCAGCTGGGGTCCGGCGGAGGCCATCACCCTAGTGCTGCGGGATGAACGCAATTGGTACGAGCAGGTCGTCTGAGCGGGAAATCTGAGAAGGACGTCTGAAGAAGGGTACTCTAGGACCATGGCACGAAAGGAACGCAGGCGGCGACGCAGACCCAAGGTTCAGCGGCGCTTTCGTGAGAGTCATCTCTACGACGACACCACACAGCTCGCCAACGCCCTGGCGGATCGCACGATTCAGGAGCTGCAGGCCGCTCTCGAGACCCGAGGGGAAGCCAGCCTCGTGATCTCCGGTGGCTCGACTCCGGTGCCCTACTTCACCGAGCTGCGGCGCCGAGAACTGTCGTGGCACAACGTGTGGGTCACCCTCGCCGACGAACGCTGGGTCTCGCCGGATCATGCCGACTCCAACGAGCGCCTGATCCGCGAGCATCTGCTCCAGGATCAGGCCCGGGATGCTCGCTTCGTGCCGCTGAAGAACGTGGAGCCCACCCCCGAGGAAGGGGTCCAGGCCACCGAAGAGGCCCTGGTGCAGGTCCCCCGCCCCTTCGATTTCGTAGTGCTGGGCATGGGCCTCGACGGACATACCGCCTCCCTCTTCCCTCACACTACCGAGCTCAACGCCGCCCTCGACCTCGATACTCACCGCCTGTGCATCGCCTCCATTCCGCCGCGGGCTCCCCACGCCCGGCTCAGCCTGACCCTCGCTCCCCTCTGTCGCAGTCGGGCGGTAGTGCTCCACGTCACCGGTGAAGCGAAGCGCAAGGTGCTGCACCGCGCCTCTCTGGGAGGCCCGGCCAAGGAGTACCCCATCCGCGCGGTGCTGGACAACGCCGGCGACCACCTGGATCTCTACTGGGCCCCGTGACGGCCTACGCACAACAAGCCTGAGCAGAGACCAGACCCCGGCTTCGGCGACCGGACCCAGTCCATCCCTCCATCCCGACCTAGCTGACTTCGGCCAAACACACCGCGGCCCCGGAAGCGGAGACTGCCGGGGCCGTCAGAGAGTCTCGCACCCGCAGATGCGCTGAGTTGAAGGCCAGCCAGCACGGCCAACCAGCACGGCCAGCCAGCGAGACTGGTCAGCGAGTATCTGCCGGCACCGGCCGGTAGCCGTAGCGCTCCATCACGGCGAGCACTTCGTCGCGACCGGCGGCGTCGGGGGTACCGGTCCACAGCGTCGGCCAGCGCACGCAATCGTCCAGCTTCCAGCGCTGGGACCGAGCCACCTTGCCCTTGTCGTTGGCGTAGGTGATCTGCACATCCTCGCAGAGGTAGGGCCAGGAGGAGAGCAGCGGAACGTTGGTGTCTTCCTCCGCCCGCACCTCGGTGCCGCGGAACACCCGCCACTCCAGCTTCGCGCCTCCGTCGAGGGAAAAACGAGGCTCGGTGATCTCCAGCTCGGCGATCCAGGGCTCCCCGGGGAGCACGTCGAGAATCAGCAGGCGCTCGAGCACCCTCGCCTCGTGAATCCACTCGTCCCCGTCCTTCTCATGGATCTCCGCCAGGATCCGCACCTCGTGGCGCCCCGGCGGCACCCGGTGGCGGAACTCCAGCCCGCGGGGAGTGAGCAGGCCGGAGGGATCCGCCGAGGTCAGCACCTGCCCGGCGAGGTAGACGAAGAGGTAGGGAGGATCCTCGTCCTCGTCCGGCAGCGGCGAGTAGCGCACCCGGAACTCCACCGGAACGAGACCATCGGCTGCGGCCGACGAGGCCGCCGGCTGCGAGGCCGGGTTAGGGGCCGTCGGAGTTGGCGTCACGGGCGCTGGCGTCCCGGGGATTGGCGTCGTCGGAGCTGGCTCTGGAGCAGGTTCCGGAGCAGGCGTCGCCGGAGCCGGCGCAGGCTCTGGAGTCGGCGCGGGAGGCGGTGCCGAGGCCTCCTGGGCGTTTTCCAGCAGCCAGCGAATCAGCTCCTCCGGGGCCGGTGCTCCCGTCAGAGCCAGGAGGTCGTTGGGAGAGAGGGGGCCGAAACGACGCTCTCCGGTCTCCAGCCAGGCGGAGATGATGGTGACGGACACGCCGCCGTCCAGCATCCGCACCACTTCCCCCACCACCGCATCATCCGCCGCAACCACGGCGCCGCCGTCTTGAGCTAGCGCGCTAGGGGCCAGACCGAAGAGAGCAATCAGGAGGCAGAGAGCCGCGGCGGTCGAAGCCACCGTCAGCCGCTGCGAAAGGGCTCGCCTAGAGAGTGTCGGTGGAAGGAGAGAGAAAGGAGCCATGGACGAGTCTCCGGATGCGGTAGAGGTGGAGAGGCGCCGGAGGAAGAAGTCTTCCCCGAGCGCAGGCAGCAGATCCCGGGCTCTCGGCAGGGCGACGGGCCTCGGCACGTCGGGCTCTCGACGGGTAGCACCACGGGCCGGCAGCCGGGTTCAGCCGAGGAACGCTGCATCACTTGAAGAGGGGGATCTCACTGGCGGTGGGGCGTCGATGCTGAATCCTCGGAAAGATCCAGCACCTTCGACGGCGAACGCTACCACGGGCCCTGCGACGCCCCTGTGGCGGAGCTGTCACAGGCTCGCCGCCTTGCCGGCGCCAAGGGCGGAATCTCCGCACCAAGAAGCGGCGGAACGTGGTAAGAACCAGAGGTGAGCAGCACCTCCCCCCAACCCTCCCCGCCGATGGACACCCGACGCTACCGGCGGATCCGCGGCTTCATCCTGCGAACCCTGGTCCACGCCCTGTGGTGGGAGGTGATTCTGCGCCTCCCGCTGCTGCGCGCCCTGCGCTCCGACCCCCTCCCCCGCTGGCAGCGCCGAGCCCGGGAATTCCGCACCCTCGCGGTGGACCTCGGCGGTGTTCTCATCAAGCTCGGTCAATACCTCAGCACCCGGGTGGACGTGCTGCCGGAGGCCATCGTCGACGAGCTCTCGGGCCTGCGGGACGAGGTTCCCCCGGAAGACTTCGACAAGGTCCTGGAACGAATCGAAGAGGCCTATGGACGGCCCCCGGGGGAGATCTTCGCCGCCATCGAGCGCCACCCCCTGGGCGCCGCCTCCCTGGCTCAGGTGCACTCGGTGCGCCTCCGCCCGGAGCTGCTGCAGCAAGATGGAGCACCGTCGGAAGAAGCTCCATCAGAAACCGCCCCATCGGAAACAACCCAGCCGAGCGCCGCGGTGATCAAGGTCCTGCGACCGCGAATCGAGATCCTGGTAGAGACGGATCTCGCCGCCGTCTCGCTGGCGGTGCGCTGGCTCAAGCGCTGGAAGGCCATCGCCCGTCGCGCCGATCTCGAAGCCATGGCAGAAGAATTTGCCGCCACTACCCGGCGAGAGCTGGATCTACGGCTGGAGGCCAGCAACACCGAGCACTTCCGCGACGCCTTCGCCGACGACCCTCGGGTGGAGGTTCCGGAGATCCTTTCCGGCTTCACCACCCGCAGCACCCTGATCGAGAGCAACGTGGCCTTTCTCCCGGCCCAGAGAGAGCCGCTGCTGGCCGCCGGCATCGACCCCGCCGAGGTCGCCCAAACTCTCTTTCAGCTCTACCTCGAGCAGCTCTTCCGCCACGATTTGATCCACGCCGACCCCCACCCCGGCAACCTCTTCCTGCGCCCCCTGCCCACCGCACAAGAGCGAGCCGCCGGGCGCCAGGCCTTCCAGCCCGGGGAAGAGGTGCCGAAGGTCGATCAGCGCGAATTTCGGGTGGTGTTCATCGATTTCGGCATGATGACCACCATCCCTCCCCACCTGCGGGACAGCCTGCGGCGCTACGCCCTGGGCCTCATCCAGCGGGACCCGGCGCAGGTAGTGAGGGCCCTCTCCGACGCCGGCCTGCTGCTCCCGGGAGCGGATCTCGAGTCCCTGGAAGAGGCAGTAGCGGTGATCCTGGATCGAATCTGGGGAGTGGACATCGGCAAGCTGAACACCGCGGCCCTGGACGCCGCGCCCTCGCTGATGAAGGAATTCGGCTCCCTGCTGCTAGAGACGCCGGTCCAGGCGCCGGTGGACCTGCTCTTCACCGGCCGCGCCATGGAGCTCCTGCTGGGCCTCACCACCAGCCTCGACCCGCGCTTCGACCCGTGGCGCGCCGCTCGTCCCTACGCCAAGATCCTCGGCGACGGAGGACTGGTGGAAGGCCTCTCTCGCCGCTCTCGGCAGCTCGCCCGCTTCCCGCTGGAGGTCATCGACCTGGTGAGCGACGCGCGGGCCGGCCGGCTGACGGTGAGAACCCGCCCGGACGCCGCTAGCCGACGGCGCCAGCAGCGCCTCGAGGCGCGGCTGGAATCGCTGCGCTGGCTGGTGGCCGGAAGCGCTCTGCTGGTGAGCGGTGCCCTGATGCGCAGCCTCGGCAGCGGCGGCGAGGCTCTGTTCGGAACCCTCGCCCTAGGCCTCGGCACGCTCCTGCTGATCGTCGGCCTGCTGCGCTGAGGCGAGCCTCGTCAGACTAAAGCCTTATCAGACCAAGACCTCGCCAGACCAAGGCCTCACCAAGCTCAGATCTCGTCGCCGGACGAGGCCATGATCGAGTAGCCGGAATCCACGAAGAGGCATTGGCCGGTGATCCCCGAAGCCTGCTCGCTGAGCAGGAACCAGGAGGCGTTGGCCACCTCCTCCAGGGTGATGTTGCGCTTCAGCGGCGTCTTGTCGGCGTACACCTTCAGGATGCCCGAAAAGCCGGCCACGCCGCGGGCAGAAACGGTCTGTAGCGGGCCGGCGGAGACCGCGTTCACCCGGATATTCTGTTCCCCCAGCTCGAAGGCCAGCTGCCGTACCACGTGCTCTAGGGAGGCCTTAGCGGATCCCATGACGTTGTAGTTCGCCACCACCCGCTGGGCCGCCAAATAGGTCATGGCGATGATCGAACCGCCGTCGCTCATCAGTCGTTTCGCCGCCCGCGCCATCGGGATCAGGCTAAAGGCGCTGATCTCCTGGGCCAGCAGGAAGCCGTCCCGGCTGGTGTCGGTGAAGTTCCCCTCCAGCTCTTCCCGCTTGGCGAAGGCGATGCTGTGGACCACGTGATCCAGGCGCCCCCACTGCTCCATGTGAGCATCGAAGACGCGGTCTACCGCGCCTTCTTCCGTCACGTCGCAGGTCACCAGCAGAGCGTCGGTGATCCCCTCTCCCTCCAGCAGCTTGCGGATGGCGCGCTCGAAGCGCTCCCCCTGGTAGGCCACCGTGAGCTTCACCCCCTGGGCATGAAGCTTCTGGGTCACTCCCCAGGCGATGCTGCGCTTGTTGGCGATACCGAAAACGATGGCGGTAGGCTGCGAACTGGACATAGGATCTTCTCCTCGTCCGCGGAAGACCACGGAAATGAGAGTGCTCGGTGCAGAGAAGTGGGGCAGGGAAGCGAAGCAGTAGGGAATTCGTCAGCGCGAAGATTGCGACGAGGATCCTAGGGTATCGAATCCCTCGCCCCGGAGCATAGCCTCTACGGCACAGCGGTAGCCCAGCGCGGCCTTGATGCCTTGGCGCAACTCGCAGGGACCAGACTGAAAAGCCCAAACTGAAGAGCCCGAACCTGACGAGAGAAGAACCCGGCACTGATAGCATCGACCCGGGTTTCTCCCGCCGCCGCAACGGCGACAATCCCCGGAATCTGCCGCGATGCAGCACCCACCCATCGACCCCCAGCGACGACCGCCCCCAAACTACCCCCTGGATTCGATTCCCGACCGCAAGCGCCCTCGCAACGCGAAGGATCTGAGCCTCGAGCTTCAGCGGGCAGAGGCGGCGACGGTGGAGCGAGTCGCCCCCCTCCCAGAGGAAGCCTGGCGGTGGCGCCCCTCCCAGGGCGGCTGGTGCGTAGCGCAAATCCTCGAGCACCTGGCCCGGGTCAACCGCAGCTACAGCGACTTCATGGAGAAGGCTCTCGACAAAAATCTTCAGCGCTCCTCGACAGGCTCGGGCGGTCCGGACAGCCCTTCAGACGCCGCCCCTTCGAACATCGACCCGTCGACCAGCGACCAGGGTGCCGCCACGGCAGACGAGGCAGAGGAGCGGCGCTTCGTTCCGAGACTCTTCGAGGGCTGGTTCATCGCCTTCCTCGAGCCGCCACCGAGATGGAAGATGCCCGCCCCCCGCCGGGCGACCCTGAGAGGAGAAACCTACCCTCCTCGCGACCGTATCCTGGACGACTATCGCCAAAGCCTCGCTGTGCTCTACCGCCTGCTGGAAGAGATCCCCGAGAGCTGCCTGGGCCGAGTCCGCTTTCCCGATCCCTACTTTCCGCCCTTTCGCCTTACCCTCGGGGGCGGCTTCGCGACCCTCGCGGCCCACGAGCGGCGGCACCATCTTCAGCTGAGAAACTTGTTAGAACGCCCTGAATTCGGCCTCGAAGCCGCATTAGAAGAATGAGCCATTCATCGACCATCACCGCGACCACCCCGCGAGGAACGAGCCTACGATGACGGACCTGACGCCAGACCTGATAACCGACCCGGAGCTTCAACCGACCCCCGACTACCCCCTGGACGCGGTACAGGATCGCAAGGCACCCCGCAACGCCGACGATCTGCTGAGAGAGCTGCGGCGCGCCGAGGTGGCGACGACCCAGAGAGTCACCGGACTGACGGAAGCCGGCTGGCGCTGGCGTCCGCCGGAGGGAGGCTGGAGCGCCGCCCAAATCCTGGGACACCTCACCAAGGTGAATCGGACCTACGGTCAGAGCATCGAAGAAGCCCTGGAGAAAGCGCCGGATAGCGCCGCCGACTCGGGGGACGAGAGTTTCGTGCCACGCTTCGTCGAGGGCTGGTTCATCGTCTCTCTGGAGCCTCCCCCCAAGATGCGGGTACCGGCCCCCCGCAAGTCGGTGCCGGTGGCCCAGGAGTGTCCTCCCGGCGATCGGGTGGCGTCAGATTATCGGGAGAGCCTCGAAGACCTCCGTCGCCTGGTGGAAAGAGGGCGAGGCCGAGCGTTGAGGGAAGTCGGCTTTCC
Organism: Acidobacteriota bacterium; assembly: GCA_039191605.1. GTDB lineage: Bacteria > Acidobacteriota > Thermoanaerobaculia > Multivoradales > JAHZIX01 > JBCCXL01. Next base: position 111,373 of record JBCCXL010000015.1, on the reverse strand, counting down.
TTCCCCCTTCTTCCGCCTGCTGCGCCTCTCTCTGGGCGGTGGCTTCGCCGCCATCGCGGCCCACGAACGGCGTCACCACCTCCAATTGCTCAAGCTACTGAAAAAGCCCGGCTTCCCGCCAGCGGCAGAGACCGAAGCGCAAGGATCGGGAGCGGAAAATCCAGGCGGGGAAGAAGAGCCGCGATGACGGATCGCCCGGGAGAGCGAGACCCGGAGCAGCCGATGGCCGGCCTCAGCGCCATCGGACAGGACAGCGCCATCGGACAGAGCAGCACCGTGGAGCAGGAACCCCTTCGACAAGGCATCTTCCCGCTCCACTCGCTGCCTCCGAACCCTCCCGGATGGCCTTCCACCCTGCTCAAGGGCGGGCTGGTGTTCTGCGCCTGCCTCTTGCTCGCCTGGGTCTTCGATCCCACCCTGCTGCAGGGCGATCAGCTGGGGCAGGTCATCTTCCTCGCCAGCCTCGCCACCGGCGGAGCCATCGCCACCGATCGCCACCGCGCCGCCCGCCAGCGCCAGGTGGCGGATTCCGGCCGCGTCCCGCCACCGCTAGAGATTCTCGAGGACGGCTTCCGCTGGGCTCCCCTCACCGGCCTCGACGAGCGGCCGATCCCCTTCTCCCTGCTGCGCATCGCCGCCACCTTTCGCAATCGCGGCGAAACGGTGCTCGCCCTCGGTATCGACGGCCACCGCACGGTGATCCTGCCGGCAGCCCTGGTGGGGGGTCGAGACATCGCCCGGCGCATCGTCCGCATTCTGCGCTACCGCATCGAGGAGCAGCCCGGCGGTCACCGCCAGCTCGCCCCCATGGCCCGTCGCGCCAAGGTTTCGGAGCGCATCTTTCGCCCCCAAGTCCCAATCACCTGGACGGTGGTCACAGTGCTCTGCGCGACCTACCTGATCCAGCTGCTAGCGGATCCCATGCTCAACCCCGTCGACCTGCTGGCGATGGGCGCCAACTCCGCTCCCCTGGTGATCGAACGGGGCCAAGGCTGGCGCCTGCTCACCGCCAACCTGCTCCACGGCGGCCTCCTCCACCTGCTCCTCAACGCCTGGGCTCTGGTGATCCTCGGACGCCTGCTGGAGCCGCTGCTCGGCCGCGCTCGCTTTTTTAATCTGCTCCTCCTCTCCAGCTTCGCCGGCGCCCTCGCCTCTACCGTGATCACCCGACCGTGGGCCTCCGTCGGCGCCTCCACCGGAATCTCTGGCCTCGCCGGAGCCCTGGCGGTGCTCTTCTGGCAGCGCCCCGAGGATTTCCCCACCGAACCCAGCCGTCGCTTGGTGATCCTGTTGGTGGTGATGCTCTTCCTGCCGGGCCTGCTGTTGCCGAATATCGACAATGCCGGCCACGCCGGCGGCCTGGTCGCCGGAGCCCTGCTCACCGCCCTCTTCCTTGAGGGTCGGGACTGGCTGCAGCTGCGCCGTCGCCGCCAGCGCCTGCATACCGCCCTCGGCGTCGGCCTCGCCCTGCTCTTTTTGCTGCCGGCGGTGGGCGCTAGCGCCCGCACCATCGCGGCGAGCGCCGAAGAGCGGGCAGCCCAGGTGGACGAGGCGCTCTCGGTCCCGGGCTTCCCGGAAGTCTTTCTCAACAACACCGCCTGGGAGCTGGCAGTCTCCCCGGTGGCGACGGAAGCCCAGCTGCGCCGCGCCGCGGTTCGGCTGGAGAGCGCCCTCGGCGGGCCCCGCCGAGTCGACCGCGCCCGGCCGGCGGAGAGAGACACCCTCGCCACCCTCTTCTACCGCCTCGGAGACCTGGACCGAGCGGTGGAGCTGTCCGCCTCCGCCGCCGAGACCACCGACGATTCCTTCCACCGCTCACAGCTGGCGCGCTTCGACCTCGCCCGTCAGCGCCGCGACGGCAGCGATATCCCCCCGGGCCTGGGCACTCTGCCCTCCCTGCAGCCGGAGGGGAGGCATCTGGTGGCGCGACTGCCGGAAGGTCTCGGCAGCCCCGCCCTGAGCCTGCGGGCCGTGGTCCTCGACGCCGCGGACCGGCCGAAGCTACTGGTGGAGCTCGAGCTGGGGCCCGCCCGGGGCCCTCAGCGCTGGCGCGGTCCGACGCTAGACCCGAGCTGGGAGGACGTCGTGATCACCCAGGTCCGCCCCGGGGAAGAGAGCGCCGAAGGGCGGGATCAGTGGCGGATCACGCCGGTGCGAGACGAGGTCTTAGGGCTCCCCTAAGCGCTCCCTTGAGAGCTTCCCTCCGGGCTCCCCACCGCCCTGCCGGACGGTCGACTCATCCCCCGGCGTTCATCCCTCGTCATCCATCCCCCCAAGACTCATCCATTGCGCTGAGGGTGAGCCAAGCCCCATTCACCGTCGACCCCATCCACGGTTGACCAGAGTAGACGATCGATCTGAGAAGGAAGACCCCCATGCCCCACAGCCCAGCCGAGATCCTCGACTTTCGCCACACGCCGGTGCTCGTCACCGGTGCCTCCGGCGGGATCGGCGCCGCCATCGCTGCTGCCTTCGCCGGTGTCGGCGCCCGGGTCGCGCTGCACTACCGCTCCGGTGAAGAGACCGCTCGCCAGGTGCTGGAGAGCCTTCCCGGAGAAGGCCACGTCCTGGTGCAGGGAGACCTCGCCCGGGAAGACCAGGCGGCGAGGGTGGCGGATCGTGCCTTCGAGGCCCTCGGAGGCCTGGACGTTCTGGTCAACAACGCGGGGATCTTCGAGCCTCACCCGGTCGAAGACTGCGATGACGAGAGCTGGGCCCGCGCCTGGCGCCGTACGCTGGACACCAACCTGCTCGGCCCCGCCTGCCTCACCTTTCGGGCCGTTCGTTATCTGCGGCAGGCGGCCAGGGGCGGCCGGGTGGTCAACGTCAGCTCCCGGGGAGCCTTCCGCGGCGAGCCTCGGGCCGCCGCCTACGGCGCCAGCAAGGCCGGCCTCAACGCCATGAGCCAAAGCCTCGCCCAGGCCCTGGCCTCCCAGGGAATCTCGGTCTACGCCGTCGCCCCCGGCTGGGTGGACACCGACCGAGTCGCTCCCCAGGTCCACGGCCCCGACGCCGACGCCGTCGCCGCCCAGAGCCCCTGGGGCCGGGTCGCCCGCCCCGACGAGGTCGCCCGAGCGGTGCTGCTGCTGGCGGCCCCCGGCAATGAATTTCTCACCGGCGCCATCGTTGACGTCAACGGCGCTTCCTACCTGCGCACCTGAGGCTCTCTCTCGCCGGCCTCAGCCCGGCTTCAAACCGGCTTCAAACCGGCTCGTGGCGCAGCCACTGCACCAGCCGATCGATGTCCGAGGGGCGATGCCAGCCGTGGAAGGCGACGCGCAGATAGCCCTCGCGGATCGATGCGTAGATCCCCGCGTCGAAACCCGCCTGCAGGCGGGCATCGAGGGCTTCGGCCCCCTCCCCGCGATGGTGCAAAGCGACGATAGGACCCAATCGCCCCCGCTGCCGTAACCCTTCCAGCCGCCGCGCCTCCCGGCCCCACGCCGGCACCTCCGCCAGCGCCGCCAGGAAGCGGGCGGCGAGATGGTCAATATGCTCTTCGATGCGAGCCACCGACGCCTCCGCCAAGAGCTCCAGCGAGCGGCCCAAGGCCGCCGCCAGCACCAGGTTCGGCACCCCTTCTTCCAGCCCCTCACCGGACTTCAGGAAGGGACGATGAAAGTCCGTCGAAGGCCGCGCGAAATTCGTCGCCTCCTCCACCGAGAGCCAGCCCCCCGGCGGCAGCAGCTGATGCCGCAGGCGGGGGTGGGTCCACAGCAGGCCGAGGCCCTGGGGAGCCAGCAGATGCTTATGCCCCCCGACGGCGAAGGCGGCGACCCCGGCGAGGGGCGGCAGGGCGGTCCCCGCCCCCTGGATGCCGTCCACCACTAACAACACCCCACGCTCGCTACAGGCCAGAGCGAGGCGCAGCAGGTCGAGGCGCAAACCATCCTGGAAGCGCACCCAGCTCACCGCCAGCACCCGGGTGGCGGGGGTGAGAGCCGCCAATAGCCGTCCTTCCGGGTCGGCATCCGGCGGCGGAGGCGCCGACTCCCAGCACTCGGCACCGGCCTGGTGGCCCGGCCACAGCGGCACTTCCCGCACCCGCACTCCCCGCGCCGCCAGCACCCGCCAAGGCCAGGCGTTGGTGGGGAATTCCCCCAGCGGGGTGACGATCTCTTCCCCGGCCATCCACCGCATCCCCTGGGCGACGGTCACCAGACCGGCGGTAGTGGTGGACACCAGGCTGAGATCCTCCGCCCGCACTCCCAGCACCCGAGCGCCGTGATGCCGCACCCGCTGCGGCAGGCCGACGAATTGTTCTTCCCAGTCGAGAGTCCAGGGGCGGGCTTCAACATCGAGAAAATCCACCAGAGCAGCTAGCGACACCTGGGGCACGGGCCCCTCGGAGCAGGACATCACCCACAGCACCGGCGGGGCGCCGGGCTCCGACGCCTGCCAGCGGAAGGCCGTCGGCTGAATCGGCGGCGAGCCGGCGGAATCCCCTTCGAGCACCGCCTCAGCGGCGGGGGCAATCCCAGCGGCCGGCTCGCGCGCGAATTCGGACGCCGGCTCGCGCGCAGGTTCGGCGGCAGATCCGGCGGTAGATCCGGACGTCGTACCCGCAGCCGTCCGCGAGGCGGACAGAGGATCCTTGGTCATCGAATTAGCTAGATTCCCAGGTCGAGAGCGCGAAGGGCCAGCAGCAGCGGGCCCCCTAAAGGCGGCAGAAGAGCCGGTGGAGGGAAACCGCGGCAGCGAGCCAAAACCCGCGAGCCAGAACCCTCTTCGCCCCCTGGCAACTTCCGGACCTGAGTCAAGAATGGGAGCTTCGGATCCCGGGGATGTCCCCGGGGACAACAGTCGAACGAGACGATGCTGCAAGCTACCACGGCTCCCGGTCTCCCGTCAGCGCCGCGCCAGGTTGAGGGGAGCCTTTGCTATGATTTCCCCTTCGCACCGCTGCCTCTATCCGCCGGTTCAGCGACGCCCCTTTCCTCTTCAGCCTCGACCTTTCCGTCTTTATCCCCCGAGGATGCGATGACCCTTCTCCAAGCCCCGCCAGCGCCTCAGGACACCACCCGCGAAGCCCTGCTGCAGCGCTATCGCAAGACTCGCGCCCTCAGCCTAGAGCTGGTACAGCCCTTGACCCAGGAGGAGTGGCGAATCCAGTCGATGCCGGACGTCAGTCCGCCGTGGTGGAATCTCGGCCACACCACCTGGTTCTTCTGCCGCAACATCCTGACGCCTCGGGGCCTCGCCACCGCCGAGGACGAGCAGCTGGAATACGTCCTCAATTCCTATTACGAGAGCCTCGGGCCGCGTCTACCGCGCCATCGCCGGGGCTCCGTGGGACGCCCCACCAACGCCACGATTCGCGCCTACCGCATCTCCGTGGACGAGCGCATGGAGCGGCTGCTGACCACCACCGGTGGAGAAGATTGGCCCGCCCTCAGCGAGCTGGTGCGCGTCGGCATCGAGCACGAGCAACAGCATCAAGAGCTGTTGGTCACCGAGATCCAGCACATCCTCGCCACTCTGCCGCTACCGCTGCGGCCGGTCTACCAGCCCGGGGTCGCCAATCCCGAGGTTGGCAACCCCGCTGCTGCGGCCAACGAAACTCCCGAAGCCCGCTTCCAGCCCATCGCCGGCGGCCTGGTGGAAATCGGCCATGGCGAAGTCGGCTGGAGCTGGGATAACGAGCAGCCGCGCCACAAGGCCTGGGTGGAGGACTTCCTGCTGCTAGATCGCCTGGTGACCTGCTCCGAATACCTGGAGTTCATCGCCGACGGCGGCTATCGCCAGCCCCTGCTGTGGCTCTCCAACGGCTGGCAGGCGGTTCAGGAACAGGGCTGGCAGGCGCCGATGTACTGGCGGCAGCAGGAGGACCAATGGCGAGTTTGGGGCCTCACCGGCGACTCTCCCCTGCTTCCCGCCCAGCCCGTCGCCCATCTCTCTTTCTACGAGGCCGACGCCTTCCTGCGCTGGAAGGGGGAGACCGACGCCGCCTGGGCCGGCGCCCGCCTGCCCACCGAGAGGGAGTGGGAGCACGCCGCCCGCGCCCATCAATTCGAGTCCGCTGAGGGGCATCACCTGGACGACGGGGAATTCCGCCCCCGGCCGGCGAATGCCGCCGGCGACGGGCTGCGCCAGCTGCGCGGCGGCCTCTGGGAGTGGACCTCCAGCCATTACGAGCCCTACCCCGGCTACCGCCCTTTTGGCGGCGCGCTGATGGAATACAACGGAAAGTTCATGGATAACCAGCGAGTGCTCCGGGGCGGATCCTGGGCCACGCCCCGGGACCATATCCGGGTGTCCTACCGTAACTTTTGGCCCGCCGACACGCGCTTCCAGCTCACCGGAGTGCGCGCCCTGCGGGAAATCGACCGTTGAGCCAACCCGAGGAAGAACCGATCATGAGCGACGCTACCGCCTCCGAGCCTCTCCCCGAACCCCTTCCTTGGCACCTGCTCGGCGCCGTCCCTCCACGACAGCTGGCCGAGGCCCGGCTCCAGCTGCATTGGGCGATCCAGGCGGCCGCCGGGGTTGGAAAGTCACTTCTCCCCCCCGCTGACGACGACTCCCACGAAGCCTTTTCCTGGCTTCCCCAGCAGCGCTGTTTCGCCCAAACGCCGGTGGACGCGGAGCGCCCCTTCGCCGCCGCCGTAGATCCGGAACGTCTCGCCTTCCTGCTGCTGGCGGAAAGCGGTCATCTGCTCTCCGAGTTGCCGCTGGGAGATATGACCCTCGCCGACGCCCGCGCCTGGCTGGAGGCGGAGGTCACCTTCCTCTTCGGCGGCTCGCTGCCCAAGGCGCTGGCAGAACCGGCGAACCTCGGCGATCACCCGCTACAGCGGGGCAGCGCCTTCCGGATTCGAGATCCCCGGGTCTTCGCCGAGCTGGCCCACTACTACGCCAATTTCCACAGCTGCTTCGCCAGCACGCTGTTCACCGAAGCGATCCAGCAGCGGGCCCAGCCTTCGCCCATTCGCCTCTGGCCCCACCACCTGGACCTCGCGGTGCTGCTCTCCCTCGACGACCAGCGATCCGTGGGAGTCGGCCTCACTCCCGGGGACGAGGCCTACGACCAGCCCTATCTCTACGTCACCCCTTGGCCCTACCCGGACGCCGACACCCTGCCCCAGGCCCCGGCCCCGGGCACGTGGCATATCGACGGCTGGACCGGCCTGGTGCTGCGCGGCGAGAGCCTGGTGAAGCCCTCCAGCCGCGCCGGGCAGCGAAGCTTGGCCACGGGCTTCGTTTACCAAGCCGTCGCCCTCTGCCTGGATCTACTGGAGGCGTGAGCGCCGCCGTCGCCCGGTGTGCCCTCACCACACCACCCTCTAGCTCCAGCAGCTCCCGGATAGCGGCGCCCACGGCCCGGCCCTGCGGCAGCCCGACTCCGTGAGCGTTCTCGATCGCTACCGAGGCCTGGTGGAAGATCCCCAGGCCTTCCTCGATGCTGCCCGAAGCCCGCTGCCACCGGTGGTCTGGGCCAACGAGCTGCGGCTCCCGCGGCCGGAGCTCGAGGAATTCTTCCACCAGCCTCCTGCCACCGGGCAGGCTCTCCCCGTCGAGCCCCTGCCGTGGCTTCCGGGGGCCTACCGCCTGCCCCTCAAGACCAGCTCCGGCAACCGCTTCGAATACGTCTCCGGCCTCTACCACGTGCAGGAGGAAGTCTCCCTGCTGCCGGTCACCCTCCTCGCCCCCCAGCCCGGGGAGCGGGTGCTGGACCTCTGCGCCGCCCCCGGCGGCAAGACCGCCCAGCTGGCGGTCGCGGTGGGTCTCGGCGGCACGGTGGTAGCCAACGACAAATACTTCGGTCGACTGAGCGTGCTGCGCCGGCTCATCGACCGGCTGGGCCTGCCCCACTGCGTGCTCACCCAGCACGACGCCGCCGGCTACCCGCGGGAAGCCGGTCTCTTCGACCGGGTGCTGGCGGATGTGCCCTGCTCCTGCGAGGGCAACACCCGCAAGATGCCCCACCTGCTGGAGGGCAAGGACGTCATGCCTCCGGGGCACCTCGCCGATCTCCAGGGGGCGATCCTGCGCCGGGCGGTGGAGCTCTGTCGCCCCGGCGGCCGCATCGCCTACGCCACCTGCACCTACGCCCCGGAAGAGAACGAGGCGGTGGTGGACGACGCTCTGCGCCGCTACGCCGGCTGCCTGCGCTTATTGCCAGCCCGGCTCCCGGGCTTCCGCTCCGCCCCCGGCCTCACCGCCTGGCGCGGCCGCGCCTTCCACCAGGATATGGAGCACTGCCTGCGGGCCTGGCCTCACCTCCAGGATACCGGCGGCTTCTTCGTCGCCCTGCTGGAGAAGACCGGCCCCACCGGCAGCCCTAAAGAAGGCCGCGCCGACGCTGAGACCTCCCTCCAGCAGGGAGCCCGGGTGCTCCCCGAGAGCGAGGCGGAAGCTCTGCGCCAGCGGGTCGACGAATACCACCGCTTCCGCGACGCCCCGCTCGAGGACTTCGCCTACTTCTCTCCCAACAATCGATTTCTCTCCTACACCACCCCCTCCCTGCGGCTCCCCACCGCCCCCCGCCCCCACTCGATCGGCCTGCCCTTCATTCACCACGGCACCACCGATCCTCGCCTCGCCAGCTCCGCCTCCATGCATCTGGCTCCCTTCGCCACCCACAACGTGGTCGATCTCAGCGCCCCCCAGGCCGACGCCTTCTTCCACCGCCAGACCTTCCACGACCTGCTGCCGCACCAGCGCCACCACACCACCTCCGGCTTCACCCTGCTGCGCTACCGCGGCGTCGGCCTCGGCACCGGAGTACTGCAGCCGGGAGAGAGCGAGCAGGACCCCGCCAGCGTTCGCAGTCTCTTTCCCAAGGGCTGGGCGCTGAGAGAAGGCCGGCGGGCCTTCACCGCCGATTAGCTCGCCTCAGAAATTGCCGCCCCGGCTCGAAATCCGCCACTGCGATCCCTGGGAAATCGCGTAGCTCTCCTCTTTCTAAATATTTAGGGAAGCCTCTGCGAAGGCGGACTGCCGGGGTCTGAATCAGCCCCAGACATCCATCTCAATATTTTGGTCTCCTCCTATTGAATTCGCTGCGCCGATCATTACAATATGCTCATTCTTCGCATCGATTGATTTCGACATCGAACATATGAGCCAAGTCCCGAAGGGGTGGAAGCACGGAGGCACGGCCTCCTGCAGGGTCTAGGCTCAGTCGAGGTCAGGGCGGAGAACCACGTGGTTCGGCCCGGCGCCAGCACGCGATCGTGGCCTGCTGAGCGAGGGTCAACCGCACCACACGATCAGGAGATCGATCCATGGAACGTTCCACCCCCCGACTCTTCCAATGCAGACTCTTCCAATGGAGACTCTTCCAGGGGAAAGCAGCCCTGGGCGCCCTGCTGGCGCTCTCGCTGCTCACCCTGCCTCTAGCCATCGGCTGCGGGCCCGAAAGCAGTGCCCCCGAACCGGTAGACGGCGACGACAGCTCGATCTGTAGCTGGACGGCGGACTTCGCCTTCAACGAGGAGTCCCTGCCCTTCTTCTTCGACCTCAACGCCTCCTATCTCTACCTCTTCGCCCCGATCAACGAGAACGTCGCCTACAAAATCGAAGGCGAGATGCCCTACGCGGCCTACACCTCATACACCACCTACCAGGACAACTACCCCTACGCCTCCCTCTCGGACAGCAGCTACGTGATGGACGAGGGTTCCGAGAACCCCTTCATCACCGGCAACCTGATCCAGGGCACGCCCCGCAACTACACCATCTACGTCACCCCGGACTACGATTCCGCGGTGAATCAAGGCAAGTCAAACGCCCTCGCCCTGCCCAACGAGCAGGACGGTGAGCTGCCGCCGATCATCATGATGCGCTCCTACTACCCGGAGCGCAGCAACCCGACCACCGGCGCGGACTTCAACTCTTCTAGCAGCTACGACCGCCGCGGCTACGTCGATCAGCCGACCATCACCGCCGTGCTGCCGGACAATCTAGACACCACGACCTCCTGCCCGGACACCTCCGGCATCGATCCGGTGAAGCCGGAGCTCGACCTCGGCGACCTGCCGCCGGAGCCGGACGAGGGTCGCCTGCGCTGGGATCGTCCGCCTCTCAACATCGTTCGCTGGGCCGGCGCCGGCGGCATCTCCGCCGACGGCACCGAGGCGCCGGATCCAGACTCCACCTGCACCGGCTACCTCCTCAGCGCAGTCTACGAGCAGGACAAGATGGCCATCACCACCATCACCACCATCCCGACGATCTTCGACAACGTCGACATCAACGAAGACTCCACCTTCCCCTCGGATCCGGAGGTTCGCTACTTCTCCGTCGCCTCCTACGGCTCGGAGCTGCTGAGTTATCCGGACCAGGTGGTGGCCGGCGTCGACATCGTCACCGTCTCCGACGCCTTCGTCGTCCAATACCCGGCGAGCTTCACCTCCACCGACGTCGCTACCGTCCAGGCCTGGGCCAGCGCCAACCTCTTCGCCACCATCCCCATGTCCGGCTACCGCACCGGCGAAGACTTCGTGCCGCCGGTCTTCATCTACCGCAACAAAGAGGTCAAGAGCGGCTTCGCCGGCAGCATCCGCTCCGACGTCCCCTGCTATAGCAAGGACGACGGCAACTGGGGCAACTCCCCCGCCAGCAACGCCGCCTCCACCAGCAATATGGGCAACTACGCCCCCATCTCCCTCGTCTGCGAGTCGGTCGAAAGTCCGGTGAGCGAAGAGCAGCTCGAGGTCTGCCTCGAGGATCTTCTGGCTATCGTCTACACCGAAACCGACGGCGCTGCCGGTAAGGCCAAGAGCTGAGGCCAGGCTTGAGCAAAGAGTCCTGAGCTAAACACTCTTGAGCTAAATGAGATCGAGGCCTGATTCCCAAGGATCCTCAGATCTTCGGGGATCAGGCCTCGCGCCTCAATCTCTACCGCTAGCCTCTCCCACCGCGGCGCGGCTCTTCGGAGCGCGCCGCGGATTTGTTTTACCGGAAGTATCTCCATCCCCGCAGGATGTCGCTCTCGGTGAAGACGACTTCGGTGCCCTGGACGGTGTGATCGAGGGGTTCGGGCTGGCAGCCGCTGCCGCCTTTGTTGACGTCGGCGAGGGGGCTGGCACGCTCGCATTTGTTGTCGATGATCCAGCCGTTGTCGTGGGAGAAGCCGCGCTTGACTTTGTAGTGGCTGTCGCCGGCGTTGAAGGCCGCCTGGATGGTGCCGGTGTTGTCGCGACCGACGAAGAAGAGGATCTCTTGGTTGCCGGTGTTGAGGAAGCGGTAGAAGCGCACCTGCTGCTGCTCGAGGTCGCTGACGTCGATTCGCACCAGACCTTCGCGGTCCGGGGCGACCCGAATGTGCTGCTGACGGCCGGTGAGGGAGCCGTCGACCCAATCGGCGGTGAGCAGAATGGCGGCGAAGGCGGCGATGAGGAAGATGGCGCGGAGGGGAGTGATCTTCATAGTTGAGCCTGCTGTGCGAGTTCCTGTGCGCTGAGGTTCAAGGGGAAAAAGCAGGAAGCGGAGAGCCTGAAGGGCTCGAGACGGGTTTCTACCTTCTGAGGCTGCGGAGGTCAGCGACCGTAGCGCCGGTGGCGCACGTGGAAGGAGCGCAGGGCGCGGAGGAAGTCGATCTTGCGGAAGGCGGGCCAGCAGGCGTCGCAGAAGTAGTACTCGGAATGGGCGCTCTGCCACAGCAGGAAGCCGCTCAATCGAAGCTCGCCGCTGGTGCGCAGAATCAAGTCGGGCTCCGGCAGCCCGGAGGTGTAGAGGTAGGGCTCGATGCCTTCCTCGTCGAGGCCCTCAATGGCCTGATCCAGGCTCTCGCCACGCTCCTCATGGTCCCGAAGGTAGGAACGAAAAGCGTCGGTGATCTCTTCCCGCCCGCCGTAGGCCATGGCGATATTGAGGCGGAATTGATCGTAGTGGGCGGTGGCCGTCTCCAGCTCCTGAATCGCCTCCCGCAGGCTCTCCGGCAGCAGCGAGAGCTGCCCGATGTAGCGCACCTGGACCCGGTTGGAGTGCACCTGATCCTCGTGGATCATCTCCCGGGTCTTCTGCTCGAAGAGATCCAGCAGCCCCTTGACCTCCGCCGTATCCCGCTCGAAGTTATCGATCGAGAAACTCCATACGGTGGTCACCGGGATCCCCGCATCGAAGCACCAGGACAGCACCTGCTGCAGCTTGCTGGCGCCGTGGTGATGCCCCTCGTTGGCGGTGGCAAAGCCCTGGCCGCGGGCGAAGCGGCGGTTGCCGTCCATGATGAAGCCGATGTGCTGCGGCTTCTTCCAGCTCGAGGCCTTGGCCTCGAGGCGGCGGCGATATAGGGCATAGAAGGGGCGCTTGATCTGCTCCTTCAGCAATCGTCCCAAACCGCCGAAACCGCCGATGGCGCGCCAGCGGGAGAGGGAGGGAGAGGCGGGCGTCGACGGCGGTGGGGCAGCCAACTCGGATTCACCGGAGATAGAGGTCATAGGCTGAGCGCATCGATGAAGCTGCGGCGGAGACCGTGGACCGCTGAACAAGACACAGGTCGTCGGCGGACTCAGGGCGGAGATCCGAAACAGCGTACTCGGGGGATCGCGCGGCGGCCCGAAGGCCAAGGCCCCGCGACGGCGGAGGTCGAGAATCAATCAAGGGAACGCGGCCGGAACCGCGAGCGCAGCAAACGCGGCGCCTCTCTCAGCTTACGCCGGGCGGCCCCCAGGCTCAAGCTTCGTCACGCTCCCTCGATCAGGGGGTCGTGAGGCGGGATTCGCTCTTCCAGGACGGGCACCGGCGGACGTCCCTCGGAAAGCAGAATCCCGCCTTCCCATGGCCTGGAGCTGGCCACAAGATGGAATTCCTGAGGCGAGCTACTCCTCAGGCAGGCCCGAGGCGCGCCTCTCAACCCCTAGGGCCCTTATTGCCAGGCGCCGAGGATCGCGCCCATCGCGACGAAGACCAGCAGATCGTGGCCGACGGTGATCAAGAAGAGCTTGAAGGGCCGGTGCTCAAAAAAGTCGTGCATGCCGCGAAAGACGATGAGCACCGCAAAGGCGGTCACCAAGCCGACGTGGATCCCGCCCGTCAGGCTCTGATGCCCTGAGAAGTCGATGACCGCCGAAAGATAGATGGCGGCGATGATGCAGCTGATCAGGGCGTTGAGGATCTTGAGCGGAGAGAAATCCGCCTGCACCTGCTCCGCCGTCTTGCCGATATGGCCGGCCCAAGATTTGGCAAAAAGCACCGGGGAGTACCACAGGCCGCCGATGAACACCCCGGCGAGACCGGCGACAACGATGGCGGCGTAGTTGAAGTTGATGGCTTCCATAGGATCGTCTCCTCGAGAGCGAAGGTCGATGAATCGATGCGAGCTTCCGAACGAAGCGCTCCGCTGAGGGAAGGCCAAACATCCAAGGGTCCTCCCGCTCGGTTCGAGAGCGAAAAGCTTGGGTTATCCCAGCCAACCCGCAAGGCCAGCGACCGGCAGAAGCTCCGAGAAAACACTGCGACAACCCGCGTCGCGGCACTTTCCGGCGGTGAATTATCTCTTGATCTGCCCGTATGTTAGCACGCCTGCCTGGCCCCGAGAGACCCGTTTCAACAGGCTATGCAGCCGTCCCCCGGCTTCGGCTTCTAGTCTGCATGCCCTGACCCAGAGATGCTCCTCTAGATACGCTGGCTCTCTAGCTCCAGCCACTCAACTCTGGGGCTCCCCACCGTAGCGGGCCATGTCTTCCAGAGTGGGGCCGGTGAGACGGTAGACCACCAGGTCCTTCATCGCCTCGGCCTCCAGCGATTCGTAGAAGCGAATCGAGGGCTCGTTCCAGTCCAGCACCCACCACTCCATCCGGCCGCAGCGGCGCTCCACGGCGATCTGCGCGAGACGCTGCAGCAAGGCCTTGCCGAGCCCCTGGCCGCGCTCGCTCTTCGGCACGTAGACGTCCTCCAGCCACAGACCCGGGCGGCCGAGGTAAGCGGAGTAGCTATGGAAGTAGAGGGCGAAGCCCACGGGCCGCCAATCCCCGTCTTCCTGATGATCCGCCTCCTCCCGCTCCGCCAGCACCACGTGGGCGTAGGCCCGATCGCCAAAGAGGGTGCGGTGGAGGTGTTCCTCGGTGGCGACGCACTCATGGCGCAGACGCTCGTAATCCGCCAGCTCCTCGATGAAGCGCAGGATCACCGGCACGTCCTCCACCGTCGCGTCTCGCAATCGCACGCCCTCCGGCAACCGCAGCGCCCCCTCCTCTGGCCCCGGTGTGGATTGACCTTCGGGAGGGCCGCCGAAGCGGGCCATGTTGTCGAGGGTCTCGCCAGCCAGTCGATACACCACCCACTCGCTCATCGCCCGCGCCTGCAGCGACTCGTAGAAGCGCCGAGCGGAATCGTTCCAGCTCACCACCCACCACTCCATGCGCCCGCAGCCGCGCTCCAGGGCAACCTGCGCCAGATGCTGCAGCAGAGCCTTTCCGAGACCGCGGCCACGCTGGGAGGGATGCACGTAGAGATCCTCCAGCCACAGGCCCGGGCGCCCCAAGAAGGTGGAGTAATTGTGGTTGAAGACGGCGAAGCCCACCGCCGCCCAGGACTCCTCCCCTTCCGCTCCCCGCTTCTCCTCCGCCAACACCGCCTCGGCATAGATCGGCCCCGTAGAGAGCGGTTCAGGGAAGAGGGTCCCGCGCAGATCGTCGGCGGTGACGACGCACATTGCCTCGAGGCCCTCGTAGGCCGCCAGCTGCTGGATGAAATCCAGGATCACCGGCAGGTCCGACTCGACAGCGGCCCTCAGCCTTACGCCTTCCGGCAGCGAAGGAGGGGGCATCGGGGCGGGCGAAGCGGCGGTAGGGGCGGATCGAAAATCGCTGTGAGGATGATCGTCAATGGAGCTCATGGAGGCTCTCCGAAGGACCCGTTCAGTTGGTCGGAAGGGGGATCAGAAATCGGGAGAAGCGGCCCTCTCTCGCTGGCGGGCACGGCCGGCAGCGAGGCGCAGTGCGTAGAAGGCCAGCAGGGCGAAGGCGGCAAGAGTGGCGATCAACGCCCCGCCCCCGGCGGGTAGACCGGCCCGAACCTGCTGATAGGCCATTACGCTGCCGAGGATCATCGGGGCAAGGCAGGTGGCTACCACCGTCCCCACCTCGGCGCCGGGCCGCTGAGCGGAGCGGGCCAACAGCACGCCGAGAAGCATCGCCCCGACGCAGGAGAAGGCGGTGACGCGCAGGGAGAACAGGGTGGCTCCGGGCCCTACGCCGAAGGTCGCCCAGGCGGCGGCCAGAAGGGCGCTCACCTGCAGGACGAGTCCAAGCACCGTAATCCCCAAGCTCTTCCGGGCTGCAAGATCAGCATTGTTCCTCACCCGGGCATTTTGCCACGCCAGAGGGGCCGATGGATTGATAAGCTTTGAGCAAGTTGTCTCGATTTGCCTTTGTCTAAAGTTCTCGCCGCGGAGCCTCTGCATGCCCACGTCGCCTCTCCTTCCCGTGCCCCCCCAAATCCTCGCCAGCGCTCTTCGATCCGGCGCCAGCGGCGCCCCACTTCGCTTTGCGGTCGCCCTTGCCTGCTGCCTCTCCCTGGCCATGGCTACCGCGGCCGGCGCAGCGATCTCCGGCACCGTCGTGGACGAAGTCAGCGGCGACCCCGTCGGCGGAGCGACGGTGCGAATTCAGGCAGAGTCGAGCTCGGTGATCACCGCCGGCGACGGCAGCTTCATTCTGGATCCGGTGCCGGCGGGCTTCGTCACCCTCACCGCGGCGGTGCCCTACGATGCCGGGGCGGGGGTGAACTTCATCATCGGCAGCGCCTTTGCCAGCGATGGAAACACCGGCGTCACCATCTCCCTGCCCCGCCTGCCCACCGCCGACAATCCGACCTACGCGCCTCCCACCAGCGCGGTGTGCGCCGGCTGCCACAGCCAGCAGGTAGCCCAATGGCAGGGCTCCCCCCACTCCAACGCCGCCCGCGACGAGTGGGTGCTGGACCTCTACTCCGGCACCGGTACCGCCGGCGGCAGCGCCGGCTACGTCTTCCTCGATACCCACGATCCCGGGGAGACGGGCTTCTGCTCCGCCTGCCACACCCCGCTGGCGGAGGCGATGGACCCCGGCAACGTCTTCCTCGATCAGGTCACCGACCCGGGAGCCCTGGACGGCGTCGGCTGCCTCGCCTGCCACCAGATCGACTCGGTGGACGGCGACGTCAATGCCCTGCACGTTCTCGGTAACGCCACCTATCGCTTCCCCCAGGGGGACGCCTTCACCCCCACCTGGCAATACGTCTGGGGTCCGCTGGACGACGTCAGCTTCGGCGGCATGCGCCCCAGCCACGCACCCTTCTTTTCCGACCCGCTGTTCTGCGCCACCTGTCACCAATACAACAACCCCGATACCGGCGCCCCGGGCCAGAACACCTACGGCGAGTGGCTAGCCTCCCCCTACTCCACTCCAGGTCCGGACTTTCGCACCTGCCAGGGCTGCCACATGCCCGCCGGCAGTGGCTCCGGGGAGATCTGCGATATCGGCGGCTCCCCCACCCGCCCGCCGCTGCAGCGGGCCAGCCACGCCTTCGAGGAAGTCACCCCTCTAAGCCTTTCCTTCTCGGTGCTGCTGGATACCGCCGCGGTGGACGCCAACGGGCAGGTCACCGTTACCGCCGCGGTGACCAACGCCGGCGCCGGCCACAACTTCCCCACCGGGGTCTCCATCCGCAACGCCATGGTAGTCCTCGACGCCCGCTACGGCGGTCTGCCTCTACCCCAGGTAGCGGGGGACGTGCTGCCCTTCTGGGCCAGCGATGACGTGCCCGGAGATCAGCCCGGAGATTACGCCGGTCAACCCGGTAAGGGCTTCGCCAAGATTCTCGAGGGGCGCATCAACGGCCAGGGCCCCATCGTTCGCCCGGTGCTCTTCATCGACGCCGAGGGAGTGTGGGAAGACACGCTGATTCCCGCCAACGCCACCGACACCGCCAACGCCGTCTTCCAACTGCCCCCCAACGCCCTACCGGGGGAGACGGTAGAAGTCTCGGCGCGCCTGCTCTATCGCCGCGCCTTCCGCGCTCTGGCGGTCACCAAGGGCTGGACCACCACCCCCTCCGGGGGACCGATCGAGATCGAAATCGCTGAGGATCTCTTCGCCCATACCCTGGTGGTGGGCGGAGTGCCGGAGCTCTCGCCGGTGGAGATTCCCACCCTCAGCCACCGCGGTATGATCATCAGCGCTCTGCTCCTGGCGCTGACCGCCGGGATCCATCTCCGTCGACGCAGAGCGCTTCGCGACGCTGCGTCCCCAAGATGAGCCCATCCAATCAAGATCCCGCTGATCTCGACAAGAGCCAAGATCTCGACCTCGTCGCCACCTGCGCGCTAGGTCTCGAGGAGCTGCTGGCGGAGGAGCTGCGGCAGCTCGCCCAGCGGGCCCCGGCGCTGCGGCAGATCGAGATCGGCCGCGGCGCCGTGACCTTCCGCGGCGGCTGGCCGGAAGTCTGGCTCACCAACCTCTGGCTGCGCACCGCCAATCGAGTGCAGGTGCGGCTGGGCACCTGGAACGGCCACGACGGCGACGCTCTGGAGGCCGGCGCCCGCAACCTGGTGCGCCGCCGCCACCGGCGCTGGGGCGGCCTTCACGCCGGCGACCTCTTCCCCCCCAGCGCCACCCTGGCGATCCACGCCACCTCCACCGCCTCCGAGGTGCGGGACACCCGCTGGGTGGCGCTGAAGGTCAAGGACGGCCTGGTGGACGGGCAGCGAGACCGCTTCGGCCAGCGCTCCAGCATCGATCGCCAGAACCCCCAGCGGCCGCTGCGGGTGTGGCTGCACAAGAACCAGGCGACCCTGCTGCTGGATACCTCCGGCGAGCCCCTGGACCGCCGCGGCTATCGCCTGGACCGCGGCGAAGCCCCGGTGCGGGAGACCCTCGCCGCCGCCTGCGTGCTGGCCTCCGGGTGGCGCGGAGAGGGACCGGTGGCAGACCCCATGTGCGGCTCCGGCACCCTGCTGGCGGAGGCCGGCCTGATCGCCCTTCAGCGCCCCCCCGGCGGCTTTCGATCGCAGTGGCCCTTCGCTCGCCTCAAGGGCTTCGACGAGGCGCGCTTCGAGGCGATGAAGACCTCGCCGACGGCTCCATCGGAAAAAGCCCCCCTGTCGGAAGAAGCGAGGGAGGATTCCCCCCTGCGGCTCCACGGCGGCGACCTCGACGGCGAAGTGCTCCAGGCCGCCGCCGCCAACCTCACCCGCGCCGGCCTGGACGAGCTCGCCTATCTGAAGCGCCGAGACGCCTTCAACAGCGATCCCCCGGCGGCCGAGGGCGGCGGCCTAGTGCTGATCAACCCTCCCTACGGCGAGCGCCTCGGCGCCTCGGCGGATCTCTGGAGTCGCCTCGGCGATCTGCTGAAGACTCGCTACGCCGGCTGGCGGGCGGTGCTGCTGGCCGGCGACCAGCGTCTCGGCAAGGGTCTGGGGCTGCGGCCGAGCCGGCGGCTGCCGGTGCGCAACGGCCCCCTCGACGCCCGGATCCTGGTGCTCGATCTCTACCGCGGCAGCAAGAAGCGAAGCTCGCCAAAGCCCGAAGGAGAGACCGCGGGAGACGCTCCAGGAAAAACCGCGGGATGAGCCTCGATTCCTTCCAGCAGGACCGCCAGGCCCTCGCCGCCCGGCGGCTGCGGCAGCAGGTCCAGCTGTGGCGCCGCCTCGCCCTCGGCGCCCTGGGCCTCACCACCGCCGTCCTCGCCCTGCTGATCTGGCTGCTGCTCGGCGGCTCCCTGCCCTTCGGCCTCACGCTGCCCTCGGAGAGCGATCCGGCACCGTCAGAAATCGAGGCAGAGGAAGCAGGAGAAAGCGAGGCGGAGGACGCCGCGCCCCTCAGCGATCGCGCCCGCTTCACCGAAGTCCAGGTGAGTGCCCTCGAGGGCTGGGCACAGGACGACCACGGCGCCGCCCTGGAGGCCTTCCGCGAGGGCTGCGGAGCCCTGCGCCGCCGACCTGACGGCCGCGCCATGGGCCCCGACGGCCTTGGCGGCACCGCCGCCGACTGGAAGCCCCTGTGCGCCGAAGCGGACGCCCTGACCCGCGCCGGCGGCGATCTCCAGGCCGCGGCGGAGGCCTTCTTCCGCCAGCGCTTCCGGGCTTATCAGGTGACGAACCGGGATCAGGAAGAGGGCCTCTTCACCGGCTATTACGAGCCCTCCCTGCGGGGCAGCCGCCGCCAGCAGGGGGCCTATCAAACCCCTCTGCTGCGCCGTCCGCCGGAGCTGGTGAGCGTCGAGCTGGGGGACTTCCGCCCGCACCTTCGGGGGGAGCGAATCTCCGGCCGGGTGACGGATGGGCGACTCCAGCCCTACGCCGATCGCCAGGCCATCGACGACGGCGCCCTCAACCGCCGCAGCCTGGAGCTGCTGTGGGTGGACGATCCGGTGGACGCCTTCTTCCTCCACATTCAGGGCTCCGGCCGGGTGCTGCTGGATACCGGCGGCAGCGTGCAGGTGGGCTACGCAGGGCAGAACGGCCACCCCTACTTCGCCATTGGCCGCGCCCTCATCGAGCGAGGAGAGGTGCCGCGGGAGCAGATGTCGCTGCAGGCGATCCGTGGCTGGCTGGACCAGAACCCGGAATCCGTCCGCGAGCTGCTGCACCTCAACCCCTCCTACGTCTTCTTCCGGCAGCTCACCGGCCCCGGCCCCCTCGGGGCCCTCGGCGTGCCCCTCACCGCCGGCCGCTCCCTGGCGGTGGACCGCTCCTTCTTCCCACTCGGCGCCCCGGTATGGCTGGACGGCAGCGCGCCGAGCTTCGGCGCTGCCGAAACTGACGCTGCGGAGACTGACAGCGTAGAGCCCATCGCGCAGGCACAATCCGAAGCAACGACGGGAACAGACCAAGGCCAGGAAGTCCCTCCCCCCGGAGAAGACCTCCGGCGACTCTTCATCGCCCAGGACACGGGCGGCGCCATTCGTGGACCGGTGCGGGGAGACGTCTTCTGGGGCTATGGCGAAGAGGCGGAGGAGCGCGCCGGGCGCATGCGCCACCCCGGACGGCTGACCCTACTGCTGCCCGCCACCCTGCCTCCGCCGGGCCCGGTGCCCACCGTCGACCCCGACGCCGCACGCTAGCGAGCCGAAGCCCCTTGCCCCGCCTTCTCGTCTCGCTGCTGAGCAAGCTGCGGCCTCCGCTGGAGGCCCTGCTCACCCGCCCCCATCTCCCTCTGGAGGTGATGGCCACCCTGCTGGCCATCGCCGTCGCCCTCGAGCTGGTGACCCTCCCGGAGCTGCTCTGGGAGCCCAAGCTGCCGCTGGCTCTGCTGCTCCTCGCGGCCGCGGCAAGAATCCTCCAGCGCCGCAGCGAGGAAACCTGAGCCCGTGCACCTATTCCTCGAGCTCGCCACCCTGGCGGCCTTCCTGCTGCTCCTGGGCCACGCCCTCTTCCACCGCGGCGGCGAGGGGCTGTGGTTCTTCGGCGCCCTCTTCTATCTCGGCGTGGTGCGGGAGAACTTCGTCCAGCTGGTGCGCTACCTCTACGACTTCGCGCCCCTCACCCTGAGCCTCGGTATCGCCCCCCTCATCGCCGCCATCATCTGGGGCCTCAGCCTCTACGTCGCCCTGGACTGTGCGGAGATCCTCACCGGCCGCACCTTCTGGAGCCACCGGCTCCCCAGCCTCTCGCTGCTCGCCGCCGTCGGCCTCTTCATGGTGCTTCTGCCGGGCTTCTACGAGCCCTTCCTGGAGGCCGTCGGCATGGCGAAGTGGGAAGAAGGCACCCGCCGCAGCTTCGGCGTGCCGTGGATCGCCCTGGTGGGCTACCCCACCCTCACCCTGCCCTTTCTCGTCGCCTGGAGCTGGGCTGCCCGACAGCCGGGCAGCACCCGACCCTCGCCTCCCCGACGCCGTCTCGCTAGACTCGCCCTCGCCTTGACGCCCCTCGCCCTGCTCCACGCCTGGGGCCTTCAGGCCCTGAAATCGGTCCTCGGCTGGTGAGGCGATGAACCTCTGGGCCCCAAATTTCCGTAAAGCCCGATAGCTCCGCCAAATCCGGCAGTCCGAGAGTTCGAGCCTCAGACCGAACCTCAGACCGAAGCCCCCGCCTCAGCCCGAAGAACCCCCTCCCAGCCCCCGAGAACCCTATGCGATTGCCCCGCCGGCTGCTCATCCTCTGGCCTCTCTACTTCGCCCAGGGCCTGCCCTACGGCTTCCAGATCATCGCCCTGCCGGTGCTGCTGCGGGAACAGGGCGCCAGCCTGGCGGAAATCGGCTTCGCCTCCGCCCTCTCGCTGCCGTGGATGATCAAGGCCCTGTGGGGCCCGGCGGTAGATCGCTTCGGCCATTCCCGCATCGGCCGACGGAAAAGCTGGATCCTGCCGCTGCAGATCGCCCTCGCCAGCACCTGCGGCGCCGCCGCGGTGGTGCCCTGGGGCGAGAACCTGGTGCGATTGGCGGGCATGGTCTTCCTGATGAATCTCTTCACCGCCACCATGGACGTGGCGGTGGACGCCCTGGCGGTGGACCTGCTAGAGCCCCACCAACTGGGCTACGGCAACATCGCCCAGGTGGTGGGCTACAAGGTCGGCATGCTCACCAGCGGCGGCCTGCTGTTGAGCCAGGTGGATCGCATTCAGTGGACCGGCCTCTTCCTCGCCATGGCGGTGCTGGTGGTGCTGATCTTCCTCGCCACGCTGCTCTTCCGGGAAAATCAGGGCGGCTCCGACTCCACAGATTCGGCGGACGAGCGACAGCGCTCCGGGCGCCAGGTCCCGGCCTTCCGTGACCTGCTGCGCACCCTGTGGAAGGCCCTCACCCTCCCCGGCTCCGCCTGGCTGCTGATCTTCATCGCCACCTACAAGACCGGCGAGTCCATGGCCGACGCCATGTTCAAGCCCTTCCTCTACGACCAGGGCTTCGGCAGCGCCGAGATCGGCCAGTGGGTAGGCACCTACGGCCTGGTGTTCTCCATCGCCGGCTCGGTGGTGGGAGGCATCCTCGCCAGCAAGCTCGATCGCCTCACCGCCGTCGGCCTCACCGCCACCCTGCGGGCCACCGCGGTGGCGGCGGAATGGTGGCTGACCACGGTGGCGGAACCGGAAGCCGCCCAGGTCATCGCCATCACCTGCTTCGAGCAATTCTCCGGCGGCGCTATCACCGTTGCCGTCTTCGCCTTGATGATGGCGGTGGTGGACCGCCGAGTTGGCGCCAGCCACTACACCCTGCTGGCCACCGTCGACGTCTTCGGCAAGCTCGGCGCCAGCAGCGTCTCTGGCCTGATCGCCGCCCAGATCGGCTACAGCGGCCTCTTCGCCCTCGCCACCTTCCTCTCCTTTGCCTTCCTGCTGCTCCTCCTCCCCCTGCGGCGGGTGATCGGCGGGCTCACTCGCAGAAATCGAGAGAGCGCCTCAGCGCTCGAAGCCGCGGCGGCGGCCGCCGACTCTCCCTGAATCGCAGGGTGAGAATCAGCTAGGCCCGCCTGCCTGCGCGGGTGGAAGAATTAGTCCTCCTCCGAGCCTTCCTCTCCGACGATCACCCGAGCGTCGATGGCTACGAGTCCCCGCTCGGTGATCACCAGCGGATTGACGTCCAGCTCCTCGATGGCCGGCACCTCCGGCAGCACCTCCAGCGACGGATACACCGCCTCCCCGAAGATCTCCCCGCCCTTCGGATTCACCGCGTACACCGGCCCCGGAAACCCGGCACTTCGCTGGCCCTCGCCGGGGCCGTGATAGCCAGTGTTCAGTAGATTTCGCAACACTGCGTTCCCCACCGCCTCCGGGCGGGAGCTGGCGCCGATCACGGCGACGGAGCGGGGGGAGAAGAAGGGGTCGAAGGAGGAGGTCGGGAAGGTTGGTTTGGAGTGGCTCATTTTCTGAGGCTAGCATCTACACTAATGAGAGACTTGCCGCTCCAGTGACAGTCCTCATTCCAGGTCTTTATGCTCTGAGAATTCCTTCACCCAGTGATTCCATCTAATTTCCTGAGTAAATTCGCACCACTAAACTAAGAACTCTACCAATCATCACTCGGACCTAAAAATCAAGCTTTCCAGACCCAGCCTCCTGCTGGGCCCAACTCTCTAGTCTTCTCGGCTGAGCCCCGTTCAGACAGTTTCACCGCAGGCCCCAGAACAAAGAATTAACATGGATCAAAAATGAAAAAAATCGCCACATTACTCATCACAGCACTAGTAGCAAGCGCTTGCGGGACAGACAATAGCGGCCACCCCTCGCACCAAGAGAGTGCCGAAAAGGAACTTGTCTTTTACCAGGAGAGACTATCTGAAACCGCATTCCACAGACTCGAATCCCTCGGCCTCAACCTAGGCCAACTAAGACCAAGCCTACGAGAAGAATTCGAGTCAACCAAAGCATTGATACTCACCAACGAGAATATCCAAGACATATGGCACTTAGCAGAGCGCTCCGACGACGCAGAGGTGGCGATCTTAACTTCTGACTCCTCCCTCCTCTCCAACGACATGCTTGATGAACTAGAATCCTGGGCGGCTAGCGGCCGCGGTATTTTTGTAACAGGCCCATCCTTCGAAGCGATGTGGCATCGCTTCTTCGACGAGAGGCTAAGCTATCAGTCACATGACTTTCGTCATGAGAATTACCACAAAACACACTTCTCAAGGGCCGTCATATTCAGCGACAACGTATCCCATATTGAGAATTGCTACTGGTGCAGTCTTCGAGACGGCGCGATCACAATCAACAGACCGATCTACCCAAACAGGGAAGCCTTAGGCCCTGGAAAACTCATAGCACCAAACGCTGTCGAGGCTTACTTCGAATCCAAGAATGAAGAGTTCGAGGTCATCATAACCAACGATGGGTTCTCCTTTAGAGACGACAATCACACCTACTGGGATTCGCTCGTCCTATTTACCACTACGAGGGGAGAATCTCGAATACTTTGGTATGCCAACTCGGCCGACTTAGAAAAGGAATGCACGCTTGAAGCAGATGACGCTCGCCTTTGGTACAATTCCATAAGCTGGCTCAAGAACCAATAGCCTCAGCCATGAGCACCTCAGTAGCCAGCAATCTAGGCAGACGT
Source organism: Acidobacteriota bacterium (assembly GCA_039191605.1). Lineage (GTDB taxonomy): Bacteria > Acidobacteriota > Thermoanaerobaculia > Multivoradales > JAHZIX01 > JBCCXL01. Next base: position 87,454 of record JBCCXL010000015.1, on the reverse strand, counting down.
AATCGCATTTATTGACACTGAAACTAGATTAGAGAAGGCGAAAGCAAGGAGAGAGTACTCAGGAGTTCCTGAGCTACCTAGTCATTAAACCGAGCCAATCCACCACATCTCTCCTTTGGGCAGCAGAAACCACATGAGGCACCCTGTACTCGCGGTAGGTGAGATCTAGACCGAGATCTCGAAGCTCTTCAACGTGCTGCTCCATGGCTCCGTTATCGATCAACGGATCGAGGGTCCCGTGACCGATAAAAAGCCGGGTAGACGACCGCTGATGGAGTTCGGCGTCGAATGGTCCCGCCACTTCGAGCAGGCTCCCAGCGAAGCCGATGTAGGCGGAAGCCAGGTCGGGGCGTGAAGCCGCGAGGGTAATGGCGGCGGCTCCTCCCTGGCTGTAGCCGATGACGATAACGCTCTCGGGATCGGCTCCGATTTGATCGATCACTGACTGAAGATAATCAGCAAAACGGTCGACGAAGGCCTGCCAGTCGCCTGGGTCGACGGTGATCTCGGTGCCATCGGCGGCGATGGGAAACCATGCGTGAGATCCGTCAGGTAGCTGATGGAAGCCCCGGGGAGCCAGATAAACGTGGTCGAAGTCGGGCTGGATGTCGACGAGGGTGGCGATTTGGGATTCGTCCATGCCGTAGCCGTGGAGGCCGATGAGCAGAGCCGGTGGGGTTGTCGTTTCGGCAGTTTCGGCAGCCAGATTGCGCACGACGAGGGTCGGCACGACTCCGAAGGAGGTCTGGACCTCGATGTGCTCTCCCGCAGCCGGCAGCCTGGGCTGAGGCGGCGGCTCGGAGGCAGAAAGGGCGCACCCGGCGGAGGCCAGGTGCGCCACGAGGGCAAGAAGTGCGGAGCGGATCATCCCTGCTTCGCTGCGCGCTGGGCGGCCAGCTTGCGAGGATGGGGCTTGCCGGTCTCGACGAACTGCACGAATTCGTCCAGGGTGATGTCGAGGATCTGGGTGAACTGCCCCTTCACCATGCCGACGGCTGGCGAGGGGGTGCCCGGAGCCAGGGCGAGATCGACTCTCGAGGTGACGACCACCCGCCGGTCGCTCAGGGGATGGATGTTCCAGGTGTTGGTGGCCCGGGTGACGAAGGGGGGCACGCCTTCGAGGACCTGGTAGGCCAGGGAGAGGGCGTCTTCGTCGTAGGCGATCATGGTCTCCTTGAAGCCGGGGGTGCCGGGCACCACGCAGGAGCGGGTGGCGCCGTCGAAGGAGGCGCCGCGCTGGTCGGCGACGGTGGAGTGGCTGACCACGCTGGCCCATTGGTCCACCGCATCCCACTGCTCCCCGAGGACGGTCCAGGCGCGGCCGCTGGAGGCATCGATCACCCGGCGCTGCTCGATGACGACGCTGGCGGCGCCTTGGCTGGCGACGCTGTGGGAAGCGCTGCGCAGCTCGCCGCCGAAGCGGTAGAGGATGTTGGAGAGGATCTCGTCGGTGCCGCCGGCGACCACCGGCGCGATGGCGGCGAGGTCGGGGTGGTTGAAGAATTGGTGGTAGAGCAGGGCGGTGCCGCCGCCATCGGCGGGGCGCAATTCGATGACGGCGAGGTGGCCCTGAACGCCGAAGGGGTTCTCTGGCTCGATGGAGTAGGCGAAAGTGCCGAGGCCGTCAGCGCCGGGCTCGTCAAAGGCGACAATGCGCTCCGAGAGGGAGCCGCCACCGGCGAGGGTGAAGGAGCGCTCGCTACCGCGACGGCCGTCCCCGGCAACCTTCACCGACTCGATGGCGGAGAAGAAGCCCGGCCACTCCTGATGGTCGGTCACGAAGTCGAAGACCTCGCCCGGCGTAGCGGCGAGGGTCACGCCGCGGATCACCTGCACCGGCGCCGGGGTGATCTTGTCGATCTCCAGCGAGCCGACGAGGCGGGGCGGCGGGGCCTGCTGCGCTCCCGACTGGGCTGCTGATTGGGACTGGGCCAGGCTTTGGGGCGCGGAGAGGGTACCTACCGCGAGCAGGGCGGCGAGGAGGACGAAGGCCAGGGAGCTGGCCGGAGAGACTCTATTCGAAAGGTGCATGATGGCTCCTTGAGGGTTGCGTTGGGGTGTGGCTCCACGGGGAAGCCACTGAGGAATCAAAGGGCGATGCTTGGATGACAAAGGTCGACGCCGCGGGCTGTGGACTCAGGCCGCCTTCCGGGCGGCGGCCAGGTCCGCCTTCACCTTGCGGGGATGAGGCTGCCCCGTCTCGACGTAATGCTTGAGCTCCTCGATGGCGAAGCTCAGCACCCTGCCCATCTGCAGCTTCATCAGCGGCGGCATGAAGAGCCGGAAGGGGAAGGCGAGGTCCGCCGTCATCAACATGTCGACTCGGGTTCTCGAGCCCGAGAGCGCAGTCAGCGACCAGCGGTTCTTCAGGTTGTGGACAAAGGAGGGCATCTTCTCGCCGCTGGCCTCGTAGGCCAGAACCTTCCGCTCCTCGTCGAATTCGAGGATGGATTCCCGAAAAGGGCCGAGATCGGTCTCGCATACCCGGCCAGAGGCCGGAGCGCTGGAAACCCGCTTGCCGTCGCTGCGGGCGGCGGAATGGCTCACCGAGCTGGCCCACAGGCTGACCTGGTCGAATTGGTGGCCGAGGACCTGCCAAACCTCTTCCGGCGAGGCGTCGATGGTGATCTGTCGCTGAATCTGCATGGTGTTCTCCTAAGGCAAAGCCGGATCGAAAGGCCGGCGGTTCTTGGGACGGGTGAAGGAGTGACGGAATGAAGGCACGGGATGAAGGCACCAGCCACCACCCGGGCTGGTGGGCCCGAAGGAAGCCTCAGAGGAAGAGCAGAAGGCGCACCTCTCCCCTGCGCGTCGCGGAGGCGCGTTCAGAAAGGACTGGTTAGGGACCGATTAGGCGGGGAGCCCGCCTCTAGAACCCGTCAGGCGGTCAGTTGCCGCCCGGGTCCGGCGTTCACCGGAGCCTGAATCTCGACGACGATGTCTTCTTCCGGCCCGGCGCAGGGAGGCTGGAGGAAGACCTCCCGGGCGGGTCCGGCGAAGGTGTAGCCATTGGACTCCAGCCAGCCGCCCAGCAGCGCGTAGCTGCGGCAGTTGTTCTCGAAGGGGCCGACCCGGGCCACCGTCGCCATGGTTTCGAAGGCCGGCAGATCCCGCACCTCCAGCACGCGGTCGCTAGGCAGGGTGATCGACTCCCCGCTCTCGGCCCCGATGGCGAAGCCCAGCTCGAGATCCACGTCCTCGAAATTGAAGCTCGGGTTGTGGAGGATCGCGGTCATGTAGCCGAGGCGAGGCCCGAAGCGATCCGGCAGCACCTGGAGCATCTCCTGCACCACGCCGAGGGTGTCGGTCATCAGCGGGAAGGTCTCCCGCATCGCCAGGAACTTCTGCGCCGGCACCGACTTCAGCACCACCTCCGCGGCCGGGTCCGGCCGCTCCTCCTCGATCTGCCGCAGCCGCGCTTCCACCGCCCTCAGGCGCAGAATCTCCTCCTGCACCGACTGCTCCAGGCGCGCCTTCTGCAGCCGCAGCATGCCCCGCACCTCCTCCGCCGAAATCTCGTCGGAGAGGGCCGAGCGAATCTGGTTCAGGCTGAGGCCGAGATGCTTCAGCACCAGGATCTTGTTGAGCCGAGGCAGCTGCCGGGCGCTGTAATAGCGATAGCCGCTGGAGGGATCCACCTCCTCCGGCACGAAGAGGCCGATGTCGGCGTAATAGCGCAGCTGGCTGACGGGGGTCTGCGCGATTTTGGAGAAATCACCGATCTTGAACATCTGCTGCCTCCCTATGGATCAAGCTGCTCTGCAGCGGCGAATCTTCGAGGGCCGGGAGCTCCATCGCCCCCAACGAGAACCAGGGTAAAGTCTCAAGCAACTTGAGAGTCAAGGAAGTCGCCAGAAAAAATCCAACAACACCTCCACTCCACATGCCTTGCCCCTCTGGAAGCCCGCCCATGCCTGTCCATCTCAGCCCCCGGCTCGTCCCCACCCTGCTCGTGCGCAACTTGGCACAAACCCTTGCCTTCTATGAGCTTCTCGACTTCCGAGCCATCGGTTTCTATCCCGACGAACAGCAGCCCACCTGGGTCGAAGTTCAGCGAGACGACATCACCCTACAATTCCACACCGAGGCCCCCAAAGGCACTCCCCCCTCCCCCATCTTCAGCGGCACTCTCTACCTCTACCCCTCCGACGTCAGAGCCCTGGCGGAGGAGCTGCGAGGAAAGGTCGACTTTGCCTGGGGCCCTGAGGTGATGGACTACGGCATGCGGGAGCTGGGGATCCGAGATCCCAACGGGTACTTCCTCGCGTTCACCGAGCCAGCCTGATGGAAAGTCCTTAGCCCACGTTCTCCTCTCCACCACGCACCAGACGCAGGGTGAGCCCGCCGAGCACCAGCACGGCGAGGCCTAGTCCTCCGTAGAGCAGGAGGCGCTGCAGGCCGTCGCCGGCAAAGAGCTGGGACATGGAGGAGTATTCGGGGTTGGACTCCAGCTCGCCGGCCTTGGCGGCACCGGCGGGAACGCCGAGGAGGACGGAGCGGGCGCGCTGGAGGTCGTAGCTGGGGGCTTCGACCTTGGGGGCGCCGTAGAGCAGGGCGAGCTCCCCTTCCGGAGCGGCGAAGTACAGGGCCGGCACCGGTAGGGCAAGCATGCCTCGTGAGGTCTCCAGGGGAGCGTCGTCGCCGTCTTCGACCTCGAGCACCAGCTCTTCGAGGCGCGGGGAGCCGGGGAGGTCGAGGACGAGGGGGCGGGGGTCACCCGCCTGGCGCTGAATGCGTCCGGAGAGCAGGGTCCGCCACTCCCCTTCGGGCTCGCGGCCCTGGAGGCGATAGACGCGGTCGAAGTACTCGGTGAAGACCTCGATCTCCACTCGATCGACCGGCGCCGGCGCTACGGGGTGGGGCAGGTCGAGGCGGGTGGTGCCGGCGGGAGCGTCGTCTAAGCGCTGGGGGTTGATTCCCAGCAGGCTCTCCTCCACCTGGGGCACCAGCAGGTAGGGCCATTGCTCCCCGGCGGCGTTGCGCAGGCGCAGGTCCCCGAGGTCGGGGCGGGAGCCGGCGAGATCGAGGGGCTCCAGCACCAGGCGATTGAGGCCCTCGGGAGAAGGCTGGAAGCTCACCGCGCGGCGCCACTGAAAGGCCTTCGCGGCGAGGGGGGCTCCGGCCCGCTGCGCGTAGGCGAGAAGGGGGGTGGCGTCGAAGTCAGGGTTGGAAGCGATATCGCCGAGGCTGGCGACGACGATCTCCGCCTCGCCGTAGACCCCCTTCTTCAGCGCCACCCAGCCCTTCCCCTGCGCTCCGACCTCAGCTCCGTCTTCGGCGCTGGCGGCGGCCAGCTGAGCGGGGTCGACGCTGAGCGGAAGAGCCGCGAGGTCGTAGCGGGGGCGATCGGCGCGGCCGCCGCCGAAGAGCAGCTGGAGCTGCTGACCGGAGCTCCAGGGGAAGATCAGGGCCGGACGACGAACCACCGCCTCGAATTGCAGATTCTTCAGCGCCGGACTGTCGCCGTCGTCGATGACGATGCGCAGCTGATGGGCCCGGGCCGGGGCCAGAGAGATCTCCAGCTTGTCCTCGTCGTTCACCGAAGGCAGGCGGAAGAGGGTCTGCCTCGCCAGCGGCTGGAGGCCGGCTTCGGGGCCCTGATCCCAGACCTCGATGGGGCGAGCAAAGCTGCCGGTGGTGGTGGTCACCACCAGGGCGTCCGGCACCAGCCCCGGAGGGCGGCGGTATTCGATGATGGTTCGGCTGCCGTCGCGGGTGCGGTCCACCAGCTCCAGCTTCAGCCGGCCCTTGGCGGGGTCGGCTTTTTCCTGCCGCTGCTCCCAGCGAAAGCTGAGCTCCGGATAACTCTCCCCTTCTCCCCACACCGTCAGCACCAGCTCCTCCGCCGACTCGGCGCCGGAAGCCGGCAGCCTCAGCTGCTCCCGCAGCGGCCGCTGGAGGCGGAAGAGGGAGGCTTCCTGAAAGACCGGGGTGCTCCCGAGGCCCTGTAGCTCCAGTCGCCCCCGCAGCACGAAGCTCGACTCCTGGGCTTCCACCACCAGCTCCCAGGGGCCGCCCTCCGGCACCGGAGCCCGAGGCGGCGCGAGGGAATAGCTCACCTCAGAGCGCGGGGCGAGGCCCTCTCGGGCTCGCTGCTCGCGCTCCACGCCCAGCAGCTTCGCCGCCTGGGTGCGCACCGCGAAGCGGGCGGTGCGGGCCCCGAAGCCGCCGTCCACCAGATAGGGCACCTCGGCTCCGGAGGCGTCCACCACTCGAAGATCCGACAAGTCCCGTCGGCACTCGCTCAGCACCTCCGGCGGCAGCACCACCGCCACCAGCCGATCGCCGTCGGCCCCCTGCGGCACCGAGATCGGCGCCTGCTGCGGGAAGAGGGACGCCGTCTTGGGCCCCTGGGACTGCTGAGGCTCCTGGGCTTCTGCCGCCAGCGTCGCCAGCAGCAGAAGGGTGACGATCGTCAGCCCGATGCGGAAAACCTTCGCCGGTTGATCTACCAGCAGGCGGCGGGGGGAAGCTTGCGGGATCGATACGCTCATCATCCATCCTTATCGATGAGTCCTGCCCGCGGCGCAGCGCTGTCGCCTCAGGCCCCTAGCCGGGAGGGCTCGAAGGCCCGCCGGAGGAGCTCGCCGGACGGTCTTCGCGACCGACGACGAAGCGCTGATACACCACGGAGACCAGGATCAAGGAGATCGCCAGGCCGAGGAGCGAGGCGACGCGGTAGAGGCCTTCCAGCTCTCCCAAGTCCACCAGGAAGACCTTCAACAAGGTAAGCACCAGCAGGCCGAGGGAAGCCTTGCGCAGCGCCGGGATGCGCTGGGCGATGCCCAGCACCAGCAGCGCGATGGCGTAGGCCCCCCAGGCCAGGGAGAGAACCAAATTTTGTGTCGCCCCGCGGTCGAATGCCAAAGTGAGTCGAGCTTCTGAGGAAAAGGCGTTGAAGATCTCGAGGTTGATCCAGGCGAAAATCAGCAGCACCACCGAGCTGCCGAGGGCCACCAGAACCCCACGGGCCGGCAGCCCGAAGGGCAGGGCGGCGGCGAGATCCCCCAGAGCGGAGCGCTCCTGCTGACCGTCCTGAGACTCCAGCCCGCCCTCGGAATCTAGCCCCTCCGAAGAAGCCAGTGCCGGCAGCGGCTGGCGCAGCCAGTGGAGCCCGGCGAGGAGGGCGAGGATCGGCAGCAGGTAGGTGTAGGTGATCCAGTTGAGCAGCGGCACCCCGCTGGAGGGCTGATAGCCCAGCAGCGCCGGATTCAGCAGCAGGCGCACCACCACCGCTCCGTAGAGCAGCAGGGCGAAGGGCACCAGCCCCGGGTGCCGCAGGCGCCGCCACAGCAGCACCAGAGCCGCTCCCTGGAGGGCCCAGCCGACGGTGATCCACTGCTTGTCCAGCTGCAGGGGAATGGCGATCGCGATCCAGCCCAGAGCGACGCCGGCAAACCACGCCAGGCGCTGGCGACGACGGGCCAGGTTCTCCGCTCTCTTCCCCTCGTCCACCTCGCCGACGGAGAGCGGCAGTCGGCTCGCCCACACCAGCCCGATCATCGCCACCAGGGCCAGCAGCAGCGGCAGCACGCCGATGGCCGCGGTGCCGAAGTGACGGCTCCATACATAGTGCATCGGCAGGAACCACAGCAGCCCCACCGCCGCCGCGGTGATCCAGGCCCAGCGCGAGCGCCGCAGCCCAGCGCCGGAAGCCGGCACCCAAAGCGTTGTACCCAGAACACAGGCAAAGCCCAGAGCGAGGAATTGCCATCCCGCCGCTCCCTCCACCGCGTCGAGAAAGAAGCTTTGATCGGTCCATACCGCGTGAGCCAGGGCCGCGAGAAAGGCGCTAGCGAACGAGAAGCCCCCGCTGCCCATCCGGGTCGCGGTGAGCAGCGCCAGACCGAAGGCCGCGGTGGAGAGCAGCGGCAGCAGCGAGCCCAGCAGCCGCACCTCCTGGGAGAGAGCGCAAAGACCGAGGAGGGTGAGGGCGACGGTGAGATTCGCCACCTCCAGCATTCGGGCTCCCTGCCTCACCCTCCACAGGGCGGCGAACTGCATTCCAACAACGAAGAGCAGGGCGACGAGCAGAGCCGAGAGCAGCGGACCGTGGGATGCCGGCTCCAGCAGATCTCCCAGGTGCTCTCCGGTATACAGCTGGAAGAGCAGCGTGAGGCCGACCAGGAAGCCCACCGCGACGGCCACCGCCTGAGACAGCCACAGACTCGAAGCCCCCCGGCCTGAAGCGCTCTTTTCCTCCAGCTTCGTCCTCGATCGCTGCCCCTGCACCAGTGCCGCCACCACCAGCGGCGCGGCTCCCAGGGCCCAAACCCAGGGCGAGGCGTCCCAGTTCACGCCAGGAATACTGAGCACGCCCAGCAGGCCGACGACGCCGGAGGCGAGGAAGACGGCATTCATGCCCGCCGCGGGCTGCTGCTCCCGCCACCACCGCCAATGGAGCAGCAATCCCAGCAGCCCAATGCCGCCGGCGAAGAGCCAGCCCTGGGCCTCGACGCCGGTGCTATCGGTCTGCACCAGCCAGGCCAGCAGCGCAACCAGGGTCGCCGCCACCCCGCCGCCGAGGATCAGCGGCTGCCGCAGCCGGAAGCCCAGCCACGCCGACGCCGCCAGCAGCAGCGCCAGCAGGGCGAGGAGCGGCAGCAGCCGGGTGCCGACCCCGCTGCTGACGGCGATGCCCAGCGCCAGAAAGGCCACCGGCAGCAGACCCAGCCCGCGGGCGATGCTCCACCACACGCTGTCCTTGGCGGGGTCCTCCGATTCAGTCGACGCCGAGCGCCCGGCGCCGAGGGAGTAGAGCCCCGCCAGCAGAGCGGCAAAGAAGACCCCCAGCCACAGAGTAGAGGTGGATAGCCCCTGATCCAGCCACAGCAGGACGTAGATCAGCGTGCCGATAGCGGAGAGCAAAGGGAGGAAGGCCCAGCGGCGGGACGAAGCCAGGCGCAGTAGGGCGGCGTTGAGAATCCCGAGGTAGGCGAAGAGGCCTAGAGTCGAGGGCTCGGCGCTGCTCACCAGCACCGGGGTGAGGAAGCCTCCCACCAGGCCGATGACCGCCACCACCAGGCTTCGGTGGCGCCACGCCAGAGCGCAGCCGGCGGCGGTCACCAAAGCCATCAAACCGAAGGTAAGCAGGAAGGGCAGCAGATCGTAGAGCTCCCCCGCCGCCCAGGTGGCGCCATAGAGAATCACCAAGCCCGCGCCGGCTACGCCGTCCGCCGTGCTGCGATAGCGGCGGCGACGCATCACCTCGGAGGCGGCCACCGCCACCGCACCGGTGAGAAAAGCCAGGCCGACCCGCACGATCGGCGGCAGCCAGCCCTGGTCGATGGAGTATTTGACGAAGAGCAGCCCCGCCAGCGCTAGGGCGATACCGCCCACCACCGCCGCCCCTCGCAGTCCCAGCCACTTCTCGAGATCGAAGCTCGGAGCCGCTTCCGGCGGCGGTGCGCCGGCACCGGCCGCCGCTGGAGGCACCGGCGGCGGGGACGGCGCGCCACTCCGAGAGGGCGCCTCAGCTGCGATCCGTCTACCCTCAACGTCACCGGCCTCAACGTCACCGGCCTTGATATCACTGCCCTCAACGTCAATCGGCTCGGCGCGGGGGATCGGCGGCGGACTAGCCACCGAGTCGGCGCTCTCCACCGCATCCCTCGCCGCCACCGGCGGAGCAGGCGCCCGGACTTCCGTCCCAGCCTCCCTCGCTTCGCCTTCGACGCCATCGGAAGAGAGAGTCGAATCAGCCCCGGCAGCTGCGGAGCCTTCGTCGACTGCATCGCCTGCCGCCGTCCGCTCTTCCTCCTCCTCCGCGATCTCCGCCTGGAGCTCGGTCAGCGAAAGGGGCTCCGCCGGAGTTTCCAGGTCTCCCCAAATCTCCGTTGCCGCCTCGCCTCCGAAGCGCTCCGAAACCAGGCTGACGGTCTTACTCGGCGGGCTCGGCTGGCTCTGTTCCCGCAGCTGCTGGAGCTGGCCCCGCAGCACGGCAAGCTCGGTTTCGAGCTTCTCCACACCCTTCAACGCGCGCCGCGAGCGCAAGAAGCCGAAGATCCCCAACACTCCAAACACGGTCAACACCGTGGGGACTGCGAGGACAACAAAGACCAGAAAAATTTCCATAGGATTGCCTCTGGCACAACATAGCACGGGGTCTGTAGGGTTCCGGTTTCCAGGGAACCAAAATGCCGGGAACCGAAAACCGACGAGCCGAAAACCGACGACTGGGCCTGGAGCGGTGGCGACAGCATCGGATAAGCCACAAACGCCGGACCATGGGCTGGAACCAGCAAGCTGCCCCAGGAAAAGCCCCAGACGCGGCGCGTTCTACTCTCTCCTCGACGCGGGAAGACCTCCTCGACTCCCTCATTCTTCAAGGCCGTCCATGCAGCTACCCTAGCGGAGCCTCAGCACGCTCAATCCAGAAGCCGCCCATGCCCTCCTCCCTTCAGCTCAGCGAAGCCAGCATCCGCCAGGTGCTCACCCGCACCAGCGGCTACCTGGCGACGATCACCTCTCACTCCCTCAACCCCTACCGCGGCTGCTCCCTCGGCTCTTCCCTCTGCGGCGTGGGCTGCTATGTACAGCACAACCCCTGGCTCACCCGGGGCGACGCCTGGGGCAGCTTCCTGGAGGCCCGCACCAACGCCGCCGATTCCTACCGCCGGCACGCCGAGCGCGAAGCCCGCTGGGCCCGACGCCATCGCGACGCCTTCTCCATCTTCTTGGCGAGCTCCACCGAGCCCTTCCCGCCCCAGGAGCGGCGCTATGGGGTCACCGAATCGGTGCTGGAGGCGATGCTCGAGCAGCCGCCGGACGAGCTCGTCCTCCAGACCCACTCCCCCGCCGTCGCCCGCCACCTCGAGCTATTGCAGCATCTTGCTCAGCGCTGCCGCCTGCGAGTTCACCTCTCCATCGAGAGCGACCATCCCCGACTTCCCGGCCTTCCTCCTCCTGCAAGCCCCCCCGCCGCCCGCTTCCGCGCCGCCCGCGCCCTCCACGACGCCGGCCTCACCGTCGTCATCACCGCCGCTCCCCTGCTCCCCCTCCAGGATCCCCACGCCTTCTTCGCCCAATGCGCCGAGAGCGCCTCCGCCGTCGTCCTCGACCACTTCATCGGCGGCGACGGCTCCGCCACCGGCCAGCGCACCCTGCGCACCCAGCTCCCCGCCGCCATGGAGGCCGTCCGCCCCGGCTCCTCCCAGCTGGCCTACCGAGACGAGATGGCTGAAATCGCTCGGCAGCACCTGCCGACGGGGGTGGGGGGCGCGGGCTTTGGGGGAGAGTGGACCCGGTAGGTCTTGGCACGGATGCTCCAGGCTCTAGAGAACCACATCAAGCGCTCCAGCGACTTGCATTCCAGAGTGCAAAAAGCTTATATTTGCATCTGTGAGTGCAAGTCAATCATCCCATTTTGCCGTTTTGATTGCAGACATCGTTGAATCCTCAAAGATCGACGATCTCAAAGCCCATCGCGATCAGGCCCTCTCCACCCTCTCAAAGCGCCATCTCAAAGAGAACCTGGTCCTCTCTCGCTACACTGTTACCGCGTGGGATGAGTTCCAGAACGTGGTTGAGCCGCCCTGGCGCATTCCTCAAGTCATCTGGGATTTACGGGTGGCCTTCTTCCCCGTGGAGCTGCGCATCGGCATAGGAATTGGATCCATCGATGAGCGACCGCGGCCAGACACTCCAATTAATCGCGATACCAGTGGTGAAGCCTTTCTCTTAGCGCGAGAAGCTATTTCTCGTCTCGATCACCTGGGGAAACGCTCAATCCAGCGTACTACCTTACTCAGCGTAAACCCTGACCTCAATCGCACCGTCAATCTGGCCTTGCACATGATGGATTGCGTGCTCTCAACGCTCTCGGAAAAGCAGCGGAAGACAATTCACCTCTACGAGGAAACAGGGAGCCAGGAGAAAACGGCCCAAGCCCTCCAGGTCAAGAACGAATCCACCATCTCTCGTAGCCTGCAGCGCAGCTTTTATCTCCCTCTTCGGGAAGGCCATCAAGAGCTCACTATTATCATCCAAGACCACCTTGCACCCTAGAGTGCAAAAACGACTTATTTGCACACTGAAATGCAAGACCCCAAAATCGTCTTTCTTGCCCTCCTCGTCGCCCACCTGCTGGCAGACTTCCCCTTCCAAACGGCCTCGATGGTGGAAGGAAAGAAACAAGGGCATCCCCGTGCCTACGTCCTGCATGGCGGTTCCCACCTTCTATGTAGCCTGCTGCTACTGGGCCTCTTCCTACCCTCTTCTACCATCCAAGGAAGTACTTACCTATTTCTGCTTCTTCTTGTCGGTCTCCACCTTCTGACCGACTGGGGCAAGGAGCGCCTAGAAAAGAAGCGTTGGCTTCCAATCTGGACCCTCTTTCTTCTCGATCAGTTCGCTCATCTTGCTTGCCTAGTCTTTCTAAGCGCCCTCCTTCTACCAGATTTTCAGGCAACCCTTACGACAGCCTACATCCAGCTATCTGTCTACCATGCCAAGATCCTTGCGACTCTTGCCATCTACCTCACTGTCACCTTCGGTGGAGGCTACTTGATCCGATTCCTACTCACCCAGCAGAAGGATGACGACTCAGAAACTCAGGCGCCAGCTGACCAGCAATTATCTCTCTTCAATGAATCTTCTACAGAGAGCGAGCAGCGCCTAGGGATGTACATTGGCTGGCTAGAGCGAATCCTGGTACTCACTGCACTAGCCGTTAAATCGCCCACCACCGTCGGCTTTATCATCGCAACGAAGTCCATCGTCCGATTCAAGAAGATGGACGACCCCCGCTTCGCCGAATACTTCCTTCTCGGCACCTTCCTCAGCATCTTCATTGCTCTACTGGGAGGTTTATTACTGTTGCGAGTCCTATGGGGAGAGGCCGCCTTAGAATAGCAACCCATTCTTACAGATTTATCTCGCACGGCACTTAGGAGCTAAACCAGTTTCCGAACGCAAACCAAGCTACCAATCTATTAAAAGGAGTAAGGAACGTGAATACGCACAGCGAACACAAAGAAAATACTGCACAAGGATCGCAGGGAAAACCTGCAGCAGCAGGAAGTAGATCTCCTGCATCAACAGAAGTTGTATACGAAGGCGAGTACCAGTACAGGGTCGTAGAGTTCGTCCCTAAGATCGACAGCAAGAAAGACACGACGACAGCAGGTCAACAACTTCAATATCTAATACATAAATTCTCTTCAACAGGCTGGGAATTCTACAGCATGGAACAAATGAATACTTTCCACAAAGGATCTCCAGGATGCTTTGGGCTTGGCCATGTGCCAGACCGTACGTCATCCACACAACTCATAGTCTTCAGAAAACCAGCGGCAATTCGGCTATGAGGAAAGCGTTCATAACCCTAATACGGACCTACAGATTACTTACTCCCCAGAAGGCTCGCAGGAACTGTATCTTCCAAGAATCATGCTCTCGCTATGTCGAACGACATCTACTCGAAGGGGGATCTATTGCTGGTTTTCAGGCTCTATTTCGCCGGATACAGCAGTGCAGAGGTGGCTACAGTGTCATCGTGCTGAACGGTAGCCAAATGGCAGCTTTACGGGATGGAAGCGTGATTCCACTACAAGAGCTACGCTAAACGCCGTTTGGACCATTAGCGACAACAAGGCGAGGATTAGGAGGAAGATACGGGGAGCACGGGGCTCCCCGTATGATCAAAATAGGCCTAACTCTCCGACCCCTTCCCCCGCACCGTCCACACCGGGCATTCGGCGAGGCGCACGACTTTCTCGGCGACGGAGCCGAGGAAGAGATGGGCGACACCGGTGAGGCCGTGGGTGGAGAGGACGATGAGGTCGGCGCCGTGGCGCTTGGCGTAGTCGACGATGGCGGTGGCGGGATAGCCCTCGGTGACGTGCACGCTGGCGCCTTCTAGGCCGTGCTCCTCGGCGATGCGCTGCAGGCTGGCCTTGGCCTGCTGGCCGATGGCGGCGTAGTCGGCGACGTAGGCGCTGGTGGCGCCGGGGAAGTAGCTCTGGGGGTAGGCCAGGGGCTGGACGACGTGGATGAGGTCGAGCTGGGCACCGTAGACGGCGGCGAGCTCTTTGGCCTCTGCCAGTGCCTGTTGAGAGCCGGCGGAGAAGTCCAGGGGCACGACGATACGCTGGATGTCTTCGAGAGCGTTGCCCTCGTGAGCGGTGTCTTCGGTGCCCCCCCGCAGGGTCACCACCGGACACGGAGCTTCCCGCACCACCGCCTCGGTGACGCTGCCGAGAATCAGCCGGCCGAGGCCGCGGCGACCGTGGGTGCCCATCACGATGAGGTCGACTTCCTCTTCGCGGGCGAAGTCCAGCACGATGCCGTCGGCGCTGATGCCTCGGCGCTGGAGGATGCGGATGGAGAGGGGGTGATCCTCGTGGGCGGCGAAAATCTCCTGCATCCGCTCCCCGGCGGCGGACTCCGCCACTCGATAGGCCGCCTCGGCATCCGCCAGGTGATAGACCGGGTTGCCGGGCTCCTCGCCGTGAAGCACCGTGGCGTGGAGCACCAAGAGCTCCGCCTCGTGCTGCTGAGCGAGAAAGATCGCCCAGGCCATGGCCTGCTGAGAGGTCTCGGAGAAGTCGGTAGGGAAGAGAATCTTCTGGATAGATCGCATGGTCATTGCCTCCTGCTTTCGATCCCTCGGCTTCGAGGGCATCGGTGGCGAATCGCGATCTGCTCCGACGGTTCCGATAGCTTTTCGCTAGTCAGGAGCAAGCTGTTTTTTTCGGCTTCCGCCGGGGCACCGGGAAGAGCGCGGATGAAGCGGTGAATTTCCGTCCCGGCTACAATAAGGATACACCCGCAAAGCGGGTTGTGGCGCCAGAATATTGCAGCAATCTTTGCAGCAATCGGTGCAGCAATCGGCGCAGCAAACTGCAAGGAGATGATTTCCCATGAGTGACTCCACCCACCCCCCTGAGTACAGCCACATTCTGGTGACCACCGACTTCTCCGAAGCCGCCCTCGCTGGACTCCGAGAGGCGGCGCGCCTGGCCCGCGCTCTCGGTTCCCGAGTCACCGTGCTCTATGTGGTCGAGGAGCACCTGCCCTCCCTCAACTACACCACCGCCGAGGAGCGATTGAAGATCCGCCTCCAGCACGAGGAGGCCGCCCGCGAGAGCCTGGAGAGATACACCGTCGAGCATCTCTCCGGCGTCGACACGGAGGTCAGGGTGCAGGTCGGCCTGCCCCACGAACAGATCGTCAACGCCGCCGGGGATCTCCAGGCAGACCTGCTGGTGATCGGCACTCACGGCTACGGCGCCATCGGCCGAGCCCTCTTTGGCAGCACCACCCTGCGGGTGCTCCATGACGCCCCCTGCCCGGTGGTGGCAGTGCGCAGCGAAAAGGGCTGAGGCTCGAGCTATTCCGCTTCGATTCCGAGCCAATCCTGCGGCTTGAGATAGCGATCGTAGAGTCGAGCTTCCGCCGAGCCGGGCTGCGGCGCCCAGTCGTAGCGCCACGAGACCTGAGGCGGCAGAGACATCAGGATCGACTCCGTACGCCCGCCGCTCTGGATGCCGAACACGGTGCCGCGGTCGAAGAGCAGGTTGAATTCGACGTAGCGACCGCGGCGATAGAGCTGGAATTCCCGCTCCGCCTCGCCGAAGGGCGTCTCCCGGCGACGATGGACGATGGGCCGATAGGCCGGCAGGAAGGCATCCCCGACGCTGCGCAGGAAGGCGAAGCTGCGACGAAAGCCCCACTCTTCGAGGTCGTCGAAGAAGAGACCGCCGACGCCGCGGGTCTCGGCCCGATGGCGCAGATAGAAGTACTCGTCGCACCACGCCTTGTAGCGGGGATAGACCTCCTCGCCGAAGGGCCGGCAGGCGTCCCGGGCAACCTGATGCCAGTGGACGACGTCTTCCTCGAAGGGGTAGTAGGGCGTGAGGTCGAAGCCGCCGCCAAACCACCACACCGGATCGGCGCCTTCCCGCTCGGCGGCGAAGAAGCGCACGTTGGAGTGGGTGGTGGGGATGTAGGGGTTGCGGGGGTGCAGCACCAGCGAGACGCCCATCGCCTGGAAGCCGCGGCCGGCGAGCTCCGGGCGACGAGCGGTGGCGGAGGGGGGCAGGCCGTCGCCGAAGACGTGGGAGAAATTCACTCCCGCCTTTTCAAACAGCGCCCCTCCTTCCAGCACCCGGCTGCGTCCGCCGCCCCCGCCGGGCCGCTCCCAGGCGTCCTGACGAAAGCCTTCCCCGCCGTCATCTGCCGCCACGGCCTGACAGATGGAGTCCTGAAGACCGAGAAGGTATTCCTTCACCGCCGGGATATCGAGGAACTCGGCGGACTGATCTGTGGACTGATCTGCCGGTTGATCCGCGGGCGAGAGGGGGGCGTCGGAAGTCGGGTCATGCTCGCTCATGGCGGCTATTGTACGCAGCTCCGAGGATCCTGGGGCACTTCTCCATCGCAAGCCGAGGGGCTGAGCGATTCGATCTCGAGAAGAGGCTCCAGTGGTAGCCTTATCGGCTATGGAAACCCCTGTTCCGACCCCGTCCGCCAGCGCCCCGACGGCGCCGAACCATGATGTCCAAGGCGCGGAGCCCGCGAGCGCCAGCGCCTTCCGCCGGGTGCCCCGCACCGGGGTGATCTACGTCACCACCGAGGCCGAGGCCCGGGGCTTCTCGCCGGAAGACCCGGCGTGGACCAACTTCGGCCAGGGGATGCCGGAGACCGGCCCTCTGCCCGAGGCCCAGCCCCGGGTGGAGGCGGTGCCGGTGCTCTCGCCGGATCACGAATACGCCCCGGTGGCGGGGGTCTGGGAGCTGCGGGACGCCATCGCCCAGCTCTACAACCACCTCTACCGGCGGGGCCTGCCGACCCAATACAGCGCCGAGAACGTCGCCATTTCCAGCGGCGGCCGCGCCGCCCTGACCCGCGCCGCCGCCGCCCTCGGCAGCATCAACCTGGGCCATTTCCTGCCGGATTACACCGCCTACGAGGAGCTGCTGGACATCTTCCGCCTCTTCGCTCCGATCCCGGTGCTGCTGGACCCCCGCCGCGGCTATAACTTCACCGCCGAGGACCTGCGGCAGGAGGTCTTGGGCCGCGGCCTCTCGGCGGTCTTGCTCTCCAACCCCTGCAACCCCACCGGCCGCCTGCTCAGCGGCGGCGAGCTGCAGCGCTGGGTGGCCACCGCTCGGGAGCTGGACTGCTCCCTGCTGCTGGACGAGTTCTACTCCCACTTCGTGTGGCAGCGAGATCCGGAAGAGCCCGGCCCCACGGTGAGCGCCGCCCGCTGGGTGGAGGACGTGGAGCGGGACCCGGTGGTGCTCTTCGACGGGCTGACCAAGAATTGGCGCTACCCGGGCTGGCGGGTGTGCTGGACGGTGGGGCCGAAGCACGTCATCCGCGCCCTTTCCAGCGCCGGCTCCTTCCTCGACGGCGGCGGCTCCCGGCCGCTCCAGCGAGCCGCGGTGCCGCTGCTGGACCCCGTCACCGTCGAGGGCGAGGCCCGCGCCCTGCAGCAGACCTTCGGCGCCAAGCGCACCGTGATGCTGGAGCGACTGCGGGGCATGGGCCTGAGGGTCGACCCCGCCCCCCAGGGCACCTTCTACGTCTGGGCCAACGTCGAAGACCTGCCGGCGCCGCTCTCCGACGGACTCTCCTTCTTCCGCGCCGCGCTGGAGCGCCAGGTGATCTGCGTGCCGGGGATCTTCTTCGACGTCAACCCCGGCCAGCGCCGCGCCCGCCACCGCTCCCGCTTCCACGCCTACCTGCGACTCTCCTTCGGTCCTCCGATGGAGAGACTGGTAGCCGGCCTCGACCGCCTGGAAGGGCTCATCGCCGACGCCCGCGCCGGTCGCCTCGACGGCTAACCCAGCCCCCCCCTCTAAAGAACAGCAAGAGCTAGGGAAAGAATCCTCCATGAGCCGCTCCCGCCTTCTCGTCTTCCTACTCGTTCTCGCCGCCGGCGCCTTTTTCGTGCTCTTCAGCGGCGGCCCCTCGGAGCTGCCGCCGGTCAGCGTGCCGCCGCCGGAGCAGGCCACCGCCGGCGAGCGCTACGGCAAGCCGGAGCTGCAGCGTCAGAGCCGGGGCACCCTCGACTCCCCCGGTCACTCCGCGCCCGCGCCGTCGGCCTCCCAAGACGTCATCGACGCCGACGCCGACGCCTGCCGTCGGCAGGTGGACGCCGCCTTTCGCAACGAGACCTCCGGCTTCATGGTCACCTGCCCGGGCCGAGTCGCCCGAGTGCTGCCGGACGACAACGAGGGCTCCCGCCACCAGCGCTTCATCCTCGACGTCTCCGGCTCCCGCACCCTTCTGGTCGCCCACAACATCGACCTCGCCCCCAAGGCTCCGCTCCAGCAGGGCGATTCGGTCATCGTACGAGGCCAATACGAGTGGAACAACCGCGGCGGCGTGCTCCACTGGACCCACCACGATCCGCGGGGCCGGCGGGCGGGGGGGTGGCTGGAGGTGGACGGCCAGCGCTACAAATAGGCCCGAAAAGCAAGCGAGCAAGAACAAGCGCGAAAAAACAAGCGCTCAAAGTGAGCGAGTCAGCGCTCCCTCAGCTGATCCCCTCCGCCGCCTCCACCGAATCGAAGAGCTCCTCCAGCCGCAGGGAGAGCTTATGCCCCGGGGCGAGGTGAATCAGCGGGGTGTGATCGCGGTGGGATTCGCGCACTTTGACGGAGTTGGTGAGGTAGGGCTCGAGAACCGGGAGGCTCTCGGCGCGCAGCTCGTCGACCAGGGTTTGGGGCAGGCGGGCGCGCTCCTGGAAGTTGTTGACCAGGATGCCGCCGATGGTGAGGTCGGAGTTGTGGTCTTCCCGCACCTCGCGGACGATGCCTAAGAGCTGGTAGACGGCGCGGCGGGAAAATTCGTCGCAGTCGAAGGGAATCAGGCAGCGCTCGGCGGCGATGAGGGCGGAGAGGGTGTAGAAGTTCACCGCCGGCGGGGTGTCGAGGAAGATCCGTTCGTAGCCTTCCCGCTCCAGGCTCTGGAGCAGAGATTTGAGCTTGTAGATCTTGTGCTTGCTGGCCAGCTTGGACTCGAGATCCGCCAGAGCGTCCGCCGCCGGCAGCAGGTCGAGGTTCTCGAAGGGGGTGGGGTGGACGTGATCCCCGGCGGCCGCCTTGAGCAGCTGAAAGCCCAGGGTGCTGTCGAAATAGTCCGCCACCGTGGGCTTGGCCTCCGCGGCGGCCCGGCCCAAAAGGTATTGGGTGGCGTTGGCCTGGGAGTCGAGATCCACCACCAGCGTGCGGTAGCCCCGCTGAGCGGCCACCGCCGCGAGGTTGACGACCAGGGTGGATTTCCCCACCCCGCCTTTGCGGTTGAAGATGACGTAACGCATGGCGGCAGGGTGCCATAGAAGGGCACCTTCGTCAAGCTGCGGCATTATTGCCGCATCGCGTCAACACCATCCCGCGCCCTCTCTCGCTTGAAGCCCTGCGGAAAGCCCTGCTATCGTTCGCTTTCGCGGCGTCCGCCGGGCTCGAGACTCCACAGGATCCAGCTCCATATCAACCCCGCCCCGAGACCGCGCCCACAGGCCGGCCCTCGACGCGGAACGACGACGCCCCCTAGATCAAGCCTGTGAGCTCGCGAATCTATGCCGAGCCCATCGCTGGCGCCCTGAATGGCCTTTGAATGACCGTCCGGGCGCCTCTCCAAGGAGTTTGATTCGATGACGAACTTGTTTCCGAGACTGTTGCATACGAGCCTCGTTCTCAGCATGCTGCTGGCGTTGCCCGCCTGCGCGGCGGAGACCAACGAAGGCGAGGGCGCCGAGGGTGCCGCCGCCGAGACGGAGGCCACCGTGGATAAGGACCTGCTTTACAACCTGGGCGTGAGCATCGGCCAGAGCCTCGCTCCCCTCGAGGTCACCGAGGCCGAGCTGGCGGAGATCAGCAAGGGCTTCGAGGACGCCTCCCTGGGCAACGCTACCTTCGACCCTCAGGAGTGGCAGGCGAAGCTGCAGACCTACGCGCAGGGCAAGCTCAACACCGCCGCCGAGGCCAACGCCGCCCGCTCCGCCGAGTACGTCACCGGCGAGGCCGCCAAAGAAGGCGCCGAGCAGACCGAGTCCGGCCTGGTGTACTTCGAGCTGGCCGCCGGTGAGGGCGCCAGCCCCTCCGCAACCGATCGGGTGAAGGTGCACTACACCGGCACCTTCCCGGACGGCAACAAATTCGACTCTTCGGTGGACCGCGGCGAGCCGGCGGAGTTCTTCCTCAACCAGGTCATCAGCTGCTGGACCGAGGGCGTGCAGAAGATGCAGGTCGGCGGTAAGTCCCGTCTGGTGTGCCCGGCGGACATCGCCTACGGCACCCGCGGCCGGCCCCCGCAGATCCCCGGCAACCAGGTGTTGATCTTCGAGATCGAGCTGCTGGACATCGTTCAGGACGAGGCCGCGAGCGCTCCTAGCGAGTAAGGCCGAACCTTGAGCTAGTGGCGGAAGACTCTTCCGCCACCCGAGACGGGCGTCGGCTTCGGTCGACGCCCGTTTTGCGTTGAGCCCCCTCCCAACAGATCCAGCCCCTACCTATGCCTACCCCTCCCGATTCACTGCGAGTCTTCGAGCTCTACAGTGGCCTCGGCGGCTGCGCCGCCGCCCTAGCGCAGGCCAGCTGGCGGGAGCAAGCGCAGGTAGTGGCGGCCGCCGACCAGAACCCTTATGCCCGGGCGGCCTACACCCTCAACTTTCCTCATCCGGTGCTCAAATTCAATCTGGCGAAGGTCCGTGTCCAGGAGTTAGCTACGATCGAGGCCAACCTTTGGTGGCTCTCCCCTCCCTGTCAGCCCTACACCCGCCGCGGCCATCGACGGGACGACGAGGATCCCCGGGCTCGCAGCCTGCTGCACCTGATGGACATCCTGGAGCAACTGGGCCCCGCAGCTCCCACATCCCTCGCCTTGGAGAACGTTCCGGGCTTCGCCGAGTCCCGCTGTCATCGCCGCCTGCGGAAGACCTTAGACAAGCTGGGATTCCTGGTGCAAGAGGGACAGCTCTGCCCCTCGGAGCTCGGCGGCGCGACTCGCCGGCGACGCTTCTTCCTAGTTGCCTCCCGCCAGGGCAGGCCGCTCCCCTTCCCTCGCCCCACGGCAGAGATCCCGGGCTCACCAACGCCTCCCCTCAGCGCCCACGTCGACCCCTCAATGGACGACCTCGAGGATTTGAGACCGTCCGAGAAGATCCTCCAAGCCTATTCCGAAGCCCTCTCCGTCGTGAACCGCGAGGATCCACAGGCCCTCACCGCCTGCTTTACCGCCGCCTATGGTCGCTCCCCGGTACGCAGCGGCTCCTACCTGAGCACCCCTAGCGGCCTGCGGCGCTTCAGCCCCAGGGAAATTCTCAACTTCCTGGGCTTTCCGCCGGGCTATCAGCTGCCGCCGATTCCCCGGGACCTGCCGTGGCGCAAGGCCTACCAGCTGGTGGGCAACAGCCTGTCGGTTCCCTGCGTGACCCTCGCCCTGAGCCGGCTTCGTCTGTTGCCTGCGGAAGAGGAGCAGCCCAGCGCTGAATCATGAGCGCTGAACAGGAAGGCTGAGGAGTGAGCGCTAGAGGTTTCCGCGACGGCTGATCCGTCCTCTATCCAGCGACGATCTAGCGACGAGGAGAAGCGGGAGACTGCTAAGCTGAGGGGAGCGAGCCACCGCTCGACTCTCCCCCCAATGACCCTACTCCGAGGACGCTGTCCATGGTCGAAGAGATCTCCGTCAACGTGCCCGGCCCTGGCCTCCACGAGATCACCAACTCCATTCAGGAAGTGGTGAGCCGCGCCGGCCTGCAAGAGGGCCTGTGCACCGTCTTCATTCGCCACACCTCGTCCAGCCTGACCATCCAGGAAAACGCCGACCCCTCCGCCCGGCGGGACTTGGAAGCCTGGCTGAACCGACTGGTGCCGGAAAACGATCCCCTCTTCACTCACAATGACGAGGGGCCCGACGACATGCCGGCCCACATCAAGGCGGCTCTGACCGCCACCTCGCTGGGTATCCCGATTCTGCGAGGGCGCCTCGCCCTGGGCACCTGGCAGGGCATCTTTTTGTGGGAGCACCGCAGCAGTCGCCACCACCGCACGCTGGTGGTGCACGTCGGCGCCTGAGCCTTTGGGTCCCTGGGCCTTTGGGTCCCTGGGCCTTTGGATGACGCGCTCAAACCCCTTCCAGCGCAGGAAATTTCACATTTCTTGACAGTTGCCGGAACAGCGGCGTTCCCCCGCGGGGTTATACTGCTACAGCATTGAAAGAGTCTTCGATCGTCGGCCTCGAATCCTCTGCCCCGCCCCTGGAGAGCGATACCGTCCCATGCTGAGCCGCCTTTTTCTCCCCTCCCCTGCTGCGCTCCGTTCCACCTCTTCCGACTCCCCTACAGATCGCCAGGCCCTCGGGTGCTGGCTAGCGAGCTCGCTGCGAACAGGGTCTACCGGGCTGCTGGTGGCCAGCCTCTCCCTGAGTCTGGGAGCCTCGTCCCTCCAGGCCCAGAGCCCTGAGAGCGCAGCAGCCACGGCATCTGCCGCCTCCTCGGTGGAGCTTCAGCACCTAGATCCTCAACGCTTCCCGGTGCCGAAGGAGCTGCGACCTAACGTCCGCTTCTGGACCGACATCTTTTCGAAGCACAGCACCCACCACGTCGTTCTCCACGACGAGGAAGATCTCGACATCGTCTATGCGGTGCTGGACTTCAGCGAGTACCTCGAGCGCAAACCCACGGATGCCGAGTACCGCCGCTTCCGCCGCAAGAAGGTAGAAGAAACGAAGGACCGCTACGCTACCGCCCTGCGCCAGCTGGGAGCCGGAGCCGCGGTGAGCGACAAGGAGCTTGGGCAGAGGATCCTCGATCTCTTCCGTCACGTACCCGGCGGCCGCGAGAAATACCGCCGGGCGGCGCAGCACCTGCGCACCCAAAGCGGTCTGGCGGATACCTTCGGCGAGGCGATTCAGCGCTCCGGGCGCTACCTACCAGAATTCGAGCGCATCTTCCGCCAGCATGACCTCCCGGTGGACCTCACCCGCATGGCCTTCGTGGAGTCGATGTTCCAAGAGGGCGCTCGCTCCAAGGTCGGCGCCGGCGGCATGTGGCAGATCATGCCCGCCACCGGACGCAAGCTGATCACCATCAGCTATGAGCTGGATGAGCGCTACGACCCCTTCCGGGCCGCTTCCGCCGCCGCCCGCATCCTGTCGCAGAATCACGACACCCTCGGCAACTGGCCGCTGGCGGTCACCGGCTACAACTACGGCGTCAACGGTCTGCGCCGAGCGGTAAAGAAATTCGGTACCCGAGATCCGGGCACTATCCTCACCCGCCACAGCACCCGCACCTTCGGCTTCGCGTCGCGGAACTTCTACGCCAGCTTCGTCGCCGCCGCCCAGGTCTACAACAATCGCCAGGTGTATCACCCGGACGTCAGCCCCTTCTCGCCGCTGCGCTTCGACATCTTCGAGCTCGACGCCTACGCCTCTGCCCCGGAGCTGGCGGACGCCGCCGGGGTGGACCTCGACGAGCTGCGGGACCTGAACCCCGCGGTGCGCCGGGAGATTTGGTCCGGCGACCTCTTCCTGCCCAGCGGCTACGCCCTGAAGGTTCCGGAGGGTTCCGAGCTGAGCATCGCCCAGGCCTACGCCGATCTCGGTCCCGATTCAAAATCTGCCCGTCAGGCGGGCCTGCGCTACCGGGTCAAGCGGGGGGATACCCTCTCCGCCATCGCCAGCCGCTACGGCACCTCCGTGCGCGCCCTACAGGGCGCCAACGGCCTCGGCCGCTCGGTGATGATCCGGGTCGGGCAGAAGCTGCTGGTGCCCGCCGGGCGCCGCAGCGCCACGGTGCGCCGGGCGACTTTGTCATCGCCAGCGGCGCGGCCCGATTCGGGCTTCCATACGGTCGCCCCGGGAGACACCCTGACCCGCATCGCCAGCCGCTACGGTACCTCGGTAGATGCGCTGGTGAGCTCCAACAGCCTCAACAGCTCCCACCGAATCTATCCCGGCCAGCGGCTGCGGATCCCCGGCGAGGGCAGCGACAGCGCTCGCCGCCATGTGGTGCGAGCGGGACAGACCCTGGCTCAGATCGCCCGCACCTACGGAGTCAGCGTGCGCGCCCTGCAGGAGGTGAATCGCCTGCGGGGTCATCTGATCTACCCCCAGCAGGTGCTGGTCATCCCCTGATCGCCGGCGGCCGCGAAGCGCGGAGCCAACACAGCGATCGGCGCGGAGCCAACACAGCGAAAGAAGAGCCTGATCCCCCCGACCCAGCGGTCGGCGGGGCCTTCGTCGCCGTGCCTGAATTCAGGGGTTTTCCCGGTTGCCTCCAAAGGGTGGAGCGCATACGCTTCGCCCCATGGGTACATCATTGCGTCCCTTCCGCCGCGGGGCTCGCCCCGCGACTCGCTCCGCGACTCAGAATTCCTTCGCCCTGGCGTCGCGCCTGCTCGTCGGCCTCGTTACGCTGAGCCTGCTCGGCGTCGGCGGATTTCTGGGAGCCTGTCAGCCGGCGAGCGAAGAACCCCGGCCGAACGTGCTCTTTGTCGTCATCGACGACCTCAACGACTGGATCGAGCCCCTCGGCGGCCATCCGGATGCCCATACACCGCACCTCAGCAGCCTCGCTCAGCGCTCCGTCAACTTCCAGCGGGCCTACGCCAACTCCAGCGCCTGCAACCCCTCCCGCACCAGCCTGCTGACCGGGCGGCTGCCCTCCTCTACCGGGGTGTATTGGAACGGCCAGCCGATGCGCGCCGCGCTGCCGGACGCCCTCAGCCTGCCCCAGCGGCTGCGGCAGGAAGGCTACGAGACGGTGGCCTTCGGCAAGGTCTTCCACGAGCGCGATCCCCAGAGCTGGGACCGCTTCGACCGCGGCGGCCGGGACCCTCGGGTTCCCAATCGGCCTCTCAACGACCTCCAGGGAAGCGATCGCTTCTTCGATTGGGGCACCATGCCCGCCGAGTCGCTGAGGAAGGAAAGCATGGTCGACGAGCGAGTGATCGGTGACGCCATCGAATTCCTGCGCCGCCGGGAGTCGGCGGAGCTCAGCCGCCCCTTCTTCTTGGCCGTCGGCCTGCACAAGCCCCACCTGCCTTGGATCGTGCCGGAAGAGTATTTCGAGCCCTGGAAGAACGCCCCGCCGCAGCTGCCGGAAGTTCCTGCGGGAGAGCTTGAAGACATCCCGAAGCGGGGCCTGAACATCGCCAATCCCGACGGGGACCACGCGCGGGTCACCACCGCGGGCCAGTGGACCGAAGCGGTCACCGGCTATCTGGCCTCGGTGAACTTCATCGACGCCCAGCTGGGCCGACTGCTGCAGGCTCTAGACGCCAGCGAGCACGCCCAGGACACGGTGATCGTGCTGCTCAGCGATCACGGCTACCACCTCGGGGAAAAAGAGCATTGGCGCAAGACCACCCTGTGGGAAGAGGGCCTGCGAATTCCTCTGTTGATCGCCCCACCGGGCCGCGACGTCGACGCCCCCCGCGGCGTCGACAGCCCGCGGGTGGTCACTCTGGTGGACGTCTACCCCACGCTGCTGGAGCTCACCCAGGCCACCGTCGACGCCGGCGCCGACGGCCGCAGCCTGGCGCCCCTGCTCTCTGACCCGGACCTCGCCTGGCCCTACCCCGGTATCAGCATGATCCAGCGGGATTTCTCCGCCCGCACCGAGCGCTGGCGCTACATCCAATACGGCGGCCGCAGTGACGAGCTCTATGACCACGAGCTGGATCCCGGCGAGCACAACAACCTGGCGGACGACCCGCGCTACGGCGAGGTCAAGAGAGACCTCGCCGGCTTCTTCCCGCAGGATCCCAAACCTCGCTCCCCCACCCAGCGGGAATTACAGGAGAGGGCGGCGGGCCAGGGCGTTCAAGATCCCGCGGCGTCGGGGGCGAATGCCGAAAGTCCAAGCGGAGCTTCCGCTAGCGGCGACTCTTCCTGAGCTCCCTGAGCTTATAGAGCCGGAATCAACTCCCCAGCTCCCGCAGCCATCGGGCCGCGGCGACGGACACCGAGGGGTCCCAAATATGGGGCCCGTCGAAGATGTGCTCTGTGACCTCCACCTCCGCGGCGCGCAGCCGCTGGAGGTCGGCCTCCATCTTCTCCTCGGTATACCAGGCGTCCTGGAGGCCGCGACAGAGGAGCACCGGCGGCAGGCGACGCAGCTCGGCTTGTGGAAAGTCTGGCGGCACGTCGCCGGCGAGCACCAGGGCTCCCGCCGGCTTCTCGGCCCCCAGCAGGGCGGCGCGATAGGTCATCGCCACCCCCTGGGAAAAGCCGCTCACCACCAGCGGACCGGAGAGGCCCCGTTCCCGCAGCGCGCCGATGGCCTGATCGACCCAGGCGATGTTGTCCTCCACCGCCAACCCGCGGTCTTCCTTGGTCATCCAGCTGGCCCCCACCCGGCCCTGACCGCCTTCTCGCCGCGGCAGATAGAAAGGGTGGAGGGCCTGCACCGCGGCCCGAGCGTAGGCGCCGTCGATGCCCGCGAGGGCGGCGAGGGCGTCCTCCGCCCGCTGGCCGTAGCCGTGAAAGCCCACCAGCAGCGGAGCGTGACGGTGCTCCTCGGCGTCCGCCGCCAGCAGCAGACGACCGCGCACGGTGGTGGGTCGATGGAGGACGAGGGCTTCCGCGGTGCTGGAATCGGTCATCGCTGGTTCCTAAGTGGCTCGCTGGCGGTGTTTCGGACAAGTGAGGATTCAAGAAGAAGGCTGGCGGAATTTCAGTCGGTATCTCAGAGCCCAGGACCCAGCGCCTCGGCGTGCAGCATTTAGGCATGCAGAGGAGCGGTAAGCTCCCGCACTCGATTCTCGATTCGAGACGGCAGGTCCGCAGCGTCGCCGTGCTCCTCGA
The DNA here is from genome assembly GCA_039191605.1 of Acidobacteriota bacterium. Classification (GTDB taxonomy): domain Bacteria; phylum Acidobacteriota; class Thermoanaerobaculia; order Multivoradales; family JAHZIX01; genus JBCCXL01. The sequence continues at coordinate 60,694 of JBCCXL010000015.1, read as the reverse complement.
CGATGCGCACTAGATGGGATCCCACCACCACGCCGTCGGCGACCGCCGCCACCGTCTCGACCTGCTCGGGGCTGGCGATGCCGAAGCCCACCGCCAGCGGCAGCCGCACTTTCTTGCGTACCGCCTTGATCTCCTTGGCGAGATCCGAGGAGACGTCGGTCTCGGCGCCGGTCACACCGGTACGGGAAACGTAATAGACGAAGCCCGTCGACAGCTTGGCGGCGCGCTGGATACGCTGCCTGGAGCTCGTGGGGGCGAGCAGGAAAATGGTATCCACGCCGTGCTGGCGGCAGGCGGGGATCAACTCCTCCTCCGCTTCTTCCGGCGGCACGTCGAGGCAGAGCAGGCCATCGACCCCGGAGGAGGCCGCCTGCTCGACAAAGCTGGCCACCCCCCGCGCCACCAGCGGGTTGAAGTAGGTAAAGAGCAGGATCGGCACTCCCAGCTCCCGGCGCTTGCGGGCCACCAGGTCGAAGATGCCGTTGATCGTCGTTCCGGCTTCCAGCGCCCGCGTCGCGGCCCGCTGATTCACCGGTCCATCAGCGATGGGATCAGAGAAGGGAACCCCCAACTCGATGAGATCTGCACCGCCGGCAGCCAGCGCATCGAGCAGCTTCTCGGTGGTGGCGAGATCCGGATCCCCGGCGGTGAGGTAGGGAATGAAGGCTGACCGCTTTTGCTTGCGGCAGCGCTTGAACACTTCGTCGATAGCGCTCATCACTCGTTCTCCTGGTCCTGCTCGAGCTGCTTGGGAGCTTCTACTCCAGAGTTGTTCGCTCCGCTGCTCTCCAGCTCCTGGAGGGCGAGGGTGCGGCGGCGGTCCGCCATCGAAACCACCTCCGGACTGTCTTCGATCTGCCGCTGGGTCGCCTCCCGCTGGCGGCGCTCCGCGTCGGCCTTTTCCACCGTCTCCACATCCTTGTCGCCGCGACCGGAGAGGTTCACCAGGATCACCTTGTCCTCGGTGAGCAGCGGAGCCCGCTTCACCACCTCGGCGATGGCGTGGGAGGTCTCTAGAGCCGGCAGAATGCCCTCCGTCTCCGCCAGCAGATGGAAGGCGTCCAGGGCCTCGTCGTCGCTCACTCGGCTGTACTCGATGCGCCCCAGCTCGTGGAGGAAGACGTGCTCCGGCCCGATCGCCGGATAGTCCAGGCCGGCGGAGACCGAATGGGTCTCCTGGACCTGGCCATCGTCGTTCTGCAGCACCAGCGTGCGGGTGCCGTGGAGCACCCCGAGACGGCCACCGTCGAAGCGCGCGGCGTGCTCTCCCAGGGACTCCCCGCTGCCGCCGGCCTCTACCCCCAGCAGACGGGTGGGATCCCGCAGGAAGGCGTTGAACAGGCCGATGGAATTGCTGCCGCCGCCGACGCAGGCCACCGCGAGATCCGGCCAGGCGCGGCGAGTCTGGCGCTTGAGCTGCTTCCTCGCCTCCTCGCCGATCACCGAGTGGAAATCCCGCACCATGCGCGGATAGGGATCCGGCCCGAGCACCGATCCGAGAACATAGCTGGTGGACTCGACATTGGTCACCCAATCCCGCATCGCCTCGTTGATGGCGTCCTTGAGGGTGTCTGAACCGGAACGCACCGGGAAGACCTCCGCCCCCAGCAGACGCATTCGAAAGACGTTGGGGCGCTGGCGCTCGACGTCCTTGGCGCCCATGTAGATCCTGCACTCGAGGCCGAGCAGGGCCGCCGCGGTGGCGGTGGCCACCCCGTGCTGACCGGCACCGGTCTCGGCGATGATCCGCTCCTTGCCCATCATCTGAGCCAGCAGAGCCTGCCCCAGAGCGTTGTTGATCTTGTGGGCTCCGGTGTGCAGCAGATCCTCGCGCTTGAGGTAGATCCGCGCCCCTCCCAGGCGCCGGCTGAGGCGCTCGGCAAAGTAAAGGGGGGTCGGGCGACCGGTGTAATCCCGGTGCAGCTGGGTGAGGCGCTGCTTGAAGGCCCGGCGCCGCCGATAGCGATCGTAGGCCTTGGCGAGCTCCTCAATGGGGCCCATCAGGGTTTCGGGAACGTAGCGTCCGCCGTAGCGACCATAGTGACCGCGGGCGTCGGGCATGGTCTTCGGCAGGCGGGCCTGAGCCGGCTTCGACGACGAGGAAGAAGAGGCGGCAGAGGGGGATTCGGGCAGGGATTCAGCCATGACGGGCTCCGAGTTCTTCGCAGAGTGGCGCGAGGTGTCGAGTCGAGGGGAGGGTTTTTCAGGAAGCTCTAGAAGCGTGAGGTCTCGGTTTAGGAAGGAGCGGTTCAGGAGGGGCCGGTTCAGGAGAGGCCGGCTCGAGTGGGGGCTTGGGCGCGCCGGAGAGCATCGAATAGCTCTCGCACCCGCTGGTCAGACTTGATCCCGGGGGCGCTCTCCACCCCGGAGGCGAGGTCGACGCCGCCTCCCGGAAGGTGGTGGAAGCCGCTGGCCACCAGTCGGGAGCGGGCGTTCTCTGGCCGGATCCCGCCGGCCAGCAGCGCCGGGCGACGGTAGTGAAGCTCCTGGAGCTGCCGCGCCAGGGGCACCAGGGCGGCGACGTCCCAGGTGCGGCCGACGCCGCCGTAGTCTTGATGGGCCAGCTCGACGACGAAGCCGGCGGAGGAATCCGCCGCCAGATCCTCAGCGAGGGCTCGCCACTGCTCTCCCGCATCCTCTTGTGCCACCGCCAGCTGCTGCGCCGTGAGCCGCACCACCCGCAGCGCCCGCGAACCGAGGGCCGCCACCTGCTCCCGGGGCTCGTCGCCGTGGAGCTGGACGAGGTCGAGGCCGGCGGCGGCCTGCGCCGCTTCCACCTCTTCCTCGGAGGCATCGACGAAGACCCCCACCAGCAGCGCCGGAGCCGCCGCCCGGGCGACCTCCCCAGCTTTCTCGAGGGGCAGGTAGCGGCGCGAAGAGGGCCAGAAATTGAGCCCGACGAAGGCTGCACCGCAAGAGGCCGCAAAGGCGGCGTCCTCGGGGCGGGTAATGCCACAGACCTTGACCAGCGCATCGCTGGCTTCCGGACTCCCTAGACCAGCGTCATTCACGACAGCAGCTCCCGCAGCTGGGCCGCCGGATCCGGGGCCAGCAGCAGCGACTCGCCGATCAGAAAGGCATCGAAGCCCGCCGCCGCCAGGTGGCGCCGCTGGGCGCCGTTGGCGATACCGCTCTCCGCCACCCGCAGGGCCCCCTGGGGCAGGCGAGGCAGCAGCGGCCGGGAGTGATCCAGATCCACCTCGAAGGTGCGCAGATCGCGGTGGTTGATGCCCACCAGCTCGAAGCGGCCGTGATCCTCCGCCGGCGGGGCCGCGGGCCCCGCCAGCAGCTCCAACTCCTCCTCGTCGTGGAGCTCCACCAGCGGCACCAGGCCGAATCGCCGGGCGATGCGGGCCAGCTCCAGCAAGCGCTCGGCGGAGTAGAGGGCAGCGATCAGCAGCACCGCATCGGCCCCCGCCTGGCGAGCCCAGCGGATTTGAATGGGATCGACGATGAAATCCTTGGCGATGGCCGGCAGGCCGCTGGCCTCTTTGCAGCGAGCCAGCAGCTCGTAGGAGCCGAAGAAGAAGTCCGGCTCCACCACCACCGAGAGCGCCGCGGCGCCGTGGTCGCGATAGAGGCGAGCCTGGACTTCGGGGTCGACCTTGTCCACCAGCGAGCCAATGCGCGGGGAGCCCATCTTCACCTCGGCGATGATCGCCTCCCCGCGACGGGCCGCCAGCGCCCCCAGGAAGGGCTGTTCTTCTCGGGTCAGCGGCTCCACCGCCTCGTGCACCGGCGCCGCCACCCGGGTGACGTCGGCCTCCAGGATGCGGCGCTTGCGCTGGGCGACAATGCGCTGGAGCACGTCCGCCAGGGGGCGGCGGGGCTCGCTCATGACGCCGCCCCCGAGCCCGCCTGCTGCCCGAAGGTCACCAGCTTCTCCAGCACCGTCGCCGCGGCGCCGGAATGCAGAATCTCCTGGGCCTTGGCGACGCCCTCCGTCAGGCTTGGGGCGGCGCCTCCGACATAGAGGGCCGCGCCGGCGTTGGCGGCGGTGATGTCGGCCATCGCCGAGACTTCCCCGCGCTCCCCCCGCAGCACCCGCCACAGCAGCTCGGCGTTGTGCTCCGGCTCGCCGCCCCGCAGCTGCTCCGCCGCGCTCACCGCCAGGCCGAGATCTTCCGGCTCCACCCGATACATCTGCACTTGACCATCCCGCACTTCGCCCACCAGGGTCTCGCCGGTGACGGTGATCTCGTCCAGCCCGTCGCCGTGGACCACCACGGCGTGCTCCGCCTCCAGCTCCAGCAGCACCCGGGCGATGCGCTCCACCAGGTCTTCGTGGTATACCCCGATCACCTGCCGCCGGGCCCCGGCGGGGTTGGTGAGGGGGCCGAGAACGTTGAACAGGGTACGCTGCCCCAGCTCCTTGCGCACCGGCATCACCTGCGCCATCGCCGGATGCAGGCGCGGAGCGAAGAGGAAGGAAATTCCCACCTCGGCAAGGGCGTTAGCGGCCTGCTGGGGAGTGATCTCCACGTTCACTCCGGCGGCGGCGAGAACGTCGGCGCTGCCGGAGCGGCTGGAGACGGAGCGGTTGCCGTGCTTGGCCACCGGCACGCCGCCGGCGGCGGCCACCAGGGCGGCGGCGGTGGAGACGTTGAAGGATCCACTGCCGTCACCCCCAGTGCCGCAAGTATCCACCACCCGCTCCACCTGATGGGGAATGGGGATCACCCGGCGACGCATGGCGGCGGCGGCGCCGGCGATCTCCCCCGGGCTCTCTCCCTTCATCCGCAGGGCGATGAGCAGGGCGCTCTTGAGAATGTCCGAGAGCTCGCCATCCATCAGGCGACCGAAGAGTGCCTCGGTCTCTTCACGCTGGAGATCCTCGCGGGCGAGAAGACGGGCTAGAGCTTGACGGGGGTCCATGGGCAGAGGTCTCCGATATAAGGGCAGGACAGCGGAAAGGCGGTGGATCGGTCGAAAGGCAGTGAATCCAAGGCGCAGAGCGAGGCTTCGAGACGGCCGATGCGGCTGCAGCCGGCTAGGAGGCAGAAGTCGCCGGGGCGGAAGTCGCCGGGGCGGAAGTCGCCGAGACGGCGAAGCTGAGGAAGTTCTTCATCAGCTGGGTGCCGCTGGGGGTGAGCACCGATTCCGGGTGGAATTGCACTCCCCAATAGGGCAGCTCCCGGTGCTGCATTCCCATCAACGAGCCGTCATCGGCCCAGGCCAGGGCCTCCAGCTCCGGCGGCAGGGAGTCTTCCGGCACCTCGAGGCTGTGGTAGCGGGTGGCGATGAAGGGGTTCGGTAGACCTTCGAAAGCTCCGCGATCCAGGTGGCGCACCGGCGAGGTCTTGCCGTGCATCAACGAGGGCGAGGGCACCACCTTCGCGCCAAAGCTCTGCCCCAGGCTCTGGTGCCCGAGGCAGACCCCCAGCAGCGGGATCTGCGGCCGCCGCGCCAGCAGATCCAGGCAGTGGCCGGCATCTTCCGGTCGGCAGGGTCCCGGGGAGAGCACGATGGCGCGAGGCTCCCGGGCCAGCAGCTGATCCGTGCTCTCCACGTCGTTGCGCACCACCTCCACCTCCCCCAGCTCATTCCACGATCCCTCGCCGAGACCGCGCATCAGCTGCACGAGGTTGTAGGTGAAGGAATCGTAGTTGTCGATGACCAGGATCATGCCTCATCTCCCTCGGAGCCATGGCGGGGCGAGGGCTGGCGAGGATCTCTTCCCTTGCCCTCCCTCTCCAGCGCCGCCGCCAATCCGACGGTAGCGAGCAGCGCCGCCGCCTTGTTCTCGGTCTCCAGCTGTTCTTTCAGAGGATCGGAATCCGCCACGATCCCGGCCCCGGCGGTCACCGAAGTTTCGCCGTTGCGCACCACCAGGGTACGGATGGTGATGCAGGTGTCGACGTCCCCGGTATAGGAGAAGTATCCCACCGCACCGGCGTAGGGCCCTCGGGACTCCGGCTCCAGCTCGTCGATGATCTCCATCGCCCGAATCTTCGGCGCTCCGGAGACGGTGCCGGCGGGGAAGCAAGCGAGCAGCGCGTCGAGGCCGTCGTAGCCCTCCTCCAGCTCTGCCTCGACGTTGGAGACCATGTGCATCACGTGACTGTAGCGCTCCACCTCCATCAGCTCCGTCACCCGCACCGTTCCCGGCGCCCCCACTCGGCCGAGGTCATTGCGCCCGAGATCCACCAGCATGACGTGCTCCGCGCGCTCCTTGGGATCCCGCTGAAGGTCTTCCGCCAGCACCTGATCGCCGTCGGCGTCGACGCCCCGGGGCCGGGTTCCGGCGATCGGCCGGGTCTCTACCCGCGAGCCTTCCTTGCGCACCAACATCTCCGGCGAGGCGCCCACCAGCGCCACGTCGGGAGATTCCAGCAGCACCATATAGGGGGACGGGTTGACCCGCCGCAGCGCGCGGTAGAGGGTCAGCGGCTCGACGGCCCGAGGCACCGTGAAGCGCCGCGCCACCACCACCTGGAAGATGTCCCCGGCGACGATGTACTCCTTGGCCCGCCTCACGGCAGCCTGGAAGGCTTCTCCGGAAAGACTCGGCGTCACATCCGCCGGAGGCTGCGGATCCTCGGCGGGCAGCGGCACCGCGCCGAAGCCGCCGGGCTGACAGAGCAGATCCGAGAGCGCATCGAGGCGCGCGTCCGCATCGCTCACCGAAACCTCTCCCTCCACCTCATTGGCGATCGCCACCACCCGCTGATGGGCGTGATCGAAGGCGATGATGTCGTCCATGCGGGCGAAGACCGCCACCGGCAGGGCCTCGGACTGCTGCCCCCCGGGGCCGAAGGCCTCCGGTGGACGATCCGGCAGGCGCTCCACCAGCCGGATCAGGTCGTAGCCGAAAAAGCCCACGAACCCGCCGGTAAAGGGAATCGGCCCGCGCCGCGAATGGAAGCAAGAGAGCACTCCCCGCAGGGCCTCCAGAGGCTCGCCGGGGAGCGGCTGCGGCGGGGAGAAGGCCTCGTCCTCCCCCTCGATGCGCAGCTGCCGCTCCAGGCGGTCCGGGTAGAGTCGATAGAGCTCTCGGGGAGCCGCCCCGAGAAAGGAGAAACGAGAGATCTGCTCGCCGCCGGTGACGCTCTCGAAGAGAAAGCGATAGCCGGAGGTGCGGGCCAGACGGCGATAGACCTCCAGCGGCGTGAGGCCGTCCGCCAGCAGCTCGCGGCTGTGGGGAATCGCATGGCGGGCAGCGGCGGCAGCCCCTTCTAGAGCTGCGGCTTTGGAATGGGTCGAGGCGGTCATCAGCTCGTCTCCTGCTTTCGCTGGGCGTGACGCCGCCCCAGCTCCTGCGCCAGCTCCCCGGGCTCCACCCCTCGGGCCAGCAATAGCACCAAAAGATGGTAGACGAGGTCCGAGGCCTCCCCCACCAATTCCTGCACCGCCTGGCGCCGGGCTTCCTCACCCTCCGCTCCAGGCCCTGGATTCTCCAACGCCGGATTCAGCGCGGCGATCACCGTCTCCACTCCTTCCTCCCCCACCTTCTGGGCGACCCGCGACGGCCCCTTGGCCAACAGCCGGGCGGTATAGGAGCCCTCCGGGGAAGCCGTCACCCGCTGGCGCAGCACCTCATACAGCCACCCCAGCTCCAGCGACAGCGGGCTGGGCATGAAGCAGCTGCGGGTCCCCCGGTGGCAGGTCGGCCCGGCGGGCACGACTCGCAGCAGGAGGGCATCGACGTCGCAGTCCACCTGCGCGCTGAGAACCTGCAGCACGTTGCCGGAGCTTTCCCCCTTCTGCCACAGCTGGCGTCGGGAGCGGCTCCAGAACCAGGCCGTCTCGCTACTCAGAGTCCGCTCCACCGCGACTTGATCCGCATAGCCGACCATCAAGATCGCGCCGCTGTAGGCGTCCTGGGCGATCACCGTCAGCAGCGGAGGGCCATCCTCCACCGGGGGCACCGAATAGCGCAGCTCCGCCGGCTGGAAGACCACCACCTGCTGGGCCTTGTCGTCCCAGCCTTTCACCTCGAGACTCATCTTGCTTCCTTCCGCTGCGCCTGCGGCGCGTCGTCTCCGCTAGCGACTCCCCGCATCGGGAACCCGCGGCGAGCGAGCTCCGCCTTGACCTCGCCGACGGTGAAGGTGCCCTGATGAAAGATCGACGCCGCCAGCACCGCCGCGCTGCCGGCTTCGAGACCATCGGCGAGATGATCGAGGGTGCCGGCCCCACCGGAGGCGATCACCGGCACCGAAACCTGCGCCGTCGCCGCCCGCAGCAGCGGCAGGTCATAGCCGTTCTTGGTGCCGTCGCTATCGATGCTGGTGAGCAGAATCTCGCCGGCCCCGAGCTCCACGCCGCGGCGGATCCACTCCAGGGCGTCCATCCCGGTGCCCCGCCGCCCGCCGTGGGTCACCACCTCCCAGCGGCTGCCGTCGGCGGTGGGGGCGGCGCGGCGGCGGGCGTCGACGGAGAGCACCACGCACTGCTCTCCGAAGCGCTGAGCCAGCTCCGTCAGCAGCTCCGGCCGCGCCACCGCGGCGCTGTTGATGGCCACCTTATCGGCCCCCGCCAGCAGCAGCTTACGCCCGTCCTCCACCTCTCGCACGCCGCCACCGACGGTCATCGGAATGAACACCTGCTCCGCGGTGCGGCGCACCCAGTCGAGGTCCGTAGAGCGGCGCTCCGGCGCCGCGGTGATGTCCAGGAAGACGATCTCGTCGGCCTCCTGGGCGTCGTAGCGATGGGCCGCTTCCGCCGGCTCGCCGTGATCTACCAGGTTGGTGAAGCGCACCCCCTTGACCACCCGGCCGGAGGCCACGTCGAGGCAGGGGATCACCCGGCGGGTGAGCTCCGAAGGTCCGCTGGCTGCGGCGTTGATGTCGTTCACGACAATTCCTCCGCCACACCGCCCGCTGAAAGACGTTCCTCTGCCAAACGACTCAGCGCCGAAGCGAGATCCAGCTGGGCGGTGTAGATCGCCTGCCCCACCACCGCTCCCCCGACCCCCGGGGTGCGCCGGGCGGCCAGCAGATCCTCCAGGTGACGCACGCCCCCGGAGACCAGCGCCGGAATGCCGGAACCCCCCCCCACCTCTCGGGCGAGATCGAGACCCGGTCCGCCGAGCTCCCCGTCCCGGGCGACGTCCGTCACCAGGGCGGCGGGGCAGGGCAAGCCTCGCAGTCGCTGAGCCAGCTCTGCCGGGCCCACGTCCACCGTCTCCGTCCAGCCGGAAACCGCCAGTCGAGCGTTGCGGAAGTCCAGCCCCGGCACCACCTGTCCCGGATGAGCCTCGACGATGGCGGCGAAGGCCTCGAAGTCGCGGCCCAGCAGCGAGCCCACCACCGCCCGGCGACAGCCGACATCCAGAGCCCAGCGCACCGCCGCGGCGTCCCGCAGGCCGCCGCCGAGCTCCAGGCTCACCCCCAGGCTCTCGCCGGCGACGGCCATGCGCTGCACCAGCTCCCGCTGGGGCGGCTCGCCGAAGGCCGCATCCAGGTCCACCGCGTGGACCCAGCGGGCCCCGGCGGCGGCGAAGCGCTCCAGCACCGGAATCGGGTCATCGAAATAGCGCGTTCGGCGACCGTCGTCTCCCTGCCTCAGTCGCACCACGGCGCCGTGGCGCAGATCGATGGCCGGCAGAAGAGTGAAGTCCGTCGCCTCGGAAGCCGGCGAGGGGCTTACCGACTTCGTAGATGCCGTCTCAGAGCTCATCCGAGTTCTCCTCTCGACCGTGGGCGAGATTCAGGAAATTGGCCAACAATCGCAGCCCCGCGGGGCCGCTTTTTTCGGGGTGGAATTGAGTGCCCATCACCCGTCCTCGACCGGCCACCGCCACGAAGGGGCGACCGTGGGTCGCCTTGGCCCACACCGCTGAATCGGGAACCCCGTCGGGGGCGTAGCTGTGGACGAAGTAGACGTGGGCACCGGCGCGCTCCGCGGACTCTACCGGCGGCAGCACGCCGGCCAGCAGGCTCTCGGCTTCCGGCGGCGGGGAGCCGCAGCCGAGCTGGGGTCGCAGCGGGGTCCAGCCAATGTGGGGCAGAGGCACGGTGTCCGGCAGACGGGTGATTCGCCCCGGCAGCAGGCCGAGGCCATCGGTCTCGCCATGTTCATCGCCGGCGGTGAAGAGCAGCTGGTAGCCGACGCAGATCCCCAGCAGCCAGGCTCCCGCCTCCACCCGCTGGTGCAGCGCCTCTTCCATCGCTCCCCGCAGCTGCTCCCGGGGCGGGCGGAAGGCCCCGACCCCCGGCAGCACCAGGCATTGTTCCCCGTCCAGATCCTCGGCGGAATTGGTGACCTCCACCTCGGCTCCGAGAAAGCGCAGAGCGCGGCTGAGGTTGCCGAGGTTGCCGACCCCGGCATCGATCACCACGGCCCGGGTGCCGGCAGCGCGCTGGGCGAGACGGGCGGTAGGAGATTCCACCACTGGCGATGAGATGGGCAATGAGGTGCTCATACGCTCAGGCTCCCTTTGGTGCTGGGCACCTCAGCGACCTGCTGATCCTCGCCGGCTCCTCCGGCAGAGGTAGCCGACGCGGCGGCCACCCGACGCAAGGCCACCGCCTGGCGCAGCGCCACCGCCACCGCCTTGAAGGCCGCCTCGGCGGCGTGGTGTCCGTTGCGCGCCGCCAGCACCTCCAGATGCAGAGTGAAGCGCCCGCGGTCGGCGAAGGCCTGGAAGAAATCCGACACCAGGCTGAGGGGGAAATCCTGGGTCACCCACACGTGGGCCAGCTCCGGCGGAGTGGTCCACACGAAGTAGCCGCGCCCCGAGAGATCCACCACCGCCCGCGCCAGGGCCTCGTCCAGGGGCGCGTAGGCGTGGGCGAAGCGAGTGACGCCGCGGCGCTCCCCGAGGGCCTGCTGCAGGGCGTCGCCGAGCACGATGCCCACATCCTCCACGGTGTGGTGCAGGTCGACGTGCACGTCCCCCTGCGCCTCCAGGTCAATCCCGAAGCCGCCGTGGGTGGTGAGGGCGTCCAGCATGTGGGCGAAGAAGCCGCCGGGCACCTGGATCGAGCGGGGACCGCCGTCCAGCGCCAGCGAGGCCTTCACCCGGGTTTCTCCGGTGGCCCGCTCCACCGTCGCCTGCCGCGGAGCCCGCTGCGGGGCTTGTTCTTCCATCGGGGCGGTCATGTGCCACCTCCCGAGTCGGCGTCCAGGTACCCCATTTCCGCCAGCGCAATTCGCGTATCCCGCAGCGCGGCGCCGCTGCCGATAGTGAAGCGCAGACAGCCGGCGAGGCCGTGGCCTCGAGAGACGTCGCGCACCAAAATGCCGCGATCTCCGAGGCCGTGGAGCACGCGATCCTTCGCCGCAGCAGCCTCCTCGGCGCTGGCATCTACCGAGCAGCAGCGGGCGAGGACGAAGTTGGTTTCCGACGGGAAGGTCTCGAAGCCCGCCTCCTCCAGCAGTGCGTTCCACTGCGGTCGCCGACCGACGATGGCGGCCACCGCCCGCCGCGAGATAGTGGGGTTCTCCAGCGCCACCAGGCCGGTGGCCAGCGCCGCGTGATCGAGGTTGTAGGGCAGCTTGGCCTTCACCAGCTCGGCGACCAGCTCCGGATGGGCGAGCACGAAGCCGATTCGCATTCCGGCGACGCCCCAAGCCTTGGACATGGTGCCGTAGAAGAGCAGGTGCGGATAAGTGTGCAGCAGGGATCGATAGTCGTATTGGCAGAATTCGGCGTAGGCACCGTCCAGCAGCAGGGGAGCTTCCAGGACCTGCAGCAACTCCTCCATCTGCTCGAGGGAGATGGCGTCTCCCACCGGATTGTTGGGAGAGCAGAGCATCAGCGGCCGCTGCGGATTCTTGCGCACCTCCGCCAGCAGCCCCTGATAGGGAATCAGCAGATCTTCGCCGGGCTCCACCTCGCAGGCCACCGCCCCGGAGCGCGGCACCAGCATCTTGTAGAGGCCGAAGCTCGGCACGTGGGTGATCACCTCGCCGCCGGGAGGACAGAGACACTCCACCGACAGGCTCAGCAGCTCGCTGGATCCACCGCCCACCAGCACCCCTTCGGGGCTCCAGCCGTGGTGCCGAGCCACCGCCGCCCGCAGCTCGTCGCCGTTGAAGTCCGGGTACACCGTCCACCGCAGCTGCGGCTCCCGCAGGCGGCGCAGCACCTCTGCCTTCAGCCGGCGGGGAAAGTCGAAGGGCACCTCGTTCTGGTCGATCTTGTGCTTCCAGCTCTCTACCTGATGCAGGGTGTAGGCAGTGAGCCGGCGAAGCTCTGGACGGACGAGCTCAGCGGGGGAGCCTTGAATCATGAGGATGACCTCCTTCGGGCCGAAGCGGCGTGGGCGGGCAGCCCCTCCGCGTCCGCCAGGGTGGCGGCGGCGCCAGCCCAGAGGCGGGCCGCCTCGGAGCTGAAGCGCACGACATGGGAACGACGAATGAAATCCTCCACTCCGAGAGCGGAGGTAAATCGGGCGCTGCCGCAGGTCGGCAGCACGTGACTCGGGCCGGCGATGTAGTCGCCGAAGACCTCGGGGGTGTCGGAGCCGAGAAAGATCGCTCCGGCGTTGCGAATCCGCGGCGCCAGTGCCTCCGCCTCACCGCCGACGAGCTGCAGATGCTCCGGGGCGAGGGTATCCACCACCTCTGCGGCGGCCTCCATGCCCGGCACCACGAAAGCGACGCCGAAGCGCTTCAGCGAAGCCTCCGCCACCTCTCGCGTCGCCAGCGCCGGCAGCTGTTCCTCCAGCGCTCGGTCCACCGCCTTGGCGAGATCCCGATGGTCGGTGATCAGCACCGCCGCCGCCAGCGGATCGTGCTCCGCCTGGGCCAGCAGATCCGCCGCCACCCGCTGGGGGTCGGAGCCCCGCTGCGCCACCACCACCACTTCCGTCGGCCCCGCCAGGCCGTCGATGGCCACGTCCCCTACCACCAGGCGCTTGGCGGCGGTGACCCAGGCGTTGCCGGGGCCAACGATCTTGTCGACCCGCGGGATGGCCTCGGTTCCGTAGGCCAGGGCGGCCACCGCGTGGGCGCCACCGACGCCCCAGATTTCTTCGACCCCGAGGCGATGGAGGGTGTAGCGCAGCGCCGGCATCGCCCCGTAGGCCTGCGGCGGAGTGGCGACCACGATCTCTTCGACCCCCGCGAGGCGCGCCGGGATCACCGTCATCAACACCGTGGAAGGGTAGGAGGCGCGGCCCCCCGGAACGTAGATCCCCACTCGCCGCAGCGGCTGACGTCGCTCCTCGAGCCACACTCCCGGCATCTCGTCCTGGACATAGCCGGGATGCACCTGAGGTCGATGGAAAGAATCCACCATGGCGATGGCCCGCTCCAGAGCGTCCCCAAAGCCGAAGGGAAGAATGCCCCAGCCGCTAGCGCTGCCGGCCCCGTCTCCCGATACCGGAGCGCTGAAGTCGCCCTCCGCGCCGGGCCGCAGTCGCAGATCGCTCACCGTTTCCGCCGTGGCGCCGTCGAGCTCCCGGGCGAAATCCAGCAGCGCATCGTCCCCCTTGCGGCGAACCTTGTCGACGATCCTCTTGGCCTTGGAGAGAGTCCTGCGATCGAGCACCAGGCTGGAGCGCCCTTCCAGACGCTTCAGGGCTCGTCGACCGCTGAAGGAATCCAGCTTCGCGATCTTCAAGTGGCGACTCATCGCACGACCTCCGCTTCTTCCAGACGCTCGAGAATCTCGTTCAGGGTGTCTCGGCGATGGTGCCAGGAACCACGGTTGAGCACCAGGCAGGGAGCCACCTCCCGCACCACTTCCAGCTCCACCAGATCGTTGTCCTTCAGCGTGCGCCCGGTCTGCACGATATCCAGGGCCAGATCCGAGAGGCCGAGGATCGGCCCCAGCTCGATGGACCCATGGAGCTTCACCACCTCCGCTCCCCACGGTCGCTCGGCGAGCACCGAGCGGGCAGTGTTGGGGAATTTGGTCGCCAGGCGCACCTGGGCCCCCGGCTTCGGCAGGCTGCCGGCGGTGCCGATGAAAGAGAGGCGACAGCGCCCTTCCACCAGCCGCACCGGCACCAGCAGGTCGCCGTCGACCTCCTCCAGCACGTCAGAGCCAACGATACCGAAGTCGGCGATGCCGTATTGCACGTAGAGAGGGATATCCCAATCCTTGAGCAGCAGCAGCTCGAAGCCCTCCTCCTCGGCGCTGAGCATCAGCTTGCGCTGATCGTCGTCCAGCACGTTCAGGGGATAACCGGCGGCGGCGAAAGCCTGTCGCGCCGCCACCTGGTTGCGTCCCTTCGGTAGGGCGAGCCGCAGGGGGCGATCCCCCGAGCGGCCGGAAATCCGGTTCCCGGCGCTCATCCCTCACCTCCCTGGGCCGCCGCGGCCTCGACCCGATCCAGGGAGAGGCTAAAGCCCACCGCCGGCAGCTCCGCTCCGAGGGAGCTGAACAGGCGATCGTAGCGCCCGCCGCTGCCCAGCGGCAGCGCACCGGAGTCAGAGTACGCGCGGAAGAGCAGCCCGTCGTAATAAGAGCGCCGCCGCATTGCCTCGGCGAGGTCCGGCGCCAGCGACAGCCGGGCGAATTCCGCCAGATCGATAGCGACGTCGATAGAGGGGTATTCGCGATCGATGGAGCGGCACAGAGCTTCCAGCCGCTCCACCTCCGCCGCCACCCGGAGCCCCAGGATCTCGGGATCCGCGGGCTTGCCGTCCCGCACCACCTCGAAGAGCTGCGGCGCCGCTCGACGCGCCACGTCCCGCTCCCGGCGGGCCACCGCGGCGGCGAGCTCGTCTCGCTCCGGCACCTCCGGCGCGGCCTGCTCCAGCAGAGTATCGAGGGCTCCGGCCACCCCCAGCACCACCCGCGCCCCCGGCACTCGGGCGGCGACCAGCAGATCGAGGCAGCGGCGCAGGATCTCCTCCTCCCCTTCCCCATCGGCAACCCCCAGCAGCTCCGCCCCCAGCTGATAGGACTCCCGCTGTCGGCCCGGGCGATCCTCCGCGTAGCGCACCACGTCACCGCGGTAGAAGAGACGCAGGGGCAGCTCCAGGGAAGGCAGTTGAGGAGCCAGCAGCCGGGCGAGCATCGGGGTGAAATCACCCCGCAGCGCCACCTGCTGGCCATCGCGATCGATGAAGCGATAGAGCTCCTGGCGCCCCTCTTGGGAGAGCAGCGCCTCGTAGGGCTCGAAGTAGTCCAGGATCGGGACGATCACCTCGGAGTAACCGGCGGACTCGAGCCCAGCGGTCAGCTCAGCCTCCAGCCGCCGGCGTTGGCGAGCGGCGGAGAAGAAGAGAGCGCTCACCCCGGGTGGTAGAGCAGCGGATACCTTCATCGCCGACCTCCGGTCTGCGGCAGCGCCGGGAAAGGGCGCCGCGGGCGACCTTCAGAGCGACACATCGATGGATTCATAAGCAGAAAAGCCTCCTTCCGATTCCGGGAGGAGGCCTTCTTTACTGGTCGATGCGCAACCTAACCTCGGTCCCGGAGCCTGTCCGAGCCGAGGGGTTCCCTCGGCTCAGCTGAAGCCGTGATGATGCCACCCAGCATGATGATGCTGGTCGCGGAAGCAGGGGGTGGCGTTCATCGAGGTCATGGTGAGTATTTCTCAGAGAACCTAAGGGAGTCTTAGGGGTAATATCCTTAAGGGACGTGCGAGAGCTTAGGGGGCCACGGGGCCGGTGTCAAGGCGCGTCCCGCAAAGCGAAGGGCCCGAAGCGAAGGCCTCGAAGCCGAATCTGGGAACTCGGCTGCAGTCACCCCACGCTCCTCAACACCTTACGCATCAAAAGCTGTACTGGATGCCGAAGATCGTCTGCTCTGTCGAACTCTCCAGGATCCCCTGGTCCACCACGGCAAGAATTTCCTGCGGCTTGGGATGGTAGAGCAAGTTGCCGCGAATGCGGTGGTGGGAGAGTTTGAACACCATGCTCGGGTTGACCCAGGCGTTGACCCCCACCGCCCACTCCCGATGCTCGGTGAAGCTCCCTAGCCCCGAGTCCTCCAGGAAGTCCGCATTCGGGCCAGAGGCATCTCCCAGCTCACCGCGCAGCGCGAGCTGCCACAACGGCGACAGACGGTAGGCGACCTCAGCATAGGCTCCTCGGTAGCCAACTTCCCCGAGGTCTTCGTGCCAGCCGATCTCTGACGTCGCCTGCCAGCGATGCGCTTCCCATTGCCCGTGGAGAATCCAGGATCGTCGATCTCCCCAGCTCCCGGGGATCTCCGCGGGCCCGGCTTCCGCATCGCCGGTATAGGCGGAAAAACCGAGTCGAAGCCCGTTTTCCCGGTGGATGAAGACCACCCGACCACCCAGCGCATGCTCGATAGACTGCTCGGTGACGTCCGGCTGTTCCTCTCTGGGGTTTTCCCCTTCGAGGTAGCGAAAGATCACCCCTTCTTCCAGCTTCAGATCGCCGTAGAAGAGGTCGTAGACGACATCCCAATCCTGCTTCAGCATCGTGTCGCCGCTGATGCCTACGCCCACCATCGACTCTGCCACCAGGTCCGTGGGGCCATAGACGCTCTGAGGCAGGGTGTAGAAGGGTCTCAGGGTTCCGATATCGAACACCTCGGCATATACACCGATAGGCATTCTGATTTTTCCCCCGTGAAGCTGCAGCGCATCCCGCAGCCTCCAGGTCAAATAGGCGAAATCCAGCTCCGCATCTCCCGCTCCTCGCTCCACTACCAAAGAAGCCTGAATCGCTAGGTGCCAATACGGGCTCAGCTCACTGCATAGGTTGAGCCCAAAGTTGAGATTTTCTGACTCCGGACTACCGGGCCCATCGCTGAGGGCGAAGGGATAAGCCTCGTCATCCGATAGACCGACGCCCCAATTTCCGAAGTGGCCCACGCGCAAATCCCAGGCTTCTTCGGCCGCCGAGGCGGGGGCCGCTGTGTAGAGCAGCGCGCTCAGGACAAAGAGGACACTGAGGCCAAGGAGAGCGTAGGTTCCTTCGAGACAGAGGATCCTCTCCCCCGTAGAGCGACCTGCCTCGTTTCTCTCTTGAGCAGACCCGGCCGCTTTAGCGGACCCAGCAGGGGCTACCCAATCAGGGTCAAAGAACCCAGGGGAGCCGAAGAGCTGTTCCTGGCGAAGCCCAGAGGAACCCGCATCCAGAGCGGCGGACCTTTGTTCGAATCTGAGCCTTTGAGAGTCGAGAGAGTGACGTGAGCCTTGCGCGGGGGGAAGGCTGTTCAGCAGGAGAGGGAGAAGGTTAGGGAGGGAGAAGAAGGAGAAAAGTGGAGCACAAAGGGGATCGAGGGGACGCGACATCGAGAGGGGGGACTCCTGAGCAAGATAAGAAAGATCGTTGCAACGATGAATTGCCCACCATGAGCCGGCAGAGCGACATCAAAGCCTGTTGGGGAGGCTCGAAGCTGGAACAGGAGAAGAGAAAAAGGCCCGAGGGCGACCCTCGTTGACCGGAGGTGTCGGCAGCCCCTCGGGGCGATTGAACTATACCCGAGAATTACTAAAAATCACCAAAAAATCTATAGAAATACAAATTAAGCCCCATTTTCACGACATATATACAGAAAACCCATGATCCGGCCCCCGGCCTCAATAGATAAGACTCCGCCCTGGCACTCGAGGGATTCACCCCAGAAGCCAAGGCGGAGATTCAGAGCTTCCCCGTCGCGATCAGCGCGCTGGCGGGAAGCTTCTACAAGGCGGGGTTAGCCGGCGGCGGGCACCGGCTCCGCTTGACGGGCTGCGCGCTGCTCTTCCGGCTGCTCAGCAGGACGCGGGGTCACCGCAGCGGCGTCGTCGATGAGCGCTTCCATCCAGCGCTGGTCGCCCTTCAGCACGCCGAGGGCGGCGCGGTACTTGACCACGTCATCGTTGTTCCACATCGCCTTGAAGAGAGCGTCCACCTCGCGGCGAGCGTTGCGGCAGAAGAGGTCCACCATCTGCTGGGCGGCCTCCGCCTCCGGCTTGCCGGCCTTCTTCATCGCCTGCACCCGGGTGACCGAGGCGGACATGGCGAAGAGCCAGTCGGCGATGTCCACGGCGCGGAAGAGGAAGCCCTGCTTGTACTGCAGCTTGGCCTGATGCACCACCATGCCGTGGTAGATCGAGCGAGAGAGCTTGCGCGCACGGCGGTCGACGAAGCGCAGATGGGTAGCGTTGGCGCCATACTCGCCGAAGCGGGGCCAGCGGCCCCAGCCCAGCCAGCGGCTCGGGTACCACCAGGCGTAGAAGCTGGCGATGCCCGGAAGGGCCTTCAGCTTGTCCCCTACGGTGGACTTGGGATCCACCATCGCGCCGGCGACGCTGAGATGCTTGTCCACCGCTTCGCGGGCCATGAACAGACGCATGATCTCGTCTGAGCCCTCGAAGATGCGGTTGATGCGGGAATCGCGCATCATGCGCTCGACGGCGATGGGCTCCTCGCCTCGCGCCGCCAGGGAGTTGGCCGTCTCATAGCCGCGGCCACCGCGAATCTGGATGGTGTCATCGACGATGTCCCAGCCCTTGGTGGTATTCCACAGCTTGCAGGCGGCAGCCTCCAGGCGGATGTCGAAGTTGCCCTGATCCGCCATGTGGGTGGTGAGCTTGGCGATGGATTCCATGGCGAAGGTGGTCGCCGCCATGTCCGCCAGCTTGTGACCGATGGCCTCATGCTTACCGATGGCTTTGCCCCACTGAGCGCGGTCGGCGGCCCATTCGCGGCAGACCTTGATCGACACCTTGGCGGCGCCGACGACGCTGTTGGGGATCGACAGCCGGCCGTCGTTCAGGGTGGTGAGGGCGATCTTCAGCCCCCGGCCTTCCTTGCCGATGAGGTTCTCCGCCGGGATCTTCACGTCGGTGAAGGAAATCACCGCGTTGGCGATGGCCTTCAAACCCATGAAGTGGCAGCGGTGCTCCACCTTGACTCCCGGAGTATCGGTCTCGACCACGAAGGCGGAGATCTTGCGGGTTCCGGGGTGGCGGGCCATCACCACCAGCATCTTGGCCAGGGTGCCGTTGGTGCACCACAGCTTGAGGCCGTTGATGGTGTATTGGGTGCCGTCCTCGGAGAGCTCGGCGACGGTCTCCATGCGGGCGGGATCAGAGCCGACGCCGTCCTCGGTGAGGGCGAAGGCGGAGATCTCGCCGGCGGCGCAGCGCGGCAAAAACTTCTTCTTCTGCTCCTCGGTTCCAAAGATCTTCAGCGGCTGAGGCACGCCGATGCTCTGGTGGGCGGAAAGCAGGGCGGTGAGGTTGCCGTCGGCGCTGCCCAGCAGCTCCATGACCTTCTGGTACTCCGCCTGGGAGAAGCCAAGGCCGCCATATTTCTTCGGAATCTTCATGCCGAAGGCGCCGAGGGCGCGGAGCTTGGCGAGTACGTCTTCCGGATACTCCCCGGTGGCGTCGATGGCGTCGGAGTCCACGTCGTTGGCCAGCAGATCCTTGAAGGCCTCGTAGAACTCCACAAATTCGGGGCGCTGGGAGACCTCACCGGTCTCCAGCGGATAAGGATCGATCAAATCGAGGCGGAACTTGCCCAGGAAGAGCTCCTTCATGAAGCTCGGCTGAGTCCAATCAACCTGCCGTGACTCTTCCGCCACCGCCATCGATTCTTCTTCACTCACGTGGCGCGGCGCGGCGCTCTGAGCTGCGTTGTCAGACATGGTGTACTCCCTTGGCTGATTTTGAGCGTCGACGCGAGATTGCGGACGCTGCTGTCTGCGAGACGAGCCTTCAGCTCGAGCTCGCGGCTCGGGAAAGTACGTTCGGCAAGTCGATGAGAACCCACGCTCGAACGTACCAAGGCGATTCCGAGGCCTTCACCCTCTCGCTCCGGCCGTTACCTGGGTTGAGGCTCTACGGTACGCGAAGGGAGGGTAGATGCGCTGGCGACCGGGGCCGCCGACCCTGGATCGATGCCACTCGATCCAAGCATTTTTTTAGGCGAAGCCCCTTGAGATTAGGTTATCACAGGTTGGCGCCGCAGTGCGGCAATTTACCGCTGAAACCAGACCCCGGAACCGCAGCTCAACATAGCTTTCCTACCTTAAGTTTCCGTTCCGCCGACGATCTTGGATGCTGAGAAGCGAAAAGATTTTCCCATGGGGATTTTCCCCTTAGCGGATCACCACCTCTGCGCCGCGCGGTAACTCCGCAGCCTAGCCCGCGAAACGGAGATCTAGCCCGCGGAACAGAAAGCCCGCACGCCGCAGCCGAAGCTCAATCAGCGGCTTCCAGCTCGGTGAGAAAACGAGCGATGCCCGCATCCAGGCGCTGGCGATCCTCCGCCCGCTGGAAGGCGGCGACGAGGAGCTCGTCGACCAGCTCCGGCAGAGTCAGCCCGCTGAGCTGCCAGAGGCGCGGATACATCGAGATCGCGGTGAAGCCCGGCAGCGTGTTGATCTCGTTGATCCACAGCTCATCGACGCTCTCTTCCCAAAAGAAGTCCACCCGAGCCATCCCGCTACCGCCGACCGCCGTAAAAGCTCCGAGCGCCATTTCCCGCAAATTCTCCGACACCTCCTCGGGGATCGGCGCCGGAGCCCGCAGCTCGGCTCCGTCCTCCAGGTACTTGTCGGTGTAATCGTAGAAGTCGCGACTGGCGACGATCTCGCCGACCACCGAGGCCCGCACATTATGTTGGCCCAGGATCGCACACTCCAGCTCGCGGCCCACGACGGCGCGCTCCACCTCCACCGTCGGCGAGAGGGTAAAGGCCTTCTCGAGGGCCGCCAAGAAGCCTTCCTCGTCGTGGACCTTCGCAACCCCCACCGAGGAGCCGCCCAGAGAGGGCTTGACGAAGACCGGCCAGCTGAGCCGCGAGAGATCAAACAGACTCATGATCTGATCCCGGCGGTGGCCGAAGTAGGACCGCGCGAGGAAGGTGAATCCCGCCACCACTGGAAACCCGGAAGCGTCGAGCTCGACCTTGCAGCGATGCTTGTCCATGCACACCGCCGAGGACGCCACGTCACAGCCGACATAGGGGATGTCCATCATTTCCGCGAGGCCCTGAAGGCAGCCATCCTCTCCCCAGGTGCCGTGGACGATAGGAAAAAGCACGTCCGCTGCCGAATCAAGCAGCCGCGGCAGAGTCGATCTAGCAGTCCCCCCCTCACCGCTCAATCGATTCCGCTCCCCGGCGAGGGCACCCCGGGATTGCGCCTCGCTGACCCAGGAGCCGTCCGCCGCCAGGCCTAGGGGAATCGGCTCGTGCCCGGCCTGCTCTAGGGCCGAGGCGATGGTGCGGGCGGAATCTACCGACACCTCGTGTTCTGCGCTGCGGCCGCCGAAGATCAGCCCCACCCTCTGCTTCCCCAGACTCATGACTTCCCTCCCTCGGCGCCCGAGGCGAGCGCGCCCCGCCGCAGCCGCTCCTCCATCAGCTGACAAGACTGCATCAGGTTCTCCAAGGGTCGATGGGTCAACAGCACGTAGCCTTCCTCCAGGTCATCATCGCGGGCAGGTTATCGCCCCGGGTGACTTCGATGGCCGCCGGCGGCGGATCTGGCAACTTTAAAACATCTTGTCCGGCGAAAGTCCTAACACCTGATCGACGACATCTTTCGCCGGGTGCTGGGCCGATAGGGCAGAAACCCCGGCCGACTCTTCGCGTATTGAAGAAGCGACACCGGATTAACGCCTTATTACCGCTACTCAATAAGGCCCCCTCCAACCCCCTGGTGAGTCCTTCACCCCAGACTCGAGGTCCCTATGTCGCGCAACATTCTCAGGCTCCCCGCCACTCTGCTTCCTCCCTCGAAAGCCTCCCGCCCCAAGCTTCCGGTCCTCCGCCCGATCACGCCAAGACTCTTCTTGACGGGCCTCTTCCTTGCGGGCTTCCTGTGCATCGCTGGAACCGGAGCTGCCGCCGCGGCTCCGCCGCCGGTGGGCACGGTAGAAACTCTGGTGCTCTTTGACGCCAGCGTGCCGGAGACCCCCGAGAGCATCGTCTTCGACCGCCGAGACAACGCCTACATCACCCTCGCTCTCACCGGCGAAATCCGCCGCATCGCACCGGACGGCACCGTCACCTCGGTGGCCTTCCTGCCCATCGAAGCCCCCTGCGCCACCCCCGCCGTCGCCCTCGGCCTGGCCATCGACCGCCGGGATCGACTCTTCGTCGCCATTTCTTCCTGCAACCCCGCCAACCAGGGCGTCTTCGAGGTCGACCCGGAGACCGGATCCTATTTCTTGGTTGCCCAGGCTCCCCCGGCGACGGTGTGGAACGGCATCGACGTCACCCGTCGATGGATCTACGCCGCCGACACCTTCGACGGCAAGGTCTGGCGCATGCCGAAGAACGGCGGTATCGCCGAGATTTGGTCCGAAGACCCGCTCCTCGCCCGCCCCGCCGGCTCCCCTTTTCCAGGACCCAACGGCCTCAAGGTCTTTCGGCGGGAGATCTACGTCGCCAACTCTAGCACCGGAGACATCGTCGCCATTCCGCGCCGCCGCGGCGGCATCGCCGGCCCCGGCCGAGTCGCCGCCACCATGCCGCCGGGCACCGGCTGCGATGAATTCACCTTCGACATCCGGGGACGCATCTACTGCACCACCGACCCCACCAACCTGGTGGTGCGACTGGATCCTCGGGACGGCAGCCAGGAGATTCTGCTCACCGCCGACGATCTCCTCGATGGCCCCACCTCCGCCGCCTTTGGCCGTCGAGGGCAGAACCGCAAGAACCTCTACATCACCAATGCCGCCTTCCCCATCTTCACCACCACCTTCCGACCGAGCCTGATGCGCCTGCGGGTGGATACGCCGGGAGCTCCCGAATAAGCCACTACCCCCGAGCCCAGCGCCCCGGCCGGCGTGAGCCCACAACGCCCGCGCTCTTCAACGTGCAGCACCGTAAACAGCACCGTGCAGCACCGCAATGACCCTGTAGCGACCCTGTAGCTGCTCCAGAGCCGAGACGCGTTGAGGAGATACCCGAGGCCGGGGCGCTGGGTATCTCCTCGTTAAATGTCCTCTCTAGATGTCCAGTCCAAATGTCCAGAGCTGCTGCCCAGCACGCTCAGTCTCAGAATGGCCACTCGACATCAGAGGACCCGCGGTAAGGCGTCCGCGTCCTTCTTCAGCGTCGCCCCAGTCCCCAGTCATCAGTCATCAGTCCCCAGTCATCAGTCCCCAGTCATCAGTCCAGCGTCTCCGCCCGCCCATACCTTCCCCTTCCGCCCTTTCGCTGGAAAAATCGGGTGCCCACCTCCCGGATCCCCTGAAGCTCGAATTCTCCTCGCACCACCGGTCCCTGAGGCGACGACTTCACTTCTACCGCGAGGGACTCCAGGAGCTGTATCGGCGTCGACGACAGCGGCGGCGGCGCCAGCAGCCCCTGGAGGCGAGCGCGCCAGCGCTGCGCCGACTCGAGATCCGTACAGGCGAGAACGAGCTCCACCTTCACTCGATCGGCGCTGAGCACATCGAACCCGAAAAAGATCCCTTCAACCTCGTCCCCCCTCGCTTCAGGCAGCTCGGAGCCATCCGATTCGCCAGCACCGGCCACCTCGAGGAGGGTCTTCTCGAGTCGCATCAGCCAATCATTCTGAGCTCCGCCGGGGTTGAGCACCGAGCCATAGAAATCGAAATGCCCTCGATCTTCGGGAACCCAGGGCGAAGCCATCGGTGAAGCCAGCTTCTGACGGAAAGCTTGATCTGCTCCCTCTCGCCCAGAAGCCCCCGCAGAAGGATGCAGAGGGGCTCGATCCTCGAGGCGATCGATCACTCGCTCCAGGGCCTGGCGACGCCTACTGATCAACAGGGTATCGTCGTGAAAGGCGAACAAGAGATAGGTATCCAGTCTGCCGATGAAGTGCCCGCGATGATTCGCCACCTCCTCCGTCTTGCCGTCGAGGTACCAGCGCGCGTTGCGGCTAAAGAACGCCAGGTTGATAGCCCCCACCCAGGCCCGGCGGTCTCCCGCTCCGACCTCCTCCGGCGCTGACTCCGCCGCGTCAACGGGCTCCAGGATGACGGGCTCCAGGACGAAGGTCATTTCCTTCGGTAGGGTGTAGCTCAAGAGTTGGGAGTAGCCCCGGTCTCGATCGGGACGGTTATATTCCTTCATGCGATCGAGATATTCGGCCTCATTCCGGCTGCCCTGTTCAGCACCGACCCGCTCGAACTCCGAGAGAAGATAGACCAGCAGCTCCCGGGAACCCTGATCCTCCCTCAGACGGTCGACCTGGAAGACGCCCACCGTGTCCTCGCCGACGATGGTGGCGGTGGTGATCTGCTCTCCCCCCACCAGCCAGCGCAAGCCCAGCAGCACCAGCACCGCGCCGCCCACCGCCGCCACGGAGCAGCCGATGGCGCAGGAAGAGAAGCGCATCTCCCAAGGCTTCCGACGCCGGCTCTGCGCCGCGTCGCGAGGGCGAAAACGCTCCTCTACGGAGTCTTTCGAGCTGCTCTCGGGAAGGTTATCGCTCGAGGAGCCGCCCTCAGGGGAGCTACCCGTCTTCGCTTCCTTGAAGTCAGATCTCCCGGCGGGCCCAGTCTCAGTAAGACCAGTGCGGACGGAGGCGTTGCTCGACGTATCAGAGGCAGGAGCGTTGGGTGGGGATGAGCTCATGGCGGTTCATCTTCGGATCGAGAGAAGCAGCCTAGACCAGCGGTCAGCGAAGGCGGGTCGCCGAGAGCCGCCCATCGGCCCTGGACGGATCAGGTGCTCGTCAACGCCGTCTCCGGAATCTCCGTCGCGGGATTCTCCGGCTCGCTCTCACCATCGCTGTAGCCGTCTTCATAATCCCCTTCATAGTCGCCCTCGTAGGCATCCTCGTAGTAGGTGTCGTCGTAATTCCCTTCGTCGTAGCCGTACTCGTCCTTGGAGTACTCATCCTGCACCATCTCGTCGAGGAGATGACTCAGGACCGGGCGCAGGCCTCTGAGATCCAGGCTCCCCCGCGTCACCGCTCCCTGCGCCGAGGTCTCGATCTCCGCCGCTAAGTCCAATTCCTCATCGACTCGAGGCTCGGTCCTCAGGAGCTTGATCAAACGGGTGCGCCAACGCTGAGCAGCCTGCTCATCGGAACAGGCGAAGGCGAGGTCCATCCGAACCTGATCCGCGCTGAGCACATCGATGCCGAGAAAGATTTCCTGCACCTCGTCACTATTCGCCTCCGGCAGTCGGACCCAATCCATCATCCCCGCCCCGAGCATTTCCAACAGCATCAGCTCGAAGCCGGTGAGCCAATCGCTCTGGGCGCCGTCGTAGTTGCGCACGGCGCCGTAGAAGTCGTAGCCTCCGCGCTCTTCGGGAACCAGGGGGGAAGCCATCGGCGATTCCGCTCGCCAGCGACCGGAGCTCTCTTCGTCCCCTCGATCCGAGGGGCGATCCTCGAGGCGGTCCACCACCTGCTCTAGGGCCCCTCGGTGATCGCTGCCCAGCAGGGTGTCGCCGTGGAAAGTGTAGAAGAGCTCGTCATCCACGGCGGCGATCTGATGCCCGCGGTAGCTTGCGACGTTGTCCCCCTTACCCTCGATGAACCAGCGCAGGGTGCGCGAGAAGGCGGCGAGGTTCACCGCCCCCACCAGGGCCCGCTGATCCTCCTCTCCGTCGAGATCCGCGGCATCCGGCGCGATAGGCTCCAGGGTGAAGGTCATCTCCTTGGGCACGATCATGCCGAGGGATTGGGCGTTCCCCTGGGTCTGATTGGCGCGATTCATCTCCTCCATGCGGCGGATGAACTCCGGCATGTCCTCGGTGCTCTGCTCGCCGTCGACCCGCTGCAGCTCCGACATCAAGAAGAGCAGCAGCTCCCGCGAGCCTTCATCCTCCATCGGGCGGTCCATTTGAAAGGCCCCCACCGAGCCCTGGCCGACGATCTCCGAGGTCGCCACCTGATCCCCGCCCACCATCCAGCGCAAGCCCACCAGCGCCACCACCACGCTCGCCACCAGCACGACGGCACAGCCGATGCCGCAGGCCAGGAGCCCCATCTCCCAGGGCTTCTTACGCCGCGGCTTCGGCGCCGACCGGGGACGGAAGCGCTCTTCTAGCGGGCCGGGGGCCGGCGCCCCACCCCCTCCTGAAAGCGGAGAGGATGCGGATTCCGGGGCGGGGGACGCAGGAGAAAAGGAGCTCATCGGCGCACCTCTGGAAGCTACGAGAGAGAGGGAGCAATGACGAAGGAAGAATGCTGTTGGCACCTTAAGGAGTCCCTCGCAATGGTGTCAAGGGCAGCTCCTGGACAGACTCAGAAGCCGCCCCTTTAGCCACTCCTCAGCCGCCTCTCCGTCGCTGGCGCTGGTATGCTCCGAGGGAAGCTCATCGCCGCTGGCTCCCCTCTTCTGGGCTAGGGCATGCCTCTTCTGGCCCAGCGCGCTTCTCTTCTGAGCTAGCCAGCCCCGGGATCCAGTGACGCTTCGACCTACCCCCAATACTCTCTACGAACCCTCTACGATTTTGCAGCCGGGGAATGCCTTCATGACGACGATTCTCGATGGACGGAAAGTAGCGCGGGAACTGCGCGAAGAGGTCCGCCAAGCGGTGGCGGAAATGGTTTCGGCAGGAGCCCGAGCTCCGGCTCTGCGGGTCGTTCTGGTGGGGGAGAACCCCGCCTCCAAGGTCTACGTCGGCATGAAGACCCGGGCCTGTGAAGAAGCGGGCATCGACGGCGCGACGGTAGTATTGCCGGCGGACGCCAGCGAAGATCAGGTGCGGGCGACCCTCGAGGAGCTCAACGCCGACGACGCCATCGACGGCATCCTGGTTCAGCTCCCCCTGCCCTCCGGGCTCCCGGAGCGGAAGCTGGTGGAGAAGGTGAGCCCAGCCAAGGATGTCGACGGCTTCCATCCGGTGAACATCGGCAACCTGTGGGCCGGTCAGCGGGCCTTCGTCCCCTGCACCCCGGCGGGAGTGCTGGAGATGCTCAAGCGCTACGAGATCCCGCTGGCGGGTCGCCACGCGGTGATCGTCGGGCGCTAGCTGATCGTCGGCAAGCCGATGGCCGCGCTGCTGCTGGCAGAGAATTGCACCGTCACCGTCTGCCATTCCCGCACCCGGGACCTGCCGGCGATCTGTCGCCAAGCCGACCTGCTGGTGGCCGCCGTCGGGCGACCGGCGATGATCGATGCCGAGCACGTTCGCGAGGGCGCGGTGGTGGTGGATGTGGGAATCAACCGCATCGATCAAGCCGCCGAGGTCGAAAGACTTTTTCCGGGGGACGAGAAGCGCCGGCGAACCCTGGAGAAGAGAGGCCAAGTGCTGGTGGGCGACGTGCACTACACCGCCGTCGCCCCCAAAGCCGGCGCCATCACCCCGGTGCCCGGCGGCGTGGGGCCGCTGACCGTCGCCCATCTTCTGGTCAATACGCTGCGCGCTTCCCGGCGCCGCCAAGGCCTCGACCCCTAATCTCTTCACCTATCTTCAATACGACCCATTCACCCCCAATCCTTCGAGAAATTCGATGCAGAAGTACCACACCATGCGCCTGCGGCGTCCGGCCGTTCCCGGAGAAAAGCGCCTGCTGGTAGGCCTCACCGGCGGCCTCGCCAGCGGTAAGTCCACCGTCGCCCGGCTCCTGGCGGAGCGCAGCTGTCGGGTCATCGACGCGGACGACGTCGTGGCGGATCTCTACCGTCCCGGCGCCGCCGGCACCCAGGCGGTCCAGGAGCTCTTCGGCGACCTGATGCTGGCCAACGACGGCAGCGTCCACCGCCCCCTGCTGGCCGCCCGAGTGTTCAAGGACGACAGCGCCCGGCAGCAGCTGGAGAACCTCATCCACCCGCTGGTCCAGGAGCGCTTCCACCAGCTCACCGCCGGAGCCTCCGGCATCGTGGTCTACGAGGCGACCCTGCTGGTGGAGGCGGGACGAGCCAACGAATTCGACGTCGTGGTCACCGTGGAGGCGGAGTCCGAGGCCCGCCACCAGCGAGCGGTGGAACGGGGCATGGATCCAGAGGACGCCCGGCGCCGCCTGGAGGCCCAGGGAGACGGTGCCCGCCGCCGAGAGGTGGCCGATTTCGTGCTGCGCAACGACGGCAGCCTGCAGGAGCTCGAGGCGGCGGTGGAAGACCTGCTGGACAGGCTCCACGAGATGCTGGACTCCCTGCCTACCACCAGCCCCCGCGCCTGATGTCTCGCTCCCCCCTGGCCGGCGTCACTCTGGTGACCGGGAACCGGCACAAGCTGGAGGAAGCGCGCCGCCTGCTGGGAGCTGCCGGAGAGGATCTGGACTCGGCGGCGGTCGATCTTCCAGAGATTCAGAGCCTCGATCTCCAAGAGGTGCTCAGCGCCAAGGCCGAGGAGGCCTACCGGCGCCTCGGTCGCCCCGTGGTGGTGGAAGATACGGGCCTCGGGCTCCACGCCTTCGGCGGCTTTCCCGGCCCCTTCATCAAGTGGATGCTCGAGGCCGCCGGCCTAGAGACGCTGGCCCGCAGCGCCCACGCCCTCGGCGACCCTCGGGCCACCGTTCGCTGCGGGCTGCACTACCGAGACCACCAGGGCTCGGTGGTGGCCATCGCCGAAGTGACCGGCAGCCTCACCGCTACCCCTCAGGGAGACGGCGGCTTCGGCTGGGATCCCATCTTCCAGCCCCGAGGCGAAGGGCGAACCTACGCCGAGATGGATACCGGCAGCAAAGATGCCCTCGGCCACCGCGGCAAGGCCTGGCGCCAGCTGCTGGACCGCCTGGAGGTCGAGCGCCGGGCTTGATGCTGTTGAACTGGATGTGGATTGAGCTGGATGCGGATTCGAGTGGGACCCAGTACCAAGTTAGACGAGGGGCAGGAGCGCCGGCGAAGGAGCCGCTTCAGCCGGTGATCCGGCCCTAGCGATCCACGTACCCGCCGCGGCTTCGCACCTCGAGCCCGGGGCCCTCGACCTCCACCGCCACCGAGCGCCAGCGGCCGTCCTGGGGCGTCCCCTGAGGATAGAAGCCAAGCACGTATTGCTCCCGCAGCTCCTCGAGAATGCCGCGGAAGGCCGGGGCGATGTCCTGCTGCGAAGCGAGCTCCACGATGCGCCCGCCGCTCTCGTGGACCGCCCGTTCCAGCGCGGCGTATTCCCGCCGATAGCCCTCCGGGTTTCGCCACGCCGTGGTCAGCGCTGGCGGACCGCCCACCATCCCGTCTCGGTAGGGCAAACGTAGCCAATAGACCAACGCCTGGCTACGCCGCGCCCCTCTGGATACCTGGGCCATGGACAGCACGCTGTGGGTATCCACCCCGTCGGAGAGGAGCAGCACCACCCGACGCCCCTGACGCTCTTCCAGCTGCCGCAGGGCGAGGTAGAGATGATCGTTGATCGCCGTTCCGCCGCGAGCCGCCACCGAGTCCAGCCCGGTGGCCAGCACCCGGGGGAAGGTGGTGAAAGGAGTGCTGTGGAGCACCCGGTCGGAGAACACCGTCAGGCGCCCTTCGTCGAGGGGGCGCATGCCGTCGAAGAAGGCCTTGGCCCCCACCAGGGCGCTCTCCAATTTGCCGCCGCTCATCGAGGTGGAGGCATCCACCATCACCAGCGC
This sequence comes from Acidobacteriota bacterium, assembly GCA_039191605.1. Taxonomy (GTDB): domain Bacteria; phylum Acidobacteriota; class Thermoanaerobaculia; order Multivoradales; family JAHZIX01; genus JBCCXL01. The sequence continues at coordinate 31,434 of JBCCXL010000015.1, read as the reverse complement.
GGCGAAGGGGATATCCCCGCGGGCGAAGGTCACTATCTCCCGCCGCAGCCCCTCGTCCACCACTCGAAAGTCTTCCGTCTCGAGCCCCGGCACTCGGGCCCCTTCGCGGGTTACGGTGACGTAGAGCTGCTGCAGGGCGATGCTCACCGACTCGTTGATCTCGATCCCCGGCGTGCTGCTGAAGCCCGTCGCGGTGAGCCCCGAGGCGGTATAGGCCACCACCTCCACCTCGTGGCGCACCGCCTCGTCACCGAAGTCCGCGCGAAAGACCCAGGGAGGCTCGGCGAGCTCCCCCACCACTTGCCCATCGACCCAGAACACCACTCGAATCACTTCGTCCTCGGACTCGATTGCCGCCTCGATCTCCTGCTCTCCCACGGCCGCTTCGAAGAGGCTCGGGCGAATCACGCTCACCGTCGGCGGCGAGGCGGCCTGAGCCCGGGCGCTGCTCCCCGCCAGGGCCGACAGCAGAACCAAGAGCACGGTAAAACCCCCCAGCAGCCCTGCCCCCGACGGGCCCTCCAGCTCCCGGCCCGCCGGTCGCCAGCGTAGCGGGAGCCAGAGCGGGCGAGGGGCGCTCTCCTGGTCAGATTCCGTGGCGCCATTCATGGGCCTCTTCCCCCTCGTCTCGGCGGCGGCCGCCGAGGCCGCGGCGGCGTGGCGAGGGGAGGAGCCGGCGAAGTCCAGCGCTCCAGCCCCTGGGTCAAATCCGGTCGACGAGATTCGGCGCTCTCGATCAGGCTACGCCGCACCTCCAGCGTGCCCTCCTGGGGCCAGCGGGCGTAGCGCCAGCGAGGAGTTTCCCGTCGGTTGCTCACCGAATCGAGCTCCCCCAGCGCCGAGGAGGCCTCGGAGAGTCGCCCTAAGCCGTCGAGCACCGCCGCGTACTGCAGGTGGAGACGCTGGTTGTCCCCGAAGCGATTCACCGCCGACGCCAGCAGCTCCGCCGCCTCGTCCCCGCGGCCCATCGCCACCCAGAGTCGGGCCAGCTCCTGATGAGCGAGGATCTTCATCCACTCCGCCCCTCGGTCCAGGCACCGGCCCAGCGCTCGCGCCCCGCGACGGGGGGATTCTCGCCCGAGATTCACCGCCCGCCGCAGCTGCCCTTCCGCGTGCTCCGGCTGCACCTTCAGCAGGCGCTCCAGCAGACCGATGGCGCTGCCCACGTTGCCGTAGGCCTCCTCGATGGCCGCCAGGCCGAGGAGCGCCGTCGGCTGTTGGGGATCGTCCTGAAGCGCCCGCTGGTAGGCCAGCTTGGCGGAGGAGACCGACCCCAGGCTTAGCAGGTAGCCGGCGATGCTGCTCTCCAGCCTCGCCAGGTGCTGCAGCCCTTCGTCCCCCCCGCGTTCCCGGTAGACCTGCATCAATCGCTCCAGATGACGGCGGGAATGGGTGGCCAGCAATAGTTCCCCGGCGCCGTGGTAGCGGCGAAAGAGTGATTCGTGGAGATGCATCAGAGGCACCAGGACTTCCGGGTCCTGGCGCGAGGCCCAGAGGGCGACTTCCAGCTCCGCCTTGGTGAGGGCCGCCAGGCGCCGCGCATCGCCGGAGCCGAGGTAGCTCCGCTCTACCCGCGCAACCTCTTCCTGCACCGCTCTCCATCGGGCGGCACTAGGTCTCGGAGCGCCGACACTAGTACTGGCACCGACGCTGGCAGGGGCAGGCCTGCGCCCGGGTTCAGCCGCCGGGCCAGCCGACCGTCGAGGGGAGCCCAGCACCGCGTTGGCGTAGGCCTCCATCAGCGGATCTAGCTGGTAGACGGACCCTTCAGCGGGGCGCACCGGGACCGGTTCTGCTGTCGGCGCAGGTGGCTCCCCCGCACCCTCCGGCGGCGCGCTCAGAGATGAAATCCCCAGCCGCACCGAGGCCTGGAGCTCGCCGATATCCCCCGTCCCGCGGCCCCGGACCCGCAGCCGGTACTCCCCCTCCGGCCAGAAGGTGGCCGGCAGGCGCCACGGAGTCCACGAGGTATCGAATCCCGCGGGAGACCTCGGCGCTTCCCCCGCCGCTACTTCCAAATCCACCTCTAGCCGATCTCCCCCCTCCACCGGGTCAGCGATGAGTCGAGGCGGCGAAGCCCCCTGCGCCGTCGGCAGCCACAGCAGGGTCGGAGCATCCGAGGCGAGGCGCGGGGCGACGAAGGGCGCGATCCCCGAGCCGGCATCTCGACGCCAAGGGAAGAGCCAGGAAGGAGAGCTCGGCGGAGTCGCCACCGCCCAATCTTGGGGCGGCTGGAAGAGCGGCGGCAGCGAATCCAGGGAATCTTCCAGATCGACGCTGCGCAGCCGGAAGCGATCGCTCTGGCGCTGCAGCACTAGCAGGCGCAGGGTGAGGGCGTCGTCTCCCCGGCGCCCTCCAGACAGCGCCAGGGGCGCGACCACCTTGACCCCGCCGCCCTGGCGCAAATCCTCTCGTCTCGTCGAATCGGGCGTCAGGCGCACCCCCTGGGCCGAGAAGCCCGCGACCCCTCCGCGGCGATCCAGCACATAGACGTAGATCTCGATGACCAGAGGACCGGAGTAATCCGGCGCTAGCCCCGCCAGCAAAGACGGACCGGAGAGATCCACCACCAGAGCGGCCGCCGTCTTTCCTGGCGGGATCTCGAAGCCCTGAGCGGCGCTTTGCCCTTCCCGCTCCCCCTCGTCCCCCTCCAGGCGCCCCTCATCCAACTCCAAACGCCCCTTATCCAAACCCAAACGCCACAGCCTCGCCTCCACCTCCAGGTCGCCGCCCTCCTGCCCGCTGAGCACCAGGGCCGCGGCGTTGGCCTCCAGCCCACCGGCGGATCGAGAAGTCACGATCCAGGGATCACCGTCCGCAGCCACCAGAGGTGCTCCGAGACAGGCCGACCACGCCAGCAAAGCTCCTAAAACCTGTCGAATAGGAGGTCCGCAAGTCTCCTCCCGCTGGCTTCCACGCCTCCCTACGGCGGGCGCCCTTCCCTGGGCGCCAACACCTGAGCTCCAGCAGGGGTTCCCCCCTCGCTCCCAAACCACCTGCTGCCTTCGCACCGGTCGCTACCGTCCCGGCACCGGTGCGTCCGCTGGGGCGCTGGCCGCCTCCTCCACGGCGACGTCCAGCTCCAGCTGAATCGCCGACTCCCGCGCCCCCAGCTCGTCGTGCACCGTCACCGCCACTTTCTGCGGGCCGCCGCGCATCAACAATCGCAGGCCGCAGGCGGCGGTGCGCCCGAGGGCGGTGAGCAGCTCCTCGTTGGGGATGCGGATCGGGCAGACGTGGCGGGTCACCGGCGAGAGTCGCCCGAGCTCGTCTCCCACCGCTAGGTAGACGCTCACCCTCCCCTCGTGATGCGCCGCCCCGGGCACCAACACGACGTTACCCAAGGGTACCTGCACCAGCAGGGGCACGACGAAGAGAGCTTCGTCCTCGCCATCGCCCTCCAGCGTGCCGCCCTCCTCCTCGATGGTCTGCGGGCTCACCCCGACGCCGAGGGGATTATCCACCGCACCGAGAGCCAGGGTCGTGTAAGTGCGTTCCGCCATGCGCTCCGCGGCGCTCTTGTCTCGCACCGAGGAACGGTGGCGCAGGGACCAGCCGCGGCGCTCCGCCGCCTCCACCAGCCGCACCTCTAGATTCCTCGCCCCGGCGGCCCCTCCCCGCCTCGGCGCCACGTAGCCGAGGGCATAGTGGTGGTTGAAGTCACGGTAGATGGTCTCCAGGGTCGAGAGGAAGTCCGTCGCGTCGTTGGCGGTGGTGCCCCCGGTCTGCTCCGCCAGCAGAGAGAGAGAAGCCTGGGCGTTGGCCTCCGCCAGATTGCCGAGGGAGGCGTTGTTGAGCAACGATCCGCGGTTCTCCGCCGCTCCCCGCAGCGCCGCCGCTGGAGGCGCCGCGTACAGAGTGTAGAAAGACACCCGGTCTCGATTCGCCGCCGCCGCCATGTTCTGCAGCTCCTCGGAGAGGTCGTAGCGGGACGCTTCGTCCTGCAGGGAGAGCAGGCTCTGCTGGGAGGGCAGCTGCTCCACCCTCAGGTTGAGCGCCTCGAAGAGATCTTCCCCCGCCCGCATAGGGATCCCGTCGCTGACGTGGATCACCGCTTTGGTACCGGGCATCCCGGCGATGGAGCGCACGAAGCGATCCAGCACGTCGAGGCTGTCCTTCGCCCGCACGTGCACCTGCTGGCTGTAGGAGCGGATCCGCGGAACCAGGCCCTGAATTTCCGACACCACCTGCTGAGTGAGAAATTCCTGGGGGAGATCCGCGTTGGCGCCGGTGGTGGCGAAGAAGCCGCTCGCCTGATCGATGTTGAGCTCGCCGATCTCCCGCAGGATGCCGCGGTGCTGAATCTCGAAGGAGGTGGCCTCCGGGCTGCCGTCCCGCTCCATGGCGTCCAGGGTGTAGTAGATGTCGAAGGGCACCTCCGTCAGCGGCTGACGAATCACCAGCTCCCGCTCGTTCGCCGCCAGCAGGATCCGCGTTCCCGGCTGGAAGGCGTCGAGGAGGAATTCCCGCACCTTCGAGAACACCCGGCTGCGCCCGGTGGGGCTGATGAAGGTGTTGTCGACGAAGAGGGCGATGGTCAGCTGCCTCGGCGGCGGCTCGGCGCCGCTCTCCTCGGCGGCGGCCTCCGGAGCGGCGGTGGCCTCCCCTTCCGCGGCGCTCACCGGCGCCGGCAGCAGCACCTCGCCGTTCTCCACCGCGTAGAAGTTGGTGATCTCCACCGGCTCCCCGTCCTCCAGCAGCACGAAATCCTCCAGCCCCAGCCCGCTCACCGGCTGCCCCTCCCCATCCGTCACCTGGACCTCCAGGTTGACCACGTTGACGTCTGCCGAATCCTGGAAGAGATCGGCGAAGGGAGTGCCGGCGCCGAGGGCCTGGGAGTCGGCCTGCGATTGCTCACCCTGCTGCGCTGCCGCGGAAGACCAGCCCACCAGAGCCAGGACTCCAGCCAGAGCCAGCACCCCGAGCGCCTCCGCGATTCGCTGCCGAGCCGGTAAAGCCTGCTGGCAGGACAGCCAGTCGCGGGGGTCGCCGAATGACCAGCGGCGATCTCGGAACCGCATCAACAGCTCGCTGTCCCCCACCCCACCGGGCCTATGGTCACAATTTCGGGGTTCTCTCATCGGCAGCCTCGAACTCTCTTGAACTAGTGCCATCGGATGCATGCTGGTGGGTGGACGATTGGGGCCCAACGGATCTCCGGGAATCGGACGAAACTCTCATCACGCCAACCTTCCAGCGACTCGCAAGTATCGGCTTCTCGCCCGAACGAGGTCCTGGCGGCTCTCGCTGGCGCTCGTTCTTCACTGTCGACGTTGACCAGAGAATCTATCAGAGCCACTGCCTAGGATCGGCTTTGATGTAGCGACCATCTCAGGTGACCCAGACTCTGAAGACCAGCATCCGATGGAGGGTTTGCCTTTCTCTGTACGCATCGAGAGCGTCGAGGTTCGAAACACGACCCGCCGCCGCGCTAGACTTTCTCCATGACTGCTCAAACCACAACGGGCCCGCTTCAGGGCATGCGAGTTCTGGAGCTCGGCCAATTTCTCGCCGGGCCTTTTGCCGGCTGCATCCTGGGCTATTTCGGCGCCGAGGTGATCAAGGTAGAGCCTCCCGGCGGCGATCCGCTGCGCCACTGGCGGGCGATGCAGGACGGCACGTCTCTGTGGTGGCGCTCTCTCGCGCGCAATAAGAAGAGCGTGGTGCTGGACCTGCGCACCGAGCGGGGGCAGGAGCTCACCGCCCGCCTCGCTGAGTGCAGCGATGTGCTGATCGAGAATTTCCGCCCGGGCACCATGGAGCGCTGGAATCTGGGCCCGGAGCGCTTCACCGCCGATCATCCTCGGCTGGTCTACGCCCGCATTTCCGGCTATGGCCAGACCGGCCCCTACGCCCACAAGCCCGGCTTCGCCTCGGTGTGCGAGGGCTTCGGGGGCTTAAGGCACCTTATCGGCGAGCCCGGCTCGGCGCCGATGCGCGCCAACTTGAGCCTCGGCGACAGCCTCGCCGGGCTCCACGCCGCCCTCGGCATCGTCCTCGCCCTGCTCCACCGGGAGCGCGACTCGCAGAATGATGAACAGGGTGGAAAGGGCCAGGTGGTGGACGTCGCCCTCTACGAGTCGGTGTTCAACGTCCTCGAGGCGACCTTCGTGGAATACGACGGCCTCGGCCTGATCCGCCAGGGGGCCGGCACCACCATCACCGGCATCGCTCCCACCAATACCTATCGCTGCAGCGACGGGCGTTACCTCATCATCGGCGCCAACGGAGACTCCATCTTCCGTCGCCTCGCCGAGGCCATCGGCCAGCCGGAATTGGGAGACGACCCTCGCTTCGTCGACAACCCGGCCCGGGTGGAGCACAGCGAGATCCTGGACGAGATCCTCGGCCAGTGGTGCGGCGCTCGGCCCAGCGCCGAAGCGCTGGAGATTTTCGAAAAGTCCCGAGTCCCCGCCGGCCCCATCTACGACGTCGCCGACATCGCCGCCGACCCCCACTACCAGGCCCGCGAGCAATTCCACACCCTCCACGTCGGTGAACGCACCCTGCGAGTTCCCGCCATCTCCCCGCGACTCACCGAGACCCCCGGAGCCAGCCAATGGGCCGGGCCCGAGCTGGGCGAGCACACTGAAGAGGTGTTGGCGGAGCTGCTGGGAGAGGCCTCCAGCGGCGATTGAAGGCGGGTAGATGACGTACCTGGGGTCCCTCGATCGGGGCCCCGCTCCCCACGCTCCGAAGGCTTCGCTAGTCGCATAGTCGCCTCGAACTAGCGAAATTCTCGCGGCCAGCATCTGCCCTCGGCTCCGGATGCTCCGGCGCTGTGCCTCCGGAACGCGACTCGCTCCTTGCCAGCGTGAGTCGAGCAAAACCCAAGGCAACGATGCCGACCACAACGCTGTCTCAGCCCAAATGGAAAGGGAGCGGGCGTCCACCACTTTGACGGCATTAGTCAGAGGGTGGGGGGGATAGGGGGGGGATTTCTCCCACAGCAAACCACTTGCCTGGGGCCACCCTGGATCGCCGCTCCGCTCCCCACGCTCCGAAGGCTTCGCTGGTCGCATAGTCGCCTCGGACTGACGAAAGTCTCGCAGCGACCATCTGCCATCGGCTCCGGATGCTCCGGCGCTGTGCCTCTGGAACGAGGTTCGCTCCTTGCCAGCCGGCAGATCGCAAGCCTGGTATCCACGCTTAGGACCGCAAGGGATATGGCACCAGCTTCAACGCTGGCTCAGCCCAAATGGGAAGGGCGCGGGCGTCCCCCACTTTGAAAAAGGGGGGGATAGAGGGGGGGATTTCTTCCCCAGCAGGCCCCAGACCCGGCATTCACCCTTCAAACCCGCCGCATGGGCTGGGCGGCATCTCCCCCAAAAAAAATGACCCCGGCACGGCCGGGGTCTGGAGGAACCGCAATTTGCGGTCCGTCAACCGGTGGCGCCGACAGCCTCCATGGCGGCCCCGACTTCGATGCCTAGCTTCGCGGCGATGCGCAGGCCGTAATCCGGGTCGGCGCGGAAGAAGTGGCAGAGCTGGCGCTCCTGGATGTCTCTGCGGGCCTGCCCGAGGCCGCCGGCGATGGCGGTGGTGAGGCGATCCCGCTGGCCGTTATCGAACATACGGTAGAGGTTCCCGGCCTGGGTGTAATCGTCGTGATCTACGGTGGAGTCGTAGCGATCGACGAGGGTCTGGCCTAGGTTCCAGGCCGGGTCCTTGTATTGGTGATCCGGCTTCGGCGCGTCCTCGATGCTGTTGGGCCAGTAGTTGGGGGCGCTGCCGTAATGCTCGGCGGAGGCCATGGCGCCGTCGCGAATGTAGTGACGCACCGGGCATACGGGCCGGTTCACCGGGATCTCGTGGTAGTTCACCCCGAGCCGGTAGAGATGAGTGTCGGCGTAGCTCATCAGGCGCGCCTGGAGCATCTTGTCGGGGCTGGGGCCAATGCCCGGCACCAGAGCGCTGGGCTCGAAGGCACTCTGCTCTACCTCGGCGTGGTAATTCTCCGGGTTGCGGTTGAGCTCCATCACGCCCACCTCGATGAGGGGGAAATCACCGTGGGGCCAGACCTTGGTGAGGTCGAAGGGATTCCACTGGAAGCTCTCCGCCTGCTCCTGGGTCATCACCTGCACGCACACCCGCCAGCGGGGGAAGTCCCCCTGCTCGATGGAGTTGAAGAGATCCCGCTGGTGACTCTCCCGGTCCTCACCGATGAGCTCGGTAGACTCGGCGTCGGTCATGCACTCGATGCCCTGCATCGACTTGAAGTGGAATTTGCACCATACCCGCTCCCCCTCGGCGTTGATCAGGGAGAAGGTGTGGCTGCCGTAGCCGTTCATGTGGCGCAGGGTACGGGGCAGGCCCCGGTCCGAGAACAGGATGGTGACCTGGTGCAGGGATTCCGGGCACAGAGACCAGAAGTCCCACTGCATGTCCATGTTCCGCAGATTGGACTTCGGGTGGCGCTTCTGGGTGTGGATGAAATTCTGGAACTTATAGGGATCGCGAACGAAAAACACCGGAGTGTTGTTGCCCACCATGTCCCAATTGCCTTCCTCGGTGTAGAACTTCACCGCGAAGCCGCGAACGTCCCGCTCGGCGTCGGCGGCGCCTCGTTCTCCCGCCACCGTCGAGAAGCGAAGGAAGACGTCGGTCTGCTTACCGATCTCGGAGAAAAGGGAGGCCTTGGAGACCTCGGTGATGTCACCGGTGACGGTGAAGGTGCCATAGGCGCCGGAGCCCTTGGCGTGAACCACCCGCTCCGGAATGCGCTCGCGGTTGAAGTGCTGCATCTGCTGCAGCAGCTGAACATCCTGCATCAGCAGCGGCCCCCGGGGGCCGGCGGTCAAGGCCTGCTGCTCGCCGATGGGCGCGCCGGTGGCGGTGGTGAGAACGGGGCATTGGGCGCCCTCGGTGGGCTTGGATGAATCGCTCATGATCTCCTCCTGCAAACAACGATCACAGGATCAAAGGGGTTAACTCGAATCAACTCAGGCAAAGGGGACGGCCGCACGCAGTGACTGGGAGCTGCGGCCTCGGCGGGGGTCTCGGCTCTTCCACCCCGACCGATCGACTGATCTAGCGCGTCCGGCAGATCCGGGAAGCGCCGCGGCGGGGTCCAGACTCAGCGGCGAGCGGTCTGCCTCGCCGCGCCGGAAGCGCAGGCCGGGCAGGTGCGAGCGGCGGGAGTCGCCCCTTCGCTGAGGTGCTCGGCGCACACGCCGGCACCGCACTGCGAGCACAGAGTGGCGGCGGGCATCACGCCGTAGGCCATCCCTCCGGCTTTCGGTCGCTGGCTACAGGTCAAACAAACCATCTTGCATCTCCTTCGTTTCAATTGCGTCTCATTTGACGACGAGGGCATGCTAAGATCGCCGAAGTTGATGGATCAAGATCGATTTTTCGATAGGAGCGATCGATAATAGCGATGAAAGGCCTAGGTTCCGTAGCGATTCGCGATTTGCGAGCCATCCTGGTGCTCGCCGATACCCTCCACTTCGGGCGTGCCGCCGAACGCTGTGGCATCGCCCAGGCCTCCCTCTCCACCCTGGTGAAGCGAGTGGAATCGGCGGCGGGGGTGCAGATCTTCCACCGCACCTCGAGGCGCTGCGAAGTCGCCCCCGAGGGCGTCGCCGTGCTCGAGTCCATCGAGCGACTGCTGCGGGCCCTGGAGGACGTCGAGAACGCCCAACAGACGCCCGAAGCCCTCCGCGGCATCGTCCGCCTGGGCTTCATCCCCACCCTCGGCCCCTACCTCATCCCCCACCTGCTGCCGGCCCTCACCGAACGCTTCCCGGAAGCCCGCTTCTACTTCTTCGAGGCCCTCACCGAGCAGCTCATCGGCAAGCTGAGGGAGCGTCAAATCGACGTCGGCTTCTTCTCCTTCCCCAGCCGCGCCGAAGCCCTGGTGGAGCGACCGCTGTTCAAAGAGGAGCTGGTCCTGGCCATGCCCCGGGAGCACGCCCTGACCTCCCGGCAGCGCATCGCCGTCACCGAGCTGCCGCGGAAAGAGCTGATCCTGATGGACCACGGCCACTGCCTTCGGGACCACACCCTCCAGCTCTGCGGCGAGGGCCGCAGCCAGGCCCCGGTGCACGCCACCAGCCTCGAGACCCTGCGCTTCATGGTGGGCTCCGGCGTCGGCTGCGCGGTGCTCCCGGCCCTCGCCCTCGCGGCCGCCGGCCAGGCTTCTGACCTGGTGGTCTACCGCAAATTCGAGGATCCCGTCCCTACCCGCACCGTCGGCCTCGTCACCCTGCCGGAACCCATCGCCCAGCGCCGGGCGGAAGCCCTCATCGATCTAGGGCGAAGCCTCTCGCTGCCCAAGATGGTGCCGGACGCCCTCGTTCCAGCCTGAAGCTCAGCGGGCTTCGCGGGCCCCGTTGCCAGCAACGAAAGAAGCTCTGAGGCGAAGCTCCAAGCAGCAGTCCGTAACAAAGAGAAGAACCCTCTGAGGCAAAAGCCTCAGAGGGTTCTTCAAGCTGCCGGAGGTCACCCGAGAGCGACCAGCGGCGGGCTGCCTGTTGTCCGCATGCTAGCGCAAGCGAACAATGTCTCAGGCAGCGCCTTAGGCGCGACGACGCAGAATGAAGGCCGCAGCGAAGGCGAGGAGCAGGCCGAGACCCACGATACCGACGGTGGAGAGGGTCGGGATCTCGCTGGGGTCGGCGCTCGGAATGTCCGGAGCGGCGACAATGTAGGCGCCGGCGGAGAAGGTGGTCGCGGTGGCGAAGGGACCGGTGAGGTCCGCCCCGTAGGTCTGGGTCGCAATGTCCAGAGTGTAGATGGCGCCGGCCTCATCGGTCACCAGGTAGAGGGTGCCGTCACCGCCGGCCAGACCGTCGATATCGAACTCGCCACCGGGATAGGCCGCAAAGCTGCTGGTACCGCTGCCCGGATCGATGATCACCACCTCGGTGTTGGTGTCGTCAACGCCGTAGATCACGCCGCCGTCGGCGGCGATACCGCTGATGTTACCGCTGGGCAGAGTCAACACCGAAGTCGCCACCAGGGTGCCGGAATCGATGGAGAAGAGGCCCGCGGTGGCGGCCGCGTCGTCGAATTGGTGGACGCCGAAGAGGGTGCCGCCGGAGAAGGCGAGACCGTCGATGCGCAGATCCGCGCCGCTGGCGAGGGTGATGGTGCCAACGAGCGCCGGCGCGCCGCCGGCGACCGGATCGAAGCTGAAGAGGTCTGCACCATCGGTCACGCCGCCGCTGGTGGTGAAGAGCACCAGGCCGCTATCGGGATTGTAGGTGGCGCCCCACACCGGAGTGCCGGTGAATACCGCGGTAGCAGTGTCGGTATCCGCGTCGATGGTGAAGGCGTCGTTGGGGGCGCCGCCACCGAAGGCACCGGAGCCGACGAAGAGCTCGTCGTCGACGCCGGCGATGTTGATAAAGGTGGGGTTAGTGGGCACCGGCGAGAGCGCACCGGGACCGGCCTCGTCCTCGAATTGGGCGGAAGCGGGCAGGGCCATCGCGGCGACGAGGGTCAGGGCCAAAGCGGCAAAGAGGAGCTTCTTCATCTCGAATCGATCTCCAACATTGGGGAGAATTGTCGGGTGGCCCCCCGCCCGGTAGGACACCGAGAGACGGAAGTGATGGGGGGTGACGGATGGTGTGTTCTTACCAGAATTTCGGCGCCAGCGCAAAGGCTAGACGGGGGTTTCGGAGGCTCCCAGGCCGTCTCGTCGAGCGGTATCTCAGCGACCGGCCTGGGATCTTCTATCCATCGGCCAAGGGCTCAGCTCCGCGCCAGGCCCCGCAGCTGATGATTGGCCACGGTGAGCATCTCAAAGTCCCGAGACGGGGTCGCCTTGAGGTCGTCCAGCAGTCGGCGGGCACGCTGGAAGAGAGTGCGATGCTCTTGCACCCAGCGCTGCACCGGGCGGGCATCGCCGCCGAATTCTTCGAGCACCCGGCGGGTGATCCGCCGCTGGTGGCTGTAGAGGTCCTCCTGCAGGCTGACCACCGCGAGATGGGTCCAGCCCCCCTCGAGGTCGATATCCCGCGCCTGGGCGTGGAGCCAGTCGAGACCAAAGGTTTCCCCCACCTGGAAGTACACCGGGGAAACCGTCGCCACATCGGAGCCGTCGGAAAGATCGACGATATCCAGACCCGCCACCAGAAAGTCCAGGGAGGCGAGGCGCCGGGCGAGGGTCTCCGGCACTCCCTGCTTGGTCAAGCGGTTGGTGCGTTTGGTCACGATCTGGCGACGACGACCGGGCAGCACCTCAGCGAGATTCTGTCGCACCTCGGCGATCCCTCCTTCCAGGGCCTTCACCGTCGCGCCGATCTCCAGCTCCGCACCGCGGTGCTGGAGGAACCACAGCACCATGCGCTCCAGGGTGCGCCCGATATCGAGCATGATGCCGATTTGCACTTTCGCCGGAATCTCCCCGTCTAGCGCCTCGACCGCCGTCCACAGCTCCCGCAGATCGAAGACCTTGCGCGCCGCGGTGAAGGCCCGGGCGATGCCGGGAGCGGCGACGCCGGTGGCCTCCGACAGACGGTGGAGGAAGGTCGGCCCCACCCGGTTCACCAGATGGTTGGAGAGGGCGGTGGTGATGATCTCCCGCCGCAGGCGATGCCCCTCGATGGCCTCGGCGAAGCGCTCCTGCAGCGGCCGCGGGAAGTAGGCCCGCAGCTCCTCTCCCAGCAGATCCTCGTCCGGCAGATCCGAGGCCAGGATCTCGGCGCTCAGATCCAGCTTGGCGTAGGCCAACAAAACCGAGATCTCCGGCCGCGACAGGCCTTCACCGGAGATCCGGCGCTCCTCCAGGCCCTCGTCGTCGGGCAGATCCTCGATGGCGCGATCCAGACGCACCGAGCGCTCCAGGTGGCGCAGGAGCTGCTGCTGCTGATCGAGAGCGCTGAATCCTCGGGCATGCTCGATGGAGATCGCCTGGGTCTGGAGGTAGTTGTCCCGCAGCACCAGTCGCGAGACCTCGTCGGTCATCTCCTCCAGCAGGGCGTTGCGCTGCTTGCCGGTGAGATCCCCCTGGGCCACCACGCCGTCGAGAAGAATCTTGATGTTGACCTCGTGATCGGAGCAGTCCACGCCGGCAGAGTTGTCGATGGCGTCGGTGTTGATCCGCACCCCGGAGCGCGCCAGCTCGATTCGACTGCGCTGGGTAAGAGCCAGATTGGCCCCCTCCCCCACCACCTGGCAATTCACCTCATTGGCCGCCACTCGCAGAGCGTCGTTGTGGCGATCGCCGATCTCAGCGTTGCGCTGGGAAGAAGCCCGAACGTAAGTTCCGATGCCGCCGAACCACAGCAGGTCGACCTTTGCCCGCAGCAGATATTGGATCAGCCGTGCGGGAGTCAGGGAGCTCTCGCTGATCTTGAAGCAGCTCCGGATCTCGTCGCTGAGCTCGAGGGATTTCTCGCTGCGGTCGTAGATCCGCCCGCCGGTGGAAAGCGCCGCCAAGGAATAATCCGCCCACGACGAGGCCGGCAGCTCGAAGAGCCTCTGCCGCTCGAGGAAGGAAGCCTCCGGATCCGGATCCGGGTCGACGAAGATATGCAGATGGTTGAAGGCCGCCAGCAGTCGAATATGGCGACTCTGCAGCATCCCATTGCCGAAGACATCGCCGGACATATCGCCGACCCCCACCACGGTGAAGCGCTGGCTCTGGGTATCCAGGCCGGCCTCGCGGAAGTGTCGCTTCACGCTCTCCCACGCTCCCTTGGCGGTGATCCCCATCTTCTTGTGGTCGTAGCCCGCCGAGCCCCCGGAAGCGAAGGCATCGCCGAGCCAGAAGCCGTATTCCTGGGCGATGGCGTTGGCGTGGTCGGAGAAGGTCGCGGTGCCCTTATCCGCCGCCACCACCAGGTAGGGGTCATCCCCATCGTGACGCACCACCCCCGGCGGCGGCACCAGCTCGTCCCCCCGCAGGTTGTCGGTGAGATCCAGCAGGGCGCGGATGAAGAGCCGGTAGCAGGCCAGGCCCTCGGCGCCGAGGGCCTGGCGGCCCCCTTCTTGAGGCGGCCGCTTGAGCACGAAGCCGCCCTTGGCTCCCACCGGCACGATCACCGCGTTCTTTACCGATTGGGCCTTCACCAGGTCGAGGATCTCGGTGCGGAAGTCCTCCCGTCGGTCGGACCAGCGCAGGCCGCCGCGGGCCACCAGGCCGCCCCGTAGATGGACGCCCTCGAAGCGCGGCGAATAGACGAAGATCTCGTAGCGCGGCCGCGGCAGGGGCAGATCCTGTACCCGCTGAGAGTCGAGCTTGAAGGCCAGGGAAGGCGTCGCCGCGGACTCCCCCTCGAGCACCACCTCCCGCTGCTGGTAGTAGGTGGTGCGCAGGGTGGACAGGATGAGATTGAGGAAGCGCCGCAGGATCAGGTCCTCGTCGAGCTTCTGAATCCCGTCAAAGCCCGCCAGCAGCCGCTTTCGCAGCTGCTTCTGGCGAGATTTCCGGTCACCTTCCTGACCTGAATCGAAGAGCTCGGGATCGAAGCGCGCCTCGAACAGCTCCACCAACCCCTTGGCGAGATCGCCGTGGCGGGTCAGAGTGCGCTCGACGAAGCGCTGAGAAAAGGCGAGGCCGGCCTGGCGCAAATACTTGGCGTAGGCCCGCAATACCACCACCTGGCGGCCGGTGAGGCCGGTACGGAGCACCAGGCGGTTGAAGCCGTCGTTCTCCCGCCGCCCGACCCATACGTCGGCGAAGAGCTCCCGCAGAGCTCCGCCGACGGCGCTGAGATCGATGGCCTCGTGGCCGCGAGTCTCGAGCTCGAAATCGCCGATCCACACCGCACCGTGCCCCCCCTCCGCCTCCACTCGATAAGGAATCTCGGAGATCGCCCGGAAGCCCATGTTCTCGAGCTTCGGCAGCACCTCCGAGAGCACCGGCGCAGTATGCGGCTGGTAGAGCTTGAAGCGCACCTGGTGCTCCGCGGCGCCGGGGGGATGGTAGAAGGTCAGCGCCAGGGGAGCCCCCGCCAGCACTTCCTCCAGGTGACGGATGTCCTGCGCCGCGACCTCCGGCGGGAAGCTCTCGCGATAGGCCACCGAAAAGGCTTCGCGATAGCGGCGGTGGATCGCCGCCGCCTCCTGAGGCGAGAAGCGCTCCTCAAGCACGTCCCGCAGTCGGTCCGGCCAGCTGCGGGCCGCCGCCGCGAGGTGCTGTTCGATCACCTTGCGGTCGTAGTGGGGCAGACGCCCGGGCCGGGTTTGGATCAGGAAGCGCACCCGCGCCAGGGGGGAATCATCGAGATTGACGTAATGGGCCGACACCTCCCCCTCGAAGGCGTCGGCGAGGATGTCTCCGATGCGCCGCCGCAGCTCAGTGTGGAAACGGTCCCGAGGAACGAAGACCACGCAGCTGACGAAGCGACCGAAGGGATCCTCGCGCACGAAAAGAGCTACCCGCTGGCGCTCTTGAAGCTGCAGGATCCCGGTGGCGATGGCCAGCAATTCATCTTCGTCGATCTGAAAGAGCTCGTCCCGAGGATAGGTATCCAGGATGTGCACCAGCGCCTTGCCGGCATGGCCCTTCTGGTTGTAGCCGGCGCGCTCCAGCACCCGCTCCACCTTGCGACGCAGGAAGGGAATAGCGCTCGCCGGCCGGCTATAGGCGACGGAGGTGAAGAGGCCCAGGAAGCGGTCCTCCCCCACCACCTGACCCTCGGCGTCGAAGCGGCGGATACCGACGTAGTCCATGTGCACCGGGCGATGGACGGTGGCCCGGCGATCCGACTTGGTCACCACCAGAGCCTCGCGGCGGCGCACGTGTTCGGCGACCTCCGCGCTCAAGGGCAGCTGCAGGCGCTCCACGGCACTGCGACCAGCGCTGGAGCCTCCGGCGCGGTCACTGATCTTCAGGATGCCGAGGCTGGTGTCCTCCAGCCCCTTCAGCACCAATCGCTCCCCTCGCCGCACCAGCTCACAGCGGCGGTAGCCGAGGAAGGTGAAGTGATCGTCCCGCAGCCATTTCAGGAAGTATCGGGCCTCGGCGATCTCCGATTCCGCCAGCGGCGGTGGCGCCTCGTTCCAGGAGTCCAGAATCTCGTCGACTCGAGCCAGCATCTGCCGCCAGTCGGAGACCGCCGCCCGCACGTCCTCCAGCACCTGCAGCGCCGCCGACTCCAGCTCCCGCAGCCGCTCCTCCGACTCCACCCGCTCCAGCTCGATGTGGATGAAACTCTCCAGCCGGGCGGGATACTCCTCATCAGCGGCCTGCTCAGGGGTCAGGGAGCCTGGCGGCAACACCTCCACCAGGGTGCCGGACTCATCCCGCACCACCGGCATCACCGGATGCACCACCAGATCCACCGGCAGATCCCGCTCCACCAAAAGCGAGGAAAGGGAATCCACTAGGAAGGGCATGTCGTCGTTGATCGCCTCCAGCACCGTGTAGCGACTCTGCCACCCGTGCTCTTCCAGGCGCGGGCTGTAGAGCCTCACCTTCGGCGCGCCGGGCTCCCGCTGGCGGCCGAAGCTCCACACCGCCAGCACCGCTCCCAGCAGATCCTGGGGCCGCTGCGCCAGCAGATCATCCGGAGCCACCGGGCCGTAATAGGCGCGCAGGAAGCGCTCCGCGAAGGGCGCCTCCGAGGGATCCAGGCGCTGATGAATCAGCGCCGCGGTGCGATCGATGAGGGAGGCCTTGAGAGCATCCGCCGACGTGGTCATGGCGAGGCGTCCTCCAGAGGACGAAGAATGGAGCGTTCCACCCAACGCGGGTCCCACCACTCCAGGGGATTGACGAACACCCCGTGCACCAGCACGGAGAAATGAAGGTGATCTCCCCCGGCGAGACCGGTAATACCGGTGCGCCCCAGGGTCTGCATCGTCTCCACGCTCTGCCCCGCGTCCACCGCGATGCTGGAGAGATGGGAATACAGGGTCATCAGGCCGTGACCGTGGTCCACCACGACGGTGTAGCCGTAGATCCCCAGATAGTCGGCGAAGACCACCCGGCCAGCGTTGGCGGCGGGTACCGGGGCCTGTCGCACCGAAGCGAGGTCGTAGCCAAGATGCACTTGGCGATCCACCGCCTCGCCGTCGTAGAGATAGGTTCGCCGCTCGGCGAAGCCGGCCATCACCTGGCTGTCCGGAAGCTGGCGGAAAGGGCCTTTCCACAAGAATTCCGGCGCCGTCTCCTTCGCCAGCGCGGCAAGGGTGGCGGCGTTGGCGGCTCGCAACTCATTGTTCAGCAACAGATAGCTCGCCAACAGGTTCTCGCCGGCTTCGATTTCTGGAGTGCGCTCGAGGATCTTTGGCACCACCCGTTCGAGAAAGGAGTCCGGAACTCGAATGTCGTCGTCCTTGGGAGGCGCCGCCACCACCGTGTCGAGCAAGCTCGTCCGAGTCTGATTACCTAGCTCATCCGCAACCTCGAGCCAAACCTCTTCGGCAGACTCCGCATCCCAACTCAGAGCGAAGAGGCAAAAACGCTGGCTGCTGCTCCCGGGGTCGGCACCGGGCAATGGATAGCCGGGAAAGAAGCGCTCCCCTACCCGCACGCCATGGGTCGCTGCCTGCTCGCCCACTCGGTACACCACCACCGCGCTGCCGCCGGCGCGCACCGCGCTCGGTCCCCGCGCCACCGCCAGCCGGGGCGGCGTCAGGCGCACCGGCAGGGTCAACTCGGTGACGCTCGCCTCCGGCGTGCGCAACCAGGTACCGGCCCGCTGGGCCACCACTCTCAGCGTCGCCTCCCCCTCCTGGAGCTCCGGCACCATCTCCTTGCCTACCGTCAGGTTGACTTCGTGGCGCACCGTGCGGGGAGCCCAGGGAGTCCACCATGGCCGGGCCTGCCGGCTCTCTCGGGCGAGCACGTCTACTCCTCCCTCGTGCTCCAGCTCCACTTGGAACGAGCCCACCCCGCGGCGGGGCTCTTCCAGGGTGACCAGCACCGGCGTCGCCGGACCCAGCCCGGGAAGCTCGGGCTCGATGGTGATCTCCGGCGCCGGGCCGACGGTCAGCCAGCCAACCACTACAGCGATGACAGCGAAGGGAAGGACAACGCGCAATAGGCGCCGGAACAGAGGCCGACGCTCTCGGCGACCGCGGACATAAGCCATGGGTTGCTCTCGTAGTGGAGGGCTAGTGGTAAGAGGGGACCACGGTGGGGAATCAGGAGGCGAAGGGCTGGCAGAACGGAGCGAGGAGCGAAGCCAGAGAGCCAGGAGAGCGCCGCCAGGCGAAGGCTCGAGAGAGGAGGAGAATCAGCGCCCTACCGAAGGCCGGAGGCCGCGCTGTCAACAGGCTGCCACCAGGAAGGACCGCTCGCAGAATCCCATGCTGAGATGGAACGCGGGCCGGCGATACGCCGGCCCGGAATTCGTAGCGACTATAGCACCGGGCAGCCCCTTCAAGGCCTCCCGGTACGTCATTCCGCGCTAGCGGAACGCCGCTAACAAGGCGAGCAGAATCACCGCCCCGATGAAGGCCGTGATGATGGATCCCACGATCCCAGAGGCGATGCTCACCCCGAGGAGGCCGAGTACCCAGGACCCCAAGAACGCTCCGACGATGCCGACGATGATGTTGCCTACAGTGCCCAGGCCGCGGCCCTTCATGACCAAGCCCGCGAGCCAGCCGGCAGCCAAGCCGACCAGAATCAAGACAACGAGAGATTCCAAGCTCATTCCATTCCTCCTCGATCCCTAGGGGGGGATCAATCCATCGGTTGATGTCGGGAAACGCACTTGCGGTGTGCGCTGGGAATCATTGTACCCCGCCGCCAAGAGCGCCATGAAGGCGCCGGGCACCGAGGGGCCCCAAAGGGCGGGGACCCAAGAGGGTCTCCAACCTGGTCTCAGATCGAGGTCACTCTCCGATGGGAAGACCTCGGCGAATCTCCCGCGCGAGCTCCTCCGCCCGGCGACCTAGGCGATGACGTACGCAACCCTGCCCCGCAATGCCATCGATCACCCGCCACTGCTCTCCCGGCTGGCGCTCCAGGCGCACCTTCTCAATCACCCGATGGGACCAGCCGGTGAGCACTTGGGCCTGCTGCTGGTCGTGAGAGATGGCCACCAGATAGACCACCACCTGGCCATGGATTCGAGGGTCTAGACCCGCGGCGATCATCGCTTCGGGATGCTGGAAGTCCACCACCAGCTGAGTGCTGCCGCCCGAGCCGAAGCGTAGGCCCGGGTGGAGCAAAAGGCGAGGTTTGGACGAGGTCACGGTGCGCGTCGGGCGGTCCGCGGCAGAGGCTCGGTAGGCCTGCAGGGGGCTGTTGGGGGTCTCCCGCTGCGCCGCGACGAAGACCTCCCCCTCCCGCGAGAACTCCGCCGTCACGCTGCGGGGGAAAGGATCCTCCAGGTCTTCCAACCCGTCACCGTCGGAGTCGGCGACCCTCGGATCGAGACCCAGCAGGCGCTCCTGGAGATCGCTCCAGCCATCTTCGTCCCGATCCTCGGTGACCGCTTCGAGATCCACCTCGAGCTTCAAGACCGCTCGAGAGCTCGCTGCCCCAGAATTCTCTAGACCGGCATCCTCCAATAGCTCCGCCGGCAGCGGCCAATCCTGCCAAACCCAATTGCGCTCCACCGTCACCTCGATTCGATCTCCCCACAGCTGATGGCCGGCAGCTCCCCACAGCACGAAGCCGTGGCTCATCAAGGCGCTGAGATCGTAGCGCTCCGGCCAGCTCTCGCCACCGTCCGCGGAGCGCAGCAGATGCAGCCCCGAGAAGCCCTGAGGGCTGGGCCCAATGGCGAGCACCGCCATCGCATCGCCGTCCACCAGCTCCAGGGTTTCGGCCTTGAAGCCTTCCGGTAGGCGAGGCTCCAGCGGATCGGCGGCTTCCCGTCCCCAGGGCAGGATCTCCTCATCCGCCAGAGAACCGTCCTCGGGATCTATCGTTTCGAGAAAGCGCACGCCCTCCGGCAGCACTTCAGCGAGGCTCGGCGAGCGTCGCAATAGGGCCGGCGGCGACAGCACGACGGCGGTACCGGGAGTCGCCCGAGCTTCCGCTAGGCGAGCCTCGGCGCCGTTGCGGGCCTGCGCAAAGAGAGCCGCGGCGCGGCGAGCCAGCTGCGTGCGCAGAGCGAGCTGCGCCGCAGCCTGCGGCTCCTGCTCCGGCGGGTTGGCCCAGCGCTCGGCGAGAGCCGTAGCTCGACCCAGGAAGAAGCGTCGATAGGTGGAGTACCCCTCATCCGCCGCCACCTCCGCCAGCACCAGATCCCACAACACCGTGGGGCGCCCCATCGGGATCTCCTCCGCCCACGACATCAGCAGCGGAAAAAGTAGCGCGTCGCCGCCGGCCTCCTGCTCGGTCCGCCAGCCGGCAATCTTCAATCCCCGCAGCAAGAGCAGATGGCGGAGATATTCGTTTCGCTCCTCCCCGCTGTAGGAGGCTACATCCAGCGGCTGCGGCGCCGGCATCGAAATCGAGGAGAGCAGGGCATCCGCCGCCTGGGGCTGCCCCCAGACCACCAGCAGCGCCGCCACGTCGAGCCGCAGGTCCGCTGCTGAAAGCCGATAGGAGAGCCCCGAAACCGAAAAAGAACCCCCGGAACCAGCACTAGAACCGGATCCGCTGCTCGCGGCGAGGGCGTCGACCCATCCCTCCGGCAGCGCCTCCCCCGCCGCCGCGGAAGTCCACAGCGGCAGCAGGGCGGCCCGTGATTCCTCCATCAGCCCCACCGCCGCCAGGGCGAGAGCGTGTTGGGCCGCCCAGCGGACGGCGAGAGCATCCTGCCGCTCCCCAGCGAGGGGCGCTCGGGCCAGCTCCCAAAGCGCGATGTGCTCATAGGCGTCACGGCTGCTCAGGGCGCGATAGGCGAGCAGCACCGGATGCTGGGGAAGGCTCTGGAGATGGAGGTCGAGCACTTCCTCCCGATGCTGCATCCAAAAGTAGGGCCCCGAGAAATCAGCGTAGACATCCCAGGGCTCTAGGGCACTCTCCTGTACCTCCACGATCACGTCCACCAGGCGGCGCAGCGCCTCCGGCTCCGACCTCGCGAGGTTGTCGAGGGTTCTTACCCAGCGCTGCACCAGCGGACGCCACAGCTCCCCGCTGGCCCGCTGCTGCCGCCGCACCAGGCGGCGCCAGGATCGATCCGCCAGGGTAAAGAGCGTCGCTTCCTCGGGAAGCAAGCGGTTGGCGCAGCGACAGGCGCGCCAATCCACCTGCTCCATCAAGCGGTCCTCTAGCTCCGCGCGCACCAGAACCGATTGAGACCCCATGTAGTGCAATAGCTCCGCGCGGGCCAGCTGCGGACCGAAGCTAGGATCCAGTCGAAAAGCGCGAGCGAGCCAGGCGCCCAGGGATTCGAAGCTGGGGGCCTTCTGTAGCGCTGACAGCTCCTGCGACGCCCACTCTCCGCCGACAGGAATCAGGGCCTTCTCCTCGCCGCCGTCGACGGTATTCGTCAGCCCCTCGACGTAGATCTCCAGCACCGCTGCCGGCACCCGGATCGAGCCCTTGTCCTCTTTCGCCGGAAAGAGCTCCAGCCATTCGAGCTGCTGGAGCTCCGCCGGCAGCTCCTCCATCGCTAGCACGTCCTCTGACAGCACTGTAGCCGCTAGCACTGACGGAGCGGCGAAGAGAGCGTAGCCCAGCAAAAGGGCGACGAAGACCGAGGCGAAAACATGCAGAGCGGAACCTGAGCCCGCAGGCTGGCCCCAGCACCAAGAGCTGGAGCGAATCTCCCGAGACGCAGGCCAATCCTTCCCGCTTGCGTGAGGACTACGGAGAGAACCACCGAGGGCTTCCCTGAGATCTTGCCTGAGACGCTGCATCGCTTAGACCTCCCGAGGGGGTGCTTCGAGATCGAGACGGTTCACCGCGTTGAGGAGCACTGCATGGATTAACCTTCATCAGAGATCGGTGATTCCTCAGCCTCCGATCTCCCCTCCTCTTCATCGCGGGTTCATCCCTTGCAATGGAGGCTTGCGCGGCGGGCTTCGCTCTCTCTAGATCCCTCGTCTCCCCCAGAAGTTCCCGCGGGCGAGGGGCGCTACAGGGATCTCAGCGTCTGCGCTAGATCCGGTTCCAGGACCCAATCTTCCCGACTCAATCGAGGCCAGCGGAAATTGTGCAAGAGCTCCGCGACGCTCGCCCGCCGCGGCGAAGGCAGCAGCCCCAAAGTCCAGGCGAGGTAGCCCACCAGGGCCTCCGGATGCACTCCGCCCTGCCTCAGGCTCGCCAGGGTGAGGCCGCGATCTCGCTTCGACAGCTTCTCCCCTCTCTCGTTGAGCACCAGCGGAACGTGGGCGTAGCCCGGCACCCGGCTCCCCTGCCCCCAGTCTTCGGAGCCCTCTCGGGCCCCAACCGGCCAGCCCTCGAGGGCCCGAATCAGCTGAATCTGCCTCGCCGTCGAGCCCAGCAGATCGGCCCCCCGCACCACCTCATCGATCTCCATCAGCAGATCGTCCACCACCACCGCCAGCTGATAGGCCCACAGACCGTCGCGGCGACGCAGCACGAAGTCCCCCACCGCCTCGTCCACTCGCTGCTCCCCCTCCCCCATCACATGATCTTCGAAGCGCACCTGCCCCGGCTCCACCGCGAAGCGCAGCGAAACCTCGGGATCCAGCCCCGCCCCCCAGCGTTCCCGCACCCGCCCCAGCCAGCCGGGCTCCAGCGTTCCCCGCTGGAAGGCTTCCGGTCGCAGATGCCGAGGATAGGGAGACACCACCGGCGCCCCGTCGTGGGGGGCCGAAGCCAGCTGCCGCAGATCCTTGCGCGACAGCGGGCAGGGGAAGAGACGCCCGCGCGCCGCGAGATGATCCAGCGCCGACTCGTAGAGCTCGCCCCGCAGGCTCTGCCAATAGGGCCCGAAGGCCCCCTTCCCGGCCCCCACTCGATCCGCCTGCGACAGGTCCCTGGCACCCTCTCCGCCTTCTGGGGGAAAGTCCCTGGCACCATCCTCAGCTCCTGAGGGAAAGTCCCTGGCACCGCTCTCTGAAGCCTCCCTGGGAAGGTCCCTGGCACCATCCTCAGCTCCTGAGGGAAAGTCCCTGGCACCGCTCTCTGAAGCCTCCTCGGGAAGGTTCCTGGCACCGGGGCCCTCGTCCCAGTCGAGGCCCAGCCAGGCGAGATCCTCCAGTCCCCGGCGAGCGGTGCCAGGCACCACTCGCGGCGGATCGAGATCTTCGATGCGCACCACCATCGTGCCGCCGGCGCTGCGCACCGACCACCACGCCACCAGCGCGGTGCGGGCATTGCCGACGTGAAGCTCTCCGGTGGGCGAGGGGGCCCAGCGACCGCGAGGACGCCGCATCTCGCCGCGGCTAGCGCGCCCCCGGGTTCGGCACCGGCATCTGCCCGAAGGGAGGCAGGCTAGCGGCGAGCTCGGGGCTGAGGATCTCGAGGTGAGAGCGGGCCGAGTCGTAGGATTCTCGGCGGCCGAGGACGGAGGCCAGGAGTCCCTGACGATGCCAGGCGCGAGCGTCCGAGGGCCAGGCGGCGGTGATGTTCTCGACGGCGGCGAGGGCCATATCGGGACGACCGAGGCGCTCCGCCATCTCCGCCCGCATGCGCCACGGACCGTCCGACTCGGGGTGATCGGCGAGCACCGCCTCGGTATCTTCCACCACCCCGCGCAAGTCGCCGGTGTCGAGGCGTAGCCGAGCGCGACCGAGGCGTGACGAAGCCCCCTCGGGGTCGAGGGCCACGGCGTCGTCCCAGGCCGCCATCGCCTCGCCGAAGCGGCCATGGGCCTGGAGCAACAGCGCGCGGGAGGAGTGGAAGGAGGGCCGGGAAAGAATCGGATCGAGGCCCTCCGGAACGGCGCTGGAGGTCGCCTCCGGGCTGCCCGGCGCCGGCAGGCGGTCGAAGCGTTCTAGGGCTTCCGGGAAGCGAGCCGCGGTAGCGTAGGCCAGGGCCTCCGCGGCGTCCAGCCAGCGGGCGCCCTCGGGGCTCGCCAGCATCGGCGCCAGGCGTTCGCCGTCGAAGAGCACCAGCTCACCGCCGGCATCGGCGAATTGCCGGTGAGGCAGAGAGTCCGTAGGCCGCGGCGGCTGCCGCTGAATCCAGTGATCGGCGCTGCGCACGTGGGGCAGGTCGAAGGGCTGACTGCGGCGCATGTGGCAGTCGACACAGCCGGCGTCGGAGCGCGCCGGCTCGCCGAGCACCGCCTCCACCGTCAGGCCTTCCTCTCGGCTACAGGTCGAGGCGCCCGCGGTGGAAGTCGCCGAGGCGCTTACCGTCTCGGCGCTACCGCCGTGGCACTCTCCGCACGCGGCGTCGAAGCTCGCCGTGCCCTGATCTCTCGCTCCGAGATGGGGATCGTGGCAGGTGGTGCAGGTCATCTGCTGACTTTGAAGGAAGCAGGCGGAGAGGGCCAGGCGCTCCAGCTGAGAGACGAAGCGATGATCCTCCACCGGCTTCGCGGCGACGAAAGTCGGCACCCGCCCGGCGAGGGGCTTACCCTCTAGGGCCGCCAGATCGGCGTGGGGGGAGGCCAGCTCGAAGCGGGCATCTCCCTGCAGGTGGCAGCGGCCGCAGACGTCCCGCTGGGCCGCCGCCGGCCACTGGCCCAGGCTCGGCAGGCCGTTGTCTCCCCGCGCCGCCGTCACCTCTCCCGTCATGATCTTCGCGTGACGCTCCGTGGGGCCGTGGCAGGCATCGCAGCCCAGCGGCGCCACCGCGCCCGCGGCGAAAGCATCGACGCCCAGGCGGTGGTTCGGAAAGGGGTCCGCGCCGGCGATTTCCTCGGGACGAGCGGTGGTGTGACAGGTCAGGCAATCCCCGGTGAGGGCCATGTCGAGGCCCGCGGAACCGGGGTGGAGGTCAAAAGGAGAGAGCTCCATCCCGTGCCCCGTCACCGTCTCCACCGGCGCGAAGAAGAGCCGGTCCAGCACCTCCCCGGTGGTGGGATGAATCTCGGCGGTCGCCCAGGAAATATCGAAGATTCCAGCCCCGATGCGACCGACCACCGCCTGGCTGCGGCGACCACCGTCGGGATACGCGGCGGTGAGCACCGCCTCGTAGCCGGCGTCCGCGGCGGCGCGACCAGCGCGGCCGGCGGGCTCTGTCTCCAGCCGATACTCGACCCCGGTCAAAGGATGGGTCAGCTCCCCTGAAGGAACCTCGGCGACGGGCCCGGCGCTAGCGGCCATGCCGTGGCCGAGGTACGCCCGCACCACCGGCAGGTGGCAGGGGACGCAGGAGCGGTAGCTGGCCGGGATCGAGGCGAAGTCGAAGCCGGCGGAAGCCGCTGGTACCTCCCCCGCAGAGTCCACCGACTCGTCTTCAGGACTCGGCGACCCCGTTCCCTCTTGAGCCCTTTCATCATCTCCTGCGCCGCCAGCATCCCCCGCGCCCCCACCGCAGGCGACGACGCAGAGGCCGAGCAGAGCGAGGGCGACGAAGGCCCCGGCCAGCAGGACCCGGCGTCCTGCTCGCCAGCAGGCCCGAAACTGAGAAGAGGGTGGAAGAATCACCCGCGGATGCTACCAGAGACTACGGTCTCGATTGCCCTCAAAATACTTCGGAAAATTGAGCCCAGAGAAGGCCTAGAGGAAGCCCATAAGAGGACCTGAAGAGAACCCCAGCCCCTCCGTACAAGGAGCCGCCTCGATGAAGATCCTGCGATTAGGGCCCGGCCGGCGAGGCCGCCTCGGGATTTCCCTCCAGCGCCTCGAAGAAGGCGGCCAGCTCCGCCGACAGGGGCACCCCTGCGGACACTCGCCGAGCGGCCACCCGGACCTCCGGATCCCCGGGCACCATCACCTCCCAATCCTCCTCGGCCGGCGGCTCCTGCCGCACCGAGCGCAGGAAGCCCGCCAAGCGCCGCCCGAAGGCCTCCGGGTCGCTCTCGCCGAGGGCTCGAGGATTCAGGGCGAGGACGAAATGGGCCACCCGGCGAGGGCGATCGTAGGGCGGCGCGAAGAGGTGAGAGAGCTCGGCATCCACCGGCTCCGCCGCCAATACCGCGGTGAGCAGGGTCACCATCATCGCCAGGCCCTGCCCTTTATAGCCCTGCTCTCCGCCGAGGGGGTGGAGCACCGCGGCGTCGGGATCTCTCGACTCCGGCGGAGAGAAGGAGGCCCATCCGGGATCCACCGAATCCCCCGCCGCCAGCGTTCGTCGCACCCGGGAAAAGGCCACCTGACTGGTGGCCATGTCGAGGCAGAAGCCCCCTGCACCGGGCTCCAGCGGCGTTCCCACGGGCCCGGCGGCGAGGCTCAGGGGATTGGTGCCAAAGACCCTGCGGCGGCCGCCGTAGGGAGTCACCAGGGCGTCGGAGTTGGTGCAGAACAGGCCCACCAAGCCCCGGCGGGCGATGCGCAGCGAGAAGGCCGAGGCCGGTCCGCAGTGGTTGGACCCCGCCACCACCACCGCGCCGAGGCCCAGGTCTTCGGCCAGCTGCGCCGCTCGGTCCGCCGCCCGGCACGCCGCCACCACCCCCAGGGCTCCGGCGGCATCCAGCCGCCGCAGCGCCCCGCTGCCCTGCTCCCGCCACCGCGGCTGGGCCTTCGCCCGACCGCCATCCAGCTCCGCAAGATAGGTCGGCACCAGAGCCACCCCGTGGGTATCCACCCCCCGAAGAGAAGCCTCCACAAGGCAGTCGGCGACCTGAGCGGCAACCTCGGCATCCACGCCTCGGGCCGCGAAGGCGGCGGCGAGGGTCTGGTGGAGACGAGCGGCGGTCCATCGAAGCTCTCCGTCAGCGCTCATCGTCCTTCTCTCCTACCAGTCGGCGGTGTGATCTGTCACAAAGGCAGCGAAGCGGCGGACGCCTTCCCTCAGAGTCTCTTCGTCCACGTAGCTGAAGGCGAAGCGCACCTGCCGCTCCCGCCCCGGGGAGAGGGCGAAGAAGCTCATCGGGCAGGCGATCAGGCCATACTTCTCGGCGCAGGCCTCCACCTCCGCCTCGCCGAAGGGAAAGGGCAGCTCCAGGGAGAGGAAGAAGCCGCCGCCGGGGCGGTTCCACCGCACCGCCCGGCGCTCGTCGGCGGAGGGCGGGAAGGCCTCCTCCAGCGCCGCCAGCAGGGCGTCCCGGCGGCGGCGATAGAGCACCACTTTCGGCTCTACCGCCCGCTGCAGGGAGCCGCCGAGCTCCAGCAGATAGCCGCCGACGGCGGCCTGGGTCAGCGCCGAGGTATTCACCGTCACCAGGCTCTTGACCTTGGTCAGCTCCTGCACCAGGGTGCGCTCCCCGGAGCTGCTAGCCCCAGGAGCCCGAACCCACTGATCCGCCACCAGGTACCCCACCCTCAGGCTGGGAAAGAGAGTCTTGGAGAAGGTCCCGAGGTAGAGCACCACCCCCTCTCGATCCAGCGCCTTCAGCGTCGGCAGCCGCTCCCCTTCGTAGGCAAACATGCCGTAGGGGTTGTCCTCCACGATCCAAAGCCGCTCCCGCGCCGCCAGCTCCAGCAGGCGGTGGCGCTGCGCCAGCGGCAGGGTGGTGCCCAGCGGGTTGTTGAAGTCCGGCACGTCGTAGAGCATCCGCGGCCGCTGCCCCCGGCTCCGCACCCGCTCCAGCGCCGCCGCCACTGCCGCCGCGGTGATCCCTTCCGACCCCGCCGGCACCGGCTCCACCGCAATCCCCAGCACCGCCGCAAAGCCGGTAATGCCGATGTAGGTGGGGTCCGACGCCAGCAGCACGTCCCCTTCCTCGAAGAGCCCCGCCAGCAGCACCGCCATCGCCTCCTGGGCGCCGACGGTGATCATCACTGCCTCCGGCGCTACGGCGATCCCCTCGTCCTGCTTCAGGTGCTGGGCGACCAGATCCTGAATGATCCCCGCGGTGGCGCCATATTGCCCCAGCTGCCGGTAGATCCCGTCGGCCTCGACGCCCCGCTGCGCCGCCCGGTGGCGGACGTAACGATCCAGCGCCGCCACCACCTCGGGCACCTCGAAGAGGCTCTCCTCCGGGCGCCCCGGGGCAAAGGAAATCGCCTCGGGGTAGCGCTGCACCACCTCGTTGAGGAAGTTCATCACCCCCAGCGCAGGGTCGGCGAGAGCCGCCTTGAGAACCATCGGGGCCGTCATCGAAGCCTTCGTCCTCGAAACCTCTGTGATCGAAACCTCTGTGATCGAAACCTCTGTGATCGAAACCTCTGTGATCAAACCTTGTGCTCTCGAAGCCCCGTCCTTCTCAGGCTCCAGCCCTTGAAGGACGGCAGCCCGAGCGGGCCCATCCGATCCCATCGAGGGTCACGGCTGCCGACTCGGCAAGGCTCCACTGAGCGAACCGGCCTTAGAGCCGGAAGTGATCCGCCCGCCACACCCGAATCTTCTTCTTCACGTCGTCTCCGGAGCAGTTGGGGTCATCCAGCACCTCCCGCACCCGCTCCTCCAGCTCGTCATTGCTGGCGAAGCGTAGGGCCACCCAATGGCGGCGGCGCAGCTCGCCGAAGCGGCCGTGGAGCTCCTCCGCTACCAGGCGCTCCGCCCGCTCCCGCTCCTCCAGTCGAATGGTTCGGTCCTGAGCCTGCAGGGCGAAGATCCGGGCGTAGAAGGCGGTGAAAATCACCGCCACGACGAAGATCAGATCCGCCACCGTGTCGAGCCCCGGCGCCCGGTAGACCTGCCAGCCCCGGAAGAGCAGGAAGAGCACCAGCAGGGGGAAGAGGACGAAGTGGTAGAGAGTGACGAATTTGCGGTGGTTGGCAAAGCTCTGCGAAGCGTGATCGGCCATGGCTCGACTCCGAAAAGGTGCGGTGGACGATGATGCAGGAAAGTCTCGAGGATAGCGGACTTCAGCAGCGATAGTGAGTTTCAAACAGAGGCGTGAATTTCAGCAGGGATAGCGAATTTCAGCAGAAACAGTGAACTTCAGGAAGTTGCGCCAGAGCTTATCAGCACCCTGCCCCCGCATCTCCATCATCCCCGACTCCTTTGAAGGAGGATTCCGTCCAGATCAGCAGCAGCTGAGCCCTCCCGTAGATCTTTCTGCGACGGCTTCCGAGACTCAATGACGCTGGCTGAAGGACGACAGGGCAACCCCAGCGATCACCGCCACCGTGCCCACCACCATCTGACCGCTCCACGGCTCCCCGAGCACCGTCACCCCGAAAATCACCGCCACCACCGGAATGGTGTAGGCCAGCATCGAAACCTTGGTCGCCGGCGCGTGGCGCAGCAGCCAGAAGTAGAGGCCGAAGTTGAGGGCGGTGGCCAGCAGCGCCAAATACACCATCGAGCCCAGCGCCGGCAGGGTGACCGGAATCTCCACCGGCCGCTCCCACACCAGCGCCATCGCCACCAGGGCGCCGGCCCCGGCGCTCATCGGCACCGCCGAGAGGGTGA
Organism: Acidobacteriota bacterium; assembly: GCA_039191605.1. GTDB lineage: Bacteria > Acidobacteriota > Thermoanaerobaculia > Multivoradales > JAHZIX01 > JBCCXL01. The sequence goes on along the minus strand of JBCCXL010000015.1, from coordinate 2,309 downwards.
TGGGGTGCAGCCCTCCTCCCCAGCCCTTGATCGCCAGATCCGCCACCGCCGACGCGATGGGCGCCAGCAGCAGCACCGTTATCGCCAGCTGGGCCCGGGGGTCGTCTCCCATCGAAAGATCGTCCGCGAAGATCACCGCGATGCCGGCAAAGCCCAGCACCACCCCCACCAGGCCGCCGGGGCCCATGCGCTCCCCGGCGAGGAAGAAGTGGGCCAGCAGCGCCATGAACAGGGGGAAGCTGGCGAAGATCACCGACGCTAAGCCAGAGGGCACGAATTGCTGCGCCCAATACACCGCGCCGTAGGAGATCACGAAGGAGCCCACGGCGTTGGCCCACAGCACCCGCCGCTCCACCTTGTCGCGGCTCCACAGCGGATGCCCCAAGACCACCGCCGCTCCCACCATTACCGCTCCCGCCAGCACGAAGCGCAGCGCCGAGCCGGTAAAGGGAGGCAGCCCCGCCTTGAGGCCAATGCTGATCATCCCCCAGCTGGTGCCCCACACCAGGGTGAGCAAGACCCCCACCGCCAGCATCAGCCAGCGCGGGGGCGTCGGCCCTCGATTCGACGAATCCGTTCTAGTCATTCTTCATTCCATCCACCATAGACCCGCCCGCGGGAGGAAGTCCCGAAGGCGGGGAGAAAAACCTTCCAAGAAAAGGGAGGCCGAAGCTCGCCCCCGGATCGTCCCCTCCACGAGGGTCGAGCTCGGAGCTCGTCTATCAGAATTCCAGTACTGACTTCCGTTACTAACCCAGTCGCCCGTCCCCCAAGGGTCAGACGACGAGAGACGCGGCAGAGCAACGAGTTTCCAAACCCCGAGGGAACAGATCTCGGGGCGCCAGATCCTGGAAAGCCCGTCCCGGAGGAGTCAGGGATAGATCTTGTGCAGCATCCGCGGGTAGGGAATGGTCTCCCGCAGATGGGGCACCTTGCACATCCAGGCGACGAAGCGCTCGAGGCCCATGCCGAAGCCGCTGTGGGGCACGGAGCCGTATTTGCGCACGTCGAGGTACCACTGGAAAGCCTCCAGCGGCAGCTCGTGCTGCTGAATTCGCGACAGCAGCAGGTCGTGGTCGTGGATACGCTCGGAGCCGCCGACGATCTCGCCGTAGCCCTCCGGGGCGATGATGTCGAGGCCGAGGGCGAGGGATTCGTCCTCCGCGTCCGGCTGCATGTAGAAAGCCTTGATCGCCATCGGGAAGTGGGTGATCACCAGCGGACGATCGTGCTGGCTGGCGAGGATCGTCTCGTGCTCCGCACCGAAATCGTCGCCGTACTCGAATTCCTGGCCTTCCTTCTTCAGGATCTCCACCGCCTCGCTGTAGCGAATGCGCGGATAGCCGCCGCGAGCCGAAGCCTCCAGCACCGAGGTATCCCGCTCTAGAACCTTCAGCGGCTCCTCGCAGCGGTCCAGCACTCGGCCCACCAGATAGGACAAAAAGTCCTCCGCCAGCTGGACGATGCCGTCGAAGTCCATGTAGGCGACCTCCGGCTCCACCATCCAGAACTCCATCAGGTGACGGCGGGTCTTGCTCTTCTCGGCGCGGAAGGTGGGGCCGAAGCAATACACCTTGCCGAAGGCCGCCAGCGCCGGCTCGAGATAGAGCTGACCGCTCTGGGAGAGGTAGGCGGGGTCGCCGAAATAATCCGTCTCGAAGAGAGTCGAAGTGCCCTCGCAGGCGGCGGGGGTCAGGATCGGCGAATCGATCAGCGTGAAGTCCCGCTGATAGTAGAAGTCGCGGATCGCGTGGCAGACCTCGCTGCGCACCGCCAGCGCCGCCCGCTGCCGGCTGGAGCGCAGCCACAGGTGGCGGTGCTCCATCAGGAAGGCGGTGCCGTGCTCCTTGGGCGTGATCGGATACTCCTCCGTCACGTGCACCGCCCGCACGTCCGTCACCTGTAGCTCCACCCCGCCGGGGGCGCGCTCGTCGAGCTTGGCGATGCCCTCGACCTCCAGCGACGACTCCTGAGTCAGATCCAGGCAGGCCTGCCAGGCGGACTCCGAGATCTTGCTCTTCACCGCCACCGCCTGCACCACTCCCGACCCGTCCCGCACCTGCAGGAAGGCGATCTTGCCGCTGCGCCGCTTATTGTCCAGCCACCCCGAGACCTTCACGGCCTCTCCATCGTGCTGCGCCAGACGGCGCACCGAGACCGACTCCGGCGCGCTCGCTGCCTCATCTTGGGCGGCGGCCTCGTCGGCAGGGGTGTCTTCGGTCGGAACGGCAGGACTCTCGTGACTCTCGCTCATGGCCGAGGATTTTAGGGGCGGGGGGGAGGGGGGTCAACTGGCAGGCGATTCTAGG
>JBCCXL010000014.1:0-189588 GCA_039191605.1 Acidobacteriota bacterium | reverse complement strand
CGGGTGACCCGCCAGCGATGCTCCGACGCGCGGCCCTGTTCTCCCCTCGCCGCCTGGGCGATCACCTCACCGCCGGGGCAGCGAGGCAGGCGCACCTCGAAGCGGGGATCCGGCGCCGCCCGCCCGTCGCAGCAGGGGGTGAAGCGTACGTTGTCGATGCCGAAGTCATGACCCCGGGATTCCACCGAGACGGCGACGATGGAGAGAGTGACGGAGGAACGGGAGCGCGCCGGAGCGCGCCACGCCCAGGACCAGCTCACCCATTCCCCCTGGCCGGTCTGTAGGGTCTCCGGGCTGTGGAGGGCGGAGCCGTCCACCTGGAGCTGGAGCACCGGGCGGGCGTAGCGGGAGCCGACGTCCGTCACGTCCACCGAAAAGCAGTAGCGCTGCCCCGGCACGATGTTGCGCACGGTCTGCCGCCAAGCCACCCGAGGGGAGGGACTGTCCACCAGCAGGAACTTGCCGGGGTTACCGCGACCAGACCAGGCGCTGTGAAAGTTGGCGGAATCGGTCACCCAATAGTGATCCGATTCAGCCCCGCTGCGCCCCGGGCGAGCGTCGCTGGTGAAGCCCCGGTCCCCGGCCTCGAAGTCGCCGTTCTCCACCAGGTTGCCCCCGGCGCTGGTGCAGCGACAGCGCTCCGCCGCCAGCGAATCCGCAGCGCCGAGAGCTCCCAGCGCGACGATCAGCGCCGCGACCAGCAGCCCCTGAGCTCCTAGCGTTCTGCGAAGACCCACCATGAATCCACCGGACAAAGAATCTCCCGCGATCCTCAACATCTGCTCTCCTCCTGCTGAGATGGAATGGAGAAACGGTAGCACAGGGCGCCAGTCCCTCTCGCTCTAGCGACGACCCCAGCTCCGACTCCGGCTCTGGCTCCGAATGACCAACAATCAGGGCGTCCCGAGGTCATCCAGAGCCGAGGGCGTCACCATGAACCCTCGACAGAAGGCATTATTTGCTCCCCGCTAGCCATCCTCTCCGCAGAAGTCCGAAGCGTTCAGACTCTCTAGAGCCAGCGCCTCACCCGCTGCCGGTAGTCCCGGTAGGGCTCACCGAATTTCTCTTCTAGATAGGCTTCTTCCGGCAGGATTGCCCAACGCTGAAGCGCCCAGGGCACCAGCGGGGTCAGCAGCAGAATCCACGCTTTCGCCTCCATCAGCCCAAACCCCAAACAAAAGACCACCATGGCGAGATAGATGGGGTTGCGGGAAAGGCGAAAAGGGCCGCTCTCGAGAATTTTCGGGGTGGGGGTTTCTGGCCTCGGATCCTGTCCGCTGCGCATCAGCATCACCACCGCCCACAGAACCAGGATCGCAGCGAACACCACCTGGCCCTCCCCAACTCGGTGCAGCACCGTCTGCCACAGCGCCCATCCTTGCGCCGCATCCTCCGGCTCGAGCCCCAACCATCGCCCGAGGGGCAGCCAGCGTTCGAGCAACGAACCGGCGATCACCGCCACCAGGGGGATCATCGGCGGTGAGATCCTCACTGCAGCGGCTTCCGACGCTCTCTCAGGTTCTTCCATGGAAAGATCATAATCCCGCCGGCTCCGCTGCGAGCCTACGAACAGACCCAAAGAACATACAATCTAACCATGGCACTGAAAGTACGACTTCAGGAGCGGGACGCTCAGCGGGTGCTGATGGTCCGGGCCTTCGAAGAGGTGGATAGCGAGGGCCATTTCCTCAGCCGAGAGGAGCGCCTGCGGGCCTCGGAGGAGGCTCTTGCGGGCCGCGGAGCCCCCGCCGTCTCCGCGGAGGCCGCCGAGGTGGTGGCCCGCAGAGCGCAGATCCTCGAGCGAGAGCTCCATCGCCGCAGCCCTCTGCCGCGGCAAGTCGCCCATACCCTGCGCCTCGGCAGCTCCGCCGCCTGGGCGCTGCTGGCCCTCGCCCTACTGCTGGGCCTGTTGGCCTCCGCCCTCGGCACCGATCGCCACGTACATCTGCTGGCGGTGCCTCTGCTGGCGACCTTCGCCTGGAATCTCTTCACCTATTTCAGCTTCGCCTCCGTATGGCTGCTCAAGGGCGCCAGCGGTGGCCCTCCGGGCAGCGGCCTGGGGCGAATCTTCGCTCCCCTCGCCTCCTTTTGGGCCGCCCGCCAGGCGGCCTCCCGGCTGCGGGAGGCGCCGCGAGAGGAATCCTCGGTGGTCGGCCCGGCCCTCGCCCGCTTCCTCACCGCCTGGCGCCGCGCCGCGACCTCCCTACTCCTCGCCCGCGGCCGCCGGCTGCTCCATCTCGCCGCCCTGCTCTTCATGGGGGGCCTGATCGCCGGAACCTACCTGCGAGGCCTGGCCTTCGAATATCGCGCCACCTGGGAAAGCACCTTCCTCAACGCCGATCAGGTGGAGCGACTGTTCTCGATCCTGCTGACCCCCGCCTCTCGCCTCGCCAGCCTGCCGATTCCGCCGGTCGCCGAAATCCAGGCCCCGGCCTCCGGGCCGGCGGCGCCGTGGATTCATCTCTTCGCCCTCACCGCCCTGCTGCTGGTGATCATCCCGCGAGGGCTGCTGGCTCTCACCGAGACTTGGCGCGCCTGGTGGCTGAAGCGCAGGATTACCGTGGAGCTCAGCGGCGCCTACGCCCGGCGCATTCTCGCCGCCGGCCGCGGTGAGGGCCTCACCGTCGACCTGGTCCCCGTCGGCCACCGGCCGCCGGCGGAGAGCTCCGAGCGCCTGCAGAGCGCGCTGCGGGATCTCTTCGGCAGCCAGGCGCGCCTGCGGCTCCACCCGCCGCTGGCTGCCGGCTCGACGCTGGCTTCGCTGACGAAACCAAAGGACAGCTCGCCAGAAGCAAAGACCGAGGAGGACGAGCAAAGCGCCAACCTCGAGAGCCCCGAGAGCGCCCCGTGGACCCTCACCACGGTGCTGTGGTTCAGCCTCGCGGCAACGCCGGAAGATGAAGTCCACGGCGAGATCCTGCGGGAGGCGCAGCACAGCGGCTCCACCCTCGCGGTAGTGGACACTTCACCCTACGCCCGCCAGCTGGGAGAGAGCGGCGAGGAGCGCCTGAAGCAGCGTCGTAAGACCTGGGACAACTTCGCCCACCAGCTGGAGGCACCCCTGGCTCACCTGCATCTGGATCAGGAATCCGCCGATGCCCTCCATCAGCAGCTCAGCGCGGCGCTGGATTCGGAGCCAGGATCGAAGCTGGAGTCGAGGCCAGGATCCCATCAGACCCAGGAGAAGAGCTCATGAGCTGGTGGCGACGCTCCGCCTCGTCCCCCGAGCCCTCTGGCGAGACTCGTCGAGAGGGATCGGAGGGTTCGTCAGGGGAGACGACACAAGAAAAAGCAGCCCCTGTAGGGACAGGACAAAACGATCTGGCTTCCAGACAGGAAGAGAACGAAGACGGCCGAGAGGTCTTCCACCTCGCTCTCCTCTCCCACACCAACGTCGGCAAGACCACCCTCGCCCGCACCCTGCTGCGGCGGGACGTCGGCGAGGTGCTGGACCGCGCCCACGTCACCGACCTCAGCACCGCCTACACCCTGGTGGAAAACGAGAGGGCCCGCCTGGAGCTGTGGGATACCCCCGGCTTCGGCGATAGCGTGCGCCTGCGACAGCGCCTCGAGGGGCGCAGCCAGCCCCTCGGCTGGTTGCTCTCCCAGGTGTGGGATCGCTTCGCCGACCGACCGCTGTGGAGCAGCCAGCGGGCGGTGGAGACCCTCTCCCAGCGCGCCGACGCCGTGCTCTACCTGGTCAACGCCGCGGAGGACCCGGAGCTGGCGGGCTATGTAGAACCGGAGCTGGCGATCCTGCAGTGGGCCGGGCGCCCGGTGCTCCTATTGCTCAACCAGCTGGGGGATGGAAGCGCATCAGCCGACGGTACGGCAGAGAGCGACACCGCACTGCTGGAGCCCTGGCTGCGCTTCGCCGAAAGATTCGACGTGATTCGGTCGGTGCAGCCGCTGGACGCCTTCACCCGCTGCTGGGTGCAGGAGGGGCTGCTGCTGCAGAAGCTCTCCACCCTGGTGGACGAAGATCAGCGGGAGCTGGTGGCGGAGCTCGCGGCGGCGTATCAGCACCGCCAGCGGGAGACCTACCGTCGCTCCGTCGAGGCCCTCGCCACCTACCTCGCCGAGGCCGCCCAGGCGAGGCAAATCCTCAGCAAAACCCGAGCTTCCCGGGGCGAAAAAGAGCAGGCGATGGAGGGGCTCATCGAGGAGCTCGAGGCCCGCACCCAGCGCCTGATGGATCACCTCATCAACCTCCACGAGCTGGAGGGGCGGGCGGCGGTCTCCTTCCGGCGACAGCTGGATCAATTCCTCGTTCACGGCACCACCTCCCTCACCACCGAGCAGGGGGCCCTGTGGGGCGGCGCCGTCAGCGGCGCCCTCGGCGGCCTGACGGCGGACATCCTCGCCGGCGGCCTGACCTTCGGCGGCGGCGTCCTGGCGGGCGCCATCCTCGGCGCCCTCGGCGGCGCCGGGCTCACCCGCGCCTACGAGATCGCCAAGCTGCGGGGGGAGCCGGCGGTGGCCTTCTCCCCAGACTTCCTCGACCGCCTGGCCGAGCTCACCCTGCTGCGCTACCTCGCCATCGCCCACTTCGGGCGAGGCCGAGGCCCCTTCGAAGATACCGAGGCCCCGGATCTCTGGCGCCAGCGGGTGGAGAGCCACTTCGAGGGCGCCGCCGAGCCCTACCGGGCCTGCTGGAGCCGGGCCCGCCGCGAAGGAACCACCCGCGGAGATCTGGAGGCGAAGCTTTCGAATACCTGCCGCGACAGCCTCGACGAGCTGCTCATCGCCGCCTATCCCGACGCCCGCGAGCTGCTTCGCTCTTCCTCCCGCTGAGGGCGAAATAAGATCCGCGGGGAGCCAGTCGAAAACATGTGAGTCAACTTGACTCAATATGAGAAAAATCTTACAATCCGATTGTCAGGTGCTCTGCTAATCCCTTCAGGCACTGGTCCCCTCAAGGGATTCGCTTCGAACCGGCGGCCAAAACCCAAGGCAGCTTCCCGTGAAGCAGCTCGAGGCACGGTGCTCTCCTAGGATGGCGAGCCCTGGAAGAACCGACAGACAACCCTCGGACCGGCAAGCTCAGCAATCAGGCAGCGAGCTCATCGGCTCTGAATGCCGGCCTCTAAAGGGAGAGGACGTTGGAATTCAAGGATTACTACGAGACTCTCGGCGTCGCCAAGAAGGCCAGCGCTGACGAGATCCAGAAGGCCTACCGCAAGCTGGCCCGCAAATATCATCCGGACATCAACAAGACTCCGGAGGCGGAAGCTCGCTTCAAGGAGATCGGTGAGGCCTACGAGGTGCTCAAGGACCCGGAGAAGCGGGAGAAATATGATCGCTTCGGCACCGCCTGGAAGACCGCTCAGCGCACCGGAGGACCGCCGCCGGGCTTTGAAGGCGTGCGCTTCGACTTCGGCGGCGCCGACGGCTTCGGCGCCTCGGGCTTCTCTTCCTTCTTCGAAAGCCTCTTCGGCGGCGGCGCTGGCTTCCCCGGAGGCGGCGCTCCCTTCGGCGGCGATCCCTTCGCCGGAGCACACCGCGCCGGCGGCCCGCGACGCCAGCCGCCGCAGAACGTCGAGACCGAGCTGCGGCTGGGCCTGCGTCAGGCGGCCCGCGGCGGTCAGCGCACGATTACCGTCAGCGACGGCGGTGGCGGCCGGCGGCGGCTGGACGTGAAGATCCCCGCTGGGGTGCTGCCGGGGCAGAAGATCCGCCTCAGCGGCCAGGGCGGTGCCGGGGTCGGCGGAGCCGGTCACCTATTGCTGAAGATCGCCATCGATGACGATTCCGACCTGCGCCTCGACGGCACGAACCTCACTACCACCGTCGACTTGACTCCATGGGAGGCCGCCCTCGGCGGCACCGTCACCCTGCCTACCCTCGACGGCAGCGTCACCATCCGGGTGCCCCCGGGCTCCTCCAGCGGGCGCCGGATCCGGCTGCGGGGCCGAGGCTACCCCGCCGCCAAGGGAGGTCCGGGAGACCTCTTCGCCGAGCTGCGAATCGTCGTCCCGACGAGCCTCAGCGACGAGGAGCGCAGGCTCTTCGAAGAGCTGGCGGAGGCCTCGAGCTTCCAGGCCCGAGAGACGGAGACCGTGCCGACGGACTCCTGAAGCCGGCGACCGGCGGAGCCGGATCTCCGCAGCCGGTCCCATCAACCTAAGCCGACGACCCCAGAGGTTCTCGGCCCCCCTCTCAGCGCAGCAGCCCCTCATCGGGGGCTCGGGGGGAGATGCGCTCGGCGAGAGCGACCGAAGACAGCGACCGAAGACAGCGATCGAAGAGCTTGGGAGAAGCCCAGGAACAACCGAGACAAGAAGTGCCGGCCGCTCCCGCTGGATTGCACCACGAAACCGGCTCCAGAAGACTCCAAAGGAAAACCACGAGAAAGAACACCCCGCCGCAGCGATGCCCTCCAGGGTGAAGCCCCCCAGGGGCAAGAGCGCTCCCAGGGCCAAGAATGCTAAGCCGGCGATCGTCGAAAGGATGAAGCGATGAACACCCAACGCCTGACCGAGAAGTCTCAGGAAGCCCTTCACCAGGCGCAGGCCCACGCCGTGCGCCTCGGACACCAGCAGGTGGACGTGGAGCATCTCCTCACCGCCCTGCTGGAGCAGCCAGAGGGGCTGATCCCCCGACTGCTGCAGCGCATGAGCCTCGACGCCGAGGCGGTACAGCGGGCCATCGAAGCGGAGCTACAGCGCCGGCCCCAGGTATCCGGCGGCGGCGAAGCCGGCAAGATCTACGTCACCCAGGAGCTCCAGCAGGTGCTGGTGCAGGCGGAGGACGAAGCCACGCGGCTGAAGGACGAATACGTCTCAGTGGAACATCTGATGCTCGCCATCCTCGACGCCACCGGCGCCTCCACTCCCCTCGGCCGCGCCCTCGCTCCCTTCGGCCTGGGGCGAGACACCTTCCTCGCCGCCCTCACCGAAGTGCGGGGCAGCCAGCGGGTGACCTCCGCCAATCCCGAAGCGGCCTACGAAGCGCTGGAGAAATACGGCGTCGACCTAGTAGCCCTCGCCCGCCAGGGCAAGATGGACCCGGTCATCGGCCGCGATGACGAGATCCGCCGCACGGTGCGCATCCTCTCCCGCAAGACCAAGAACAACCCGGTGCTCATCGGCGAGCCCGGCGTCGGCAAGACCGCCATCGTCGAGGGCCTCGCCCAGCGCATCGTACGCGGCGACGTGCCGGAGTGGCTGAAGGATCGCAGCGTGTTCTCGCTGGATCTCGGCGCCCTGTTGGCGGGAGCGAAGTTCCGCGGCGAGTTCGAGGAGCGGCTCAAGGCGGTGCTCAACGAGATCAAGCAGAGCGAGGGGCGGGTGCTGCTCTTCATCGACGAGATCCACACCATCGTCGGCGCCGGCAAGGCGGAGGGCGCCACCGACGCCGGCAATCTGCTCAAGCCGATGCTCGCCCGCGGCGAGCTCCACTGCATCGGCGCCACCACCCTGGACGAGTACCGCAAGCACATCGAGAAGGACGCTGCCCTGGAGCGCCGCTTCCAGCCGGTGATGGTGGATGCCTCCACCGTGGAGGACACCATCTCCATCCTTCGCGGCCTCAAGGATCGCTTCGAGCTGCACCACGGCGTGCGTATTCAGGACAACGCCCTGGTGGCCGCCGCCACCCTCTCCAATCGCTACATCACCGATCGCTTCCTGCCGGACAAGGCCATCGACCTGATGGACGAGGCCTCGGCGATGATCCGCACCGAGATCGACTCCATGCCCCAGGAGCTGGACCAGGTCACTCGCCGGGTGCTGCAGCTGGAGATCGAGGAAGCGGCGCTGAAGAAAGAGAAGGACGCCGCCTCCCGGGAGCGCCTGGAGGCGCTGCGGCGGGAGCTCGCCGACCTGCGGGGAGAGGCCGACACCCTGCGCGCCCAGTGGGAGAGCGAGAAACAGGGTCTGGAACAAGTGCGGGCGCTGCGGGAGGAGATCGAGCAGGTGCGCCACGACATCGAGGTGGCGGAACGCGACTACGACCTCAACCGCCTCGCCCAGCTCCAGCACGGACGCCTACCTCAGCTAGAGGCCAGTCTGGAGGAAGAGCAGGGGCGCCTCGCTCAGCGCTCCGCCGGCCCCACCCTGCTGCGGGAGGAGGTCACCGAGGACGAGATCGCCGAGGTCGTAGCCCACTGGACGGGGATCCCCGTCACCCGCCTGATGGAGGGGGAGCGGGAGAAGCTGCTGCGCCTCGAAGAGGTGCTGCACCAGCGGGTCATCGGTCAGGACGAGGCGGTGCAGCGGGTCGCCGACGCCGTGCTCCGCGCCCGCGCCGGAATCAAGGACCCTCGTCGCCCCATCGGCTCCTTCCTCTTCCTCGGCCCCACCGGGGTCGGCAAGACGGAGCTCGCCAAGACCCTCACCGCCGCCCTCTTCGATTCCGAAGACAACCTGGTGCGCATCGACATGAGCGAGTACATGGAGCGCCACGCGGTGAGCCGCCTGCTGGGCGCCCCTCCGGGCTACGTCGGCTTCGAAGAAGGCGGCCAGCTCACCGAGGCGGTGCGCCGCAAGCCCTATTCGGTGCTGCTTTTCGACGAGATCGAGAAGGCCCATCAGGACGTCTTCAACGTCCTGCTCCAGGTCCTCGACGACGGCCGCATCACCGACAGCCAGGGGCGCACCGTGGACTTCAAGAATACGGTGATCATCATGACCTCCAATATCGGCTCTCCCCACCTGCTGGACGGCGTCGGCGACGACGGTCAGCTCACCACCGGGGCCCGGGAGGCAGTGCTGCGGGAGCTGAGGGGCCACTTCCGGCCGGAGTTCCTCAACCGCATCGACGAGATGGTGCTCTTCACCCCTCTCCAGCTGGAAGAGATCCAGCAGATCGTCGACCTGCTGACGGCGGATCTCGGCCTGCGGCTGGCGGATCAGAAGATTCGCCTGGAGGTCTCCGATGCCGCCCGCGGGCATATCGCCCGAGAGGGGTACGACCCGGTCTACGGCGCTCGCCCCCTCAAGCGCTATCTCCAGCGGGAGGTGGAAACCCGCCTCGGCCGCGCCATCATCGCCGGCTCCCGGAGCGACGGCGGCGTCGCCCGGGTGGATCTCGAAGACGGCGCGCTCGCGGTTCATCTCGAGGGCGAGGCCGCGGAACGAGCAGAGGATTCCGGCGCGGGGACCGAGACCCGCCAGCCGGTCACCGTCTCCTGATCCTCACCGTCCTATACCTTCTGAAGCCACCGATCCCTAGAGTTTCCCTCCTCCCCTGTCCCGCCGCCGTCGGCTGGGGCACGATTCAAGGTAGCATCTGCTCCCTCGCACCCTTTCCCTCGAGGCCCGCCGCTGCGCGGCGGGCTGTCGCGTAGAGGAGGAATCCACCATGCTTCGTCGTGGACCATCCCGCCTGATCTCCCCGCATCCCCCCCGCATCCTCCGGCGTGGTCAAGACCTCTTTCTCTTCTCCCTGCGCCTGACCCTCGCGGTCTTTTTGTGCTGCGGACTTTCGGGCATGTTCCCGGCGACGGCCAGCTCGCAGGTCAGCTCGAGCCCCAGCACGGCCCTCAACAAGGACAGCTTGGACTGTCCCCAGGAGCAGATCCTCTCGACTTATTCTCCGCCCTTCGACCTCGAGGCAGAGACCCTCGCCCAGGGCCGACTCCAGCGCCGGCTGAAAAACCTGGAGAGCGCGGTGCTAGAGGCCAGCCCGAGCTCACTGCAGCGAGCTCAGCGACTCGGCGAACGACTGCTACAGCGGCTGGTGGAGGCCTCCGACGGCGGCGCCTCGCAGCGGCCGGCGGCAGCAACGGCAGCCGCCTGGTTGGCCCTCGCTCGGGGGGCCGGACAGCCGGCTCCAGCGCAAGAACACGGGGACCATGAAGGGCATCACGATCACGGCGGCCATCACGGGCACGGGGAATCTGACCTGAGCCAGGAAGCCCACGGCGAGGCGGGCACCTTCCATCACAGCGAAGGAGGCATTCCGGGCCTCGCCGACGTGCAGCCAAGGGGCTCCGAAGAGAGCGAGGCGGGAGCCCTCGATGCCATTTCCGAGACCCCCAACCCCACCAGCCGCTGGCTTTGGCAGGCCGCCTGGGCCCTGGACTCGGACGCCGCCGCGGCGGTGGTCCAGCGGGTACGGGAGGTCGCCGAAGCCCGAGCGCTCCCGGCGGCCCTGACCCAGCGTGCCCTCCAGGACCCGGCGACGGCCTTCGACAGCGCCGTCCCCGCCGGAGCGACTCTCGACGGGGCTCATCCTGGCGTCCGCCCTCCGGCCCCGGCCTACACCCCGTGGGAGAGTGAGTGGGGACCGTCCCCGGAGAGCGCTTTTCTCCAGGGGGTTCCCCTCCACCGCCGCCTGAAGCACCGCCCCTTCTCTCTCGAGCAGGTTCCCCTCGACCTGCTGGTGGGAGCCGATGGCCAGCTGGCGGAGGTCACCCTGCTCTCGGAGCCCGGCCGCTGCCCGGCGCTGCCGACTCCTCGAAGCCTGCTGGCCGCCTTCGAGGCGGTGCAAGGCTGGACCTTCCGCCCCGCCCAGCGGGACGGCCAGCCGACCGCCGGCCGCCTGCAGCTGCGCTACGCCGCCACTCCCCTCGCCCTCGCCAGCGTAGCCGGCCGCGACGGCGACTGGATCCCCCTCCACGGCGCCCTGCTGGAGGAGCGCTGGGAAGAAGCCGTCAGCCTCGCGACCCAGCAGATCGAGACCCAGCGGGGCTGCGCGGTGCGCAACACCGAAACCTGCCAGATCTGGCGCGCTTATGCTTTGCGGGCTCTAGCCCGAGCTGCTGCGGGAGAGCTGGAGGGAGCGAGGCAGGATTGGGGCCGCGCCCGGGTCTTTGCCCCCTCGCCGCGAGTCGACGACATCGATCTCCACAGCTACGGCCCGGAGGCAGAGGCACTGGCGGCTCTTCGGGACGAGTTGAGGACCGACTGGAAAACGATCAGCTCCGAGCCTGACTCCCTCGGGTTAGTTCCCCTCCAGGCGCCCCGCTGGCGAGCGTACCCCGAGTCGTTGGTGGTGGAACCGGTGCGGATCCGCGCCCTCATCGATGCCGCCGGCAAAGCCTACGCGCCGCAGGTCCTCGCCGCCCGCACCCCCGCCCAGGCGGACGCCGCCCTCACCGAGCTGGACGGCTGGCGCTTCCCCCCCAGCCCGCTGGGAGGGCCGCGGGTGGCGACCCTCGACCTGGAGCCCCTCAGCCCGGAAGAGCTCGCCGCGATAGACCCCACCTACCGCATCCCGGAGACCGGCGAGCCGGGAGGTCCGGCGGAGGACCCCATCCCCTTCGCTCGGCTCTTCCAATTCGACGCCGTCCAGCATCCGGCCCACGAAACGCTGCTGCGGGGCGGTCGGGCGCCGACCATGGCGCTGAGCGATCACAGCGCCGGCAGCCTCGCCCTCCAGGCCCTGGCCTCCGCCGGAGCCGCCATCGAGGCTCAACAGGCCGGCGAGGCCGAAGCGGAGCTCGGCCTGCGCTTTGCCCGCTGCCTGTGGCGCAGCGCCCAGCGCCTGTACCCCGCCCTGGTCAACGCCGACCTCAGCGCCTACGGCGCCGGCGGCGCTCTGCTGGAGGAGGTATGGATCGACCTTCCCGCCCGCTGGCGCCAGGCCGACGGCCCCGCCTACGGCTATTGGCTGCCGGGAGATGATGCTCCCCGGCGACAGCGCTGGACCCCGCCTCAGCTGGGAGAGAGAGCCCGGGAAGCCGGGCTCCAGGGAGAGGTCGAGGTGCTCACCTTCCTCTCCCACGACGGCACCGTGCTCTCGACCCGAGTGCTCAAGGGCATCGCCCTCGACGGCACCCTCGCCTCGGTGCGAACCCTCTGCCGCTCGGACTACCGCCCAGGCTCCCGGAACGGCGAAGAGCTGCCGCTGGAGCTCGTCGAGGTAGTGCGCCTCGGCGCCGCGGAGGACGAGGCTCCCTGACCCCCCTCCAGCCCATCCCGCTAGCTGGCCAGCAGCTGATCCCGCCCGGGCCTCAGGCGTTCAGAAGCTAGCGAGCCTCGGCCTTCCCCTTGGGCTCCGCAGGGGGCGAGGGGAAGGTCCACAGGCTGAGGCTCTCCAGGTCTCGAATCAACACCCCGCCGGGCACCGGCACCGGCGCCGCCCAGGTCGCTGAATCCGCCACCTGCCAGCGGGCCACCGGTGCGAAACCGCGAGCGCCCTTTTCCAGGGCCAGCAGCTCTCCGCCGGTGGTCAGGGCGACGATATGCGCCCCCGCATCCAGCAGGTGAGCGTTATCCCCCTGTCGCCCCTCCCCGGTTCCGGTCACTTCCCCGCTGCCGAGATCGAGGGTGAAGAAATGCCCCTTCTGCTTGTTGGAGAAACCCCATAGGGTCTCCCCCACCACCACCGGCGTGCTCATGTAGAGGGTCGGCTCCTTGCGCCGCCAGCGCTCCTTAGGGGCGATGCCCTCCTCCCCGCTCTCGAGCTCCAGGGCGAGGATCCCGGTGCGCACCCCGCCAAAAACCAGGGCATCCCCCGCCGGCACCGGGGTGACGATGTTCTCGTTCCACTCGTCCGGGAAGGGCAAAGTCCACAACACCTCCCCGGAAGCCACCGCCACCGAGAGCAGAGTCTTGTCCGTCATCGTCACCGCCTGCCGGCCGCCGGGCCCCTCGATGACGATGGGAGAAGCGTAGCCGGGCCCCTCCGTCGAGGTCTTCCACAACACCTTCCCGGTCGCCGGTTCGAAGGCGTAGACCCGGCCCCCGCTGTCGTCTCCGAGGTGCAGGATCAGGCGCTGGATCTCACCGTCCAAATCCAGCAGCGGCGACGCTGCGGTGCCGGTGAAGAGCTTGGCGGAGCTCACTCGAGGTGATTCATCGTGGCGCCACAGCAGCTCTCCGCTGGCGGCGTCGAAGGCCGACAGGATGCCGCTGGTGCCGACGGCGAAGACTCGGCCATCCGCCACCAGGGGGGTCGAGAAGGGCCCCTGGCCGTGGGCGGTGGCGTATTGATTGGTGGTGAAGGGAGCTTCGTAATGCCGTGACCACTGCAGCGTCCCGTCACTCAGGGAGAACGCCGAGAGCAGCTCTCGATCCCCCTGACGACCGTGGACGTAGACCCGCCCGCCGGCCACCACCGGATCCCCATGCCCTCGGGTGGTCTCCACTTTCCACCGGCGCTGCAGCGTCTCCGGCAGCGAGGAGGGCAGCCACCCCGGCAGCCAGGGTTCCACCGCTCCGTCCCTCTCCGGCCCCCGCCACTGGCTCCAATCGTAGGCGGAAGAGGTCGCTGCTGCCTGCACTGCGCCTGTTGACTGCACCGCCTCTCGTGACTGCACCGCCTCCGCTGCCTGCACCGCCTCTGATAAATGTACCGAATCCCCCGCCGCCCCGAGAGCCACCGCCGACGGCAGGACGAGAACCGCTGCCCACAACAGGCAAGCCCAGGCCGTCGCCGCGGCCTTCAGGGGCTGAAGGGAGCGACCTCGGAGAGAGCGCCTTGGAGTCCGTGGAGCCGTCGATCGGAAAGCCAGCTCCGAGGAGGCGACGGGATGATCAGAGACAGAAGAAAAAGCAGACGCAGAGCGCGGCATAGGAAGCTCCTCTAACGACTGAAGGGTAGAAAACTCCAAGCGGAGCGAAAGCGAGAGAGCCTTGGCGGTTAGCAGGCTCGAGGAGGACGCTCCGGAAGGAGAGCTCGCGCGAACATCACCCTTCCCCGCCCTGGCCGGCCTCAGAGAAGAGCTTCTCCTGAAGCGAGCGCTCCGCAGTGAAGATACCACCCTGCCCAACTCCCTCCCCCCACCTCTTCGCCAGCCCCGAATCTCTCCCTCCAATCGGAGGTCCGCATTTCGGAGACGTACATCTCGGAGAGCACGCACTCCCTAAGATTTCCTCCGATACACTCCATCTGCCATGGGCCCTTCATCCCTTCGACCACCGCATCGCAAGTGCGGGAGGCTCCCCACAATCCAGCCGCTACTATTCGGCGCGCTGCTCTTCGGCGGCCTCTCTTTCTTGAGCACCTCAATCTTCGCAGGCCCCCAACGGGGCGCTGACGTGGTGGTGTCCTCCCTGCGCACCGCCGGCACCGTAGCCGCTCCCGACGGCTCCCCCATCGCCTATGAGAGCCGCGGCCAGGGGGAGCTCACCCTGCTCTTCGTCCACGGCTGGGGAACCCAGGGCGAGCTGTGGTCTCCCCTGCTCCAAGAGCTAGAGCCATCCATGACCCACCAGGCACGACTAGTGACCGTCGACCTGCCGGGTCATGGACGCTCCACCCTGCGCCCGGGAGCGCAGCGTCGAGAGGATCCGAGAAAGCTCTACGCCGAAGATCTCCGGGCGGTGATGCGCACCCTCGGCCTCCAGCAGGTCGTCCTCGTCGGCCACGGCATGGGCGCTGACGCCGCCCTCCGCGCGGCCCGCCTTCTGAGCCGAGAGGAGCACCCTGCAGGCACGGGATACCCGCAAGTCCAGCAGGTGCTCCTCATCGCCCCCTTCGAGGGGCAGGATCACGGCGCCGATGGCTTGCTAAGAACCAGCAGCCTCCTCGGAGCCGCCCTAGAAGATCTCGAAGATCAGCTTCGAAACGACCTGCCCGAGGCCTGCCGGCGTTATGCCGAGATCGCCGCCGCCAACACCTCGCCGGAGACCCGAAGTTGGCTCCAGCAGACGATCTGTGCGGGACAGGGGGAGCTTCTCGCCGACCTTTGGCAAGCCCTCACCGCCCACGAAGGGGATCCCGAGGGCGCCGGAGATCCAGCGATCACCCCCTCAACCCTGCAGCTGCACGGCAGCGCGGACAAACCTCTGCCTCCCTTCCCCATGCGAGAGGCACCGAAGCAGCTCGCTGAAGAGCTCTTGCGCGCGCTCCAAGAAGAGAGCACTCCCTGAGCTCTTTCTGCTGATCGCCCCGCGGCGATCTCCGCACCCCCTTCAGGCCCCGCTTTGGGCCACCGGTGGACTCCCCTGGAAGATGCGAAAAAGAGACGTCGTGCGGAGATGCCTGAGCCGTGAGCCCAATTCTTGAGTTGAGCAAGCCCTGATCCTAGGACTTCTCGGCTCCCAACAATCTTGATGCAAGGCGTTTGAAGCTGCAGCGAGCGGCCGGTCAGCGACGATGCCAACCTGCAGCGTCTATGCCCTTGGCATCGAGGGTATTCTGCTCGAGAAGCGCCGCCGGGGGAATAAATCTAGCCCCCAGGGGAAATTCCTTCTGGCGCGCCCGCGAAGCTCATGCTAAGCTCCGCTCACTTTTCCAAGACATGCGGTAGGACCACCCCACTTTCGTGGGGTGGCCAAGAGGTAGGATACTGGGGTGGGAGTAGGGGGAGGGAGTATCTGGCGTGGCGACGTCTTATGGGCTGCGCCGCTGTCTCGTGGTAGGCCAAGTGGAGGCCGAAGCCTCGTTGCTTTGTACATGTTGCAAGCGGTGTGCCACTATGCTCAAGCATTGTCTAAGAATTCGTACCAAAGCGGGTCAGTGGATTTAATTCGGCGATCGCCATCCTGAGGGATAGCCGCTGAGACCTCCTATTCCCTTCTTTTACAAGGACTTAGGATCATTCATCAGCCCCTTGATGAGCTCAGAGAGTGCAGAGGGTGGGAATTCTCCCGAGTACCTTCGGGCCTCACCCCCGCTTCACTAGACGCAATGCCCACGACAAGGGTGTCACGCCGCGTCGCGGCAAAATGGCAGCTTGACTCCCCTCGCCGCTCTCCCCAACACCGCCCCGGGAGATTTAGGCTCCACCGCCCTCGAGGCCCTGGAAACGTAGAGCCCTCACAAAGAAACCCTCTTTGAAGAGGTCTTCGCTGAAGGGAGCTGAAGGGGTCAGCGTCGAAAAGACCCTTTCACAGGCGCCAAGAGGGCTTGGCAGGCAACAAACCGCCACTTTGGCACCGTGCCAGAGAGGCATCCATGCCCCTGCAGCAGGCTTTTTAGGCCACTTGCTCTCGCCTGGAGCTAGTCCCAAAACCTTGCGACGGAGCATCCCCCGAGCCCCCTAAACCTGCGATGGCGCTGGGAAAAGAAGCGACGTCCGAGCCCGGCTCGGGCTCCTTCGGCGGCTGAAGAAGAGAGCTGCCGAAAGCACTCGAGAAGACATTGGAGAAGAAAGATGTCATCTCGCCCATCTGAAAGGAATCCCGACGACGAAGCCTCTCTCATGGTCGAGGGATCGTCTCGAGCGGTCCACGCTTGCTACAACTCGACCGGAGACTCGCTATGATGCCTACCTCGCAAACGCCGCCCTACGGGATTTCCTCTCCCCCCCTGCCCCCGGTATTCGGTGCCCCTGTGCTTCCCCAACCCCTCACCGACGAAGCGATTCTGCATTCTGAGCGCCTGCTGCAGCTGACCCAGCCGGAAGCGGGAAGCCTCAAAGAAAGAGGGCAGGATCCTCACCTGCGCCAGCGTCAGCAGCTCGCCGCCGCGGTACAGACCGCCCTCCTCGATGGCGTCGCCCATCCCCGTCGCCGGGGCGCCATCGCGTTCAGTAACGCCGTCGGCCTGCTGAGTCAGCTGGAGGCGCTGGGAGGAAGCCAGAGCTTCGAGGACGCCCTTCTCGACCTGCGGCTGCAGGTCTTGGTGCTGCTGGCTAGGGTGAGGCGATTCCATCAGGAGAATTCCCCTTGAGCTCCCAACCGCCCTTCTCCGAGGGTCCGCCGCCGCAGGATTCCGAATCCCCCCCGGAGATCGCTGTACGCCTTCGCGGGCTCAGCAAATCCTTTGTCGAAGGAGGTCGACAGCGGATGGTTCTCGAATCGGTAGATGCTGAGCTCCAGCGGGGAGAGCTGGTGGTTCTGCTGGGCAAGAGCGGCTCGGGAAAGTCCACCCTGCTCAACCTGCTGGCCGGCATCGATCAGCCGGACTCGGGAACGGTGGAGATTTTCGGCACCGATCTCACCACCCTCAACGAAGAGCACCGAACCCTCTTTCGCCGCGATCACGTGGGCTTCGTCTTCCAATTCTTCAATTTGCTGCCCACCCTCACCGTGGCCGAGAACCTCCTCCTGCCGCTGGAGCTCAAAGGCACCGTCGATGCGCAATCCCGGGAACGAGCTCTCGATCTCTTGCAGGAGGTCGGGCTCGCGGATCGCGCGGATGCCTTTCCTGACCGCCTGTCCGGAGGCGAGCAGCAGCGGGTCGCGGTGGCGCGAGCCCTGGCCCATGACCCCTATCTTGTGCTGGCGGACGAACCTACCGGCAACCTCGATCGGGAAACCAGTCACGAGGTGCTAGAGCTCCTCGACCGCCTCACCCGTCGCGCCGGCAAGACGATGATCATGGTGACCCACAGCCACGAGGTGGTGGGTCTAGCGGACCGCATCGTGTCGATTCGCTCCGGCCGCCTGGTAGAGCAGCCCCTGAGCCCGCAACGCCCTGTCGGCTCCTCGAGCCTCGCCGCCCTGCGCTCCCACCGTTCATGACCTCCCTGCTGCGGCGCTCGTCCTGGCGCTATCTCACCGCTCACCCGGCCCAGGTGGGACTGGCGATCCTGGGCGTCGCCCTCGGTGTCGCGGTGGCGGTGGCCATCGATCTCGCCAACGCCAGCGCGGAGAGAGCCTTCCGGCTCTCCACCGAGAGCGTGACGGGGCGAGCGACCCACCAGATCGTCGGAGGGCCGTCCGGCGTTCCGGACTCCCTCTTCGCCAATCTGGTGACGGCGCTGCCCACCGGCAACCAGCGCTTTCTCGCGACACCGGTGCTGGAGCGCTGGGTCTCAACGCCGCTATCGGAAGGCCGCACTCTGAGACTAGTGGGAGTGGACCTGCTCTCGGAGGGTGCCTTTCGCCCCCACCTGGCAGCTCTCGGCGCCACCGGACGCGAATTCGACCTCGGTCCCTTTCTCACGGAGCCGGGAGCGGTGGCCCTCGGCATGGAGACCGCCGAGGAGCTGGGCCTAGAAGTCGGAGACGCACTGCCGGTGGCCGTCGACGGCCAGCTGCGAGAGCTGCAGATCATCGCCGTGCTGGAGGGTCAGGAGGAGCGCGGAAGCCAGGCCCTCGGGGATCTCATTCTGGCGGATCTCGCCACCGCCCAGGAGACCCTCGGCTCGCTCCAGCGGCTCAGCCGAATCGACCTGATCCTGCCTTCCGGCACCGATTCGGAGACCCTCGTTACCGGCCTGCAGCGCCGCCTACCCTCCGGCATTCGACTGCTCCCCGCCGAAACCCGAACCAACGCCGTGGCCGGCATGCTCGATGCCTTCCAGCTCAACCTGCGGGCTCTCTCCCTGCTGGCGATGGTGTGTGGCACCTTCCTGGTCTACAACACGATCTCCTTCTCCGTGGTGCAGCGACGGGAGCTGCTGGGGCGGTTGCGGGTGCTGGGAGTGCGGCGGCGGGAGGTCTTCCGCCTGGTGCTCGGGGAGGCGGCGATCATCGGCTGCATCGGAGCGGTGATCGGCATTCTGCTGGGCATCGTTCTCGGCAGCGGATTGGTTCACCTGGTCACCCAAACCATCAATGACCTCTACTTCCAGCTCACCGTGCGACGCCTGGTGCTCGCCCCCACGGTGCTGCTGGAAGGACTGCTCCTAGGGGTCGGCGCCAGCATCGTCGCCGCCCTGGTGCCGGCCCGGGAGGCGGCGGCCACCGCCCCGCGCCAGGCTCTCCAGCGCTCCGCCCTGGAAGGCAAGCTGCGCCGCCAGCTGCCGCGAACGGTGATCTTCGGCATCGGCCTCATCGCCTTCGGCGCTCTGCTGCTGTGGCCAGCCGGCTCCGTGCTCTTGGCCTTCGGCGGCGTGTTTCTGCTGCTGCTGGGCTTCGCGGTGCTCACCCCGGCGGCGGTGATCGCCCTGATGCGCGCCGCCCGGCCCCTGGCCTACCGCCTCTTCGGCCTCCTCGGCAGCATGGCCGCCCGCGGGGTCACCGCCTCTCTATCCCGCACCGCGGTGGCCATCGCCGCCCTCACTATCGCGGTCTCCGTCACCGTCGGCATGGGGGTGATGATCGACAGCTTCCGCCACACCTTGGTGCGCTGGCTGGGGCACACTCTGGCGGCGGATATCTACGTCTCCCCCACCCGTCCCGGCTCTCCGGGAGCCGCTGGAGCCCCGCTCCAGCCGGAAGTCGCCGAGCGCATCGCCGCCCTGGCGGGAGTCGATCGGGTCAACACCCTGCGCTCGGTGGTCCTCGACACCGACTCCGGCCCCCTGCGGCTGTCGGCGGCGGACCTCGACGAGCGCGGAAGAGATAGCTTCGACTTCCGCTACGGCGAGAGGAACGAAGTGTGGCAGCAGATGGCCCAGGGCGCGGTGATGATTTCCGAACCCTTCGCCTACCGCCGAGGCCTCGCTGTCGGCGATCAGCTTCGGCTGCCCACCGACGCCGGGCCCCGCTCCTTCCCCGTCGCCGGGGTGTATTACGACTACGGCTCCGATCAAGGGGTGGTGCTGATGGAGCGCCCGACCTACGATCGCTGGTTCGACGATCGCGGCTTCTCCGCCCTGGCGGTCTTCGTCCAGCCGGGCACCGACGTCGACTCGGTCCTGGCGGGGGTGCGGCGGGTAGCCGGCCCGCGCCAGCAGCTCATCGCCCGCTCCAATCGAGAGATCCGCCAGCTGAGCCTCGAGATCTTCGACCGCACCTTCGCCATCACCGACGTATTGCGCCTGCTGGCCGGAGCCGTGGCCTTTCTTGGCGTCCTCGGCGCCCTGATGGCCCTCCAGCTGGAGCGCGGCCGCGAGATCGGCGTGCTGCGAGCCAACGGCCTCACCCCAAGACAGGTGTGGAAGCTGGTGACCGGCGAGACTACCCTGATGGGTCTGGCCTCCGGTCTGCTCTCTCTCCCCGTCGGCTGGGTGCTGGCGATGGTGATGATCGAGATCGTCAACCGCCGATCCTTCGGCTGGACCCTCCAGGTCACCCTCTCTCCCAGCATCTTTCTCCAGGCGGTGCTGCTGGCGCTGGTGGCCGCCGTGCTGGCGGGGCTCTTCCCCGCCCATCGCCTCGCCGCCACCTCCCCCGCCACCGCCCTGCGTCAGGACTAACTCGATGCGCTCGCTGCTCATCGCTCTCTCGCTGCTCTGCGCCGGCCTGCTGGCCATCGCGTGGATGCTGCTCCAGCCGGCATCGGGCCCGGCGGCTACGGTGGACGTCGCGGAGGCTCTGTCCTCCGCCGAGGCGGGCTACCAGCGAATCACCGAGCCCAGGCCTCTGCTCTTCCCGGCGGATCACGGCCCCCACCCCGATACCCAAAACGAATGGTGGTACTTCACCGGCCACCTGGAGAGCGCCGACGGCAGACCTTTCGGCTTTCAGCTCACCATCTTTCGCACCGCCCTCGCTCCGCCCGACGCCCGCACCCCGCAGCGCCCCTCCACCTGGGCCGCGGATCAGCTCTACATGGGGCATTTCTCGCTGGCGGATATCTCTCGGGGCGAATTCCACGCCTTCGAGCGCTTCGGCCGCGGCAGCGCTGGATTAGCCGGCGCCGAGGCGGAGCCCTTCCGGGTCTGGGTCGGCCCCTGGAGCGCGGCGACGGCGAGCCCCGACGGCGGCGACCTCTGGCCCCTTCGACTCACCGCCTCCGGCGACGACCCCGCCCTCACCCTCGAGCTCACCGCCACCACCACCAAGCCCGCGGTGCTCCACGGCGACGCCGGCTACAGCGAGAAGGGCTCCACCACCGACAGCGGCTCGATGTACGTCAGCTTCACCCGGCTGGAGGTCGGCGGCCTGCTGCGACTCGACGGCGAGACCCTGCCGGTGCAGGGCAGCGCGTGGATGGATCACGAATGGGGAAGCGCGGTGCTCGGCCAGGAGCACCAGGGCTGGGATTGGTTCTCCATCCAGCTGGAAGACGGCCGGGAGCTGATGCTCTTTCAGCTGCGGCGGCGGGACGGCACGCTGGACCCCAAGCTCTCCGGCACCCTCATTGCGGCGGATGGATCCTCTCGAACGCTGGATACCGCCGCCCTTCGCTTCGAGGTGGAGGACACCTGGAAGGCGAACGATCGCGGCGCCCGCTACCCCTCCCGCTGGACGCTGCACCTGCCGACGGAAGAAATGGTGCTGCACCTGCGGCCGCGCATTCCGGACCAGGAGCTCAAGGTTTCCGCCCGCTACTGGGAGGGTGCGGTCTTGGTGAGCGGGCAATCCGCTGGCGAAGCGGTCAGCGGCCGAGGCTACGTCGAGATGACCGGCTATGCCGGAGAGTCGTCCGCCGATTCTTGAAGCCCCCGGCCTAGCCCAATCTAGCGGCCGGCGCCGGACCCCGGCTTCAGCAACGTCGCCGCATCCTCTTCGAGCAGAGAGCGACCGGTCATTGCCGCTGGCGCCTCCAGATCGAGGAGCTGAAGCACCGTCGGCAAAATGTCGGCGAGGCGGCCGTCAGTTCGCAGTGCCGACGAAGCCTGCTGCGGGCTCCTGGTAGCGGTGGGGCGCAGCTCCGAGGCCACCACGATGCACTCCACCGGGTAGGTCGTATGGCTGGTGTGGGGGGCGTCATTGCGCGGATCCCACATCTGCTCCGAGTTGCCGTGATCGGCGGTGACCACCAGGCGACCGCCGCGGGCGAGGGTGGCGTCGACGATCTCGCCGACGCATCCGTCCACCACTTCCGCCGCCCGAATCGCCGCCTCCAGATTTCCGGTATGGCCCACCATGTCGGTGTTGGCGAAGTTCACCAGCAGGAAGGCTTCCTCGCCCTGCTGCAGAGCCTCCAGCACTGAGTCGCAAACCTGACGGGCGCTCATCTCCGGCTTCAGATCGTAGGTCGCTACGTCCTTCGGTGACTGCACCACCTGGCGCCGCTCCCCGGGGAAGGGGTCCGGCCGATAGTCGTTGAAGAAAAAGGTTACGTGGGCGTACTTCTCGGTCTCGGCGCAGCGAAATTGCCGCAGCCCGAGATCCGATAGATAGGCTCCCCCGATGGAATCCATCGGCGGCGGCTTGGGGAAGGCGACCTCCACGTAGGGATTGAGGGCGCTCTCGTAGGCGGTCAGGGTGACGTAGTCCAGCTCGAGTTTCGGACCGCGCTGGAATCCTCGCTCACCGCTCTCTGGCGAGGGATCCACCGCGCCGTAGAAGTCGTCCAGAACGAAGGCGCGGGTGATCTGGCGGGGGCGGTCGCCGCGGTAGTTGTAGAAGATCACCGCATCGCCGTCCCGCACCCGAGAACTTTCCGGGCTCTCCCCAACGGTGCGGGGGGAAACGAATTCATCTCCCCGCAGCCCGGGATCCGGTGGATCCTCGTACGCCGCCGCCATGGCGTCGGCAGAGCTCTGGAAGTGGGGCACCGAAGAGGCTCCGGTGAGGGCATCGTAGGCCCGCTGGATGCGCTCCCAGCGCTGGTCTCGATCCATCGCCCAATAGCGTCCGCAGAGGGTCGCCACCTGCCCCACGCCAAGCTCCTGTAGCTTCTCTTCTACCTGCTGAACATAGCCCGCGCCGGTGAAGGGGCCGGTATCCCGGCCGTCGGTGAAGAGGTGCACATAAACCCGCTCCTGACCCCGGCGACGGCAGAACTCGACGCAGGCGTAGAGATGAGTCAAAAGACCGTGGACGCCGGCATCCGAGGCGATGCCGAAGAGGTGAACGGCTCCCCCCCGCTGGCGGCTGCCCTCTACCGCCTTCACCAGCACCTCGTTATCGAAGAAAGTCTCTTCGCGAATCGACTTCGTCAGGCGCACCGACTCCTGGTCCACGATGCGCCCCGCACCGAGATTCTGATGCCCCACCTCGCTATTGCCCATGGTGTCCGCCGGCAGCCCCACGTCTTCTCCGCTGGTGGCGATGAGAGTCCAGGGGAACTGCTCCAGCAGCGCATCGCAGCGGGGCGTGGAGGCGCGGTGGATGGCGTTGAATTCATCGTGCTCCGGATGAGGATTGCGGCCCCAGCCGTCCCGCACGATGAGCACAACGGGAGAGGGGGAGGACCGCGGGGCGGGAGCTTGTGGCGTATCGGCGCTCGAAGTCATCGATCAGAGTCTCCAGCGGGCAGAGAGGGCGAGGAAACAGAACAAGGGCCCAGAGTTTGGATGGGGCACCGGAAAGCGAGAGAAGAAGGATCCGGTTGTTTTATGTCGTCTTGCGGGCAACAGGCGCCGGCTCAGCACGGCCGCTAGGAGCGCCCGTGCTGGCGCCAATGCTCCACCAGCCCTTCGGCCACCTGCACGGCATTGAGGGCAGCGCCCTTGCGGATGTTGTCCGCCACCACCCACAGGGCTAGACCGTGATCATCGGAGCGACTGGTGTCCCGGCGGATTCGGCCGACGTAGACCGGATCCCGGCCGTCGGCGGCGCGAGCGGTGGGATACCGGCCCGAGGCGAGAGCGGCGCTTGGATCGTCCACCACCGCAACGCCGGGGGCCGTCGCCAGAAGCTCCCGCACCGCCTGCGGCGAGGCCTCTTTCTCGGTCTCCACCCACACCGCCTCGCTGTGACCGATGCGCACCGGCACCCGAACGCAGGTAGCGCTCAGGGGTACCTCAACCTCCAGAATCTTCGGCGTCTCCCGCCGCATCTTCTCCTCTTCCTTGGTCTCGCCGGCCTCGCGAAAGACGTCGATCTGAGGCAGGCAGTCGAAGGCCAGGGTCGATGGAAAGGCCGCGTCATCACCCCGCTGGGGCAGCGGCTCCCCGGCGAGGTCAGCGCGGCTATCCTCCTCCAGCTGGCGCATCGCCTCGGCCCCGGCACCTCCGGAGCTCTGGTAGGTGCTCACCACCACCCGCCGCAGGCCGAAGGTATCCAGCAGCGGCTTGAGCACCAGCACCAGCTGGATGGTGGAGCAATTGGGGTTGGCGAGAATGCGCTGCTCGCCGTATTCAGGAATGCGGTGGGCGTTGACCTCCGGCACCACCAGGGGCACCGCCGGGTCCATGCGATAGGCGCTGGTGTTGTCCACCGAGACCGCTCCGCGACGGGCGGCCTCCGGCAGCAGCCGGCGGCTCACCGAGGCCCCGGCGCTAGAGAGCACGATATCGACTCCCTCGAAGGCGTCCGGAACGGCTTCCTGCACCACCACCGCTTCCCCGCGAAAGGACACGCTTGCCCCCGCGCTGCGGGCGGAGGCGAGGGGCAGCAGCTCCGACACGGGAAAGCTTCGCTCTTCGAGAATCGAGAGCAGAGTCTGGCCCACCAGGCCGGTAGCGCCGAGAATGGCAACGCGAAAGCTCATGCTTGGTCTCCTTCTTGGGCGGCCCATCGCCCAAGAAGGAGCGATTCCGCCGCGGATCCAGCGGGACGCCCCGCCGTCTCCGAAGGATATCCAAAATCTGCGGCGGAGCGCTCGTTCACGGTCTGCCTTCGAGAGCTGGCGGTGAGCGCAGGTGCGCCCGGCTCAACCCAGCCGAGCCCAGAGAGGGCCAGATGGAGCGAGGGAAAATCGCGAGCCGCTACGAGAGCTCCTCCAGCCTCCTCGACAATAGGCGCCGCTCCGGCTCGCTCATCTCGCATTCCAGCGCCCGCTGCAGCCGCTCCCTCGCCCCCGGCGAGTCTCCGGCCTCGGCCATCAGGTGAGCCGCCGTCGCGTGAAGCCAATGATAAGAATCCAGCTCCTCAGCCCAGGCCCCTCGCAGCTCCGCGAGGGCCAACTCCACTCCCTCTACCGCCGCCAGCGCCACCACTCGATTGAGGCGCACCACCGGGCTCGGCCGCAGGATCAGGAGCTGATCGTAGAGCGCGAGAATCTCTCCCCAGGGGGTTTCCTCCCAGCTCGTCGCCCCGGCATGATGCGAGGCGATGGCCGCCTCGAGGTGGTACACCGTGAGCTCATTGCCGGCAGATGCCGCCGCGAGATGCTCGAAGCCCCGGCGCACCAGCCGCCGGTCCCAGCGCCCGCGATCCTGCTCAGCCAGGGGAACCCAGCAGACCTCCCCGGCCTGCGCACCCCGCTGGCGAGCCGGCAGCCGAGAGCTCTGAAAGGCCATCAGGGAAGCCAGGGCATGGGCGCTGGGATCCCCGAAGCGAGGGTGCAGGGCCAGGCAGCGCACCAGGCGCAGCGCTTCCCGGCACAAATCTTGGCGAATCAGCTGGTCTCCTTCGTGAGCGTTGTAGCCGGCGTTGAAGAGGGAATACAGCGCCTCCAGCACGGTGCTCCTCCGCTCCTCCACCGCCGTCGCCCAACCGTCATCTCCCGGGCCCCACACCGACTCATCCCCCAGCCGCCGCAGGGTTCGGCGCGCCCGCACCAGGCGCTGGGCCACCGTGCTCTCCGCCACTAGGTAGGCGCGGGAGATCTCCCGCGCCGAGAAGCCCGCCGCCACCTTCAGGGTGAGGGCGACCCGCGACGACGACGAGAGGGCCGGATGACAGCACAGGAAGAGCAGCCGAAGCTCGTCGTCCTGCAGTGACTCGCCCTCGCTCTCCAGAACGCGCTGCTCCCCCTCCGGCACCTCCACCCGCCGCAGCTGACGTTGGAGCACCTCCTCCTTCTGGGCCCAGACTCCCCGCCGCCGCAGATAGTCAAGCGCCCGGTTGCGGGCCACCTGTCGCAGCCAGGCCGTCGGCTGGCGGGGAACGCCGGCAAAGGGCCAGGTGCGCAGCGCCTGCAGCATCGCCTGCTGCACCGAGTCCTCCGCCAGCGCCACGTGACGGGGGCCGAGGCGGCGCACCAGAGAAGCGGTCAGGGCGCCGAACTCGCGGCGAAAGAGAGAGTCCACCAGCTCATTCACCGAGGGCTCCCCGGCGGGCGGCTTCGCCGCCGACGGGCTAGCGCCCCCGCCTCCGGAAGACCGTTCTTCCGAAGTCGAGGGCGCCTCGTCGAAGGCGGGAATCGGCGTTCTCACGTCTGCTCGATTCGCCGCACTTCCATCGTCATCCCGCCCTCTACGTGGGGGCAGCTGCGGGCGATGGCCACCGCCGCGTCGTAGCTCTCGGCGCGGATGAGGAAATACCCCCCCACCACCTCCTTGGTCTCCGTATAGGGCCCGTCCACCACCTCCAGCCCGCCGTTCACCGTCCGCAGCACCCGGCCCTCGCCGTCCGCCAGCTTTTGGCTCGACACCAGCTGACCGGCCTCCGCCAGCCCATCCACCCAGGCCTGATACTTCGCGATGATCGCCTGCATCTCCTGCGGGGAGAGCTCTTCCGCGTGGTGGGGATCGTCTAGCGCCAGCAGTAGAAATTGTTCCATCTCTTCCTCTCCTTGCCGAGGCTTCCGTGCCCCGGCGCTTCAGTGTATCTAGCCCGCGACCGCCACCGCGGCGGCGCGTTCAACTAGTAGACGAAGCAGGGTGGGGGAACTCGACAGGGGAAGAGATTTTTTTCGGAATCACAACGATTCCATGCTCGTCTCTGGGCTCGAGACACCACCGGAAGCCCTCATTAATCCGCTTCTAGCAGGAGTGGATCAACTCCCTCTGGTGAGGAAGCTCGCTCCACCGCCGCACCCACACGAGAACGTCGAGGTAGTGCACCAACAAGACGGTCAGGAAGCCTGGAGCGAGGACAGGCGGAGCTCGACAGAGGTTATCTTCTCTAAGGCCCAGTGGATTACGACGGTGAGATCATCATCCGTCGATTTGCTCGCTGCAACCTGCTCTTGACGCGAGCCCTGATCTACTTCCAGCTGCTCGGCAATGCAGTGGGTGAGGCGGAAGTTCGGTGCAAACTATCCGCTCTTCACTATCTCCGGCATCAACCGGAGGAAAGCGTGCGCTGGGCCATGGGCGCCATGGAGCTCCACCTTGGGGATCGACCTCGCTTGGCCGGAGCGCTCAGTCACAACATCGCGAGAGGTCAGATCGACCTGGGGAACCTTGACCTCGCCGAGCCCTACCTCGACGTCGCCATGACTCTACAAAATCAGTTCACGAGCTTTGAATCCAGCTATCCCATCTGGACCCTGGGGCTCCTCCTACTGGAACGAGGGGACAGCGTCGGGGCCCAAGCTCAGCTGCTCGCAGCCACATCGACACTCCAAGCCGGAGGCCATCGGCTCGAAGCTGCGGCTGCCTCTTGCGACCTCGCCCGCTCGTATCTACGGCAGGGAGATTCGAGAGCTGCTCACGAGGCCGTCAAGCCTTACCTCGATATCCTGAACGCAACCGACCTCTCCCAAAATCATAGACTCTACGTCGATCGACTTCGCGAAGAATCAGCTAGAGCTTGAGGAACCCAGCTCGATCGCGCCCTCGGCGTTTCGAATTGAGCTGCGAGGATCGGATCCAGCATTGCACTTGAGCGTCCGTGGATTCGCTCTTCACCCTGATTCGCCTGGAATCTCGCGAAGTTAGCTCCCGATTCAGGACTCAGAGCCCCTCAACGCGGGCTCGAATCGTAGGGACGCATCACGCGAAGCGGAGATTCAGCAGCTGCTCCTCTTCGCCCCCTGCCCCCCCGAACTCAACTTCCCGGAATCGCCTCGAAGAGCTCGAGCACGTTGGCGCTTGGATACATCCTCTCTCGATGCCACCAAACCCACACGCACATTCCGAGGTAGCTCTCGGCCACGGTGCTTCGGAAGGTCGAGCTCGGGAAGCTCTGCATGAACTCCGTGAAGTTGACTTGCCCTTCAGGGGCATGGGTCTTGGCGTTGGAGCTGACGGCGAAACCAATGCGATCTGAACCGATGGAGGTGTCGCTGGGAATCCACGGCGATGGATCGGTGAGGACGTTGTCGACCTCGAGGGTGTAGTAGGTGTAGACGTTGAAATAGACGTTGTGAGCGACAGCAAAGTCGTTGTCGAGATAGCTGGGAAGATTGCTCGACGCACCGTCGACCGTACCCACCGGGGCGCTGGCACCGATCAAGATGGAGATCTCGCCACCGGATTGGGTTGTCAGATTCTGAGCGAATGCCTGAAATTCCGTGGCGAAGTCCGGCGGCGTGTCCCAGGTACCTTCGATATCGAATTCGATATAGGAGACATGGTACGACTGAAGCACCTCGACGAATTGACGGAAGCTCTGCTCATCGGCATTCAGCCCCTTCAGCATCGTTCCCAGATGCCTGGTCCCCCCTTCTCCACCAAAGACAAAGCCGACGTCCACCCCCTGCTGATTCAGCTCGGAGAAGAGCTGCTGCCAACTCTGTACCGTCGAGCTCCCGTTGGTGTCCAGACCCTGGGGCTGGTTGCCTTCCTTGGTGGTGTACCAGCCGGCGGTCGTCGGCAGGGAATCCGTGCCGGGCACAAAGACGAAGACCGAGAGTCGACGCAAGCCGCCATCCAGATAACTCTGGAAGACGCTGATGTTGGGAGCGTTGACGTTGACGAAGGTCGCGTAGAGGCCTTTGCCTCGTGGAAGCGGTGTCGACTGCGGCATATTCGAAAGGCCTTTCTGCTCGGTGGAGGTGTGGGGGGAACAGGATACTCGCTTCCAACTGTATGTCGCCTTACAGGAGCTATCTTGGGCAGGCTCACGCTCCGTGGCAATGATTGACACACGCCGAACCCCCCTGCCAAACTCTCCCTATGGCCACTCGACAAACAATGAATGTCTCCCTACCCCCGGAACAAGATCACTTCGTTCGCTCCCAGGTCGAAGCCGGCCGCTACCGCACCGCCAGCGAAGTCGTGCGGGACGGGCTACGGTTGTTGGAAGAAGCCGAACACCAGCGGCTGCTGGAGAAGTGGCTCTACCAAGGATTGACTGAAGCGGAAGAGCATCAGCTTCCACCAGAGCTTCTCGAACGCGCCCGGCGTCACGTACGGTCGCTCGTCGAAGAGGGTATGCGCTCCGGCGCGGAAGAAGGCTGGATCGAGCGGTCCGAGGTGATTGAACGGCAGAAGCGGCGAATCCGAGAGCGCTTTGGCGGCGGCAGATAAGGCTCCGGAATGGAGACTCTCTCCAAAGGCGAATTCAGATCTAGACGACATCATCGAGTTCGTCGGTCAGCAGAGTGGCAGCGTAGAGATCGTCGAGAGCTTGCTGGACGACATCTTTTCGGCACTCGACCGATTGGCCTTCGCTCCCGCCATTGGATTTCTTAGAACTGAAATCACTGGCCACGACTTCAGATGGTGGCCCGTCCATCGCTATCTCATTCTGTACGACCCAAAGAGCAAGCCCATCCAAGTCGCTCGCATCCTGCATGGTTCGCGCAATCTGGCGTCCTTGCTGAAGCCTGATGAGGAACTGGAACGAGGTGGCTGAACCCACATCCCCTTCACTTCCCCACCCCTAGCGTTCGGCCCACCGAGAGACCCTCACATTGGCCACATGATGCTCTCGAGATGTGTGAGCAATCCCGGAATGCGGGGAAAAAGCTTGTCGCGGGCAATCTGATAGAGCTTCTTGAACACCGCCTTCGCTCTCTGCTGAGCAAGGTTTTCGGCGAGACGATCGAGGGGCTCGTGGGCCTTATATTTGCCGACGAGCCCCGAGGTCCCCTTTCGCTCTTGCCAACGGCACGCCGAAGATCATCAATGAGCCACCGAGACATGCAAAATAAAATAAGCCCAAGAGGTCAGGGACGATCCAGCAGGGGGGCAGAAATCCTCTTTGAAATCTACCCCCCCTGAACTCAGCTCCCCGGGATAGCCTGGAAGAGTTCGAACACGTTGGAGGAGGGATACTTCGTCGCTCCATGCCACCAAACCCAAACGGTCATGCCGGAGTAATTCTCTTCCACGGTATTCCGAAAGGTAGAGTTCGGGAAATCCTGCATGAACTCCGTGAAGGTGACCTGCCCCGGGGGAGCGGGAGTCGTGGCGTTAGCGGTGACGGCAAAGCCGATTTGACTCGGGCTGATCAAGGTATCGCTGGGGAGCCACGGTGACGGATCGTTCAGGACGTTGTCGATTTCGAGGGTGTAGTAGGTGTAGACGTTGAAGTAGACGTTATGAGCTGCGGCAAAGTCATGGTCGAGATAGCTCGGAATGTTGCTCGCCAATCCGTTGACGGTCCCTACCGGGGCGCTAGCGCCGATGACGGTGGAGATCTGGTTCGAGGATTGGGTGGTCAGATTCTGGGCAAATGCCTGAAACTCCGTCGCGAAATCCGGCGGCGTGTCCCAGGATCCCTCGATATCAAACTCGATATAGGAGACATGGTAGGAGCGAAGGACCTCGACGAATGCGCTGAAGCTCTGGGCATCGGCGTTCAGGCCCTTCAGCATGGTCCCCAAGTTTTCGGTTCCACCTTCTCCGCCGAAGACGAAACCAACTTCCACGCCCTGCTGATTGAGCTCAGAGAAGAACTGTTGCCAGCTCTGCACCGTTGAGCCACCGTTGGTATTGAGACCCTGCGGCTGCCCGCCGTCCTCCGTCGTGTACCAGTCAGCGGTCGTCGGCAGGGACTCCGTTCCCGGCACGAAGACGAAAACCGAGAATCGGCGCAAGCCATTGCTCAGATAATTTTGGAAGGTGCTCGTGGCGGGAGTGTCGATGTTGGGGAAGGTCGCGTAAAGGCCTCTGCCGCGAGGCAACAGATCGTTCTTTGGCATAGCGCTTTTCTCCAGTTGATTGGTTCTTTGTCGTTCCCAGTGCGAGTCCAGTGAGTGAATCGGGGAGCTGCTCGTGAGCAAGACGTCTTCACTCTTTGACTTATAGAGCAATTGCTATGCCAAAGACTCTAGCCATGTTGCAGCCGACCAAACACTGTCAAGCACTGTTAAAAATATTTTGAATTGTCAATGAATGCTGTCAGACACCCCTTTGACACCATCCTCCCGCCTTGCGCCACCTCACCCCCTGGGGTAGCTTGCCAGGCATCATGATTCATCGAATTTCGGCCCTCGTCGCCTCCCTCACCCTCGCGTTCCTGCTGACTCTGCCGGCCGCTGCTCAGCAGGCTGCTCCATCGACAGCGGCCTCAGCACCAGCGCTCCCGGACGTCCTGCTGATCACCGTCGACACGCTACGGCCGGACGCCCTCGGCTGGATCGCGGGAAAGAATGAGACTCCGGTGATGGACCGCCTCGCAGCGGAGGGGGTCGCCTGGGCGGGGGCAGTGGCGCCGACGCCGATCACGCTGCCTTCTCACGCGGCGCTGATGACCGGATGGACTCCGGGGCGGCTGGGGGTGCGGGACAACGGCCAGCCTCTGGGAGAGGGCGTGGCGACGCTGGCGGAGCGGATGGCAGCCGCGGGCTGGAAGACCGGGGCTTTCGTTTCTGGCTACCCCCTGGCGTCCGGCTTTGGCCTGGACCGGGGCTTCGATTTCTATGACGAGCCTTCAGGGGAGAACTCCGCCAGCGACCCAGTCCTGGAGCGCCGCGCCCGCGAGACGGTCCGGGAGGCGCAGCGGTGGCTGCAACAGCACCCGGAGCCGACATTCCTGTGGATTCACCTCTACGACCCCCACGACCCCTACGATCCGCCAGAGGATCTGCGGCCGGCGAATGCTGAGGAGGAGGGGGCCGCGGCGGTGCGGGCTCTCTACGATGCAGAAGTGCAGGCGGTGGACCGCGCCCTCGGTGAGCTCTTCGCGGTTTACGGCGGGCGCGATCAAAGTCGCCTGACCGTCTTCACCGCAGACCACGGAGAGAGCCTAGGAGAACACGGCGAGGCGACCCACGGTTTCTTCATTTACGACGCCACCATTCTGGTTCCCCTGGTCTTCCACTGGCCAGGGAATCTCCCCGCAGCGAGGCGGCAGGGCTCCCCTCGCCTGGTAGATATTGCCCCGACCCTGCTGGATCTGCTCGACCTCAGGGCCCTTCGAGACACCGAAGGCATCTCCCTCACTCCTTTCCTTGGCCCCCGGCGCTCAGCAGAAGAAGCAGAAGCAGAAGCAGCGGAAGTAGCGGAGATCGCTATCCCCGCCGCTCTGGTGGAGAGCTATCGCGCCTGGTTCGCCTACGGCTGGGCTCCCCTCACCGGCCTGCGGGAGGAGCGCTGGAAGCTGATTCGAGCGCCGCGACCGGAGCTCTTCGAGCTCGAGGCGGATCCCGGCGAGCTCGAAAATCTGGTCAACGATCAGCGCCGAGAGGCTCGCCGCCTGGCGGACCAGCTGAGAGAGCGGGAGCAGGCGGCCACAGCCTCTGGGACCGGCTCTCAGGAACCCAGCGCCGCGGACGAAGAGACCCTCGCCAAGCTGCGCTCCCTGGGATACACCGGAGCGGGAGCCGCCCCCTCCAAGGGGCCCGCGCCGGAAGAGCTGGCGAAGCTGGCGGATCCCAAGGACCGCATCGAGCTATGGAACCTGCTCGGCGAGGCGGAGGCACGAATCGAGGCCGGAAACCTCGCCGCCGCTGTCGCCCTCTACGACCGGGTGCTGGGGCAAGAGCCCCGCAATCCCTACGCCCTCTCCCGCTCCGGATGGGCTCTGCTGCGCCTCGGCGAAACCGCCGCGGCGGTCTCCCGACTCAAGCGAGCGGTGGACGGAGCCCCCTGGTACCCCGAAATGCGCCAGCACTACGCCGAGGCCCTCACCGTCGCCCGGCGCCTGGACGAGGCGGTCACCCAGCTCCAGGAGCTGGTGCGGCTCCAGCCCCAGCGGGCCTCCGCCTGGAGCCGACTGGGCACCGCCTTCGGCCTCGCCGGGCAGCCTCAACGAGCGGCGGAATCTCTAGAGCGAGCTCACCAGCTCGCGCCCCAGGACGGTGATCTCCACCTCCGCCTCGCCTTTGCACTCCACGGCGCCGGGCAATCTTCCTCCGCCGCGGAGCACCTGCTGCGCCTCGCCCAGAAGAACCCCGAAGAGTTCATCCATGGCGCCTCCCTCGGCGCTCTCCTCGCCCAGCTGGATCGCCCCGAAGAGGCTCGGCGCTGGCTACTCCAGAGCCAAGAGCAGCATCCCGGCTACGCCCAGGGCCAGCTCGCCCTGGCCCGGCTCGAGGCCAATTCCGGAAAGCTCGACGACGCCCGAGCAACACTCCAGGAGGCATTGCAGAGCGACCCTCGACTGGAGGCAGCCGCTCGCCAGGACCCGCTCCTCGCTCCTCTGCTTCCCTAGGCTCTGCGTCTCCCTAGAGAATCTTTCCGTGCGCCACCACCCGCGCTGACGAGGTGACGCAACACCCGCGCTAGGCTGGTGCGCTGGGGCAGATGCTCTAGGCCGGTACGTCCTCTGAAGGATCAGAGGATCGGCATCAAATAGCCGAGGATCAGCGCCACCAGTCCGAAGTAGATCAAGATCCCCAACATATCGCTGGTGGTCGTCACCAGCGGACTGGCGGCGACGGCGGGATCGACGCCGATGCGCTGGAAGAGCAAGGGAATCACCGCGCCGAGGGTGGAGGCCAGGGCCATGACCAGGAGCAGGGCTACCCCTACCACGATGGCGAAGTGGAGCTGCCCGTAGCGCAACAGCGCAGCAATGCCGGAGATCACGCCGATGATCAGGCCGAGATAGAGACCGACCTTGATCTGCTGACGCAAGAAGGAGCGCAGGTTGCGCCGATCGCTGCCGAGGCGGCCGGTGGCGAGACCGCGCACCGTAATGGTGGAGACCTGAGAGCCGCTGTTGCCCGCCATACCCATAATCGCCGGCACGAAGGCGAGCAGGAAGAGGGCCTCGCTATAGCGGATCTGGAAGTACTCCAGCAGCATGCCGGAGAAGATCAGGCCTACCAGGTTGACCAACAGCCACGGGAGACGGATCCCTGCCACTCTGAGGGCTCGCTCCTGATACTGCACCTCGTCTTCCGAGGTGCCGACCATCTTGTAGAAGTCTTCCGTCGCCTCTTCCTTGAGCACGTCGACGATGTCGTCCACCGTGACGATACCCGCCAGCTTGTTGTCGTCGTCCACCACCGGGATCGCCAGCAGGTCGTAGCGCGCCGCCAGCTGGGCGACGACCTCCTGATCGGTGGCGGTGGTGACCTTGATGAGGTCCGACTGCATCAGCTCCGAGAGAGGGGTGCTGGAGGATTGCAGCAGCAGCTGCCTCAGGGAGGTCACTCCCATCAGATGCCCTACCTCGTCCACCACGTAGAGGTAGAAGATCATCTCTACCTCGCTCTGCTCTCGCAGCGTAGCGATGGCCTCGCCGACGGTGCGGCTCTGGTCCATGGCGAAAAAACCCGGATCCATGATCCGGCCGGCGGAATCGTCAGCGTAGGTCAGCTGGTCCTGGACCTCCGTCAGATCCCTGCGGTCCACCAGATCCAGAACCAGGCTCTTCTTCTCCGCCGGCAGGCTCTCGATAAGAAAGACCGCATCGTCCACCGGCGCCCGCTCCACGATGGTGCCGATCTGCTCCGGGGTCAGGCGATCCAGCACTCCCAAACGCTGCGGCGGCTCCAGCTCCGTGAGCACATCGCCGACGGCATCCGGAAAGTTGGAAAAGAGCACCCCGAAGACGGTCAGCTGCTCCGCCGGCGTCAGATCCCGCATCACCACCGCCACATCCTCCGGCCGAGTCTTGCTCAGCAGGTTGGCGATGGGGCTGCGGGCATTGCGGCGCACCAGGCGTCGCAGAGCCATGCGCAAGCGGGTAATACGGGGGGAGTTAGACGGCTCCATGGCGTCGGCAGCGTAGCACAGAGGTAGAGTGAACCAGAGCGAGAAACCCCCGTAGGAAACGACACCTCGGTGCCAAACCACGGCCTCCTAGGGGGCGAGAATTTCTGCGTTCTTTTCGCGGATCTCTGAGCCCGAAGAGCTGAGGCTGCATCAACGCAAACGCCCCGGGCAGCTCAATGCCCGGGGCGACGAGAATCAGGACTGGCCAGAGGAGCTCTTCCGTCAGCGGAGGCCAATTCCTAGACCCCGCGCTTCGAGACCCCGTCGCCTTCCGGCTTTCCCTCCGGTACCTCGTCCTGGGCCCCTTCTTGGGCCTCAGACCAGCCGAAAGGTCTGAGCGAGGGCTTCTAGCTGCCGCTCGAGACCGCGACAGATCTCGCCGAAGACCTTGTTGTTGCGGTGCTTCAAGTTGGCGTAGGCGCTGTAGAGGTCGAGCATCAAAATGATTCGCAGGCTATCGGTGTTCAGCTCGCCGAAGCGGTGGGTGCCAATGCGCTGGAAGCCCAGCACCCGAGTGTGGAAGTTGAGCGGCGAATGGGGGTCGTCCTGGAACACCACGGTGAGGGCATGGCTGTAGCCGCGCTCCACCATGTCCTTCATGCAGCCCTTCATCAGGCTCATGGCGACCCGGATCTTGCGCCGATATTTGGGCAGGATCATGAAGCGCCCGAGCTCGGCGAATCGCCCGCTCTTCTTCAGCGCCTCGACGTCGATGCTCTCCTCCAGCTCCACGCCCATATGCGCCGGAATCTCCATCGGCGGGTCGTAGGACACCCGCAGCACTCCGGCGGGATCACCGTTGTAGGTCGTCAGCAGCCACACCACGGTCCCTCCGCCCTCGCCCTCCGCCGGCCCGGCAAGGCCGGCTCCACGGCTGGTCTCTCCCGGCAGAGTCACCTCGTTCTCGGTGGTCTCGATCCAGCTCTTCTCATCCTTGTAGACGGCGCGGATGACCTCGATGGCCTGCTGGCGCTGTTCGTCGGTGGTAACCGGCAGAGTCTCGATAAGGGGGCGCTTCATGATCTCTCCTGGAGAATCCGATTCTTCAGAGGCGAATTGGGAGTGGGGGTAAGTCTTGGAGCACAGCGGCGCGAGGTGGAGCATGACCTTGTGGGTGACCGCCTGCTCTTCTTCGAACTGGCGTTGTCGGCGCGTTTCGCTGTCCTGCCGCTGCAATATTTTGGCATAGGCGTCCCGTTCCGGCGAGACGTCCACCGGTTTACCGACCCGAATCACCAGGCGGCCAAGGCTGGGCATGCGCCCTAAGCGATGGCGAGCGGGGAATTCGAGACCGATGGGAATCACCAGCGCCGAGGAGCGCAGCACCAGCGGACCGAGGCCCCGGCGAGGCACCTTCAGGGTGTCGATGCTGGGGTTCCGAGTGCCTTCCGGGAAGATACCGACGCTGCGACCCTGGGCCAGCAGTTTCAGGCAGGAGCCGAGGGGCTTGAGATGGCGATGGGCACGTCGCCACGATTCCCACATATTCCACTTCGCCGGCTTGGTGAACACCGGAATCGGCTCGCTGAGGCGAATCAGGCCACCGACCAACGGCGCCCGAGTGAACATCCAGTCCACCATGAAGTGCACCATGCGGCTGAGCCCTCGATGCCTCGCGAGGAAGACATACATCGGCAACACTTCGTAGGAGTTGTTGTGGTTCAGGACGTAGATCGCCGCCTCATCCCGGTAGCGAATCAAGCGCTCCCCACCCTCCACCCGCACGAAGGGGCCGAGAGTCAGCCCGAGGAACCACAGCAGGAAGCGGCGGGTCAGGCTGGCTAGCTTGGAGATATTGGCGACGTAAGGCTGCATGGGAATCCTCGGGGCAGGAACCTAACGTGGGGCCGTGATGAGCCCCGCGATGGGTATCGCGAGCTCAGACTGCGCTCCAACGTCAGCTCGGTAGGGCAGGGCCGAGAAGGGGAGCAAGATTTGCCGGGTTCCGCTTCAGCCTCTGAGGATATCAGCAGCCGGCGATTCCTCACGCCCGAGAGGGAGTAACAACTTTTCGTCAAAAAATTCTCGTCGAGGGTGCTTGCCCTCCTGCAGCCCGCGGGACGAAGAATTAGCTCGCCTCGGCGCAGAGGCCCAGAACCTCCATCAGCTCCGGCAGCAGCGGCGCCGCGGCGCTGACATAGGGCTGACCGTAGCCCGGCTCCACCCTCGCCCCGGGAGGTATGCCGACGCCCCCCCCGGCTTCCTCCACCAGCACCTCTACGGCGGCTACGTCGTGGAAGGCCACGGCGCCTTCGACCATCGCGTCGCAGCGTCCCTCGGCTACCAGCACGTGCCCCCACCAATCGCCGAAGCCGCGGCTGCGTCGCGCCCGCTGCACCAGCTCCGTGAAGCCCGGCCAGAACCCGGCACCATGAATATGCTTCAGGCCGCCATGGGTGACGAAGGCGTCGCTGACCCGCGATGTGCTGCTCGCCCGTAGCGGGCGATTCAGCTCTTCGGCGACGGTCCCGAGACCACCGAAGGCCCCCTGGCCCCTCACCGCCCACCAGGTGCGACCCCCGGCGGCGGAATCCAGCAGCGGCGCGTGCACCAGGCCGAGCACCCGGCGACCGTCCAGCTCCAGGCCCAGGAGCACGGCGAAGTAGGGCAATCCGGCGACGAAATTCTTGGTTCCGTCGAGCGGATCCACCACCCAGCGATCCCGCTGATCCCCCTGCTGCCCCTCTTCTTCCCCCAACACTCCCAATTCTGGCGTGCCCTCTCGCAGGGCCTGACGAATCGCCGCCTCGGCACCGCGGTCGGAGGCCGTCACCGGGGTCTCGTCCTCTTTGGTCTCCACCGCCAGGTCTTCGCGGCGAAAGTATTGGCGGTGCACCGCACCGGCGGCGGCACAGGCTTCGAGGCCGGCGGAGAGCACTCGCTTCCAGTCTTCGGGGCGAGTCCATGGGGATGGAGAGGAGCTCATGGGAGGCCTTTCTGAGTCTCGATTCACGGTTTCCACATCAAAGGGTGGCGTAAGAAGAGCTACGTCCTCAGAGGATTCATCAGACGATGGAGGAAGCGCCAAGCAGGGATTCGAGCCGCGGGAAGAAAGCGATCAGGTAGTGATCCGGAAGTGATCAGATAGCATTCAGGAATTCAGCGAGAGCCCGGCATCCAGGCCTGCGCCAGCCCCATGAACCTCAGCGCGAGGGGCAGCGCCTATACTAGGCCGGCAAGCGCTCAACGGCGCACTTCATCGGAGGCCTGACCATGCTCTCCCGCTCCCTTCGGCGCCGGATCGCCCTTGCGGTGGCCGTGCTGATCTCGCCCCTGCTGCTCTATTGGCTCGCGGCTTACCTCTTCTTCTCCACCGAGTGGGGTTATCGGTGGATCCACAGCCCAGAATCTCGCACCGAGATTACCTGGACTTCCGGCCGCAGCTGGATTCCGGGCATGCTGGAAGTGGAAGGCCTCCAGCTGGTCGGCAAGGCCCGCCAGGTGGATTGGCGGGTCTCCACCGAGAAAGCTCAGGGGCGCTTCAGCTGGGGCGCTCTAATGGATCGCAAGCTGCGCTTCATCGACCTTTCCATCAGCGGCCTGGAAGCGGACATCCAGCGCGTCTCGGAACCCCGTCCTCGGCGGCCTCCCAAGGACGATGCATGGTGGATCGAGGCCGAGGGTCTGGTGGCGGACGAGGTCCGCTCCATCACCTACGACGACTGGATGCTACGGGGTCAAGGCACGCTGCGGGGAGCCTTCCGCACCCGCTCCCGCGGCGGCCCCTATGAACAGCTCCCCACCCGCCTCGACTTCACCAACGCCGAGCTCCTGCAAGGCCAGAATTCGTGGCTCAAGAGCGCCACGGCGGTGCTGGAAATCGAGATCGCCGAGCACCTTCCGAGGCAGTCCGACACGCTGGCCTTCACCGATGCTCAGCTGCGGCTGGATGGTGCCCTCCACCTTCCGGAACGCCTGCTCGAGCCCCTGCGGGAGGCCGATGTCGAGATCGGCGGCAGCGAGGGCACTCTGCGGCTGGAGCTTCCCGTGGAGAAGGGTTCCGCGGCTCCCGGCGCCTTCCTGGATCTCGAAATTCCGGGCACCGCGGCAACCCTGGGAGAGGACTACGAGGTCTCGGGCAAGCTGGCGGCTCGACTGGAGCTGCAAGAACTTCAAGGAGAAGAAGGAGATGGAGATGAAGCGCAGCTCCAGGCCACCATCGAGGGCCGAGATCTGGAGATCCGCGGCTCCCGCCAAGGACAGGTGCTGAGGGCCTCCGCCCAGCGAGTGAGCCTCGGGCAGGCCCTCGGCCTCCCCCAGGGGACCGAGATCCAGGCCCTTAGTCGTGCCATGGTGAGGGTGGCCCAACGGGCCAATGCCCAGCGCGGCGAAAACTCGGATGGCAAAAGAAGAGAGAGTGCAAAGTCGAGCTCCGAGGCGCCCCCCAAGGCAAACACAGAGGCGCTCTCGGTGCCAGACTCCGCTTCTGCACCGGGCTCTCTCAAGCAGCCTTCGCCACCCGATGCGGCGCAGGATAGCCCTCAGATCGCTGCGCTCTCCTGGGAGGAGCTCCAGCTGGAGCTCGAGAAGCTGGAGCTGCAGCTTCCTCTGCGCCGCGGCACTCTGAGCCTGAAGTCCGATCAGGCCAGCGCTGACCTACAGCTCGCTCCCCTGGCGAATCGGCACCTGGAGCTACCGCGCTTCGCCGGCCAGGGAATCGAGGTGCTCTACGCTCCACGAGCGGGCTCCTCGTCTGCCCCCTCCTCCAACAGCTGGAGCATCTCCGCTCCGAACCTCAAACTCGAGGACGTTCGGCAGCTCCGCTTCGGCCAGTATCAGGCCCGGGACGTGGTGAGCGCCGAGGGCCGAGTCCAGGTCGAGCGCGGTGGCCGCTATCGGGTAAACGACGCCCGAATGAAGATGACCCGAGGCCAGCTGCTGGTGGCGGATCGCTCGGTGATCGAGGGATTGGATCTCGACGCTGACCTGGATTACGGCCCGGCGACCGCCGGTCGAGGTCAGGGCAGGGAGCTCTTGCGGCCTCTCTCCGGCGAGATTCAAATCGGCGCTCACATCAGCTCCCTGGCGCCCCTCGGCCTGCTGCTTCAGGGCAGCTCCGCCGTCACCCTCGACGGTCAGGGAGAGCTCAGCGCGGATCTCTTCTTCCAGCGAGGAAGGCTGCTTCCCGCCAGCCGCGTCAGCGCCAAGACCGACAGTCTGGAGGTCGTCGTCCTCGACAATCAGGTGCTTGGCGACGCCCGCCTGCTGGCGGAGGTCAGCGACACCTCCCAGGGTCCCCGAGCAACTCTCGACGTCACCTTCCGGCGTTTTTCCTACGGCCCTCGAGATCAGCCGGCGGACCCTCTGGTGGTCGGCGAAGGCTTTACCCTGAAGGCCCAGAGCCAGAGCCTCGACCTCGCCACGGACGCCTTCAGCGACGCGCGGGTGGACGTGCGCCTGCCGCCTTCCCGCATTCCCGACATGAGCCGACTCAGCGAATCCCTGCCGCGGGCTTCAGGGCTCGCCTTCGGCAGCCGCCCCGGCACCCTGGAGAGTCAGCTCACCTTTCACGCCAGCGACGATAGCGCCGACGGAAGGATCCATCTCAACGCTGAAGACATGCTGCTGCGCTGGGGAGGGGTCTCCCTCCAGGGCACCCTCGACATGGCCGCCCGCTTGTCCAGCGAAGACCTCTCCGATCGCCGCTTCCGACTCTCCCAAACCGAGATTCTGCTGCAGCCGGCGGAGATTACCGACGATGCCCAAAACGCGGTAGACGACGCCTGGTGGCTGCAGCTCAACGTTCCCGAGGGGGCAGTGCGCTGGAGCCGGCCGCTGGAGGTCACCGGCACCCTTCATCTGCAGATGAAGAACACCGCCCTGCTGGCGGCCCTATTCCTGGATCGCAGCCGCCGCACCTCCACCTGGCTCGCCCGCGCCCTCACCACCGGCCCCGTGGACGCCCGAGCGGAAATCCGCCTCGGATCCCGACAGCTGCTGCTGGACCCCGTGGAAGCGGAGCTTCAGCGCTTCCAGCTGCGCTCCCGACTGCGCTTCAAGGAAGACGGACTGCTGGGGCAGTTCCTGCTCGAATACGGCAACTTCGCCATTGGCGTCGATCTCCGCGACCAGCGCCGCAGGTACCACGCTCGAGGCTCGCGAGACTGGTACGACTCCCGAGAAGGCTGGCCGTCGCCTCGTCAATAATGCGGCCCCTCAATCATGCGGCCCTCGATAGTGCGCCCCCATAGCGCAACGCTAGAGCCGCCGTCTCGCTACTCCACGATCCCCAACCGCCGCAGCACTCCCGCCGCCAGGGCAAGATCCGCGATAGCGCCGCCGCCGGCCAGCAGGGCGGTGACCTCCGCTCGCTGCGCCAGGTGAAGGGCTCCCTCGTCGCTCACCAGCTCACCGAGGGTCGGCACGCCCCGCC
Source organism: Acidobacteriota bacterium (assembly GCA_039191605.1). GTDB lineage: Bacteria > Acidobacteriota > Thermoanaerobaculia > Multivoradales > JAHZIX01 > JBCCXL01. The sequence goes on along the minus strand of JBCCXL010000014.1, from coordinate 149,047 downwards.
ACAGCAGCTCTCCGCGGCGGGCGAGATGATCGAAGGTCCCGCCGACGGATTCGCTGCGCTGCGGATCCTGGGCCACCAGGAAGCCTCCCGCCGAGGGCAGGCAGCGGCGGGCGAGGGTCTCGGGGATCTGCGCTCCGGCCAGTAGGTTGAGGTGCACCAGATGAGGACCGGCGGCGGTCGTCGGCACCACCACGTCTCCGGATTCCATCTCCACCGGATCCGGCTCTCCGGAGTCCACCGTCAAGATCTGCGCCTGCGCCACCGCTTGCTCGGGGGTCACCAGCTCCGCCTCGACGTCGAGGTCCGCCAGCCACAGCGGGGTCTCCTTCTGGTCCCGGCGGCGCCCCACCAGCACTCGCTCCAGCGACGGCCGCACCATCATCAGCGCCTTGACCAGGCTCTCCGCCCGCGGCCCGAGGCCGACGTGGGCGAGCACCTTGACCTGCGGTGGCGCCATCAGGTCGGTGGCCAGGGCGACGGTAGCGGCGGCCCGCTGACGGCTGAGATGATCGCCCTCCAGCAGGGCTAGAGGGCGACCGATGCGACCGTCCATCACCATCATCCAGCGAGGGACGGCGGCATCCCCCGCCGCCGCAGCGACGTCCACCGCCGGGAAGGCCCGCTCCAGCCCCCCCACCAGGGGAGGCTCGGCGAGCCCGGCGCGGCACAAGCGCAATCGAGTGCGCTGCCGATCGCCGGGCCAGGCCAGCTCACTGGCGGCGGTCTGCACGCTGCGGCCGTCCCCCTGTTGGCGCAACCCCGCTCGAAGGTCATCTAGGGCCTGCAGAATCGAGAGATGACGCCGCACGGTGCCCTCGGGCACCACGTGGAGGGTCGAGCCGAGAAAAGGGACGCGCAGAGGTTCAGGGGCCATGGTCCGCCGATTGTAGCGCGAGGGACGCCGCCGTGAAGGGCGGCGAGGCAATCCATCGCCGGGAGACCGCCGACACCGGGGCGGAGACCGCCTGCCGCGGTGGGCTTAACCCCAGCGAGGCTGCAGCCATTGACGCTCGTAGGCCTGGGCGACGGCCGCGTAGCGACCGGTGACCTGGAGCTTCTCGAGCACGTTGTGCACGTGATTCTTCACCGTGTAGAGGGAGATGCAGAGGCGCTTGGCGATTTCCTTGTTGGACAGCCCCTCGGAGACCAGCTCCAGCACCTCCAGCTCACGACGGGTGAGCACGCCGTCCGCCGGGCGCTCCCCGCTACCCTCCCGCTGCAGGCGGGAAACGAAGCGGCGATCCAGCACCAGCGCCTCGCCGGAATCGTCCCGCAACACTGAGTCGAGGCTGGAGCGCAGCGCTTCGAAAGTGCTCTCCTTGCGCAAGAAGGCCCGCGCCCCGGCGCCCAAGAGGGTCAACACCTCCGATTCCGGCGCCCGCTCCGAGCCAAGAATCACGGTGCGCACCGCTGGCTGCTGCTCCATCGCCCAGCCCACCAGACGCTCCGCTCCGCGATCCGCGAGACCAAAGTCGATCAGCAGAACATCTGGATGCTGCCGATCCAGGGCGGCGAAGGCCTCTTCGGCGCTACGGGCTCGCAGCACGACGGAATAACAGGATTCCCGATCCAGGGCGGCGGCGAGGCAATCCGCTAGCAGCGGCTGGGAATCGATCACCGCCAGGCGGCGGACCCGCTCTTCTCGAGGTCGCAGACTCTTAGAGACCGAGCTCGAGACAGAGCTCGAGACAGAACTCGAGACAGAGGGGGTGGGCCGCTCCGACGACGGAGTGGCATTACGATTGATAGGGGATGTGGCTACGGCACTCAAGGCATGGGATCGCATATCGAAGTCTCCTCGATGGACTGAGCTCGTTCTTGCTCTCGATCGACCCGATCAACGCAGAGGGTGGGCCTCCGTGCGCAGGCATCAGTACCTACGATGGAGGCAGCCGAACCCAAAAGAATCGGGTCTGGGTGCACAAGGAACAGGGGTCAGCAGAACCATTTAACGCTTTTGCAGAACAAATGCCAACTGATCTAGTTCCTGGATTCACTCCTCCCAGGCTCCCTCGGTGCAGGCTTCCTAGCTCCTAGATCTAGCCGTAGAGCTAAGAAAATAGCGGCCTATCCGGGCTCCTGCCGAGAATGAGCTGCTGCAAGTCCCGGCGTGCCTCCCTTCCCGACTTCGGGCCGCCACCGCGGCCTCCCCTCCCAGACTGCCCAGAAAGTGGGCAATGCCCCCTCCAAAGTGGGCACCGCATCGCCCACCACCTCGAAAGCTCGCCTTGGCCGCCGACGGCGGGCGAGGTATGCTCCGCGAGTTCCCAGCCCTGCACCGGCTCCCGCGGCGGAGCCTTCCCTCTCCTAGGAGGACGAGCGTCGATGAGCAGTTCCGCGAGCCTTTCCCTCGTGCGCCCGGTGGCGAGCGCCGATCCCGAAACCCCAGGCTCGTGGAGCCTCTCCAGTCCGCTGGGCGCAGCGCCACGGCGACGACGGAACCCTGTCGCCACGGCGATTCTCTTCGCCCTTGCCGGCATCCTCTGCCTCAGCCCGGCCCTAGTAGCCGAGGAGCAGCCCCTGGCTTTCGTCGGCGCCCTGGTGCTGCCGGTGGACGGCCCGCCCATCGAAGACGGGGCGCTGGTGGTAGAGGATGGAGTGATCACCGCCGTGGGGCCTCGGGCCACGATTCCCATCCCCCGCGGCGCTGTAACCCTGGACGTTAGCGGCAAGGTGTTGATGCCCGGGCTGGTGGACACCCACAGCCACATCGGTGGCGGTGGTGGCGCCGATTCCTCGGAGCCGATCCAGCCGGAAGTGTCGATTCGCGACTCCATCGACATGCGACACGCAGGGTTTCGCCGCGCCCGCGCCGGCGGTATCACCACCGCCAACGTGATGCCCGGCTCCGGCCATCTGATCAGCGGCCAGACGGTTTACCTCAAGCTACGGGACGGGAACACGCTGGATGATCTGCTCATCGAGCTCGAGGACGGCCGCATCGCCGGAGGCCTGAAAATGGCTAACGGCACCAACTCCCGCCGTGATCCCCCCTTCCCCGGCACCCGCGGCAAGAGCGCCGCCCTGGTGCGTCAGGCCTACGTCGACGCCCAGCAATACCGCGCCAAGCGGGAGCGCTTCGCCGACGATCCCAGCAAGCGGCCGGAAGTCGACCACGGCCTCGAAATTCTCAACGAGGTGATGGACGGCAAGCGAACCGTGCACCATCACACTCACCGCCACGACGACATCCTCACCGTGCTGCGCCTCAGCGAGGAATTCGGCTTCAAGGTGGTGCTCCACCACGTCAGCGAAGCCTGGAAGGTAGCCGACGAGATCGCCGCCGCCGGCGCTCCCAGCTCCGCGATCCTGGTGGATAGCCCGGGAGGTAAGCTGGAGGCCAAGGATCTCAACTTCGAGATCGGCCCCGCTCTGGAGGCCGCCGGCGCTGCGGTGGCGTACCACACCGACGATCCCATCACCGACTCTCGACTCTTCCTGCGGATGCCAGCCCTCGGCGTTCGGGCCGGCCTCTCCCGAGATATCGCCCTGTCGTCGGTCACCCTCGAAGCCGCCCGCATGCTGGACCTGGATCAGCGGGTAGGCTCGTTGACGGCAGGTAAAGATGCGGACTTCATCATCCTCTCCGGCGACCCCTTCAGCGTCTACACACGGATCGAAGAGACCTGGGTTGAGGGCCAGAAGGTCTTTGACCTCGACGACCCAGAGCAGCGAGCCTGGGCTGACGGCGGCTGGGACCAAGGCTCTGCCTCCCGTAGCCACCTCGACGGCTGCCTCGGCCACCACCACGAGGAGGAGCACCGATGAGCCGCCAGCAGACCGAGTCCCCCTCCTTTGTCCTGGAGACTTCTCCCATGCCCCGACTCCCTTTCCAACGCCACCGGCTCTTCTTCTCTGGCGCCGCGGCTCTCGCCCCGCTGCTGGCGCTGCTCGCCCTGCTGCTGCTCGTTCCCGGGACCGCCACCGCGGAGACGCTGGTGGTGATCGGGGACGATGTCCATCTCGGCACCGGAGACATCCTGAGCCCGGGAGCCGTGGTGATCCTCGACGGCAAGATTGCCGCCGTCGGCGCTCCTGACGCTCTCGAGCTTCCCGCTGGTGCCCGCACCCTGCGGGCGGCGGTGGTCACCCCCGGCCTGGTGGACGCCCGCTCCGTCGCCGGCCTCGGCGGCTACCTGAACCAGAGTCAGGACCAGGATCAGCTGGAGCGCTCGGAAGCCGTCCAGCCGGAGCTGCGGGCGCTGGACGCCTACGACGCTCGCGAGACGCTGGTGGATTGGCTGCGCAGCTACGGCATCACCACCCTGCACACCGGTCACGGCCCCGGGGCGGTGATCTCCGGACAGACCCTGATCGCCAAGACCCACGGCCGCACCGTGGACGACGCGGTGATCGTTCCGGTGGCCACCGTCGCCGCCTCCCTCGGCGACAACGCGCTGCGAGAGGGCAAGGAATCCCCCGGCACCCGGGGCAAGACCATGGCCCTGCTGCGCCAGGCTCTCCACGAGGCCCAGGCCTACGGCGAGAAGCTCGCCGACGAAGAGCGCGCCGCCAAGCTCGAGCGCTCGCTGCGCCATGAGGCCCTGCTGCCGGTGCTCGCCGGCGAGGTACCGCTGCTGGTCCACGCCCAGCGCCACCAGGACATCGCCTCCGCCCTGCGCCTCGCCCGGGAATTCGACGGCCTGCGGGTGATCCTCGACGGTGCCGCCGAGTCCTATCTTCTGCTGGACGAGATCCGCGAAGCGGGCGTGCCGGTGATCGTTCATCCCACCATGGCTCGCCCCATCGCCGAGACCCAGCATCTCAGCATGGCCACCGCCGCCACGCTGGCGGAAGCGGGGATCCCCTTCGCTTTCCAGAGCGGCTTCGAGAGCTATGTCCCCAAGACTCGGGTGGCTCTCTTCGAGGCTGGCGTCGCCGCCGGCCGAGGGCTGGATTCTGAGCACGCCCTGCGGGCCCTCACCCTGGATGCCGCCAAGATTCTGGGCATCGACGATCGGGTCGGCTCCCTCGAGGTCGGGAAGGACGGTGATGTTGCCCTCTACGACGGCGACCCGCTGGAGTACACCTCCCATTGCGTCGCCGTGATCATCGACGGCAAGGTCGTGGTGGAAGAAGGGGAGGGGCGATGAAGGGGCGAGAGCAAAGTCTTCTCCCCGGGATCCAGCGATGAGCGAAGAACGCCCCATCCCTCAGCTCTCGGGTCTGGACGCCTCCTTTCTCCACCTCGAATCCGAGCGCGCGCCGATGCACATCGGCGCCCTCATCGTGCTGGCGCCACCGAAGGGCGAAGAGAGCCTGTCCTACGAAGCCTTCCGTGCCCATCTCGAAGCCCGGCTTCATCTCGTCCCCACTTTCCACCAGCGTCTAGTGAAGGATCCCCTGGGGGTCGCCAACCCGTATTGGGTCGAGGCCGAAGACTTCAGCCTCGACGAGCACCTGCTGGCGACGGACCTCGCCGAGCCTGGCGGCTGGGACCAGCTATCCTCGCTGATGGCGCTGGAATTCAGCGCTCCCCTACCGACGGACAAGCCGCTGTGGCAGATTCTCTTCGTGCGCGGGGTCGACGGCGTGCCTCGGGCCCCCAAGGGCGCCGTGGCGCTGATCACCAAGGTTCATCACGCCGCCATCGACGGCGTCTCCGGCGCCGAGATCCTCGGCGCCCTCTTCGACCTCGAGCCCGATCCACCACCGCCCCCCAGACCCCAGGAATCCGCTCCCGAGGCGCCTCCGGGAGCCGTGGAGCTGGCCCTCAGCAGCGGCCGCCAGCTGGCCGGCAAGCCGGCGGAGGTCGCGGGCGTGCTGCGCCGCACTCTCACCGGCGCCGCCCGTGCCGCCGGCACCTGGACCCTGGGCCGGATCAAGCCACCGCCGCAGCTGATGACCGCACCCCGCACTCGCTTCAACCAGAAGGTCTCCCGCCATCGGGTGTGGGACGGCGTGCGATTGGACCTCAGCCGCTTCCGCGATCTCAAGAATGCCCTCACCGAGACCACCGGCTTTCGCACCACGGTGAACGACGTGGTGCTCTCGATGTGCTCCGGGGCGCTGCGTCGCTACCTGCTCCGCACCGGGGATCTGCCGAAGGAGTCGATGGTCGCCATGGCCCCGATTTCGGTGCGCTCGGAAGACGAGAGCGGCAGGTTGGGCAACCGGGTCTCGGCGATGCTGGTGGGCCTCGGTACCCACCTCGACGCTCCCCTCGATCGACTCGAGGCGGTGCGCGCCAGCGCCGTGCGAGGCAAGGTCTACCACAAGGCCGTCGGCGCGGATCTGATCACCGACGCCACTCGCCTAGTGCCCTTCGCCCTCGGCAATCTGGCGGTCTCGGCCTACACCCGCCTCGGCGCCGCCCGCCTTCACCGCCCCTTCTTCAACTGCGTGATCACCAACGTTCCGGGCCCTCAGCTCCCCCTGTACTTCGCCGGGGGACGGATGGTCGCCCATATCGGCGCTGGCCCCCTATTTGACGGGATGGGCCTGATCCTGCCGATCTTCAGCTACGACGGCAGCCTCGCCGTCGGCGTCACTTCCTGCCGCGAGATGATGCCCAACCCGGCGCTGTTCATCGAAGATCTGCGGGAATCTCTCGCCGAATTGGAGCAGGTCGCCGGCCTCTCGAACCCCTGACTTTCGAAAGGGCTCACCCTCGGCGCCCGCGCGCCAGGGCCCTTTCGCCGCGACGCTCCTCAATCCGCGCCGCGCGCCTTCCCTTGCAGGAGCCCATGAGCCGATCTCTGAGTCCCCCTTCTCTTCTTCTCTCGGCCCTCGAGGGCCGTGCTCTCTATGAGCTCGCCGCCACCGCCATCGCCTACCCCTGGCTGCGCAAAGCTCCCCGGGGCGACGGTAGCCCGGTGCTCGCCTTTCCCGGATTCCTCGCTACCGACTTCTCCACTCGGCCGCTACGGGCCTTTCTCAAAGACCTCGGCTACTACGTCCACGGCTGGAAGCTGGGTCGCAACCTCGGACCCAAGGGAGATCTGGAGGAGCGCATGCAGGCCCGCCTGGCGGAGGTCTACGGAAAGCATCAGCGCAAGGTCGCCCTGGTGGGGTGGAGCCTCGGCGGCCTCTACGCCCGGGAGATCGCCCGCAGCCGACCGGAGCTGGTGCGCTGCGTCATCACTCTCGGCTCCCCCTTCGCCTCGACGCCGCGGGCGAGCCGCCCCTGGCGGCTCTTCTCCCTCACCTCCGGCATGAAGGCCGAAGATCTAGAGCACCGCCATCTGGACGAGATGGCGAACCCACCGCCGGTTCCCACCACCGCCATCTACACCCGCACCGACGGAGTGACCAATTGGCGTGGTTGTGTGCAGCCGGACGGCCCTCTCTCCGAGAGCATCGAGGTGGAATCCAGCCACTGCGGCCTCGGCTTCCATCCCGTCGGGCTCTACGCCGTAGCCGACCGCCTAGCCCAGGATCCCGAGAACTGGCAGCGCTTCGAGCGCACCGGCATCAAGCGGCTGCTCTTTCCGGAGCCGCTCCACCTCAAAGACGGGAATTCTCGGCTGCCGGAAAACCTACCTCAGGCCGCGGAGAGCCTGCCTCAATCCGTAACTCCGGCAGCGGCAGAACCCATCCCTGAGCCTCCTTCCTAAGTCGACGCGGAGCGCTGGAGAGCGCAACAATGCTCCTCCATCTTCGATTCGTAACGCTTCTTCCATTTCGAGGGTCGGCCGGCCCCCCGCCGAACCTTCCCGCCTCGGTCTTTGACATCTATTGGCTTCCTGCTTCGCATCTGTTGCAGCGTTTCCTGCGGTGCTCGCCGCGATGCTTCCGGCATCGCGGCACGGTCTAGCTAGCCGCACGGTCTAGCTACTTTCGCTAGCTGGTCTGGCTAGCGGCTTCCTAAGGCTGATCTGCGGAGCACCTTCTGACGCCACCGATTCAGCGTACTCCAGTGCCGGCCGCTTGGGCTGGCCTACATTCCATCGAGGTCCATCGCTATGCCTTCCTTGATTCCCAAGCCCTCTTCTGGGGGCGAGCCGAAGCACGATTCCGCAATGAATCCTCAGATCTCGGCTCGACAACAGTCTTCTCTCCCCGCGCCCGGTCGCCCTCCGACGGTGACCGCCGAGCGCCCCGCAGACGCAGCCTTCGCCCTCGACCCCGAACACCCTCAGGGTCTCCCTTCCTGGCTGCGGCAACTCCACCGCCGCCACGGACGGCCGGCGATGGACTGGCTGCGCTTCGTGCGCCGCAATCCTGAAGCGATGCAGCGAAGTAGCTTCTCCTTCGTTGATTGGAAAGAGGACAACTGGCTCTACTACACCCATCCCTGGCCCTTCTTCCTCACCCCGGCAACCCAGCGCAGGCTGGAAGAGGCCACTACCGCCGTCTCGAATCTGATCCAAAGCCTGCCTACCCGACTCTTCGGAGACGATCCCCAACGCCTGGCCCGCGCCCTGCACCTCGATCTCGAGGAAGCCACCATCGCAGCAGACCACCGAGGGCGTCGGGACTCACCGCCGTTGTGGACCCGCGCCGACTTCTACGACACCCCGCAGGGCCTACGCTGCCTGGAGCTCAACGCCAGCAGCTTCCTGGGAGGATGGCAGGATGCCACCTGGCGCTCGCTCTACGAACAGCATCCCATCGTGCGCCAATTCCTGCAGGAATACGGCCTGCGGGTACAGCCCGGAGGCCAGAGCCTCGATCACCTCTTCTGCGGCGCCGCCCGCCGCGCCTGGGACGCTGGCTTCGGCGCCGACGGGGAGCTCAACCTGCTGCTCACCCTGCGCAGCCAGGAGCAGCTGACGGAGGTCATTCGCTTCGACGATCGAGACGCCGTCGGCCAGCTGTGGACCGCTGCCCTCAACAAGCTGGACCCTAACCTCCGCGGTCGAGTCACTCTCGGCCTGCTGGAAGATCTCGACCTCGATCACCGCACGCCGCGCTTCGAGCAGGCCCCTCAGCACATCGTGGTGGAGTTCTACGTCGGCATGACTCCTGAGCCCCTGCGCCGCTGCATCGACGGCGGCGGAGTGCACGTCTACAACGGCCCCAGCCACCTGCTGCTGCGCTCCAAGCTCCACCTCGCCCTGCTCCACGAGCACCTCGAGAGCGACGCCTTCAGCGAGGGCGAACGACGGCAGATTCGAGCCCACGTGCCGTGGAGCGCCCGCACCCGGCGAGACCGTCCGCTGCGCTTTCGCGGCGAGGTCATCGAGGCCGAAAAGCTGCTGCTCAGCCATCGCGACGACCTGGTGCTCAAGCTCGGACACTCCGCATCCGGCGAGGGGGTGCACGTCGGGTTCCACACCCCCCCGGAGGAATGGGAGCAGCGCGTCGCCACAGCCCTCGACGAACCCGGGTGGATGGTCCAGGAGCGGGTCGACGGCCTGCCGCTGCTGCTCCAGGGAGGCGAGCGCGGCGCCTGCCTCCACGACGTCGCGTGGGGCCTCTTCACCTTCGGCGACGACTACGGCGGCGGCTTCCTGCGGGTTCGCCCCAGCGACCCCGAGGGCGCCCAGCGGGCCGGCGTGGTGAACGTCTCCCAGGGCGCCCTGGAATCCGCCCTGCTGGTGGTGGATTAGCCGCCCTGGAGCAGCGGGCACCCGGGAGCCCCCGCTACAAACGACGAACGACGAACGACGAACGACGGGCACCGACCGCGCCGACCCTACCTAGTCGAGGGCTTCGTCAGCCCTTCGGCTGCGGCGAGTCGTTTACAATCTTTCCACTATGGATCCCTTCTCCGGCCTCCTCGACGGCCCCCGCGCCCGCGGGGTGTTCGCCCTGCGCTGCGTCTTCTCCAAGCCGTGGTCGCTGCGCATCCTCGCCGAATCCCCGCTGACCCTCATCGCGGTGATCCGTGGCGGCCTGTCCATCGTCCACGATGGAGGCGAGACCGTGCATCTCGGCGTCGGCGACGTCGCCATCACCCGAGCGCCGGACCACTACACCGTCGCCGACGCCCCCGACACCGAGCCCACGATCTTCATCCACCCGGGGCAGGAGTGCTGCGACGCCGAGGGCCGCTCCCTGCTGGAGGAGCTGATGCACAGCACTCGCACCTGGGGCAACGACCCCCAGGGGGGCGACATCTTCCTCGTCGGCGCCTACGAATCCCCCGGCGACCTCAGCGATCGCCTGGTGCGCGCCCTCCCAACCCTCCTCACCCTGACGAGGAAAGAGTGGGAATCCCCCCTCTTCGAGGTGCTCTGCGACGAGGTGGTGAAGGATGAGCCCGGCCAGGCGGCGGTCCTGGACCGCTTGATGGATCTAGTGCTGATGCGAGTGCTGCGGGCCTGGCTACAGCGCCCCGAGGCCCAAAAGCCCGCCTGGTACCGCTCCAAGGCCGACCCGGTGATCAGCCGCGCCCTTCACGCTCTCCACGACAACCCCGCCCACAAGTGGACCGTCGCCTCCCTCGCCGCCGAAACCGGCGTCTCCCGGGCTGCCCTCTCCCGCCGCTTTCAGGAAGTGGTCGGCGAGCCCCCCATGGCCTTCCTCACCGAATGGCGCCTCGCCCTCGCCGCCGACCTGCTCTGCGAGCCCGACGCCACCGTCAGCACCGTCGCTCCCCGAGTCGGCTACAGCAGCCCCTACGCCTTCAGCACCGCCTTCAAGCGAGTGCGGGGCTTAAGCCCCCAGGAGCACCGCCTGCGGGCGGCGGGTGGGTGAGCTAGCTTCCGTCGAAGGCGGCTCGAGAAGACCCGAAGCAATGAGAGCGGGCCGAGGCTCCAGAGATCCGTCGATCCCTGGAGCCCAGCTCCCCCACCCTCAGATCCAAGAGGCCCGGCTCGATCTGGCCCGGCTCAATAACGCCAGGTCGCCACCAGCCGTGCCGAAGGCTCCGGCATCGGGTGGAAGTGGACGTCCTCGATGCCCTCGGCGGGCTCGCCCGGCAGCCGGGAGGCGTAGAAGTACTCGATGTCCGAGTCTTCGCTATCCAGCAGGTTGAAGACCTCGAGGGCGAGCTCCAGGCCGTTGGCGAAGCGGTGACCGAAGCGACCGTTGGTCACCGAGGAGGATTCCCAGATCACCGAGCCGTCTTCGATCAGCGGAACGTCGCCGAAATAGCGCCAGCGCAGGCTGCCGAACCAGCGGTCGTCGTCGAAGGAGACGCCGGCGGCGATGGTGTCTTCAATGGCACCGGGGATCCGGTTCTCGGCGGGATCTTCGTCGGTGAACTCGGAATCGGTGTAGGTGACGTCGAGGTCCAGGGTCCAATGCTCGTCGAGCTCCCAATAGTTGGTCCACTCGATGCCCTGGCGACGACTACCGCTGTTGGCCTCGGTGGCCCCGCCATCGCCGACGAAGACCAGCTCGGAATCCAGCTCGAGGACGAAGAAGGTCAGCGTCATCTGCCAGCCGGGCAGCATCGTGCGTCGAAGGCCGAGATCGGCGCCCCAGCCCGGGACCAGCAGCTCGACGGAGGAGGCCGGCTCGCCGGAGACGGGATCGATCCTCAAGGTTCCGCCCCGGGCATCGTTGGAGTGAAAGCCGCGGCCGAAGTTGAGGTAGACCTCGGTGTCCGACCAAGGACCGAGAATCAGGCTCAGCTTCGGGCTCACCAGCAGGTCGTCCTCGCTTCCGGAGTTCGCCGCTAGATTGCTGTCGACGTCGACGGAGAGATAGTCCGCCCGCACCCCGAGCTTGGTCTTGACCTTGTCGCTCCAGCGCACCAAACCTTCGACGAAGACGCCGCCGCTGGTCTGCTGGACGTCATCGCTGCGCACCGTCCCGATGCGCACCCGATCGCGAGTGCGGAAGAGGCCGTTCTCGATGTCGTCGTAGCGCAGCTGGAAGCCCGCGACGTACTCGATATCGCGAGTTCCTTCACTGCTGTGCCAGTGATGCCGTAGCTCACCGCCCCCGGTCCAGCGCTCGTCGAGCTGCTGGAATTGATCTCCGTCCACGGGGTCTTCTAGGAAGTAGGTGAAGTTGGAGATCAGGTCGAAGTCATAGCTCTGGAGATAACCTCGCCAGCGGGTCAGCGAGTTGGCGTCGGCGCGGCGCAGCTCCGCCGACAGGGTGGAGCGGAAAGTCGAGCCCCGGGGGCCCGGATCGATGAGATCGAAGCGCCCGATTTGGCCAGACTCCACCGCCCGTCGCGGGATCTGGTCGGTGGACAGCCAGTCGGCGTCGTAGGCCAAGAAGTTGATGTCGAAGCCCCGAGCAGAATCGCCCTCGCTGTAGCGGGCGTAGGCCTTGAAGCCATCGTAGTCCTCCTCGCGGGTCCACGGCCCGTTCTCCTGGAAGACGTCTACCGCCGTAACCCAGCGGCCGTCCGCTGGATTTTCGCGCTGTCCGCTGCCGGCCCACAGGATCCGGCCGTAGTCGTCGCTGCCGCCGGAGATCTTCAAGAAATCCCTCGGTAGGCGATCCACCAGCTGAATGTCGAGGCTCCCGGCGGCGGAGAAATCTCCGGTCTCTGCAAAGTAGGGACCCTTGCGGTATTGCACCGTCGCGGTCAGCTCGGGGATCAGGAAGTTGAGGTCAGCATAGCCCTGGCCGTGACCATGGGTGGGGAAGTTCACCGGCACTCCAGCGACGGAAACGCTGAAGTCCGTTCCGTGATCGAGGTTGAAGCCCCGGAGGAAGAATTGGTTGGCCTTACCTCCCCCAGAATGCTGAGTCGCGACCACGCCGGGAGCGGTCTCCAGGAGCTCGCCGGGGCGCAGGATCGGGCGTTTCTCCAGCTGAATCCAGCTCGTCGCGCCTTCGTTGGCGGAGTCGGTAATGCCGATGAGGTCGGTTTCCCGACCTCTTACTTCAATCTCTTCGTGGATCTGGATGTCGTCGTCTTCTACCGGATGCGTCCCGCCATCGTCGACGGCATCCTCCGCAACGAGGGGTGACCCAGCAAGGGCTAGCAATAAGGCAGCTACCCAAGGGTGAGCTCTCTGTGATTTCATCTTCGTTTCTCCCCACGGGCGCACGGCGCCCGGGAAACGTCTCGATCAGGGGGTCGCCGAAGGCGCCGCAAAGTGCGCATCCCGGCGATCCCAAAATTTTGGCAAACACGAGCCTCGTCAACAAAGCTCTGGATGGTCTTGTATTCGCGAGAAATAGTCGGCGGTCCGCAGCGCGGCAGCATCCCCCCGAAGGCAAGAGCTTCCCGACTCAACCCACCCACCCAAGGCGGAATAGCGCCCTGAGTGGACTTCGATGGGCTCAGCCTAGGAAAAGAAGAGCCTTAGGCAGCTCAGCCGCGTGGAGACCGTCAAGCGGAAGGAGGGCCCCGAGGCGTCGAGGGTCGATAAACCAGGCCCCACAACACCCCAGGATCCGAGCTCGGGAAGACCCGAAGCTCGGCCTGCAGCAGTCGCAGCAGGTCGGGGGAGGCGTCCGTGTCGAAACTGAAGAGCAGCCCCGACGCGAGACAGATTTCTCCCGACTCCGTCTCTGAATCGGGATTCGCGGGGTCCTCGGAGTCCTCGCCAGAGGAGTCGTGTGCTCCTAGGTCAACAGGGTCATGGGCTTGGCCACCGCCACCGCATTGATGACTCCCTTCATGGGGAGCCTGCTGATGAGCCGCAACCTGGGGGCCGTGGTGATGACCCAGCTCCCCAACGCCGATATGGCGATGCCCGATGTGCATCCAGTTCGCAAACTGAAGAGTCAGCGCGAAGAATGCCACTACGACCGTCAGCCAACGCTGAGCTTCGGCCTGAGTCGGTATCCGTGATGTCCGCGAAAGCGCGCGGATTGAGCCCTGAATAATGCCTACGATCCCTCCATCTCTGCTCGATACGCAGCGCGATCGAGGGAGTTTCGAAGGCTGACGAGCAGCGGTGAAGCTGGCCGCGCAGGGAATCTCAACGTGTTCAAAGTTCTTCTCCCGAGGAGCGCCGTGCGCTCTTGAAACGTCTCAAGGGGAACGGGCCGCTGGAGGTTCAGCCTCCGCAGCGCGGCACGCCACGGCAATATCGTCTAGATGGGCGTCTAGATGGACGTCTAGCCGAGGGATTGCGGAGCCTTCAGGAGAAGGCTCAGGTTCGTCGCTTGTTCGTGGGAGAGATGCGGTAGCCCGCAGCGCGCTGGAGCTGCTCGAGGAGCAATCTTCGGAAGAAGGATCTCTAACCGAGATCTCCTTGCCTCAGCGGCTGCCGCAAGCGGCCAAGAAAGCTCATCTCGATCGAGAAATGAGCTCTGGCTCTCTATCGATGTCCCTCAGCACGAGGCTCACGGGGCATCCTTCAGCGCGACGATAGCCTTACAGGCAGCAGACTCAGGCAGCGGGCGGTCCCCGCGGCGCAGCGGGGCGGTAGCGCGGCGCACACGCCACCGGGCTTTCGGGGCAGGGGAAAGTCTGTAGCTCCGAGCGCGAGGGGCGGTGGAGCTGGAGAGAGATCTCTGCATCCAGGCTGAGGACAAGACTCGACGCGAAGTAGAGCTCCGTCGAGCTCGGATCGGCGGGCTCCTCATCAAAAGGCCGATCTCGCGGAGTCGTCGCTTCCCCTTCTTCCTGCCCTTCTATTGCGGCGTGGGAAGGTCTGGCAGGCTGATCGTTCTCTGCACTACGGGAGGACTCTGCAACGTAGGCGTCCCGGGCAACCTCGGCATGGTCAACAGCCTGGACCTGCGCATCAGTGTGGGAGGAACCCGCAGGATGCGGATGTTCAGCGGCATGGGAGTGCCCAACGACGTGGGAATGCCCGCTAGCGTGCGAGCGTCCAGCGACCTCGACTTGCTCGAGAGATAGAGCCGGTCCAGCGTCGCTCTCCAGCGCCGCCGCCTGACTCTTCAGCCTAGGACGCTGCGCATCGCCATGGCCGTGATCATGAGCCCCAGCATGGGAATGGCGATGATGAACGACCTCGCCCGCCACCACATGGCGATGCCCCAGCTGCACCCAATCCGCGGTCTGCAAGACCAGCGCAAAAAGCGCTACGGAGAGAGTCAACCATTGCTGGACGGCCACTCGGGCCGGCGCGGGGTGGGGCTGCCTGGCGATGTCTATGGTCCTTCTCTGATAATCAATTCTCATTTTAATGTAAGGAGTTTCGGCAGCGGATGCAAGACCGCGTCTAGGCCCCTTCGCTAAGAGAGCCCAAAACGAAGAGACGAAGAGAGTAGATGCTCCAAACCCACTTCCCGGACAGCACGGACCCCCTCTCCCCCACTCCCAGCCCAAAGGACGAGCATTGAGGCGCTAGACGTTCAATCTTCTGTATCCGAAAGCTTCCGCTCATGGGCCTCGTAATAGCGCCGAAGAACGGCATTGATCCGGGTCTGATAGCCCTTTCCCTGCCCTCTGAACCAGCGAAGAACGTCTGAATCGAGGCGTAGGGTGATCTGCTGCTTACCCGGCGGCACGACGACCTTCGCCGTGCGGAAGAACTCGTCATCCAGCTCCGGGATATCCGAGTAGTCGATGTCCTCATCGCCCAGGGCGTCGAGTCGCTGTAAGTCGCTCTTTATAGTGCTGTCTCTCACGGCTATTGGCCTTTCTCATCGAGATAACCCTCGTGGCGAGGCCGCGGAAGACGTGTACGACGACGACCACACGCCCTTCCAGGCTGCCGAGGGTGATGAATCGCTCTTCGCCGTAGTCGAAGCGTCGATCTTCGAAGCTGATGCACGGACCCTCGAAGATCTTCTCCGCGTCCTCAAAGCGCAAACCGTGCTTGGTGAAATTCAGGCGATCCTTCGCGTCATCCCACTCAATCATGGTCGCACCCCTAAAGACACTACGAATGTAACTACAAAACTCGAAGCAGTCAACTCAAGACACGCTTGATCCGAGACTAGGACAGGATCTCACCACCCATACCCCGCTCTCTCTAGCACGTCTCCGGCCATCTCTTTGAAGGTCTCCTGATCTTCCGCCGACATGCGCTCGCGCCAATCGCCGACCTGACCTTTGCGGTAGTGCTGGCCTTCGCCTCGGTTCTGCTTCTTCTCGATGGCTACGGCATCAGCGATCTTCTGGGCCTGGGCGGGAGTCGAGGGCAGGTGGGCGAAGTGCAGGAGGCGATGGATGTGGGTCGCGGGATCGGCCTTGAGCTCTTCGTAGCGCAGCACCAGGTGACGGGGAGCGAGTACGGGGTCGGTTTCGATGGCGAGGCCTTCCCGCAGGTACTCGCTCCATTCCCAGATCTGGAAGCGGCGGCGGCGCGGCATCCACTGGGAGTAGGCCTCCATGGAAACGCAGACGTCGCGGCCGTCGCGGCGGATCTCTACCAGCCGAGCTTCGGGGAAATGCTGCAGCAAAAAGCGGCCGTGGAAGAGATGACTGGGGGTCTTCTCCACCAGCACTTGTTCACTGGAGGAATCGTGACGCTCCCGGTAGGCGTCGAAGATATGCCCGAGGAGGCGGGCGATGTTCTGATCCGTCGGGCCCTCGTCGTCTCCGGCGACGGCGGCCTGCTGCTCCACTCGATCGATGAGCTGGAGCAGCTGCGGGTAGGGCACCAGGCGCCAGCGCAGCTGGCCGAAGGGGGTCCAGGAGCGGCGCAGGCCCGCATGCTGGAGGATGAAGGTGCGGCGGCGGTGCCAATAGCGCTCCAGAACCGGGCGCCAGGCGCTGAACCACGGGGCGGGAGCTCGCACCAAGAGCTTGTCGAGCACCGAATCCGTGGCTCCCGCTAGCCGCTGGGCGAGGCTCGGGGATTTCTTCCCTCCCTGGCGCGCCGGACCGGGAGCCTGGTGCACGTCCCACCACGGGGTGCGCAGACAGTCGAGGATCGCCGACTCGGCGGTGGTGAGAGCCCCGGGGTGCTCCTTGAAGATGTCTAAGAGCCAGGTAGTGCCGGAACGGGGGCAGCCGGTGAGAAAGACGGGGGCTGTGGGGCTCATGGAGTTCTCCAACGGCGGCGGAAAGCTAGAGGAGTCCCGAGACGCGCAGAGAGCAAATCTCCGGGCGTGAAGATGCGAGCAGCGGTCTTCGGGGTATCGATCTGTAGGGACAGAGAGGGGAAGCGTCTACGCAGAGTATTTTAGCAACCAGAGCCGCAACAATTCGAGCAAAAACAGCCCGAATTGTTGCGCTTCAGGTTGAGCAAGTCTGGCCTTCTAGCGCCAGAGGGTCAGGAGTCCGAGGTCGAGGAAGGAACCGAAGACAGGGCTGCCGAGACGGCTCTGGCGAGGGCTCGTACCCGAGGCGGCTGCACCAGGGTGTAGTGATTCCCCGGCAGCGTCGTCACGGTGGCCCCGGGGGCCAGCTCCCTCCAGCCTTCCCCGCCGGTGGGATCTTCACTCTCGGCGGCCATCAGCAGCGTCGCGACGCCCTGCGCCCGAGGCGCGGGGGCAAAGGCGGCGAGAGCCTGGGCGTTGGCGCGGTAGCGCTCCAGGAGGGTGAAGAAGGTCTCTTCGTCCTCGCTGCCGGGAAGGGAAGCGTCCCGGCCGACAGCGAGAGCTCGCTGCCGCAGATCGTCCCAAGACTCCTCCCCCTGAAGGGCCAAGGGCGGGGCGGTCCGGGTCGCCAACGCGGCGAGGTCGGCAAGGAAGCGCTGAGCCAGCGCGGCCCCCTCCGGGGCCGCCGCGGGCTCGGTGGCGGGAGCGCCGGGGTCGATCATCAGCACCGCCTCCACAGCCTCTCCCGCGGCCTCCAGCTGCCGCGCCATCTCCCAGGCCAGCAGCGCGCCGAGGGACCAGCCCCCGAGGCGCCAGGGAGCCGCAAAGCCTTGGGCACGGAGATGTTCGAGGTAGGTGGCGGCTCGCTCCTCCAGCGTCAGTGCGGCATCCGCCGGGGTCTCCAGCCCCCACAGCGGCTGCTGCGGCAGCAGCCCGGCGAGCTCCCGGCCGAGAGGCGTGTAGCACAGGGCTCCACCGCCGATGGGGTGCACCAGCACCAGCGGAGGCAGATCTCCGTCCCGTCGCAGCGGCAGCAGCGGATCCTCGCCGAGCTGAGCCGGGGCGCTCTTCGCCGAGCTCGAGGCGGCCTGGGCCGCGCTCTCCTCGATGGCCTTCGCCAGCGCCGCCACCGAGCCCCCTTCGAAGAGGGTGGCCAGCGGTAGCGAAACGCCGAAGACCTTGCGCACCTGGCCCAGCAGACGAACCGCGGCGAGGGAATGGCCGCCGAGGTCGAAGAAAGCCTCGTGACGGCCCACTCGCTCGAGATCCAGCACCTCTCGCCACAGCGCCGCCACCGACTCCTCCGTCTCTCCCTGGGGCTCTTCCTCCACCACCGCGGCGGATCCCGCAACGGCCTCTTCGCCCGCCGGCGGAACCTTCTCCCGCGGCAGCGGCGGTGGCAGCATCCCCAAGACCTCGATTCCGTCGGGCCGTTGGCGGGCCTCGAGATCGGTGGCGAGGAAGGAGCCGTCCTCCTTGCCCAGCAGCAGCTCCCCCGGCGCCTCCAGAGGCCGAGGAACACCGGCGGCGTCCGCCACCACAGCGCGCACGGCGTGGAGCTGGCTGTAGAATCTTTCGAGGGAGGGACCGTCAGGATCTCGCTCGTGGAGCGGCAGCACCGGCGCCGCCGCGGGCTCGAAGCTGGCCGGCGAAGACGTCTTCGCCGCCATTCGCAAGGCCTCAGCGAGGGCCTCCGGGTCCGACGCCGCGGGGCGCTCCGAAGACGCCAACAGCAGGTCTTCATCCTCCTCCGGCAGCGGCACCTGGCTGAGCTGCGACCACGGCGTATCCTCGTCCGCCAGCGCTACCAGGAAGCGGAAATAGGCGTCGAAGGCGGCGAGGGCCAGGCCTTCCGGGAAGAGCTCCACCAGGACATCCCAGGACAGGAAGAGAGCCCCCTCCCGCTCGGTCACCTGGTGATCGAGCCAAACCTGGGGGGTCTGTACCCGGGAATCCACCACCTGGATATCCAGCGGGTTGAAGTCCACCACCTCCTCGCCACCTTCCGCAGCACCCTGCGAGCCGTCGGAGTCTTCTGGAGTAGCCTCCCCTCCGGAAGCACTAGGCGCCGCGGGAGGCGAGGTGGACGGCGCCACCTCCAGCCCCAGCGTGCTGGCGAAGGCCACCGGAGCCACCGCCGCCGGAGCCTCGGCGAAGCGCGCCCGGCGACGGCGAAGCACCTCGATGCCGGTGACCTCGGCGTGCTCCAGATCGCTCCACAGGCGCTCCTGGAGTCGCTTGAGAGTCGCTTCGAAGCTCTCCCCCGGAACGATCTCCACCTCCAGCAGGAGGGTGGAGGAGAAATTACCGAAGACCTGCTCCACCTCGGCGTGAATCGGCCGGCGATCGAAGAAGAGCACCGTGAGCAGGAAGCGCGGATGGCGGGCCCAGGCCGCCAGCAGCCGAGCGTAGGCGGTGGCCACCACCGCGGTGGGCGTAGCACCTACCTCCCGGGCCCGCTGCCGAATACGCTGCCACAGGGGCTCCGCCATCGTTGCCTGGAGGCGGCGCAGCCGCGGGGCGCTGAGGGCCGCCGGAGCCTGCGCTAGGGGGAGCTGAGGGGCCGGCGGCAGGGTCGCGAGACGATGATCCCAATACTCCAAAGCGCGGCGACGGGAGGGCGAGGTAGAGCTTCCGGAGCCGGCGGCGCGGCGCAGGGAGAGCACGTAATCCCGGAAGCTGAGCTCCAGCGGCTCGAGCCCGATGCGTTCCGGCGCGATGGTGGTTTTCCCGTCCGCCTCCGGCGGCAGCTGATAGAGCCAGGTCGCCTCCCGCAGCAGCAGGCGCAGGGACAGAGCGTCGCAGATCAGCAGCGACAGACAGAGATGCACCCGGTCGTTCGTCGGGCTCAGGCGGGTGACCACCAGCGTCGCTAGCTGATTCCCCAAGGGGCCTTCTTCCCCCAGGCGACGACGCAGGGCCTCCGCCGAGGCCAGCTGCACCGCCGGCGGCGCATCCTGGAGGTCCACCACCGGCACCACCTCCGCCTGCGGCGGAGAAGACGGGATCTGCCAGTGGCCGTCCGGCAGCAGGCTGGCGGTGAGCATCGGGTGACGGCGGCACAGCGCCGCCCAGGCCTCCCCGAGATGGTGCACGTCGATGGCCGGAGTGGAGATCTCCATGTACAGACAGGGAGAGAGGTTGCCCAGCTCCAGCTCTTCGCGCCGGCCGATGAAGTAGGCCTGCTGGATGTCGGTGAGGGGGAAGGGCTGGTGGGCGGCCTCCGGATCCGGCTGCCAGGGGGCGCGGGAGGGGGCGCTCTCCTCGGGCTCCGGGGCCGGGGCGCTCAGCAGCTCCAGCAGCGCCCCCTTGGTCGCCTGGAGCCGCTTCTTCAGCGCCCCGTCCAGCGCGCCCTCCGGCGCGCGGAAGCGCAGCTTGCCGCTCTCGGTCCACAGCTGGATCCCTCGGGAGCGGGCCTCCTGCAGCACTTCCCGGGCCGCGGCTTGCGCCTGCGCTTCAGAGTTCTGAGCTTCGGGGTTCTGAGTCGCGGATGATGGGGACGTCCCCGTCGGTGACGAGCTCATAGCTCACCCTCCTCCCATTGCTCTCCCTCCAGCGGCGGACCGATCTCCGTCGCCTCGGCTCCCGGCGGGTCCGGGTCCACCGGTCCCGCCACCAGGCTGTAGAGGAAGAGGTGATCTTCGTCGAGGCGGAAACGATCCCTCACCGGATTGAGCTCCACTCGACCGATGTGGCAGAGCCCGATATCCAGGGAGGGCGCCTTCTCGTCTAGCAATTGGCTCATCAAACCGGCCTCCACCAGGCAGAAATCCCGCGAGAGCTCGCCGTACATCGGCCCGATGGCGCGCATCTGGCCGAAGAAGTAGAAAGCGAGGGGTGCGCTGTCGAAGAGATCTCGATTCACCCAGCCGTAGAGGTCGGAACTCAGGCGAGCGTTGGGATCCAGCAGCTCCAGGGCGTGGCGCTGGGGATCGTAGTAGTAGGTACCGGGCTCCAGCCCCTCCACCGCGCCGGGCTTGACGTAGAGATAGACCTGCACCGGGTAGAGACCGCCGGCGGAGCCGTAGCGATACTTCGGATCCCCGCCGCGGGAACGCTGCCGCAGCGGCGAGAGCAGGCGGGCGAGGCTTTCGGCGGGCAGCGAGCGCTGAGCGAAGCGGCGGCGACTGCGGCGCTCCAGCCAGGGGCGGGAGGAGTCTTCTGCCTCCAGCTCCAGCGAGATGACCCGAGCCCCTTCATCCACCGAGCGCAGCCCCGGCTGTCCGGTCTTGAAGCGATCCCGCTCCTCCGGATCTCGCAGCAGAGTAAAGCGAGGACCGGGGACGTCCCCGGCGGAGACGGCGACGGGAGCGTTGCTGCGACCCCCCTCTGCCTCCGCCTGGCCGGCGGCCTGGGAGAGCTGCAGCAGGGCGTCGCCGAGGGTGCGGTGGAAGAGGGGCGCCAGCGGCGGCCGGACTCCCAGCTCGTCCTCCAGGCGGTTGGCGATGCGCACCAGGTCGACGGAGCTCGCCCCCAGCTCCAGCAGGCTGGCGCTGCGGTCCACGCTCTCCACTCCCAGGACCTCCGCCACCGCCGCCACCAGGCGACTGGAGGGCTGCGCCGGGGGCGCCATCGCGGAGACGGCATCGCCGACTCCCTGCGCACCGGGCTGGACCGAGGCCCCGCCGGCGGATTCCGCAAGGCTGGCGGAGGGCCCCGCCGCGCCCTCTTCCCGGGCCGCCGCGGTGCGGCGGAAGGGATCCGGCAGCGCAGATCGGTCCACCTTGCCGTTGGCGGTCAGCGGCAGGCTCTCCAGCGTCGCGAAAGCACCGGGCACCATGTAGTGGGGCAGCCGCTGCTCCAGGTATTGGCGCAGCTCGGCGACTTCCACCGTCGCCCCTTCGGCGGGCAGGATCCACGCCGCCAGGCGCTTGGCGCCGGCGCGCTCCCCCACCGCGGCGACCACCGCGTCCTGCACCGAGTCGTGGGTGCCCAAGGCGGCCTCGATCTCCCCCAGCTCGATGCGGTAACCCTGCACCTTGACCTGGAAGTCCTCGCGACCGAGGAATTCGATCCAGCCCTCCGGCCGGAAGCGCCCGAGGTCCCCGGTGCGATAGAGGCGCTCCCCGGTGGCGGGATGGCGCACGAAAGAGGCCGCCGTCTTCTCCTCGTCGCGCCAATAGCCGCGGGCGACGCCGGCGCCGCCGATGAAGAGATCCCCCGGAACGTGCTCCGGTCGCGGCGCCAGAGCGCGGTCCAGCACGTGGAAGCTCTGATTGCTCAGCGGCCGGCCGTAGGGAATCGAGGCCCAGTCCCGGTCCACCCCCTCGATGGGGTGATGGATCGACCAGATGGAGGCCTCGGTGGCGCCGCCGAGGGAGACCACCTCCACCCCCGGCAGCAGCGCCTGGAGGCGCCCCGGCAGCGAGAGGGGAATCCAGTCGCCGGAGAGCAGCACCAGGCGCAGATGCTCCGGCTTGTCCTCGGGGTGGGCCTCCAGGTGCTCCACCAACATCTCCATCAGCGCCGGTACGGAATTCCAAACCGTCACCCGGCCGCGCCGCAGATCTTCCGCCCAGGCGGCCGGCTCCCGCAGCGATCCCGGCGCCGGCAGCACCACGGCGCCACCGGCGGACCAGGGACCGAAGAGATCCCACACCGAAAGATCGAAGGCCAGGGAAGACAGGCCGTAGGCGCGATCGCTGGCCTCCAGCCGGAAGCGCTGGTTGATGTCCAGCACGGTGTTGAGGGCCGCCCGATGCTCGATCATCACGCCCTTCGGCTGTCCGGTGGAGCCGGAGGTGAAGATCACGTAGGCGAGGTCGTCGGGGCCGGCCGGTTGGGGGCCAGTAATGGGACCTGTCGTGGCGCCGTCCGCGGCGGCGACGGCAACAACGGGGTCTTCTTCCGGCACCGCCAGCACCTTCACCCCCGGCGGCAGAGCCTTGGCATCCACCGCCGCCGGGTCCCCCACCACCAGCTGTGCTCCTCCGGTTTCCAGCAGGTAGCGCTGGCGCTGTACCGGAAGGGTTGGGTCCATCGGCAGGTAGGCGGCGCCGGCTTCCAGCACGGCGAGGGCCGCCACCACCTGGCGCCAGCCCTTGGGCAGCAGGATCGCCACCAGGGCTCCCGGCTCGCGCTCCTCCACGCCGCCGACGTTGGCGCCAGAGCCGGCGCCGCCCGCCACCAGCTGCCGCGCCAGGCCTCGGGCCCGGGCCGCCAGCTGCCGGTGGCTGAGCACTACGTCACCGTCGATCACCGCCGGAGCTTCACCGTGGGCACTCTCCCGCTGGCGCCAGGGCTGATGCAGCAGGGCCCGCTCCGAGCTGGGCACCCAGGGCTCCACCAGCACCGCCTCGCGGCTCTCGTTGTAGCGGCGACGGCGATCTGTCTGGGCCGCCGGCAAAGCTCCCGCCCCCGGGGCGCTCTCCAGCGCCGCGAGGCCGCGCTCCCAGGCCTCGGCGGCCTGAGGGCCATCGCCGGCCAGAGTCTCCAGGAGACGGCGGTAGGTGGCGAAGAGATCGTCCAGCAGGCCCGCCGGGAAGAGGGAATCGAGGGCATCCCAGTGGAAGCGCAGGCTGCCTTCTTCCTCGAAGACCTGATGGTCGAGCCAGACCTGAGGAGTTTGGGAGATGCCGAAGACGGTCTCCACCGGGCTCTGGCTGGATGCGCCCGAAGCTCCTGGATTCGGGGCGCCGGACCCAGAGCCGTCCGCCGATCCGGAGGCGCCGTCGGCGGCGTCCGCCAGGTCCAGGGTGCTGGTGAACACCACCGGCATCGTCGCCCTCAGGCCCTCGCCGCTGAGTCGGGCCAGCTCCCGCAGCACCTCGACGCCGCTGAAGTAACGGTGATCCAGGTCGTCCCACAGGCGCAGCTGAAGGCGACGGGCCCGCTCCTCGAAGGCCGCATCCGGGGTAGCGTCCACGGCCAGCAGGTTCGTGGTGGTGAAGTCGCCCACCAACTCGTCCACCTGGGGGTGCACCGGCAGGCGGTGGAAGAGGGTGAGCACCAGGGTGAAGCGGGGCTCCTTGCACCATGCCGCCAGCGCTTCGGAAAAGGCCGCCAGCAGGGCGGAGGAAGCGGAGAGACCGGCCCGGGCGGCGCGCTGGCGCAGACGACGCCAGGCTTCCGGGTCGAGACCCCCTTCCCGGCGCAGGAAGCGGGCCGCCTGATCCGAATCCCGGCGGCGGGCGAGGCGCGGCAGCTCCGGCGCCGGCGGCAGGGTCTCCAGCCGCTCCAGCCAATACTCCCGGGAGGCCTGGTAGAGCTCCCCTTCCCGCAGCGCCTCCTGAGCCAGCACGTAATCCCGGAACGAAAGCTCCAGATCCGGCATCTCCAGGATCGGCATCAGGTAGAGGCGCACCAGCTCCCGCAGCAGGATCTCGAAACTCCAGGCGTCCGCCAGCAGGTAGTCGAAGGAGAGATGAACCCGCCAGCGGGGGGCTGCGGGACCTTCCCCCGCGCCCTCAGCAGCCGGCAGATGGGTGGCCCGCAGCTCGAAGAGGGGCCACACCTGGGGCGAGAGCATCTGGTGGGAGAGCTCGCTGCGGATGCCCTGGAGCCGCTCCTCCGCGGCCGCCGGAGCCAGGCCGGAGAGATCCTCGGTGCGCAGCCGGTATTCCGGAACCTGCGGCAGAATCTGCTGCATGCCGTCGCTGTGGACCACCGCCCGCAGCATCGAATGCCGCTCGATCAGGCGATTCCAGGCGCGCTCCAGGCGCTGGGGCTCCAGCTGTTCCAGCTCTAGCTCCAGATAGCGGTGGGAGGACACCTCGCCTCCCTCCACGCCGCCGGCTCGGCCGACCCAATAGGCCTGCTGAATGGGGGTCAGGGGGAAGGGCTCGTGGAGGGCTTCCGGATCGGGAGTGAGAGTCGGCAACACCTCGGCGGGGGCGCCGCCACCCTTGCCGCTGCGCCGCTGCTCGTCGATGACGGCGGCGAAGCCGGCCACCGTCGGCGCCTGGAAGAAGCTCTTGAGGGGTGGACGAACCCCGAAGGCCTCTTCCACCCGGGCGGCGAGGCGCGCCGCCAGCAGGGAATGGCCGCCGAGCTCGAAGAAGGAATCCTCCACGCCCACTCGGCTCACCCCCAGGAGCTGAGCCCATAGCTGCGCCAGCAGCCGCTCGGTGGAGGTACGGGGCGCCACGAAGGCGCTGGCGAGCTCCGGGCGGCTGGCGTCGGGGGCCGGCAGCTGGGGGAAGTCCACCTTGCCGTTGGGGGTCAGGGGCAGCGCCTCGACCTCCAGGAAGCGGGAGGGGACGGAGGCGTCCGGCAGGGTCGAGGCGAGGTGCCGGCGCAGGGCGCCAACCTCCGGAGGCGCTGCATTCTCTGTCTCCCCTTCCGCCACCCACCAGGCCACCAGCTGCTCCCCCGCCAGGCCTACCGCCGCGGCGGCGACTCCCGGCACAGAGCTCAGGGCGTCCTCCACCTCCGTCGGCTCCACCCGATAGCCCCGGATCTTCAGCTGGCGATCCTGTCGCCCGAGGAAGGCCACCGCGCCGTCTTCCAGGAAGCGGCCGCGATCGCCGGTGAGGTAGAGGCGGCCGCCGTCTCCCCAGGGGTCCGGGCGGAAGCGATCGGCGGTGGCCGCCGCATCGCCGAGGTAGCCGAGGGCCAGGCGGTGGCCCCGCAGCGCCAGGGCGCCGGGCTCGAAGGCGGCGGCGAGACGGGGGCTGAGGGAGACCCCTCCCTCTCCTGAACCCTTCGAAGAATCCTCCGCCAGCACCAGCAGCTGCATGTCTTCCACGCCGCCGCCGAGGACGGCTTCGGAGCTGCCGGCAGCCGCGCTCAGCTCTCCCCACGCCGCCGCCTGAGGGGTCTCGGTGGCGCCGGAGAGATTCAGCACCCGGCAGCCGGGGGCGCGGTGAGCGAGGGCCTGGGCCAGCTCTCGAGGCAGGCGATCGCCGCCGAAGACCAGCCAGCGCAGATCCGGCCAGGGGCGTTCCGTGCTCTTGCTATCGCCGGTGGCGGCCCGCAGCAGCGTGCCGAGGGCCGGCGTCAGGCAGAGGGCGGTGATGCCCTCCTCCCGCAGCCAGCCGGCGAGGGCGGCGCCATCTCGCTGGATGCCCGGCGGCGGCACGTGCAGGGTGGCGCCGACGCTCAGGGCGCCGAAGACCTCCCGCAGCAGCGGGTCGTGGCCGAGGCCGGCGAGCAGGGCCAGGCGATCGCTGGAGCTCAGCTCCAGCTGATGGCGGTAGAGGGGCAGGAAGCTTTCCAGGGATTCCCGGCGGCCCAGGACCGCCCGCGGCCGGCCGGTGGAGCCGGAGGTGAAGAGCACCCAGCCGGGGCCGTCGGAAAGCGATGCTCCGGGACGAGCACTGTCGGCATCCGCCGGAAGGTTCCAAGTCTGAGGATCGGCCGATAGCCGCAAAGCTCCCTCGCCGAGGCCGAAAGCTCCCAGAGCCGACTCCGGTGACTCATCCGCCTCTTCCGAGTTCAGCTCCTCGTCGACGGCCTCGATGACGATCCACGCCCGAGGCTCAGCGGCGGCGGCGCAGGCGGCGAGCCGCGCCGGAGGGTGCTCGGCGTCCAGCAGGGCGAAGGCCGCCCCGCGGCGCCAGGCGCCCAGCAGGGCCGCCACCAGCGCCGGGGTTCTGCGGGCGAGGACCGCCACCACGTCCCCTGGCTGGACCCCAGCGGCGGCGAGATGACTCTCCACCGCGGCGGCGAGGCGCTGCAGCTGAGAGCGGGAGATCCGTAGGTCGCCGGCAACTAGGGCGAGGGCCTCCGGCTCGGCGGCGACGTGCCCGGCCCAGCGCTCCAGCAGGCTCTCCTGGACGGCGGGGGCCAGCGCCGATTGGGGATCCGGCAGCGCCGCCGCGGCGGAGGCCAAGTTCAGGGCGAAGGGATCCAGCTGTGGATCCTCCACCACCGCCTCCAGCAGGCTCTCATAGAGGTCCAGGAAGGCTTCCAGGCGAGGGCGGCGGAAGAGGGCGGCGGCGTAGAGCAGCGAGAAGTTGTAGCGCGTCCCGGCCTTCGATCCGGCACCGGCAGCGTCGGCGACCTCCGAAACGTAGAAGGTGAGGTCGAACATCGCCTGGGGATCCTGAGGCACCAGGCGAGCGACGGCGAGCCCCGGAAGGTCCCCGGCCTCTTCTTCCTGACCGACGTTGAGCTGGTTGAAGAGCACCTGGAAGACCGGCGGGCGGGCCAGGGAGCGCGGCGGATCGAGATCCGCCACCAGGCGCTCGAAGGGCACGTCCTGACGCTCGTGGGCCTCCAGGAAGGCCCGCTGCACCCGATCCAGCAGCTGACGGAAGGAGGGGGCTTGTTCCCCCGCCTGGCGCTCCAGCCGCAGCCGCAGCGGCAGGCTGTTGATGAAGAAGCCGATCATCCCCTCCACCTCGGTGCGGTGGCGCCCCGCCACGGGGGTTCCCACCACCATGTCCCGCTGGCCGCTGGCCCGCGCCAGCAGCACCCCGAAGGCGGTGAGCAGCCAGGCGAAGGGGGTCACCCCGGCCTCTCGACAGCGGGCCTGCACCTGCGACGTGAGGGCCGCCGGAAGCAGGCGACCGAAGCTGGCGCCGCGATGGGTCTGCACCGCCGGCCGGGGGTGGTCCGTCGGCAGCTCGAGGAAGGGAGGAGCCCCCTCCAGGGTATCGCGCCAGAAGTCCAGCTGCTGCTCCAGCGCCGGTCCGTCCAGATAGCGCCGCTGCCAGACGGCGTAATCGTGAAATTGCAGCTTCGGCGCCTCCAGCCCGGCGTCCGCGGCTCCGCCGCCGTGGGCGAAGGCGAGGTAGAGGGTCACCACCTCGCGCATGAAGATGCCGCAGGACCAGCCGTCGGAGACGATGTGATGCATGGTGAAGAGCAGGGCGTGGCGGGGCACGCCGCCGGCATCGTCGATGCGGGCCAGGGTGGTGCGCAGCAGCGGTCCGGCGGCGAGATCGAAGGGCACCGCCGCCTCTCGATCTACCAGCCGCTGGAGAGCTTGGAGCCCGGCGTCTTCCGCGGCGCTTTCTTCCTGGTCCCCTTCTCCCCCGTCCTCGAGGCTCCTCAGATCCACCACCGGCAGCTGCTGTCGGCGCGGTGCGGCGATGTGCTGGAAGGGCTCCCCGTCTCGCTCTCCGAAAACGGTGCGCAGGCTAGCGTGGCGGGCGACCACCTCGTCCAGCGCCCGCCGCAGCGCCGAAATCTCCAGCTCTCCCTGCAGCAGGAAGGCGTTCTCCAGGTTGTAGGCCGCGCTCCCCGGCTCCAGGCGATCCAGGAACCACAGCCGCTGCTGAGACAGAGAGAGAGGGAATTCCTGCTGTCCTTCGGCACCCGGCAGGATCGGCACCTTGCGCGGATCCACGCCCTCCTTGGCCAGCAGCCGCTCCAGCAGCTCTCGCTTGCGGGGGTCCAGGGTTTCGATGGATGGGCCCGAATTGCTCATGCCTCGGCTCGTTTCCTGATCGGTAGATGAAAGAGAGAAAGGAAGGGGATAAAAGACAAAGACGCGAAGAGAGGGAGATGCGCCCAGCGGCGGCGGGCTTCAGTCGCCGTCGCCGGCGGCATCCTCGGATTGGGCCAGCATCGCCTCCACCTCGTCGGCGGAGAGGTCCGCCACCTGGGCCAGCAGCCGCTGGAGGGGATCTTCCTCCTCGGCGGATTGGTCGCTGGGGGCCTGCTGCGCCTCGCGCACCGCGACGGCGAGACCTTCCACCGTCGGGCTGGCGAAGAAGGTGGCGAGGGTGAGCTCGACGTCGAAGCTCTCCCGCAGACGGGCGAGCACCCGAGTGGCCAGCAGGGAATCACCGCCCAACTCGAAGAAAGTGTGAGTCACCCCCACTTCCGTGACTCCCAGCAGCTCCCGCCACAGGGTCGCCAGGCGCTCCTCTACCTCATCCCGCGGCGCTACCACCTCGCCGCCAACGCCGGAGGAGAGATCCAGGGCGATATCCGCCAGCGCCTTGCGGGCGATCTTGCCGTTGCCGGTCAGCGGCATGGCGTTGAGGTAGCGCAGCAGGGTGGGCACCATGTAATCCGGCAGCGTCGCCCGCAGGAAGTCCGCCAGCTCGTCCGGCGCCGGAGCTTCTTCCTCGTTCTCCGCCACCACGAAGGCGGCCAGGTAGCGCCCGCCGCGGGGCGGCCCCGCCGCCACCACCGCCGCCCGGCGGATCGCCGGATGACGCTGAAGGGCGGCCTCCACTTCGCCGAGCTCGATTCGGTAGCCCCGCACCTTGACCTGATGATCCTCGCGACCGAGGAATTCCAGGGTCCCGTCCGGCAGCCGCCGCCCGAGATCGCCGGTGTAGTAGAGGCGCTCTCCGGTGCGCGGATGCTCGAGGAATTGAGCGGCGGTGCGCTCCTCGTCCCCCATATAGCCCCGGGCGACGCCGACGCCGCCGATGTACAGCTCACCGGGCACCCACAGCGGTCTCGGCTCCAGGGCCTCGTCCAGCACGTGGAAGGTCTGTCCTCCCATCGGGCGACCGTAGGGCACCGAGGGCCAGGCGGGATCTACTTCATCGATGGGATAGAGGATCGACCAAATGGAGGCCTCGGTGGCGCCGCCGAGGCTCACCACCTGCACCTCGGAGCCGAAGCAGGCGCGAATTCGATCCGGCAGGGTGACGGGGATCCAGTCGCCGGACATCATCACTAGCCTCAGATGCCCGCCGGCGGCGGCAGGGCTGCCGGCCTCCGCCGCCCCCTGCCCCTCGAGGTGATCTACCAGCATCTCCATCAGCGCCGGCACGGTATTCCACACCGTCACCCGATGGCGCTCCATCAGCTGCACCCAGGCGGCGGGCTCGCGGCGTTCTTCCGCCCCCGGGATCACCACCGCGCCGCCGGCGCCGAAGATGCCGAAGAGATCCCAAACCGAGAGGTCGAAGGCCAGGGAAGAGAGGGCCAGCACCCGATCCTCCGGCCCCACGGCGAAGCGATGGCCGATGTCGAAGAGGGTGTTGAGGGCGGCGCGATGCTCGATCATCACCCCCTTCGGCAGGCCGGTGGAGCCGGAGGTGAAAATCACGTAGGCAAGATCTTCTGGCCGCGCCGAGGGCAGCACGGCGTCCTCGTCGGTGCTTTCCGGTAGCGAGACCAGGCCGTGATCATCCGCCCCCAGGCGCACCAGGCTCAGCGCCTCTCCGTCGGCGGACTCCCATTCGGAATCGAGGTCGGTAATGGCCACCTCAACCCCGCCGTGGGCGGCCAGCAGAGCGCGGCGCTGGGGCGGCAGCTCGGGCCCCGCCGGCAGGTAGGCGGCACCGCAGCGCAGCACCGCCAGGGTCGCCACCGCGGAGCGCCAGCCGGCGGGCACGGTGACCATCACCAGGTCCCCCGCCTCGACGCCGAGGCGCACCAGCTCTCGGGCGAGTCGGCGGGACTGCGAATCCACCATCTCGTAGCTCAGCTCGCCGTCTCCGGCGATCACCGCGCTGCGCTGGGGGGCCGCCGAAGCCCGGGCGAGGAAGGGCTGATGGAGCAGGGCCTCGAGACTCTCGACGCCGTAGCCGCCGGGATCCGGATGGCTCGGCAGCGGGGCGCTGGCGCCGGTGTCGTTGGCGGCAGCGACGATGCGCAGATGCTCCGCCGGCACTAGCGGCGGCAGGGAGCCGAGCCAGGGATCGTCCGCTGATACCCCTTCAGCCCCATCATCGGAAGCGTCGGGGGCGTCCGCCAGCGCCTGGAGGAGCTGGCCGTAGGCGCCGAAGAGCAACTTCACCAGACCTTCCGGGAAGGCCGTTTCTACCACGTCCCAGGCGGTTTCCAGGGCACCGCGGGTCTCGCCCACCTGGTGATCCAGCAGCACCTGGGGAGTCTGGCTGATGCCGAAGTCTTCCTCGTCCTCCGCGGCGACCTCCGCCGGCTGCTCGCTGCCGGTGGAAGAGCCTCCCCCCTGATCTCCGGTGAGGGCCTCGAGACCCGGCACCGAAACTCCCAGGGTGCTGGTGAAGACGATGGGCATAGCGGCATCTCCGCCGGGGCCGCCGCGGCGCCGGGCGAGCTCCCGCTGCACCTCGACGCCGGAGACGTAGCGATGCTCCAGATCCTCCAGCAGTCGCCGCTGC
This sequence comes from Acidobacteriota bacterium, assembly GCA_039191605.1. Lineage (GTDB taxonomy): Bacteria > Acidobacteriota > Thermoanaerobaculia > Multivoradales > JAHZIX01 > JBCCXL01. Next base: position 118,406 of record JBCCXL010000014.1, on the reverse strand, counting down.
AGGGCCCGGGCGCGGACGGCGAAGCTCTCCCCCTGCCCCTCCACTGCGAGGAGGGTGAGGGAGGTGAAGTCGCCGATCACCTCATTCACCTGGGGATGTAGCGGCAGGCGGTTGAAGAGGGTGAGGTTCAGGGTCATGGGCCGCGCCCGGGACCACAGCGCCAGCACCTCCGAGAAGGCCGCCAGCAGCAGCCCCGAGGGGGTCAGGCCGGTGGTCGCCGCCCGCGCCTTGAGTCGACCCCAGCGCTCGGCGGAAAGGATCGCTTTGTGGCGCACGAAGCGCTGGGTGCCGGCCTCCGCCTCGCGGGCTCGGGGCAGCTGCGGCGCCAGCGGCAGGTCGTCCAGGCGCTGCCACCAATAGTCCTTCGCCCGCTCGTAGAGGGCGGTCTCCCGCAGGCTCTGCTCCGCCAGGACGTAATCCCGGAAGGAGAGCTCCAGCGGCGGCAGGGGGGCCTCGAGATCCAGGTAATAGGCGGCGAGATCCTTCATCATCAGGCTGAAGCTCCAGGCATCCGCGATCAGGATGTCGAAGCTCCAATGCAGCCGATAGCCGGCGCCGTCGCGGGTCAGCCGCAGGTCGAAGAGGGGCCAGCTGCCGGGATCCGGCACCCGATGGGCCATCTCCGAGCGCAGGCCTTCGAGACGGCGATGGGCGGCGGCGGTGGGCAGGGTGCGCAGATCCACCACCTCCATCTCGTAACCCGGCACCGTCTCTAGGATGCGCTGGCGGCCGTCCTCCAGAATCACCGCCCGCAGCATCTCGTGGCGGGCCACCACCCGCCGCCAGGCCTGCTCCATGCGCTCGACCTCGATGGCCGGGCCCAGGGGCAGCTCCTCATAGACGTGGGTGGCCACGCCGCCGAGCTCGAAGGCTCCGCTGCGGCCGAGCCAATAGGCCTGCTGCACGTCGGTCAGGGGGAAGGGCTCGTGGCGCTGGGCGAGATCCGTCACCACCGCCGGCAGCTCCTGGTTCTCCTCCTCCGTCGGCGGCGCCGCCTCCGCCACCCGGGCGGCGAGGCGCGCCACGGTGGGCGCTTCCAGCACCTCTCCCAAAGGCACCGCGGCGCCGAGGTCTGAACGTAGCCGAGCCACCAGCTGGGTGAGCAGCAGGCTGTGGCCGCCGAGCTCGAAGAAATCGTCGTGGCGCCCCACCGGCTGCACTCCCAGCAGCTCTCCCCACAGCGCCGCCAGGCGCTCCTCACCCTCCCCTTCCGGCGCCGCAAAGGGCACCGCCAGCTCCGGCCGTGGGGCCGCCGCCAGGGCCGGCACCGTCGCGGCCTGAATGGCTGCTGGCTCCAAGGAAGACGGCTCCGAGGAAGACGACGCCGAGAGAGACGAGGGTACGTCGAGCCCAGCACCCTCCACCGCGGCGGGCGCCGCCAGCCCCACCGTCGGCGCGTCGAGCCACAGCCGCTGGCGCTGGAAGGGGTAGGTCGGCAGCGGAATTCGGCGGCGGGTTTCGCTGTCGTAGACCCGCTGCCAGTCCACCTCCGCCCCCAGCATCCACAGCTCGCCGAGGGCGGCGAGGGCGACCGCATCCGCCGTCGCCGAATCCTTCGCCCCCGGCAGGCAGGCCACCACCGGCACCTCCCGGGCCTCCGGCAGCCGGCGGGCCAGTCGACCGAGGCCGGCGCCGGGGCCGACCTCCAGCAGGGCCAGGTCGGGCTCCTCCAGCAGCGCGCCGACGCCGTCGGCAAAGCGCACCGGACGGCGCAGATGATCGGCCCAATAGGCCGGGTCCTGGGCCTCCTCGGCGGTGATCCAGGTGCCGCTGCGGTTGGAGACGAAGGGAATCTCGGGAGCGGCCAGCTCCACCGCCGCCACCGCTTCCCGGAAGGGCTCCACCGCCGGCTCTACCAGCCGAGAGTGGAAGGCGTGGGAGGTATGGAGTCGGCGATGGGAGACGCCGGTCTCCTCCAGATGAGCGGCGAGGGCCTCGATGGCCGCTCCGTCGCCGGTGGCGACGACGGCCCGAGGCGCGTTGACGGCAGCGATCTCCAGCTCTTCCTGCTTTGCCCCATCGTTCTCCGGCGCCAGCTTTGACACGATCTCCAGCAGCTCTGCCTCGGTCAGCTCGGCGGAGAGCATGGCCCCCTCCCCGGGCTCTGCCGTCTCCGCCAGCAGCCGGCCCCGGAGGGCCACCAGCCGGCCGGCATCCTCGAGGGAGAAGACCCCCGCCACGCAGGCCGCCGTCAGCTCGCCGAGACTGTGACCGAGGAGCGCCGAGGGCGGAACGCCCCACTCCATCCACAGCTGCGCCAGGGCCCATTCGACGACGAAGAGGGCCGGCTGGGCGACGTCGGTGGAGCGCAGCCGGGCCGCCGAATCGTCGGCGTCCACTGGGGCGTCTACCGAGGCATCCGTCGAGGCGTCCGGCCACAGCAGAGAGCGCAGGGAGCGCCCGTCGGGCTGCTGAAAGTGAGGCTCCACCGCCTCCAGAGCTTCGTCCAGCAGCTCCCGGAAGCGCTCTTCGGTGTCGTAGAGCTCGCGGGCCATGCCGGGCACCTGGGCCCCCTGACCGGGAAAGAGGAAGGCCACCGCCGGCGGGCTGCCGGCGCGGCGGCGACGCAGTCGCTCCGGCTCCGCCCCCTGCAGCAGGGCCGCGGGGTCCTCGCCGGGACCCATCACCAGCGCCCGCCGCCAGGGCAGAGCGCGGCGCCCGCGGGCGAGGGTGAAGGCGAGATCCGCCAGTTCCAGCGAACCGCCGTCTTCCTGCTGACGCTGACAAAACTCCCCGAGGCCGGCAGTGCCCTGCTCCAGGGCTTCGGCGCTGTTGGCGGAGAGCACCACCAGCTGATGTTCCCGCTGGGTCGGCACCGCCGGCAGAGCCGGCGGCGCCTCTTCCACCACCGCGTGGACGTTAGTACCGCCGATGCCGAAGGAAGAAACCCCCGCCCGGCGGGGCTTGGCCCCGTTCTGCGCCGCCGGCCACGCTCCGCCCTCTTTCTCTAGGCGGAAGGGCGTCGTCTCCAGCCTCAGCTTCGGGCTCGGGGCGTCCAGCTCCGGCTGCGGTGGCCGCTGCCCCGCCTCCATGGCGCCGAGAATGTTGAGCAGCCCCGCCACCCCCGCGGCGGTATCCAGGTGGCCGAGGTTGGCCTTCACCGAGCCGAGGGCGATGGACCCCGGCTGCGCCCGGGAGCCATCCTCCTCTTCAGCACCGAAGACCTGCGCCAGGGCGCTGGCCTCGATGGGATCGCCGAGCTCGGTGCCGGTGCCGTGGGCCTCTACGTAATCCACCGAGGCCGCCGAGATGCCGGCGAGGGCCAGCGCCCCCTGCACCGCCTCCGCCTGGCCGCTCACCGTCGGCACAGTGTAGCCGGCCCGCTGGGCGCCGTCGTTGGTCACCGCGGTGCCGCGCACCACGCCCCATACCCGGTCGCCGTCCTCCAGCGCATCCCGCAGCCGGCGCAGCACCACCACCGCAGCGCCGCTGCCGGGCACGGTGCCGGCGGCGGCGGCGGCGAAGGGTCGACAGCGGCCGTCGGGGGAGGAGATGCCGCCCTCGGCGTAGAGGTAGCCGCTGCCCTGGGGCAGAGTGATGGAGACGCCCCCCGCCAGAGCGAGGTCACAATCGAAGCCGGCGAGACTCTGGCAGGCCAGATGCACCGCCACCAGGGAGGTGGAGCAGGCGGTCTGCACCGTCATCACCGGCCCGGTGAGGCCGAGGCGATAGGCCGCCTGGGTGGTGAGGTGATCCTTGTCGTTGCCGATCACCGCCTGGAAGGTGCCCACCGCCGCCACCGCCTGGGGATGGGCGGCGAGGTGCAGCTGGGCGTAGGTGTTGGTGCCGGCGCCGCCGAAGAGGCCGATGGGCCCGTCGAAGGTCTCCGGATCGTGGCCGGCGGTCTCCAGGGCCTCCCAGCAGACCTCCAGGAAGAGCCGATGCTGGGGGTCCGTTACCTGGGCCTCTCGCGGGGTGTAGCCGAAGAGGGCGGGGTCGAAGCCCTCCACGTGCTCCCGCTCCAGGGATCCCCGAGCCGGCACGTAGGCGGGATCATCGGCGACCTGCGGAGGAACTCCGGCGGCCAGCAGCTCATCGCGGTCAAAACGACGGATCAACACCTCTCCCTGCCCCAGGCGGCGCCACAGAGTGGGCACATCGGGGGCTCCGGGAAAGCGTCCGGAAAAGCCCACCACGGCGATATCCGTCTCCCGCAGATCCCGCTCCTCCAGCAGCTGGTCGATGAGCTCCGCGCGGGCCTCGGCGGCCTCCTGCCGCTGCGGGGAGGAGGGAGAAGAGGAATGGGGTGAATCGTCCTGCCAGCTCATGATGGATCGCTCGTGAAGGGAAGAATCGGTGAAAGAAAGGGAAAGGAAAACTCGAGAGGGTTCTTCTAGAAGGTTCCGCCGAGGGTCAGCGGCGGCGGCGGGGATCCCGGCCGCCGCGGGGACCGCGGCGGCGACGACGGTCCTCCAGGGCCTGGCGCTTGGCGGCGGCCCGGCGGCGGGCATCGGCGGCGTCCGGCGCTCGCTCCGGCAGGTCCGCGGCGAGATGGCGGGCGAGGGCGGCGACGGAGGGGAAGCGGAAGAGGTCCACCAAGGGAATCTCGCGGCCGAGCTCCTCCCCCAGGGCTTCCGTCAGCCGCTGCCGCAGCCGCACCAGCAGCAGGGAATGGCCGCCGAGCTCGAAGAAGTTGTCGTCGCGGCCGACCTCCGGCACGCCCAGGACTTCCGCCCACAGCGCCCCGAGGCGCCGCTCCAGGGCGTTGCGGGGCGCCACCCGCTGCCCGCCGACGGCGCCGCGGCGGGCCTCCGGCTGCGGCAGGGCGCGGCGGTCCACCTTGCCGTTGGGGGTCAGCGGCAGGGATTCCAGGAATACCCAGGCGGAGGGCTGCATGTAGGCCGGCAGCCGCTCCCCCAGGCTCTGCCGCAGGGAGCTCTCGAGGGCGTCCCGGCGGGCCTCGTCGAGGTTACCGGGCTGCGCCGCCACGACGTAGGCCACCAGGCGCGGATCGGAATCTTCGGCGGCGTCGGGAGCCAGCCGCAGCATCACCACCGCCTGTCGCACCGCCGGCTGCTGCTCCAGCACCACCTCGATCTCGCCGCTCTCGATGCGGAAACCCCGCAGCTTGAGCTGATGATCGATTCGGCCGAGGAAATCGAGAGTGCCGTCCGGGCGGCGGCGCACCAGATCCCCGGTGCGGTACAGGCGCTCGCCGTCGCCGCGGTCGCCGTGGGGTCGGAAGGTCGCCGCGGTGAGGGCCGGCCGCTGGCGATAGCCCCGGGCCAGCGCCGCCCCCGCCAGATGCAGCTGCCCCGGCACCCCGGCGGGCACCGGCTCCCCGACGGCGTCCAGCACCAGGGTCTGATAGCCCGGCAGCGCTCGGCCCAGGGGGGCAGCGGCGGTCACCGGTCGACTGGCAGCCCCCAGCGCCGAGCTGGTAGCCCACACCGTGGCCTCCGTCGGGCCGTAGAGATTGCGCAGCTGACAGCCGGCCTCCAGCAGCGAGGCCGCCAGCGGCACCGGCAGCGCCTCGCCGCCGCTGAGGGCGAGGAAGGGAGCAGTCGGTCGCCAGCCCACCGCCAGCAGCAGACGCCAGGTGGCGGGGGTGGCCTGTAGCACCGTGCGGCCGCTGGCCGCCTGGGCGGAAGCCGGCGCGATAGAGCTCAGCAGCGCCGCCAGGGCCTCGCCGTCGGCGCTCTGGGCCGCCGTCGCCACCTGCAATCGGGCGCCGGTGACGAGGGGCAGGAAGAGCTCCAGGAAGGAGATATCGAAGGCCAGGGTGGTGACCGAGAGCAGGTGATCCCAGGGCGTCAGCAGAGGCTCGCCGCCGGCATCCGGCTGGGCCATGCCGCGGAGGAAGGCGAGGGCCGCTCGATGGCTGATCTCCACCCCCTTGGGACGGCCGGTGGAGCCGGAGGTGTAGAGCACGTAGAGCAGCGTCGACGGATCTAGCGACGAGCTCTGGAAGCCTGCCTCTGAAGCCCCTTCAGCGGGCGCACCTTCCATGGAAGCAGCCTCTCCAGACTCCGCCAGCACCCGTCCCCCGGCGTCCACCACCAGCTGGGGCAGGTCGTCGCCGTGGGCCTGGAGCTCCGCCGGCAGGGAGACCGAATCGCTGGCCACCAGCGCCACCGCACCGGCGTCCTCCAGCACCAGCGACAGCCGCGCCGCCGGATGCTGCGGATCCAGGGGCACGTAGGGGCGCCCCAGCAGGGAGAGGCCTATGAGCACCGGCAGCGCTCCCGGGCCGCGCTCCAGCAGCACCGCCACCGGGGCTTCCGCCGGCACCGAGGCGATGAGGGCGGCTACCGCCGCCGCGACCTTCTGGGCCCGCTGCCACACCGTTTGCCGATCCAGCCAGCCTTGTGGCGTCGCCAGGAAGGGCTGCGCCGGCCAGCGTTGCGCCGCTTCCCGCAGCAGCTGCGGCAGGGTGAGAGCGCTCTCTCCCGGCAGCAGCGGCGACGCGGCGGGGGCCGCCCCCTGCTCCGCCAGCACCTGATGGCGCTGGGCCGCCGACAGCAGCGGCAGGGCGCCGAGGGCCCCCTCCGGCCGCTCCAGGGCCGCCGACAGCAGCTGCCGCAGGGCGGCGATCCAGCGGCGGGCGGTGGTGGCGTCGAAGAGATCGAGGTTGTGCTCCAGGGCGCCGGCGAGGCGCTCGCCGTCGTCGGTGAGGGCCAGCGTCAGGTCGTATTTCGCCGTCCCCACCTCCATGCCCAAAGGCTCCAGGGCAAGCCCCGGCAAGGTGGTGGCGGCGGCCTCTCCCTCGGCGCCGGTGCCGGCCTCCAGGTTGAGCAGCACCTGGAAGAGGGGGGAATGGGCGAGGTTGCGCTTCGGCGCCAGGGCCTCCACCAGCTTCTCGAAGGGCACCTCGCCGTGACTCTGGGCCTCCAGCAGGCGCTCCCGCACCTGATCCACCAGCTGCAGGAAGGAGGCTTCCGGATCCACCTCCAGGGCCAGCACCAGGGTGTTGACGAAGAAGCCGATGAGCCCCTGGGTCTGGGGATGCTCGCGACCCGCCCAGGGCACGCCGAGATGCAGGTCGCGGCGACCGCTGAGCTTGCTCAGCAGCAGGGCGAAGGCGGCGCCGAGCACCGCGAAGGGGGTCGCCCGACGCTCGCGCGCCACGGCTCCCAGGGGTTCCCGCAGATCCTCGCCGAAAAAGGCCCGCTGATGGGCTCCGCGGAAGGTCTGGAGGGGCGGCCGGGGGCGATCCGCCGGCAGCTCCAGGGGCGCGGCGCTGGCGTCCAGGCGCTGGCGCCAGAAAGCCAGCTCCGTCTCCAGCCGCTCCCCCGCCAGGCGCTGACGCTGCCAGGCGGCGAAGTCGGAATACTGGATCGGCAGGGGATCCACGGCGGCGGCGATGGCTTCATCTGGCGCCCCATCTGACGCCCCCTCGGGCAACGAGCGGAAGGCGTCGTAGAGGGCCCCCAGCTCCTGTAGCAGCACCCCGGCGGACCAGGCGTCGGAGGCGATGTGGTGGACGGTGAAGAGCAGGCCGTGGTGATCCGGCGAGAGCGCCACCAGCACCCCCCGCAGCAGCTCGCCGCTGGCGAGGTCGAAGGGCAGGCGGGCCTCCTGGCCGGCGAGGCGCTGGAGCTCCTGGGCCGCCAGCTCCGAGTCGAGGCCGCTGAGGTCCACCCGCCGCAGCACCTGGTGAGGTGAAGGCAGGGGCAGCTGATAGACCGCTGCCTCTCCTGCCGGAGTCTTATCTCCTAGAGCCTCGGTGGCGAGGAAGCGGGTACGCAGAGCCTGATGACGGCGGACGATGGCGCTCAGGGCCCGGTCGAGGGCCCGGCGATCCAGGGCTCCGCGCATGCGCACCGAGGAGGGCAGGTTGTAGAGGGAGCTGGGACCCTCCAGCTGCTCCAGGAACCACAGCCGCTCCTGAGCGAAGGAGAGGGGCGCGGGCCCTTGCGGCGCCAGAGGAATGTCCCCAGACTCAGCCTCACCCGCCGGAGCCGCGGCGGAGCCGGCGATCACCGCCGCCAGCTGACGCACCGTCGGCGCCTCGAAGAGCCGCCGCAGCGGCAGCTCCACGGCGAAGCGGCGGCGGATCCCCGCCGCCAGTCGGGTGGCCAGCAGGGAATGACCGCCGAGACCGAAGAAGTCGTCGTCGAGGCCGATGGGCTCCACCCCCAGGACCTCCGACCACAGGGCCGCCAGCGCCTTCTCCTCGGCGCTCTCCGGGGCGATGAAGGGGTTCTCCAGCTCTCCTCGCCCCTCCGGCGCCGGCAGCGCGCGGCGGTCCACCTTGCCGTTGGGAGACAGGGGCAGGGAGTCCAGCCGCAGCAGGCGGGAGGGCACCATGTGCTCCGGCAGCTGCTCTCCCAGCAGGCGGCGCAGGTCTCCCTCGCCGATCTCCGCCGCCGGCGATTCAGCAGCGGACGATTCAGCCGTAGAGCCAGGCGAGGTCCAATAGCCCACCAGGCGCTTGTCCCCGGGGCGATCTTCCCGCAGCAGCACCACCGCTTCCGCCACCCCGTCCAGCGCCGCCAGAGCGGCCTCCACCTCGCCGGGCTCCACCCGGAAGCCCCGCACCTTGACCTGGTGGTCGAAGCGGCCCAGAAGCTCTAGGCCGCCGTCGGCGAGGCGGCGTCCGCGGTCGCCGGTGCGGTAGAGGCGCTCGCCGGGGGCGGCGAAGACAGCGCCGTAGGGATCCGGCACGAAGGATTGGGCGGTGCGCGCCGGGCGGCCTCGATAGCCGCCGCCCACCAGCGGACCACCGATGTAGACCTCCCCCTCCACTCCCGGCGGGCAGGGCTCACCGTGGGGATCCAGCACCTGCACCCGCACCGGGTCCAGCGGCCTTCCCACCGGCAGCTCGCCGCCGGAGAGGGGGACTTCCCGCCCCGGCAGGGCGTGATGGAAGGAGGAGGTGACGGTGGTCTCGGTGAGGCCGTAGACGTGGATCAGGCGGCAGCGGCGAGACTCCGGCAGGCGCTGCTGGAGCTGCTGCCAATCCCGCAGCCGTTCCCGCTGCATACGCTCTCCACCGACGATGACGAAGCGCAGCGCCTCCGGCGGAGAGAGAGCCTCCAGCACTAGAGACCGGGTCCATTCCTGCCAGAAGGCGGTGGGCAGCTCTACGGCGGTGATCTTCGATTCCTCCAGCCGCCGCTGGAAGCTCTCCGGCTGCTCCAGCTCCGCCGGCTCCGCCAGCACCACCGCGGCGCCGGCGCTCCACGCCGGAAAGAGTTCCTCCACCGCCACGTCGAAGCTCCAGGAGGCGAATTGCAGGAAGCGATCCTGAGGCCCGAGATCCAGGGCCGAGGCGCAGGCCTCGACGTACTCGCTGAAGGCCTGGTGACGGATCACCGCGCCCTTGGGGCGGCCGGTGGAGCCGGAGGTATAGAAGAGATAGGCCGCCTGCTGAGGATGAATCGGCGGCCGTTGGGCGATCGCCGCCGCCGCGGCCTCGGCGGAGAGGGCGGCGGGATCGGTGAGCTCTTCGAGAGCGAGCAGGGGCACGCCGAGATCCGCCACCGCCGCCAGGGCCTCGCGCCCAGCGGCGTCCACCACCACCGCGCAGAGGCCGGCGTCGGAAACCATCCCCCGCAGTCGAGACCCGGGGTAGGAGGGATCCAGGGTGAGGAAGGGAGCTCCGGCTTCGAGAATGCCCAGCAGCGCCGCGGCGGCGGGCAGCGAGCGCCCGGCGGCGAGGCCCACCGGCGCCTCGCCGTTCAGCGGACCTACCCGCTGGATCAGGTGGGCGGCTACCGCCGTGGCTCCCGCCGCCAGCTCCCGGAAGCTGAAGGAGCCCTCGCCGTGGATCAGCGCCGCGGCCTCGCCCCGGTCTTCCACGGCGGCGGCGAAGCGCTCGGACCACAGAATCTCAGATAGGGATGAAGCCACTCCCGGGAAAATTCGGCGCCCCGGGTCTTCCAGCAGCAGCTGATGGCGCTGACCGGCGGTGAGCAGCCGCAGCTGCGACACCGGGGTCTCCGGCGCCGCCGCGGCGCCCGCCACCAGCTCCCGGAAGGAAGAGGCGAGGCGGGCGGCGGTGGAGACGTCAAAGAGATCGAGGCTGAGCTCCAGAGCGCCGCCGAAGCTGCCGTCCTCGAAGGCCATGAGGTCGAGATTGAGGTCGAAGAGCACCGTATCTCGACCGTAGGCCATGGCCTCCAGGCTGGCCTCGCCGAGGCCCAGCTCCTCTCCCGGCGGCAGCTCCTGGAGGGCGAACATCACCTGGAAGATCGGCGTGCGGGAGAGATCCCGCGCCGGCCGCAGGGCCTCCACCAGGCTTTCGAAGGGCACATCCTGGTGGGCGAAGGCGTCCAGGGTGAGGCTACGCACCCGGTCCACCAGGGTGGCGAAGGAGGGATCCCCCTGCAGCGAGAGGCGCAGCGGCAGGGAGTTGACGAAGAAGCCGATGAGGCTCTCCAGCTCGGCCCGCGGGCGGTTCGCCACCGGGGTGCCGAGGATCGGCTCGTCGTCCACCGCCAGTCGACCGAGGGTGGCGCCGAAGGCCGCCAGCAGAGTCATGAAGGCCGTCGCTCCCTGGCCTCGGCCCCAGGCCACCAGGCCCTCGGCGGCGGGAAGATGGAGGGTGTGGCGAGCGCCGCGGAAGGTCGGCGCCGCCGGGCGGCGGCGGTCCGCCGGCAGCTCCAGCACCATCGGATGGTCCGCCAGAGTGCGGCGCCAGAAGTCCAGCTGGGCCTCCAGCCGCTCCCCCTCCAGCCAGCCCCGCTGCCAGGCGGCGAAGTCACCGTATTGCACCGGCAGCGGCGCCAGGGTCGGCGCCTCCCCTCGGCGCCAGCCGTCGTAGGCGGTGCGCAGCTCCGTCAGCAGCAGGCCCGTGGACCAGCCGTCGGAGGCGGCGTGATGCACCGTCAGTAGCAGCACGTGATCCTGCGCCTCGGCGCTGGAGGCATCAGCTCCCTCCGGCAGGCGAACCAGCGCCGCCCGCAGCAGCGGCCCGCGGTCGAGGGCGAAGGGCCGAGCGGCCTCCGCCGCCGCCAGTCGATGGGCCTCGGCCGCGGCGACCTCCGGGGGCAGCCCGCTGAGATCCACCGCCGGCAGCAGCTCGAGACCCGGCGCGGCCAGCACCCGCTGCACCGGCGTCGCCGCCGCGGCGGCGGGGAAGGCGCTGCGCAGCACCTGATGGCGCTCCACCACCGTCGCCAGGGCGCGGGCCAGGGCTCCAGGGTCGAGCGGACCCCGCAGGCGCACCGGGTGAGGCATGTTGTAGAACACGCTCCCCGGCTCCAGCTGATCGAGGAACCACAGCCGCTCCTGGGCGAAGGAGAGGGGCGCCGAGGCGGCAGAGTCCTCTCGCGGTCGCAGCGGCGGCGCCTCGGCCCCGGCACCGCGGCGCAGGGCGACGAGTCGCGCCGCCAGGGCCCGCGGCGTCGGCGATTCGAAGAGGGCCGAGAGGGGCAGCTCCACCTCGAAGGCCTGGCGCAGGCGGCCCACCGCCCGGGTGGCCAGCAGGGAATGGCCGCCGAGCTCGAAGAAGTCGTCCTCCACGCCCACCCGCGGGCGCTCCAGCACCTGGGCCAGCACTCCGGCGACGATCTCCTCCTCGGCGCTGCGGGGGGCTTCCGCTCCGGCGGCGGGGGCCACCGCCGCCTCAACCGAGGGCAGGGCGCGGCGATCCACCTTGCCGGCGGGGGTCAGGGGCAATCGATCCAGGGGCACGAAGGCCTCCGGTACGAAGGCCTCCGGCAGCAGGCGTCGCAGCGCCGAGCGCAGCGCCGCGACGTCCGGCGCCACCGCCTCCTCGCCGCTGCCGCCGACCCAGGCCACCAGCCGCAGCTCGCTGCCAGCGCCATTCTGAGAGACCGGTCGAGCCGCCACCACCGCTTCCCCCACTCCCGGCAGGGTGCGCAGCTGGGCTTCCACTTCCCCTAGCTCCACTCGATGACCGCGCACCTTCACCTGGCGATCCCGGCGGCCGAGGAAGTCGATGCTGCCCTCTCCATGCCAGCGGGCACCGTCCCCGGTGCGGTAGAGGCGGCCGCCGAAGGCCCCGGAGAGGGCGTCCGGCACGAAGACTTCGGCGCTGCGGGCGGGCTGGTCGACATAACCCCAGGCGAGGCCGGCACCGCCGGTGACCAGCTCTCCCACCGCTCCCGCCGGCAGCGGTCGCAGCTGGCGATCCACCACCGCCACGAAGGTGCCGTCCACCGGATGTCCCACCGGCACCGGCGCGAGGGAGCCCCTCGCCGCGGCGTCCCCGTCCGTCCAGCGGGGCGAGCGCCAGCAGCAGGTGAAGGTAGTGTTCTCCGTCGGCCCGTAGCCGTTCACCAGGCGAGCGCCGGAATCCGCCGCCAGCTCCCGGAAGCGGGCCACCGCCAGCGGATCCAATACGTCTCCCCCCGCCAGCACCGTGGCGATGCTCGCCAGCTCTTCCCCCTGCTCCTCCACCGCGCGGTGGAAGAGGGCGGCGGTGAGCCACAGGGTATCCACCCCCGCCGCCACCGCGCCCCGCACCACCTCTTCGGAGCCGGCGGGGCCCGCCGGCAGCACCGCCAGGCGGGCGCCGTGGACCAGCGCTCCCCAGATCTCAAAGGTGGAGGCGTCGAAGGCCGCCGGGGAGTGAAAGAGGTAGGTCCGGTGGGGCCCGAAGTCATGCCAGCAGGCTCCCCGCTGCACCAAGCGCAGCACCGCTCCGTGGGGCACCGCCACGCCCTTCGGGCGCCCGGTGCTGCCGGAGGTGTAGAGCACGTAGGCCAGAGCTTCGGCGCAGGCCGCCGCGCCGAGAGGCGGGAGCGCCGCCGCGGCATCCTCGCCAGTCCCCTCGCCGAGGAGATCGAGGCGCAATACCGGCAGGCTGGATCCCTCCCCCGCCACCGTCGGCACCGCCGCCGCTCCGGCGGCGTCGGCACAGACCGCGGCGAGGTGGGCGTCCGCCGCCATCAGCTCCAGTCGGGAAGGCGGGAAGGCGGGATCCAGGGGCACGTAGGCGGCCCCCAGGCGCAGGGTCGCCAGCATCGCTACCACCAGCTGAGGCGAGCGCTCCAATGCCAGGCCCACTCGGGCGCCGGGGCCCACGCCACCGGCCGCCAGTCTTACCGCCAGGACCTGCGCTCGCGCCTTCACCTCGCCGTAGCTCCACCAGCTCTCGCCCCAGCCGAGGGCGGGGGATTCGCCGTGCTCGGCGGCGGCGGCGGAAAAGGCGGACCACAGATCCTGCGGCTGAGCATCCAACTCTTCAATGCCTAGGGCAAAGGAGGTACTACGCCCCGCACCGCTCCACTCCGCCAGCAGCTGGTGACGCTGGGCGTCGGTGGTCAGCGGCAGGGCGGCGAGGGGGCGATCTTCGCCCCGGGAGACGCTCTCCAGGGCGGCGAGGGTGAAGACCTCCAGGGATTGCAGCAGGCGGGCGGCGGTGGAGGCGTCGTAGAGCTCCGGGCGGTACTCCAGCACCGAAATCAGGGTCTCGCCCTCGTCCACCACCGCCAGATGGAGGTCGAATTTCGCTCCCACCGCCACGTCTTCCAGCGTCGGCGCCGCAGAGCTCGCTTCGGAGTCTCCCTCGGAGCCCGCCTCCGGAGAGGCATTCCGAGCGGGCTCCTCGGAGCCTCTCCCGGGGGCAGCGGTAGCGCTTTGCAGCACCTGGAAGCAGAGCTGGAAGAAGGGATTGCGGGAAAGATCGCGATCCGGCGCCAGCTCCTCCACCAGCTTCTCCAGCGGCAGATCCTGGGCCTCGAAAGCCTCCAGAGCGCGCTCCTTCACATCCTCCAGCAGGCCCTGAAAACCCGACTCCCGGCGCACCGGGAAGCGCAGCACCAGCAGGTTGACGAAGAAGCCCACCACCGATTCCAGCTCGCGGCGGCGGCGATTGGCCACCGGGGTGCCGAAGACCGCTTCCTCGGCTCCCGCCATTCGCGCCACCACGGCGCCGAAGGCGGCGCCCAGGAGCATGAAGAGGGTGCCCCCAACGCCGCTGGCGGCGCGCCTCAGGCGGGCGGTGGTGAGTCGATCCCAGCGCCGGGAAGCCAGCGCCGCGGCGCCGCTCACCACCGTCGGCCGAGGCCGGTCGCCGGGCAGCTCCAGGGGCTCCAGATCCCGCAGCCGCTGGCGCCAGAAGTCCAGCTGGGCCTCCAGCACCGGGCCGCGGAACCAGCGTCGCTGCCACGCCGCGAAGTCGGCGTAATGCAGCGCCGGTGGCGGCAGCGGCGAGGATACGCCGCGGCGGCGGGCCTCGTAGAGGCTCTCCATATCCCGCCGCAGCAGGCCGCTGGACCAGCCGTCGACGACGATGTGGTGCAGGCAGACGGCGAGATGGCGGCGGGCGTCGTCGCGGGCCTCCGGGCGATCCTCCAGCAGGGTCAGCAGCGGCCGCAGCGGCAGGTCCCGGCGCAGATCGAAGGGGCGGCGGCGCAGCCGATCCGCCAGCTGGGCGGCGAGCCTGCCTCGCCGCTCCGTCGGCAGCCCCCGCAGATCCACCACCGGCAGCGCCGGACGGGCGAAGGACGAGCCCGCCACGGCGATCTGCTGCACCGGGCGGCCGTCCACCTCGGCGTAGGTGGTGCGCAGAATCTCGTGGCGGGAGACCAGGTCCTCCAGGGCGCGGTGCAGGCTGCGCAGATCCCGCGGGCCGTGGAAGGGCACCTCCATCAGCTCGTTGTAGACGCTGCTGTCGGCGTCCAGCTGGGAGAGGAACCACAGCCGCTCCTGGGCGAAGGAGAGGGGCAGAGGGCGATCCCGGGGCACCGGCACCAGCGGCGGAGCGGAGCGCAGGCCGAGGGCCGGCGACGCGCCGCCCTGAGCTTCCCGCGCCGACGCCCCGCCTGCCATCGAAGAACCCAGCGAAGAGTCCAGCGAGGAGCCCACCGCCCGCTGGGCGGCGTCCACCTCTGGCACCGCGGTGCCGCCGCCGGCATCCAGCCGCTGGGCCAGCTCTTCCACCGTGGAGGTCTCGAAGAGGGAGCGCAGGGCGAGATCCTGGCCGCTGCGCTCCCGCAGTCTCGCCACCGCCCGGGTGGCCAGCAGAGAGTGGCCGCCGAGGGCGAAGAAATCATCCTCGGCGCCGACGCCGTCGATGGCCAGCACTTCGGCGAAAACTTCAGCCACCAGCTCTTCGGTGGCGGTGCGGGGGGCGACGAAGGTCGACGCCGGCTCGCCGCGCACCTTCTCCGGCGCCGGCAGCCCTCGGCGGTCGATCTTGCCGTTGGGGGTGCGGGGAAATTCCGCCAGCAGCACAAAGTGATTGGGCACCATGAAGACCGGCAGGCGATCCTCCAGCCAGCCCCGCAGCTCCGGCACCACCCGCCGCGCAAAGGCTCCCAGCAGAGGCTCGTTGTAGAGCGCCCCGCGGCGCTCCTCCGGCGCCGGCAGGCTCGGCGGCGGTGCCCCCTCGGGGCTGAGCACCACGTCCAGGGCTCCCCCCTCGTGGCGCGCCCAGGAGAGGTCCACCCGTCGTCCCAGGTCTCGTCCCAGGCGCAGCCAGTCCTCCACCTCCGGGCCGGCGGCGGCGGTGGTCGCGGCGGTGGCCGCCAGGTCCAGCACCGTAGCCTCCCCGGCTTCCGATTCATCCCACAGCAGCTGCTGGAGGGCGAGCACCTCCGTCAGGCGCCCCTCCGGCACCGCCGCCAGCGCCACGGCGACGTCCGCCGCCGGCCCCCGGGGGGACTGCATCCAGCTTTCCAGCGCCCGCAGATCGTCGCCCTGCACCAGCTGCTGACCCCGCCAATCCAGCCAGGTGGGCGCGACGGTAGCGGGCTCCACGGATGCTGATTCAGCGGCTCCTCCGACGCCCTCCTCCGAAGCGATATGCAGAATCGCCTGGTAGCGGAAGAGGCTGAGCTCGTTGCGGTCCCGGCTGCCCTTGGGCACGATCTCCAACCGCGAGACCCGCGGCAGGCGCTGCGCCAGCTGGAAGAAGAGGGCTGGATCCAGCACCAGCTCGTTCTCCTGCATCCGCGCCAGATCTACCCGCCGCGCCAGGTCCTTTCGCGACAGCTCCGGCTCCCCTTCCCGCTGGGCGCGATGCACCTCCGCGGCGACGTGGAAGACGTCCAGCAGCGGCAGCGAGCGCAGGTCCCCGAGGAAGAGAAAGCCCCCCGGAGCCAGCACGTCCACGGCGCGAGTGATCACCCGCTCGAGATACTCCCCGCTGGGGAAGTATTGGATCACCGAGTTGATCACCACGGCGTCGAAGGAGGCGGTCTGGAGGGCGGAGAAATCCGTTCCCGGCCGCTCCAGCAGCTCCACCCGCGGCGATAGCTCGTCGCCGAGGTGGCGCTCGACGTAGGCCAGAGCCTCGGCGGAGAGATCGGTGCCGACGTAGCGATCGCAGTCGGGGGCGACCCGGAAGAGGATCATGCCGGTACCGCAGCCGATCTCCAGCACCCGGCGCTGCGGCGACGCCAGCCCCTGGAGTCGCGCCTCGATGCCCTCGAGGGTGTCCTCCAGCCAGCGCCCCATCTCCGGCGCCGGAATCTCGCCGCCGGTGACGTGGCTATCCCAGCCGCTGATGTTGAAGTCCGGGCTCTCCTCCTCGAAGCGCTCGCCGCGGCCGTAGGTCTCGTCGAAGACCTCGTTCCACTGCCCCACCTGATCCCGCTCGTCGCCGCCGAGGCCGCGGGCCTGGACCACGTAGGCCACCAGGTTCTCGTCGCCGCTCTGGGCTCCACTACCGTCTTCCCCGGGACGCAGCATCACCAGCGAGCGGGCCACCGCCGGATGGGCGGTGAGGGCGGCCTCGATCTCCCCCAGCTCGATGCGGAAGCCCCGCACCTTGACCTGGTGATCGATGCGGCCGAGGTAGACCAGCGAGCCGTCGCCGCGGTGCCGCACCAGATCGCCGGTGCGGTAAAGGCGGGCTCCGGGGGTCGCCCCCAGGGGATCCGGGCGGAAGCGGTCGGCGGTCAGCGCCGGGCGCCCCAAATAGCCTCGGGCGACGCCGGCACCACCCACCTGCAGCTCCCCCGGCACTCCCAGCGGCAGCAGGCGGCCCTCGGAATCCAGCACCTGGTGGGAGAGGTCCTCCAGCGGTCGGCCGATGGCCCCAGTGTTTTCAGGGACTCCGTCCTGAGACGAGGGCCGGGCGTCCTCCGGCCGCAGCAGCTGATAGGTGACGTGCACGGTGGTCTCGGTGATGCCGTACATATTCACCAGCTGCGCGTCGTTGCCGCGATCTCGGTACCACGGCGCCAGGGTCGCCACGTCCAGGGCCTCGCCGCCGAAAACCACCCAGCGCAGCGCCAGGACTGCGGAGCGGCGGCCGTCGGCGTCGGCCCGATCGAGGGCGAGGAAGGCCGAGGGGGTCTGGTTGAGCACCGTCACCCGGCGCTCTTCCAGCAGCTCCAGGAAGGCCTCCGGCGAGCGACTGGTCAAATAGGGCACCACCACCAGCTCACCGCCGTAGGCCAGCGCTCCCCACAGCTCCCACACCGAGAAGTCGAAGGAGACGGAGTGGAAGAGGGTCCACACGTCCTGGGGGCCAAAGTGGAAGTAGGGCTGGGAGATGTCGAAGAGTCGCTGCACCCGGCCGTGGGGGATCAACACCCCCTTGGGCCGGCCGGTGGTGCCGGAGGTGTAGATCACGTAGGCGGCGTGGTCGCGGCCCACCGACGGCAGCCCGTCCTCCCGGAACGAGGTATCGGCGGTCCCCGAGTCGCCCTCCAGCTGATCGATCAACACGGCGGGGGTCTCCCCCAGCGGCGGCAGGGATTCCAGCAGCCCGCGGCGGGTGATCACCGCCGCCGCGCCGCTGTCTTCCAGCAGGTAGGCCAGGCGCTCCTGGGGGTAGTCGGGATCCAGCGGCAGGTAGGCGGCCCCGGCGGCGAGGATGCCCAGCAGGGCCTCCACCAGCGCCTCGGAGCGCTCCAGGGCGAGGCCCACCCGATCTTCCGGCTGCACCCCCTGGGCCACCAGTCGACGGCCGAGGGCCAGGGCTCGGGTCGCCAGTTGGCCGTAGGTCAGGCTGCGCTCCTCGCAGCGCACCGCCACCGATTCCGGCTGACGGCGGGCGACGGTGAGGAATCGCGCCCAGAGGTTGGGAGACTCGGCGAGAGCCTCGTCGCCCCCCGGGGCGGTGGGGACTTCCCGCGCCGCGCCGATCTCCACCAGCTGCTGGCGCTGAGCCTGGTCCAGCAGCGGCAGCTGAGAAATGGGGGTGCGAGGTTGTTCCGCGGCGCCGGCGAGAAGGGTGAGGAAGGCCTCCCCGAGGCGAGCGATGGTGGTGGCGTCGAAGAGGTCGACGTCGTATTGCAGCGCTCCCACCAGGGCGCCTTCGTCGGCGCCGTCCCCGGGCCACAGGTCCAGCTGAAGGTCGAAGCGACAGGTCACCTCGCCGTCGGCGCCGAAGAGGGAAACCTCCACCTCCGGCAGCTCCAGCCGGCCCACCGGCGCGTTCTGCAGCGCCAGCACCACCTGGAAGAGAGGGTTGGAGGCCAGGTGACGCTCCGGCTGCAGCTCCTCCACCAGCTTCTCGAAGGGCACGTCCTGGTGGTCGTAGGCCTCCAGGGCGACGGCCCGGGCTCCCTCGGCGGCGGCGTGGAAGGTCGGATCTCCGGAGAGATCGCTGCGCAGCACCAGGGAGTTGACGAAGAAGCCCACCAGGGCCTCCAGCTCCCGCTGTCCGCGATTGGCGATGGGGCTGCCGACCACGATGTCCCGCTGATGGGTGGTGCGTGCCAGGAACGACGAGAAGGCCGCCAGCAGCACCATGAAGAGGGTCTGCTCGCCGCCGGTCCAGCGGCTCTCCAGGGCCTCCAGCACCGACGCCGACACCCGCAGCTCGTGGCGACGACCGCGGAAGCGCTGAAACACCGGCCGCGGGCGGTCCTTCGGCAGGTCCAGGGTCGGCAGATCCGCCAGCTTCTCGCGCCAATAGCCCAGCTGCCGCTCCAGCTCACCGCCCCCCAGCTCCCGGCGCTGCCACACCGCGAAGTCAGCGTATTGCACCGGCAGCGGCGGCAGGGTCGAGGCGATGGCGGCGATGGCCCCCGTCACATCTCCCGCGCTCTCCCCAGACTCTCGCTCCCCATGGTAGGCCGAGGCGTAGAGGGTCTCCAGCTCCTTCACCAGCACGCCGAGGGACCAGCCATCGGCGATGATGTGGTGGAAGTTGAGCAGCAGGACGTGGTCCTCGGCGCTGAGGCGCAGCAGCCGGAAGCGGGCCAGGGGCCCGCGGGCGAGGTGGAAGGGGGCCCGCGCCTCGGCGGCGGTGAGGGCCAGGGCGGTGGCGATGCGCCGCTTCGGCTCCAGGGCGCTGAGATCCACCGTCGGCAGCGGCACCGCCGCCGCCTCCGCCACCAGCTGCACCGGCTGGCCGTCGCGGGCCGGGAAACGCACCCGCAGGGCCTCCTGCCTCAGGCTGAGGGCGGAGAGGGTGAGGGCCAGGGCGGCGGGGCGCAGTCGCCCCTGAAAGCGCAGCGCCGAGGGCACGTTGTAGAAGGGGTTGCCCGGCTGCATTTGATCCAGGAACCACAGCCGCTGCTGAGCGAAGGAAACCGGGAGCGGCGAGCCATCCCGAGGCGCTCGGGGGATGATCGTCGTCGCGGCCGCGGTCTCCGGGGCCACTGCTTCCTGGGCTACAGCATCCTGAGCCGCTGCTCCCGGCGTCCCGGCTTCCTGAGCCTCAGCGCTCGACGCGGCGGCCTTGCTCTCCTCACCGGCGCTAGGGGGCGTCGTCTGGGCGCCGCCCCCCTCCCGCGCCGCCAGCTTCTCCAGCAGCTTGCGCCGCTGCTCCGGCGAGAGCTTCGCCAGGCGCTCCTTCAATCCGCTCAAGACTTGCCCTCCCCGCCGTCCATCTCCGCCAGCAGGGCGTCGAGGAAGTCGTCACTGCCGACTTCTGCTTCCCGAGCTTCCGGGGCCGACGCGGTGGCCGACTCAGGATCGTCCTCCGTCTCCGCCAGCAGGCTGCTGGCCTCCGCCGCCGAGAGCCCCTCCATCTCCGCCAGCAGCTCGTCCAGCAGGGCGTCATCTTCGGCCGGCGCGGCGTCTCCCGCAGGAGCGTCTCCGGCGGCAGCATCACCGGCGTCGGCGCCGGCATCGCTAGCTCCAGCGTCAGCACCGGCTCCGGAGCCGCCGTCCAGCTCCAGCGCCAGGCCCGCCACCGTCGGGCGGTGGAAGACGGTGGCCAGGGGCAGACGACGGCCGACGGTCTCCTCGATGCGCGCCACCAGCTGGGTGGCGTTGAGGGAATGCCCGCCGAGGTCGAAGAAGCTCTCGTCGACGGCGATCTCCCGCTCCAGGTTCAGCACCTCCCGGAAGAGAGCCGCCAGCTGCTGCTCCATCTCGGTGGAGGGCGCCGCCCCCTCTCGGCCGCCGCCCCGCAGCCTCGCCAGATCCTGCTTCACCGGCAGGGCGCCGCGATCCACCTTGCCGGTGGGGCCCACCGGCAGGCGATCCACCAGCAGCAGGAAGGAGGGCACCATGGCCGCCGGCAGCAGGCCCCGCAGATGCTCCCGCAGCTGAGCGACGCTGGGCTTCTCCGCCCCCTCGTCGTCGGCGCTGCACTCCACGTAGGCCACCAGCACGGCTTCCCCGGGAACCCCCGGAGCGCGCTCCTCCTGGGCCGCCAGCACCACCGCCGCCGACACCACCGGGTGAGCCTCGAGGGCGCTCTCCACCTCCGCCGGCTCGATTCGAAAGCCTCGGATCTTCACCTGGCGATCGACTCGGCCGAGGAATTCGACCCGGCCGTCGTGGGAGAAGCGGGCGCGGTCGCCGGTGCGGTAGAGGCGGGCTCCGGGCTCCGAAGGGAAGGGATCGGGGACAAAGCGATCGGCGGTCAGCGCCGGCTGACCGAAATAGCCCCGGGCGAGGCCGGCGCCGCCGGCGCACAGCTCCCCCGCGGCCCCCATCACCGCCGGCTGGAAGCCGCGGTCCAGGATCACCACTCGAGTGCCCTCCACCGCTCGCCCGACGGGCGCCGCCGGGCGAGGCAGGTCCGCCCTCTCGAGGGGGTGACAGCAGGTGAAGGTGGTGTTCTCGGTGGGGCCGTAGCCGTTCACCAGGCGGATCCCCGGCTGCTCCCGCAGCACCGCCCGCACCGACTCCATCGGCAGCACGTCGCCGCCGGCGAGGAGCTGGCGGACGCCGCCGAGATGATCCAGGCCGCGCTCCACCACCTGACGGAAGAGGGCCGCGGTGAGCCACAGGCTGGTCACCCCTCGCTCCTCCACCAGCTTCGCCAGCGCCGCCGGGGCTATCGGACCGGTGGGGGCCAGCACCAGGGTGGCGCCGTGGGCGAGGCTGCCCCAGATCTCCAGGGTGGAGGCGTCGAAGGCGGCGGGGGCGAAGCCCAGCCAGATCTCCTCGCCGTCCATGCGGGCCCAGCCGGCGCCCCCCGGCGGCAGCACCAGGCGCAGCACCGCGCGATGGGGCACCGCGACGCCCTTGGGGCGGCCGGTGGAGCCAGAGGTGTAGAGGACGTAGGCGAGGTCGTCGGACCCGACGCCCTCCAGGGCCACACTCGATTCCTCGAGGTTCGCGGCGGTCTCTGGAGCCGACTCCCCGAGAACGTCCGCCAGCAGGGCGTCGGGATCCGGTGCGTCCAGCAGCACCCAGGCCACCGGGCCGTCCGTCGGAACGCCCTGGGGCCAGAGATCGCCGCGGGTGATCATCACCGGCGAGCGGCTGTCGCCGAGCATCCACTCCAGTCGCTCCTTGGGGAAGTCCGGATCCAGCGGCAGATAGGCCGCCCCCACCTGCAGCACCGCCAGCATCGCCACCACCAGGTCCGGCGAGCGGGGCAGGAAGAGGCTGGCCACCTGGCCGCGCTCCAGGCCCCGGCGCCGCAGCTCCGAGGCGAGCTCCTGGGCGCGCCGCTGCAGCCCGCCGTAGCTCAGCTCCTCGCCGCTGGCGGCATCCACCAGAGCGATCTTCTCGGGGGCCCGGAGAGCCTGAAGGGCGACCCGCCGAGGCAGGCTGTCCTCGCCATAGCGGGGCTCGGCGAGGGCGTCGCCGCTCCATTCGTAGAGCACCTGATGGCGCTGGGCGACGCTGCTCACGGCGAGGGATGCCAGCGGTGCCTCCGGCGTCGCCACCGCCGAGCTCAGCAGCCGGCGCCAGGAGTCCAGCAGGCGATGGATGGTGGTGGCCTCGTAGAGGCCGGCGTCGTATTCCGCCGCCACCACCAGGGCCTCGCCCCGCGGGCCCTCCACCGGCGCGAGGCTCACCACCAGGTCGAATTTCACCCCCGTCGGCTCCCCGTCCCGCAGCTGCAGCCGCAGACCCGGCAGGTCGAGGGTTTCCGAAGGCGCGTTCTGCATCGAGAGCACGCTGCGGAAGAAGGGAGAGGAGGCGCCGCCGCGGCCCGGGGCCAGGGATTCCACCAGGCGCTCAAAGGGCACCTCGGCGCCGCCGAAGGCCTCCAGGGAGGCGTCCTTCACGCGCCGCAAATACTCATCGAAGCCCAGGGCCTCGGCGTCCGGCAGCGGCGCGGTGAGGGTGATGAGGTTGACGAAGAAGCCCACCAGGCCTTCCAGGGAAGCCAGGGGCCGCCCCGCTACCGGCGAGCCCACCGCCGGACGCGCAGCTCCCGAGAGTCGGTGATCCAGCGCCAGCCAGCCCGCCGTGAGAGCCATGAAGGGAGTCGCGCCGTGGCTCCGGGCGAGCTCCTGAAGGGCTCCGTAGACCTCCGCGTCCAGCACCATCGACGCTCGACCAGCGCCGGCGGTGCGGGCCGCCGACAGGGAGTGGTCCGGCACCAGAGGCTCCACCTCCAGCCCCTCCAGGGCCGGGCGCCAGGCCTCGATGCGCGACTCCAGGGCGGCGCCGCTGAGGTAGCGGCGCTGCCATTCGGCGAAGTCCACGTATTGCACCGGCAGCGGCGCCAGGGGCTGGGGACGGCGCTGGCGATGGGCGCTGTAGAGGGCCGTCAAATCCCGCACCAGCAGCCCGGTGGACCACGCATCTCCGGCGGCGTGATGCTGGGTCACCAGCAGCCAGTGGCGCCGCGGCGCCAGCCGCAGCAGCCGGGTGCGGGTGATGGGCCCCTGGGCCAGATCGAAGGGGTAGAGGGCCTCCTCGCGGCACAGGGCCTCGGCGAGGGCCTCCGCCCGGGCTTCGTCCACGGCGCTGAGATCCACCACCGCCAGCGGGCCCTGGGCCTCCCCCTCACCCCGAGGCGAGGCCACCGAGGCGGTGGGCAGCACCTCTTGGTAGGGCCCCTCCGGACCCTGGCGGAACACCGAGCGCAGCACCTGGTGGCGCTCCAGCAGATCCACCACCGCGGCGTCCAGGGCGGCGGCATCCAGCTCTCCCTCGAGCTCCAGGACCGTCGGCAGATGGTAGGCGGAGGAGTTCGGCTCCATGCGCTGCACCACCCACATTCGCTCCTGGGTGTAGGACAGGGGCGCCCGGCGGCCGGCGCCGGAAGGGCCCGGCTCCAGCGGCGGCAGGGCGTCCCGGCCGCCCTCCTGCAGCAGCTCGTCCACCGCCGCCGCCAGGGCGCCGAGGGTAGGATGCTGGAAGAAGGTGCGCACCGGCACCTCCACCTCCAGCGCGTCCCGCAGCCGGGCTACCACCCGCACCGCCAGCAGGGAATGACCACCGAGGGAGAAGAAATCGTCCTCCGTACCCGGCGCCTCGACCTCCAGCAGCTCGCTCCAGGCCCGCGCCAGCAGACGCTCCGTGGCGCTCTCCGGGGCGCGGCCGGCGCCGCCCACCGCCGCCGGAGGATCCGGCAGGGCGCGGCGGTCGAGCTTGCGGTTGGCGCTGGTAGGCATGCGGTCCAGCAGCACCCAGGCGGAGGGCACCAGCGGTTCCGGCAGGTGCTCGGCGAGGGCCTGGCGCAGCGCCGCCGGGGTCGGCGGATCCTGCGGGCGGCGCGGCACCACCCAGGCCACCAGCCTCGATTCGCCGCCCTCCCCCGGCTTCACGCCGGGCACCGGGCGGGTATCCACCGCCGCTTCCTTCACCGAGTCGAGGGCGGCGAGGGCCGCTTCCACCTCTCCCGGCTCGATGCGATAGCCGCGGACCTTGACCTGCTGATCCCGGCGGCCGAGGAATTCCACCACCCCGCCGGGGCGCAGGCGGGCGAGGTCGCCGGTGCGATAGAGGCGCTCGCCAGAGGCGTCACCTTCACCGCGGAAGGGGTCCGGCACGAAGGCCAGGGCGGTGCGCCGCGGGCGACGCCAATAGCCCCGGGCCACCGCCACTCCGCCGATCACCAGCTCCCCCACCGCTCCCGGCGGCAGCGGCTTCAGATCGGCGCTCACCACGTAGAGCCTCAGCCCCGGCAGCGGGCGGCCGATGGGCGGCAGCACCGGCCACTGGGCGGGATCCGCCGCCAGCGGCTGGGCGGAGGCGACGTGGGTCTCGGTGGGGCCGTAATGGTTGTGCAGACGAGCCTCCGGACGAGCGGCGAAAAAGGCCCGCAGGCCCTCGTTGACCCGCAGCTGCTCGCCGGCGGTGAACACCTCCCGCAGGCCCTTCAGCCCCTCCAGGGCATCGGCGTCGGCGGCCTCCAGGGCGCCGGCTTCCGCCACCAGATGGCGCAGCATCACCGCCGGCAGCAGCAGCTTGTCGATCTTCCGCTCGCCGAGGAAGCGGGCGAGGCCGGCGGCGTCGGAGCGCAGCGCTTCCGGCACCGTCACCAGGCAGCCGCCGCTGCACAGGGAGGAGAAGATCTCGCGGAAGGAGCCGTCGAAGCTGGGGCTGGCGAATTGCGCCCGGCGTCCCGGCCGGCCGAGATCGGCGTCCCCGCACTGCCAGGCGAGGAGGTTGATCAGCGGCCCCTGGGCCATGGCGACGCCTTTCGGGCGGCCGGTGGACCCGGAGGTGTAGAGGATGTAGGCCAGCGCCAGGGGCGAAGCGATCGAGGCGGGTATCGGAGCCTTCGGCGCGGCGGACGCCCCGGCGGCCGGATCCGAGAGCTCCTCCACCGTCAGCACCCGCAGCCCCGGCAGCTCCTCTGCCAGGGCGTGGAAGATCGGCGCGGTGGAGGCATCCACCAGCACCAGGCCGCCGCCGTCGGCCCCCAGCACCCCGTCTTCCAGCATCAGGCGCAGGCGCTGGGCCGGGTAGGCGGGATCCAGCGGCACGTAGGCGCCGCCGAGGTCGAGGACCGCCAGCAGGGCCTGCACCAGGGCAGCGGAGCGCGGCAGGGCGACTCCGATTCGGGGCTGTTCGGCTGCTGCTGCGTCCTCGGTGATCACCCGCGAGGCCAGCTGGCGAGACCAGGCCTCGGAACCCTTCAAGAGCTGCCGGTAGGAGAGGCTGGCGCCGTCCTCCTCCTCCACCGCCGGCGCATCCATCCAGGCCAGGGCGCGGCCCCGCACCAGGCGCGAAAGGGGATTCAGCGACAGGGCATAGCGAGAATCGGCATCCTGCTCTAGAGCAACGTCGGCGGCGGCCAGGAAGGGTTCCCCGGGGGCCGTCACCGCGGCGCCGGAGTGCTGCTGCAGAATTTCCTCGCGCAGGCCCGGCGGCAGCTCCGAGAGAGAGTCCAGCGGCGCGGTGGGCGCCGCCAGCGCGGCCCCCAGCAGAGTCGCCACGGCAGCGGCGAAGCGCTCCCCGTCCCCCTCTTCCGCCACTCCGGCAGCGGCCCACCAGCGGGCGGCGCCGGAGGCCTCCAGACGCAGCTCCCAGGGCAGCGCCGGGGAGAGCTCGCCGTGGATTCCGGCGGAGCGCAGCGCAACTCTCACCGCGCCATCGCTGTCGGCTTCCGAGGTGCCGCCCCCGGCGGCGAGACCGGACTCCCGCAGCAGCACCGAGAAGGGCAGATCCTGATGCCCGTAGGCCTCCATCCAGCGCTCCCGGGCCGCCATCAGGGCCTGCTGGAAGCTGCGCCCCCGGGCCTCGGCCGGGTCGGCGGCGAGGTAGAGCACCACCCCCGGCGGGGGCGCCTCGGCGCCGGCCTCCGCCCTGGCGTAGTGAGGGCTGGCGAGCAGAAACTTCCCGGCATTGTTCCCTTGGGTGCTCCCCTGGGTGTTCCAGCGCCGCAGCACCTCTTCCACCACCGCCGTATAGGCGCAATGCACCAAGAAGGCGGAGCCCCGGGTGAGGGCCCGCAGAGCCTCGAGGGCCTCCGCCGCCACCGGCACCTCCCCCTCCCGAGAGCCTGCCGCGGCCGCTTCTCCCGGCGCCGCGGACGGCAGCAGCGTGGTGGGCGGAGCCACCGCGGGGGCGCCGACGTCCAGCGACGCCAGATGACGGCGCCAGAAGTCGAGGTGAGCGGCTCGGCGGGCGGTGAAGGTAGACGATGAGCTCATCAAGTCAGCTCCGGCGCGAGCTCCAGCAGCTCGCGATAGAGGGGTAGGCAGCGCTCCAGCAGGGGGCGCAGGCGTTCGGGGAAGGGATCGGTCTTGGGGCGGAAGGGGGCGAAGCCGGTGGATTTATGCACCGCGTGGTACCAGTGGGGCGCCCACACGCCGTCTTCCGGCCGCGCTCCGGCGGTCCAGGAGAACATGCTTTCCTCCAGCTCCAGGCCGAGATAGCGGCATAGCTCGCCGAGGCGGGCCCGAGGATCCCGCAGCACCGCGGAAGAGTCCAGCACCGGCGCCGGGCGGCCGGCGGCGGCGAGGTCACGGGCCAGCTCCACCTGGGTGTCGAGGCCGGTATCCCGCACCGTCGGCTCGGGGATCTGAATGCTTAAGGAGGGCAGCATCTCCACCGGATCCCGCACCAGGATCACGTTCACCGTGCGATCCAGGAAGCCGCGATCCACCCCGGAGAGCAGGTGATGGGCCATGTGCTTCATGAACAGCACCGGGCGATCGCAGGGACCCAGCACCACCTCGTCCACCACCCGCTGCGGGTCCGTCGGCTGGGATTGCAGAATCTCCTCGCGGCCGGGGTGCACCACCTCCGGCAGCGCCGCCAGGTAGGCGGCGTAGAGGGGCTCGTCCACCACCCGGGTATCGGCACGCTGGGCGAAGGAGTAGAGCAGGGCGGTGGAAACCGAGCGTGGACCGCTCCACAGCGCTACTCGAGTGACGCCGTCGCTGCCCGCACCCTGAGGCTGGGGGCGTTGTGGGGTGCTCATGGGTCACCACCTCCTGAATTCGATCCCTCCGGATCTCCGGGGGTGGTCACGGATGAGGGCAGAGAGTCAAAGGCGAAATCGTCGAAGGACGGTTCCGCCGCCGGGCTGGACTCGGGAGCAGGCTCCGCCGCCGGGGCGAAGGCGAACTCCTCGAAGGCAAAGTCCTCGAAGGCCCCACCGCCGGCAGGCTCGCCGCTGGTGCTCTCTACACCCAAGGCCTCGGTGGGCGACGCGGAGGCTTCGGAGGCAGGTTCGGCAGCCGAGAGACCGAGCTCCAGAGCCGCGCCTTCGGGATTCGCCACCGCCCCCCGCAGCAGCTCCACCAGCTGGCGTCCCCAATCCTCCACCGTCTCCGGGCGGAACAGATCGCTGGCGTAGCGCAGCAGGCCGGAGATCCCCCGGCGGTCTTCCACCAGGGAGAGGGCGAGGTCGAATTTGGTTCCGGAATCCTCGAAGGGGAAGGCCTCGGTATCCAGCCCCGGCAGCGGCGCCGGCGCCACCAGAGCCTCCGGCGCCAGCTGGAAGAGCACCTGGAAGATCGGGTTTCGGCTGGGATCCCGGCGCGTCCCGCCGCCGGCGGCCAATTCGTGGACCAGACGCTCGAAGGGTAGATCCTGGTGGGCCTGGGCCTCCAGGGTGCCGCGGCGCACCCGCTCCAGCAGCTCGACGAAGGTCAGCGGCGACGGCGCCTCCTCAGCACCCTCCGTCGCCGGGGAGCAGTCCACCATCAGCGGCAGGGTGTTGACGAAGAAGCCGGCCACCCGCTCTAGCTCCGGCCGCGATCGATTGGCCACCGGGCAGCCCACCACGATCCGCTGCTGCCAGCTGAGTCGATGCAGCAGGGCACCGAAGCCCGCCAGCACCACCATGAACAGAGTGGCGCCGTGGCGGCGGGCCAGCTCACCGAGGGCGGCGCTGAGCTCGCCGTCGAGGAAAATCGGCAGGGCCCCGCCGCGGAAGCTCTGCATCGGCGGCCGCGGGAAGTCGGTGGGCAGCTCCAGGGCCGCTGGGGCCTCGGCGAGGGCCTGGCGCCAGAAGCCCAGCTGACCGTCGAGGATCTCCCCCACCAGCCATCGCCGCTGCCAGCGGGCCACCTCGTGATAGCTCAGGGGCGGCTCCTCGGCGAGGCGCTGCAGCCGCTCCGGCAGTGCCACACTGCCTTCTCCCAACTCCGGCTGACGGAAGGCACCGTAGGCCTGGCCGAGCTCCGTGAGCAGCAGCCCCTGGGTCCAGCCGTCGGAGAGGATGTGGTGGAGGCAGGCGACGAGGATATGTTCCCAAGAGACCTGTTCCCAAGAGACCTGATCCCAAGAGACCTGATCTACAGAGACCTGATCTGGCGACTCCTGACCCGGGGCATCCGCCGGCAGCCGCAGCAGCAGGAAGCGGGCGGGCACCGAGCCCAGCAGGTCGAAGGGGCGACTGGCGGTGGCTTCCGCCAAATCGCGGGCGGCGCTTTCCGCCAGGGATGGCTCCAGGGCGCTGAAGTCCACCAGCGGCAGGCCGGCGGCGGCGTGACGAGGCGTCAGGGGAGCCGCTCCTCGGATCTCCTGGCGAGGTCCTTCGGCGAGATCCAGGAAGGTGGTGCGCAGGGTGCCGTGGCGCTCCCGGACCCAGGCCAGGGCGAGGCTGAGGGCGCGCAGGTCCAGGGGGCCCCGCAGTCGGGCTCCGGAAGCGACGTTATAGGCCGGACTCTCGGGATCCAGGCGGGCGAGGAAGTACATCCGCTCCTGGGCGAAGGAGAGAGGGTGCGGCCCCGGCTCGTCGCTGACGGTGGGGGCAGGAGTCGGCCGCGGCGCCAGGCCGCGATCGGCGAGGGCCTCGCCGTGGGCTTCCAGACGGGCCTCGCCGGCGGTGCCCGCTTGCGGCGCCGCCGGGCCTCCCGCCAGCCACTGCTGGGCCACCGTCTCCAGGGCGCCGGCGCCGCCCCAGCGACTTTCCAGCTCCGCCACCACTCCAGCGACGGTGGGGTGGTCGAAGAGCACCCCCAGGGGCAGATCGTCGAGGCGGAAGATGCGGCGCAGTCGGGAAACCGCCCGGGTCGCCACCAGAGAATGACCGCCGAGGGCGAAGAAGTCGTCCTCCAGGCCGGGGGCCTCGGCGCTCTCCAGGGCCTGTCCCAGCACCGCCGCCACCACCCGCTGAGCGGCGGTGACCGCCGCCGCGCTGGCGACGGTGGCGCTGAGCTGCGGCGCCGGCAGGGCGGAGCGGTCCACCTTGCCGTTGGCGTTCAGCGGCAGGGTATCCAGCACCCGCAGCGCCGCCGGCACCATGTAATCCGGCAGGGTGGCGGCGAGATGCTGCCGCAGCGACTCTTCATCCGGCGCCGAGGCCGCCGATTCCGGCACCGCCCAGGCCGCCAGGGCGCGGCCGCCGGGGCCGTCGAAGACCGTCACCACCGCCTGGGAGACGGCGGGATGGGCCGCCAGCGCCGCCTCTACCTCGCCGGGCTCCACACGGAAGCCGCGGATCTTCACCTGATGGTCCCGGCGGCCGAGGTATTCCAGCGAGCCGTCGCCGTGCCAGCGAGCCAGGTCTCCGGTGCGGTAGAGGCGCTGCCCCGGCGCTCCCAGCGGATCCGGCACGAAGCGCTCGGCGGTCAGAGCCGGGCGCCCCTGATAGCCGCGGGCCAGGCAGATGCCGCCGATCAGCAGCTCCCCCGGCACTCCCAGCGGCTGGGGCTGTAGCCCCTCGTCGACGATGTGGATCTGGGTCGCCGGCAGCGGCCGGCCGATGGAGGGATGGGAGGGCCACCGGCGGGGATCCCGCAGCGCCGGCAGCGCCCCCTCGCCCCCCAGAGTCGAAGCGGTGACCACGTGGCTCTCGGAGGGGCCGTAGTGGTTGTGCAGCGGCAGGCCCGGGAGCTGGCGGAAGAGCTCCACCACCGGATCGGTGATGCGCAGCTGCTCGCCGGTGGTGGTGAGCTCCAGCAGGCTCGGCGCCAGCGGACGGCCGGCGCTGTGCTCCTCCGCCAGGGCGTGGAGCAGCACCACCGGCAGGATCGCCTTCTCCACCTGCTGCTCCCGCAGCAGCTCGCCGAGGCCGGCGGCGTCTCGGCGCAGATCTTCCGGCACACCCACCAGGCTGCCGCCGGTGGTCCAGGCGGCGTAGATCTCGTGGAAGCTGGCGTCGAAACCCAGGGAGGCCAGCTGCAGGGTGCGCACCCCGCCGAGGAGCTCGTCCCGATGCCAGGCGAGGAGATTCCCCATGGCGCCGTGGGCCAGCTCGATGCCCTTGGGGCGACCGGTGGAGCCGGAGGTGTAGATCACGTAGTAGAGGGCGTCGGGACCGACGTCCTGAAGCTCCACCGGCAGCAGCGGAAGCTCCTCCCCCTCGGGATCCGCAGTCTCCAGCGGCGGCAGGCTCTCCACCTCCAGCAGCTCGGTAGCGGCGGGAAGCAGCGGCCGCAGCCGCGGCGCCAGGCTTTGATCGGTGATCAGCGCCCGCGGCGCGCCGTCCCGCAGCACGAAGCGCAGGCGCTCGTCGGGATAGGCGGTATCCAGCGGCAGGCAGGCGGCCCCGCTGGCCAGCACTCCCTGCACCGCCGCCACCATCTCCGGCCCCCGCTGGAGGCAGAGGGCGACCTTGGTCTCCGCCCCGGCGCCGAGGGACCGCAGGCGCTCGGCGAGCACCGCGGTCCAGCGGTGGACCTGGCCGAAGGTGAAGGATCGATCCCCTGCCGTGGCGGATGATGCGGCCGCCGGCCAACGCAGCGCCTCCCGGTGGCGGTGGCGCCGCGCCTCGGCGGCGGCCAGGGCCGGCAGCGACGGGCTGCGGCGGCCGCCGCCGGGGTAGGAGCGGGGCTCCGGGACGGTATTCCACTCCACCACCAGCTGGTGGCTCTCCGCCGCTCCCAGCAGGGAGAGGCTAGGCAGCGCCGCCTCGGGATGCTCCAGGGCCGCCTCCATCAGCCGCTGGAAGGTCGCGGCGAAGCGGGCGGCGGTGGTCGCATCGAAGAGGTCGGTGGCGTATTCCAGCCCCAGCTCCCATCCGCCGTCGGTCTCAGGACCCCCTCCAGACAAGCGGCGCAGCGCGACGGTGAGCTCGAATTTCGCCGTGCCGGTGCTGGCGGGGGCCACCGCCAGGTCGCCGCCGAAGCCCTCGTCCCGGGACGGCACCAGCCGCCAACCCTCGCCATCAGCATCCTCGTCGGCGCTCTCCGGCGCCGGAGCGAGCACCCCTTCCCCACCGCCCTCTCCGCCCTCGAAGACGAAGAGCACCTGGAAGAGGGGCGTGTGGCTGCGGTGGCGTTCCGGCACCAGGGCCTCCACCAGGCGCTCGAAGGGCAGATCCTGATGGGCCAGGGCGTCCACCACCGCCGGCGACAGGCACTCGAGGGCGGTGCCGAGGTCCCCGGCGGGAGCCTCCAGGCGCAGCGGCAGGGTATTGAGGAAGAAGCCCACCAGACCTTCCAGGGAACGGCGGCGGCGATTCGCCACCGGCGTGCCCACCACCAGATCCCGCTGGCCGCTGATGCGCCCGAGCCAGGCGGCGAAGAGAGTCAGGGAAACCAGGAAAGGCGTGCTGCCGGCGCTTTGAGCCTGCGCCTCTAGCCGCTGCCACCAGCTCGCCGGCAGGGGGCGACGCACCTCCGCTCCGCGATGGCTGGCCACCGGCGGGCGCGGGCGATCCGTCGGCAGCTGGGCCAGGGAGGGCGCCCCGGCGAGGGTGCGGCGCCACCATTCCAGCTGCCCTTCCTCTTCGTCTTCCAGCCAGGACCGCTGCCAGTGGGCGTAGTCGGCGTATTGCACCGGCAGCGGCTCCAGCGGCAGCCGCGCCAGCAGCTCCCGGGGCGAGGTAGATGCCGTAAGCCCGTTAGAAGCCGCCGCCCGTCCCTGCTGCAGGGCGAAGTAGGCGAGGGAAGTCTCCCGCACCAGGATCGGCAGGGACCAGGCGTCGCAGACGATGTGGTGCAGGCAGAGGGCGAGGCGCAGGCGCCGCTGGGCCATCTCCGCTTCGACCGGATCCTCTCCGGCTCCAGGCTTCTGGATTCCTAGATCCAGCAGCGCCCCCCGCAGCAGCGGGCCGCGGGCGAGATCGAAGGGTCGCAGGGCCTGCTGGGCGACGATCTCCTCCGCCGCCCGGCGGCGGGCCGCCGGCGGCAGGGCCGAGAGATCCACCAGCGGCAGGTCCACCGGCGCCGGCGGTAAAATCTTCTGGCTGGCGCTGCCGTCCTGGGCCGGGAAGACGGTGCGCAGCACTTCGTGGCGGGCGACTACGGCACCGAGGGCCGCCGCCATGTCCAGAGCCGCCCGGGAAGAAGCGGCGGCGGCTTCCACCTGGCGGTGGGCGGCGGGAGAGCGGGTGCCGTCCGCCGGCAGCAGCACCTTGAGCTCCGACGCCAAGTCCAGCACCAGGGGCACGTTGTAGAGGGCAGTGCCGGGCATCAGCTCGTCCAGCAGCCACAGCCGCTGCTGGGCGAAGGAGAGGGGGAGCTCCCCGTCCCGCGATACCGGTAGTAGCGTCGGGCCGCCGGCCGCCGCGGCGCCCTCCACCCGCTGGGCGAGCTCCTCCAGGGTCGCGGTCTCGAACACCGCCGCCAGCTCCAGCTCCACGCCCAGGGTCTCGCGCACCGCCGCCACCAGCCGCACCGCCACCAGGGAATGGCCGCCGAGGGTGAAGAAGCCGTCCTCCAGGGCGACCTCCTCTACTCCCAGCAGCTCCCGCCACAGCTGCGCCAAGGCCTTTTCGGTGACGCTCGCCGGGGCGCGGCGGGGGCCGGAATCCTGGGGCGCCGGCAGTCGCCGACGATCCACCTTGCCGTTGGGGGTCAGCGGCAGCTCTTCTAAGCGCACCCAGGTGCTGGGCACCGCCGCCGCCGGCAGATGACGGCGGGCGACGGCCTCGGCGGCGGCCTGAAGCTCCTGCCAGCTCGAGTCGTCCATCTCGCCGGCCTCAGAGGTCGGCAGCAGCCAGGCCACCAGGCGCCCAGGACTCTCTACGGTAGGGCTCTCGACAGCAGAGCTCTGGGCTCCTAGACCCTGCTCCGCCGCCGGGGAATGCCATACCTGGGCCACCGCCGCCCGCACTCCCTCACAGGAGGCGAGCACCGACTCCACCTCCCCCAGCTCCAGGCGCAATCCCCGCAGCTGCACCTGATGGTCGCGGCGGCCGAGGAAATCCAGCGAGCCGTCGGGCCGCCAGCGGGCCAGATCCCCGGTGGCGTAGAGCCGCTCTCCGGGCTCCACCGCGAAGGGGTTGGGGCGGAAGGACGTGGCGGTGCGGCCGGCCATCTGGCGATAGCCGCGGGCCAGGCCGACCCCCGCCAGGCAGAGCTCTCCCACCGCCCCCGGAGGCACCAGCTCCCCGCCATCATCGAGGAGCAGAACCTGGGTCCCGGCGATGGGTCGACCGATGGAGGGAGCGCGGGCTTCCGTCGCCCGCGCTCCTGGCGAGCCGTGGCCCACGGAAGCTCCCGGGCGCCCCGGATATCCCGGGGTTACCGGCCCCGCCGTCGCCACCACCGAGTTCTCCGTCGGGCCGTAATGATTCACCAGCTCCCAGGGCAGCGACGGTCGCGGCCGGCCGGTAAGGCGGTCGCCGCCGGTGAGCACCGCCCGCAGCGGGGAGCCCGCCCGGGCCGTTGCCGCCGCCCTGCTAGGGCCGTGCCGCAGCATCTCGTCCGCCACCGGGGTCGGCAGGAAGCTCAGGGTGATGGCCTCCTGGCTCAGCCACTCCTGCAGCTGGCGGGGATCGGTGCGCAGGGCGTCCGGGGTCAGCACCACCGCCGCTCCGGCGGCGAGGTAGGGCCACAGCTCCCACACCGAGGCGTCGAAGCCGAGGCCGGCGAGGTGGCTGGCACGGTCCTCTGGACGCACCGAATAGCGGCGCAGATGCCAGTCCACCAGCTGAGCGAGGCCGCCGTGGCGCACCTCCACCCCCTTCGGCTTGCCGGTGGAGCCGGAGGTGTAGATGACGTAGGCCAGATCTTCCGCGCCCACCGCCACCTCGAGGGACGAGCTGCGCAGTCGCCGCGGCGCCCGGGCCGGCGCGCCTTCGGCGGTGACCTCCAGCAGCGCCGGGGCCGGTGTTCCTGATGCCTGCGTTCCCAAAGCCGCCGGACGCCAGAGGGCCGGCTCCTCCCCCTCGGTAGCGACGATCACCGCGCGGCAGCGGGCGTCGGAGACGATGCTCTGGAGGCGCTCGGCGGGCAGCGAGAGGTCCAGCGGCAGGTAGGCCGCGCCGCGCTGCAGCACCGCCACCAGGGAAGCGACCCAGCGCGGCGATCGCGGCAGGGCCACCGCCACCACCGAGCCCGGCCCGACGTCCAGGGCCGCCAGGGCGGTAGACAGCTCCTGGGCCCGAGCGTGGAGCTGTCCGTAGCTCCACACCCTGCCCTCGGCCTCCACCGCCGGCCGCTGGGGGGAGACCTCGGCGTGAGCCTGAAGGCGCCGGTGCACCGGCTGGAAGGCGGTGGGCGGCAGCGGGCGGGTGTCGTTCCACTCCCGCAGCAGCTGATGCCGCTGGGCGCTGGAGAGCCAGGGCCAGCGGGAGATCGGCAGCTCCACCGCCGCCGCCGCGGCCTCCACCACCGACTCGAAAGCCTGCGCCCAGCGCCCAGCGGTGGTGGCGTCGAAAAGATCGCTGTTGTAGACCAGCGCGCCGCCGAGGTGGGGCGGCGCTCCCTCTTCCCCACCCGGTCGGGTCTCCAGGGAGAGGGTGAGATCGAATTTCGCCCACACCGCGCCCGCCGGCAGGGTGGTGAGCTCGAGGCGGCCGGCGCGGGGCTCCGGCGGCGCTTCGGCGTCCAGCTGGAAGGCCACCTGGAAGAGAGGATTGCGGGCCAGATCCCGCCGCGGCGCCAGCTCCTCCACCAGCATCTCGAAAGGAAGATCGCCGTGGTCCAGCGCCGCCACCGCCCGGGAGCGGGTGCGCTGCATCAGCTCCCGGAAGGAGGGATCACCGTCCAGCTGGCCCCGCAGCACCAACATGTTGACGAAGTAGCCCACCAGGCCCTGCCATTCGGGACGACCGCGCCCCGCCAGGGGAGAGCCGACGGCGATGTCGCCGCGCTGGGCCAGCCGCCCCAGCTGCGCCTGGAAGAGGGCCAGCAGAGCCATGAAGAGAGTGCCGCCGGCCTCCGCCGCGGCGGCCTCCAGGGCGCTCAGCGCCGGCGCCGAGAGGGTCACCGGCACGGCGCCTCCGCGGAAGGTCTGGAGCGGCGGTCGCGGAGCGTCGAAGGGCAGATCCAGGGGCTCCAGATCCGCCAGCGCCTCGCGCCAATAGTCCACCAGCTGCTGGCGCCGCTCCCCCTCCAGGCGCTGGCGCTGCCAGGCGGCGTAGTCGGCGTATTGCAGCTCCAGGGGAGCCCCCAGGGACTCCAGCGCGGTAGCGCGCAGCGGAGCCGGTTCATCTGGCTGCGCCAAATCCGCCGCCGCCTCGTAGGCCGTCCCCAGCTCCCGCACCAGGATTCCCAGGGACCACTCGTCGCATACCGCGTGGTGGAGGTTCAGCGAGAGGGCATGATCTTCGGGCCCGCGGCGCAGCAGCAGACCCCGCAGCAGCGGCCCCCGGGCGAGATCGAAGGGCCGATTGGCGGCGGCTCCCAGCAGCTCCTCCGAGGCGCGCTGGCGCAGCTCTTCGGAGAGGTGACGCAGATCCACCAGCGGTACCGGCACCTCTCGCGGCGCGGCGATGAGCTGGTGCGGAGTGACTGAGCCGTGAGCTTCGTCACCCTTGCCAGCGCCTCCTCCTTCAGAGTTGAGCTTGTCGGCGCTCGCCAGCGTGGTGCGCAGCACCTCGTGGCGATCCACCACCGCCGCCAGCGCCGCCGCTAGGGCCGCCGGCACCAGCTCGCCCCGCAGCCCCAGAGTGAAAGGCAGGCTGTAGGCGGCGCCGGTGCCCTCCAGCTGATGCAGCACCCAGAGATGCTCCTGGGCGAAGGAGAGGGGCAGGGGCTTCGAACGATCCGCCGCCGTCGGCGGACTCTCCTCCCCGCTGCCGCTGCCTTCGAGGGCCGTCACCCGCTGGGCCAAGGCCGCCACCGAGGGGGCTTCGAAGAGAGCCCGAAGCGGCACTTCTACCCCTAGGTCCTCCTGCACCCGAGTGAGCAGCCGCACCGCCAGCAGGGAGTGGCCGCCGAGGGCGAAGAAATCTTGGTGGACGGAATCCACCGGCCGCCCCAGCACCTCCTGCCAGAGAGCCAGCAGCTGTTCCTCCAGCGCCGTGGAGGGAGGCTCGGCGGGACGCTGAGAGTCTGCCTCCGCCTGCTCCCAGGGATCCGGCAGACGCCGCCGATCCACCTTGCCGTTGGGGGACAGAGGCATGCTCTCCATGTTCACCAGCAGCGAGGGCACCATCCACGGCGGCAGAGCTTCCGCCAGGGCCCCGCGCACCCGCTCCGAAATCGCCGCGGCGTCTCCATTCCCGGCCTGCTTCCCGCCACCGCTGGGCTGATACCAGCCCACCAGGCTGCGCCGATCCCCCTCGCCCCGGGCGTCCACCGCCGCTAGGGCCACCATCGGCAGAGCCATCATCGCCGACTCCACCTCACCGGGCTCGATGCGGTAGCCCCGCACCTTGAGCTGGGTATCGGCGCGGCCGAGGAATTCGGTGCGGCCATCCGCCAGGCGGCGGGCGCGATCCCCGGTGAAATAGAGGCGCCCGCCGGGCTCCACGGTGAAGGGATCCGGCAGGAAGCGCTCGGCGGTGCGGCGGGGCTGGGCGCGGTAGCCCCGGCCCACCAGAGGGCCGCCGATGTAGAGGTCCCCCACCCCGCCCACCGGCAGAGGCTCGAGGCGAGCATCCAGCAGATGGAAGTCGTTGTCTTCCTCCGGCAGTCCCAGGGGCAGGGCGAAGAGGCCCCGGGGCCGGGCCCCGGCCTCCAGATGCTCGAAGCTGTTGGTGCAGGTGGTTTCGGTGAGGCCGAAGACGTGCACCAGGTGAGGGCAGCGGGCCAGCCATCGGGGCAGCAGGTTGCGGCGCACCGCCTCACCCCCCACCACCGCGAAGCGCAGCGAGGGCGGCGCCGGGCGATCCAGCGCCTCGAGATGGCCGAGCCACTGCTGCCACAGGGCCGCCGGCAGCTCCACGGCTCTCACCCCCCACTGCTCCACCGCGCGGTTGAGCTCCCGGGGATCCCCCAAATCAGTCTGCGGCATCACCACCGTGGCGCCCACCGCCCAGGTCGGGAAGACCTCCTGCAGGATGACGTCGAAACCCGGAGCCGCCAGCTGCAGCACCCGGTCCTCTGAGCCCAGGCCCAGGGAGCGCGCCACCATGAAGGAGAATCGGGAGAGGGCCACGCGGGAGACCATCGCCCCCTTGGGCTGCCCGGTGGAGCCGGAGGTGAAGATCACGTAGGCCAGCCGCTCCGGATGGAAGGAGCCTTCCAGCAGGCTCTGGGGTAGTTTTTCCCCTTCGGTAACCAGGGTTTTCCCTTCCGCCGCCAGATCCTCGAAGGCCAGCACCGGGGCCTCGATCTCCGCCGGCACCGTCGAGCGCAGGGCCTCGGCGGTGAGCACCCAGCGGGCGCCGCTGGCGGCCATCAGGTAGGCCAGGCGGGCCGGCGGCAGGGCGGGATCGAGGGGGACGAAGGCGACGCCCGCCCGCAGCGCGGCGAACATCGCCACCAGCAGCTCCGGGCGGCGGTCGAAGAAGAGCCCCATCACCGGCTCTTCGCTGCTCTGCCTCAACTCACTGCTCTGCCTCAACTCACTGCCCTGCCCCGGCGATCGGTGAGCAGCGGCCACCAGGGCGGCCGCCACGGCGCCGCTGCTCTGCGC
The DNA here is from genome assembly GCA_039191605.1 of Acidobacteriota bacterium. Taxonomy (GTDB): domain Bacteria; phylum Acidobacteriota; class Thermoanaerobaculia; order Multivoradales; family JAHZIX01; genus JBCCXL01. The sequence continues at coordinate 80,852 of JBCCXL010000014.1, read as the reverse complement.
CAGCTGAGCGTAGGTTAGGGGACCAGAGCGCGAGGAACCAGCGGCGTCATCCGACTCCGGGGCGGCCACCGCGAGGGCTTGAGGACTGGCGGCGGCCACCTGCAGCACCCGCTCCACGATGTCCTCCACCGCGCCCTGGCGGGCTCCGACGCCCCATTCCACCAGGGCCTGATGTCGCGCCGCCGTCGACAGCAGGGGGAGCTCTAGGAGCGGCGCCTCGGGCCTCTCCACCAGGCCCACCAGCAGCGTCTCCAGCTGCTCCAGAGTGCGGGCGGCGGTGGTGGTGTCAAAGAGCTGGGAGCGGTACTCCAGCACCATCCGCAGCCCGTCCGGCGACTCCCGCAGGATGAAGGTCCAGTCGAACACCGCTCCCCCGTCCCCCAGGGGCAGCAGGGAGCTCTCCAGCCCCGGCAGCGGCGGTCCGGCGGCGGGGTCTTCCGCCTGCAGCACCACCATCACCTGGAAGAAGGGGGAACGCCGCAGATCGCGGTGACCGGCGAGCTCCGCCACCAGCACCTCAAAGGGCAGCTCCTGGTGGGCGGTGGCCCCCAGCACCTCGCGACGGGCGGCCTCCAGAGCGGCGGTGAAGGGCGCTGCGCCGTCGAGCTGAAAGCGCATCGCCAGGGTGTTGATCAACACCCCCACCATGCCCTGCACCTCCGCCCGATCGCGGTTGGCATAGGGGGTTCCGAGGCATAGATCATCGTGATGGGTCAAGCGCCCCAAGAGCACCGCCAGGGCCGCCGTCACGGTCATGAACATCGATGCCCCGTGGGCTCGGCCGAGGGCCTCCAGCCGGCGGCGGAACTCCGGCGACAGCAGACGGCCCTGTAGCGCGCCGGCGCCGCTCTCCACCGCCGGGCGCGGACGATCCAGCGGTAGCTCCAGCGGCGGCGGGGCCTCGCCGAGGCGCTCTCGCCAATAGCCCAGCAGCTCCTGGCGCCGCTCCCCGCTGAGGCGACGGCGCTGCCATTGGGCATAGTCACCGTATTGGATCGGCAGCTTCGGCAGCGACGGCACCGTCGTCAGCGAGGCGCGGAAGGCGGCGTAGAGGACCGACAGCTCCTTCGCCAGCACGCCCAGAGACCATTCGTCGGAAACGGTGTGGTGCAGGGAGAGGGCGAGACGGGTGAGGGTCGGCTCCAGTCGCACCTCCAGAGTGCGCAGCAGTCCACCCCGCAGCCCCTTCTCGAGATCGAAGGGGTCGGTGCAGGCGCGGTGCAGCAGCCTGGCGGCAGCCTGTTCCCGAAGCTGTGGCGACAGCGCCGAGAGATCCACCACCGGCAGCGGGCGCCGGGTCGGGGGAGCCAGGGCCACCACCTGCTGAGGCTCTCCCTCCACCAGGGTGAAGAGGGTGCGCAGCGATTCGTGGCGACGCTCCAGGGCGTCGATGGAGGCTTCCAGCGCCGGGGAATTCAGCTGCCCCTGGAGCTCGAGGGCGAGGAAGTTGTTGTAGGCGGCCCCTTCCGGATCCAGCTGATGGAGGAACCACAGCCGAGCCTGGGAGTAGGACGCCGGCAGCCGCCGAGGGCGCGGCGGCGCAGCGGCGCTGGCGGCGGCCTGCTTGCGCTTCGCCAGTCGAGCCGCCAGGGCCCGCTTCTGCTCCAGGGTGAGGCCGGCGAGGGCGCTGCCCCCCTGCCCGGCGGAGCCCTTCTTCGACGAGGTCATCCCTGCTCCCCTCCCGAGGTCTCGTCATCCTGCGCCGGCTCTCCCAGCAATCCACCCTCTCCCAACAATCCATCAGCCCCCAACTCTTCGACCCCCAGCTCCGCCAGCGCCTCCTCGGCCCCCAGCTCTCCCAGCAGCAGGTCCAGATCCTCCGCCGAGAGGGCGGCGATCTCCTCCTCGCTGGGCACCGCGCTGTCCGCAGAATGGCTCTCCGCAGCGACGATCTCGTCGGCGACCGGCAGGATGCTCTCGTCCTCCCCCACCGCCGCCGTCGACAGCTGCTTCAGGCGAGCCGCCAAGGCCTCGACGGTGGGGTATTCGAAGACCTCCCGCAGCTCCACCGCCCGTCCGGTCTCTTCCCGCAGTCGAGAGATCAGCTGCAGGGCCAGCAGGGAGTGGCCGCCGAGGTCCAGGAAGGAGTCGTGGATCCCCACCGGGGCCACCCCCAGGAGGTCTTCCCACAGCCGCGCCAGGGCTTCCTCGTCGGCGCTGCGGGGGGCGACGTATTCCACCGCCAGCTGGGGGCGCTCATGGCGGGGGCGCTCCCCCGGCTCCCCGCTGCCCCCCGGCACCACTGAGAGATCCGCCAGCCGCGGTCCGGCGCTCGCCAGCCAGGGGCGCAGATCCCGGGTGCTCACCAGCAGCCGAGAGATCGGAGCTCCCTCCAGCAGCGCTCCGAGGGCGCGATCCAGGGCCCCAAAGCCTTCTTCTTCCCGCAGGCCGTAGGTCCGGCGCTGGGCATCGAGGGTCGCCACCAGCTCCGCCGGCAGCCCCTCGCGCCCGGCACCCCAGGCGTCCCACTGCCACTCGTCCCAATCCACCGCCAGCCAGCGGGTGCCCGCCGCGGAAGAGCGGGAGGCTGAGGAAGCGCTGGCGGCGAGGGCGCCGAGGTAGCGGTTGGCGGCGGCGTAGTCACCCTGCCCGAGACCGCCGGCGGCGGCCGCGGTAGACGAGAAGAGCACCACCGCCTGGGGCGGTTGCGGCAGCTCCGGCACCAGCTCCCACAGCAGAGCCGCGGCGCCGGCCTTGGCGTCCAGCACCTCGTCCACCTCCGCCGCCGTCCGCAGCGCCATCAGGCCTCCGCCGGGGCGGGCAGCGAGGTGGTAGATGGCGGTCAAAGGGCCCCATTGGGCAGCCTCCGTCAGCGCCTGGGCCAGGGCCTCCCGCTGCACCACGTTCACCGTCTGCACCCGCACCTCGGCGCCGAGGGAGGTGAGCTCGTCCACCGCGGCGCGGCGGCGCTGGCCTTCTCCCCCCTGCACCTCGAGACCACCGCGGCTCGCCAGCACCAGGATCAGGCGCTGGCCGTCGGCGGCGGCGCGCTTCGCCAGGTGACGCCCGAGGGCGATGCCCAGCCCGCCGAGACCGCCGCTGATCCAGTGCACCCCGGAAGCCGGCAGGCCAGAAGATTCCGGCAGCAGGAGCTTTTCCCAGCGCCGATGCAGCCGCTGCCCGTCGGCGTGGACGACGAAGCGCTGCTCCGAAGGGGCCGTCAACCCCTGCTGCACCCGCCGCGCCCAATCCGCTGGGTCTTCCGGGGTGCCGGGGTCGATCAACCGCAGCTCCAGCCCCGGCCCCTCCTGGGCCAGGGAGCGCGCCGCGCCGACCAGCAGAGCCCGCTCCGGGGCCCGGGCGCTCTGGGTTCCTGAATTGCCCGGCAGCAGCACCACCAGGTCGCAGGGCCGCGGCGTCGAGCCGGCCCACAGCTCGGCGAAGGCGAAGAGCGCCGCCAGCGGACCGCGGCGAATCGACTCTAGGGCAGCGGAGGGATCTTCCTGCGGCAGGCTGCCGGGGGAAGAGGTGAGAAGCACCACCAGCGGCCGGGCCGATTCGGTAGCGGTAGCGAGCAGCTGCTGCAGCGCGGCCCGCCATTCTTCACGGCAGCCGGAAGCGGAGTCCGGAGTCCAGGATGACGCCACCTCAGCCCTCGCTCCGAGAGCCTGCGCCAGCTCCCCGGCGCGCAGGGAAGCATCGCCCCGAGCCTCCAGCGGAAGCACCAGAGTGTTCCCCTCGGCGAGCGCTTCACCGGAGGCCTGGCGAGAATTAGAGACCCATACCGGGGCCGGCGACCATACCGGCACGAGGAAACGGGCGGCGGGATCCTCGATTCGCTCCCAGCTGCCCTCGGCGGATGGAGGCAAAGCCGCCCCGTCGCTCTCGCCGTCGATCCAGTAGCGCTGGCGCCGCAGCGGGGTCAGGGGCAGGGGCACCCGGCGAGGGAGCTCCTCCCCATCGGAGCCGCTTCCATCGGGGCCCGAACCGTCCAGAGCAGTCCATCGCACCGCCACCCCGGCGGTCCACAGGCGCCCGAGGGTGCGCAGAGCGAAGCGTCGGGCCGGCTGGCGATCGTAGGCGAAGGGCAGGCTCGGCAGCGCCGTGACGCCGCTTTGGGAGGCCAGGGCGAAGGATCCCAGGGCCTGTCCCGGCCCCGCCTCCAGCAGCAGCACCGGCGAGTCCGCCGGGCGCCCCCGTCGCACCGACTCCACCGCCGCCGTCAGCGCCCGGCGATAGCGCACCGGCGAGGTCCACTGCCGCCCCCAATGGCTGGCCGCAGCGGCGCCGGTGTGATCGATTCCAGCAGCATCCCGTGCCCCCGCCACCAGCTCGCCGCTGACGGTGGAGGCCCAGGGGATCCGCGGCGCCGCGAGGGCGGGCGCGAAGCGCTCCAGCTCGGCGACGGTGGTGTTCGCCAGGGGCGTATGCACCGGGCGGTCGCTGCCGACCCGGCGGTAGGCCACGCCGGCGGCTTCGAGCTTCGACTCCAGCGCGGCGATGGCCTCCTCGCGGCCCGCCACCACGCAGGAGGAGGAAGCGTTGTCCGCCAGCAGGTGGACGCCAGCATTGGGGTCGGCGCTGGAGTTGGCGTCGGTTCCGCTGGACTCCGTCTCGGCGGCGAGCTGCCGCAGATGGGGCTCCAGCTCCTCCACCCCCAGGGGCACCGCCAGCAGCACCCCCGCCGGCAGCGCCTCCATCAAGCGGGCGCGACGGGCGACGAAGAGGGCCGCGTCCTCCAGCTCCAGCGCTCCGGAGGCGCAGGCGGCGGAGATCTCTCCGAGGCTGTAGCCCACCACCGCCGCCGGGCGCACGCCCCAGCTGCGCCACAGGGCCACCAGCGCCTGCTCGACGGTGAACACCAGCAGCTGGGCCGCCAGCGGCGAGAGGCTCGGCGACGAAGAATCCTCGGCCGCCGGGCCGCGGCGCAGCATCGCCCGCAGGTCTGGAGCGGCACCGGCGCCGGAAGCTTCCTCGCCGGAGTCCAGCCAGCGGCGAGGATCTTCTCCCACCTCCCGCTGCAGCACCTCGGCACAGCGGTCCACCACCTGCCGGAACACCGGCTCCCGGCGGTAGAGCTCGCGGCCGAGACCGGCGTAATGATCGCCCACCCCGGGCAGCAGCAGGACCACCGGCGGCGCGTCCCCGGGCACTCCCACCAGCCGCTCCTGGGGCTCCTCGCCGCGCAGTCGGGCGATGGCTTCTTCGGGGGTCGAGGCCACCACCGCCAGGCGATGAGACTGAGCCCGGCGCCCCTGGCTCAAGGTCGCCGCGACGTCCCGCAGGGAGAGCCCCTCTCCAACCTCCTGATGGGCCGCCTGCTGAGCCGCCGGATCGGCCTCCAGATGATTCGCCAGATGGTCTGCTAAATCGGCCGCCAGCTGATCCCGGGCCTCCCCGTCGCCGGCGCTGACCACCAGCAGGCGGTCGACGCTCTCCTCGGGGACCGGCTCTACGGGAGCGGGAGCCTCCTCCAAAATGACGTGGGCGTTGGTGCCGCCGAGGCCGAAGGAAGAAACCGCCGCCCGCAGCGGCAGGGTGGCACCGCCGCGGCGGGGGCGTTCCCAGGGCTGCAGCTGCGCCGCCACCCGAAAGCGGCTGCCGTCGAAGGGCAGGCGGGGGTTGGGGCTCTCGAAGTGCAGGCTCGGCGGCAGCTCCCCGTGCTGGAGGGCGAGCACCGCCTTGATCAGGCCGGCGACTCCGGCGGCGGCATCGAGGTGGCCGAGGTTGGTCTTCACCGAGCCCAGCCAGCAGGGAGCGGGTTGCCCCTGGACGGTCACCGCCTCTTTGCCGAGCGCCTCCGATTCCGCCTCGAAGGCCTGGCGCAGAGCGGAGACCTCGATGGGGTCTCCGAGCTCCGTCGCGGTGCCGTGGGCCTCGACGTAGGTCACCGTCGCCGGATCCACCTGGGCCATCTGATAGGCCGCCCTCAGCGCCCGCGCCTGGCCTTCCTGGCTCGGCGCGGTGAATCCAGCGCGACGGGCGCCGTCGTTGGCGAGCGCCGAGCCGCGGATCACCGCCCGCACCTCGTCGCCGTCGGCGAGGGCGTCCTCCAGACGCTTGAGCACCACCAGGGCGACGCCGTGGCCGGAAACGGCTCCAGCGGCGTCAGCATCGAAGGTACGAGTGCGGCCGTCCGGCGAGACGATGCCGCCGGGGGCGTAGAGATAGCCCCGCTGCTGCGGGAAGCTCACCGAGACGCCGCCGGCGAGGGCGAGATCACACTCGCCCGCCAGCAGCCCCTGACAGGCCATGTGCACCGCCACCAGGGAGGAAGAACAGGCGGTCTGGACGGTGACCGCCGGGCCGCCGAGATCCAGCTTGTAGGCCACCCGAGTGCACAGGAAGTCTTTGTCGTTGGCCAGCGCCAGGGCGTGGACGCCGAAGCGCTCCACCAGCCGCGGATCGGCGTAGAAGCGCCCGATATAGCTGGAGAGACCGCAGCTTCCCCACAGGCCGATGGGGAATTCCGCCCGCGCCGGGTCGTAGCCGGCATCCTCCAGGGCGTGGAAGGCACACTCCAGGAATACCCGCTGCTGCGGGTCCATGATCTCCGCCTCCCGCGGGCCGTAGCCGAAGAGCTCGGCGTCGAAGGTATCGGCCTCCTCCAGCACCCCCCGCACCGGCACGTAATCTTCCCGGTCCAGCACATCCGCCGGCACTCCGGCCTGCTCCAGCTGCTCCCGGCTGAAGCGGGTCAGCCCCTCTTCTCCGGCCCGCAGCAGGCGCCACAGGTCGGCGACGGAGCTCGCCCCGGGAAAGCGCCCGGCGAGGCCGACGACGGCGATCTCCAGGCCGGTCTCCGGATCCCGCAGCAGGTCGTCGTGAGGGTCCATCTGGTGGTCGGCGCTCATCCTTCAGCTCCCTGAGATCCCGAATCCCCGGAGGTCGAGCCGCCGGAATCTGAACCGCCAGTCGTCGGGCCCGATGGGCCGCCGGATGGGCGCCTCGGTGGGCGACCGCCGTGGCGGCCCGACGGGCGGCCGGAGGGGCGACCCGGTTGGCGTCCCAAGCGCCGCCGCTGGGCCAGCCGGTTGCGCCCCCGTCCCAGCGCCTCGCCTCGATCGCTGGCGGCGGCAAAGGCGGCGGTGGCCACCTCCGGCGGCTGCTGAGAGCTCTCCAAATAGGCCGCCAGGGCCGCCACCGAGGGATGGCGGAACATCTCCAGCACCGGCACTTCGCGCCCCAGCTCCTTCTCCAGGCGCTCCTGCACCTGCACCATGCGCAGGGAGTGGGCGCCGAGGTCGAAGAAATTCTCTTCCCGGCCGGGGGCGGTGCCGAGGACCGCCTCCACCGCCTCCGCCACCCGTCGCTCCATCTCCCCCTCCGGCGGACGGGCATCCTTCGCCGCGCCCCGGGCCGCTTCCGGCGAGGGCAGCTCCCGGCGGTTCACCTTGCCGTTGGGCAGGCGAGGCAGGGCCTCCAGCACCAGCAGCTCCGCCGGCACCATATACGCCGGCAGCGCCTCGGCGACGAAGGCTCGAAGGGTCTCGGCGCTGAGCTCGTCGGAAGTATCAGCAGCAGGGGCGGCGTCAGCAGCAGAAGAAGAAGCAGAAGTACCGCCGACCCAGGCCACCAGGCGGCGATCCACGCCCTCTCCGAGGGCCGCCACCGCCGCCTCCTCCACTCGCGGGTGGGAGCGCAATCGCTCCTCGATCTCCCCGGGCTCGATGCGGAAGCCCCGCACCTTCACCTGATGATCCCGGCGGCCGAGGAAGCGCAGCCGCCCGTCGGCGGTCCAGCTGGCGAGATCGCCGGTGTGGTAGAGCCGCTCGCCCCGGGCGCCCGTCTGCGTTGAACCCGCAGAGAAAGAATCCGCCGAGAAGGAATCCGCCGAGAAGGAATCTGCAGAGAAGGAATCTGCAGAGAAAGGGCTTCGGGAGAAAGGGTCTGGACGGAAGGAGAGAGCCGTCGCGGCGGGACGGCGCAGGTAACCCCGGGCGAGCCCGACGCCACCGAGACAGAGCTCCCCGCTCACCCCCGGCGGCACCGGCCGACCGCCGCGGTCCAGCACGTAGGCCCGCTTGCCGCCGACGGAGCGACCCACCAGCGGCGCGTGGGGCACCGCCGCGGTGACCCGTTCCCAGGTGGAATAAGTCGTGTCTTCCGAGGGTCCGTAGAGATTGAATACCGCCTCCACCGAATCCAGCGCCTCCGCCGAGGCCACCAGATCCTTCGGCAACGGCTCCCCCGCCAGGCAGACCGCCTTCACCGAGGGCGGCACCGCCCCGCGGCGCAGCAGCTCCGCCAGTGAGGAAGGCACGGTATTCACCATCGTGACCTCCTGGGCTGCCGGATGGCCGTCCAGGGCCAGGGCGTCTCGGCCCATCACCACCCGGCCGCCGTGGGCCAGGGGCAGGAAGAGCTCGAAGATGGAGAGGTCGAAGCACAGGGAGGTGCCGGCGAAGACGCCGCGGCGCCAGGGCTCCGGAAAGGCCTTGCCGGCCCAGCGCACCAGGGCCGAGGCGGCGCGATGGGAAATCGCCACCCCCTTGGGCCGGCCGGTAGAGCCAGAGGTATAGATCAGGTAGGCGATGGCGTCCGGGTCCGCCGCCGGCGGCAGCGCGGGAGCCGCCGGCAGCAGGGCAGGAGTCTCCGCTCCAACCTCCGTCCCGGCCTCCAGCCCAGCAGTCGCGGCGCCGAGCTCGTCCACCACCAGGGGCGTCGCGGCGGCAGCCTCCGCCGGCAGCCGATCTGCCAGCTCGGCGCTGGTCACCACCACCCGCGGGGCGGCATCCTGCGCCATCGTCGCCAGACGCTGGGGCGGATAGGCGGGATCCAGGGCAACGTAGGCGGCGCCGGTGCGCAACGTGGCGAGCACGGATGCCAACAGCGCCGGGCCGCGCTCCAGATACAGGGCGACGACGCTCTCCGCCTCGGCGCCGTGGCGGCTCAGGACGGTCGCCAGCAGCTCCACCCGGGCGGCGAGCTCGTCGTAGGTCCAGCGCCCCGTCTCCCACACCAGAGCCGTGGCGCCGGGGGAACGGCGGGCCTGCTCCAGCACCAGGGTGTCCAGGCGCTGAGATCCGGCGCCGCCAGCGGGCGCCGCCGGCACCCGCGACCACTCGACGGTGAGCTGGTGACGCTGCCCCGGGGAGAGCACCGGCAGCTGATCCGCCGCCATCTCGGTGGCCCCCTGGGCGCCCCGAACCCAGCGCAGCACCTGGTCCAGCAGTCGCCGTCCGGTGCTGCGATCGTAGAGCTCGCGGTTGATCTCCAGGATCGCCGTCAGGCGATCCCCGCCGTCCACCCAGGCCAGGGAGAGATCGAATTTCGCCGAGTGCACCGCGGCGGCGTCCCCCACCACTTCCAGCCCCGGCAGGGAGAGCCCCGGGCCGCGGCTCTCCACCAGCTGGAAGCAGACCCCGAAGAGGGGGTGACGAGACAGGTCCCGGCGCGGCGCCAGCGCCTCCACCAGGCGCTCGAAGGGCAGATCCTGGCGATCGAAATCCTCCAGCACCGTCTCCCGCAGGCCCCGCAGCAGCTCCGCCACCGGAGCTCCCGCTTCGGGGCGCTGGAGGCGCAGCGCCAGGGTGTTGATGAAGAAGCCCACCAGGCCCTCCACCTCCGGTCGGCGGCGGCCCGCCAGCAGGGTGCCCAGCAGCAGGTCCCGGCGGCCGCTCCAGCGCCCCAGAACCTCGGCGAAGGCCGCCAGCAGGAAGACGAAGAGGGTGGTGCCGTGCTCCCTCGCCAGGTGGCGCAAAGCCTCGACGTCGGCGCCCTCCAGGGTGTGGGTGAAGCGCTCTCCGCGGTAGGTCTCCAGCGCCGGGCGGGGGCGATCGGTGGGGATCTCCAGGCGCTCCGAACCCTCCAGCCGCTGGCGCCAATAGGCCAGCAGGCGCTCCATCTCCGGCTCGTCCAGCACCTGCCGCTGCCAGGCGGCGAAGTCGACGTATTGCACCGGCAGCGGGGCAAGGGCGACGGTCTGCTCAGCAGTACCGCTGTCTCCGGCGATCACCGAGGCGTAGGCGGCGGAGAGCTCCTGCCGCAGGATCCCCAGGGACCAGCCGTCCACCACCAGATGGTGCAGAGTGGCGGTGAGTCGGTGGTGGCGAGGCGCGATTCTCACCACCGCCAGGCGCAGCAGGGCGTCGCGGCTCAAATCGAAGGGTGCCGAGGTCTGGGCCGAGGCCAGACGCTGTACTTCGGCGGCGGCGAGATCGGCCGGCAGGCCCCCCAGATCCACCACCGGCAGGTGCACCGCCTCGGCCGCCACCACCTCCTGCACCGGCAGTCCATCGCGGCGCGGGAAGCGGGTGCGCAGGGTCTCGTGGCGCTCCACCACTCGGCTGAAGGCCTGTTCCAGGGCGTGGACCTCGAGCTCCCCCTTCACCTCCAGGGCCATGGGCTCGTTGTAGGCGGTGGAGGTCGGCTGCAGCTGCTGCAGGAACCACAGGCGCTCCTGGGCGTAGGACAGGGGCGCCGGCTGCTGGCGGGAGACCCGCGGGATCGGCACGGCCAGTCGCGGCGTCGCCGATGGGCCTCGCTCCGGCCCGGCGGCCTCGTCGGAGCTCTGCCCCGAGTCGGCTTCCGCTCCCTGAGCGGCGAGGCGCCGGCTCAGCCATCGCGCCTGCCCCGCCACCGTCGGATGGTCGAAGAGGGTGCGCAGCGGAATCTCCACGGCGAAGGCTTCCTGCAGTCGGCTGAGCAGCTGGGTGACCATCAGGGAATGGCCGCCGATGGCGAAGAAGTCCTCGTCCACGGGAACTTCCGGGATCCGCAGCAGCTCCCGCCACAGGGCCGCCACTCGGGCCTGAACGCCGCCGTCCGCGCCCTTCGCGGCATCGAGCTCCCGGCCCGGAGACGACGGCTGTGCGGAAGCAGGGAGGGACGGCGCCGGCAGGTTGCGGCGGTCGACCTTGCCGTGGGCGGTGAGGGGGAGAGCTTCCAGGACGATGAAGAGGGCCGGCATCATCGGCGCCGGCAGACGCTGCGCCAGCTCCCGCCTCAGGGCCTGAAGATCGAGGGGCTGGCGATCGAGGGCTGGGGCAGACTCCGCGGAGCCCTCGGAGGCGCCGACCACGTAGGCCACCAGGCGCGGGTCGGGGTCCGAGAGCAACACCACCGCCACTTCGCTCACCGACGGCAGGGAGCCGATGGCGGCCTCCACCTCGGCGAGCTCGATGCGATGCCCCCGCAGCTTGATCTGGCGATCCCGGCGGCCGAAGAATTCCACCGTGCCGTCGGCGCTCCAGCGGGCCTCGTCGCCGGTGCGGTAGAGGCGCTCGCCGGGCGCCGTCGGCCGCGGGTGAGGGCGAAAGGCCAGGGCGGTAGCCCCGGGAGCGCGGTGATAGCCGCGGGCGAGGCCCTCGCCGCCGGTCCACAGCTGACCCACCACCCCCGGCGGCAGCACTCGCTGATGGCCGTCCAGCACCCAGGCGGAGGTCCCGGGAATGGGCTCCCCCACCGGCAGGGACGGGCGCTCGAGATCCGACGGCCGCAGCCGCCGGCAGCAGGTGAAGGTGGTGTTCTCCGTCGGTCCGTAACCGTTCACCACCCGCAGATGGGGCGCCCGCCGCAGCAGCTCCGCCACCGGCGCCGGAGACACCACGTCACCGCCGGTGAGCAGCTCCCGCAGCGCCGGCAGGGTCGCCAGCTCCTCCAGGTGTTCCTCCACCAGGCGCTGGAAGAGGGCCGCCGTCACCCACAGGGTGGTCACCCCGGCGCGGCGGGCCGTCGCCAGCAGCTCTCCCGGGGTGAAGCGACCGGGGGCCATCACCTCCAGCTGGGCGCCGTGAAGCAGAGGGCCCCACAGCTCCAGGGTCGAAGCGTCGAAGGCGAGGGGGGAGGCGAGGAGAAAGACCCGCTGCTGATCCTCCAGGGCGCCGCCGAGAAAACCTTCCCGGCCCCGCTGGGCCTCCACCAGGCGCAGCACCGCCCGCTGGGGCACGGCGACGCCCTTCGGGCGACCGGTGGAGCCGGAGGTGTAGAGGATGTAGGCCAGAGCGTCCGGTCCCGCTGGAGCGCGCCGCAGGCTCAGGTCGTCCTCGAGGCTCGCTTCCGGGGCCTCGCCGCCGCCGTCCACCGCGACGATGGGCGGCGGCGCCTCTCCGGGGGCCAGCTCGCCGAGGCCGCTGGCGAGGGCCTGGGCCACCGCCGGCGGAGCCTCCGCCGCGGCGCTCACCACCACCGCCGGCGCGGCGTTCTCCACCATCGCCTTCAGCCGCTCCCGGGGATAGCCCGGATCCAGCGGCACGTAGGCGCAACCGGCCTCGAGGGCCGCCAGCATCGCCACCACCGCCGTCGGCGAGCGCTCCATGGCGATGCCCACCGTCGCCTCCTGGTCTCGACCGACGCCGAGGGGCGCGAGGGCCTGCTCCAGGCGCCGGGCGAGGTGCCCCGAGCGCTGATGAAGCTCGCCGTAGGTGATCGTCTCGTCGCCGCAGGTCAGAGCCGGCGCCGAGGGGTTGCGGGCGGCGTGATGCCGGAATCGCAGGGGGATAGTCTGAACGGCCTCCCCGGTCTCACAGGGCACTACCGCTTCACCACCGGCCCACTCCACCGCCACCATCTGGCGTTCCGCCGCCGAGAGCAGCGGCAGCCGATGGAGAGGCGTCTCCGGCTGCTCCAGGGCAGACTCCAGAAGACGACCGTAGGCTCGTGCCAGGCGCTCGACGGTGCTGCGGTCGAAGAGATCCGCGTCGGCCTGCAACGAGAGGGTCCAGGAGGGGGACTCGGAGCCCGGCTCCCCCGGCCACCAATCGGCGTGGAGATCAAACTTCCGGCTCTCCCGCACGCCCCCCAGGGGGCGGGCGACGGCGTCCCCCAGACGCGGGGAGCGCAGGGCCAGGTTCTGCACCGTGAGCATCGCCTGGAAGAGAGGGTTGCGCTCTGCCCGGCGCTGCGGCGCCACCGCCTTGACCACCTGATCGAAGGGAACTTCCTGGTGATCGAAGGCCGCCACCGCGACCTCCCGGGCGTGGGCCACCAGCTGCTGGAAAGAGAGCCCGTCGCCTCCGGCGCCCCGCAGATCGAAGCGCAGGGTCAGGGAGTTGACGAAATAGCCCACCAGGGACTCCAGCTCCGCCCGCTGACGCTGGGCGGCGGCGGTACCGATGGCTAGAGACGGCGCGCCGCTCCAGCGCCCCAGCAGGGCGCCGAAGGCCGCCAGCAGCACCATGAACTCGCTCACCCCGGCGCGGCGGGCCACGGCCCCCAGCGCCTCCGAGACCTGCGGGTCCAGCGGCAGGGAGACCCGATGGCCTCGACCGGAAGAGAGCGCCGGCACCGGGCGATCCCCCCGCAGCACCATCGGCGGCAGCTCCGCCAGCTGCTGGCGCCACCAGTCCAGCTGGCGCTCCAGCTCTCCGGCCTCCAGGCGCTGGCGCTGCCAGAGGGCGAAATCGGCATATTGGCGCGGCAGGGGCGGCAGCGGGAGATCCTGGTAGAGGGCCCCCAGCTCCTGCACCAGCACCCCCATGGACCAGCCGTCGGACACGATGTGGTGCACCGTCAGCAGCAGGCCCCACCGGGCCGCCGGGCCCGCCGGAAGCGCCGGGGCCGCCGGGGCCGCCGGAAGCGCCGGGGCCGCCGGGGCCGTCGACAGCCACAGCAGGGAGCAGCGCAGCAGCGGGCCGCGGGCGAGATCGAAGGGGCGGTCGGACTCCCGGCGCGCCAGCTCCCGGGCTTCGCGATCCCGCAGCTCCGGCGCCAGGGCCCGCAGATCCACCACCGGAAGAGGCTGCCGCTGGCCTTCCGGCGAGGCGGCGCTGACCCGCTGGAAGGGCTCGCCGTCGATCTCCAGAAAGGTGGTGCGCAAGGCTTCGTGGCGTCGCACCACCTGGGTCACGGCGGCGCTCAGCCGCTGCGGCTCCAGATCTCCGGCGAGCTCCAGGGCGACGGGGATGTTGTAGAAGGAATCCCCCGGGCGCAGGCGGTCGAGGAACCACAGCTGCTCCTGGGCATAGGAGGCCGGATAGAGATCCGCCACCCCCTGGCTGCGAATGCGCTCCACCAGCGCCCGGCGCTGGGCCGGCGGCAGGGAGCGAATGCGCTCCACCAGGGCATGGGTCGCGGCGCTCATTCGCCGCCGCCCTCCTCTCCCCCGCCGTCCGGCAGGGCCGCTACGGCGCCCAGCTCGTCCAGCAGAGATTCCAGGTCCTGATCTCCCCGCTCGGCGACGGGGATCGCCGTCTCCGCGGCCTCTACCGACTCGGCGCCGCCCTGCGCCAGCTCTTCTAGGCGCTGGGCCAGGCCGGCGACGGTGGGGGCGTCGAAGAAGTCCCGCAGAGTGAGGGTGAGGCCGCTGGCCTCCCGCAGTCGGGAGACCACCCGGGTGGCCAGCAGCGAGTGGCCGCCGAGGTCGAAGAAGGGAGTCTCCACCCCCACGGTCTCCACCTCCAGCAGCTCCCGCCACACCGCCGCCACCTGTACCTCCCGCTCGCTGCGGGGCGCCACCGCCTCGCCGCTGCCGGCTCCCGCCACCGGCTGCGGCAGCCGGGAGCGATCCACCTTGCCGCTGGTGCCCCGGGGCAGGGTCTCCATCAGCACGAAGGCGTCCGGCACCAAGACCTCCGGCAGCTCGTGACGCAGCGTCTCGCGCCAGGCGGCGAGCTCCCGGTGGGCGTCGTCCAGGGAGCCCTCCGGCACCACCCAGGCGGCGAGCCGGAAATTCGAGCCTTCGCCGTAGCCTTCCACCGCGGCGTCCCGCACTCCCGGCAGTCGCACCACCGCGGCCTCCACCTCGCCGGGCTCCACCCGCACTCCGCGCACCTGCACCTGGCGGTCGCGGCGGCCGTGGAAGCGCAGGGTGTCGTCCCCCGCCAGTCGGGCGAGGTCACCGGTGCGATAGAGGCGCTGCCCCGGTCGCTGCGGATGAGGATGGGGGACGAAGGTCTCAGCGGTCAGCGCCGGGCGTCCCTCATAGCCGCGGGAGAGCACCGCCCCGGCGAGGGCGATCTCCGCCACCGCTCCCGGCGGCGCCGGCAGCAGCGCGTCGTCCACCAGCAGCACTTCCACCCCCGGCAGCCCGCGGCCGAGGGGCGGAGCCACCAACGCATCGGCGACGGAATCGCCATCCGAATCCAGAGCGAAGGGATGGCCGAGGGTGATGATGGTGCATTCGGTGGGGCCGTAGACGTGCACCCAGCGGCGACCGCGGGACCAGCGGGCCGCCAGCGGCGCCGGGCAGGCCTCGCCGCCGCACAGCACCACCGCGAGGTCCGGCAGCGCCGCCGCATCCAGCAGCGCCAACACCGAGGGGGTGATGAAGAGCACGTCCACCGCCAGGCGCTGCAGCGCCTGTTCCAGATCCGGGCCCGCCGCCAGGGTCTCGCGGCGGCCGAGAACCACGGTGCTGCCCTCCACCAGGGGAACGAAGACCTCCATCACCGCGGCGTCGAAGGCCGGCGAGGCCATCTGCAGCATCCGGCGACCGGCGCCGATGCCGAAGACCGGCCCCTGGGTGGCGACGAAGCGCGCCAGGTTGCGCTGGGTCATCACCGTCGCCTTGGGGGTGCCGGTGGAGCCGGAGGTGAAGATCAGATAGGCCTCCTGCAGAGGGTGGGGTCGAGGCAGGGAGCGCAGGGAACGCAGCTCCCCTTCCGAAGGAGCGGGGGCGTCGGTCTCCAGATCTACCGTCCACGGCGCGGCTCCGGGTGTCTCGGCGAGTCCCCTCTCCAGGTCCTCCGCCACCGCCCGACGCAGCTCCGAGGACACTCCGTGACCGCCGGCCAGCAGCGCCACCGGGCGACTGGCGGCGCGGGGCGGGGCGAGGGCCGCCACCGCCACCGCGGCGAGGCGCTCGGCGGGGTGACGGGGATCCAGCGGCACGTAGGCTGCCCCGGCGGCGAGCACCGCCAGCTGCCCCTCGAGCATCTCTGGCGTTCCCGCCGCCAGCACCGCCACTCGGCTGCCGGCGCCGATGCCGGCGGCCCGCAGGGCGCAGGCCCGGGCCTCCACCCGCCGCCATAGCTCGGCGTAGGTGAGGCGACCGAAATCGCCGTCCACCGCCAGCCCCTGGGGGGATTCGGCGACCCGCCGGGCCACCATCTCCAGGGCGCTCTCGGCGAGCTCCCGGGCGCCGCCCGGAGCCCTCGGCGCCGCTCCCTCGTAGGTCAGCAGGTGCTGTGCCTCGCTGGCATCGCTCAGGGGCAGCTCCAGCACCGGCTGCTGGGGCGACTCCAGAGCGCGCTCCAGCAGTCGCTGGAGCTGAGCCGCGATGCGCTGTGCGGTAGCGGCATCGAAGAGATCCGTGCGCCAGTCCAGGGCTCCTTCCAGGATGCCCTCGGCGCCCTCCCCGGGCAGCTCGCTGAGGGTCAGCAGCAGGTCGAATTTTGCCGCCGCGGTGCCGGTCTCCAGGGTTCCCACCTCGAGGTTCGGCAGCTGCAGCTCGCCGCTGGGCAGGTTCTGGTAGGCCAGGGCCACCTGGCACAGGGGCTCCCGGGAGGGATCCCGCTGCGGCTGGATCACCTCGACGATCTGCTCCAGGGGCACCTCCCGATCCTCGAAGGCGTCGCGGCTGGCGCCGCGCACCCGCTCCAGCAGATCCTCGAAGCTCGGCGAGGCCCCGCCGGCGGCGGCACCGAGGTCCAGGCGCATGGCGAGGATGTTGACAAAGAGGCCCACCACTCCTTCCACTTCCTGGTGCAGGCGACCGGCCTCCGGCACGCCGACGGCAAAGTCCCGCTGGCGGCTGAGTCGGCCCAGCAGGGCGGAGTAAGCGGCGAGGATCACCATGAAGGGAGTGGCGCCGCGGCGCCGGCCGAAGGCCGCCGCCGATTCCACCAGCGCCGCCGGCCAGTGCAGAGGAATGCGGGAACCCTCGCTGGAGGCCACCCGAGGCCGCGGGCGATCGGTGGCCAGCTCCAGCACCGGAGTGCCCCGCAGCGCCTCCACCCGCCGCTCCAGCGCCGCTACCAGGGAGCCGCTCTCCAGCTCCTGGCGCAGATGGGCGGCGTAGGCGCCGTAGCTCACCGGCAGCGGCTGCAGCCGCGCCCCGCGGCCCTCCACTCGGGAGGCGTAGAGCTCGCCGAAATCGGCCACCAGAAGACGCAGGGACCAGCCGTCGGCGACGGCGTGGTGAACGGTGAGCAGAGCCCCATGACTCTGCATGCCGTCCTGAGGCGGCAGCCGCAGCAGCCGGGCCCGCAGCATCGGACCGGTGGCGAGGTCGAAGGGAGCCAGGGCCTCCGCCGAGGCCAGGCGGCGAGCCTCTTCCTCGGCGCGCTGCGGCGCCAGGGCGGATAGATCCACCACCGGCAGGGCGAAGCGTCCGCCGTCCCGCGGCGGGCGAACCCGCTGGGAGGGTCCGGGGAAGCCCTCGACGTCGTGATCGAAGACCGTGCGCAGCGCGCCGTGGCGCTCCTCCACCCGCTCCAGCGCCCAGGCCAGGGCGGAGACGTCCAGCGCTCCGGAGAGGGTCATCGAGGCGGGGACGTTGTAGGCCGGGCTCTCCGGCGCCAGCTGGTGGAGGAACCACAGCCGCTCCTGGGCCGGCGCCAGCGGCCAGCGCTGAGCTTCTGACGAGGCTTCGGACTGGGCATCTAGCTGGACTTCCGACGGGGCTCCAGCGGAGAAGAGAGTGAGGCTCGAGTCCCCAGAAGCAGAAGCGGTATCGAGATCAACCCCGAGGTCAACGTACCCGAGCCCCGCGGCGGTCTTCGCCGTAGCGGCCGACAGGGGCGCCAGGCGCTCATCCTGGCGCCAGCGATCCGCCGCCGCCGGATCGATGCCCCGATGCTCCAGCAGCTTGACGTCTCCCAGCATGCGGGATTCCGGCCGCGGACCGTCGGTCATGCGGGCGGAGCTGTTGGCGCCGTAGGGATCCGCCATCGCCGCCTCGAAGGGCAGGTCGAGGAAGGCGCACAGCCGCTCCATGGTCTCCACCGGGGAGCGCACCAGCTCCTCGAAGGAGACGGCGGTGTGCCGCTCCTCGGGGATCCCCTGCAGGAAGTCCAGGATGTTGCGCTGGCTGAGGGTCCACAGCCCCTCCGCCAGGGCCCGCCGCGGCAGGCGGTGATCGAAGCGGAAGAAGATCTCGTCCAGGCCGGCGTCGTCGAAGGAGCGCACCATGCCCTGGGGATGGCGCAGCAGATGGATGAAGTAGGCGCCGTCGAAGATCTCCTCGGCGCGCTGCAGGATGCTCGGATGCAGGGCGTAGGAGGGGGTCTTGTCCACCAGCAGGCGGCGTCCACCGGGGGCCGTCAGCAGCTCCTGGAGAGCGCCGTAGGCCTCCGCGGTGCTGGCGTCGCGGGCTTCCAGGGACTCCACCCAGGCCTCGGCGCCGGCGGCGTCGGTGTCCAGAGCCTCCATGCCGGCCCGCACCAGGCCCTCCAGCCAGAAGCGGTCGCGCTCGTTGTCGAAGGCGGCGCGGCGGCTGGCGAGATCCGGGAACGAGAGCAGCTCCAGCTCCGGCGGCGCGAAGAGCTGGGGATGGCCGGCGAGCATCACCCGCAGCAGGGTGGTGCCGGAGCGCGGCGGCGCCAGCACGAAGACCGCCGGCGGGTTCTTGGCACGGCGCTCCCCGCCCTCCAGCGGAGGCACCAGAGCGGCGAGTCGCTCCAGGGCCGCCTCGTCCACCGGCGAGGCGGCAGAACGCAGCGCCGCCGTCGCGGAGCTTTCGCCCCCCGCGCCGAAGTGCTGGGCCACCGCCTGGGGATGACGCTGACGCAGGTACTCCGCCAGCGACTCCACCGTGGGGGCGTCGAAGATCGCCACCACGTGCACGATGGCGCCGAGGCGCTGCTGGATTCGGTTGACCAGCACCGCGGCGGCCACCGAATGACCGCCGAGGTCGAAGAAGGCCTCCGTCACCCCCGGGCGGGGGATGTCGAGCACTTCGGCGTAGAGCTGCGCCAGATAGAGCTCCAGGGCGTCGGCGGGCTCCCGGGCGTGGGCCGTCGTCGGCGCGACGCCGTGGGCCGCGCTGCTCTCGGGATGAGGCAGGGCGCGGCGATCGATCTTGCCGCTGGAGGTCAGGGGCAGGCTTTCCAGCATCACCAGGCGGGAGGGCAGCATGTACTCCGGCACCCGCTGGGCCATCTCTTGGCGCAAGGTCGCCAAATCCGGGGCGGCACTGTTTGGAGCGTCTGCCTCGGAAGCCGGAGCCGCCGTCGCCCACACCACCAGGCTGGGCTCTCCAGCCACCGTGGCGACGTCCGCCACCGCTACCGCCAGGCCCCCATGGGAGGCGGCGGCGGCCTCCACCTCGCCGGCCTCGATGCGGTAGCCCCGCACCTTCAGCTGGCGATCGCGGCGGCCGAGGTAGTCCACCCCGCCGTCCGCCCGGCGACGACCGAGGTCACCGCTGCGGTAGAGGCGAGCACCGGGGCGCCGGGAATCGGCGTGGGGATCCGGCACGAAGCGCTCCGCGGTGCGGGCGGGATCACCGGCATAGCCCTGGGCCAGGCCGGCACCGCCGACCACCAGCTCTCCCACCGCCCCCGCCGGGGCGGGCTCCTGGGCGGCGCCGGGGTGGGTATCCACCACGTGCAGGCTGAGATGCTCCAGGGCCTCGCCGATGGGGCTGCGGCCGTCGAGGCGCAGATCCGTCTCCCCCAGGGTGTGGCGGGTGACGTGCACCGTGGTCTCGGTGATGCCGTAGAGATTGATCAACTCCACCGCCGGGCGGCGGCTTCGCCAGGAGCGCAGCTGCCCGGGGTCCAGCGCCTCACCGCCGAAGGTGATGGCCCTCAGCGCCGTCAGCGCCGGGGCGCCAGCGCCGCGGTCGGCGTCCGCCGAATCCAGGCGGCGGAAGGCTCCGGGAGTCTGGGAGAGGACGCTCACTCCCTCCGACTCCAGCAGATCCAGGAAGAGGGCCGGCGAGCGGGCCACGTCTCGGGACACCATCACCGCGCGGCCGCCGAAGGCCAGGGCGCCCCAGATCTCCCACACCGAGAAGTCGAAGGCCAGGGAGTGGAAGACGCTCCAGCGGTCTTCGGCGCCGGGAGCCAGCCAATCCTCGCAGGAGCCCAGCAGGGCGAGGACCGCGCCGTGGGGCACCATCACTCCCTTCGGGCGGCCGGTGGAGCCGGAGGTGAAGAGCAGGTAGGCCGGATGCTCCGGACCCACGGCGACTTCGCCGAGGGCTTCCACGGCTCCATCGACAGCGGCCCCGTCTAGCTGCGCCCTCTCGGCGGCCTCGGCGAAGACCTCCTGATGGGCCCTAGAGGGAGCCGCCAGGCCCGCCGGCGACGCCACGTCGGGGCCGACGAGGATCAGCGAAGGGGCGCCGTCGGCAACGATATTCGCCACTCGGCTGTGGGGCTGGGAGGGATCCAGGGGCAGGTAGGAAGCCCCGGCGGCGAGGGTCGCCAGCTGAGCCGCCACCGCTTCCAGTCCCCGCTCGTAGGCCAGCGCCACTCGACGCCCCGGGCCCACTCCGGCGGAGCGCAGCGCGGCGGCACCGCCGGCGGCGAGAATCGCCAGCTGGCCGTAGGTCCAGGCCCCCTGAGAGGAGCTCACCGCGATTCCCTGAGGGTTCGCCGCCGCCTGCGCCGCGAAGCGATGGATCAGGCTCGAGGCCGCGGCGGCGGAGCCCACCGGCAGGCCGTCGCCGGCCGCCGCCAGCAGCTGTCGGCGCTCCTCTTCGGCCATCACCGGCAGTCGCGACAGGGGTAGCTCGGGATTCTCGGCCACCGCCGTCAGCAGGGCACCGAAGCGGGCCTCGAAGCGCGCCATGGTGGCGGCGTCGAAGCGCTGGGCGCGGTAGGCGATCCAGCCGGTCAGAGCGGCGCTGGTCTCGTAGAACACCAGGGTCCAGTCGAACATCGCCGTGCCGCGGTCCGCCGCCGGAGTGGAGAGCTCCAGCCCCGGCAGCTGCAGGGTTTCCATCGGCGCGTTCTGGAAGCCGAAGAGCACCGAGAACAGGCCCTCCCGGCCGCCGCCGTCGGCGCGCACCGCTTCCGCCACCTTCTCCAGCGGAGCCTCCTGATGGGAGAAGGCGTCCAGGGAGGAGCGCTTGGCGCGGGCCACCAGCTCGCGGAAGGAGGGATCGCCGCCGAGATCCAGGGGAATCGGCAGGGTATTGATGAACAGACCGATGAGGTCGGCGATCTCCGCCCGCTCTCGATTCGCCACCGGCACGCCCACCACCACCTTGTCCTGGCCGGCGAGGCGCGCCGCCAGGGCGTCGAAGGCCGCCAGGGCGACGGTAAAGAGGGTGGTATCGCAGGAGCGCGCCAGCGCCTCGAGGGCGCGAGCCAGGGGCTCCGGATAGCGCAGGTCGAGGGTCACGCCGCGGTCGTCGCTGGCGGAGTCCTCATCCTCAGGCGACGACGAGGCATCCTCCCCGGCGCGGGGGGCGGGACCGTCCGCCGGCAGCTCCAGCCGCGGCGGCATCTCGGCGAGGGCCTCCCGCCACCAGTCGACGTCGGCGTCGAAGGCGCCCTCCGCCGCCCGCCGCTGCTGCCACAGGGTGTAGTCGCCGTATTGCACCGGCAGCGCCGGCAGGGCGGCGACGGGGGCTGGATCGCCCGCTAAGCGCGCCCGATACAGGGCCCCCAGCTCCCCCACCAAGACGCCGATGGACCAGCCGTCGGCAATGATGTGGTGGAGCACGAAGATCGCCAGGTGATGACCGCGGACGGATTCCGCCGCGGCGCCTGCGTCGAAATCCGCAGCCTCCGCCGCCACCCGCACCAGCAGGGTGCGGAAGGGAGCGGATTCTTCCAGGGCGAAGGGGCGGCGGGTGGCCTGCTCCAGGATCTGGTCCGCCAGGCCCTGGGGATCCGGAACCCCGCTGACGTCCACCACCGGCAGCGGCAGGGCATCGCCGGCGGGGGCCGGGGCGACCACCTGGGAGGGCCAGCCCTGCCTCGACTCGAAGCGGGTGCGCAGGGCCTCGTGGCGGGTGACGATATCCGCCAGGCAGCGGGCCAGCTCGCGATGCCGCAGCTCGCCGTCGAGGCGCAGCGGGCAGGAGAGATGGTAGGCCGGGCTGTGGGGATCGAGACTGTGGAGGAACCACAGCCGCTGCTGGGAGAGGGAGAGAGGCAGCGGGGTCTCCGGGGAGCGGGGCTCCAGCGGCGGCCCGGCGGGCGCCGCGCCTTCTCCGACCTCCACTCCAGAGGCCGCCAGCACCGCCGCCAGCTCGGCGATGGTCTGGTACTCGAAGAGCTGGTTCGGCAGGATCTCCACTCCCTGGGAGCGCGCCCGGGCGATGATCTGCACCCCCAGCACGGAGTCGCCGCCGAGCTCGAAGTAATTGTCCTGAACGCCCACCGGCGAGACCCCAAGGGCCTGGCTCCACAGCGACGCGAGGATCTCTTCCAGCGCGCTGGAGGGGGCGACGTATTCCGTATCCAGGGTCCGGGGGTGGGCCTCCGCCTCCTCGGAGTCGCCGCCGAGATCGGTGGCGAAGTCCTCCGCCCGCACCGCCGCGGCGGCGGCGCGATCGGAATCCAGATGGGTCGGCGAGACCACCGCCCGGCCGCGGTCCAGGGCCCCCAGCAGGCGCAGGAAGGCGTCCGCCCCCTCTTCTGGGGAGAGGGCCGAGCGCAGGGCCTCGTCGGCGCTGCCGCCGGAGTCCTCGCTGGCCGCGGCGCCAGCGACCGGCGACGCGGAAGCTCCGGTGGCGGGGGTGCCGCCCTCCTTGGCCACCATGTCCCGCAGCTGCGCCCAGGCGTCGCTCACCCGCTTGCGGCTGAAGTGGTCGATGTCCACCAGCACCTGCCCCTCTTCGCTCAGCAGGGTCACGGCGAAGGAGAGGGTCTCCTTCTCCTGGGTGCCGGTATCGATGCGCCGCACGTGGGCCAGGAAGCGGGCCGGAAGATCTTCCAGCACCCGAATCCGGCGATAGGCCATGGGCAGATAGAACTCGTCCGGAACGTCCCCGGCGAGGTAGTTGACGCCGAGGCTCACCGCCCGGTCCAGCAGCGAGGGGTGCAGGCGCATGGCCTCCAGGTCGCCGTGGTACGGCGCCCCCAGCTCCATCACGCCGAGAACCTCCTGATCGCCGTGGAAGACCTGGGCAACGTTCTGCCAGCGGGGACCGAGATCCTCCCGCAGCTCGTCCTCCACCGCCGCCACCGAGCGTCCCTCGCTGGTGCGGCGGCGCAGCTCTTCGAGGCGGGCTCGCCGCGCTTCGGCACTCTGATCCACGGAGGATTCCGCGTCGGCCTCCGTGTCAGTCTGCGCCGCGGATCCCTCTTCTGGATGGACCTCTGCCGGGTGAAGCTGGAACACCACCGTGTTCTCCCAGCGATCCTCCCCCTCGGTGAGGATGCGGCTGGCGGCCTCGACGTCGTAGCCGCCGTCGCCGCGCTCCTCCAGCTTCACCCGCAGGGTGCGGGACTCCTCGTCCCGCAGGCGCACCGGGGTGAGGAAGAAGACGTCCACCAGGTCCATCGGACCTTCGAGGCCCAACTCCACCGCCGCCGCTCGGGCGAGCTCCAGGTAGGTGGTGCCGGCGACCACCGCGTGGCCGCCGATGCGGTGGTCGTCCAGCAGCCAATGGGTGCGGGGGCTGACCTCCAGCTCGAAGGTGTGCACCGCCGGCCGCGAGGCGGTAGCGGCGGCGCTGAAGCGGCGATCGAAGAAGGGGTAGTCCACGGGCTCCGGGCGGCCGACGGCGGGATCCACCGGACCGTCGCCGCTCTGGGCCGCCGCCGCCAGCATGCCGACGTCCCGCCAGCCGCACCAATTCACCGCCAGGACTGCCGGTCCCTCGGAACCGGAGGAAGCACGGTGCAGGGCGAAGGCGTCGAGGAAGGCGTTGGCGGAGGTGTAGTCCACCGAGGCCGGCGGCGCCAGGAAGGCGGCGCGGGAGGAGCACAGCAGCACGAAGTCCAGATCCGCCGCCCAGGGGCGACGGGCGATGGCGGCATCCAGGTCCAGGGTGCCCGCCACCTTGGCGCCGAGGGCCTCCCGGGCCTCCTCCAGAGTCTTGAACATCAGCGGGCTGGTGGGGGGCACGCCGGCGGCGTGGACCACCCCGTGGAGGGCGCCGAAGCGCTCCTCGACGGCGTCCAGCAGCGGCTCCCAGGCTCCCGGGGAGCCGATGTCTCCCTGCAGCGCCAGCACTTCTCCGCCGAGGGCCTCCAGTTCCTCCACCACTTCCCCATAGGCCGGGGTGGAGGGATCCCGTCGGCCCACCAGCACGATGCGGGCCTGGACCTGGCGGATCAGCTCCGCGGCGAAAGTGCGGCCCATGCCGCCGAAGCCGCCGGTGAGCAGCACCACGCCGCCGGGGCGCAGCCCCTTCGTCACGGCGGGAGACGAGGAGTCGCCTGATCCTGTCGTGGAAGAGGCCGCGGGAGGCGCCAGCGGCGCCGACTCGAAGCTCTCCTGCCAGCGGCGGTCGCCGCGCCAGGCGACGATGGCCCCGGCGGCTTCCGGCTGACGCCATTCCGCCAGCAGGCGATCCGCCGCCGAGTCGAAGTCTTCGGTGGTCAGCCCCGGCTCGAGATCCACCGCCCGGGTCACCAGGCCCGGAATCTCCTTCGGCCCTACTCGAACCGGCCCCTGCACCAAGGCCTTCTCCGGCCAGCGCAGCTCGCCGCCGAGGACCTCCTGGGCCCCGTCGGTGACCACCTCCAGTCGCGGCACCGAATCGCCCTCGCCGCCGAGGGCGCCCTCCGCCAGCGCCTGGAGCAGAAGAAAGTGGGCGTCGAAGGCGTAGCGCTGCATGCCCTGCGCCGCCGCCTCGTGGCGCGCCTCGTCGCCGCTCACCGCCAGCAGGCTGACGATTCTCTCTGGGGCTGGCTGCTCTGAGTTTGGGCCCTCCGCCAGCAGGCTTTCGTAGGTCCGCCGCTCCCCGGCGGGAAGCCCGTCAGCACCCTCCGCTGGCTGGAGAACCAGGGCCTGGCGCCGCACGTCCGCGCCGGCGGCCCGCAATCGCTCCTCGAGAGCCTGCCCCAGCCGCGCCGAGGGGGAATCCTCCTCGGCGGTGAGCAGCAGCACCGAGGTCGGCAGCGCGCCGTCCCCGCTGAGGGGAGCGCGGCGCCACGCCGGCAGGTAGAACCAATGGGCGGGATCCGCCGCCCGGCCGCCGGGGGCTACCGCCCCGGCGGTGGCGCTGAATCCCGGCGCCGCCGCCCCGGCCTCGATCCAGTAGCGGCGATGCTCGAAGGGATAGCCCGGCAGGGAGCGCCGCAGGCGCTGCTGCTGGGCGTAGAAGGTTTCCCAATTCAGCGGCACCCCGGCGAGCCACAGACGGGCGGCGGCGGTGAGCAGGGCCTCGACATCCGCCGCCTCTTCCCGGGCGTGGCGCTGACTGGAGAGCACCACGTGGTCGGCGCCGCGAGCGGGATGCTGGCGGGCGAGGGTCGCCAGGTGGGTGTTGGGCCCGACCTCCAACAGCACCGCCGAGGCCTCCTCCAGCACCTGCTCCAGCCCCTGGCTGAAGCGCACCGTGGCCCGCAGGTGGCGCACCCAATAGTCCGGACTGGTGGCCTCTTCGTCGCGGATCCACTCGCCGCTGACGTTGGAGACGAAGGGAATCTTCGGCGCCTGAAGCTCAATGCCCTCGAAGGCGCGGCGGAAGCCCTCCTGGGCGGGCTCCATCATCGCCGAGTGGAAGGCGTGGGAGGTGTGCAGGGCGCGGTGGATCCAGCCCTCTTCCTCCAGCCGCTGCCGCAGAGCGGCGGTGGCCCCTTCGCTGCCTGCCACCACCCCGACCCCGGGGCGGTTGATCGCCGCCAGGTCGAGGATGTGGCCCTCCCGGCGCAGCGTCGCCAGCAGCTCCTGGAGGCGATTCTCGTCGGCGTGGACGCTCACCATGGAGCCTCCCGGCAGGCTCTGCACCAGCTGTCCGCGGCGGGCTACCAGCCTCAGGCCCTGCTCGAAGGTGAAGACCTCCGCCAGGGCCGCGGCGACGTATTCTCCGATGCTGTGACCGAGCAGGGCGGAGGGAGCCACGCCCCACTCCATCCACTGGCGAGCGAGAGCGTATTCGACGATGAAGAGCGCCGGCTGGGCGAGGTCGGTGCGCCGCAGGGCCTCGGCATCACCGTCGAAGATGCGCTCCAGAAGATCCGTGCAGCCGCCCAGATCCGCCGGCAGGGCCGCCAGCACCTCGGCGCCGCGATCGAGCCAGCGGCGGGTCTCCGCCTCGTTGCGGTAGAGCTCCGCGAGCATCCCCGGATGCTGGGAGCCCTGGCCCGGCAGCAGGAAGACCAGCGGCCGCTTGCGGGGCTCCCGCAGGCTGGTGAAGACGTGCCGGGGATCGAGGCTCTGGAAGTGCTGCACCGCCTCTTCGAGGCTGCGGCAGAGCACCGCGCGGCGGAATTCGAAGGGTCGGCGCCCGGCCTTCAGGGTGTAGGCGATATCCGCCAGCTCCCGTCGCTCTTGCTCCGCGTCGCCCTCGGCACCCTCATCGGAGACCCCCTGACGCTCCTCTAAGGATTCGGCGAGGAAAGTCGCGAAGCGCTGGGTGGCGTCCTCCAGGGCGGCGCTGGAGCGCGCCGAGAGCAGCAGCATCTGCCACTCCCGAGACTCTCCGCCGGATCGGCCGCGGAGGATCTCCGGCGCCTCCTCCAGCACCAGGTGGGCGTTGGTGCCGCCGATGCCGAAGGAAGAGACCCCCGCCCGCCGCGGCAGCTCTCGGCCACCGGCGCTGGGGGCCTCCCAGGGCTGCAGCTGGGAGCTCACCTCGAAGCCGCTGGCCTCCAGCTCCAGGGCCGCGTTGGCCTGCTGGAAGTGCAGCGTCGGCGGCAGCTCCCGGGCCTCCATGGCGAGCACCGTCTTGATCAATCCGGCGATGCCGGCGGCGGTATCGAGATGACCGAAATTCGACTTCACCGCCCCCAGGGTGGTGCGGCCGCTGTCGCCGTCCTTGGAGAACACCCGCCGCAGGGCGGCGATCTCGATGGGATCCCCCAGCGGCGTGGCGGTGCCGTGGGTCTCGATGTAGCTGATCTCCCGCGGCGTGACGCCGGCGATGCCCTGGGCCAGGGCGATGACCTGCGCCTGACCGTCGACGCTGGGAGCGGTGTAGCCCACCTTGTCGTCGCCGTCGTTGTTGATCGCCGACCCCAGAATCAGCGCCCGCACCGGCAGGCCCTGGGTCAGCGCATCCTCCAGCCGCGCCAGCACCACGGTGCCGACGCCGTTGCCGTTTAGAGTTCCGGCGGCGGCCGCATCGAAGGGTCGGCAGTGGCCGTCGGGGCTGAAGATGCCCCCGGTCTCGTGGACGTAGCCCCCCTCCTGGGGCACCTGCACCCGCACTCCACCGGCGATGGCGAGATCCGTCTGGTAGTCCAGCAGCGCCTGACAGGCCAGGTGCACCGCCACCAGAGAGGTGGAGCAGGTGGTCTGCACCGTCACCGCCGGCCCCTTGAGGCCCAGGCGATAGGCCACCGAGGGGGCGAGGTGATCGGTGCGGTTGCCGATCGCCGCCTGGAGGTCTCCCACCGCGGAGATGAAGTCCACCCCGCGCCCGATGGCGTGGAGCAGGTAGCTGTTGAGGCTGGCGCCGCCGTAGACGGCGATGGGGCCGTCGAAGCGAGAAGCGTCCACCGCGGCGTCTTCCAGGGCGTGCCAGCAGCACTCCAGGAAGAGCCGCTGCTGCGGATCCATGGTGGTGGCGACCCGGGGATTGAAGCCGAAGAAGCCGGCGTCGAAGCCGGCGATGTCGGAGAGGGCGCCGAGGGCCGGGACGTAGCCCGGATCCCGCGCCAGCAGCGGCGGGATCCCGGCGTCCTCCAGCTCCTCGGGAGTCCAGAAGCGCACCGACTCCACTCCTTCCCGCAGGTTGCTCCAATAGGTGCTGATGTCGTCAGCCCCGGGGAAGCGGCCGGCGAGGCCGACGATGGCGATGGCGTCCGCTAGGGGCTCCGGCAAATCCTCCAGATCCACGGCGACGCTGGAATGCTTCTGGCTCACGAGCGACCTCGTCGCTGCTGCGCCTTGCGCCGCGCCGCCTTCTGGCGAGCGACTCGATCGTCCACCCCCGCCAGGGCGTCTTCCTTCTCCTCATCCCCCTCGGCGGTGAGGAAGGCGGCGAGGTCCGCCACCGTCGGGTGCTGGAAAAGGTCCAGCATGGTGATCTCCCGCTCGAAGCTCTGGCGCAGGCGACCGTGGACCTCCACCACCAGCAGGGAATGCCCGCCGAGGTCGAAGAAGTTGTCGTGGGCGCCGACCTGATCGACCCCCAGCACCTCCGCCCAGATCTTCGCCACCACCTCCTCGGCGCGGGTCGCCGGAGCGATGTAGCGCCGCCGCTGCTGCGGCGCTAAGGATTCGGGATCCGGCAGCGCCGCCCGATCCACCTTGCCCCGGGAGGTCACCGGCAGAGCGTCGATCAGCAGCAGGGAGGCGGGGATCATGGTCTCCGGCAGCAGGCGCCGCAGGTGGGCCCGCAGAGAGTCCTCGTCGATCATCCCCGGCATCCCCTCCAGGTGCAGGGGAGCGTCCACCGCGGGGGCTCCGGGGGCGAGGCCGAAGCCCTCGCCGCGACGCGCCGCCCACAGATTCCAGCGATCGGTGCCCTCGAGCAGCGGGTCCTGCTCGGTGTAGACCTCGAAGCCGCGGGATTCCAGCAGCTCTCGAACCTGCGCCACCGTGCCCTCGCCGCCGCTCTCGTCGTGCAGCTCCATCACCACCTGGTGGATGCGCGGCCAGTGCTCGTCGTCGATGCCGCCGAGGACCTCCGGCTCCACCCGCTGGACGTCGATCTTCAGCAGGTCGATGCGCTCCAGGGGGTGCTCCCGCAGCACGTCCGAGAGCCGCCGCAGGCGGGCCGTTAGGCGCTCTCCCTCGAAGCGGCCTTCCAGCAGCTCGTCGGCGTGGGCCAGCAGCTCGTCGGCGCCGCTCTCCCCCTGCTGACGCTGGTTATCGAGGAAGCGCTTCACCACCTCCGCTTCGTCCTCCGGCGCCGCCCGCTCGGCGAGGCCGGACATCATGGTGTAGCGGGGATAGAAGAGCAGCTCCGCCTCCCCCTCTTCTTCCGACAGGCCGAAGGGCAGGGCGGTGACGGCACCGCCGCCGTAGAGCTCGAGGTTGGCGGACAGGGTGTCGTAGATCGGCCCCACCGGCTCGAAGGCCAGCACCCGAGCGCCCGGGGCGAGGCGCGCCACCAGCACCGAGAACATGCCGATATTGGCGCCGACGTCCACCACCTGGGCGTCCTGAGGCAGGCGAATGCCGTGGCGCAGGTAGGTGCGCTCCTGGAACATCTCCAGGTAGAGGTATTCGGTCTCGTTGCGGTTGCGGTGAGCCACCGCCAGGCCGTTGGGCAGCGAGAAGCGCTGCTGGCCGCCGACGTCCGGCATCCAGCCGGAGCGGGCCTCCACCCAGGCCACCAGGCGCTCGTCACCGCCGGCGGCGGCCCGCAGCCCCACCGCCGCCGCC
Organism: Acidobacteriota bacterium; assembly: GCA_039191605.1. Classification (GTDB taxonomy): domain Bacteria; phylum Acidobacteriota; class Thermoanaerobaculia; order Multivoradales; family JAHZIX01; genus JBCCXL01. Next base: position 51,683 of record JBCCXL010000014.1, on the reverse strand, counting down.
GCCACGCCGGGATGCTCCGCCAGCACCCCCTCGACCTCACCGAGCTCCATGCGCACCCCGCGCACCTTGACCTGATGATCGCGGCGTCCGAGGTATTCCAGCTCGGCGAAGGTGGTCACCGCACCGTTGGCGGGTGGGGACGAGAGCACCCAGCGGGCGCTATCGCCGCTCAGGTAGAGACGCTCGCCGGGGTTCACCGCGAAGGGGTTCGGCACGAAGCGCTGGGCGGTGAGCCCGGGGCGACGGAAATAGCCGCGAGCCAGGCCGCCACCGCCGATGGCCAGCTCGCCGGGCACCCCCGGCGGCAGCGGCTCCAGAGCCGCGTTCACCACCCAGGTCCCCACCCCCGGCAGGGGGCCGCCGAGGAGCGAGCCGCCGCGGGAGCCGGCCTTGCCCTGCTGCACCGCGCTGACCCGCCGAGCGGTGGCGTCCACCGTGGTCTCGGTGGGGCCGTAGACGTTGAAGAACACCCGATCGGCGGCCGCCGCGGGGCCGACGATCCACTCCCAGGAGCCCTGATCCAGGGCCTCGCCTCCCACCAGGGTGAGGCGAGGCGCGGCGGCGGGGGATTCCTCCAGGCCGGCGGAGCGCAGCAGCCGCAGCTGAGTGGGAGTGAGATCCAGGACCTCCAGCTGGCGCTCCGCGAGGAAGCTCAGCAGGCCCGGGGCGTCCAGCCGCAGCGCCTCCGGCACCAGGCAGAGGGTCCTGCCGGCGGCGAGCTGAATCAGCTGCTTGACGGAGGCGTCGAAGGCCAGAGAGGCGTTGACTCCCACCACCGGCGGAGCCCCGCTGCGGGCAGCGAAGAGAGGTCCGTAGACCTTGGTCTCCAGGGCCTCCAATAGGGTGCTGAGACCACCCTGGCGCACCATCACGCCCTTCGGCCGGCCGGTGGAACCGGAAGTGTAGAGCACGTAGGCCAGGCTCTCCCGGTGCACCGGCGGCGAAACTCCCACCAGCTCCGTGGGCTCCAGCTCGTCCACCGCGATGGCCGTCGGCAGATCCACTCTCTCCTCCTCCGCGGCCCGCTGCAGCTCCTCGTAGCTGCCTTCAGCGGCGCTCATCAGCAACGCCGCTGCGGAGGCGTCTCGCAGCAGGAAGGCCAGCCTCGCCGGAGGCAGGGTGGCGTCTAGAGGGAGGTAGGCGGCGCCGGCGAGCCAGCAGCCGTAGATCGCCGCCACGGCGGCGGAGTCCCTGGGTACCAGCAGAGCCACCACGGACTCCGGACCAACGCCGAGATCCTGCAGCGCCTCAGCGACCGCCAGCGACCGTGTGGCGAGCTCTTCTCGGGACACCACCGTGCCGTCCGCCTCCACCACCGCCGGGGCCTTCGGCTGCTCTAGCGCCAGCCGCAGGAAGCGCTGAGGCAGACTGTCCCAAGAGCCTTCGGCGGCTTCTTCGCCGCCCTGTTCCGCACCGCGAGCCCACTCCTCCACCACCCGGCGATGGGTCGACGGCGCCAGGGCCGGAATCGCCGTCAGCGGCGGCGAGGTCAGGGCACCGGCGGCGGCGGCCACCGTCTCGAGGGCGGCAGCGATGGCGGCGGCCAGCTCCTCTGCCGCCGCGGGATTCTCCGTCGCGACCCCGAGGCGAGCGCGGGCCGCCGGCGCTACCGCTGTGCCGAGGAGCACCCGCAGGCCCAGCTGATGGGGCTCCGCCGCCGTCTCCAGGGCGTCGATCCGATAGCTCAGCTGCTCACCGAAGGCGGCGGCGGAAGGCGCCCACAGCACCTCCAGCTGGAAGGGGAAGGGAATCCCGGTGGCGCTCTCCAGCCCCGGCCAGTGGAGGCTGTCCTGGCGCTCGCGATGAGCTTCCAGGGTTTCCCGCAGCTCCGCCGCGGCGCTCTCCAGAGTCTTGCCGGCGGCGGCCACCGGCCGCAGCGGCAGCGGGCGGGCGAAGGGACCACAGGCGTCCGCCAGATCCTCCACCGTGCGGCCGTCGAGCACCACCGCCACCGCCGCCGGTCGCGCGCACCATCGGCCGAGCACCGCTTCCAGGGCCACCGCTAGTTCGGCGGTCACCGCCAGCTGATCGTCGCGGGCGCTGAGGCTGCCGTCGAAGGTCTCGAGATTTTCCAGCGGGAGCGCAAGGTCCAGCCTCGCCGGCAGAGTGCCGTCGGTGCCCGCCGTCGGCGCCAGCACCGAGATCCAAGGAGCTTCGCCGCCGTCCTCCGCCGAGGCGGCAGAGGCGCGCCAGCTCTCCCAATAGGCTCGGTCCTGGGCCCCTTCGTCGGAGGAGGTCAGCTCGTCCTGCCACTCCGCGAAGTCGGCATATTGGGCCGGGTCTTCCTCTTCCGCACCGCTCCCCGCCAGCTCCTCGCCGAGCTCTTCGACGACGCGCAGGGCCGTCGGTCCGTCTCCCACCAGCGCCGGCCAGCTGAGTATCAGGCGACAGCTATCGTCCCCCACGGGAACCAGGCTGGCCCGCAGCAGCGGGCCCGCAGAGGCGTCCACGCTGGTCTTGCGGTGTTCTTCCCAAAGCTTCCCGCAGAAGGCCTCTAGGGAGGCTTCGGCGGAGCTCTCGGGATGGGCCACCACCACCGCCACCGGGGAGGGCTCTTCCTCCAGGACCTGGAGCGGCACGCTCATTCCCGGCAGGGTGGCGAATCGGGTGCGCAGAATCTCGTGACGATCCCGCACCGCCCCTAGGGCGGCCTCCAGGCGCTGCCCCAGAGCCGCCGGGTCCTTTGCCCCGGCGCCAGTCAGGGTGAGGGCGATCGCAACCCGCGGCGACGCGGCCGAGAGCGCCCACAGACGACGCTGCTGAGCCGATAGAGAGAAGCCTTCGAGGGTAGCCTGGGACATCGTTCCTCCAAAGCGCGCCTACGGGGCGCAGAGATCACGAGACAGAAACACACGGAAAAGCGAATACGGAATCTAGGAGCGAGGCGAAATCGGGAGGATCCCGCGCCATGGGTCCGGTAGCGGGGTACGCCAAGACGGAGAGCTGGGCTGGATCTGATGAGGCGAGTTTTCGGCCGTCGCCGGGAGCTAGGAGAACTAAGAGCTTGGCCCTTGCCGGAAACTGAAAGCACTGAGAAGCACTGAGAAGCACTGAGAGGTACTGAGAAGCACTGAGAGGTACTGAGAAGCAGCAAGAGGCAGCAAGGAAGGTCGCGGTTACGACCTCAGCGAGAGACGGGGTAGAGCGGTGACCTGCGGATTCAAGGCCGTGCGATGAAGACCGAAAGGCTGCGCCGGACCGCCCTTGCTCCCCCAAGAGCTGGCCTCGGCGAGGCGCCCACCTTCGAACCTGATCCGAGCCTTGGGACCTCTCGCGGGGATCCCCAATCCCCCCAGAGCCCCCGTCGGAAAGCCCTCAGGCGGCGGCGCCAGGAGCCTCCGGATCGGTGTAGAGATCCGCCATGGAGACCACGATGCGCCGCGCGCCGGAGAAGGGATCCCGGCCATGAGAGGCTAGGAAGTTATCGACCAGCAGCACGTCTCCGGGCTTCCAGGAGAAGCGCACCGCGGACTCTCGGTAGAGGGCGCGAATCGCTTCCAGATCCTCGTCGGCGATGGGTGAACCGTCGCCGTAGAAGGCGTTGCGGGGCAGCTCGTCAGGCTCGAATTGGTCCAGCAGCGCGCGCCGCACCGTCTCGCCGAGGTTGGAGACGTGGAACATGTGGGCATGGTTGAACCAAACCCGCTGGCCGGTCACCGGGTGAGTGGCGGTCACCTGGCGCACGGAGCGAGTGCGCAGACGGTCGCGGTCTCGCCACTCCACCGTCGCCCCGGCGGCGCGGCAATAGGCCTCCACCTGGGCTTTATCCTCGGTCTGGAAGGCGATCTGCCAGGGCAGGTCCACCCCTTCCCCGTAGTTGCGGACGTACATCACCTTCTTGTCCAGAAAGCGCTGCCGCAGCTCCGGGTCGATGCGCTCCAGCAGCCCGCGATCGTCCACCAGCGGGGTGGCGCCGCCGCTCTCCGCGGCGATGACGCAGTAGAACCAGAGTTTCGACGGCCAGTTGTGGGAGTAGGACATCTCGTGATGCATCGGGATGCTCTGATCCGCCGGGAACTCCGTCGAGGTGAAGACCTTGGAGCTCACCTCTTTGCGCGGCGCGGCGCGCTCGGTGTAGTCCAGCATCTCACCGGTGACCGCCGTTACCACCTGCTCGAAGCTCTCCACCGCCGGCACGTCGAAGCCGGTGAAGAGTACCGAGCCATGGCGATGCAGCCAGTCGTGAACCCGCTGGCGGTGGGCCTGCCCCCAGCTCGCCAGATCCACCCCCTCCACCGCCGGCTTCACCACCAGCGGGAAGACTCCACTGCCGACTTCGCCATCGGCGGCCTCGAGGCTCACGGCGCGGCCCTCGAGATCCTGGAGGGTCACCAGCTCCTCCACCGAGCGGCGCACCGCCCGGCGGCTTCCGGAACGTTTCGAAAAGGAGCGACTCATCAGGCTTGTGTCCTTTCTCTTCCGGCGGCGCCGGAGCTGAGCTGATCGAGACCATCGGAGTCCAGGGCCACCTCGCTCCACGGCGTCGGCGCAGACATGCTCACCACCACCTTGCGGGCTCCCTCGAAGGGATCCCGGCCGTGGGCCGCCAGCATGTTGTCGAGCAGCAGCGCGTCCCCCTGCTTCCACGGGAAGCGCACCGTCAGGCGGCGATACAGGGCGCGCAGATGCTCGAGGGTTTCTGCCTCGATCTCCTCGCCGTCGCCGTAATAGGTCTGATTCGGCAGATCCTCCGCCGCCAGGGCGGAGAGGAAGGAATCCCGCACGTCCGCCTCCAGGGTGGTGACGTGGAAGAAAGTGATGTGGTTGAACCAGGTGCCGTCGCCGGTCACCGGATGACGGGCCGCCGCCGACCGCCGCTGAGCGGTGCGCAGACGACGGGTACCGCCTTCTCCCTCGAGCCAGGTGGCGCGGATGTCGTTGGCCTCACAATAGGCCTCTACCGCGGCGGGATCCTCGGTCTGGAAGGCCTCCTGCCAGGAGAGCCCCAGCCCGCCGCCGAGGTTGCGTACATAGAGATAGTCGCGCTCGACGAAGCGTCGCCGGATTTCGGGATCCATCTCGGCGAAAAAGCGGCGGGTATCGGCGATGGGAGTGGCGCCGCCGGTGTTCGACTCCTGCAGGCAGCAGAAGGCGATGCGGCGCGGGAAGACGGTGTTGTAGGACTGCTCGTTGTGCAGGAAGATCTCCCGCTCCGGCGGATAGTCCGTGGAGGTGAAGATCTTGCCCTCCACCCGAGAGCGGGGTGAGGAGCGCTCGGTGTACTCCAGAGACTCGGCGCCGGCGGCGGCGCAGAAAGTCTCGAAGGCGACGGGGTTCTGAAAGCCGAAGCCCCGCAGCAGCAGGGCGCCGTAGCGGTCCAGGTGCTGGTCGATCCAGGCGCCGTGATCCCGCGCCCAGGTCATCGGGTCGAAGCCCTCTACCGCCGGCTCGACGACCAGCGGGAAGGTTTCCCCGGCGGCGAGGCCGGGGGTGCGCACCAGCGCGTCGGTGGAGACGGTGACGGAGCGCCGGGAGCCGCCTTTGCGGAAGCCGCCCTTGTTGCCCCTTTTCTTGAAGGGGCCGGCCTTGGCGGAACCCGAGGGAGTTCGAGTCGAAGAGCTCATAGGGTCCCCTCCAGTAGGGTGGGATCAATCATCGGATGCGGGCTTTCGAAGTGTGCGGCGCGGGCGACGTCGTCGCCAGCGCTCCGCCTTGGATGGGAGAGAGGGCGCTGCCGGCCCAGAGGAAGTCAGATCAGAAATTGCCAGTGGAGAATCGGGAGCCGAGACGATGCGCTGGAGCGCTTCCGCGTAGAGACGATGGAGAGCAGCTAGTCGCCCGGCTTCACAGTAACGAGTGCTCGCCGTCCACCGGGCCGTGACACGGGAAGTCAAAGAGTTCACCTCACCGCCCTCGTGCGCCGGGGCGCCTGAATCGGCCTCCCCCTGGCCGTGGACCAGCCAGAGGGTGAGGGGAAAGCGAGCCCGCTCCTCCTCCACCGCCTCCAGACGAGTCTCCAATCCCGCCATCCGCGGCGCCCGGGGCGGCGCCTGCTGCACCCCGAAGGCGATGCGCAGAGCGGGATCCGCCGCGGTGGGGGCCCCGCCGGGGAGCTGCGCGAGGATTTCCTCCGAGGGCAGATCCCGATGCTGGAGCAGCTCCACCGTCTCCTGCCCTAGCCGCTGCGCCAGCTGCCGCGGACTCTCCCCTTCCCGCGGCACCGCCGCCGCCAGCGGCAGCATGTTGATAAAGCAGCCCACCACCTCTTCCGTACCCGCCCGATGGCGCCCGTCGACGGCGACCCCCAGCAGCGGACGCTGCTGGCCGGTGAGGCGGCGCAGGAAGAGCAGAAAGCCGGCGAGGGTCAAGGCGAAGAGAGTCACCCCGGAGGCCGCGGCGAGGCGCTCCGCCTCCGCCACCCAGGAGCTCGGCAGGTCCTCGGTGCAGCGCACCGCCCGGTCGTCTCCAGCCCCCGGGCTCTGCTCCTCCGCCAGCGGCACCAAGGCCCGCTGAGGCTCAGAGGCCAGGTAGCGCTTCCAGAAAGCCCGCTGATGACGAGCGGCTTCGGAGCGCAGCCAGCGACGCTGCCAGAGGGCGTAGTCCAGGTAGTTGAGGGCCGGCGGCGGCGCGAGGGCTCCGGCATCCTCCACAGGGCCATCGCCGCGGGAAGACCCTGGGACCAGGGCGTGGTCGTAGAGGGTCGCCAGCTCCCGCCCCAGCAGATCCAGGGAAGCGGCATCGGAGACGATGTGATGCAGGCTGAGCAGCAGCCGGTGGGCGGCGGGGCGGTGGCGCACCAGCACCGCTCGCAGCAGCGGCGGGGTCGTGAGGTCCATCGGCAGGGCCGCCAGCCTCGCCCCCAGGGAGCTTTCCACAGCGGTGAGGTCCACCGTCGCCGAGTCGAGGCCCGAGAGATCCACCACCGCCGGCAGCGGCCAGCTCTCAGCGCCGGCGGAGCGCTGACGCAGCTCCTGCGACGACAGGATCCGCTGCCGCGGCGCCCCCGCCTCGACCTCCACCGCGGTGCGCAGACCGTCGTGGCGCTGCACCACGCCGCCGAGGGCCGACTCGAGGGCGCCGGGCCGTAGCTCACCCACCAGATCCAGGGCGCCGGGAATGTTGTAGGCCCCAGCCCCTCCGGCCAGGGTCTCCACCAGCCAGATCCCCTGCTGGGCGAAGGAGAGGGGAGCGGTGGCTGCCGCAACCCCCGGCTGAGGGTCTTCCCCGGCGGTCGCCGGGCGCGGGGAGGGGGAGCCGGCGAGAGCGCCAGCGGAATCGGAGGAGATCTCCAGCCGAGCCTCCACCGTCGACGCCAGGGCAGCGACGGAAGGCGCCTCGAAGAGATCCGCCAGCTCCAGCTCCACCCCCATCGTTTCGCGGATCCGGGCCAGCAGACGCACCGCCAGCAGGCTGTGGCCGCCGAGCTCGAAGAAGTCCTCCTCTAGCCCCACGGCGGCGCGCCCCAGCACCTCCGCCCACAGCGTCGCCAGCTCTCCCTGGAGCCCGCTCAGAGCCGGCGCCGGGCTCCCCGAAGAGCCCCCTGAAGAACCCGTCGCCGAAGCTGCCGAAGCGCCCGCACCCTCCCAGGGATCCGGCAATCGTCGACGGTCGACCTTGCCGTTGGGCAGGTGGGGCAGCTCCTCCAGCACCCGCAGCGCCGAGGGCACCATGTGGGTCGGAAGCCCCTCCCCGAGGTGACGGCGCAGAGCGGCGGATTCCGGCAGCGGCGACTCCTCCCCCACCGCCACCCAGGCCACCAGCTGAAGCTCGCCGGCGGCGGAGAGATCCACCGGGCGGGCCTCCACCACCGCTTCCCGCACCCGCGGCAGCGCCAGCAGCGCTGACTCCACCTCTCCCGGCTCGATGCGGAAGCCCCGCACCTTGACCTGATGATCCAGTCGTCCCTGGAGCTCCAGCCGGCCGTCGGAGGCAAAGCGGGCGCGGTCCCCGGTGCGGTAGAGGCGAGCGCCGGGCCGGGAGCTGAAGGGGTCCGGCACGAAGCGATCCGCCGTCAGCGCCGGTCGATCGCCGTAGCCCCGGGCCAGGCCGGCGCCCCCCAGCAGCAGCTCCCCTCGCACCCCCGGCGGGGTCCAGCGCAGCGCGGCGTCCACCACGTAGGCCTGGGTTCCCGGCAGCGGTCGACCGATGTCCGGCTCCGCCGCAACGCCCCGCGGCACCAGGGATTCGGTGGAATAGGTGGTGTCCTCCGAAGGGCCGTAGAGATTCCACACCTGCCGCGCCCGGGAGCGCTCGTAGAGTCGATCCACCAGCGCCCTCCGCAGCGGCTCTCCCGCCAGCGCCACCACCTCCACCGAGGCCGGCAGCTCGCCGTCCGCCGCCACCAGCGCCGCCGCCGCCGAGGGCACGGTATTGAGCAGTCGCACCGGGTGCCGCTGGGCCATGGCGGCGAGGTCCAGGGCATCCTGAGCCATCACCACCGTGCCGCCGCTGGCGAGGGGGGCGAAGAGCTCGAAGACCGAGAGATCGAAGCAGATGGAGGTCGCCGCCAGGGTGGCGCCGAGGGCCTCGCCGAAGGTCCCTCGAGCCCAGGCCACCAGCGCCGCCGCCCGGCGGTGCTCGATGGCCACGCCCTTGGGCCTGCCGGTGGAGCCGGAGGTATAAATCCAATAGGCCAGGTGACGACCCTCGGGATCCCCGGCGCCGCGGGGCGCCGAATCCTGCGACGACGACGCGGCCGACAACGCAGCGTCTTGGATCAGGGGCTCCAGCTTCAGCACCTCGAGAGGCACCGAGTCTCTCTCTTTCTGCTGTTTCTGCTCTTCCTGCTGCTGCAATTCGGTGTCCTGATGGAGGGCCTGCTGGAGATCCGCCAGGGGCTCTTCCATGGCGCGGCCCAGGAGCAGTCGCCGGGCGCCGCTATCCGCTACGGTGAAGGCGAGGCGGCTGGAGGGATAGCCGGGATCCAGCGGCACGTAGGCGGCCCCGGCGGCGTGGACGCCCCACAGCGCCGCCACCAGGTCCTGATCCCGCGGCAGCATCACCGCCACCGCATCACCGGCGCCGACTCCGGCATTCCGCAGCGCCGCGGCGACGGCGGCGGCCCGCTGCCCCAGCTCCCGGTAAGTGAGCTGCCCGGCGGCATCTACCACCGACACCGCATCGGGGTGGGCCTCGGCGGCGGCGGCGAGGAGATGATCCAGCCGCGGATAGATCGGCTCTCCGCTAGGGCCGGTCGTGCGCGGCGCCGTCACCTCGGCCCCGCTCCAGGAGCTCAGCAGCTGCCCCCGCTGCGGCGCGGTGAGCAGCGGCAGCTGATCCAGCGCCCTCTCCGGGTTCGCCACCGCCCCCGTCAGCAGCTGGCGGAAGGCCGACGCCAGACGCGCTCCGGTGGTGGCTTCGAAGAGGTCCGTCGCCCACGCCAGCTGACCTCCCAGGGCTCCGTCCTCCTGCTCCCGCAGGCCAAGGAAGAGATCCACCTCCGCCGCCCCGGTGAAGAGCTGCACCGGCCGCGCCTCCAGCCCCGGCAGCGCCCGCGGCGTCGGCGCCACGTTGAGGTAGGCGAACATCACCTGGAAGAGGGGGGTCGACGCCAGGGAGCGCTCCGGCTGGAGCCGCTCCACCACGCGGTCGAAGGGCACGTCCTGATGCTCCTGGGCCTCCAGCACCACCGCCCGCAGGCGCGCCAGCAGGTCGGCGAAGGAGTCGCGGCGGCGCAAAGCGCAGCGCAGCACCAGGGTGTTGACGAAGAGCCCCACCAGGCCCTCCAGCTCCGGCCGCCGGCGGTTGGCCACCGGAGTGCCCACCGGCACGTCGCCGCCGGCTCCGAAGCGGGCCAAGAGGGTCGCCCAGGCGCCCAGCAGCACGGTAAAGGGGGTGACCCGAAGCTGCGCCGCAAGGGCCGTGACGGCTGCCGCCAGGGAGGCGTCGAGGCGCATTTCCAGGGCGGCGCCGCGACCGCTGCGGCGCGCCGGCCGCGGGTGATCCACCGGCAGCGACAGCTGCGGCGCCAGCCCCTGGAGCCGCGATTCCCATACTCCCAGCTGAGACTCCAGCAGCGAGGTCTGCCCATCCTGCGCCGACTCCAGCCAATCCCGCTGCCAGCGGGCGTAATCCCGATAGCGCACCGGCAGCTCCACCAGGGTCTCCCCGGCGTAGGAGCGCGCCAGCTCGGCGAGGAAGATCTCCACCGCCCAGCCGTCGGCGGCAAGGTGGTGGAGGGTGACCACGGCGCGATGGCGGCGGGGCTCCACCCGCAGCAGCAGCAGGCGCAGCAGCGGCGCAGCAGCGGCGGAGAGAGGCCGCCGGGCCTCCGCCGTCGACAGCGAAACGAGAGCCGGCTCCCGGCGCTCCCGGGGCAGGCCCGACAGGTCCACTACCGGCAGCTCCGGGAGCGCCTGCGGCGACCACCGCGGCGCCGGCTCTCCGGCCTCCTCCACCACTGAGACGGCCAGCGGCTCGTGGCGCCGCACCAGGGCCCGCGCCGCCGCCGCCAATCGCTGCGGCTCAAAGGCACCGTCGAGATCCAGGGCTCCGCTGATGTTGTAGAGCGGCGAGAGAGGATCCAGCCGGGTCAGTAGCCACAGCCGCCGCTGGGCGTAGGACAAGGTCGGGGGAGCCTGGGGATCCCGAGGCACCGGCGGCGGAGCGGAAGCAAGGCTTTTTCCGTCGGGACTCGAAGCCGAGCCCTGCGCGAGAAGCTCCTCCAGCCGCTGGGCCTGGGCTGCCAGGGTGGGGGCATCGAAGACCTCCCCCACCGCCATCTCGACGCCGAAGCTCTCGGCGATTCGCGAGGCTAGGCGCACCGCCGAGAGGGAATGCCCGCCGAGGGCGAAGAAATCGCTCTCCAGCCCCACTGCTAGCCCCACCGTGGCTCCGCCCGGTGACTCCGCTGGCTCGGATTCGCGCTCGGACTGGGGCCCGGTAGCGGCCGTGTCGACTCCAAGCCCCAAGACTTCCACCCATACCGCCACCAGGCGCCGCTCCACCTCGCTGACGGGAACTCCCCCCATCACTTCGTCATGCCCTTCCCAATCCGCCGCCCGCCGCGCCAGGGTGCGGCGATCCAGCTTGCCGTTGGGCAGTCGGGGCAGACTCCCTTCCACCATCACCCGGGTGGGGGTGAGATAAGCCGGAAGCCGCTCCCCCACCGCCTGGCGTAGAGCTTCACCAGTGATTTCTTTCCCTTGGGTCTCCTCGCCCTCGGCCTCTAGCGCCACCGCCGCCACCAGGCGGGCCGCGGGGCCCTCTCCGAGCACCAGGGCCGCCGCCTCCGCCACCTGCGGCTGTTGCCGCAGCGCCACTTCCACATCTCCCAGCTCGACCCGGAAGCCCCGCACCTTCACCTGGTGATCGAGGCGGCCGAGAAATTCCAGCTCGCCATCGCTGCGCCAGCGCACCCGATCCCCGGTGCGGTAGAGGCGTCCGCCGCCGACGGGAGCATCCGGCTCTAGCCCCTCGCTTGGGAAGGGATCCGGCTGAAAAGACAGCGCAGTGAGGGCCGGGCGTCCGAGGTAACCCCGACCGAGACCAGCGCCCCCCAGCCACAGCTCCCCGGCGACTCCCGGCGGCACCGGAAGGCGGCGGGAATCCAGCACGTAGGCCTGGGTGCCCGGCAGCGGACGTCCGATTCCGGGCCTCGCCTCGACGACCTCCTCGGAGGGCCCCTTGGAGGGCCCCTCGGAGGGCCAGCGGCTCCACGCTACGCCGGTGGAATAGGTGGTGTCTTCGGAGGGGCCGTAGAGGTTGTAGACCCGGCGCTGGGCGCCCGGCGGCAGCGCCGAGGGCGCCGCCAGCAGGCCCGCCACCAGCTCCCCCGGCAGCGCCTCCCCGGCGAGGTTGATCACCTCCACCGGCGCCGGCAGGGCCCCTGCCCGCAGCACCTCGGCGGCGGCGGAGGGCACGGTATTGATCAGGCTGAGGTCGCTGAAGCGATGCCCCCGAGAGATCAGCTCCAGGGCGTTCTCCGCCAGCACCACCACTCCACCGGCGGCGAGGGAGACAAAGATCTCGAACACCGAGAGGTCGAAGCAGATAGAGGTCGCCGCCAGCACCCGCCGCAGCTGGCTCGGAGCGTAGGTGCGACGGCCCCAGGCCACCAGCTCGGCGGCGCTGCGGTGAGGGATCGCCACCCCCTTGGGGCGCCCGGTGGAGCCGGAGGTGTAGAGCACGTAGGCCAGGGCCTCGTCCCCGGCGCCTCCGGGGCCGCGGGGGAGATCTTGCCCGGCGGCCACCAGGCGCTCCAGCTCGGGAATCGCGACGATCTCGCCGCCGAAGCTCGGCGGCACTCGCTCCGCGGCGTCGGCCCCGGCGAGCACCATCGAGGCGTCCTCCAGCATCCCCGCCAGCCGCTCCGCCGGATAGGCGGGATCCAGCGGCACGTAGGCGGCGCCGCTCTCCAGCACCGCCACCAGGGCCACCAGCATCTCCCGGCGGCGCTTCGAGAGCACTCCCACCCGCTGTCCGGGGCCCACTCCCCGGCGATTCAGCTCCGCCGCCAGAGCCTTCGCCGCCGAGGCCAGCTCGCCTCGGCTCAGGGTGCCGTCGAGGGCGTCCACGGCGAGGGCGGCGGGGTTCTCCTGGGCGCGGCGGAAGAGGGGATCCTGCAGTCGCCCGGCGCCGCCCCAGGGGGCCAGGCCGGCACCGCTCCACTCCTGGCGCAGCTGCGCCCGCTGCGCCGCCGAGAGCACCGAGAGCTGCGCCACCGGCAGCTCGGCCGCCGCGGCGCCGAGGGATCCCACCTGGGCGACGAGGCGGGAGAAAGCCCGGGCCACCCGGTGGGCGGTGGTGCCGTCGTAGAGATCCGCGGCGTAGTAGAGGGTGCCCTCCGGCTCGGCCCCGCTCACCACCTCGAAGAGCCAATCCGTCGGCGCCGGCGGGGCCGCTCCGGCGAGCGCCTGCTGCGGCCGCAGCGGCCGCACCTCCACGTCGCCCCAGGGCAGCTGCCGCTGCGGCTGGTGCTGATGGGTGATCATCACCTGATAGAGGGGCGTGGCGGAGCGCTGCCGAGCCGGCGCCAGGGCCGCCACCAGGCGCTCGAAGGGCACGGCGCCGTGGCGCCGCGCGGCGAGGAGATCTCCCTGAATCTGGTCGAGCAGATCAGCGAGGGCAAGTCCTTCGCTCTCGACCCGCCCCGGCAGCACCCAGGTATTGACGAAGAGCCCCACCAGGGTCTCCAGGCTGCGGTGCTCCCGCTCCGAAGAGGGTAGCCCCACCGCCCCGTCGCCGCGCCCGGTGAAGCGCCGCAGCAGCACCTGGAGCAGCGCCAGCAGGGTGGCGAAGAGCGAAACCCCGCGATCGGCCGCCAGCGCCGCCAGGCCCTGTAGCGCCGCGGGCTCCAGGGGCAGGGTCGCCAACCCTCCCCGCAGGCTGCGCACCGCGCCCCGGGGACGATCCAGCGGTAAGTCTAGAAGGGGTGGGGAATCCGCCAGCAGCTGCCGCCACCAGTCCAGAGAATCGTCCAGATCCCCCGCCGCCGCTCGCCGCTGCTGCCAGCGGGCGAAGTCGCTATAGGTCAGCGACAGGGGATCGAGCCCCGGGACGGCAACCTGCTGATCCGGTAGCTCCGAGGCAGCCACCTCTGGGGCAGCTAAACAATGCCCCAGCTCCCGCATCAGGATCTGCAGCGAGCCGCCGTCGGCCACCAGATGGTGGACGGTGAGCAGCAGTCGATGGCTGCCGGCTCCCCGGCGTAGCAAAAGCGCCCGCAGCAGCGGCGGCCGGCGCAGGTCGAAGGGGTCGAAAGCCACCCGGGCGGTGAGGCTGGCCATCGCCTGAGCCGCGGCGGCGGAGGGCAGGGCAGCGAGATCCACCCGAGGGAGAGAGAAGCTCACCTCGTCCGCCGGAACCACCTCCACTCGGGGCCCCTGATCCGCCTCGCTGCTCTCCACCGCTGAATCCCCGGAGGGGCTGGCCTTATCGAAGCTGGCGTTGCCGAGGCTGGCGTTGTCGAGGCTGGCGTTGTCGAGGCTGGCGTTATCGAGGCTGGCCTCCCTCTCGCCATAGAAGCCGGTGCGCAGGGCGTCGTGACGCCGCACCACATGCTCCAGGGCGCGGCGCAGGGATTCAGCCTTCAGCGGTCCTTCCAGCTCCAGGGCTCCCGGCAGGTGGTAGAGGCCGCCGCCCTCGTCCAGCTGCTCCAGGAACCACAGCCGCCGCTGAGCGAAGGAAGCGAGGGGCGGGGCCTGCGGCCGCGGAGCGGAGCCGATGGAGGGACCCGCGCTGGGGCCTTCGGTAGCGGCCTCCGAGAGCTCCAAGAGGGACTGGGACGGACCGCCGGAGTCGGCCGTCACCCGCTGTTCCAGATAGCCCTGCAGAGCGCCGAAGCTAGGCATCTCGAAGAGCAGCGCGGGGCTCAACTCCTCTAGAGCCTCCGCCGCCGCCTTCCCCCGCAGGGCTTCCCGCAGGCGACTGCTGAGGCGCAGGGCACCGAGGGAATCACCGCCGGCGCGGAAGAAATCCTCTCCGGGACCCGCCGGGGGAGCCCCCACCACCTCCGCCCACAGCGGCGCCAGCGTCTTGCCCAGGCCCTCGGGGCTCCATGCAGTGAAGCTGCCGTCGCCGACGTCGTAGGGCCGGTGCCAGCGCGGCGGCGTGCTCTGCGCCGCCCGCAGCAGAGCCCGGCGATCCACCTTGCCGGCGGCACCGCGGGGCAGCAGGCGAGGCAGGGCGAAGGCCGAGGGGCGAAGGGAGGGCGGCAGGCTCGCTCGGAGATGGTCCCCCAGATCCCCCGCCAGGGAAGCGGCGCGGGGCTCGCTCCACTCTTCGCCTTCCTCGAGCCGAGGCTCCACCCAGGCCACCAGGCGCTCGACCTTGCCCCGGGAGCCGTCGCAATCCGGCCCCGGAGCCGGCCCTGGATCCGGGGCCACCACCGCCTCCACCACTCGAGGATGGCGGCGCAGCACCTCTTCCACCTCTCCGGGCTCTACTCGATGGCCGAGAATCTTGAGCTGACGATCCACCCGGCCGAGGAAGAGCAGGCGACCGTCGGCGAGCTGCCGCACCAGGTCTCCGGTGCGGTAGAGGCGGCCGCCACCCCCCACCTCTTGCAGATCGCCGAAGGGATCCGGCACGAAGACCTCGGCGGTGGCCGACGGCCGACGCCAATAGCCTCGCGCCAGACAGCCATCCTCCGCCGCCGGACCACCGACCCATAGCTCGCCGGCCACCCCCGGAGGCAGCAGCCGACCCTGATCGTCCACCACGTAGGCTCGTCTCGTCGGCAGCGGACGCCCTAGGGCCACCGGCGCCGACTCGGCGAGGGTTTCGGCATCGAGGCGCTGGCCGGTAGCGGTGATCACCGACTCGGTGGGGCCGTAGAGGTTCCACGCCTCCATCGGCGCCGCCGCCAGAGCTCGGGCCGCCTCGAGATCCAGCGCCTCGCCGCTGGCGAAGAGGGCCCGCAGTCCACCGAAATCTCCTAGTTCCTCGCCACCTGAAGCCTCGTCCGCCGCCGTCTCCGCCAACACCGCGTGGACGTAGGCGGTGGGCAGATCCGCCACGGTGATGCCCAAGGTCCGGCAGCGCTCCGACAGCTGCTCCGGAGCCCACAGCTTCGGCCCCCGCAGTACCGCCGTCGCGCCGCGAAGGAAGGCGCCGAAGAGCTGCTCGACGCTGGGGTCCGAGGCCAGCGGCCCGAAGACCAGGGTGCGGTCCTCGGGGCGCAGCAGGCTGGCGGCGCTGCGGCGCAGGTGGGCCACCACGGCGAGGTGACTCACCGCCACGCCCTTGGGCTCGCCGGTGGAGCCGGAGGTGTAGAGCAGATAGGCCAATCGCCGCGGATCGACCGGCGGCAGCGCCGTCGACAGCGCCGTCGGGACTGCGGTGGTCTCCGGGCCAGGCTCCGCCGCCTCGACGGCGAGCACCGGCTCGTCCTCGCCCACGGCCTCTCCCACGAAGACTTGTGGCCGCCCGTTGCGCACCAGCTGCTGGCGGCGCGCCGCCGGCAGCGATGGATCCAGCGGCAGATCGGCGGCCCCGGCGGCCAGCGCCGCCAGCAGCGCCACCACCGCGTCGGGGCTTCGGGACAGGCTCACCGCCACCACCGGCTCCCGTCCCGAAAGCCTTGGCAGCAGTCGCCCGGCGAGCTCCTCCACCCGCCGCGCCAGCGCGCCGTAGGTCAGACTCTCGCCGTCCTCCGACTCCACCGCCACCCGGTCCGGCTGGCGCCGGGCGGTAGCGAAGAAGAGCTCGTGGAGGGTGCGCGCCTCCAGCACCTCCGGCGGCAATGGCCGAGGAAGAGGGCGATCGTTCCACTGCACCAGGAGCTGCGCCCGCTGCGCCGCCGAGAGCCAGGGCCAGCGAGAGAGGGAGGTCGCGGCGCCGTCCCCATACCCGGCGTCCTCTCGGGCCAGACTCGACAGTCGCTGAATCGTTTCCAGCCAGCGCTGGGCGGTGCTGCGGTCGAAGAGATCGCGGTCGTATTCCAGCCGAGCCACGGTCCGGCCACCAGTACCGCCGTCGAGGCGAGCGACAGAGAGGGTGAGATCCACCTGGGTGGTGCCGAGATCCAGGGGCAGGGAGCTGAGGCTCAGGGGACCGAGGCGCAGGTGCCCTCCGGCCACTCCCAGGGCGAAGGCGTCCAGCCCGCGGTCCCGCGCCTTCGGCGCTCGCTGATAGGCCAGCTGCACCTGCGCCAGGGCGCCGCGGGAGCTGCGCTGCCCGGCGGAGACCAGCCGCGCCGCCGCCGGATAGGGGAAATGACGGTGGGCGAAGACCTCCAGGCTCTCCCGGCGCACCCGCCGCAGCAGCTCGTCGAGGGTGGGATCGTCCTGAACGTCCACCACCAGCGCCACCGGGTTGACGAAATAACCCACCACGCCCTCGAAATCCGGGCCGGGGCGACCGTCCGTCGGGGCCGCCACCAGCAGCCGCCCGTCTCCGCCGCGCTGGTCGACGCCGGCCCAGCGCCCCAGAGCGGCGCCGAAGAGGGCCAGCCAGGCGGCGAAGGGAGTCGCCCCGTGACGTCGGGCGAGAGCCTCTAGGGCCTCGCCGTCGGGCATTTCGGCGCTCACCGTTCCGCCCCGGAACTCGGCCTTCGAGCTTCGGGGGCGATCCGTCGGCAGGTCGAGAGCCGGCGTGATGTTCCGCAGATGCTGGGTCCACCACGCCTCCAGGCGCTCGCCCTCGGCAGAGGCGAGGCGCCGCGCTTCCGCCGCAACGTGGCCGTCGTAGCTCTGCGCCGGAGGATCCGGCAATGCTGCGCTGGCAGTACTGTCAATAGAGCCGTACAGGGCCCCGAGCTCGCGCATCATCCGGGCCAAAGACCAGAAGTCCGCCACCAGATGGTGGACCACCAGCAGCAGCACCGGGGCAGACTGGGCCGCGCTAGTCTCTTCCGTTCTGGCCTCTTCCGCTCCTGGTCCCAGCTCCACCCACCAGGCCCGCAGCAGAGGTCCGCGGGCTAAGTCGAAGGGCTCGCAGGCCCATCGCCGCAGCTGC
Source organism: Acidobacteriota bacterium (assembly GCA_039191605.1). Lineage (GTDB taxonomy): Bacteria > Acidobacteriota > Thermoanaerobaculia > Multivoradales > JAHZIX01 > JBCCXL01. The sequence continues at coordinate 34,346 of JBCCXL010000014.1, read as the reverse complement.
TGCGGCAGGGTCGCCGGGTCCTCCCAGCGCACGCCGTGGACCTCCGGCGGCAGCGATGGATGCACGATCCGCCTCGGTTCCCCGGCGGCCTGAGTCCCCTCTCCCTCGGCGAAGGTGGTGCGCAGGGCTCCGTGACGCTGGGCCAGCAGCTCCAGGGCCCGGCGCAGACGATCGCCGTCCAGGGAGCCGGTGGCCGATTCCACCTCGGCGGCGACGGCGATGTGGTAAGCCGCCGAGTCGGGGGCGAGGCGAGAGAGGAAGTAGAGGGCCCGCTGCCCCTGGGAGAGGGCCCCCTCGGCCCCTTCCGGCACCAGGGCTGCTGAAACCATCGCTCCAGAGCCCTTCGCACTGCCCGCGGCCCCATCTGAGGCTCTCTCCGCGGCCTCCGCCAGTCGCTCCTCCAGCAGCTGCGCTAGATCCTCCAGGGTGGCGCCGCCGAGGGCCTCTTCCAGGCCGAGGGCGACGCCGAGATCCCGCTCCAGCCCGTGCACCCACTCCACCGCCGCCAGAGAGTCCAGGCCGAGCCCCACTAAAGCTTCATCGTCCCGGAGCTTCGAGACCGGCAGCCGCGCCGCCGCCGCCACCCGGGAGCGCAGCACGCCCCGCAGCCACGGGCCGCGCTCCTCCTCAGGGAGCTGCGCCCAGGTCGCGCCGTCGGCGCTCAGGGTCTCCGCTAGCTCCTCGGTGGCGCCGCCGTCCCGTGGAAACGCGGCTCTTCCCAGCACCGGCAACTCGCCGTTCTGCCACAGCTCGCGGCAGGCCCGCCGCTGCACCTTGCCGCTGGAGGTTCGGGGCACCGCTCCGGCGCGGGTCAACACCACCTCCTCCACCGCCACCTCGTGACGTTCCCCCAGCCCCCGGCGCACCGCTTCCGCCGCCGCCGAGGCGTCCAGGCGCACCCGCCGCTCCACCTCCGCCACCAGCACCAGGGCCTCCCCCTGCTCGCCCTCCACGGCGAAAGCCGCGCTGCCGCCGGGCACCAGCGCCGGCTCCGACGCCTCGGCGCTGAGCTCGACATCCTGGGGATAGAGGTTGCGCCCCCGCAGAATGATCAGATCTTTGCGGCGACCGGTGACGAAGAGCTCTCCGCCCTGGACGACGCCGAGATCCCCGGTGCGCAGCCAGCGCGGCTGAGGCGAGGATTCCCCCAGGCGGCCAGAGTCATCTTCCTCGGTGGAGGCTGCGAGCTCAGCGCCAAAGTCTTCCGCTGTAGCCTCAGGACGCCGCCAGTAGCCGTCCGCCACCGCGTCGCCGCTGACCCAAACCTCACCGATGGCCCCGGCCTCCAGCGGCCGGCGGCTCTCCGGGTCGACGATTTGCACCCCGCAGCCGCCCCGCGGCGTGCCACAGCCCACCGCCTCCAGCCCCGCACCGGCGGAAGACTCTCGGAGCCGGAAGCGGTCCACCTCCAGCGCCCCTTCGTCCACCGACACCACCCGTCCCCCCTGGCCCGGCGGCGGCCCGGTGACGAAGAGGGTCGCCTCGGCGAGGCCGTAGCAGGGGTAGAAGGCCCCGGCGGAAAAGCCGGCGGCAGAAAAATCCTCGGCGAAGCCCCGCAGCGTCGAGGCCCGCACCGGCTCGGCGCCGTTGAAGGCCACTCGCCAGCGGGAAAGATCGAGGCTCTCTCGCTCCTCGACGCTGATCCGCCGACGACAGAGATCGTAGGCGAAATTCGGTCCGCCGCTGGTCACCGGGAGCCCGGTGAGGCGCGCCGTCTCGTCGATGGCCTGCAGCCAGCGTAGCGGCCGACGGAGGAAAGAGATCGGCGCCATCAGGGTGCAGGGAGCGCCAGCGAAGAGGGGATTGAGCACGTTCCCGATCAGGCCCATGTCGTGGTAGACCGGCAGCCAGCCGACCACCGCACAGGGCTCGCGATGGCCGAAGGCGGCGGTGATCATCCGCTGGTTCGCCACCAGGTTGCCGTGGGCCACCCGCACCCCCTTGGGGCTGGCGGTGGAGCCGGAGGTGTATTGCAGGAAGGCCAGCTCGTGGGCCTGGGGCAGAGGCGTCTCTAGCTCTCCAAGCTCTCCTGGCTCTCCACTCTCCGCAACACCCCCCTCACCCCGAGCCTCCTCCACCGGATCCGTCGCCATCCAGCGCACCGCCGCGAGCTCCGGCAGACGGCCGGTGAGGGTCTCGAATTTCTCCAGATGGTGGGAGGTGGTGAGAGCCAGATGGGGCTCGCAATCCCCGGCGATGGAGCGCAGCCGGGGGAGGGTGCGTCGGGACCCCGGGGGATAGGCCGGCACCGCCACCACCCCCGCCCGGAGGCAGGCGAAGAAGGCGATGACGAAGTCCAGCCCCGGCGGGTAGAGCATCAGGGCGCGGGTGCCGCGCTCACCGTCCACCGCCGCCACCAGCCGCCGCGCCAAGGCTTCCGCCCGCCGCCACAGCTGGCCGCAGGTCAGGGTCTGGGCCGCGTCCTTAGAGGCGTCTCCGAGGAAGGTATAGAGCCGCTCAGCCCCCTGCTCCCGTCCCCGCAGCTCCAGCACTTCCCATAGGCTAGCGGCTCGCTCCGCCGCCTCCAGCAGACGAGCTGAACCGTCGCCCGTGGGCAACTCCCGATCCCCGGCCCTGGATCGCCTCCCCGTCACAACGCCCTCCTCGACAAATCGACCGGCGCCCCGAGAGCTCCCGGCTGATGAAAACTCATTAGATGACAGCTCGGCCACAGCGTCGCCGGCCGAGAAGGCGGAAGTATAGCGGACCGAGCTTTGACGATTGAAGATGACGAGCTACTGCGGGGCCCGCGAAACGGATTCCGACCCTGTGGCGTAACCTCTCGCGAAGACCCTTCTGTCTCTCCTCGAGAGAACCCCGCCCTCACCTCCCTCCGGAGACCGGTCCATGGCACCCTCACCCCCGAAGCTCTGCCCCAAGATCCTGCTGGAAGGCACCCGCCTCACCCACAAGACCGACCTCGCCTTCGCCCTCAACGAGCACCCGAAGGTCGTCGGGGAGCGCAAATACCGCTACCACTCTCCGATCCTCTCGGCGGAGTGGTGCGGCTTCACCAACACCCCCTGGGGCCGCGGGCTGATCAACTTCGAGGCGCAGGAAGAAGAGCGGGCGATGGAGACCTACTCCACCTGGGTTCGGCTCTTCGAGCTGCAGCCCTATTACAGCTGGATCATCGACCGCTTCCATCTCTCCACCCAGCGGTATCAGCGGGCCGTTCGCGGCGAGGTTTACGACTTCCGCTGGCTGGAGGAGCGGCTGCTGCGTCTGGGCTTCCGGCTGGTGCTCTGCGTCCGCCGGCCGGAGACCTTCGAGGCGGCGCGGGAGGAGCGGCTGAAGATCTCCGGCAACCCCAGCCAATACGATGACCTTCGGCCCTTCCGGGAGGAGCAGGAGGAGCTGCGGGCCCTGGCCCGCGCCAGCCTGCTGCCGAGCCTCGAGATCGACGTCTCCGACGACGATGTCGGCGGCGCGGCGGATCGGGTCGCCCACTGGCTGGAGAGCACCGGCGGCCTCGGCGCGCCGGACGGCCTCTGAATCCGAGCTCGCACTCCCTACCGACATCCCCTGCTGAACCTTCTCCTTTTCCCCGGGAATCCCCTCGATGACTCAACGTCTCTCCTCCACCTCATCCTCGCGTTCCTTCCAGCCCCTGAACCCGGCGAGGCTCCCCCTGCTGCTCTGCCTGATAGCCGCTCTCGTCCTGCCTCTCCCGGCGCGCGCCGAGCCCTGGTACCAGCCACAATCCCTAACCCCGCAGCAGGCCAGCGAGGAGCTCACCCTGGTGCGCCGAGCGCTGGAGCGCCACCACGCCGGCTGGGAGCGCTATCTGGACCTCAACGAGCGCTCCGACGCCCTCGGGCAGCTGGCGGCGGTGACGGAGGGCGGCACCACCGACGTGGAGCTCTACCTCGCCCTCTCCCAGCTGCTGGCCAAGGTCGGCTGCGACCACACCAAGGCGGAGGTTCCCCGCCCCCTCGCCGACGCCCGTCAGCAGCTGCCGACCTACCTGCCCTTCCGGGTGCTGGTGGACGATCAGCGCCTGGTGGTGGTCAGCGCGACCGAGGACTCCGGCCTCGCCGCCGGCGACGAGATTCTGGCTCTCGCCGGGGTCCCTACGCCAAAGCTCCTCGCCACCCTGCGCCCGCTGATCCCGGTGGACGGCACCACCTACGAAGTGCGGGATCGGGAGCTGGAGCAGAGCGGTGAATTCCTTCGCGCCGGCCTCGACCACTTCCTGCCGCTGCTGCAGGGTTTCTCCTCCAGCTACGAGGTGACGGTGCGCTCATCGAAGGCAGAGAGCTCCTCCCCTCGCCAACTCACCGTCGCGGCGGTGGACGGCGAGACCTTCGATGCCCTGAGGCCGCCGAGCTGGCAGCGGGCGCGGGATTTCGTCGACGCCGTCGAGCTACAGATTGTGGGCGCTGAAGACCCCCGTCTCGCCGTCGGTTCAGATTCACCTCCCAAAACGGCCCCCAAGACAGTCCCCAAAACGGCGCTGCTCACCGTCGAGACCTTCGTCAACTACCGTCGCCCGGCGAACCCCCTCGAGCTTTACGGCGAGATCTTTCAGCAGCTGCACGAAGCGCAGGTGGAGCACCTCATCGTCGACCTACGGCTCAACGGCGGCGGCTCCGACGACGCCTCCCTCGGCCTGCTGGGCTTTCTCCTCGACGAGCCCTTCCGCATGATGCGCAGCTGGCGAGTCAAGCCGCTGGAATTCGGTGACTTGAAGCCTTATCTCAACACCTGGGATTCCAGCGTCTTCCAGGCCTCCGCCGAGGACTTCCAGGTGCTGGAGGACGGCTGGTGGCAGCTGCCCCACGAGCTACCCTTCTACGACCCGCTGCCGACTCGCTTCGGCGGCCGCCTCACGGTTTTGAGCGGCCCCGGCAACTCCTCCGGCAGCGCCAACATCCTCGCCCAGCTCCAGAGCCGAGGCCGCGCCCAGATCGTCGGCGAACCCACCGGCGGCAGCTCCGAGGGCCCCACCGCGGGCGTGCTGGTGTTCCTGCGCCTGCCCCATAGCGGCATCACCGTGCGGGTGCCCCTGCGCCGCCAATTCAACGATCTGCCGACCTTCCAGCCGGGCCGCGGGGTCGACCCCGATCTCCTCGTCGAGCCGACCCTGGAGGACCGCCTCGAGGGCCGCGACCCGGTGCTCGACGCGGCTCTCAGAGCCTGGGGGACGGCTCCTCAATCTAGATCGATTCTCCCTAGACTATAATTATCTTTAGGCATAAACTTATGTGTCATTCTAATAACTTTCTACTAGGAGAGCTCCATGAAGCGTACCCTCGCCGCTGCCGCCATTGTTCTCGCCGCTGCCGCGCTGCTGACCCTCGGCACCGCCGTCAGCTGGGCCCCTTCTGCCGACGCCTGGATCATTTGCGAAGACTGTAGTGGCTTCCCCAACTCCGCCGCCTGTGGCGGTACCTGCAATGGCGTGATCACCCGCACCTGCGGTGAGTATCGAGCTGCCGGCTGCAGCGGCTGGCAGCTGCGGGCTCCCGCAAGCCCCGCGGAGTCGAAGGCTCATTTCCTCCAGTCCCTTCAGGATGCCGAGCCCGCCATCACCACTGACGAGCCTCAGCAAGAGCCGGTGACGACTCAGCCCTCACCGCTGCAGCAGGATCCAGCGGTCAGCGAAAACTAAGCCTCCCCCGGCATCCGCCAAAACAAGTCCGGCTCGACCTCACCCCGTCTGCCACGCCCTCGGATCGAGATCGTAGGGCAGAGGGGTGAGGTTCTCGGACCCTTCGGCGGCCAGGTAGACGAGATCCTCGAGCCGCACGCCCCAGCCCTCGGAATCTTCCCGGCTGGGCCGATAGAGGCCGGGCTCGAGGGTGATGAGGTCCCCCAGCTCCAGCGCCCCCGCCGGGCCGAGGCCGGCAGCGAAGGCGGGATATTCGTGCAGCTCGAGGCCGACGCCGTGGCCGAGGCGGTGGACGTAGCCCTCCACCGCGTCGGGGTCGGTGCGCAGGGTGGCGTAGCCCCGCTCTTCCAGCAGCTCACACACCGAGTCGTCGACGAGATGGCCGCTCTTTCCGGGCTTCGCCTCCCGATGGGCGAGGCGCAGAGCGTCGAGCACCGCACCATGGGCCTGGGCTAACTCCGGCGGCGGCTCTCCGACGCAGAAGGTCCGGGTGCAGTCGGCGTAGAGGGTCGCGCCCTTGGGGTAGAGGTCGACGATCAGCGACTCCCCCCGGCGCAGTACGCGCTCATCGCTGCCGGCGTTGTGGGGCACTGCCCCTTCCCCGCCGGGGGCGACAATATTGCCGTCCGGCTGAGAGAGGCCAAGGCCCGCCAGCACCGCCGCGATCTCCCGCCGCAGGCGCGCCACGGTGAGGAGCTCGGAGGCAAAATTCAGCTCGCCGTCGGCTCCGGGGGCGCTCCCCGCCAGCACCGCCGCCACCCGACGAAAGGCCGCCACCGCTCCGGCGGCGCTGTGCCGGGCGGCGGTGAGATCCGCCGCTCCTTTGCGCTTGCGCAGCCGGCGCACCAGCTCACCACCATCGACGAAGGCGAAGCCCGAAGCCTCCAGCTGACGACAGGCCTCATAAATCTCCCCTCCCCCAGCGTGCCCCGCCAGAGCCACCGTTCCGGCACGCAAACCGGTGAGCAAGAAGGCCTGATTCAGCATCCCCGCCAGCTGATCCGCCGCCCTCGGATGCCGCAGCCGCAGCTGGGGCGCCCCCAGCTCTTCTGGAGTCAGCAGTGCCCAGCCGGTGGCTGCCGCCTCCTCTCGCTCCATCGGAGATGCGAAGCCCAGCCTCGGCTCGCCAACCCGGGGCGCCAGCAGAAAGCTGCGGCGCAGGTGCGCCTCGCCCACAAAGGGCGCCAGATCCACGTCCTGGGCCGCATCCGCCACTACCAAGAGCGCCTCGACCCCGGCCTCGTCGAGCAGCTTTATTAGGTCCTGCCGCAACGCCTTCCGAGAGATCTCCCCGCCCTCGCCATCGCTTCGTGTCTCGTTCATCCATCGACGATACCGCAAGGCTGACAAACCACTCGAAGGAAGTGAGCGATACCCATCCTCAGAAGGGAACAGGAATCGGAGGCCAGCCCTTTGACCCAGACCTCTCTTATTCATAGAAATACACAGAAAATCAAGGTAGTAAGGAGTTTTTATTTTCGATATACATAGTTATCGATACTTCGAACATCACTTGATTTCTGTAGGAGACCCCATGAAGCGTTCCCTCTCTCTCCTTGCCCTAGCCGTCGCCTTCACCCTCGTGCTGGCGGCCTTGCCCACCGCACCCGCCGCCCAGGCGATCATTCCCTGCAGCCTCTGTGAAGCCGATCAGAACCCCAACGATCGCTGCATCGGTGCCTGCAACGGCATCTTCACCCTCTTCTGTGGGGACTATTGGTTCCTCGGCTGCGGCCCGGCTCCCTTCCTGCAGGAAGAGGACGAGAAGCAGGCCTTCCTCGACACTCTCACTGAGGAAACTCTTGATGAATTCACCACGGGGGATGGTGACGAAGACGATACGAGTCCCCCTGGATCAAACTGAGCTGGGTCGAATCGAGCTGCAAATCGCCATCCTCCTCTAGAGGACTCATTCCAATCCAAACACCAGGAAACCAACATCTCATGAAGCTTGCTACCTCTCTTCTCGGCGTCACCGCCCTCGTGCTCCTCACTCTCGCTGTAGCCCCCGCCGCCCCCACCGCGGACGCCTTCAACTTCGTCTACTGTAGCCAGTGCTGGGGCGAGCCCTCGTCCACCGAGTGCTACGGCGCCTGCGACGGCCGCCGCTACTACGGTACCTGCGGCGACTACCTCAACAACTGCCTCTACCGCATCGCGCAGCAGGAAGACTCCAAGGAGATCTTCCTCGACTCGCTGCAGCAGCAGGTCCCTGAAGAAGCTCCCGCCAAGAGCGAAGAGAACGCTCAGGCTGCCGAGGTCACTCAGCAGCTGCCGGTAGCCAGCGACTAACGCCTCCTCATAAGCAACTCTCCGAGTCGATAACGCGCCGCGAGCCTCACCGGGCCGCGGCGCGTTCTTGTTTTCAAAGGCCCATTCGGGCAACCGCATCCCCTCCACGCCACTCCTCTTGATTCGTGGCTCACCGGATCAGATTTCTCTTAAATTTCAGTCTGATTCTCGGGCCATTACTAATAAAATTATGTAAAATCGCAAACTCCAAATCAAATGAATTCAAACTCAGAAGCCCTGTATCGCTAAGGAGAACTTGATGAAGCGTTTCTTCCCCGTCGTCTTGGCAGCCGCTGGACTCCTGCTGGGTCTCCTCTTGCTCCCTGCTGCTCCCTCCGCGAGCGCCTTGATCGTCTGCGATGGGTGCTCCCCCTTTGCTGAACCCGGCGACCCGGACTACAACCAAACGTGCCTAGGGTTCTGCCAGGGGCGCAGCTATTGGACCTGCGGCGAGTACGTGGCGGCTGGCTGCCCCCTGCTCTTCCTTGTCGACCCTGAAGAAGAAAGCAAGGAAGCCTTCCTCGCCTCGCTGAGGGAGCAAGCTCCCACTGCAGAGGAAGCCCTTACCAACAGGCTCAATCAGGAGACCGAATCATGAAGAAAACGACCGCCCTCATAGCCCTCGCTGCTGCCTTCACCCTAGTCCTGACTCTTTGGCCCGCCGCACCGCAGGCTAGCGCCTTCGTCGCCTGCGAAGATTGCGAAGAATGGATGTCTCCCTATGCCCGCTGCGCCGGCCTATGCAACGGGATCTGGATCTCCTGGTGCTCAGATTGGCTGGCCTGGAACTGCAACTCCCAGCTAGCCCCGGAAGGTGAGACCAAAGAAGAATTCCTCGCCTCTCTGAACAACGAGGACGAACGGGGCGGCGAGTTCGAAGGAAACGGGGACGGCGATGCCGGAGATGGCGACGACGATCCCACCAGCAGCCAGCTCTGACTCAGCCAGCACTGACCCGAATTCTCAGGCCTCAAAAGCCAAACACCGCCGCAGCTCGAAGGAGCTGACGGCGGTGTTGTGCGTTTGGTCTTCCCCGCGGAGGGGGGAAAGCCAGGCTCAGACGTTGCGGTTGATGAACTGCTCGAAGGCAGCCTTGGGCATCGCACCCATCATGCGATCAGCGACCTCACCGTCCTTGATCAGCAGGAAGGTGGGGATGCTCTGCACGCCGTACTTGGCGGCCAGCTCGCGGTTGTCGTCGATATTCACCTTGGCGACGGAGACCTTGCCGTCGTACTCGTCCGCCAGCTCATCGAGGGTCGGGGCCACGGCGCGGCAGGGCCCGCACCAGGCGGCCCAGAAGTCGACCAGCACGGGGGTGTCGGCGCCGAGGACCTTGGAGTCGAAGTCACCGTTGTTCACGTCAGCAATCTTGGAGTTGGCCATGAGGCACTTCCTTTCGCAGGTTGGCTCTCGTCATCGCAGGCCGCCGGCTCTAGGGCGCGGCTATCCAAAAACCTTCGAGGCGGAGCCGAAGCGACCGTCGCCGGGCAGAGGCTCTGAGAAGCTCGACTTTGTCGGTCGCGCTCTCGGGCTGCGGGGCTCAGGTCGGGGTTGTAGGGGAAAACTCGATGGGGCATATCGGCTAGGCCGCGTCGATTAGGCCGTATCGGCGAAACCGCGAAGCCGGGGCGTCTTATTGCTCCATCTGTTGTGCTAAACCGCGGCGGGCGGCGAAAAATTCCCGGGTCGCTTCGACGTCTCTCCCGATCTGCGCCGAGAGATCCATCACGGTGGGAAAGATGCGCTCATCCCGCAGCCGCTTGTAAAAGAGAATCTCGGCTCGCTCGCCGTAGACATCGCTGCTGAAGTCGAGGATGTGGGTCTCCACGACCTGCTGATAATTCTCGTAGACCGTCGGCCGGGTGCCGATATTGGTCGAGCCGAGGAAGGTCGCCGGCAGACTCGCTATCCGCACCTCACAGGCGTAGACCCCGCCCGCCGGCAGCAGCTGGCCGTCCGTCGCCACGTTGATCGTCGGCCAGCCTAGGCGCTTGCCCATGCGGTCGCCGCGCACTACCTTGCCGGTGATGCTGTGGGGGCGCTCCAGCATGCGCAGGGCGGACTCCACCCGCCCCTCCTGCAGAGCCAGCCGAATGCGGGTGGAGGAAACGCGCTCGCCTCGGGACACCACCTCGTCGATGGCGTGGGCGGTGAAGCCCAGCTCGGAGCCTAAATCCTGGAGGCCGGCGACGGTGCCGTCGCGATCGCGGCCGAAGCGGAAGTCGTCTCCGACATGGACTTCCCGCGCCGCCAGGCCGTCCACCAGCAGATGGCGCACGAAGTCCCGGGCCGAGGTCCGCGAGAGCTCATGATCGAAGCGCACCACCAGGGCGGTGTCGACCCCGACGGACTCCAGCAGCTCGAGCTTCTGCTCCAGTGTAGTGAGCCGCGGCGGCGCCTCCGAGGGGCGCAGCACGGTGAGAGGATGGGGCTCGAAGGTGATCACCACCGACGGGGCGTCCAGCGCCTCGGCGCGGTCCAGCACCGTGGTGATCACTTCCCGCTGACCGCGATGAAGACCATCGAAATTACCGATGGTCACCACCGCGCCACGGGGGAGATCACTGCCACGATAGGCGTCTTGAACGACCTGCATACGATAGGGCGCCGGGGGTCCGCTTCAGACGGAGCGCCCGTGGCGCTGCCCAGGAGGTTGATAGCGCAACACCCGCGCCGCCTCGGGATCGATCTCCGCATCCGGGGAGACCTCCACTCCGGGCATCCCCACCGGCCCTACGATACGGCCTACTACATCGTCAGCGAAGGCTTCGGTGATCTCCACCTGCACCAGGCTGCCGGTGGGGGCGACGCCGTCGTTGATCAGCAGCCGGCCATCGATATCCGGGGCCATGCCGTGGTGGCGCCCCTGAAGCAGGTGCTCGGTCTCTTCGCAGGGCCCCTCCACCAGGACGTCCATCACCTCTCCCACCAGGCGCTGGCGGGCGGCCCGAGAGATCGGCTCCTGTGCCTTGAGCAGGCGCTCCAGCCGCCGGCGACCAACGCTGCGGGAGAGTCGGCCGGGCAGCTCGTTCGCCGGAGTGCCGGGCTCCGGGCTATAAACAAAGCCTCCGAGGTGGTCCAGCTGCGCCTCCTCGACAAATTCCAGCAGATGCTGGAAGTACTCCTCCGTCTCGCCGGGGAAGCCGACGATGAAGGTGGAGCGCAGGAAGACGTCCGGCGCGAGGTCGCGGGCCTGGTGCAAGAGCTCCAGATAGCGCTTCGCGGTGCCGCCGCGGCGCATCGCCTTGAGCATCTGCGGATGGCTGTGCTGGAGGGGCATGTCGATATAGGAGCAGAAGCGCTCCTCCTGCCCCATCAGCGCCATCAGCTCTGGGTCCAGAGTGGTGGGATAGGCGTAGAGGAAGCGGATCCAGGGGATCTCCGTCTGTTCTAGCAGGGCCTCTACCAGGCGGGTTAGGCCGTGGCGTCCAAGACCGATGTCGAAGCCGTAGCGAGTGGTGTCCTGGGCCACCAGGCAGAGCTCCTGAATGCCGGTGGCCTCCAGCTGCCGCGCCTCCTGCACCAGGCTTTCCACCGAGCGGGAGCGGAATTTGCCGCGCCAAATCGGGATCGCGCAGAAAGTGCAGGGGTTGTCGCAGCCCTCCGCCACCTTGAGGTAAGCGTAGCCGCGGGTGGTCAAACGACGGGGCTCGGTATGGTCGAAGACCACGTGAGAGGGCTTCGGCGGCGGCGGGCCGCCCCCCAGCTGCACCAGCTCCGGCACCGCAGCCAGGTCGTCGAGGCCAATAAAGCCGTCAATCTCCGGGATCGACTCCGACAATTCACCGCCGAAGCGGTTCACCATGCAGCCCGCTACCAGGAGCTGGCGAGTGTCTCCCGCCTCCGCCCCCTTGCGGCCAGCCACGTCAAGAATAGTGTCGATGCTCTCCTGCTTCGCCTCCTCGATGAAGCCGCAGGTATTGACGATCACCGTCTCCGCATCCTCGACCTCCTGGACCACGCGGTAGCCACGCTCCTCCAGGCGACCGAGCATAATCTCGCTGTCCACGCGATTTTTTGGGCAGCCCAAGCTAATCAGACCCACCGTGGGGCGTCCGTCGTCGGCACACATAGACGCGGAGCATAGCAGATCTAGTCTTTACCCCGGGGAGACCCGGCTCGTCACGAGACGAAGTTGAGAACGAACCGTCACAGCTTCGTGAACACACGCCGAAAGCCGCGAAAAGCTTGCAAAACCCTAGTCAAAGCAGCGAAAGAACGATACCTTCAGGGCTCAAGATCAAGAAGTCGTGGCTGTCCAGGTTCCCACCCTTATCTGATCAACCCAACGGGAACCCCAAGACACGGCGAAGGAGACCCCATGTCGAAGAAGCTTTACGTAGGCAACCTGCCGTACACCGCCTCGGACGAAGAAGTCCGGGAGCTGTTCAGCGAATACGGAGACGTCACCAGTGTCAGCCTGATCACCGATCGTGAGACCGGCCGACCCCGGGGCTTCGGCTTCGTAGAGATGAGCGAAGGCGCGGACGAGGCCATCGAGGCCCTCCACGGCAAGACCTTCGGCGGTCGTAACCTGACCGTCAACGAGGCCCGCCCGCGTACCGAGCGTCGTCCCCCCCGCCGCGACTGGTAATTAACCAGCGTCCGCAAGGGGCGCGGCATCCTTGAGGCGCACGCTCTCGGCCCGAACTTCTCCGGAAGAAACAAGGCCGTAAAGCACAGCCTCTCGAATCATCCAAAATCATCTTTGGGCCCCGGCCGACCGAAACTGTAGTCCCTGTACCTCACACCCTTGGAATTCAACTTCTCGGGACTCCAAACTTCGAACGACCTGCCATCGCCCAGGCCTCTTTGTTCAGGCCACTCTACGTTTCAGGCTCCGCGCATTGTAGCCCTCGAGGATGCAGTTAGCTCTCCAGGATCTCAACGCTTCGATAGTCTCGTTTCGTAAGTCACCCCGTCGGTCACCAGCTCCCTAGGGAGTTCGGTCTCGACTCGAAAATCCGCGAAAGACGATCCTTCGTCTCGCGGATTTTCTCGTTCTAGAGCCCCTGTCTTCAAAGAGCCCCTAAATCTTCAGAGAGCGCTTGTCCTGAGAGGGCCCTCGTCCTGAGAGGCTGTGTTCTTCGTTCTTCTAACAGTTGTTCTTCTAAACACTGAGTTTCCGCCCGAAGGCTGTTCTCGCAGCCTTTCGGCCAGATGCCCTTCATTTTGCTCCTCGCCGACCAGCGCCCCACCGCAGCCCAATCACGGCAGCCCAATCTCAGCGGCAACCTCGGCAGCAAGCGCCCTCTAGCCACACAGAGCTCCGTGCTTCACGGGATCCCTGCTGACACGGCTCGAGCGCTGGCATATCCTCAAGCTGGCACAGCCTCGAAAAGCTCCGGCAGCGCGCTTCCCCGTCCCCAGAGTTTCCAGAAATCGGACTTCCCCACCATTGGACTTCTGCCAAATTGGACTTCTTTGCATGATCCCAAAGCTCCCTGATCTCTCGCCTCATCCGTCGCCCCGGCGTAGATCCCTTCCCCTTCGCTGGGCGCTGCTCTGCCTGCTCCTGACGCTGATTGTCTCCCCCCAAGCCAGCGCTCAGGGGGGAGCCCGAGATTGGGAGGCCGAACCGGAGATTCCCTCCGCCGAGGTGCAGGCCATCACAGAGGTGCGCCTGGTGATCTCGCCGCAGCAAACCGTCGAGCGCGGAGCCCTGGTGCTGCGGGATGGCCGCATCGAGGCGATAGGAGCGGAGGTGGAGATTCCGCCGGAGGCCCAGGTGTACGCCCATCCGGGCAAGACGGTGTATCCGGGCTTGATCGAGATCCACTGGCCCCAGCCTTGGCCCAGCGCCACCAGCAGCGGCGGCCGAGGGCGCGGCGCAGAGAGTCGGGGACGAGGCCGCGGCGAGGGCAGCGAAGCTGAGGGACCGGCGGCGACCTACCGCAACGAGCAGGTTCGCTCCCATCGCGACTACTCCACCCTCAATCTCGACGAAGATCGGGTGAAGGCTCTGCGCTCCGCCGGCTTTACCACCGCCTTGATCACCCCCGAGGACGGCGTTCTCGGCGGTTCCAGCGCCCTGATCAATCTCGGAGACGGGGAGGCCGGAACCAACCTGCTGCGCACCGCGGTGGCCCAACACGTGGCCCCGGCGGAGCCGGAGGGCTTCGGCGGCGGCTACCCCAACTCCTTGATGGGAGCGGTCGCGCTGCTGCGGCAGGTGGTCACGGAGGCTCGCTGGTACCAGGATGCCAAGACTGCCAGCAGCGAGGGAGCCGCTGGCCCCCGCCCGCCCTTCGACCGCTCCCTGGAAGCCCTCGGCCCCGCGGTGCGGGGCGAGGCGCCGCTGGTGATTCACGGTCCCGACGAGCGCGCCACGCTGCGTAACGCCAGGCTGATGAACGAGCTCGAGCTCGATGGATGGCTGGTCGGCAGCGGCAAGGAATACCGCCGCGCGGAGACCATCGCCGCCACCGGCTGGCCGCTGGTGCTCCCCCTCGACTTCCCCGCGGCGCCGGAGCTGCCGAAGGCTCCCCATGAGGAGAAAGCCAAGGCCGGCTCGAAAGGTGACTCGAAGCCCAAGACGAAGGGCGAAAAGCAGGACGGCTCGAAGGGCGAAAAGCAGGATACCCCGCTGGTAGACGATCCGGCCCTCACCCTGGACACCCTGCGCCATTGGGATCAGGCGCCCTCGAACCCGGCGAGGATGGTGGCCGCCGGAGCCTCCGTCGCTCTCACCACCGCCGGCCTCGACAAAGCGCAGGATCTCTACTCCAGCGCCGCCCGCGCCCGACAGGCAGGGCTCAGCGAAGCGGACCTCCTCGCCGCCCTCACCCTAGGCCCCGCCCAGCTGCTCGGCCTCGAATCCTCGGCGGGAAGCCTGGAGGCCGGCAAGATGGCCAACTTCCTGGTGGTGGACGGTGAGCTCTTCCCCAGCGAGGGCAAGCCCAAGATCGAACAGGTGTGGATCGACGGCCGTCGCTACGCCGCCGAGGCCCCCAGCGCGGGAGGTCCTCCCGGGAGCGGCCGCCGCGGTGGTCCTTCAGGAGAGAGCCGATGAATCCAAGACAGCAAGGTAATGCGCCTCCAAGAGGGACTGTGACTCCCAAAGGTACTGGGACTCCCAAAGGTACTGGGACTCCCAGAGTCCACCGGAGACGACAAGTCCGTCCTTCTGGCTATCTCTCGTGGCTTCGCCCCTGCTCCTTCCTCGGCGCCTATTCATCCATCGCCCTCAGCCTGACGCTCGTCGCGCTGCTGATGGCCCCACCGGCCCTCGCCGACTACGATCCCAGCGCCGCCTGGAATCACCGCGATGACTCCGCCGATAGGGCGCCGAAGGTACTCCTGGTGCGCGGCGCGACCCTGTGGACTTCCGGGCCCGAGGGCGTCCTCGAGAACGCCGATCTGCTGGTGCAGGACGGCCGCATCGCCGCCGTCGGCAGCGGCCTGGAAGCTCCCGCCGGTGCCGTCGTCCTCGACGCCGCCGGTCGCCACGTCACCGCCGGCCTCATCGACGCCCACTCCCACATCGCCACCGACGGATCGGTCAACGAGAGCAGCGAGATCGTCACCTCCGAGGTGAGGATCCAGGACGTCGTCGACGCCGAGGACGTCAACATCTACCGCCAGCTCGCCGGCGGCACCACCACCTCGCTGATCCTCCACGGCTCCGCCAACGCCATCGGCGGCCAGAGTCAGGTGATCAAGCTGCGCTGGGGTGCGGACGCCGAGGGGCTGCTCTTCACCGAGGCGGCGCCGACGATCAAATTTGCCCTCGGCGAGAATCCCAAGCGCTCCAACTTCGATACCCGAGGGCCGGATCGCTTCCCCACCACCCGGCCCGGGGTCGAGACGATCCTGCGGCGCACCTTCCACCAGGCCCTGGACTACCGCCGGCAGCGGGACGAAGCGCAGGCTCGAGGCGCCATCCCGCCGGCTCCGGACCTGCGCCTGGAGGCGGTGCTCGAGGTGATCGACGGCGAGCGGATCGTCCACGCCCACTCCTATCGCTCCGACGAGATCCTGATGCTGATGCGCGTGGCGGAGAGCTTCGACTTCCGCATCGGCGTCTTCCAGCACGTTCTCGAGGGCTACAAGGTAGCCGACGAGCTGGCCGCCCACGGCGCCCACGCTTCGACCTTCTCCGATTGGTGGGCCTATAAATACGAGGTGGTAGACGCTATTCCCTACAACGCTCCGCTGATGCGGGAGCGGGGGGTGGTGGTGTCGCTGAACTCCGATAACGCCGATCTCGGCCGCCGCCTCCAGCTGGAGGCCGCCAAGATGGTGCGCTACGGCGAGATCAGCGAGGAGGAAGCCCTGCTCTTCGTCACCCTGAACCCCGCCCGGCAGCTGCGGGTGGAGGAACGAGTCGGCTCCCTGGAGGTCGGCAAGGATGCCGACTTCGTGATCTGGAACGGTCCTCCGCTGGCGGTTGCCAGCCGGGTGGAAGAGACCTGGATCGAGGGCCGCCGGCTGTTCTCCCGGCAGCTGGACCTGGAGGCCCGGCAGCGCCTCGCCGAGGAGCGCCAGGCGCTGCTCACCAAGCTGAAGGAAGAGCACGAAACCAACGGCCCCTCCGTCGGCGGAAAGAATAAGAAGCGGCCTTCCAGCAGCCGCAAGTCGAGCCATCCTCACGACCACTTCCACCCCCACAGAGGCCTGTGATGATCCCCTCTCTCGATCGCCGACCCTGTCTATCCCTACCGTGGCGCCTCGCCGGCCTCGCCCCGACGCTGCTTCTGCTCGTATTGTCCCTGCTGGTACTGCCCCTGGCTCTTCCCCAGGCCGCCTTCGCCAATTCGTCCACCGGATCGCCCACGGCAGCCTCTGCGAACTCTTCCAAGGATCTCTCGCACCAGGCTGAAGCCACCGCCGGGGCCCCCGGCGGCCCTCCCCTGGTGCTCGCCGGCGCCCTCGTCTACCCGGTGAGCCAGGCACCCTTCGAGGGTTCCATCTTGATTCAGGACGGCAGCATCCAGGCCGTCGGCGAAGCGCTCTCCATCCCCACCGGCGCCCAGGTTGTGGAGCTCGAGGGGAAGCACGTCTTTCCCGGCTTCATTCTCGCCTCCAGCGTCCTCGGCCTCACCGAGATCGGCAGCGTCGACGGCACCGTCGACAACCGGGAGATCGGCAGCCTTCACCCCGACCTGCGGGTGGAGTCCTCCTACAACGCCGACTCTTTGCTGCTGCCGGTGAGCGCCGCCGGAGGGGTGCTCACCACCCACGTGATTCCCGGCGGTGGTCTGGTGGCGGGCACTTCCGCGGTGATGCGGGTGGCGACCCGAGGTAGCGTCGGCCGAGTCTGGGAAGGAGCGGTGGTGCGAGCCCCCGCCGGGCTGCATCTGCGCTTCCCCCGCACCGAGCCACCGGCCTTCAGCTTCTTCGGCGAACCGCCGACCCAGGAGGAGGTCGAGAAGGACTTCCGCGAAGCCCTGGAGAGCCTCGACAACCTCCTCACCCGTGCCCGACACCACAACAAGCTGCTGCAGGACGGCCTGGCTACCGCTGGCTCCGCGCCGCGCCTGGAAGCCCTCGCGCCGGTGCTATCCGGCGAGCTTCCGATCTTTCTCCACGCCCGCTATCACCGCCAAATCCAGGCCGCCCTAGACTGGGCCGAGGAAGCCGGTCTGGAGAACCTCGTGCTCGTCGCCAAGCAGGAAGTCCGGGGCTTTGCAGAGCGTCTGGCAAAAGCCGGAATCCCGGTCATCCTGGAGGGAATCCAAACCCTTCCGGAGCGCGACTCCGCCCCCTACGATGCCCCCTACACGGTGGCCGCGGATCTGCAGCGAGCGGGGGTGACCTTCGCCATCGCCGATTCCGGCAGCCGCTTCCACGCCGCCAACGCCCGCAACCTCCCCTTCCACGCCGGCATGACCACCGCCTTCGGTCTCGATGCCGCCGACGCCCTGGCGGCGATCACCGCCCGCCCGGCGGAGATTCTGGGCCTCGAGGATCTCGGCACCCTGGAAGCGGGCAAGGAAGCCACCCTGGTGGTCGCCGACGGTCCGCCCCTGGAAGCCACCACCCGCATTCTGCGGGCCTGGCAACAGGGCTGGGAAATCGAGCTGGAAGACAATCACCATCACCGCCTCTACCGCGAATACCGTCAGCGGCGGGCGCCCTCCACCCAAGTTCCATCGCAGCCGGCGGCAAGCTCTAGCAGCACGCCAGGCCCAGGAGATAGGCCGTGAGCCAGGTTACCCACCCCACCCACCAGCAACCCGCTAGCCAGCCCCCCTCTAGCCAGCAAGAATTCCGCGCCCTGCTCGACGCCTTCCGTACCAAGCTGGAAGGAGAGCTGGGCCGCTTCTTCCGCGAGCGGGAGGAGGAAACCCGCGGACGGGCCCCCCAGGCCCTGGAGCTGCTGGCCTCGGTGGAGGACTTGGTCCAGGCCGGCGGCAAGCGCCTGCGGCCGGCTCTGGTGTACTTCTCCTACCGCGCCTGCGGCGGAGAGCAGGAGGCCGAGGTGCTGCCCTTGGCGATGGGGACGGAGCTGCTCCACACCTATCTGCTGATCCATGACGACATCATGGATCGCGCCCCCACCCGCCGCGGAAAAATCACCGCCCACCGCCGCTTCGAGGCGGCCTTCCCCCACACCGAGCGGGGGCCCGGCCGGCCGGATCCCGAAGAGGAGGCCCGCCACCACGGCACCTCCATGGCCATCCTCTCCGGTGATCTCGCCTCCACCCTCGCCTTCCAGCTCTTCGCCTCGCTGCCCGCCGAGCCTGCCGCCCGACGCCTGGCGGTGGAGCGACTGGTCTTCCTGATGAGTCGCGAGGTGATCGACGGGCAGTTCCTGGAGATGCACGCCGGCCTTGGAGCAGATCCCAGCGGCGAGGACCTCGCGCGCATCCTTCAGCTCAAGAGCGGCCTCTACAGCGTCGAGAGGCCGGTGGAGCTGGGGGCCACCCTCGCCGAGGCCGACCCAGCCCTGCTGGGGGCGCTAAAGCAGTACGGCCGCGCCCTCGGAGAGGCCTTCCAGCTTCAGGACGATCTGCTCGGCGTCTTCGCCGACGAGACCGCCGTCGGCAAGCCGGTGGGAGGAGACCTGGAGGAGGGCAAGCACACCTTCTTGATCCACCACGCCCTGCGCCTCGCCTCTCCCGACGACGAGAGCTACCTGCGCTCGATCCTCGGCAGAGCCGGCCTCACCCACTCGGAAGTGCAGCGGGGCCGCTCCATTCTCGAGAGCTGCGGCGCCCGCGCCGCCGTGGAGGCGATGATCGAGGAGCGTTCGGAGACCGCCCGGCGACTGCTGGAACCGCTGCAGCTCGCCCCCTCCGGCCACGCCTTCCTCCGCGGGCTGGTGGACTATCTGGAGCAGCGCAGCCATTGAGCGAAGCGAGCGGGGCGAGCGAGCCCGGTCGACGGCACCTCAGCACGCGGCGCCTCCGCACCCTGCCCGCCCGCCGGATTCAGGCGCGGGCGCCGGGCAAGGTGATTCTGATGGGAGAGCACGCAGCGGTCTACGGCGAGCCCGCCCTGGTGGCCGCCGTCGGCCGCACCCTCACCGCCACCTTCGAGCCCGCTACCTTGAAGACCGGTGCCGAGACCGGCAGCTCCGGAGCTGCCGCCTCCGCCGAGCCCTCGGTGGAGCTGAGCATCCCGGCTCTGGATCTGCACCGACGGCGACCCTGGCGAGAGGTGACGGATTACGCCCGCGCCGCCGCTGGCGCCTGGGAGCGCTGGTCCCAGGATCCGAGCCCCGAGAGCTTTCGCCACGTCCTCGGCGACGATCCGGGCCACGTTGCCTGGGTCGCCCTGGGCACCGCGGCCCTGGAAGTGGAGGAGCTCCCGGCCTCCCTCCAGGTGCGAGTGGAATCCCAGCTGCCCATCGGCTCCGGCTTCGGCAGCTCCGCCGCCGCCGCCGTCGCCCTGGTGGCCGGCGCCCTCGCCGCCTGGGATCGGGAAGTCCCGCTGCAGCGCCTGGAGGAGCTCGCCCTGGACGTCGAGCGCCGCCAGCACGGCCGCCCTTCGGGGGTGGATACCGGAACCGTGCTGCGGGGCGAGGTGCTGTGGGCTCAGCGGCGGGAGGGCAAGCTCCAGCTGGAGAGGCTGCGTCGCCCTGCCACCGCCCAGGACCCGTTGCGCAGAATCGCGGTGTGTGACTCAGGCCCCCCGGTGGAGGCCACCGGTACCGTAGTGGCGGCGGTGCGGCGCCTGCGAGACCAGGACCCCGAAGCCTTCGCGCAGCGACTCACCAAGATGAGCCAGCAAACCCACCGGCTGCGCGAGGCACTCACCTCCGAAGACACCACCTCCGAAGACACTCCTGCGGCCACCGATCTGCGCCCCCTATTTCAACTCTTCCAGAGCGAGCTGGAGAACCTGCGGGTCGTGCCCTCCGCAACCCAGCAGAAGATCCGCCGGGTAGAAGCTCAAGGGGGCGCGGCGAAAATCTCCGGCGCCGGCTGCCTGCGCGGGCCCGGGGCCGGTTCGGTGCTGGTATATCATCCTCGCTCCGACCCCGCCGAGCTGGCCCGCCACGCCGGTCTCGAGCCCCTCGACATGGCCCTCGGAGCCCCGGGTCTACAGATCATTCCGACATAGGCTCCCGACGATGAAATACACCGCTTCTGCCCCCTCGAATATCGCCTTCATCAAGTATTGGGGCGCCCTCGACCTCGAGCGGGTGGTGCCCCACCACCCCTCCATCTCGATGACCCTGGAGCAATGCCGCTCCACCACCACGGTGGAGTTCCGCCCCGGGGACGAGGGCGAGAGCGTGATCGAGCTGCGCTCCGACGACGGCGTGCTCTCCCCCGCTCCTCCCGCCTTCACCACCCGCATCAGCGCTCACCTGGAGCGCCTGCGCAGCGCCGCCGGCGCGGAGGGATCCTTCCGGGTCGCTACCCACAACTCCTTCCCCGCCGCCGCCGGCATCGCCTCCTCCGCCTCCGGCTTCGCCGCCCTCACCCTCTCCACCGCCGGGGCCCTGGGGCTCCCGCTGGACGCCGACGAGAGCAGCCGCTGGGCGCGCCGCAGCGGCTCCGGCTCCGCCACCCGCTCGGTGCTTGGGGGCTACGTGCAGTGGCCGGCCCCGGATTGGACCCCGGAGCTGAGCCTCTCCGGCACCGGCGACGACGAAGCCAGCAATCGCGCGGTGCAGCTGGCGACCGCCGAGCACTGGCCGCTGGCCAACTGCATCGCCCTGGTGGAGACCGGGCCGAAGGAGGTCTCCTCCCTCCAGGGGCACAACCTCACCACCACCAGCCCCCACTTCCGCCGCCGCCTGGAGCTCATGGCGCCCCGCCTGGAGCGCTGCCGGCGGGCCATCGAGGGCAGAGATCTCGAGGCCCTCATCGAGGTGGTGGAGGAAGACGCGGTGGATCTCCACCTCATCGCCATGTCCTCCCAGCCGCCGATCTACTATTGGCAGCCCGGCACCCTGGCGGTGATGGCGCGGGTCCGCGAGCTGCGCAAACAGGGACTAGGCGCCTTCTTCACCATGGACGCGGGGGCCAACGTCCACGTTCTTTGCCCGCTGGATCAAGGGGCGAAGGTGAGCGCCGAGCTGGCGGAAGTCCCGGGGGTTCACTCGGTGATCGAGGACCGCGTCGGCGACGGCCCCCGGAGCGAAGCTCAGCACCTCTTCTAGTCCGAACCTCTTCTAGTCCAAACCACTTCTAGTCCGAACCTCTTCTAAGGCGCCCCTCTCGGATTCGACCCTGTGTCCCAACTCTCCCCCGATACCGAAGCTCCCGACTCCGCAGCTCCCGTCCCGGACCTCACCCTGGTGAAGCTCGGGGGCTCTCTGATCACCGACAAGACGCAGGCCGAGACTCCCCACCGGGAGGCGATTCAGCGCCTCGCCGAAGAGCTCGCCGCCGCCCGCCGATCCCTCGGCGCCGGCCGCGGCATCATCCTCGGCCACGGCAGCGGCTCCTACGGCCACGTCGCCGCCCGCCGCGCCGGCCTTGGGGGCCCGTCGCCGAGCGCCTCGGAAGACTCCAGCGAGTCGCGCCGATCGCTCACCGCCGATCAGCGCCGCGGCGTCAGCGACGTGCAGCGGGCGGCAACGCGCCTCCACCGCCTGGTCATCGAAGCCCTCGCCGAGGCCGGCGCCGCCCCCTTCGCCCTCGCCCCTTCGAGCTTCGCCATCGCCGAAGCCGGCGAGCTCGAGAGTCTGCCGACGGAAGCCCTGGTGCGAGCCCTGGACCTGGGACTGCTGCCGGTGGTCTACGGCGACGTGGTGATGGACCGCCGCTGGGGAGCGACCATCGCCTCCACCGAGGCCCTGCTCCTCGCCCTCAGCGACTCGCTCCTGAGCCACGTCCGCCAGCGCCCCCTGCGCCACTCGGTTCGCCGGGTGGTCTGGGCCGGCGCCACCCGCGGCCTCTACGACACCTCCGGGGCGACGATCCCCCGGATCGATCGGAGCAATTTTCATCAGGCCTGGGACGCCATCGGCGCTCCCCGGGGCACCGACGTCACCGGCGGCATGGCGCTGCGCCTCGCCACCGCCTGGCGGCTGGCGGAGGAGGGCATCGACTCCGTTCTCATCGACGGCCGCGAGGCGGATCAGCTGCGCCGCGGGATTCTCGCCGAGACGGGCTCCGAAGCCGTTCACGGCACCTGGGTCACCGAACTCCCACCGCTCTGAGCGCCCTCTACCGACCGCCACGAGGCTCATTCCTCGGGCGGTCTTTCCTCAAACTCGGCCCCCCGCGGACGGTGACCGCGGGAATCGACGCGATATGATGTCGTTTCGTAGCTTTCCCTAAATCGCCTTTTTCTCTCCTCACCGCCAGAAGGTCCTCATCATGGATGCCGGATCCACTCTCTCTGCCACCGCACCCCAGCCCCGGCCGGGTTCGCGGGAGGCCACCGCGAAGATCGCCGAGCTGCTCACCCTCACCAGCCGTACCTTCGCCTTATCCATTCCCCTGCTGCCCTCGCCGACGGACGCTGAGGTCGGCCTCGCCTATCTGCTCTTCCGCATCGCGGATACCTTCGAGGATTCGGTGCAGTGGCCGGCGCAGCGCAAGATGGCCGCCCTGGATGACTTCGCCGAGCTGCTGCAGCGGGATGCCGCGGACCCCGAAACTCAGCAGGTCGCCAGTCGCCTCACCGCCTCCTGGGCCCAGCCCTATCCGGACACCCACGAGGGCTACAACCAGCTTCTAGACCATACCCCCCTGGTGCTCGCCCAGCTCCATCTGCTGGAAGACGAACGCCAGCCGGTGATCGTCGAGCACACGGTGCGCACCTGCGTCGGCATGAAGGCCTTCGTCGAGCGCACCGACGCCGAGGGGCGCCTGACCCTCGAGGACGTCGACGATCTGCGCCACTACTGCTACATCGTCGCCGGCATCGTCGGGGAGATGCTCACCGAGCTCTTCCTCGCCGCCGAAGATCACCTCGCCGAGGTAGCCGACAGCCTGCGGGCCGAGGCCCGGGCCTTCGGTGAGGGTCTGCAGCTGGTCAATATCCTCAAGGACTCCGCCGCCGACGCGGTGGAGGGGCGCTTCTTCCTGCCGGCCCAGGTCCCCCGGGAGCAGGTCTTCGAGCTCGCCCGGGGCGACCTGGAACGAGCCCAGAACTACGTCGAAACCCTGCGCCACGGCGGCGCCCACGAGGGCGTCGTGGGCTTCTGTGCCCTGCCGGTGCTGTTGGCGAGGGCCAGTCTCCAGCAGCTGGAGCAGACGGGGCCGGGGGCCAAGATCTCTCGCGAACAGGTCTTCGAGCTCACCGCCGGGCTGGAGGCCAGCCTGCGCACCGGCACCCCGATTTTCGCCGCTCCCTGAATCTCGTCCGCCCCCTTTAACACCGACCCACGCTGGGTCCTACCGTCTCGGATTCCGCTTTACGGCGCTTCCAACTCGCAGCGCCTCCCCGACTCGCAGCGCCTCCGCTTCGCTAGTGGTATCGGTCCGCCTACGCTACTAGACTGCCTGAGCTGTCGATTTGCCAACGCTGCCGCATCGCCAACGCCTCCGCTTCGCCGAGGAGCCGTCATGCCCTTTCTTCTTTCGTCGCTGTCGGGCGCATTGCGCCCTTCCCCCATCGCCTGCCTCTCCGCCCTTCTGCTGCTGATGACCGTCACCGCCTGTGCTCCCAGCCCCGACTCGGCCTCCTCCGCGGCGGACCATGCCGCCAGCACCGAGGCGGTGAAGGACGTGCACTCCTTCGCCAATCCTCAGGACTTCGCCGTCCGCCATATCTCTCTGGATCTCACCGTCAGCTTCACGGAGCGCGCCCTCAGCGGCACCGCCGAGCTGACGCTGGAACGCCGGAGCGAGGCCGACAAGGTGATCCTCGACACCAAGGATATGGAGATCCTCGAGGTCAGCACCAGTGAAGGCCCGGCGGAATTCCACCTCGGAGACGGCAACGACGCCCTCGGGCGCCCGCTGCACATCACCGTGCCGGAGAAGGCCGACACCGTTCGGGTGCGCTATCGCACCGCACCGGGAGCCGGTGCCCTGCAGTGGCTGGAGCCGGTCCAGACCGCTAGCGGAAAGTACCCCTTCCTCTTCACCCAGAGCCAGCCGATCCTCGCCCGCACCTGGATCCCGCTGCAGGATACGCCCCAGGTCCGCTTCACCTACGATGCGCGGCTGGAGGTTCCGCCGCCGCTGCTGGCGCTGATGAGCGCCGAGAACCCTCAGCAGGTGGCGGACAACGGCGTCTACACCTTCCGCATGGATCAAGCGGTGCCCTCCTACCTCATGTCCCTGGCGGTCGGGGAATTGGAATTCCGCTCCATCGGCGCCCGCACCGGGGTCTATGCGGAGCCCTCGGTGATCGAGGCCTCGGCCTATGAATTTGCCGAGACGGAGCAGATGATGGTCGACGCCGAGGCGATGTACGGCCCCTATCGCTGGGGGCGCTACGACATCCTGGTGCTGCCCCCGAGCTTCCCCTACGGCGGCATGGAGAATCCGCGGCTCACCTTCGCCACCCCCACCATCCTCGCCGGGGATCGCTCCCTCACCGCCCTCATCGCCCATGAGCTAGCCCACAGCTGGTCCGGCAACCTGGCCACCAACGCTACCTGGAACGATCTGTGGATCAACGAGGGTTTCACCGTCTACTTCGAGCGCCGGATCATGGAGCAGCTCTACGGCGCCGACTACGCCGAGATGCTCACCCAGCTGGGGTACCAGGATCTTGAAGCGACGGTGGAGGACTTCGCCGAGACCCCCCAATACACTCATCTGCGCCTGGAGCTCACTGCCGAGCAGGATCCAGACGACGTGTTCTCGGACATCCCCTACGAGAAGGGCTCCTTCTTCCTCCGCGCTCTGGAGGAGCAGGTCGGCCGCGAGGCCTTCGACGAGTTCCTGCGGGAGCATTTCGACCGCTACGCCTTCCGCTCCCTGGGCACCAACGAGCTGGTGGAGCGGCTGAAGGAAGACCTCCTCCAGGGAGACGAAGAGGCCATCGCCAAGGCCCAGCTGGACGCCTGGATCTTCGGCCCCGGCATCCCGGACAACGTGGTGATCCCCAGTACTGACGCCTTCGCCGTCGTCGACGCGGAGCTCAACGCCCTGGCCGGCGGCCGCCCGGCGGCACAGCTCAATACCGCCGACTGGCGCCCCCAGCAGTGGCTCCACTTCGTGCGCCAGCTGCCGGAGGGCCTCACCCAGCAGCAGCTGGCGGATCTCGACGTCACCTTCGGCCTCACTTCCGCCGGCAACTCCGAGCTGCTCAACGCCTGGCTGCTCCAGGCCACCGAGCGGGGCTATTCCGCCGCCGAAGAGAGTCAGGAGAACTTCCTGCTCTCCATGGGCCGACGGAAATTCCTCCGTCCCCAATACGAGGCCCTCGCCGAGACCCCCGAAGGCAAGGAGCGAGCCCTGGACATCTATCGCCGGGCCCGCGCTACCTACCATCCGGTCTCCGTCAACACCATCGACCGGGTCCTCGGCTGGGAAGAGAGCGAAGAGGGTTCCTGACCTCGGTACCTGTCGGCCTTCCCTATCGGTGAGACGTCTCGGCGACGGGACGTCTCACCTCATCTCAAGCTCGAGGCCTTCATTCCCCACCACGCCGCTCGCTCGTCGCATTGGCGCTGCCTCGCTCTGGCGGAGCAGCCAGCAGCTCTAGGTTCCGGCGACGGAATGCCGTCAAAAAGTCAACGCCCTCCCATCAGCGGAGGGCGTTTCCCTTTCCAGACCGAGTCAAAAAGCAGTCTTTAGAACCAGGCCTTAGAAACACAGGCGTGCAGGACGGAGGGCCACTTCAACCACTCAAACCCGGGCTCATTGCATCTGAGTCAGCACGTCACCGTCTTCGTTGACGTCGATCTCCAGCACCCGGGTGGAGCCGCCGGGGAAGTTGGCGGAGAAATCGGACACGTCGGTCTCCCGGCCGCGGGCGCCGGAAACGTAGACCTTGAAGTCGCTGGAGCCCTTGGGCACGGTGAAGGTGTAGTCTTTGCGACCCTCCACCGAAGCGTTGCGGCGGAACAGAGAGCGCCCGCCCTCGAAGCGGAAGCTCTCCCGCAGCAGCTGCTCTTCTCCGCGATAGATCATCAGCACGCCGCGGGCCAGCTCGCTCTTGAAGACCACGCTGAGGGTGGCGGTGGCGGGCTCCGGCGGCGGCGGCGGAAGAGTCTCGGCGACCTGCACCGGCTCTGGTTCGGGCTCCG
This sequence comes from Acidobacteriota bacterium, assembly GCA_039191605.1. GTDB lineage: Bacteria > Acidobacteriota > Thermoanaerobaculia > Multivoradales > JAHZIX01 > JBCCXL01. The sequence goes on along the minus strand of JBCCXL010000014.1, from coordinate 7,881 downwards.
GCTCCACCACCCTCGGCGGTGGCGGCGGGGGCCGGTTGGTCACCGTGCGGCGACCGGCGGCATAGCGCTCCTCGGCCCGGGCCAGCAGCACCTGGGCGCGCTCGTCGCTGGGGTCGAAGCTCAGAGCGGCGGCGGCGGCGGTCAGGGCGGCGGGAAGATCGCCGGCCTCCAGCGCCTCCTCGGCGAGGAAGCGCTGGCGATCCAGCTGCCTGCTGCGCACCGCCTCCATGCGCTTGGTCTCTCGCCGCCAGCGGGCGTCCCGCAAACGCTCGGTGCTCTCCTGCAGCGTCTGCTCCACCACCTCCAGGTGCTGGGCCTGCAGGGCCGCTCCCTTGGAGTCCCCCTCCGCCAGCAGGCGATCTCGCTCCTCGGCGAGGCGGAGCTGACGCTCCGAGGCCAGCTGCCGGACCTCGTCGAAAGTCGCCGCGGCGCTTCGAGGATCGTCGCTCACCAGCCGGTCCCCCTGCATCATCAGCAGAGCGACGTTGCCGGTCCACTGCTGCTGCTCCTTCACCGCTCCGCTCTCCTCGCCTCCGCCTCGGAAGAGCAGGAAGGCGGCGACCGCCGCCAGCACGAGGGTGAGGGCCGCGGCGGCGGCGATGGCCAGGCCGCGGCGGGAGCCGCTCCCACCAGATTTCGCCGCTGGCTTTCCGGGCTTTGCCGCCCGACCGGCCGGCGCACCCTTGCTGGCCGCGGCGGCAGCCGGGGGCAGCTGGGGCGGTTGAGGCGGATCCAGAGCATCCAGATCCGGCAGCAGAGAGGCTTCCGGCTCCGGCCTGGGTGGAGAGGGAGGCGTTGATCCCGTCCGTGGCGGCGAAGGAGGCGCAGCGCTCGGAGACTGAGATGCGCCCGGGGGTTGAGATGCGCTCGGAGGCGGAGGCGGCGGGACCGCGCCAGCCGTGGGGACCGACGCCACGCCCGGCAGCGTGCCCGTCGACGAAGCTTCCCGGGCATCTGCTCGCCCCTCGTCACCCAAAAGCTGGTCACCCAGCAGCTCTTCACCCAGTACCGCGCTGATATCCGTCAGCGTTCCGGTGCTCGAGCTATCCAGCCCCGAGCTGCCCGTTCCACCGGTCGCCGACAGCGAGCCCGTTCCCGCCGAAGTGCCAGTACCCGAAGACTCCAGAGGCCGCTCCAGCCCGAGGCCAGCGCTGGGCGCCGCCAGGGTGGAGTTGAGCACGCTCTGGGTTTGGTTCAGGGTCGGGTCCGGCGCCGGCTGCGGCGACCCCGCCGGGGGATTCAGCAGCTCCCGCAGCTCCTCCACCATCGCCGTAGCGTTGGGGTAGCGCGCCGCCGGATCCTTCGCCATGGCGCGATCCAGCACGCCCAGCAGCGGGGCCGGCACGTCACCGATGTATTGGCCCGGATCTTCGAAGCGGTCGTAGACGATGCGGTGAGTCACCACCGTCAAGTTGTCGCCCTGGAAAGGCTTGTGGCGGGTAAGCATCTCGTAGAGCACCACGCCGAGGGCGAAGAGATCTGCCCGGTGATCGACGTCGTTGCCGCGAATCTGCTCCGGCGCCATGTAATTCGGCGTCCCCAGCAGCTGGCCGTCCTGGGTCAGGTTCGAGGTGTTGAGCAGCGCGATGCCGAAGTCGGCGATCTTGACCGTATTGCCCTCTTCCGTCAGCAGCAGATTCGCCGGCTTGACGTCGCGGTGCACCACGCCCTTCTCGTGGGCGTAATCCAGCGCCGAGGCGACCTGCTCCAGCACCTCCAGAATGAAGCTCAGCTCGAAGCGCCGGGTCTTCGCCATCAGCGCCTTGAGGTTCGAGCCGCGCACATATTCCATCGCGATGAAGCCCGCGGTATCCGCCGTCGGCTCCACCACGTCGTGAATGATCACGATGTTCGGATGGCTGAGAATCCCGCAGCTCTGGGCCTCTCGCATGAAGCGCACCCGGAATTGCTCCGCCTCGCTATCGTCCAGGGCCATGCTGAGGCGGAAGGTCTTGAGCGCCAGCAGGCGACCGATGAGCGGGTCCTTGGCCAGGTAGACCACCCCCATCGCTCCCTTGCCGAGTTCCTCCAAGACCTCGTAGCGGCCTAACTTCTGCGGAATTCGTTTTGCCATATCTCACAAATTCTAGCAGGCTCTGAAGGTCCTCCCAAGACGCTCTGCGGCAAGGCGGGAGACCAATCCCCGAAAGACCCCCTGTGGTATATTCTTCATCCCTCAACATCGTGACAGTCTTGTTTCAACGCTGCCATAGACCGCTAGAACTAGGCGCTTTTTGACAACGGCGAAGCAGGTTCCTATTCCCCCGCTCATTCCTTTCAGGGGAGACCCCGATCCATGCAGGTTGACAGCTCCGAGATGATCCGCAATCTCGCCATTGCCGGCCACAACGACACCGGCAAGACCACCCTCGTATCCGCGATGCTGCATACGAGCGGCGCGACCGATCGCCTGAACAAGGTCGAAGACGGTCATACCGTCACTGATTTCGATCCGGAAGAGGTCTCCCGCGGTATCTCCATCGGGCTCGCCCCCTGCTTCGCGCCGTGGAAGAAGCACAAGATCAACCTCGTCGACTGCCCCGGCTACGGCATCTTCTTCGCCGAAACCCGCAGCGCCATGCGCGCCACCGACGCTACCTTGCTCTGCGTCTCCGCCGTATCCGGCGTCGAGGTCACCACCGAACGGGCCTGGCGCTTCGCCGAGCAGCTCAGCCTGCCGGTGATCTTCCACCTCACCAAGATGGATCGCGAGCGCGCCAGCCTGCGCCGTTCCCTGGAGGCTCTGGAAGAGCTCGCCGGCCGCGGCGTGCTGCCGGTTCAGCTGCCTATCGGCCGCGAGGGAGACTTCGAGGGCGTGGTGGATCTGGTCCACCTGAAGGCCTTCTTCTTCGAGAAAGACGGCGACGGCAAGGCCAAGGAAGGCGAGATCCCCGCCGATCTTCAGGAGGAGGTCGATTCCTGGCGCACCCAGCTGGTGGAGGCCGTCGCCGAGGGCGACGACGAGCTGCTGGAGCTCTTCTTCGAGGAGGGCACCCTGACCCAAGAGCAGGTGGAGAGCGGCCTGCGCAAGGCGATCCGCCGCCGCCACGTCTACCCCGTCACCGTCTCCTCCTCCGTCCACGGCATCGGCGTCTCCACCCTGCTGGACCTCTTCGTCGACTACGCCCCGACGCCGGTGAAGCGCAAGAGCTTCCCCGCCCGCACCCTCGGCGACGAGCGGATCAAGATCAAAACCGACGCCGGCGACCCCGCCGCCGCCCTGGTCTTCAAGACCCTCAATGATCCCTTCACCGGCCGACTCTCCATCTTCCGGGTGGTCTCCGGCACCGTCGACGGCAGCACCGCCCTGTGGAACGTGCAGCGGGAAGAGAGCGAGAAGGCCACCCAGCCGATGGTGGTCCAGGGCAAGCAGGTGACCCCGGTAGACAAACTCGTCTCCGGCGACATCGGCGCCCTCGCCAAGCTCAAGCACACCTACAGCGGCGACACCCTGGTGGATAAGGAGCGCATCCTCAAGGTCCCCTTCATCCCGCTGCGGGAGCCGGCCATCGCCTTCGCCGTGGAGCCCAAGTCCAAGGGCGACGAAGAGAAGATCGGTGAGGCCCTGGCGCGCCTGATGGAAGAGGATGTCCGCCTCCAGGCCGGCCGCGATCCCCAGACCAGCGAGTACCTGCTCTCCGGCACCGGCGAGCTTCACGTCGAAATCGCCGTCGCCAAGCTCCACAGCCGCTACAAGGTGGACGTGGTCCTCCACCCGCCGAAGATCCCCTACCGCGAGACGGTGCGAGCCGCCGCTGACGGCCACGGCCGCCACAAGAAGCAGAGCGGCGGTCGCGGCCAATTTGCCGACTGCAAGATTCGCCTCGAGCCGACGCCCCGAGGCGAGGGCTATGAATTCGTCGACGAAATCTTCGGCGGCTCCATTCCCCAGGGCTTCCGGCCGGCGGTAGACAAAGGCATTCAGGAGGCCTCGGAGCGAGGCTTCATCGCCGGCTATCCGGTGGTGGATTTCCGCATCCGGCTGCTGGACGGCCAGCACCACGACGTCGACTCCTCCGAAATGGCCTTCAAGGTCGCCGGCTCCCTGGCCCTCAAGGCCGCCATGGAGAAGGCCCGACCGGTGATCATCGAGCCGGTAATGGAGGTCGAGGTGGTGACCTCGGAAGAGTTCATGGGCGACATCATGGGTGACCTCTCCCAGCGCCGCGGCCGGCCCCAGGGCATGGAGGTCCAGGGCGACCGCCAGGTGATCAAGGCGGTGGTGCCGATGGCCGAGATGCTCACCTACTCCCGGGAGCTGCGGGCCATGACCCAGGGTCGCGCCCGCTTCCACATGGAGCTCTCCCACTACGAGGAAGTGCCCCGCAACATCCAGGAGAAGCTGCAGCAGGAGTACCTGCAGTCCCAGGAAGCCGGCTGAACCCGGCCTCATTGAGGGCTCACTTCATCTGATCCCCTCCTCCCAGCGCCGAGAGCAGCCGCTCCCGCAGCCTCCTCGACGCGCTGTCAAAGCCACCGCCCGGGTCCTTCCCGGCGGTGGCTTTTCCCGTTGGGCCACCACAACTCGCCTGCCTCCCTTTCGCCGTTGACACCCCCGCGGCAGCTCCATACCCTTTTAGCCACCTCTCAACCAACACACTCCCGAGAAGGATCCCCGGCCCATGATCACCACCGCTCCGCGCGTCCTCCCAGCCCCCTCCGGCCTTCGTCTCTCGATCCTTCTTGTTGCCCTCCTAGGCCTCGGCCTGCTGCTAGCGCCGCCCTTCGCCGCCGTAGCGGAAGAAGCTCCTTCCAACGAGCCCCCCGCCCGCACCCTCCTCGCCTCCGTCGCCTGGCCTCCCTTCAGCGCCGACGAAGGCAACGAGCGAGTCGCCCTCGACATCGTCCACGAGGCCCTCTCCCGCGCCGGGATCCAGAATGAGACCCTGATCATCGAGGACGGCAAGGTCACCGACGCCCTCAAAGCCGGCACCTACGACGGCTCCGCCGCCATGTGGCGCAGCCCGGAGCGGGAGCAATACCTCCTCTTCTCCGAGCCCTACCTCGAAAACCAGCTCGTCCTCGTCGGCCGCAAAGGCGCCCCGGTGAAGATCAGCAGCCTCTCCGAGCTCCACGGCACCAAGGTCGGCATCGTCTCCAGCTACGCCTACGGCAGCGAAGTCACCGAAGCCGTCGGCCCGGTCTTCGTCCCCGGCCGCAACGACCAGGAAAACCTCGACCGACTCCTCGCCGGCGAGATCGACGTCATGCTCTGCGACGAGCTCATCGTCCGCTACACTCTCGACCGCCAGGGCAGCGAAGCCGCCAAATTCCTCGACTACGGCACCACCACCCTCATCCGCCGCCCCCTCCACCTCGCCGTCCGCAAAAACCTCCCCGGCGCCCAGGCCCTCCTCGATCGCTTCAACGACGCCGTCCAAACCATGCTCGCCGACGGCACCTTCAACCGCATCCTCCGCCTCGCCTGGATCCAGGCCGACGCCGACGGCGACGGCACCCTAGAGCTCATCCCCCACGGCCCCAACGCCGGCCCCCTCCCCACCGACCCCACCTACACCATCGCCACCGGCACCGCCGAACCCAAACTCACCGAACGCTACTGGATCAACGGCGAGATCGTCGACAGCCTGCCCGAGAGCGAGCAGGACCCCGACGTCCAGGCGGCGCCGTGGCCCGAGCCGGGGGTAACGGAGTTTGTGGTTTGGCGGTTGAGGTTTTGAGGAGGGCTCTATAAGACCAACGAACCTTCTACTAAAAGCAACTCATCACCCAAATAACGTACATCCCGAACCCCTCGCCCACCTAATGCTACAGCGAAGGAGCACCACTCACTAAGTCGAATAATTAAACACATCAAAGCCCAAGGACATCGCTCAACGTGAAGCAAACTCCTTATAAATCATCCAGCCCCTCAACCTCTTCAAACCAACAGAACTAGACCACAAATCATGGACCATCTCTTGAGAATTAGAATCGCCCCTTTAGTCATTATCGCCATTACCTTACTCCTTACTACAAGCATCGACTTACTTGCGGCAACCCAAGCTCAAGAGTCAGGGTTATGCCGTGCTGTCAGAACCGGAAACATTGACCGACTTAGAAGTATTCTTGCAGTGGGAGAAAACCCGAACACTTGCAGTAACAACGAAGCATTCCCTCTCGGAATTGCTGCCGCCCATGACGACAATCCTGCATTGGTCGAATTATTAAATCATGGAGCCTCCATAAACCACCGCGACAAGAGTGGAAGAACAGCCCTCTTCATAGCTACTCAACGGGGGCATTTAGACACAGTCACTTTTCTTCTAGAACAAGGCGCGAACCGAAATATTCCAATTAGTGACACCAAGCAAACCCCACTAATGGTCGCAGCTGCAAGAGGTGATTCCTCTATTATCCATAGGCTTCTATATTCCATCTCTCCAGCATGGACAACGCCAAGAGATATCTATGGGAAAACTGCAAGGGATCTCGCGGCAAACGAAAAGATCGCTGTATACATCTCAACTCTGGGCATTATTGGCCCGCTTGATGCTAGCTATCTAGGTTTTGATCAAGAAACTCCTACTCTACACTTCATGCCCGAGGCCAAGTGCCCTCAGGGCCTTGATTCACTCCTGAGCGTGAGCGGTTTTGGAACCTTTAAAGCTACAGCTTTACTCTCTGACAAAGACGACATAATAGATTACACACGATTCAAGAGAGCTATCACACGCATTATCGACTTCTTCAAGCTGACATGCAAAAACAGCCACATGATTCCAAAGGTAGATATAAGGATTCACCATACGAACGAACTAGGCAGCAATAACCACTATGAGGCAACACTACAATATCGCCCTGCCAACATTAACCAGAAGGAATCCATAACTTATACCAACAGATCATATGCACGGCACGAGATAGGAAAGATCCAAGATGAGTATAACATCAGAGAGTTCACCAGCAGCGCAGAGATCACTGGCAACCCCTTCGCGCTCTCGGGAAGCACCATCGCGCTTATAGCAACATTTATCACGATGGAATCTGCAGAGACTGGAGTTTTCTCACTTTCATCTGGCTCTCGGATCGCCGTAAACAAAATGCCATTAGCTGCCCTCTCAAACACAGGTACACACGTAGTAATCATCGGCAGCGTCACAGGTAAGACTTCACTAAGCGGCATCTCCAACAAAGTTCCAGCTATTGACTACAAGGGCCACAGGCTGTGTATAGAACCAAAGTGTAATGAGCTATTACTTCCGTAGCCACTCTAGCCCTAAGGCTCTCAATCAACACACTATGCTCCTTCCTCGCCTGGGACTATAAATCCTCCCCGGACCTGGTGAACACCTGGGTAAGGGAGAGAATGCGCCCAGGAAGTTCCATGACCCATCGCAGATGACACTCCTTCACCGAAGAGAACAAGGCCCAGGTCATACGGCTGGTTTAACAAAGTGGAGAGAGTGTCTACCGGATCGAGGGAGATCTCTATGACCTTTCCCCCGAGAACTGGTCCGCTTAGGATGAGAGTCTTCATGCCCCATCGGGCAGGAGGATTCGATGAAGCGGAAACGACATGGTGCAGAGGAAATCGTGCGCAAGCTGCGTGAGGCAGAGGTCGCACAATCGGAAGGCAAGACGCTGGCTCAAATCTGCAAGCAGCTAGAGATCTCTGAGCAGACCTACCACCGCTGGAAGAAGCAGTACGGTGGCCTGAGTCGAGACGAAGCGCAGCGTTTAAAGAAGCTCGAGCAGGAGAATGCCCGGCTGAAGAAGCTGGTGGCCGAGCAAGCTCTCGATATCGATATGCTGAAGTGTAGTGCTCCCCCTCCGTCAAGCCACCTTGAGTAGTTGTTGGGCCCGAAATTGGGCGGGGCTGCGATATCCGAGCGCCTGATGAGGGCGCTCGCGGTTGTACCAGTCGATCCACCGCGAGAT
>JBCCXL010000013.1:0-189962 GCA_039191605.1 Acidobacteriota bacterium | reverse complement strand
GCTTGATCCAGAGTCTCCCCCGCACACGCGGGGATCGGCCCGCCTTGGCCGCTGCTACAGCTTTCGCAGCTGAGTCTCCCCCGCACACGCGGGGATCGGCCTGAGCAGACCCTTGTTTTTGGAGCTTCGCGAAAGTCTCCCCCGCACACGCGGGGATCGGCCCTGCTCAGCACCACCGTCAGCCAGCGTCGAGAGGTCTCCCCCGCACACGCGGGGATCGGCCCGAGCAGCTTTCGGTGCAAGTCCGCAGTTGCAAGTCTCCCCCGCACACGCGGGGATCGGCCTGTGCCGGTTGCCGCAGTTCAGGCCGTCGCCGAGTCTCCCCCGCACACGCGGGGATCGGCCTCATCTCTGGTCTCCTTCGTTAATGATTCAGTAGTCTCCCCCGCACACGCGGGGATCGGCCTGCTGGCTCGGGGACGATTGAGGTTCAGTGCAAGTCTCCCCCGCACACGCGGGGATCGGCCTCTCTGCCACCGCCCTCAGCTGGTCCGCAGCTTGTCTCCCCCGCACACGCGGGGATCGGCCCGCCGCGATACGACCTCCGTCAGAAGTTTGATCGTCTCCCCCGCACACGCGGGGATCGGCCCTGACTCGGCTGCCGGCACCACCAGCTCCTCGAGTCTCCCCCGCACACGCGGGGATCGGCCTTGATCATGCCGAAGCGATCACTGGGTCCCCCCGGCGACCCCAAGAGATCCGACCGCGGTATAGCAAACTGGGACGCTCCGCCTATCTTGCTGCTGATGCTCCCGCGTGGATTGTTGCCGTTGCGAGTCAGCAAGAAGGAGCGCTACTCTGATCTCTCATCATCTATTGGAGAAAACGAGGGATGACAGAAAACGCGAAGCCCTATGAATTCTGGGCGAAGTTCGACCGAGAAACCGACGAGCGCCTTTCGCTGATTCACCATTCTGCCGATGTCGCCGCCTGCGCCGAGGCGCTGTTGGAGCGAACGCTCTTGGGTCAACGGCTTGCGCATCTAGCGGGTTGGCAAAGGCTTGAGAGAGGGCACGTAGCGCGCCTGGGGCTGCTGGCGGCGCTGCACGACCTCGGCAAGACGGGAGTCCGCTTTCAGCGCAAGATCCAGCCCGGGGCTAGTGAACGAGCAGGACACGTACGAGAAGCGCTGGATCTCCTCGCGCTAGCCGGGGGTGATTCCCGCTGGACTCAAAAGGTTTACGAAGTGCTTCCCCTTTACGAATGGGTCGACTGGGGGGAAGGCGACGCGCTCTGCTGGCTGGTTGGCGCAAGCATCGCTCACCACGGAAGGTCCTACTCCCTCAAGAGCACAAGAATGCCGAGTGATCTCGACTGGGCGCCACGAGAGAGAGTCAACCCTCTTGGCGGAATCGAAGAGCTAGTCGCAGCAGGAACTCATTGGTTTCCCGAAGCCTTTGCAGACGACGTTGCGCCTTTTCCCGAGACGCCGGAGATACAGCACAGCTGGAACGGCATACTCAACCTTGCAGATTGGCTCGGATCGGATCGGGAATTCTTTCCCTTCCCCGACCCGTGCAGAGAAAGCGCAGGCATCGAGTACTCGCGGGAGAGGGCACGGCTGGCGCTACGCACTACGGTGCTAGATACCAGCACAGCCCGTGCCTTCCTCGGGGCTGCACCTCCAGAGTTCCAGCAAATTTCCGACAAGCCCTCGCCGCGGGATGCCCAGGCGAAGCTCGCCGCGCTTCCGGTGAGCCGCGGCGGCTCGGTGAGCGTGCTAGAGGCGAGCACCGGGGCAGGAAAGACTGAAGCTGCGCTGTGGCGCTATGCCCGACTCTTCCACGCAGGGGAAGTGGACGGCCTGTACTTCGCGCTACCGACCCGCACCGCCGCCACTCAAATTTACCGAAGGGTGAAGGAGACTGTAGCTCGGCTCTTCGACCAGCTGGATCAAGATCGCCCCCCCGTGGTGCTGGCGGTCCCGGGCTACCTCCAGGTAGATGGCGTCGAGGGATATCGCTTACCCGATTTCGAGGTGCGCTGGGACGATACAGAACCCGCCTTTCAGCAACGAGCCTGGGCAGGAGCACAATCGAAGCGCTATCTGGCGGGAGCGGTGGTCGTCGGCACGGTGGATCAGGTGTTGCTGTCCGCCCTGGCGGTGCCCCATAGCCACCTTCGGGCCAGCGCTCTGTTGCGTCACCTGCTGGTGGTAGACGAGGTCCACGCATCCGACGCGTACATGACCCGAATCCTCGAAGAAGTCCTGACCCACCATCGTGCTGCCGGCGGCCACGCCCTGCTGCTCTCCGCCACTCTTGGCTCCTCAGCGCGCCATCGATTGATCAGCGACGAGAGGCGCTCTCCAAACTTGGAGGAAGCTCGAAGCACACCCTATCCGGTGATTCATCACCGCGCCTGGCAAGACTCGCCGGCGGCCCGGGTTGTTCCTGTCGAGCCAGGAGGCGAAAAGCGAATCGAGGTAGCTCTCGAAGGTATCAACAGCCTGCCGGTGACGGTCGCTACCCGGGCCTTCGAAGCGGCTCGCTTAGGCGCCCGGGTCCTGGTGGTGCGCAATCAGGTAAAGGATTGCGTGGCGGTACAGGAAGCCCTCGAGGAGCTCGCCCAAGCTCAAGGGCGAGGAGAGCTGCTCTTCGGCGTTCAGGTGGGTGATTCTGTGGTCCCCGCTCCCCACCACAGCCGCTTTGCCCCGGAGGATCGCAAGCTCTTGGATCAGGCGGTCGAGGCGGCCTTCCATCCGAAGACAGCCCGCCCCCATGGCCTGGTGGCGGTCGCAACTCAAACGGTGGAGCAGAGTCTCGACCTAGACGCCGACCTGCTGGTCACCGACCTCTGCCCGATGGACGTGCTGCTGCAGCGCATCGGCAGACTCCACCGCCACCACCGAGATCGCCCCGCGGGCTTCGAGAGAGCCCGAGTGGTGGTCCTTGTACCAAGTCACCGAGATCTCGGTGAGCTGATCCAGAGCAGCGGAAAGGCCCGGGGAGCCCACGGCCTCGGGGGCAATATCTATCGTGACCTGCGGGTCATCGAAGCCACCTGGCGGGAACTGGAAGAGCGAGAAGAGCTGGTGATTCCCCGCGACTGCCGTGATCTTGTCGAAGCGGCGACTCACTACCAGGCCCTCAGCGCCATTGAAGAGGAGGGAAGCGAAGCATGGGCCAGCCATGGACATCAGGTGCTTGGTCGAGGCTTTGCTGAGCGCGGCTCAGGGACGCGCAATCTCCTTGCTTGGAGTGAGCCCTTCGGTACTCGAGGCCTACCCGAGGATGCTGTCCGCGAAATCCAAACCCGACTCGGTGAGCGGGATCTGCTCCTTGAGCTACCGGGGAGCCCCTTGGGCCCCTTCGGACAGCCGGTCGCCGTGGTCAAGCTACGCCGCTATGAAGTGGGAGAGTTCGATTGGTGTCAAGACCCGCTTACTGCCGAAGACGTAAAGACCACGCAGGAAGCAATCACCTTCGCTGCCGCAAAGAATCAATTCATTTACGGAAGACTAGGATTGCGCAAAAATTAAGACACTATTCAGGCCTAACCCCCTCTAGTGCTCGCCCCTCTGGCCCCAATGGTCCCTTGAGCGCGACAGATCCGCGTTTTTAAGTTGTCGCCGACGAATCGCCATTCCCCGGAGATCAAAGTGAGCGAAGCCTTCCCCCACAACCTCCTCCACTCCCCCTCCTTCACCGTCGCGCAGCCCTCTGGAGAGCGCTCCCGGATGGACTTGGGAGAGGTACTGGCGGCTCTCAGCCGCGAGGAGGCGATCGAATTTCCTGCGCTGCAAAGCCATCAGCAACAAGCCTGGCACGCCTTCTTGGTACAGCTCGCAGCTCTGGCTCTACACCGCGCAGACAAGTCTTCGGCAATCGATGCAGGGGCCGAGAATTGGCGCCGCTGGGTCGGCGATCTAGCGGAAGAGGAAGAGGCCTTCTGTCTGGTGGTCGAGGATCTCGCCAAACCGGCTTTTTTCCAGCCCCCGGTGCCGGAAGGGCATCTGAAGACGTTCAAGCGCTGCAGCACCAGCCCAGAGATCTTGGACATCCTGATCACCGCCAAGAATCATGACATCAAGGGAGATCGCTTCAGTATCGCCGCCGAAGCCGAGCATTGGGCCTATGTCCTGATCACCCTTCAGACCATGGAAGGCTTCTTAGGGCGCGGAAATTACGGCATCGCGCGGATGAACGGTGGCTTCGGTAGCCGTCCGGAGCTATCCCTCACCGAGAGTCTGAGCCATGGAGCGCGCTTTCGGCGTGATCTCTCCGTGCTCCTCGCCCAGCGAGAGGCGCTAGAGCAGCGCTGGTTCGATGCCTTTCACCAGGTAGGGGATATCACGCTGCTCTGGACGGTGCCCTGGGGAGGCGGAAAGAGCGAAAGCCTGGGTCTCCAGCAGGTCGACCCTTACTTCCTGGAAGTCTGCCGCCGAGTGCGCCTCCACCATGGGGAAGCGAACACCGTCGTCGCTCGGGTCGCCCCAACCCAGGGCGCCCGGCTATCCGCCAAAGACTTGCTGGGAGACGTCGGGGATCCCTGGACCCCGATCCGTCTCAAAGACAACGCTGCACTCACCATCTCAGAATCCGGCTTCCACTATTCCCGCGCCCAGGAGCTGCTTTTCGGAGAGAGCTTCACGAGACCCCCGGCCCTGATCCCGAGGGATGAGGAGAAGGGCGATCGCATCGCCATCTTGAGAGCCTTGGCTCGCGGCCAGGGCAAAACCGGGGGTTACCACGAGCGCCTTCTCACTATTCCGGGCAAGATGGTGGGGCGCTTCCGTCAACCGACGGTCCGACAATCCTGGGGGGAGGCGAGCAAGGATCGAGTGGATCGAGTGGATAAGGTGAGGCTCAAGGTACTCAAAGTTTCCCTCCTCTCCCTCGTGCAAGCGCGAGTCGCAGCGAGCGAAGGTACTCGCCTGAACTTCAAAGATGACCGCGCGGATCCCTGGCTGCAGCGCTTTGACGCTGAGGTGGACCGAGTCTTCTTCGCCGATCTCTTTCGAGACCTGGCAGGCGATCTCGAGGCGGAAGCTCGGGAGCAGAGGTGGCAGGAGCGGTTATGGGACCTCTCTCGAGAGGCCTATGAAGCGGCCAGGGAGAGCCTGGCCCCGAACTCCGTCCATCGCTACCGAGCCCTCGCCGATGCCGATGGCCTATTCAGGGGCCTGAGACGCAAGCTCTTGCCTCTCGCTGCGGCAAGCCAACGCAACTCCTCGCCTCAAGATCCCGGTTCTTCACCAGCCGAGACGAATTCCAACGTAGAGGAATCTCTTTGATGAACGCCGAGTCCCAGCATAGTCAGCCGACCCCATCGAGTTCTTCCGTAGCTGAGACGCCCCCCCAACGGCCAAGCTTCGGTCGCTTGGTCCAAGCCCTGGCAAAGAAATTCCGCAGCAACGCCTACTCCCCCGGGGAGCTAGCCGAGCTGCGCCGGCTGGACTTCCGCCAAGGCTTTACCTCTGCCGGCCCCGCCTTTTGGCGCGTCGTCACTCAAGAGCTAGAGCCCCAGGGGCACGTCTCGGAGTGGGCGCAAGAAGAGGTCTTAAGGCGCTGGATGGTCATCCTGCAGGGCCTGGCGAGTCTGGACGAGCTCTGTGCAGAAAAGCCCAGCCTCGGCGCCGCGCTGGCCCAAGCGAACGTATCGGAGGCTCGCGTCACCCGTCTGCTGACCGCCCGAGGCGACGCTCTGTTGAGCCAAGTGCGCCCCCTCGCTCACCAGCTGCGCTCCCAAGCACAGCAGGTCAATTGGGCCCCGATGGCCCAGCTGCTCTTCAGTGAAGGTCGACGGTCCGGCGATGAGATCCGCCAGAAGATCGCCCGCGACTTCTACCGTCAGCAATATCGTGACGGCGAGCAGGGGGACGGGGACACTGCGTGACTGCATGCATCTCCCTCAGAACCCCCACACAAGATTCCAGATGAAGCAGTACTCCCTGATGAAGCAATGCTCCCTGATGAATTCGCCTTTTCCCTATTCGGCCCTCGCTCCTTTCGACAGCCCTCGGAGATCCACCGATGCCCAACAGCGCGCCTTCTCGCTTTCTCCAGTTCCATACCCTGGTCAATTACCCCGCCGCCCTGCTCAACCGCGACGACGCCGGCTTCGCCAAGCGCCTGCCGCTGGGCGGCGCCATTCGCACCCGCATTTCCTCCCAATGCCTCAAGCGCCATTGGCGCACCGATGACGGACCTCACAGCCTGGCGACGGTACCGGGAGCGGAGGGAGGGCACCTGGAGATGACAGTGCGCTCTCGCCGCACCTTCGAGCAGGAGATCTACAAGCCTCTGGTGGACGAGGGCGTGGACGATGATCTCGCCCACGCCGCGGTAGAAGGTCTGCTGAGCGCGGTGCTTCAGCAGTCCAAAGCCAGCAAGAAGAAGGCTGGCGAAGACAAAGCCAACGATGCTGCTGCGAAGGGAGAGAGCCCGGCGTTGCGAACCGGTCAGGTGCTGGTTCTCGGGCGCCCCGAGGTGGACTACTTCCTCTCCATCGCCCGAGAGGTGGTCGCCGAAGAGAACGACCCCAAAGCAGCGAAGAAATCCGTGGAGCAGCACTTCAAGAAAGAAGGCAAGAAGAATCTCGGCGCGATCTGCGATGGCGCCGGCCTCGACGCCGCCCTCTTTGGGCGCATGATCACCAGCGACATCCTGGCCCGCTGCGACGCCGCTATCCACGTCGCCCACGCCTTCACCGTGCACCGCGAGGATTCCGAGTCGGATTATTTTTCCGCCGTCGATGATCTCGCCCAGGAGGGCGGTGAAACCGGCAGCGGGCACATCAACTCCGCTGAGCTCACCAGCGGGCTGTACTACTCCTACGTCGTCGTGGACGTTCCCCTGCTGGTCTCCAACCTCACCAGCTGCCGCCAGGACCAGTGGACAGAGGCGGATCGCGACCTGGCCGCCGAAGTGGTGAGTCGCCTGGTTCAGCTGGTCAGCACCGTGAGCCCCGGCGCTAAGCTCGGTTCCACTGCGCCCTACGCCCGCCCTCATCTTGTCTTGGTAGAGGCCGGCGACGAGGCTCCTCGCTCCCTCGCTAACGCCTTTCTGCGGCCGGTCAGCCCGGGAGACGACGTGGTGCACGCCACCTATGAGGCACTGCACTCCCATTTGGAAGAGTTGGACCACGCCTACGGCGCTCCTGGCAACGGGCGCCGTGCGGTAGTGCTACGCCCCACCGACGAGCTGGCGGACCTGGTGGGATCGCCGACCAATCTCAATGAGCTCGCGACCTGGGCCGCTGATCGGGTGCGCTGATGACGACCGCGCACTCTTCGGAGGCGGTAGAGGTCCTGGTCTTACGACTCCAGGCTCCCCTGATGAGCTTTGGCGGCGTTGCGGTGGACGAGATTCGCCCGACTCGCGAAATGCCCGGTCGGTCCCTGCTCACCGGCCTGCTAGGAAACGCTCTCGGCTGGCATCATCGAGACAGCGAAGCCCTGCAGCGCCTCCAGCAGCGCCTGGTCTACGCCGTGCGGCAGGACGATCCCGGCCAGTACCTGGAAGATTTCCACACCGTCGATTTGGGGCAGAGCTTTCTGTCTAGAGGCTGGACAACGCGCGGCGCCCCGGAGGGGCGGGGCTCCGGTAGTGCGACCTCCGGAACTCACATTCGGCAGCTTCACTATCTCGCGGATGCTGCCTATACCGTTGCCCTCACCCTGAGCCCAGCAGAGGAGCAGCCGACGCTGGAAGCCCTTCACGCCGCTCTCGCTCGCCCCGCCCGCCCCCGCTTTCTGGGCCGCAAGACCTGCTTGCCGTCCCGCCCCCTCGTAGGGCATCGAGGAGAGTGCGACCGCCTCACTGCCGCCTCCCCGCTGGAGGCCCTGACCCGAATTCCACAATGGCATCAATCCGCTAGCCAACCTGCCCAACGAGAGCCCGCGGGAGGCAACAGAGGCGAGGACCGCCAAGTCTGGTGGCCCGGAGCTCCAGCAGGAGCAGCGCCTTCTAGAGACGAAATAGCTGCTGTCGGAGCTCTAGGGGTACGCTTCGATCGTAGTTTGCCGGTGACTGACGAGCGCGACTGGCACCATCAATTCCATGCCGGGCGCCGATTCCTCAACGAGGGCTCCTTGCCTTGGCCTCCGGCTGTGGCTAAGGCCGATACGAAGGAAGGTGGAGCCGATGGCTGAAGCCGCTCTTCCCACCCTCCACATGGTGCAGCTACACCTCGATACCCGAGGCCTGCTGCGCTCTGCCCAACGCCAGGGCCTGCGCAGCACCGAGGACCTCGGCTATTCCGTCCACGGACACCTCGCGGCCCTCTTTGGGGAGCTGGCGCCCCGTCCCTTCCGCACTGAAGCTCAAGGCGAGCGGGTGCAGATCCTTGGCTATGGACCTCATTCGGGTGCGGAGTTGCTCCATCACGCCGACGCCTTTGCCCCACCCCTGGATCGAGCCGTGCTCCAGCCGGGCTTGGCCAGCAAGCAAATGCCCTCCGCGTGGCGTGCTGGGCAGCGCCTGCGTTTTGAAGTGCGTCTCTGCCCCACGGTGCGTCTTGCCTCTGCCGCCGGCCCCTTCCAGGCAAAATCCGAGCTGGACGCTTACCAGGCCGCCTGGGCTCGCCATCAGCAGCGACAGGACAGCTTGTCCCAAGAGTTGTCAACCAATCCAGCTCCGGCAGAAGCGCCGGAGAGCCGCGCGACCGTCTACCGCCGCTGGCTCCGCCGCCGCCTCGAGCCGGCAACGCAGCTTCTCGACTTCACCCTCGAGGGGCTGCGCCGCACCCAGCTGCTGCGCCGCACTCAGGGGCACCATCGTGAGCAACGGCTCCCGGAATTGCCGGACGCCCTGGTGCTGGGCGAGCTAGAAGTTGTCGATCCTCGAGGCTTTGCGGCCCTGCTAGCCCGCGGCGTGGGCCGCCACCGCGCCTTCGGTTTCGGCATGTTGCTGCTGCGACCGCCGTCGCGCCGCTGAAGGTCCCCACCCGGTGCTCAAAGGTCGCCTTGGGCTTGCCGCTGCACGAGTTCCCCACGCTGATCGCCACGGGCTGCTGTGGCTCGGCCGGGGGAATCTGCTGGTCGAGGACGGAACCCTGCGCTTCGCGACTGCAGGCTACGAAGAGCTCCCTGCGGGAGACTACGCGATCCCGTACCAGATGGTCTCCAGCTTTATCCTCGAGCCTGGCACCAGCATCACCCACGACGCGCTGCGTATCCTCGCCCGTCACGGCTGCACCGTGCTCATCGTCGGCGAGGGAGCGGTGCGCTATTACGCCAGCCTTCCGTCGGGTCCTGGGCGCTCCGCCATGGCCCGGCGCCACGCCGAGCTGTGGAGCGATTCGTCACTTCGCCAGGAGGTCATCCTGCAACTCTACGAATGGAGGCTCGGGGAACGGCTAGAGGTACGCGACCTCAATGCCCTGCGAGGCATCGAGGGTGTGCGAGTCAAAGAGAGCTACCGCCAGATCGCCAAGCAATACGGCATCCGCTGGCGCGCCCGGCGCTACGATCGCTCGGACCCGGAAGCCGCCGATCGCCCCAACCGAGCGCTGCACCATGCCGCCGCAGCGGTCAAAGCCGCTGCCATGACCGCCGTCGCCGCCAGCGGGGCGCTCCCGGAGCTCGGCTTTATCCATGAAGACGCCAGCATTGCATTTCCGCTGGATATTGCCGATCTCTACCGGGAGGAGGTCACCCTTCCCATCGCCTTCGGCGCAGTGCAGCAATTCGAAGAGGATCCGGAACAGAGCCTCGAACGCCTGGTGCGCAAGCGGGCAGTCAAGGTGCTTCGACAGCAGAAGCTGGTGGCCAAGATGATCGATCGTATTCAAGAACTTCTCGGCCCCGAGTTGAGGTCCGGAACTCGTTGAGAGCTTCGCCCTACAGCTCGAGGGCGGGAACCGCCACCGTGCCCTTTGGAAGCCCGTCATGCCCATGACCATCGCAGTGACTCGCAATGTCCCCGGCCGATTCCGCGGCCTCCTCGCCTCCTGCATGTGCGAGATCGCTCCTGGGGTCTACACCGCACCGCGAATGAGCGCCGGGGTGCGGGAGCGCCTGTGGACAGTGCTCGAGGAATGGTGGATGGCTTACCCAGAGGGGTCAGTGTTGATGACTTGGCCCGACGCCTCCCTGCCCGGCGGCCAGAACCTGCGCTCCGTCGGTCTGCCGCGGCAAGACCTCAGGGATCACTACGGCGTGTTCCTCGCCCGCCGGATTCCAGGAGAGAAATCTCCAACGAGCGATGATGCCGAGCAAGCTCGACACGAAAACGAAGGAGCGGCGCCGTCCTCTGTTCGCGGGCAGACCACTGGTGAAGGAACTGACGAAACCGAGGCATCACCGTAAGACCAAGCTCTCGCCCAGAGTTGCCTGAGCATCGCCCTTCCTCCACCGACCGGAATCCCGCCACGACGACCGATGCCCCTGGTGCCCCCGCGCCGCGATCTCGTCCTCCTGCCTCTCATGCCCCCAGCTCTCGACGCCCTCCACGACCTCACCGACGCCCCCTGGTTGGCCCTCGATACCGAAACCACCGGTCTCGGGCCTTACGACGAAATCATCGAGATCGCCTTGGTGAATTCCCAAGGCAGGGTAGCCCTGCACTCTCTGGTTGCCCCGAGCCGCCCAATTACCGCCAAATCCACCGCACTTCATGGCCTCGATGCCGAAGCCGTCACCGGAGCCCCGACTTGGCGTCAGCTCTACCCCCGAATCGCCCCCCTGCTGCGCTCCACCCCCATTGTCGCGTGGAATGCAGCCTTCGATCTTCGCCTGCTCCGCCAAAGCTGCGCTCGCTACCATCTTCCCTTCACCGCGCCCCGTATCCTCTGCCTTCGCGCCGCCTATCGCGAACGCCACTCCCTCACCACCGCGACCCTCCAAGCCGCCAGCCTTGCCCTCGGTCTTCCGGTTCGTCCAACCCACCGCGCGCTACCCGATGCCCAAGTCGCCCAGCTCGCCGCTCGAGTGCTGATGGGCCTCCCCTTCGAGCGCTAGAACCAGAGCTGTTTGATAACTGAATTTGTCTCGGAACTACAAAGAGACTGTGGCAGCATAGCGAGTCAAGAGACTCCACTGCAGGGCCAAGGCTTCCACACCTGGGACAAATTGTCGCAGGGTCTCCCCCGCACACGCGGGGATCGGCCTTTCCTTCCATTCCGAGGGAACTCCGTTCTGGTGTCTCCCCCGCACACGCGGGGATCGGCCCTTTCGAGACTCGATCCAGTCCAGCTCCTTTGGGTCTCCCCCGCACACGCGGGGATCGGCCCTTGCTTCGGGCTTGTGGTGCGGGTGTCTTCGGGTCTCCCCCGCACACGCGGGGATCGGCCCAGGGCCACGCCTTGCCACTACCGCCATAAGGCGTCTCCCCCGCACACGCGGGGATCGGCCTAGACTCTTGCAAAGCGCGAATATCTTCATCACGTCTCCCCCGCACACGCGGGGATCGGCCCCTGTCGCCGCGTCAGAGCAGCAGCGACTAGGCGTCTCCCCCGCACACGCGGGGATCGGCCCACAGACTCCAAGTGATTAAACAGAGTAGCCGGGTCTCCCCCGCACACGCGGGGATCGGCCTGAGCTCAATAGCGACTTTACAGCCGTGACCGAGTCTCCCCCGCACACGCGGGGATCGGCCTCTTCCCCCTCTCGTTGAGAGCACATCGACCAGGTCTCCCCCGCACACGCGGGGATCGGCCTCGATCCCATGTCCTACAGGCTTAGATGGTTGAGTCTCCCCCGCACACGCGGGGATCGGCCTCGGGGCGTTCATCCGTAGGCTGAGCACCAAGAGTCTCCCCCGCACACGCGGGGATCGGCCTCACCAGTACGATGCGGCCGTGGGTGACTACGAGTCTCCCCCGCACACGCGGGGATCGGCCCGATTTCAGAGACGCGGGCCTGGCTCCCGCGCCGTCTCCCCCGCACACGCGGGGATCGGCCCCGGATCCACAGCTGCGGGCGAAACCGACACCGGTCTCCCCCGCACACGCGGGGATCGGCCCGACTTGGTTCGGAGAAAGTTGCACCTTAGCCTGTCTCCCCCGCACACGCGGGGATCGGCCCCTGCGCCGAACAATCGGGACCGCCGCAACATAGTCTCCCCCGCACACGCGGGGATCGGCCTGCCGTGCTGCTTTCCCTGCTCACGACTTACGCGTCTCCCCCGCACACGCGGGGATCGGCCCTACTCGACATGGCACGCCTGGAGCTTTGCGAAGTCTCCCCCGCACACGCGGGGATCGGCCCTCCTTGAACGGCACGTCTTCTGGATTCATGACGTCTCCCCCGCACACGCGGGGATCGGCCCCATGATAGGGAGGCGACCTAGGGCTAGGTCCAGTCTCCCCCACACACGCGGGGATCGGCCCGACCTATACCACCGACTTCATGGTCAACTGGCGTCTCCCCCGCACACGCGGGGATCGGCCTTTGGGCCACAAGAGCCCGAAGGCGCAATGGGCGTCTCCCCCGCACACGCGGGGATCGGCCTTTCGCCGCTGCCTACATTGGTGTCGTCAGTGAGTCTCCCCCGCACACGCGGGGATCGGCCCGATGATGGTGTCACTCATCGTCGCCACCCAGCGTCTCCCCCGCACACGCGGGGATCGGCCTCTATCCCCAGGTCGAAGGATTCTCTCGATGCGGTCTCCCCCGCACACGCGGGGATCGGCCCACATCGGGATGCTTATGATAGGCCCTTAGCGTGTCTCCCCCGCACACGCGGGGATCGGCCTGAGCGAAGGAACAACAAGCCTCTACGAACTTCGTCTCCCCCGCACACGCGGGGATCGGCCTAACGAAAACGCTGGCGAGCACGGTCAAAATACGTCTCCCCCGCACACGCGGGGATCGGCCCGAAGCTCAAGCAATGCCTCTGAGCGCTGACGTGTCTCCCCCGCACACGCGGGGATCGGCCCGCCTCCCTCATCCGGCCCCGGAGCCACTTCTCGTCTCCCCCGCACACGCGGGGATCGGCCCTTGAGGTGCATGATCACCGCCCAGAGCATGGTGTCTCCCCCGCACACGCGGGGATCGGCCCTCTGGAGAGCTGACCGGAGCTGCTGCTACGCGGTCTCCCCCGCACACGCGGGGATCGGCCTCAGCGTTGCAGGAAAAGGCGGTGGATTACATGGTCTCCCCCGCACACGCGGGGATCGGCCCTTGCTGAGGCGATGGAGCACGTCGATAAACGAGTCTCCCCCGCACACGCGGGGATCGGCCCCGTGAAGCCGTCCCGTTCTAATGCGGCACGAAGTCTCCCCCGCACACGCGGGGATCGGCCTCCCATCCATGCGCTCGATGATCAACTGAAGCCGTCTCCCCCGCACACGCGGGGATCGGCCCACTACTCCAGCTAGACGACTTGCTTCAGGCGCGTCTCCCCCGCACACGCGGGGATCGGCCCTGACAGGCCCAGACAGGTCGACGCCACCCGGGGTCTCCCCCGCACACGCGGGGATCGGCCCCCAGCCGCCGCGCGACAGCCACCAGCCCTCTCGTCTCCCCCGCACACGCGGGGATCGGCCTTTGTAAGGCAGGTCTTGCACGGTGGCGAATACGTCTCCCCCGCACACGCGGGGATCGGCCCTGGGCATCGAGGTTAAGCTAGACGCCGGGACGGTCTCCCCCGCACACGCGGGATCGGCCTTTGGCCCCGAATTGGAAGAGTCTCTTCTCCCGAGTCTCCCTCGCACACGCGGGGATCGGCCTCCACGAGAAATCGAGATCATGGATCACCCGGAGTCTCCCCCACAACCGCGGAGATCGGCCTTTCATTGCCTCGCCCACTTGCGCTACGTCCGTCTGCCCCCCCCGCAACCGCGGGGACCAATCCGCATCCGGCTGAACAATCCTGGTGATACCCGAGCGTCCTACTTCACGTCACAATCAGCCTTCAGTAATCTCAATACGAAAACGAAGTCAAGGCCCCAAGCCTAGCCGTAGGAACTCTTCCACGGCACGACTTGAGGCCCTTGAGTGTCCTGGACTAATCCGACTTCTCGACTGGCTCGACCGCAGACGGAGCCGGCGGTTGAGGCTGACTCCTCAACAGGTTCAGAAACTCATCACGAGTTGCTGGGATGGAAGAGACTGCCGCATCGTCTTCAGATCCGAGAACCGAAGACTTGTATTCCTTTTCCGGCCGGCGCTCTGTCGGACCGTGCTCAGGATTCTGATAGAAGATGTAGGTACTGCCCTCGAACGCAATACCGCAAGCGCAGCCAACACAGCAGCTATAGTTCCAAGGCGTTCCGCTGCAGCGATCGCAGACGAAGGAACAGTTATCTTCGCACCAATAATCCTGCGCCGAGGCACTCGTTGGAGCGATCACGAGCTGCAGACAGAGGGCAAAGCCTAGAATCGCGAACGCGGAGAACAGCGATTTCCGAGAGAGATGGCTCATTAGAATCTCCAATTATTAACATGACATTAATGACTTAATATAATTATTCGACAATATCGCTAATTCAGATGCAATGACTTTCATCCCTCACTCTAAGAGTAGATAGCCGGTCTCATATTCCATCCCCCACCGGCTGCAATTTGCCTCTTTCCCCTCCCCCTCCCTCCTGGTATACCGTCCAGACAAGAACAACACTTCACATCCCCAGGCTTTGAGGAGGGCACGATGGGCAAGGTAACGAGAGGAATCGGAAGAGGCTGGATTCTCGCCGCGGTGATCGCGGCGATGCTGACTTTGGGCCTGGAGCCGCTGTGGGCGGCGGAGGCCTCGTGGCCGGGGTGGCGGGGGCCGCGGCATGACGGGACGACGGTGGCGGAGGGGCTTCCGGTGGAGCTGGGGGAGCAGGTGGTGGACTGGAAGCTGGAGGTGCCGGCGCGCAGCGGGGCGACGCCGGCGGTGGCGGAGGGTTGGGTGTTCCTGGCGGTGTCCTACAACCCGGAGAAGAACGACCAGCTGGAGATTTGGGGCATCGATGCCGAGAGCGGCAAGGTGGGCTGGAAGCACAATCTCGGCGGCGGCAACAAGTTCCGCTACAAGCATCATTCTTCCTCTCCCTCGCCGGTGACCGATGGAGAGAGCGTGTGGATCGTCACCGGCACCGGGGTGCTCTCGGCCTTCAGCCTGGAGGGGCAGCTGCGCTGGCAGCGGGACCTGCAGAAGGATTACGGCGCCTTCGGGATGAAATTCGGCTACGCCTCCTCTCCCCTGCTGGAGGATGGCGACCTCTTCCTCCAGGTGCTGCACTCCACCGACGGCGCGGTGCCCTCTTACGCGCTGCGCATCGACGGCGCCACCGGGGAGACCAAGTGGCGGGTGGACCGGGCCACCGAGGCGGTGGCCGAGTCTCCGGACGCCTACAGCACTCCGATGCCGCTGCGCCGAGGCGAAGGGCTGGAGGTGGTGATCTCCGGAGGAGACGTGATCACCGGCCACGATGCGGTGAGCGGCGCGGAGCTGTGGCGAGTCGGCAGCCTCAACCCCTCCAACAGCCCCCGGGGCCGAATTGTCGCCTCGCCGCTGATCGCCGGGGACAAGCTCTTCGCCTTCGGCAAGCGAGGGCCGGTGCTGGCCTTCCGTCTCGGGGAGGAAGCCGGCAGCCCGCCGCAGCCGCTGTGGCAGGCGGCCAAGGGCACCGACGTGCCGACCCCGGTCACCGACGGCGAATACCTCTACCTGATCAACGACAAGGGCATCGCCACCACCTTCAACGCCGAGACCGGCGAAGTGCTCTACGGACCGGAGCGCCTGGCGGTAGGCACCTACAGCGGCTCTCCCCTGCTGGCAAGCGCCAGCGGGCTGATCTATGCGGTGAGCGAAGAGGGCACGGTGACGGTCTACGCCACCGGGCCAAAGTTCCGCATCGTCGCCACCTCCGACGTCGGCGGTTACACCCTGTCTAGCCTGGCGGTGGCGGAGGATCGACTGCTGGTGCGCACCGAGGACCACCTCTGGGCCTTCCGTACTCCCAAGGCAGAACCCGCGGCGAAACCAGCTACGGCAGCGGAGGGGAAAAAGAGCGAGGCGGGGCGCTAAGCCTCGCTCAGGCTTCTCGACCGGCCTTGGGAGGGCTCAATCCCCCTCCCAATCCCAGAAGTAGTCTTTATTGCTGAGCAGCGGCTCCGGCTGGGCGGCGGGGGCGCGGGGGGCGAGATCCTCCCGCGCCAGCCGCAGCTGCTCTTCCAGGTAGGCGGTTTCCTGCAGCCAATAGGCCTCGGTTCCGAAGTGGGGCCAGTTGGCGGGGAAGATCGGATCGTGCCAGCGGCGGGCGAGCCAGGTGGCGTAATGTACCAGGCGTAGGGCCCGAAAGAGCTCCACGAGCCTCAAGGTCGAGCGATCGAAGGGGCGGAAGGTCTCGTAGCCTTCGAGGAAGTCTTCTCGCAGGCGGCGGGTGTGGTCATCCCGACCCGGCAGGGCGAGCCAGAGATCCTGCACCGCCGAGCCGATGCAGAGATCGTCGAAATCCAGCACGTTGAGCTCGCCGCCGCGATCCAGAACGTTGCCGAGATGGAGATCTCCGTGGAGGCGAAAGGTCTCCAAGCCCTCGAAGTGCAGGTCGCAGAGGTCTGCCAGCTCCCGCGCGGCGCTGCCGTAGCGGGCCTGGAGATGCTTCGGCAGCACCCGCTGCTGCTCCAGCCAGCGCAGGTTCTCGCGCAGGTAGGTGTCGGCGTTGAGGCGCAGCCGGCTAGGGGCCTCCCGGCGAGCGGAGACGACGTGCATACGGCCAACGAAGCGGCCTAGGCGCGCGGCGCCCTCGGGGGAGAGCTCGTCCGGCGCTCGGCCTCCGCGGCGCTCGGCAAGGGAGTAGGCGATGCCTCGCTGCCGCTTGAGAGTGCTGCCGTCGGGGAAGCGGCGCACCGGACAGGCGGGGATCTCCTCCTCTACCAGCTCCTCGATGAAGCGATGCTCCTCGAGAATCTGCTCCTCGCTCCAGCGCCCCGGGCGGTAGAACTTGGCGATGATCCGGGAGCGATCCTCCAGCTCCACTTCGTAGACCCGGTTCTCGAAGGAGTTGAGGGGGTAGCACACCGGATTGCAGCGCAGGCCGGCGGCCTCCACCGCCTCCAGCACCGCCTCCGGCGTCAGCTCCAGGAACAGACCGGCGTCCGCTCCGGATTTTGGATGAGCTTGGCCGGTCATGGCGATCTCCTTAGAACACCCCGGAGAGGAAGATCGAGAACTGCAGCCGCTATCACCTGTAGTCGTTGTCCTGCCATGGCACCAGCATAGCGGCGAAGGGAGGCCCGAGTACAGGCGGCCGCAGGGCGCTGGCCATGCGACACCCCCACAGGCTCAAAGATAGGGAGAGAACAACCAGCACAGGGAATCCCGAAGCCGCTGAGGCCACGGCCGGCCGTCGACTTCCGCCAGGGTGACCGGCTCCCCCTGCTGAGCCGCGGCATCGATGTGGCGATCCAGGGTCTCCACCGTCGGCCGATGATAGACCTCGACACAGAGCTCGAAGTTCAGCCGCAGGCTGCGGGGATCGAGATTGGTAGAGCCCACCAGAGCGTAGTGGCCGTCGATGGTGAAGAGCTTGGAGTGAGCGAAAGGGGGACGCTGGTAGACCACCCGCACGCCGCGCTGCAGCAGCTCCCAAAGCATGTTGCGGGTCGCCCAATCCACCGGCGGCAGGTTGGAGTGCTGAGGCAGCACCACCAACACCTCCACTCCCCTCAAGGCCGCCGCCTGGAAGGCCGAAAGCAGGGAGCGCGGCGGCAAAAAGTAGGGAGTCATGACCGCTACCCGATGGCGAGCGGCGGAGATCGCGCCGATGAGGATCATGATCAGCTTGTCGAGGTCCTCGTTGGGGCCATCCGCCACGAGGCGACAGAGAGCCCCTGGGTCGGCAGCTTCGTCGGTGACGGCCCCGTTGGCGGAGGCCTCGACGGTGATCCCGTCGGAGGCCGGCAGGCGCTGGGGTGCACAGGGCTCGGGCTGCTGAGAATCCCCGCCGCTGACAAAGGCCCAATCGTCCAGGAAGACCGACTCCATGCTGGCAGCGGCCGGCCCCTGAAGCCGGAAGTGGATATCCGCCACCCCTTCCTCGTCCGGCTGCTCCGCCAGCACGTGCCGCTGGCGAATGTTGATGCCCCCGGTAAAGGCGAGGCAGCCGTCCACCACCAGGATCTTGCGGTGGGTGCGCAGATTCACGCTGACGTTGGGGGGAAAGAGGCTGGGAGGCAAGAAGAGAGCGACGGGAATGCCCGCCGCCTCCAGCGCCGGCCGCGCCCGGGGCTTGCTGTAGAGCTCGCCGACGCCGTCGATGAGCACCTTGACCTCCACCCCTCGACGATGGGCCGCGATCAGCTCGTCGACAAAACGCCGCCCGGCGCCGTAGCCGTCGAAGATGTAGGTGCAGAGCACGATGCGATGACGGGCCGACGCCAGCGCCTCCAGCATCGCCGGGTAGGCCTCGTCCCCGTCGTGGAGGACCTCGATTCGGTGGCCGGGCATCAGCGGCCAGCCGGTCACCGCTCTCGAGATCCGCGCTAGCTCCCGGTACTCGTCCGGCAGAGCGAGGGTCTCTTCCCCGGGGGCGAAGGCCTCCGGCCGACTGCGCAGCGCGCCGGAAACCGGAACCGCGCCGGTATCCAGGGAATCGTCCTCCGGCGGCTCCGACTGCTCCGGCGCTTCGGCGCCGTCGGCCTCCTCACCGAGATCCCGGGGATCGGGACGAGAGGACCCGAGGACGTAGCCGGAGAGCTCGTCTAGCCGCCGCGCGCGGGTTTCGATTCGGTTGACGCCGAAGAACCAATAGAGGAAGGCCCCGAGCACCGGGAAGAAGGCGGTGAGCAGTATCCAGCCCATCGCCGAGCGCGGGTTGCGCTTCCAAAGCAGGGCGTGAACCGCCGCCGTCAGGCCCACGGCGAAGGCCAGTAGGCCGAGGATCAACGAGACTACAGCGAGAAGGCTCATATCCCGATGCTATGGCACCGGCTCCCCCACCCACACCTTTCGAGCCAAAAAACAACACGCCGCCGACCCGAAGGCCGGCGGCGTGAATCTCGATTCGTGCTAGTCAACTCGCTCAACTCAGGAGAGAAGAAGCGCGGCGACTAGCCTGGACGACCTTCCTTAGAAGGTGAAGCGGGCGCCCAGCTTCATCTGCCAGCGGGAGCGCAGGTCGTCGGTCTCGAAGCGCTCGTCGGGATCGGAGAACTCGATGTTGTAGATCGGCTTGCCGGTGGCATCGTCGATGCCGGTGAAGCTGACCGGGGAGATCTCGTTGAAGTTGACGTAACGCACCTGGCCGGAGTCGCTATCGAGCAGGTTCGACAGGTTGATGATGTCGAGGGTCAGCTCGAAGTTGCTGTTGCCGAGGTTGACGTCCTGGGTCAGGCGGAAGTCCAGCTGATGCTGCCACGGGGCGCGACTGGCGTTGCGCTTGACGATGCTGCCGCGGGCGGCGTCGAGGCCGGCGTCGGCGGAGATGTAGGCGTCCAGCTCCTCCCAGGTGCCGCCGGTGACGATGACGTCATCAGCGGTCGCGGGGACGAAGATCAGGTCGTTGTCGTTGAAGTCGCCGTTGATGTCCCGACGGAAGGTGGTCGAGTAGGGACGACCGCTCTGCGCGTCATAGAACAGGGCCACGGTGGTGGGCGCGTTCGGGATCAGGTCGAAGGTGTAGGACAGGGCGACGTTGAAGCGATCCTCGATGTCGAAGTTCGAGGGCGCCAGGTCGGGGTTGTTGGGATCGATGATGGGCAGGAAGCGCCAGTTGGAGCGCGCCTGGGAAGAGGTGCCATCGTTGATCGACTCGGATTCACCGTAGGTGTAGCTGATGAAGCCGAACCAGCCGTCGCGGAAGGGACGCTCGAGGCGGATGTTGGCGGAGATCTGCTCGCCCTCGCTGGTGTTGTCCAGGAAGATGACGTCGCGGAAGTCGCTGTTCACCGTCGCCAAGCGCGGGCGACCGTCGAAGAGGGTCTCGCCGCTGGGCTGGAAGTTGAGGTTCTGGTAGAGGATGTCTTCCTGGGTGTTCGCCCAGATCAGCTCCGCGGAGGCCACCAGGCCGCCGAGGATGTCCAGCTGGCGGTCGTAGCCGAGGGTAGCCCGCAGCACCTGAGGCAGGGTGAAGTCGGGGTTCACCAGGTTGACCTCGTTGGTGGCCGCGTTACCCACGGAGGTGGGCTGGTTGTCCGGATCCGCCACGAAGGGGATGTCGCCGGCGAAGGAGCTCACGCGGGTGAACTCGATGCCGGTGTTGGAGTACTGGTTGGACAGCCACACGAAGGGAGCCTGACCGGAGAAGATGCCGATGCCGCCGCGCAGCTGCTGGGTGCCGTCAGCGTTGATGTCCCAGTTGAAGCCCACTCGGGGGGACCACTGCAGGTTGCCGTCGGCGGTGATGTCGGTGCGGCGACCGTAGACCTGCTCCACGATGGGGTTGCGGGTCGGGGTATCAGGCATGTACGGAGCGTCCACCCGCAGACCGTAGTAGAGAGTGAAGTTGGACTTCACCGCCCACTGGTCGCCGAGGTAGATACCGTATTGGTTGACGTCGAACTCCGCCGCCTGCAGGGGATCGCCGGTGTTGGAGAAGGAGTAGTCGTAGCTCCGCGCCAGGC
The DNA here is from genome assembly GCA_039191605.1 of Acidobacteriota bacterium. Lineage (GTDB taxonomy): Bacteria > Acidobacteriota > Thermoanaerobaculia > Multivoradales > JAHZIX01 > JBCCXL01. Next base: position 169,525 of record JBCCXL010000013.1, on the reverse strand, counting down.
CCGCCTCGAAGTCGTCGAGGTTGTTGAAGCGGTAGGCACCGAAGTTGTCGCGGATGAAGAGGTTCCGGAACGAGAACAGCTGGTTGCTGGTGCCGATGGTGTAGGTGTGGTCACCGCGCACCCAGGTCAGATCGTTGGTGATCTCCAGGATGTCCTGATCCAGCTCGTTGGCGGTGGAGAAGCGCTCCGTGCCGGCCTCGAACTGGCGGCCGTTGGGCAGATCCACCTCGATGAAGGGGAAGCGGGTGTCACCGGCGCGGCGATCTTCGATGGAGGAGAAGTTGAGGCGAGCTTCGTTGAAGAAGTTGTCGCCGAACACCGAGTTCAGCTGCAGCACCGTGGAGTTGGTCTCAGAGTTGAACGCGTAGGCGTTGGTGGGCCACTCGTAGGTGAAGGAGCTGGCGTTGATGCGATCGTTGCTGGCGTCCACGTAGTTGTGGCGCAGCACCAGCTGCTGGCCGATGCCGAGGTTGAAGTCCAGGCGACCGAAGAACTTGTCGCTGTCGGTGTTGCGGATGAACTCCTCGGTGGAGCCGGGGTCATAGCCGTACTGGTTGTTCAGGATCGAGACGAAGCGGTTGGCCTCGGCCTCGAAGCCGAAGTTCTGGCCGGTGGCACCACCGATGGAGAAACCGTTGGGGCGCTCGCGCTCGCTGATCTCGCCGTTGACGAAGAAGAAGACCTTGTCCTCGGCCAGGGCTCCGCCGAGGCGGAAGCCGTACTCGTCCTGGGAGAAGGGGCCCAGCTCGCGATCGTCGGCGCCGTCACCGACCAGGTCCTGGTCGCGGGTGAAGAAGAAGACGGAGCCGGCGAGGTTGTTGGTGCCGGAGCGGGTCACGGCGTTGATGCCGCCACCGGAGAAGCCACCCTGACGCACGTCGTAGGGGGAGACCAGCAGCTGCAGCTCCTCGACGGCGTCGAGGCTGATGGGGGTGGTCTCCGCCTGGCCGCCGGGGGTGCCGGTGCCGGCGAGGCCGAAGAGATCGTTGTTCACCGCACCGTCGATGAGCACGCTGTTGTAGCGGTTGTTGCGGCCGGCGACGCTGAGGTTGGTGGGGCCGTCACCGGAAGCGGTGGTGGTGAAGTGAGGGGAAAGGCGCGCGAAGTCCTCGAAGCCGCGGCTGAGGGTCGGCAGATCCTCCAGCAGCTGGGTGCCAACGTTGGTGGTCGCGCCCTGATGACCGGCCTCGATGATCGGGTTCGCCTCGGCGGTGATCACCAGGGTCTCTTCGATGGCCTCCAGGGAGAGGTCGAAGTCAATCTCGGTGGTCTCACCGAGCTGGACGAAGGCATTGGTCTTCTGCTGCGGCTTGAAGCCCTCGAGGGTGGCCTCCACGCTGTAGGGACCACCGATACGGGCGTTGACAACGTTGTAGCGGCCGGTGTTGTTGGTCACCACCACGTAGGTGATGCCGGTGGGCTGATGCTTCGCGGTGACGGTAACGCCCGGCACTCTGTCGCCATTGGCGTCGACGACGGTACCTGCGATGGAGCCGGTGGTGACCTGACCGAAGGCCGCGGGGGCCCCGATCACCAGCAGCGCGGCAACCAGCGCGATCGTGATCAATCTCATTTCGTGTCTCCAGACGATCGAAGGGGTTGTTTGGGTCAAGGGAAAGCGAATTCGCTTGGGAACCGGAAGCCGTTCAGCCGAGGGGCTGAGCGGCGAGAGTGAATCTGTGGGGGGGTATCTCTTGGGAGAGGCTATGCCAGAAGCTGCGAGGCGTTGTGCATTGGCGTGCGTTGGCCAGGTGCCCTTTAGAAGGTCTCCAGCTCGATCGCGCAGGACCTTCGGTCTTGGACCGAGGCGCACCTCTTGCCCATTATGCCGCATTGCGGCACCGACTTCCTAGATCGCAGCGGTCCGATGGGAAACCGATTCGGCGGAGCTTTCGTCGCGCGGAACCCGAGCGGATGTTGCGACTCGACCAGATGTCTCAGCAGGATGGGGGGCGGAGTGTTGAGCTCTATGGGGAACCGGCCTTCGCCATGGAGGATCGCTCCGACGATCCTTCCAGAGTAGGGTGAGAATCCCACCCGCGGAGAGCCATCTCCAGCGATCAGCTGACGACGCTAAGTGCTTTGTTATCAGCGTTTCTGGCGAAGACTCAGGGCATGGATTCCCGCCCTCATAAAGACGAGACGGGATGCTCCATTCTGGTCCGCAGCTTGTGACAGCGATGTGACATCGATGTGAACTGCTCGCAAGGAAGCATTTCGTACGGGGAAGCTCGAAGAACCTGACGCGCCACCGAAGAAGGGCCCCTCCACCCCCTCCCCACGGCCTCTGGAGGCCGGGCTGAGGGGTCGGAGCCAAACCACGACAAAACGCGGCGAAGTCATCGGGAGTATAACCACCTCTCGCCCTTGTCCAACCCCTGCATTCAGATGCTCACGGCGCCGTCACCTCAAGGACATATCGCGGTAGCAGCTGCTCCCGGCTGTATAATTTCGTCCTCCCTCAGCCCCCACTGGCTGCAAGGGCGTCTACCCTCGACAGCACAGCTCTCAAGAGCACAGCGCAGCTCTCAAGAGCCCAGGCCAACCCTCAATCTTCTAGTGGAGAGGAGCTCCCGACCGGCTTCTCTACCTCCTTCTATGACTGCTGAAATCACTTTCCCTCCCATCCCCCAACTCCTCCCCCATCGTGACGGCATGCTCCTGCTGCGGGAGATCGAGAAGGCTGAGGAGGGACTTCTGCTGGCCACCGGCTGGATCCCGGCGAACTGCCCCGCCGCCACCGAGGGCCGGGCTTCCACCATGATGGCGGTGGAGCTTGCGGCCCAGGCCGCGGCGGTGCACGAAGCTCTGCTCCACCGGGGCTTGCTGACGGCGATAGCACCGCCTCCGGAAGGCGCTGCACCCCAAGAACCGATTCAGGGATACTTAGTCGGCTTGCGAAGGCTCCAGCTGCGGCGTCCTACGGTCACCGTAGACGACCCCCTGGGGGTGCGGATCCAGCGCCACGGTGGAGCCGGCGCCCTAGTGATGTACGACATCGAAGTCTGGCGCCAAGAAGACGAGGCGCCGGTGCTCGGAGGCCGTCTCTCGAACTGGGCCCTACCCTCCTGACCCACTCCACTGTCGAGAACAGCGCAGCCTCCAGAAGGCCGCTTTCTAGAGAACCGCTTTCTAGAGAATCGTCGGCACCGGCCCCTCGACTGATAGGCTGAGGCAATTGCACCCGACCTGAGCCGAGCCTCCCTCCGATCCTCGGGGTGATGAGAACAGCTCGCCACAGGCTGATTCGAGGCATACCTACACCATGAGCTCGCACCCCAACGCTGCCTCCTCCACCCAGACCCACCACAACCCCACCCCCACCGAGGATCCCGTCGTCGACGTGGTGATTCTCGGCGGCGGCTTCGCCGGCGCTGCCTTCGCCACCCTTCTCGGCCGCCTGCGCCCCGGGACCCGCAGCATCGTGCTGGAAGCCCGGGCCGAAGGCGAATACAAAGTCGGCAACGTCGGTGAAGCGACGGTGGAGCTCTCCGCCTTCTTTCTCTACCGGGTCCTCGGCCTCTACGACCTGCTCTCCGAAGAGCACCTGCCGAAGCACGGCCTGCGCTATTGGTTTTCCTCTTCCGACGCCACCCGGCTAGAGGAAATGTCGGAGGTCGGAGCCGAGCACATTCCCGGCATCCCCAGCTTCCAGCTCCACCGCGTCTCGCTGGAGCGCCGCCTGCGGGAGCTAGCCGTTGCCGAGGGGGCTCAGATTCTGCGCCCGGCGCGAGTCCGGAACGTGGAGCTGGCGGAGGACGGCCCCCACCGGGTGTGCTTCGAAGGCGAGTCGGGTCCCCAGAGCCTACGGGCTCGGTGGGTGATCGACGCCAGCGGAAGAAATACAATTCTCTCCCGCCAGCTCGGCCTGCGGAGGCGAGTGGAAGAGCACCCCACGGCGGCCGTCTGGGGCCGCTGGAGAGGAGTCAAGGACCTCGACGGCACGGCGGTGCTCGGGGCCGATCCCAGAACTCCGAAGCTAAAGCGCCTCGGCGCCGCCCGCCGCCTGGCCACCAATCACTTCTGCGGTCGCGGCTGGTGGGCCTGGGCGATCCCCCTCGCCGGTGGCCTCGACAGCATCGGCCTGGTGTGGGACAAGAGCCGCTTCGAGCTTCCCGGCAGCGGCTCGAAGATCGACCGCTACCGAGAATTCGTCACCACCACCCCTGGCCTTCGGGAGCTGCTGGAAGACGCCGAGATCGCCGATGGCGACGCCATGTCCTATAGCCATCTGCCCTACCGCACCGAGCGCTACGCCGACCGCGGCTGGGCCCTGGTGGGAGACGCCGCCGCCTTCCTCGACCCCTATTACAGCCCCGGCCTGGATCACGCCTCGATCTCCATCTACGCCACCGCCCGGCTGCTGCAGCGCCAGCTGGATGGAGAGCTGCCGGGCGACGCCCTCGGCGAGGCCCTGGATCAGCACAACGATCTCTTCCTGCGCTCTTACCCGCGCTGGCTCGAGGCCCTCTACACCGACAAATACGAACTGCTGGGAGACGCCCAGCTCACCGGCGCCTCCTTCTTGATGGACACCGCCCTCTACTACCTCGGCGTGGTCTCCCCGGTCTATCGCGATGTCGAGGCCCTCGCCATCCCCCTCTTCGGCCAGCCGGTATGGCAGGCCACCGCGGCCTACAAGTTCATGAAGACCTACAAGGCACGGCTGGTGCGTCTCGCCGAGAAGCGTCAGCGACTCGGCCTCTACGGCCAGCGCAACGAAGAGTGGCGGGATTTTTCCGGCAGCTTTGGGCTGGAGCGGGAATCCGTCAAGCCGCTGACTCAGGGGATCAAGATATGGGCCGGCCTCGAGTGGGAAACCTTCTGGGCCAGCCTGCGCCCCGGAAGCCGTCGGCCGATCACCACAGAGCCGGCGACCCGAGAAGTAGGGACCCGAGAAGTGGGGGACGCCAGCGCCGCCTGAGCCCTGAGCTCACTCTGCCCTCCGCGCTATTTGCACCCAGCTCAGGTTACACCCAGCTCAGGCAGCCTCCAGCTCAGGTAACCTTGAGTCTAGGCAGCCCTGGGTGCAAACCATGCATCATCCGAAGCGGAAGCCTGTCAGACGCTGCTCAGGTTCTCGCCGGTGCGCAGGTAGTGGTTCAGCTCCTCTTCCCAGCGCTTCATGAAGATCTCGTAGGCCTCCTCGGTAAAGGAGGCGACGAAGCCCTCCCCCTCCGCACCGAGGGCGGTCCGCTGATAGGCGACGTGGGCCGCGGTCGCCGGCTGGCCATCTTCACCGGTCTTCGCCTCGAGCTCGATGCGAATCACCGTCACCCCGATCTTGGGGATCACCTTCACCATCGAGAGCCGAAAATTCTCGGGGTCGTGCTCGGTAACCACCCACACCGATTCCCCCTCGCCGCTGCCGGTGACGAAGACACAATCGGGCTCCGCACGGCCGCTGACGGTGAGCACCGAGCTAGGCTCCCAGCCGTCTACCCATCGCACCTCCTCCACCGGACAGAGGGTGGGAAAGACCTTCTCCGGCGGAGCTTCCAGATGCTGCACGTAGACCCGCTCCACCCGCACCGGCGCCTTGACGATCTCCTCGATGAGGGCATCCGCAGCGCTTTGACGGGGGCTGGAGGGCGTTGAATCGGGCTGATCTTTGTTACTCATCATCTCTACCTCGTCTCCTCCTCCCTAGAAAAGCTGCGGACGAAGGCTTCAGGAAGCTCGCCTCGGCCTCGGCAGGACGCCTCGGGAAGCGTCCTCGCCTTCGGACGCCATGGACTTGGCGACGGACCGCCCCGTCCATCGAGCCACCGAAGACCGGGCGGCCAAAGACCGGGCAACAAGAGACCGGGCGGCAAAGGACCGAGGCGCCTCGATGAGGGGCGTGCGGCGGCTGGTGACCGGCTCTGGAACCGACGCCGTCAGCGCCTCCGGAGCGATGCAATACTCCGACGTCATCGCCAGCTCCGGCAGCAGCACCGCCAGCTCCGGCTGGGGAAAGGGCGTATTGTTCTCGTCGCCGGCCGGCAGCCAACCCTCCAAAAGGGCGAGGGACTCACAATTCACCGCCAGCGGCCAGGGCTCCACCTCCCGCACCGAAGTTTCCAGGCAGCGATACCCACCGGCCACCAAAAAGTAGGTCCGGCGACGACGCAGCAGCGCATCCACCACCGCGCGATAGTCCATCCCCTCACCTACCGGCCTCGCTGCCCCGTTCCCGGAGCTGGAAGCCGTACCGGAAGCGTAGCGCTGGGCGGAGAGAGCGAGCCGATGTTCCCGGGTGGCCTCCCAGCTCCAGCGGTCGACCTCCGGATCGCGGGAGGGGCGGGGAAAGTCCATCGCTCCGGAGCGCGTGGGATGCCCCGCCAGCAGGCGGGCCGCCGGAAGCACCCAGGATGGCACCAGCACCCGCAGGAAGAGCAGCGAGGGCACCCCCGCCGGGTCTCGCACCGCGGCGCAGAGATTGAGCTGGGGGTGGGTCAGCGGCAGCCGGGGCAGATTCGAAACTCGCAGCCCCCCGGAATGAAAGAGCAGCGCCATCACCTGGACCCGACGCTCGCCGTTCACCAGCCGGGTCTCGTAGCGCAAAGGCTCCCGCAACGCGGGAAGGCGCCGAGCCGGCAGGGCCCAGGAGAGCAGCAAACAATCCGTCGCTAGGCTGCGTAAATTCATCGTCCCGGCAAACATACCCCGGCCTTGCCACGGCTCGCAAGAAGCAGTCCCCAAGAAGCAGTCCTGGTACATTGTTGAGGTCGCTAACGCAGAACTGATGATTCAGTAGAAGGATCCAATCAAACCATGCTATCTCTCAAACGATTCCCTACCCTAGGTACACTACTCACCCTTTCCCTTGTCGCTCTACTCACCGCCTGCGCTCCGCAGTCATCGGAAGACGCTGCTTCCGACGATAGCGCCGCAGCCACCTTCGCCCCGACAGAGGCGGAGCTCGCCTCCGCCAAGGCGATCAACGCCGGAGGCATCACCGAGCACGTCCTACGCCTTTCCGGTGACGCCATGGAGGGTCGCGGCCCGGCCTCCGAGGGCGACCGCAAAGCTCGTGAATACATCGCCCAGAAGCTGGAGACCTTCGGCTACCAGCCCGCCTTCGACACCGGCTGGGATCAGCCCTTCGAGGTGGTGAGCATCGAGGCCCAGAGCCCCGACACCTGGGACTTCCTCACCGCCGATGACACCGTGACGATGAAATTCTGGGACGACTTCATCGCCGGCTCCGGCGTGCAGAGCGAGACCGCCGCCCTCAACGGCGCCGAGGTGGTCTTCGTCGGCTACGGCATCGAGGCTCCGGAATACGGCTGGAACGACTACAAAGACGTCGACGTCAGCGGCAAAGTGCTGCTGATGCTCAACAACGATCCCGACTGGAGCGCCGACCTCTTCGAGGGCGACCGGCGCCTCTACTACGGCCGCTGGACCTACAAATACGAGATCGCCGCCGCCAAGGGCGCCGCCGGCGCCATCATCATTCACACCAGCCCCTCTGCCGGCTACCCCTGGCAGGTGGTGCAGACCTCCTGGACCGGCCCCCAATTCGAGCTGCCGGCGAGCCCCGACGAGCCCCGAGTGCAGGTCGCCGCCTGGCTCACCAACGACGCCGCCGCGCGCCTCGCCGCCGCCGGCGGGCAGGATCTGGAGGCGCTGCGGGAAGCCGCCCGCAGCAAGGACTTCCAGCCGGTCTCCCTGGCTGCGACCACCTCCCTCTACCTCACCAACGCCCTCGCCCGGGTGGAGACCGCCAACGTCGGCGGCGTGCTCCCCGGCAGCGATCCAGAGCTAGCGGATGAAGCGGTGGTCTACACCGCCCACCACGATCACCTGGGCATCGGCCGCGCCAACGACGAGGGGGACTCCATCTACAACGGCGCCCGCGACAATGCCGCCGGCACCGGTCAGCTGCTGGAGGTCGCCGAGGCCATCGCCGCCCTTCCCGAGCGCCCCCGGCGCTCCACCCTGATCCTCGCCGTCGGCGCGGAAGAACAGGGCCTGCTGGGCGCCAAATACTACGCCGCCAACCCCACCTTCCACGCCGGCAGGCTCGCCGCCAACGTCAACTTCGACGCCCCCGGCATCTGGGGCCGCACCAAGGATCTACCCCTGGTCGGCTTCGGCAAGTCCACCCTCGATAACCTCACCACCCGCATCGCCGAGTTCCAGGGCCGCACCGTACGAGGCGAAGTCGATCCCACCCAGGGCTCCTACTACCGCTCCGATCAATTCGCCTTCGCCAAGATCGGCGTCCCCGCCCTCTACATGGCCCAGGGCACCGAATTCCTCGACCCCAACGGCCCCACCGCCGAAGCCCTCGGCGAGTGGAACCGCACCCACTACCACCAGCCCAGCGATGAATTCGACATCACCTGGAACCTCGAAGGCGCCGCCGAAAACGCCCAGCTAGGCTTCTTCGTCGGCCTCACCGTCTCCAACACCGACACCCTGCCCGCCTGGAACCCCGGCGACGAATTCGAGGCCGCCCGCAAAGCGGCCCTCGCTGAGGTGGCTGGAGAGTAGTGGCTGGAGAGTGATGCCCTAGGTCTCTCACTCCGCTTCTTCGTTTCGATCGAGCCCCTCGGCGCAAGCCGAGGGGCTCGTTTTCATTGGAGCCCCTCGATCTCGAGCAGCTGAGATCTCGCCAGCCCTTCCGGCCTGGCGCGATTTGCCGATAGCTTGGCGCGTCTCGCTGATGCCCGAAGGCTCTGTGCTCCTTACTCTTGAGCTCGTCAGATAGCGAACTCAATCCCTCCCCGAGCCTAAGGAGCATCCCTCATGAGTCAGACGATCTTGATCACCGGCGCCTCGAGCGGAATCGGCCGAGCCACTGCCAAGTGGTTCCAGCAGGAAGGCTGGAACGTCGTCGCGACGATGCGCAGCCCGGAGCGGGAGGAAGAGCTGCAGCAGCTGGAGAACGTTCTCGTCACCCGGCTGGACGTTCAGGACGCCGAATCCATCACCGCCGCGGTGCAGGAAGGCCTCGAGCGCTTCGGCCAGCTGGACGTGCTGCTCAATAACGCCGGCTACGGCGCCTATGGCCTGCTGGAAGCCACCCCCGTCGAGAAGATCCGCCGTCAATTCGACGTCAACGTCATCGGCCTGCTGGAAACCACCCAGGCGATCCTCCCCCACTTCCGCCGCCAGGGTAGCGGCACGGTCATCAACATCTCCTCCATCGGCGGCAAGATGACCTTCCCCCTAGGCACCCTCTACCACGGCTCCAAATTCGCCGTCGAAGGCCTCTCCGAAGCCCTCAGCTTCGAGCTCGCCGCCATCGGAGTGCGAGTCAAAATCGTCGAGCCCGGCATGATCGCCACCGACTTCGGCGGCCGCTCCTTCGACCTTTCACTCGATGAAAGCCTCACCGAATACCAGGAAGTCGTCTCCAAACTCCTCGCCGGCTTTGAAAACGTCGGCGACAACGCCTCCCCACCGGAGCTCGTCGCCGAGGTCATCTACCGCGCCGCCACCGACGGCACCGACCAGCTGCGCTACACCGCCGGACCCGACGCCAAGCAGATCATCGCCCACCGCAAGCAGGCGGATGACGCGACGTTCCTGGCTGGGATTCGGGAGCAGTTTGGGCTCTAAGGCAACCGGGGCTCCGCCCCCATCACTTCCAGAGGATCTTTACTTCCCAAGCACCGTCCACCACTGAGTGGAGAAGAGGGCGAGGTAGAGCCCATAGCCCAGCAGAGTCCAGAACACCATGGAGAGGGTTAGGAAGGCGACCAGGCTCAGATTAGATGTTCCGCCCCCGAGGGCTACCTCGTCACCGGTCTCGGCTCGAATCCGCTCTTCGAAGTAGCGAAGCATGGGGACGTCGATCTTCTCCACAAGGGACGCTGAAAACTCCGTTACCGACAGCTTGACGCCGGTGAAAAGACCGATCCCCAGAACGATCATCGAAGGCATGATTCTCCGGATAAAGAACTCCACTCCGAGAGCACCAAGGCAGGTGAAGGCCAGGTAGGTGAAGCCCGAGAAGATCCCCGCATCGGGGCCTAGGATCTCGGACACCAACCAGCCGGATCCGATGCCGTAGATGCCTCCCACGAAAATCGGTAGGAAGGTATATCCATCCTTGCGCTCCTCAGCCCAGGCGCTCAGAGCGCCAAAGACGATGTAGAGGAGATAGAGCAGCAGCACGTGGACGAAGAAAAAGCGGAGCTGAGCTTCTGAGGGATTGAAGTTGTCGGAGAACCTGGCCAGAAAGGAGTAGGTCATCGAATAGCCGGCGAATACCGCGTTGGCCATGATGGCTAGCTTGAATAAGGATTGATATTGGAGGAAGGCAAAGAGCGAGAAGAAGAACAAGAAGATCATCACCAGCAGCGGGGGGAAGAAGACCTGAGCCTGCTGCCTCGACCAGAAACCTGGGAAGCTGCTGGCCGAGAAGGCATCCTCGAGCTCTACCGAATCCGCCAGGAAAAGAAAATGGCTCGGCTGAAGCTGAGACACCCCTTGGGAGCCAGCAGCGATGGCGATCGCCGCGATCAAAACGATGGCGCCACTGCAGAGGAGCGCGACCTGTAGTGAGCGGTAGGTCGTCGCCCCCGGCACTCCATCCCAGCGCGAAAACAGAAAATGGAATGTCAGAAGCCCTACCGCGATGCCCGCGACGACCAAGCTAAAGAGCCCGGCGAGGAAAAAGGTCTGATGTTCGAGGTGTTGGGACCGAAAGCTCAGATAGCCGACAGGAATCAACACTGCGAGCACGAAGAGCTGAAGCGCGAAGTCTCCCCACCCACCGAAGGCGTCGAGGAAGCGGAACTTGCGAGTCTTTCCGCTTCCAACCAGCAGTCTCGACTTCATCTGCTTTCGCAGCTGCTGATAGGACCTGTCCTCTGGATCTAGGCGAACCGCTTGGTCTATGTCTTCGAGCGCCGCTCGAAGATCAACCTCTCCCGTTCCTCCCTGAATCGCCCGGCCGGAGAGCAGCGTCGCTCGAAGGTAATAGGTCGCCGCGCTCGCAGGATCGAGCTCAACCGCCCGGTCAATATCCCCCATCGCTGCTTCGGGCTGCCCGGTGTGCTGATGACCGAGGGCTCGGAACATGTAGAGCGAGCTCGCCTCCGGGTCCCCTTGAAGATGCTCCGAGGCGTAGCGAACGAGCTCCGCCCATTCCTCAGCCTCAGTAAGCTCTACGAGCGTCGACGTCTTCCAAGCCATCCGCTGAGCCCTCCTATCGAGGCGAATCCTTTCGCCCGAGATCCGATGAGGGCCTGTGAGCTTTAGACCCTCTCTTACCCAAGCACTGCCGTCGACCTAAGACACGATCGCTTGGGCCTCACCTCACAATGCGGCAATCTGACCCTCTAGAGTCCAGACTTCTGCCGAAGAACTTCTGCCGGCACGCTCAATCCAGCTTCGCGTGCACCCCATCACAGAAGGGCGCGTTGCCGGTGCGCTTGCACTGGCACAGTGCGTAGACCTTTTCCTCGGTGATCTCGAAGGGCATCGGCTCGAAGTCGGTCCCGGCGTGGGCGCCATCGCAGAAGGGTTGGTCTTCGGAGAAGCCGCAGGTGCAGTACCAGTAGGTGCCCACTTCCAGCTCGAAGATGGCGGCCTCTTTGGCGGCAATCCTGGGCTCGGCTGGTGCTTTGGGCTTCGCCTTCTTGCGGAAGAACATCGGATGGATCTAGCTGAATCTCGAGCTTGAGCTCAGGAACCGGAGGCGGCTTCGCGGGCGGCGCGCTCGGCGGCCCGGGCTTCTAAGTGGGCGAGGATCTTGCGGGGCACGAGACCGTGGAGGTTGCCGCCGAGGAAGAAGACTTCTTTCACCAGGCGGCTGGAGAGGAAGGTGTAGTCCTCCTTCGGGGCCATGAACAGGGTCTCGACTCTGGGGTTCAGGCGCTTGTTCATCAACGCCATCTGGAACTCGTATTCGAAGTCCGAGACCGCTCGAAGACCGCGCACCACGCAGCTGGCGTTCTGCTCTTCAACGAAGTCCACCAGCAGCCCGCTGAAGCGCTCAACCCGGCAGTTGGGGTGCACGGAGAGCTCGTCGGAGATCATCGCTACCCGCTCATCGGTGGAGAAGAGGGGCTTCTTCTCTTCGTTGCGCAGCACCGCGACGACGACTTCGTCGAAGATCTTGACGCAGCGCTGGATGAGGTCGCGGTGACCGTTGTGGAGGGGGTCGAAGCTTCCGGGATAGATGGCAATGCGTCGAGTCATGGACGGCATGGCTCCAGCTGAGCGTTGGAGGGATGCGGCGAATCGACCAGAGAAGGGGCTCGGAAGCTTCGGCGGGCTTCAGCGAGCGGCATTCGACAGATCGAGGGTGACGAGATTGTGGGCCGCATCGGTGAGCTTCAAGAGTACCAAACCGGCGTCTTTCGGCAGGGGGATGACCAGGCTTTCTCTGCGCTCGTCCACCAAACCGTCCGCCGCCTGCACCGCCGTCCACGGCCCGGCATCGACGCTCACCACCGCCTCTCGCAGAGGATTGAGCTGGTCTTCCACCTGCACTTCTAGCTGTCGGTCTCCTGAAGAGCTCACCTTCACCAGCCTCGGCGGCGCGTGATCGATGACCACCGGATCGGTGATCCGCTGCACGCTGAGGACTTCATCGGCGAGGTTGGCGTCGCGGTCGCTGGCGCTGAGGCGGAAGCGATAGGCGCCGTCGGGAAGCACGGTGGCGTCGAAGCTGTAGTAGCCGGCGTCGAGATCCTTCACCACCGGCAGCCAGGGGGCGAGCGCCTCATCATCCTCCGGCAGTCGGTCCACCGGGATCACCTCCAGCCGGTAGACCAGCTCGTCCCCATTGGGGTCCGTCGCCGACCAGCGCAGGGTGCGGTAACCCAGCTTCCACACCGTCTTGGTGCGGTCCTGGCCAGAGAAAGGCTTGCTCTCCACGGTGGTGAAGATGCCGTCGCGGGTGGGATTGGCGCGCTCGTAGGCCTGCTGACCGGGGTTGAAGCTCGCCGGCACGAGGATCTGCCCCGGCTCCAGCACCTCCAGGCTCTCCACCTTCGGCCGCTGGTTTTCCTGCAAGTAGGAAAGCTCGGCGCGGTCGAGGCTGGGGGAGGCCTCGTCGCGGGTCTCGAATTGCGCCTGCCACTGGACGTAGCGGCCGGCGGGCACGGCGTTGAGATCGACGCCCTCTCCCGGGCTCGATTTCTGGGCGGTGGACCACGGGCTCCAGGTGGCGTCGGGAATAGCGCTCATGCCGCTGCGGAAGGCGAAGGCCACCTCGGTGCCCGCCGGAGCCTTGCCGAGCCAGTGGAAGGCGCCGAAGCGGGCGCGGCCGCCGGCATCCTGCACCGCGCTGGTAAAGGTGCCCTGCCGTTCGCTGACGCCGGTGGAGCGATACACCGCGGCGGCGTTGGTGGACACCACATCGAGGCCCCGGGCCCCCGCCAATAAGCGCACCAGCTGGGTATCCGCCAATCCCCTCTCCAGGGTGACGGTCCCCTCGCCGTCGATGCTGTAGAGGCCCCCCTGCTGACCGCTGCCGGCCCACAGGCGGTCATTGAGCCACAGCAGGGAATAGAGGGTCTCGTCGTCGAAGCTGGCGAGGCTCTCCACCCCGGCCCCGAGGTCGAAGCGAATCACCTCGCTGCGGGCACCGGTGAAGCTGGAGGGCCGGGAGCCGGCTCCGCTGAAGCTCAGAGTCGCATCTCCGCCACCGGCCTCGGCTCCGCTACCGCCATTGCCGCCGGCATCCGCCGCCGGAGAGCTGGAGGAAAGGTCCACCAGGCTGGCCTCGGAGGCCACCGCCACGGCATACCAGAAGTCCCCGTCGCCGGGAGTGAGGGCGACGATCTCCGGCTGGGGGGCGTCGTAAAGAGTGCGCGCCTGCCCCGCGGCATCCACCGCGAGGATCAGGCCTTCCCCGGCGGTACCGAGCACCACCGTGCCGTCCTCCGCCACCGCGAGGCTGCGCAGGTGCACATCCTCGGCCTGGAAGAGGAGCTCCCCTTCGCCGTCTGCGTTCACCGCGAAGAGCTTGCCGGAGGTGCCGGTAGCCACCAGCAGGCGACCGTCGGCGGCGCGGGCGAGATCCCAAACGTAGACTTCGCCGCTGTCGAAGAAGACTTCGGACTCACCGCTGGGCAGGATCCGGTACACCTTGCCGCCGGGGCTGGTGCCGGCGTAGACCGTGCCGTCTTCCTCGCCGAGGACGGCGAAGACCTGAGATTCCGGGGCCTCCAGCAGCACCCGCTGTTCCCCATCAGTATCCACCGCCACCACGCGGCCAGAGCTGCCGGTGCCCAGCACCCATCCGGCACCGCCTCCAGGGGGAGACCAGCGATCAGCGGCGAAGACGAAGGGCTCGCCCACCGCCGCAACCCGCTCCAGGGCGGGGGCCAGCTGCAGCCGCCCGAGGCGATCGACGCTCACCCCCTCCAGCTCGCCGGCGAGGAAGTCTTCCCGGGACTCGCTGGAGAAGAGCTTGACCTCCGTCGCCTCGGCGGAAGAGGGCAGCAGCGCCATCGCTAGCACCATGAAGAGCGCCATGAAGAACGCCATAGAGAGAGAGCCGCCCAACCCCAGAGCACGCAGCCCCAGTCCCGGCAACCACAGCGCCGGCAGCGTGCCGAGAGTTGAAATGTCGCGCCTCCGCTGCCCGCGGCGAAGAAGGAAGGAACCGAGACGGAAAGCGAAAGCAGAGGATTGGAAGTGGCTCACGAATTCTCCTGGACTGGAAGCAGAAGCGATGCGGTCGAAGCGGCGGGCATCAGGGCTCGAGCCCCGCTGACGGGAATGCTCAGGAAGATGCTGAAGAGGCAGCTGAAGGGGGGCTGGCGAATGGGATGGAATGTGGGCTGGAGAAGTCTTCATCGGGAGACCCCCGCCGCCGCGGAGCGCCGAACGGTAAGGTCCACGCGGCCGATTCCATTGATCGGCCGATCCAGCGAGCGGCGCTCGATTTGATCGATCGCCAGAGAAAGCGGCTGCGCCGCCGCCCCTTCCCGAGGCGCCCACAGGGAAGCGACAGAGCCCGGCAGCCGAGGCATCACCGTGCCATCCACCGCGAGGCCACGCTCCCCCACCAGCCCGAGTACCACCAGTTCTCGACTCGAGGACAGGGATCTCAGCACCTCCAGCTGATGCTCGAAGCGAGTTGGCGCCACCGGCGCGACGGTGAAGCGGGCGCTATCGGCGGAGACTCCATCTCCCACCAGCAGGGAGTAGCGGCCATCCGGCGCCGTGGCGGGCACCTGGAAGAGCATCTCTTCCCGATGGCGGCGCCCGTCCCGGCCGCGCAGATCGACGAAGAGACGCACCTCGGCGCCGGGAGCCACCACCGTGCGGTCGGCATGGACGTCGATGACGTCGAGGGTCAGGTTCGCCGGCCCCCGCTGAACGTCCACCGAGACCTCGTTCAGGCGCACATCCTCCAGCGGAGACTGCAGAAGGAGGTTCGCGACGATCAGCAGGTAGGACACCAAATCGTTTCCGGCGTTGGGGCCGTCGAAGGTCTGGCGCAGGGCGATCTCGCCCCATTGATCGAGCTCCAGCCGCGCCTCCATCTCCAGCGATTGGGGCCCCGAAGAATGGGCGTCGACGTCGAGCACCCCTAACGCTCCCACCGCCAGGAGAGTGGGCAGCATCACCGGAAGATCCGCCACCTGCATGTGGAATTTCTCACCACCACCTTGCCCGACGGCAGTGCCGATACCGCCGAAGCGAACGGTGAAGGGAATGGTGCGCGCCGTCTCGCCGACGATGCCGAAGATACCGGGGGTTCGATCCTCTCGAAAGGTCCCCACCAGCTCGCCGACGTTGCTCACCTTGAAAGAGTTGTTGAGGGAGGGGATCACCGTCACCACCTCCGCCGTCGCCATCGGAATGCGATAAGGACCGAAGCCGAGAAAGGGGTGGCCGAAGGCGAGGAGGTTGTCTCCCCGCCGGTCGGTGACGGTACCGCTGGCGGCAAAGCTCAAATCACCGTGGAGCAGCACCGCGGAAACCGGGGATCCAGGCCCCAACTCGGCGGGCTCTTCGCCCTGCGAGCTTGTGCTCGAGCCGGCGGCCAGCGGTGCGGAAATCCCCCGGCCGAGCTCCGCGACGGAGCCGAGCCCGGCGCTCAGAAGCGCCCGGCCCTGGGGCCCGAAGCCGTCGGCACCCCACACCAGCGCCGTGCTGGCGCCCTGCTGTGGAGACGGCCCCGCCAGCTGAGCCAGGCTCTCCTGCAGCAGCTCCCGCCAGGGCAAATCGCCGCGCCCCTCCCGCAGGAAATCCTGCAGGCTGGGCATCTCGCTCCAGCCCGCCGCCCGTCTTGGAGGTGGGGAAGATCTCTGGGATAGAGAGCGGGATGAACCCGACAGGCCCGCCTCGGCGCTCTCCCCCCGCGCTTCCGCAGTGAGCGCCTCATCCACCACCATGAGCTCTTCCATCGCGGCGATGGGCGTGATTCCCGCCAGCGGCTGCTGGGCGAATTGCCAGCCGTAGGCCACCGCCCCGGCGAGGCGATCGTCCAGATAGACGGGGCTGCCGCTCATCCCCGCGATCACCCCACTCTCTTCTAGGTCGAGGCCGGAGAGGCGCACCAGGATCGAGCTGGCGTCCGGCTTCTCGTTGCGAACCACACCGATCACCTCCACCTCGAAGCGCTCCGGCTCCTGCCCCACCATGACCGTGAGCCCGTAGCCCTTCATCCCGCGATGGACCTCCTCCGGCGAGATGGTCCCCGTCTGCGCCAGCAGCTCAGCCCCCAGCCAGGGAGTCAGCAGCAGTGCCAGAGCTAGAGCCAGCCCCCAGCAACGATGGAGAGGGTGGAAAGAGGCCTCGGTGCGGGAGGGGAAAGGGACGAATGGGGACATAGGCAATCCTCGAGTCAAAGGCTGAGGGGCGAAGGCTGAGAGGGCGCAGGCTGAGAGGGCGCAGGCTCCGGGAAGGGAACGGGAGGCGCCTTCAGCAGCTCCCGGCACGCCGGCAATGCTGAAGTCTACGGCGTAGAGTGGCAAAGAGATGGACCGCCGGGTCCGGAGCGATCTTCCGAGCTGGAGGATCGCAAGGTCAGGCCCGGAAATCAGCGCCAGGGACGTCGGCTCCTGGAGCCCAAGGGGCCGAATCAAAGGAGTCAGGATTTCGCCGAAGAGGGCGCCGGAACCGGCCCCTGGCGAAGAACCTCCCAACCCTCCGGGCTCCAGCGAACCAGGGTGGAGGGCGGCGCTCCGGAGCAGGCCGGAGCGGCCACCACCCGCACGCTGTCGGACCCTTCCCCCGCCGTCGCCAGCCAGGCGGCTACGGCGGGTGCTTCTGTATACGGACTCTCGCCGGATGGGTTGGCGCTGGTAGCGGTCAAAGGACCGAGCTCCCCCAGCAGCTCGAGCAGAAGCTCGTGACGAGGAATTCGCACCGCGAGGGTGCCGTCCTCCGCCGCGGCGGGAATCGAATCCGGCTGCCGCAGGGGAAGAATCACCGTCAGCGGCGCCGGCCAGCAGGACGCAAGCTGTGCCCGCTGCCGCGATGTCAGCACCGCTCCCAGCTCTTCCACCTGCTCGAGGGAGGCGGCGACCACCGGCAGCGCCTTGGAGGCGCTGCGCCCCTTGAGGCGATAAATAGCTTCGACCCCGCGCGGGTCCCGAGGATCAGCGCCGAGGCCATAGGAGGACTCGGTGGGAAAGGCCACCAAGCCGCCGTCCACCAGCACCCGGCGCAGCGCGCCGAGGCCGTCTTCCGGGCTCCACAGCAGGTGGCGCCCCACGGGCTCCTTCAAGAGGGCTCCTTCAAACGGACTCCTTCAAGAGGGCTCGGCTCCTTCAAGAGGGCTGCAGCGCTCCGTCTCGCCGTTCCGTTGCGCTCTGCCCCCGAGAGCTGGTGCGCACCAGCTCCTCGGCGTGCTCCAGCGAGGTCTCGGTCACCTGGTCTCCCGCCATCATGCGGGCGATCTCGTGAACCCGGGCACCGCGATCCAGGGGCTCCACCTCGGCGTAGGTGCGCCCCTCCCGCACTTTCTTGCCGACCCTGAACTGCTGGTCGCCGCAGCTCGCCACCTGGGGCAGATGGGTCACCGCCAGAATCTGCCCGCCGCCGGCGAGGCGCTGAAGCTTGCGTCCAATGGCTGCCGCCTGGGCACCGCCGACGCCGGTATCCACCTCGTCGAAGACCAGCGTTGGGCTGGCACTCTGGGCCTCTCCCCGGGCGGCCAGCTGAAGGGCCAGGGAGAGACGGGAGAGCTCACCGCCGGAGGCGATGCGCGACAGGGGCTGGGCGGTCTCCCCGGGGTTCGGGGCGAAGAGAAAGACCACTTGATCGATACCTTCCGCCGCGGGCTCGACGCTCTGTCCGTCCACCACCAGCGGCCCCCCGGGCTTCGGGCGGCGCTCCAGGGCGACCTCCAGCCGCGCCTTCGCCAAGCCGAGGTCGCTGAGCTCCCGGGCCATTCCGGCGACCAGCTCTTCCCCCCACTTGCGGCGGGCGGCGGAGAGCTTCAGGGCGAGGTCCCGATAGCTCTCCAGCGCCGCTGTCGACTCGGCCTGCAGCCGGTCGAGGGCCTCGCTATCTCCCTCCAGATCCCCCAGCTCCTGGCCGATGGCCTCCCGACGCTGCAGGATCTCCTGGCTGCTGGCGCCGTATTTGCGCATCAATCGCTCCAGCGTCGCCAGGCGACCCTCGATCTCGTCCAGCCTCCGCGGGTCGGCCTCCAGCCCGTCGAGGCGAGCCCGCGCCGCCGCCGCCGCTTCTTCCGCCCGGATGCGCGCCTCTCCCAGCTCCCGCGCCCATTCCTGCGCTCCAGGTTCCCAGCCGGCGATGCTCTCCAGCGCCCGAGCGGCGCGATCCAGCCGCGCGCTGGCGGCCTCCTCGTCATCCAGCACCCAGTCCACCGCCTGGCCCAGGGCCTGGAGGATGCTCTCAGCGTTGCGCAGCTGATCTCGCTCCACCCGCAGCTCGTCCTCTTCCCCCCCCTGCACCCGGGCTTCGTCGATCTCCGTCGCCTGGAAGCGCAGCAGGTCGAGACGCTCCAGGCGAGCCTGCTCGTCCCCGGCGAGGCGCTCTAGGCGCTGCGCCACCTGCCGCCACTTGCCATAGGCCGCCGCCACCTGCGCCGCGAGCTTGGCGCCCTTGGGGCCACCGAGGCGATCCAGCCAGCGGCGCTGGAGCTCCGGATCCATCAGGCCCAGCTCCGAGCGCTGACCGTGGATCCGCAGCAGGTAGGGCCCGAGGCGGGTCAGCAGCTTGAGGGTGGTGGGCTGGTCGTTGACGTAAACCCGATTCCGCCCGCCGTGGCTGATCTCCCGGCGCACCAGGATTTCTGGGCCCTCGGACTCCACCCCCGCCTCCTCCAGCAGCTCTCTCCACGCCTCTCCCGCCGGCTCGAAGTAGCCGCTTACCGTCAGGCTATCGGCCCCGGTACGAATCAGCTCGGTGCTGGCCCGGCCACCGGCCAGCAGCAGCATCGAGTCCACCACCAGGGATTTACCCGCACCGGTCTCGCCGGTGAGCACATTGAGGCCCTCACCGAAACGGACTGAGCCGCCGGCCAGCACCGCCAGATTCCGAACATTGAGCTCGCGCAACAAGGGATT
The DNA here is from genome assembly GCA_039191605.1 of Acidobacteriota bacterium. Taxonomy (GTDB): domain Bacteria; phylum Acidobacteriota; class Thermoanaerobaculia; order Multivoradales; family JAHZIX01; genus JBCCXL01. Next base: position 150,077 of record JBCCXL010000013.1, on the reverse strand, counting down.
CGACGGCTCCGCAGAGGGGAAGGAAGTTCTTCTAGGAAAGAGCGCTCGGGAAAAGCGCTCGGGAAGAGTGCTGGGAAGGAGTGCTAGGGAAGAGAGGGAAGCAGGGTCGCGGAGCGCAACTTTAGGCTCCAGCGATGGGGTGGGTGGAGGAGGAAGAGCCCCCTCCGGCGTAGATCGCCACCCGATTGCGTCCTTCTCCCTTGGAGCGGTAGAGAGCGCGGTCCGCGGCCTCGTAGAGATCTTCCGGCGAATGCATGTCCACAGACAGCTCGGCAATGCCGAAGGAGCTGGTGACGTGCACCGAGGTATCGGCATAGCGAATCGCCAAGGTGGCGATGGTATCTCGCAGCTTCTCCGCCAACACCGCGGCGCTGCCGGAATCCGTCTCCGGGGAGAGGATGACGAATTCATCGCCTCCCACCCGGGCGAAGATCTGCTCCGGCCGCAGGCAGTCCTTGATCGCCAGAGTCACCGCCTTGAGCACGAAATCACCGCAGAGATGACCGTGGGTATCGTTGACGTCCTTGAACTCATCGAGATCGAGAATCATCAGCGAAAGGGGGCGCTCGTGGCGCTGCGCCCGGGAGAACTCCCGCGGCACCTCTTCATCGTATTTGCGCTTGTTGTAGATATCCGTCAGGCCGTCTCGAGTCACCAGGTCGTAGATCGCCTCGTAATAGGCGTGCTCTACGTCCTGCTCATGAAGGAATTTGAAGTGCACCCCGGCGACCTGGAAGCGGTGGCCGCTCTTCAGGGTCTGCGCTCCCTTCACCAGCTGCCCGTTGACGTAGGTGCCGTTGGTGGAGCCGAGATCCTCCACCGTCACCGAAGGGCCCATGTGATGGAGCCGGGCGTGGCGGCGACTGATGGAGAGCACCTCGGGCATGCTGATCTCCACGTCCGTGGAGCGCCCCACCTCGAGCACCGAGCCCGGGGTCAGGCGATAGCGGGTTCCCAGCCGCTTGCCGTCGGGATGGGCGATCAAAATGATGTTCGCCTCGATCTCACGGCGCGGCGCGCCATCCACCGCCTCATAGGTCTGGGTGAGGCCGCTGTCCTGCATCAGACCGAGGTCGATGCTGTCCGTCGATGGATCCGCCGCGCGTCGCTTCACCGTGTGTCCTACTGCCGTTCCGGCTCCTGTAGACGCCCCTGAAGTCGAGGCGATCCTGGCGTGGAAGGGGCCCTGGTTCCCTCGGGGCTCCGGGGGCGCCGGAACGTCGTCGGGGGGTGGTCATCATCCAGAGCCCTCACTTCGCTTCTTCGCTTCCAAAAGCGCGGCGGATTCCTCGCCGCGCCTCGAGACCTTCAACGACGTGCAAGCCCTTGATCTGATTCAGGCTATCACCAGCCCAGAACGAGCGTCAATCAGCGCTCGCGGGCCCTAGAAGCCCCACCACCGGCCGTCTTCAGCGCTCTCCCGGCGGCTCCCTCGGAGACTCTCACGATGGCCCCTATCCTTCGCCGGAAGCGGAACCCGCCCCAGCTCCCGAGAGATCTCCCGGGGCGGCGAGGGATGCATCGCAGGTGGCGAAAGCCTCGGTCTCCTGGACCGAGACGAAGGCCTGGCCGAGGGGGTTGCTCCACCGCCGCACGCTCTCGGCGACGGTATCGGTGACCACCAGGTCCACCTCGACGTTGGTGAGACCCGAGGCAAAGACCCAGAAATGCTGGAAGGGATCGACGCAGGCGTCCTTCACCTTCACCAACACCTCCGCGTTCTCGGCGTTGAAGAACCAGAAGTAGCCGGTCTCGTCGGTGAGCTGCTGGGCCTGCCCCGATCCCTCGGCGCCGGCCCGAGTGCGCCAGGTGAGCTCGACCCGGAAGCGTCCGCCCTCGAGACAGAGCGTCGTCGGCCCCGGAATGCAGGTTTCCAGGGGCTCCCCCACTCCCTCCTCCAGACGATAGAGACCGTCGCCGACGAGGGCGTAGAGCTCACCATCGATATCTTCGGCAAAGGCCGTGAGGTTCCCCGGAGCCTGGGCGATGAGCTCCCGTCCCCAGGCTCCGTCCACCTCGGTCATCGCCCAGATTCGGCCGGAGCAATAGTCGCCGAAGACGTAGCGCCCGGCGAGGGTAGGCAGGGCGTCACCGCGATACACCAGGCCCCCGGTAATGGAGCAATCCCCCGCTCTGTGGTCGTATTCCAAGAGCGGGCGCCAATAGCTCTGGTCATGACAGTTGGGGACCTCGTGGGCGCAGCCGGCGGGATTGTTGGTGCACAGGGTCCCCTCCATCATCTTCCAGCCGAAATCCAGCCCCGGGCTCGAAGCCACCGCCGCCCCGGACACTCGGTTCACCTCCTCCCGCTCATCCTCTCCGACGTCAGCGATCCACAGATCCCCGCTGTCGAAATCAAAGGCGAAGCGCCACGGGTTGCGCAGGCCCCGAGCCCAGATCTCGTCCTCCGTGGCCTCATCCCCGAGATGAGGGTTGTCCACCGGCACCGTGTAATAGGGCTCCTGATCCGCACCGCGATCGACGTCAAGGCGCAGGATCTTGCCGTTCAGAGAGGCCGGATCGCTGGCGGCGCAGGAGGGCTCCCCCAGGCCGCCACCGTCACCGGTAGACCACCACAGCATGCCGTCAGGGCCGAATTTCACCTGCCCACCGTGATGCTGAGGAATGGGCTTCTCGACTCGCAGTAGCACCGCCTCGGAATCCGAAAGGGCCCGATTCGGGTTGTCCGCATCGACGGAGAAGCGAGCCAAGACCGTCCGCCGAGCCTGATCGACGTAGGTGACAAAGAACCAGCCGTTGCTCTGGTATTGGGGATGGAAGGTGATGCCCAGAAGGCCTTCCACCCCCTCGATGCTCACCCGGTCCGAGATGTCCAGGAAAGGCGTCGGCAGGGTCACCAAACCGTCGTAGATCAAGATCTGCCCGCCGCGCTGAGCGATAAAGAGGCGCTGATCCCCGGCGTGAGCTCCATCGGTGGGGTTCTCCAGCTGGCTCACCAGAGAGGTCAGCTGCACCGCCGCCTGCGTCTGCGTCGCCACTGCCAGAAAACAGAACACGAAAAGGACAGCACAAAGGAAGCAACTCAGGGCGAGGGAGCGACCCGGACTGTGAGCAGCGGCCGTCCGCTCTGCGCCAGCAAGACAGGCTCTGGCACCCTCTTGCCACCGACCTAGAGTCAGAGCATGAGCCAATGCAAGCCTCATCGCTGGTTTTCCTCTCATCGGTAAACCTCTTTCCGCCCTACCAAAGGGCAAGGTCTTAAAGCACAGTCTTAGAGCACAGTTCAGGAGGGATCAATCTATGTCATTATAGCATAGAAAGTCTCATAAACTCCCACCCATAAACTCCCACCCATAAACTCCACATCCTCTCCCAGAGCGGACTCTAGAGATGGGCAGCGCCCTGAAACTGGGCCTCAAAGAGGAAACCCAGAGACAGGGCTACAGGCTACGGATTAGGGCCAGAACCAGGACTAGGGACGAACCCAGAAGCTCGGCCAAGCCCCGAATTCGAGGGGCGACCCAGACATCGAGAGAGCTTAGAAAAGAGGCGTCTAGGAAGAAGAAAGAGAGAGCGAGCCGCAGCAGACCCCCAAGAGCCCTAGTCGTCGAGCACTCCCACTTCGATTCGAGTGGGATATTGCTCCGAGTGATAGACGCGATGGATGGCACGAACGAAGTCTTCTTCCTCCGCCTCGAAGATATTCGGCACCCAGCTCTGAGGATTGCGATCGATGTAGGGGAACCACGAGCTCTGCACCTGCACCATCACCCGGTGCCCGCGCTTGAAGGTATGCAGCACGTCGTGAAGCCGGAAGTTGACCTCGGTGACGGCTCCGGGCTCGAAGGGCTTGGGTTCGGCGTAGCTCTCGCGGAAGCGGCCGCGAAAGATCTCTCCTCGCACCATCTGCTGGAGGCCGCCACGCTCCACTACCTCCCCATCTTCCCCGCGGGATTGGGCCCAAGGGGGGCGATCGGCGGTGGGAGCGTCCGGGTAGAAGTCGATCACCTTCACCACCCAATCGGCGTCCTGGGCGCTGGTGGAGACGAAGAGCTTCGCCTCCAGCGGGCCGGCGATGGTCAGATCCTGCTTCAGGGGCTCGGAGGTGAACACCAGCACGTCCGGCCGGCGAGAGGCGAAACGCTGATCGGCGGTCATGTACTCCCGCGACCAACGGGTGCGAATCTCGGTGGTGTAGGGCACCGGCTTCTGGGGATCACTCACCCAGCTGGTGAAGGCCTCGGAGCGAAACTCATCGTCCACCGGCCCTACACCCTCAGCTCCAAGGTGGGCCGTTGCCGGCGAGCTGAAGGAGAGCCCCCCTTCGGTATGGAGATAGAGGGAGCGGGTCTCCGCTTCCGGCGGCGGCCAGGCGTCGAGGAAGCGCCAGCGATTGGCTCCGGTCTCGAAGACCAGGGCCTCCGGCAGGTCCAGGGGCTTTGAGGCGCTGCGGACAATCCGCCCCTCCCCCCTCGAGGCGCGGCGCGAGCCGGCGCTCTCCCCGCCCTTGGCGGAGCTCCCGTCCCCCTTCAGGAAGTGCTGGAAGAAGGGTCGCTCGACCTTGTCTCGGTACCACAGGGAAGTCTTGAAGCCGAAGCTGGCGTCGCCCAATCCGTCCCCATCGTTGCGGTTCCAGGCGCCGTGGGACCAAGGTCCCATCACCAGAACGTTGTAGATCCCGGGATTCTTTTCCTCGATGGAGCGATAGATGTTCAGCGGTCCGTAGAGGTCCTCGGTGTCGTACCACCCCCCCACGGTGAGCACCGCCGCCTCGATGCCGTCGAGGTGAGGTAGCAGATCTCGGGAGGTCCAGAACTCGTCGCGGTTGGGGTGAGCGATGATCTCGTTCCAGAACTCGATCTCGCCCTCGAAGTACTTCTCGTTGACGTTCTTCAGCGGACCGAGATCGAGAAAGAATTGGTAGCCGTCGGGGGTCGGGAAATCGAAGCGCTCCGCCCAGTCCGTAGTCGGCTCCGGTCGGGCGACGCCAAAGGAGGAGAAAAAGGAGAAGGAGAGGTTGAGGTTGAAGGCCCCGTGGCGGTGCATGTCGTCCCACCACCAGTCGGCGATGGGGGCCTGGGGGGAGATCGCCTTCAGAGCGGGATGGGAATCGATCGCTCCGGCAGCGGTGTAGAAACCCGGGTAAGAGGTGCCGTATTGCCCCACCTTGCCGTTGTGGCCGGGCACGTGGGCGAGCAGCCACTCGATGGTGTCGTAGGTGTCGGTGCTCTCGTCGGTCTCCCCGGCTCCCTTCTCGTCTCGCGCCTTCTCCCCATTGTGGGGGCGCATGTTGACGAAGGTTCCTTCGGAAAGAAAAGTGCCCCGCACGTCCTGGTAGACGAAGATGTAGCCGTCCTTGGCGTAGGCCGCCGACGGCCCGAGGGCGGAGCGGTATTCGTCCGCCCCGTAGGGCCCCACGCTGTAGGGCGTGCGCATCATCAAGATCGGGTAGCGCTGAGAGCGATTATTGGGCGTGTAGATCGAGGTGAAGAGACGCACGCCGTCGCGCATCGGGATCTGCACTTCGGTCTTGGTGTAATTCGCCCGGACGTACTCGGCGATCTCCGGGTTTCCCGGACGCCGCTGCGCCTCCAGCTCCGGCGCTAGGCCCGGCAGCAAAACGAGAACCAAGGCGACGACCCCAACCAGGCCGTGAGCGAAGCTGCCCGCTCCGCCTCGCCAAGGCCGGAAATGCTCTGATCTACTCGCGATACTCGTCTCTCGATGCACGGGCGCTGCCTCCATGAAATTGATTCGGCGATCCAGCATCGCCGCCCCCCGGGCGCCGAAGCGAAGACCTACGATACTTGTCGTAGATCTCTAGGACAAGAGCACCGGCGGCAGACTGCAACGCCGCCCCCCAGCAGCCGTCTCCAGGAGCCTCGCGGCTTCCGCAAGCCGCCAACGCTAGAAGACCAAAGTCAGGGAACCGGCGTCAGGAGGCCAGACGTTCCGGCACCGCCTCGGCCCCAGAGGAGTGTTCAGCGACCTGCGATTCGCTGCTCGAATCGAGCTTCTCCTCCAGCATCGAGGCCCAGGTCTCCATATAGAGCACTACGTCGTCTCGATCCCGGAAGTTCAGGGGCCTGCGCTCCCGAGGGATCCGCCTCAGGATCCGCGGATCATCGAGCTTCTCCAAGCGCGCCAAGTCGCCGCTGTTGAAGCCAAAGTCGATCATCGCGCCGACGATCTGATCCATCGGGAAGCCGCTGGTGGGGCAATAGTGCACCACCTGGTCTCCCCACTCCCCCTCCCGCTGAATCGCATAGCTGTGGATTTCCACCCGCGACCGGCGGGTGATGGTCTGGGCGAGATGCCCGCAATTGCAGGCCCCCATATGGGTCCATCGATAAGGAGCACCGATACGGAGCCGACGGGCGGTCACCCGTAGGGCGGTGATGACTTCGAGAGTAGCGCGGGCCATGGTGCGAGTCTCCTAGGTGTGTGATCACGGCATTCGCGAGATTTCATCAGCGGTCTCTGGTCGGAGACTAAGCTACCACGTCCTCTGCCACCCAAGGGATCTCCGCGACTAACGGGCACCGTCCTGCAGCGGCATGGAATCTGTGATCGACCTGGCCCCCTTAGGCGGCGCGACGCGGGCTTGCCGGCGCCTTGGAGGCGAGGGCCTGGCGCAGCTGCCGCAGATCGTCTTCCAGCTGCTGCTGTCGGGCCTCGTCAAGACTGGAGCCGCCGTAGGACTCCTCGAGATAGAGGGAGACGACGCGATGCGCTGACCGGGCCGCGTCGGGCACTTCCTGCGCCGCCCGCTCCGCCACCTGGGAAGGGGTCGCGCCGGCCACCAGAGGCGCCGCTCCGCGACGCAGAAGGCGGCGCTCCAGGGCGCGGCGCAGATCCTCGTAGGCATAGAGCCCCGGCGCACCGCGCCGGCGGCGCAGCCACCATTGGGTGAGTAGCAACAGCCCTACCACCAGCGGCAGCACCGCGACCCAGCGATAGCGGTAGAGGGCGCTCTCTTTCAGACTCTGCTCCTGAGAGGCGGCATCCGGCGCGTCGCCCTCCGCCATCACCTCCCTCTGCGCTGCCGTCTCCTCCGCACCCTCGTCTCCCGACCCCACCCAGCGGCGCCAGGTTTCCTGCAGCTGCTCAATGAAGGAGCGCAAACGCCACAGGGAAGCGACCTGGTCCTCCATGCCGTAGGTCAGAACGTAGCGATCCCAGCGGAAGATGAGGGAATCGTAGGCCTGCCGCAGGAAACTCCAGCTGCCGAGGCTGCCGTTGCCGGGGCGTCCCGCCGGAGGCGTGGGATCGAAAGTCACCCAGCCGTCGCCATAGCTCGGGCTCGACTCCATCGGGCCGAGCCAGGCCTCGACCCAGGCGTGGGCGTTGCTCTGCCGCACCACGTAATAGTCCGTCAGCGGATTGTGCTCTGCCCCCAGGTAGCCGGTCACCAATCGTGCCGGCACCCCCTGGGATCGCAGCATCAACACCATGGCGGAGGCGAAGAGCTCACAATGCCCCTTGCGGTAGTCGAAGAGAAATTCTTCCAGCGGCGCGCTGCGCAGGCGGCCGAGATATTCGGTGGAGTACTCCAGCTCGCGGGTGAGGTACCCCTCCAGGGCCCGAGCGATCTCGGCGGAGCTCTCCGCCCCGGCCTCCGCCACCACCCGGTCTGCTAGAGCGGCAACCCGGGGGCTCAGGGCCCGCATATCGAGAGTCGGATCGTCGTCCACGGAGAGACTCAATCGGCTGCGGATTCGCTCCGGGAGAGCGGCGATGGGGGGGATCGAGGCCAGCTGGGAGCTCGGCGCCGTGCCGACCCGGTAGGCGAAGACGGAGTTCATCGGCCAGGTCAGAGAGATAGCGCCGCCGGCATCCTGCTGAATCACCGTCAGCGGTACCCGCGGCTCTAGCTGCACCGCGCTCTGGGGTAAGAGCAGAGCTCGGGAGGTGGTGGGCTGCAGGAAAACTTCCAGCCAGCGCTGGGCCTCCGGGCGAGGCTGCAAACGCCCCGTCGGTAGCGGGTTGACCAAGGGGAAGATGCCGTCGGTGCCGGCGGTCAGAGGCCGAGCGATGCGCGAGCCCACCCACTTGCCGCCGCGGTAGCTCTCGAAGGTCCCTCCCTTCAGCCGCACGTCTCCCCGCGGCCCGCCGCCGTCCTCGAAGCGCAGCCGCAGCGCCACCGCCGGATTGGATCGCTGTGCCCCGATGGTGTCCAGCGAGACCTGATCGGTGAATCCCGCGGCGACGATCTGGGTACCGGTACCGGTCGTCCGCATGCCGACGAAGGGCGAGGGCATGCGGGGAAAGAGCACGAAGAGGGGCACTCCCAGCAGTACCGAGATCAGCAGCACCGAAATCACCAATCGCTGGATCGGCAGCTCCTCCACCTGTGCCTCTCCACGGCCGTAGGGGCCGAGGGCGGCGAGGGCCACCAGGCGCACCAGAAGAGCGAGGGCGAAGCCCGCGAAGACCAGCAGGTAGAGCACCACCGTGGGATGCACGCTGGTGCCCATGGAGGCGAGGAACAGAAAGACGATGGCCCCGAAGGTCTGCAGCACGTCCTTGCGCTGACGCAGAGAGAGGAGCTTGACCACCACCGCGAAGAGCGTGATGTGCACCACCGTGCGCACCAGCTGCCCGTCGACGAAGATGAAGCGTAGATCGAAGAGCAGCACCGGCAGATAAGCCGCCCCCAGCAGATTCATCACCAGCGGGCTCAGGGGCCGAGAATCAGCCCGCAGCACCCGCCTCGCCACCAGCCCCAGCGCCAGCCAGAAGAGCACCAGCACCGGCCATTCCAGCGAGCCGTTGAGGGGCAGCGGCAGCGGCGCCAAGGCGGCGAGCAGCAGCAACCGGCGGATCACCCCGGAGGAGCGCGCTTCGAGATGGCTCATGCACCTCCCTCCAGGGCGAGACGTACCCGCGGCGCCTGAGGGTCCCCGGCCCGCAGCGCGCCGCCACCGGCCTCCGGCTGCAGCAGGGCGAGATGCTCCAGCAGCGCCGAGCGGTGCCCGCGGCCGGAGGCATAGGCGAAGCGACGATCTCGGGTCACCAGCTCGACCTCAAAGCCGTGATCCAGGAAGTCCAGCACCGCCGTGGCGGCCTCACTCACCAACTTCTCGAAGCGTTCCTGCAGGGCTTCATCCTTCTCGAAGCGCTTCAGTGCGCTGGCAAGGGCATGAGACGCCGCAGCCGCAGAGGACGCAGCCGCACCGGGGTTGGAAGGACTTGGCTCGTCCTGCTGGAAGCCACCAGTTTGCAGACCTCCAGTCTGGAGAGCGTTATCGAGCAGGATCGAAACCCGGTGGGTCCGCTCGTCCTCCAAATCCTTGACGATCACTCCCTCGGTGCGGGCGCTGCGCTTCCAGTGGATGCGCCGAGGGTCGTCCCCGTCTTGGTATGGCCGCAGCTGGTAGAGACCGTGACCGTGGCCCCGACGCTGACTCTCCTCGTCTCCCCAGCGCCCGGAAGCCTGCGGCTGGTGAGGAGAGGCGTCGAAGATCGCCGGATAGATCAAGATCTCCAGCGGCTGGCGAAAGAGCTTCGCCTTGGCGAAGAGGCCGAAGGGGAAGGCGCTCTCCACCCGCACTCCCTCGATACGCAGCAGACCCCGGCGCCGCGGCAACAGCTCCAGCCGCCCTTGCCCCTTACCGGAGCGAGGCAGAAAGGGCAGCAGGCTCTGCCCCTGCCTTGAATGTGCCGGCACCGCCTGCACCAGCAGCAGCCAGCGCGGCAGCCAGCGGCTGCGATTCTTGGCGGTGAAGCGCAAAGTGGCCAAGCGCCCGGCGAAGAGCTCCGGCGGAGCCTCCAGCAGAAAATCGAGACCGCGAACGTTCCACCGTGACGCCCAGCCGGAAAAGGCCAGGACTCCGAGCATCAGCGCCATCACCAAGAAGAGGGCGTTGTTGCCGGTATTGGTAGCGGCGATTCCGACGGTGAGACAAACCAGGATATAGACCAGGCCGAGACCGCGCACCTGAACGAAGGAGCGAATCGGCGGTGGCCCGAAGCGACGGCGCAGAAGCCCGCGTCGCCGAGGCGAGGGGCCAGGGTTTACCGGGGCGGCGCCCCGCGAACCCTCAGCTTCGGCCGAGGGCTGCGCTGACAGCACGGACGTCGACGCCATAGCGCGATCCCTTTGAGAGTTGTGACCTTAGAGGTATGCGACCTTGGAGAGCCGCGGCCTTAGAGGGCAACCGGCAGCTGGTCGAGAAGAGCGACGATGGCCTCCCGCTGGGTCTGCCGATCGCCGCTGCCGCGGCGTGGGAGCACCCGATGCCCCATCACCCACGGCGCGAGGCGGCGCAGATCCTCCGGAATGGCAAAGTCTCGCCCCTCGCAGAGGGCTAGGGCCTGCACCGCGCGGTAGAGGCTCTGCAGGCCACGGGTGGAAACCCCCAAGAGGAATCGGGAGCCGTCCCGGGTGGCCTCCGCCAGGTTGAGCATACGATCCGCCAGCTTTTCCTCCACCCGCACCGAGGCCACTTGACGCTGCAGCTCCAGCAGGCGGTCACGGCTCAACACCGGCTTGAGCTGGGAGAGCAATTCCTCGACGCCGCCGGAGAGCAAGAGGCGACGCTCCTCGTCCCGCGGTGGATACCCCACCGCCAAGGACATGGTGAAGCGATCGAGCTGGGACTCCGGCAGCGGGAAGGTGCCGTGGGAATCCAGCGGGTTCTGCGTCGCCAACACCAAAAAGGGCTCCGCCAAAGCGTAGGTGGTGCGCTCCACCGAAACCCGCCGCTCCCCCATCGCCTCGAGCAGGGCGCTCTGGGTCTTGGGAGTAGCGCGATTGATCTCGTCGGCGAGCACCACGTGGGCGAAGAGCGGCCCCGGCACAAATTCGAAGCGCTCTTCCCGGCGCCGATACACCGAGGCCCCGATGATGTCCGAGGGCAGCAGATCGCTGGTGAACTGAATGCGCTGGAAGCTGACCCCAAGGGAGCGCGCAACGGCCTGGGCGAGAGTGGTCTTACCCACCCCCGGGACGTCCTCTACCAGGACGTGGCCGCGGGCCAGCAGACAAACAGTAGCGAGACGAACGACCTCCGCCTTGCCGCGCAGCACGCTGGCGATATTGCTTTCCAGACGCAATACGTCAGCGCGGGCGGCGCTCGCGTCCAGCGGCGGAGCGAGAGGAGCGGGAGTGTCGTGGGGAAGGGCCGGCGTGGTCATCAAGGTCATATTCCTTCTATACGCACCGCGGTGGCCATCGGTCCCATCGGAGACCGTACTTTTCCGCTCGGATCAGAGCTAGGCTCCCCTCGAACCGACCGAATACCGAATCCAAGTCAGCCCGGAGTCAGCTCGGAATCGAATCGGAGCCACGGCGAATTCAGGGTCGGAGCGAAGCGATCTACTCGCTCCGACCCCTAAGAGCTTCGCCTCTGAAGGTCCTGCCGATGAGCGAACCGGAATCAGCCTTCGAGGCCGGCCAGCTCCGGATACTCTCCGCGCTCTTCCGCCGGGACGTTGGTCCGCACCTCGGCATAGAAGAGATCACCTTCCTTGTAGTCGATGTTCTCCAACTTGTACGCCTGCTGGACGGTCATCCCCTGCAGCAGGTCCGCCACGTCGAAGGTATGGCGCCAGCGCTGCTTCTCGCTCTGGTCGGGGTTCAGCTGCACGATCTCCACCGTCAGCTGGTCGAGGGTCTCGCGATTGCCGTTGGCCAACACCAAGTCCAGGAGCACGTCGAAGCCCGTCGGCTCGGGGATCACTTCCCCCGCGTCATCGCTGTCGCCGAGGGCTCCGTTCTCCGCTCCATCGATGCCATCCGTACCCTCGTCCGCCGCTTCGCCGGAGTCCTCTCCCTCGCCCGCGTCGTCCGTCTCTGCCTCATCCTCGACCAAGATCTCCGGCTGATGGGGAGTCACGGCGAAACCGGACGTATTCAGCTCAGCGGTGTACTCAGCCCTCAGATCCACGGCGCGCTGGAGCGGAGTCTTCTGCTCACAGGCAGAAGATACGGTCAGCACCAGGGCGAGGATCGCCAGCGCCACGGTGCGCACCACGGCGCTCCGCAGCGAGGCAGAGGACGAGCGGGAAAGGGTAGAAATCATGGAGACCTCCTCAAAATCAAAGATGGGTGTATCAGTTCGTGATTTGTCGTCTTGCATCAAGGGTAGCCAATGAGCCACGGCACCCTTCGAGAGCTTTCCACCGGAAAGCTGAAGCGCTCCTCTGGAAGTACCGATCGAGAAGCCCAATCAAGAAGCAAGAGAAGCCCTCATTCACGGCCGCGCCCTCATCCTCGACAGCGAGTGCTGGGAAGCTCCTGATTTGAAAGCACCCTCTCGATACGAAGCAGGAGCAGCCCGTCAGCTCTTAGCGCGACCGGCGCAGACCACAGAAAAGCAATGGCTTAGCGCAGCAGATTATAGCGAAGGATGGCCCAGATGGCGGCGACGCCGTCGCGCCAGCCAATCTTCTTGCCCTCGGCATAGGTGCGCCCGCGGTAGGAGATGGGCACCTCGAAGATCCGCGCGCCGCGCTGCGCCAGACGAGCGGTCAGCTCCGGCTCGATGCCGAAGCGGTTGGAGTACAGCTCGCACCCGTCCAGCATCTCCCGGCGAAACACCTTGTAGCAGGTCTCCATATCCGAGAGATTCAGGTTGGTCAGCATATTCGACAGGGTGGTGAGGAAACGGTTGCCGACATAATGCCAGAAGAAGAGCACCCGGTGAGGCCCGCCGAGAAAGCGAGAGCCGTAGACCACGTCCGCCTCGCCCTCCACCAGCGGCTGAAGCAGCACCGGATAGTCCCGGGGATCGTATTCCAGGTCCGCGTCCTGAATCAGCAGCACATCTCCGGTGGCCTGCTGGAAGCCGGTACGCAGGGCTGCCCCCTTGCCGCGGTTGACCTCGTGCTCGATATAGCGGAAGGCATCGCCATGCTGCTGCGCCTCAGCGCGGAGGATCTCCCGCGTCCCGTCGCTGGAGCCGTCGTCGACCACCACGATCTCCAAATTCCAGCCCTTGGGCAGCGGGGCCTGGCGAACCCGGCGCAGAATCTCGTGGATGGTGGCGCGTTCGTTGTAGGCCGGAATGATCACCGAGAGGAGAACTTCCTCCGTCTCCCCCCAGCGGGGGCGGTGATCGGCGAACGAGTCGGAGCTGGATTCAGGAGCGCTCATGGGAGACGAGAGTGTACCCCAAGACCCTTCCCGCCGAGACAGTGCTGGTACCCATTGCTTTCAACTGCTGGAAGGCGTAACATACGCCTTACTACCGCCATTCGTTCCAAAGCACTCGAGGAGCGACATGGTAGCGCTCTTCGCCCCTTTCTAGGGTCTGCACCGACCCCCTAGAGGACTCGGGAGAACGAATCCCGGGTTTTGGCTGCCGGAGATGCTGGGCCCCTTCGAAAGATTGGCCCCGGCAGAAAGCCCCGGCAGAAAGCCCCGGCAGAAAGAAAGATAGCGCCGCCGCGGATACACTAATCCAGCGAGGGAGATGGATCGATGCCATCGAGATCGACCGAAGCAAGGAAGACAGAGGCCAGTAAAGACCTGCCTTCATCGGGAGCACCGCCTCCACGAAGAGAGCTGAGCGCCATCGAAGCGCAGAACCCGTCGGCCAAAGCTCATCTACCCTTGCCTCCATCGGTCCAGCCAGTCCAGCCAACCTTCCAGCTCCCATTCCCAAAGCAAAGTTCACCGGCCATGTCGCGAATCGAAGTCCAGCGGACGAAGATCTAGCGAGACGATTTAGCGAGAATGTCTAGCAAATCAGCGACGCGGCCTTAGATTTAGAAACTAAAACTAGAAACCAGAGATCAGAATCCGGTCGCCCCAAGCCCAGCCCTCCACAGCCAAGAGAGGGCCGGCACCCGCGGGCCGCCGCCGAGGTCAGGAGCCAACCATGTCCAGATCTGGATCCAAGCCACAAGTTTCCTCCATCGAGGGCGCTCTTTCTCAGATTGAGCGGCAATTCGGCAAGGGCGCCATCATGCGCCTCGGACAGCAGGAGACCCTCTCCATCGCGGCCATTCCCACCGGCTCCATCGCCGTCGACCACGCGGTGGGCATCGGTGGCTTCCCCCGAGGCCGGGTGGTGGAGATCTACGGTCCCGAATCCTCCGGTAAGACCACCCTCGCCCTCTCCGCCGTCGGTCGCGCCCAGGCCGGCGGGGGTGTGGCGGCCTTCATCGATGCCGAGCACGCCCTGGATGCCGAATACGCCACCAAGCTCGGGGTGGATATCGACAATCTTCTGGTCTCTCAGCCCGATAGCGGCGAGCAGGCGCTGGAGATCGCCGAGATGCTGGTGCGCTCCAACAGCATCGACATGATCGTCATCGACTCGGTGGCGGCGCTGGTACCGCGAGCCGAGCTCGAGGGCGAGATGGGAGATTCCCACGTTGGCCTGCAGGCGCGACTGATGTCCCAGGCGCTGCGCAAGCTCACCGCCATCGTCGCCAAGTCCAAGACCTGCCTGGTTTTCATCAACCAGATCCGGCTCAAGATCGGCGTCATGTTCGGTAACCCGGAGACCACTACCGGTGGCCGCGCCCTGAAGTTCTACTCCTCGATGCGAATCGACATTCGCCGCATCGCCGCCCTCAAGGACGGCGACGAGGTCGTAGGCAGCCGCGCCAAGATCAAGGTGGTGAAGAACAAATGCGCCGCTCCCTTCCGCCAGGCGGAATTCGATATCGACTACGGCGAGGGGATCTCCCGCTTCGGCGAGCTGGTGGACCTCGGGGTAGACCATAAATTGGTCACCAAGAGCGGCGCCTGGTACAGCTACGGCGACGTGCGCCTGGGTCAGGGTCGCGAGAACGCCAAATCCTTCCTGCGGGAGAACCCGGAGCTGGCGCTGGAGATCGAGACCAAGATCCGCGAGGCCCTGGAGCTGCCGCCGCCGGTGGCGCCGGCTGGCGAAGAGAGCGGCGAGGGCTGAGCCTTCCGGAGCGGAGCCGTCATTTTGGGGCTGGACCCCAGGGCCGAGAGCCCGCTCTAGCGCCCCCAGCAGAAAGCCGCTGAGAGCCGCTGAGAGCCGCTGAGAGACCAAGAGAAATCAGCGAGGGAGGATCGAGAGGGTTAACCTCGCGATCCTCCCTTTTTCTTTTCCTCGTCCATTTCAAACCCGAGAATCTGCTCCTGGGCCCAGCCGCCTGGGATTGATAGGCTTGTGGCACATTTCGCCGTCTACGGTCGCTCTTCGATTCCGGTGTGCTGGTCGCCCGCCGCGATTCCTCTTGGTGACCGCGAACCTGCCCTGCGGAGACCGCGCTTGCCATGCTCTATCGCTCCCTCGCTACCCTCTCGCTCCTCCTGCTCACCCTAGCCTCAGCGGGAGGAGCTCAGGAGCTCAGCCTCGAGAGCCAGGGGGCGGTGCTCTCCAGCACGGGCCCCCGGCTGATGCTCACCGTAGGCAAGCTTCCCTCCGGCATCGAAACCGCCCCGATCGAGATTCTCGCTGGAGATCAGGTGGTCTTCCGCCAATCCTTCGAGGCGGGAGAGCATGAGGTCTACCTCGAGGACGTACGCCTGGGCGCAGGTGAGCATCAGCTGACGGTGCGCAGCACGTTAGAGGCCAACGCCCCGCCGAAGACCGCTTCCGCCTCCTTCTCTACCCTCCCCAGCTGGCTCTCCATCGCGCCCCCTCTCGTCGCCATCCTGATGGCGCTGATCTTCCGCGAGGTTCTGCTCTCCCTCTTTGCCGGAATCTTCCTCGGCGCGCTGATGCTGGAGGGCTGGGTGCCGTGGTCCGCCTTTGCCCGGACCATCGACAGCTTCATCACCCCCGCCGCGGCGGATACCGACAATATGAAGATCTTGCTCTTCTCGGCCCTCCTCGGCGGCATGGTCGGCGTGATCAGCAAAAGCGGCGGCACCCGCGGCATTGTGGAGCGCCTGAGCCCTCTCGCCACCTCCCCAAGGCGGGGCCAGGTAGCCACCTGGCTGATGGGACTGGTGGTCTTCTTCGACGACTACGCCAACACCCTGATCGTCGGCTCCACCATGCGGCCGATCACCGACCGTCTGCGCATCAGCCGCGAGAAGCTGGCGTACATTGTCGACTCCACCGCGGCCCCCATCGCCAGCATCGTTCCCATCTCCACCTGGATCGGCTTCGAGCTGGGCCTCATCGCCGCCGCTTTCGACGACCTCGAGCTCGGCTACGACCCCTACGTCACCTTCCTCGCCTCCATCCCCTACCGCTTCTATCCTCTCCTCGCCCTGGTGCTGGGCCTCACCGTCGCCCTGTCGAGGCGAGACTTCGGACCGATGCTCAAGGCAGAGCAGCGAGCCGCCAGCAGCGGGGAGGTCCACGCCAGCGACGAACCCCCGCTGGCGGACTACAACTCGGAGGTCCTGGAGCCCCCTGAGGGCGCACCTCATCGCGCCCGCAACGCGATCTTCCCCATTCTCACGGTGGTGGGCGTGACCCTAGGCGGCCTGATCAGCACCGGAATGACGGCCATTGCCGGCAGCCCCGACGCTCCCGCCAGCGGCTCTCTGACCTGGTGGCGGGAGGTCTTCGCCAACGCCGACAGCTTCAATACCCTGCTGTGGGCCAGCCTCGCCGGGTGCATCGTCGGCGTGGCGCTACCGATCACCCAGCGCATCCTCAGCCTCAAGGAAGCTACCGCCGGCCTGGTGGAGGGCATCAAGGCGATGATGGTCGCCCTGATGGTGCTGATCCTCGCCTGGTCTATCGGCGATATTTGCGATGCGCTCCATACCGCGGACTTCCTGGTGGGAATTACCGAAGGGGTGGTCTCACCAAACCTGATCCCGATCCTCACCTTCGGCCTCGCCGCCGCCATCGCCTTCTCCACCGGCACCTCCTGGGCCACGATGAGCATCCTGGTGCCGCTGGTGCTGCCGATTCTTCACGGCCTGGCCCTCAAGGACGGCCTGGCCCCCGGCGACCCGGAGTACACCCGGCTGCTGCTCGGCGTGATCTCCTCGGTGCTCGCCGGCGCGGTCTGGGGCGACCATTGCTCCCCGATCTCCGACACCACCATCCTCTCCAGCATGGGAGCCGGCTGTAATCACGTCGCCCACGTGCGCACCCAGCTGCCCTACGCCCTCAGCGTCGGCGTGCTGGGCATGCTGGTCGGCGACCTCCCCACCGCCTACGGCCTCTCTCCGTGGATCTCGCTGCTCGCCGGCGCCGCGGTGATCGTCGCCGGCATGTGGTTCTTCGGTCGCCGCAGCCGCCCCGACGAGCCACCGGGACCGGCCGCCGGCGAGCCAGCCTCCGGCTAAGCCAACCCGGGCCAACACGCCCCAATCTAGACGGCCCCAGCGAATCCAGTCGGCTGACGACCGTTCAGCCTGCGACTCGCTCCCCTCCCACCACCCGACGGATTCCCGATCCGTTCGGGTGGCTTCGCTATGGCGGTCTTTACCGCGGCCTCCCCACCATGGCGAGCTCTGCTGTGTTGGTTCTCGCCGACAAATCCCTGGACAAGACTACCCCCCAGTGGCGCCTTCGCCTTATCGTTCCTGACTGGAGTCTCAGGTTCGGAACTCCACACCACCGACGTCTCGCTCAGCGCGAGATCCCATCAATCTCCTGAGAGCCCGGCCGCATTGCTATGAGCCGCGACCCAGCATTGTCCCTTCTAAGATCCCGAGGCTTCCACGAAGTCCACGTCAACCTCGCAGATCTAGAGGCTATCCTGCGGCGACAGGGCGACCCTCTCCTGTCGAAGCTTTTTCTCCATCAGCTGGCGAGCTGCCCCGAGTGCTACCGCCGTGCGGGGGAGGTCCTGGATCTCTATCGGGAAGGTTGGCTGCCGACCGCTGAGCTCACCCGCGGCGGCATCGCCCTCGCCCGCTCACGACGCTCGGCGCCCCAGCTGCTGGAACAGCTGGAAGCCTGGCCCTTCTTGGAGCAGATGGAGCGTCTGCGGCGCGGTGGCAGCTTTGCTAGCTGGGGCCTCGCCGAGCTGCTCTGCCGGCGCAGCCTGAGCACCGCCGCGGAAGACGCCAACGGCGCGCTGGAATATGCCTTCCTGGCGGAAGAGATCGCCAAGGGGGCACGCTGCTCCGGGCTTCAGGACAGCGCCCGATCCGAGCTCGCGATGCTCGTCTCGGCCCACATCGGCAACGGTCTTCGACTCAACGAGCGCCTCTCCGCGGCGCAGGAGCTCTTCGACACCGCCGAGGGTCATTGGGCCTCGATCCCCACTCCTCAACTGCCCTATCGCCCTTGGGTGCTCTCGCTCCGCGCTGGTCTAGAGATCGAGGCCGGACGACTGGACTTCGCCCTCGGCGAGCTCCTCCACGCCCATCGCCTGCTGGACGACGCTCCCCACCCCTTCGCCACCGCGATGGACGAGCACGCTCTTCGCACCCGTCTCTTTCTTCAGGAAGCTCGACTGCGGGCCCTCCAGGACCAGTGGGACCGCGCTCTGAGACTCCAGCAACGGGCCCAGGATCTCCTCTCCAAGCTGCCGGAAAACGATCTCTCCACGCCTCATCTGGAGACTGAATCCCGCCTGCTCCAGGCCAGCACCCTGGCGGATCTCGGTCGCCTAGACGACGCTCTCGCCAGCCTCGATGCCGGCCTGCCGTCCAATCCCCTGGACGATCTGCGCAAGCTGTGGCTCTCAGCGCGAATCCAGCGCCATCGCGGCGGCGTGGCTCAGGCACGGGAGAGCCTCGAACAGGTGCGCCGCGGCTTCCTGCGACACCGACTCCTGGACGCCGCCCGCATCGTCACCCTCGAGCTCGTCGAACTGCTGCTGGAGCACGGCGATTCCGACCGCGCGAGGCGACTGGCGGCGGAGTGCGCCGCCCCTGTCGGCGAGGGTGTGGAAAAGAAAATCCCCCACTGGCACCCCGGAGAGCTGCTGCCCTCCACCCTCTAGGGGCCAACACCCGACCAGTCAGCGACCCTTGAGCCAGCGCTTGAGCCAGCCCTTGGGGGCGATCTGAGCTTCTTCCTCCAGCGCCCCGGGGGCCTTGGGCAAGAGCGCAATTCGCCCCTTGGCGAGCTGCTCCAGCAGGAAATCTTGCTCCTCCTCGCCGCGATCACCGTCGTACCACTGGGCCAGGGTGCTCTCCCCGTCGAAGCTCGAGGCGGCGAGCTGCAGGGGCCGCGAGAGCTCCGACAACTCCTCCGCCCGAGGCTCCGTCAGCCACACCAGGCGCAGCTCCGAAAGCAGAGGCCAGGGTATCGGAGCGCCGCGCCCCTCGATCTCCTCGCTCTGTTCTTCCAGCGCCTGCTCCAGCAGCAGATCGTAGACGTTGATCTCCACGCTGGCGCTCTCGAGAGCGTCCCCCACCTCGCCCAGGTCCAGGACCTCTTTGAGGCAGAGTCGATAGGCTGCATCCACCACCCGGAAGTAGGTTCCCTTGATCATGCGGTGCACCACCGCCAGGGAACGATTGCCGTCCACCGCCGACAGCACTCTCTCTTCCACCGAATCCAGGGCCTTTCCGGGCCAGGCAGGGCCGCGCCGCAGCACCACGTTGTCGTGGGGCACGATACGGCGAACCCGGCGCATCTCGTCGATCCAGCGGCTGCCTTCCAGCACCAGCCCCATGGTCTCGATGGGTCGCGGCAGCAGAGCCTCGGGAGGCTGCTCTCCGTTCTCGAAGTAGAACACGCCGTGGGACCACAGGAAGATGCCGCAGACCGCGTCGGCGATCTGCTCCGCCAGCGCGTCCCGCACCCTCTCCTCGTCGAGAATCCCCAACTCCACCAGGGTTTCCCCAAGGCGGCGGCCGGTCTTGGTGCACCGTCCCAGGGCCTCCACCAGCTGCTTTTCGTCCAGCAGACCCCGCAGCAAAAGATTCTGACCAAAAAAGTCAGCAGGGTCATCGGAAACACATCCGACGACGTTTCCGTTATGGAAGAAGATCCGCTTCTTCCGACTGCTGCGGCGGATCACCAACGAGCCCGTACGGCGCTCGTTCTTCGCCCACTGCAACAATTCACTCATGGGGAAGGCCCCCAGACGACCTGAAAAATCCATCGCCAGCATCATAGCCGCCCTCCGCGAGGGCGCCAACGTCACGACGCACCGATCTCCGCTGGTCTTCGGACCCCGCCACCCACAATCCGCGGCCGGAAGCCCCGGGAACCGCCGGGAAGATCTGCTGCCCTAAGGTTGTTTTCTCCAGGGCCATTGCAGTGACAAGTGCTCGCGATCTAATTAAGCTCAAACCGTCGCGCCCCGGCCCACTCTTCAGAAAGAGGGCAGCCTTCAGAAAGAGGGCGACCTCCAGGAAGAGGCCATCCTCAGGAAGTAGACAGTCCTTAGGAACGAAACAGGCCTTCAGAAGAAGACAGCGTTCCCGAACCGCGGGAGCCAATGCGGGGCACCGAAGGAACCGGAGAGGAATCCAGCACCATCATGAAGCCGACGCCCCTGCGCCCCGTCACCCTTCCCCGCTGGGGGAGCCCCTTATTCGCCCTCGCCCTGGCCCTAGCGCTGGTGCTCAGCCTGGCGAGTGATGCCGCCGCCCAGCGTCCGCCCTGTAATCCCTGCGCCGGTCTGCTGGTGGAAGAGCCCGGTGCATGGCTGGAAAGCCTCGCCGCCGCCCCTCAGGTCACCGAGGATCAGCGCCTCTACCTCGCCTGGACGGCAACGGTGACGGACGCCGCCGAGGCCGCCAGCGGCACCGCGGCGGTGCAGCAGGCCGGCGCCACGCCCTGGCTGCGAGTGATCTTCACCACGCCCTCTCCGGTGATCCAACACGCCACCGAGCTCGACGCGGAGCTCCAGGCCGCCGCCGCCGCCGCCCGCTCCGCCGCGGACCTCAAGCACTACCAGGTGCTGTGGCAGCCGGCCAGCGGCGAGGCGACGCTGGAGGATTACGCCTTTCTCTTCAAGCGCGCCTCCGTGACCCTCGCTGGCGCCAATCCTGAAGCCCGCATCCTCACCGCCCCCCTCGGCCCCTCCTTCCTCGGCGCCGGGGAAGAGCAGCTGGCGCGCTTCTACGGCGAGGACGTCGCCGCCTATCTCGACGGCATCGCCCTGGCTCCCGGGCTGCCGGACCTCGCCGCCACCGTCACCCAGATCCAGCAGATCGACCCCGGCCGCCCGGTGGTTCTGGACGCCTCGGACCTTCCCAGCGACCCCTGGCTGGCGCTGGCGGACGCCGCTGCAGCTGCCGAAGCCGGCGTGGCGGTCACCCTCTTCGCCGCCCCTTCTTCCGCCGCCGCCGCTCCCACCGTAGCGCCCTTCAAGCTGCTGGCCCGGGAATTTGCCGGCGACCTCTCCCTCGACCCCTACTCCCGGCCAGAAGGCGCACAGCAGGCCTGGAGCTTCGTGCGCGGTGAGGATCTCCAGCTGCGGGTCATCGCCCGCACTCCCGAAGACCTCGTCGTCGACACGGGTTCCGAGGAAGGCGCCGAGGAGAGCGACAGCTTCGAGACGACCTCCGAGCTCGCTCTCGCCTTCCCCGACCCCCGACTCAAGCGCCCCACCCGAATCGAGCGAGAAACCCTCGAGGCCCGGGATCTCTTCGGCCTCAGCCGCAGCGACGAGGCCCTCACCATACCGCTTAACAACCCCGGCAGCGTCGAGGTGCTACGCCTCGAGCGCATGAGCGCCGAAGAGTTGGCCAGCCTCGCCGGCACCGCTCTGGCGGAGCGCCTGGAGATCGAGAGCGAACGCCAGATGCCGGTGGAGGAGATCCTGCGCCGGCTCCAGGCCTTCGAGGACTCCCAGCGCCGCCGCCTGCCGCGCTACACGGCGACCAACATCACCCATCTGCGCTTCCAATTCGGCACCGGCGTCCAGGGCCTGGAAGTCAGCTTCGAGGGTCCCTTCTTCTACGAAGAGGGGGAAGGCTTCGACTGGGTGTGGGAGACCTACTACTTCAACGGCGTGCGCTGGACCGGTGACGACCTGCCGCAGATCCCGCTGATTCAGCCGGAGAAGGCGGCGACCCAGCCGGTGGACATCACCTTCACCAAGGAATATTCCTATCGACTGCGGGGCACCGACGAAGTCGACGGCCGCAGCTGCTGGGTGGTGGACTTCGAGCCCACCGGTGAAGTGGGCCCCGGGCGCACCCTCTACCAGGGTACGGTGTGGGTCGACCGCGAGCACTTCGGCCGGGTCCGCACCCGCGCCCTTCAGCTCGGCCTGGAGGGAGACGTGCTGTCCAACGAGGAGACCGTCTACTACCGCCCCGTCGACGCCGGCGGCCAGCCGGTGGAGGCCTGGAGCCCCGAGGCCTATTGGCTGCCCCTGCGCACCGTCGGCCAGCAGCTGCTCTCGGTGCTCAACGCCACCACCGTGGTGGACAGCGAGCGCCTGCTCTCCGGTCTGCGCCTCGATCCTCAGGACTTCGAAACCCAGCGCCAGGCGGCGCTGGATTCCGACGCCACCATGGTGCGGGATACCCAGCAGGGCCTGCGCTATCTGGTGAAGGACGAAGAGACCGGCGAGCGGGTGGTGCAGGAAGGCAACGCCGTGCGCGGCAAGTTCCTCATCGGCGGCGCCTTCTACGACGAGAGCCAGGACTTCCCGCTGCCGCTGGCGGGGATCAACTACTTCGACCTCGACTTCCGCGGCACCGGCAACCAGCTCAACGTCTTCTTCGCCGGCGTGCTGGCCATCGCCAACTACGCCGAGCCGCAGCTCTTCGGCAGCCAATGGGATGCCGGCGCCAGCCTCTTCGCCCTGGCGGTCTCCGGTGAGGACATCGTGTTCCGCGATGACGAGGAGATCGAGGCCGAGACCGTGGAGTCCCGCCCCGCTCGCTTCTCTCTCTTCCTCGGCCGCCCGCTGGGAGAATTCGGCAAGCTGGACTTCACCTACAGCCTCGGCTATCAGGACTTCGGCGACGCCGACGACGCCGACCCCAACTTCATCGTGCCGGAAGACCACTTCGTGCAGAGCTTCGCGGTGGAGGCCCGCTACAACCGCTCCGGCTACCGCCTGCTGGCGGAGTGGGAGCGCAGCAAGCGCGGGGACTGGGCCCGCTGGGGCCTGCCCGGCACCCCGGACTTCGACAACTTCGATCCGGATACGGAGGAGTTCACCACCTGGGGCGCCAGCATCGGCAAGACCTGGTGGCTGAACAACTTCCGCAAGGTAGGAATCCAGCTGGAATATCTCGACGGCGAGAATCTCGACCGCTTCAGCAAGTACGAGTTCGGCTACTTCAGCGACTCTCGAGTGCGCGGCTACCAGAGCGACAAGATCCGCGCCGAGTCGGCCTACGCCGCTCACCTCACCTACGGCTTCGAGGTCGGCGAGCTGCTGCGCCTGGAGGCCGTCGGCGACGCCGCCTGGGCCACCGATGAAGCCACCGGCCTGGAGGATGAATTCCTCGCCGGCGTCGGCGTGGTAGGTAACTTCGTCGGTCCCTGGGACACCCTGGTCAACCTCGACGTCGGCGTCGCCGTCGCCGGTCCTGACGACGGCGTCTCCGTCTTCGTCGCCTTCCTCAAGCTCTTCGACTGAGCCGGGCTAGCGACGACGCCAAGATGTGGTGGTTTAAGCGCAAGGGGAAAAATGCCGAGCAGGAAGCCCGCGAAGACTCTCGAGAGGCTCCGCGGGTCGAGAGCTCGGCGCCCCCTTCCCCCACCGACGACGAGGATTCCGGCGAGTGGTGGACGGAAGGTTATGAAGTCCCCATCACCGACGTCTTCGATCTCCACAGCTTCCCGCCCCGGGACGTCCCCAACCTGGTGAGGGAGTACCTCGACGCCGCCTACGAGAAGGGGCTGCGCAAAGTGCGCATCATTCACGGGCGCGGCGTCGGGGTGCAGCGGCGCACGGTGCGCACGCTGCTGGAGCGCGACCCCCGGGTACGCTCCTTCGGCGACGCCCCGGCGGAGGCCGGCGGGTGGGGAGCCACCTGGGCCGAGCTGGAATAGAAGGGCTGGGATAGGGCAGCGAAACTTTCCGAAAAAGAGCTCCCCTAAGAAAAACAAAGGCAGTGCAGTAAGCTGGAAGGGTGAGCAACCCTTCCCTCCTCTCCCGCGCCGATCGCGGCCTGCGCCGCGGATTCCGGCGGCTGCTGCGCCACGTCGTCCAGCCTCCGCTGCAGGTGGTCTATTCCTCCACCTACTCTCGGGGACACGCCTCGGTGCCCGCCGATCCCCGTCGCGGCGAGCGGGTGCTGACCTTTCTGGAGATGGAAGGGCTGATGTGCAAGGCCTGCCTGCGCAAGCCTCGCCCCGCCGCCTTCGAGACCCTGCGCCGGGTACACACCGACGACTACCTCGAGTCGCTGCGCCACGGGGAGTCCGCCACCAAGGTCGTCGGCACGCCCCTCGACGACCCGGAGCTGGAGGCCCTGCTGGATATCCAGCGGGCGATGGTCGGCGGCACCAACCTCGCCACCGCCATCGCCGCCGAAACCCGCGGAGTGGTGGCCAACCTCGGCGGCGGCCTGCATCACGCCTGGGCCGACCGAGGTCAGGGCTTTTGCGTCTTCAACGACATCGCCTGCGCCATCGAGGCCCGCCGCAGCCGCGGCTTCGGGGGCCGAGTGCTGGTGGTCGACCTCGATCTCCACCACGGCGACGGCACCGAGGGCATCTTCGCCGAGGACCCCAGCGTCCACACCTTCTCCATTCACAACCGCCCCTGGTCCAATACCGCCGCCCGCGAGAGCACCAACCTCGCCCTCGGCTCCAACGTCGACGACGGCACCTTCCTGGAGGTGCTGCGGCGGGAGCTGCCGCCGGTGTTCGAACGCTTTCAGCCGGAGCTGGTGATCTACCTCACCGGCGCCGATCCCGCCGGCGACGATACCCTGGGGGATTGGCAGCTGAGCGACGATGCCCTGCTGGTCCGCGACCGCTTCGTCTTCGACCTCGCCCGGGGTGAGCGCAAGCTGCCCCTGGTGATCCTGCTGGCCGGCGGGTACGGCCCCGAAGCCTGGCGCTACAACGCCCGTTTTCTCGGCTGGATCGCCAATCAGCAGAAGGCCTTGGAGCCCCCCACCACCCACCAGATCACCATCTCCCGCTTTCGCCACCTCGCCCGCCTGGTGGACCCCGCGGAGCTTAGCGGCGACAGCTCCGAAGAGGATTGGAGCCTCAGCGAGGAGGATCTTTTCGGCGCCCTCGGCCCCTCCTCCCGGCGCACCCGCTTCCTCGGCTACTACACCCGCCACGGCCTGGAGTTCGCCTTTGAACGCTACGGGCTGCTGGATCAGCTGCGTTCCCGAGGCTTCGCCCACCCCACCCTCGACTGGAACCTGGACGACGAGAGCGGCGAGACCCTGCGACTCTTCGGCGACGCCGAGCGGCAAGAGCTGTTGATGGAGCTGCGGGCGCGCAAGAACCGCCGTACGCTACCGAAATACGAGCTGCTGCAGGTGGAATGGCTGCTGCTGCAAAACCCCAGACAGGAGTTTGGCGGCCGTCGTCCGAAGCTTCCCGGACAGGAGCACCCCGGGCTAGGCATGCTGCGCGACGTCGTGGCGATGATGATCATCGCCTGCGAACGCCTCCACCTCGACGGCCTCGCCTTCGTGCCCGCCCACTACCACCTGGCCGCCACCGCCCATGTCGTGCTGCCCTTCCTGAAGCCCGAGGATCAGGTCTTCTTCCGTCACCTGCGCAGCTGCCTGAAAGACCTCTCGCTGGGGGAAGGCACCCGCCGCCTCGCCGCCGGAGACGTGCACCGAGCCGACACCGGGGAGACCGTCCAGTGGCACCCCATGTCCATGGTGCTGCCGGTGAGCGAGAAGCTCACCGCCTTCTTCGAAGACGAGGCCTATCAGCAGCGCCTGACCGACGCCGAGTCCAGGCAGCCGGAACTCGTCCTCAGCCCCAAATCCGGGCAGAAGACAGCCTAAATCGAGCTGAAGAAAGACCGGCTGAAGAAACAGCAGGTCGAGAAACATCCGGCGGAGAAATACCCGACGGAGAAGTTCAGCGTCGCCGCCACCGAGAGCCAGCCCCCCGACTACCGCTGACGGCGACGCCAAAGCCTAAGCCAATCTCCGAGCTAGCCGAGGAAGCCGATGGGAGCGCCGGACCCCACACTGTAGAAGCGATCGAGGTTCGGCAGCACCGTGCCGAGATCGGAATCCGAGACGCCGAACCAGGCGGCGAGCTCGGCGAAGTACTCGTCGCAGGAGAGAGTGGGAATCAGCCGCCCGCGGCCGGTGTCGAGGTCGTTGTCGGCGTAGAGCGAGGGGTAGGTGCCGTACATCTGGCCACCGCGCACCGGGCCGCCCATCACGATGTGATTTCCGCCCCAGGCGTGATCGGAGCCGCGGCCATTGGAAGACAGGGTGCGGCCGAAATCCGAGGCGGTGAAGGTCACCACGTCCTGCAGCAGCCCCAGCTCCGTGAGGGCGCCGTGGAAGCTCCCCAACGCCTTGCTCACCACCGGCAGCATCTGTCCCTGGGCGTTGAGCACCTCGTCGTGGTGATCCCAGCCGCCGAAGAGGATGAAGAAGGTCTGACGCCGCACCCCCAGGCTTTGGCGAGCGGCGATGGTGCGAGCCACCATGCGGAAGCTTTGGGACACCGGATCCGGATCGAAGGTGGTGCTCAGCGGAGAGACCGAGCCCACCGCGGCGGAGAAGAGCTGATGGGCGTCGATGGCGTTGCGGTTGGTCTGGGCGAAGGTCTGCAGGAAGAGGTTCTGATATTGCTCATCCACCATGTTGTTGATGGCGGCGGTCTGCAGCTGGCCGAAGAGATCGTCCTCGCCGAAGCCTCGGATCCCGATGCTGCCATTCCCCTCGGGACGAATCGCGTAGGGCACCACCGAGGATCCCGACTGAAAGACGTTGGTGCCGCTCAGCGAAAGGTTCATCGACACCCGATCATCGGCATTGGAAGAGCGCAGCAGGTCCGCCGTCCGCCCGGCCCAGCCGAGACCGGAGCGCTGATCCGGCAGGCTGGTCTGCCAATGCATAATCTGATCGCTGTGGGAGTAGAGGCCCAGAGGCAGACGGGCGTTGCCGTTCACGATCCCCGTCTTGGTGGTGGGCTCCACCAGGGAGCCGACATTGGCAACGAAGGCCAGATCCCCCTGGTCGTAGAGGGAGCGCACCTCCGGCATGCCGGCATGGAGCCCGAACTCTCGGCCATCAGTCCCCGCCCCGTTCAGGGGCAGCAGAGAGGAGGCCGGCAGGGCGAGATCGGCTCGAATGGTGGAGTATTCGCGATGCTCTGCCGTTCCCCGGGGCACCACCATGTTGAAGGAATCGTTGCCGCCAGCGAGAAAGAGGCACACCAGCGCCTTGTAATCGCTTCCCGGCAGAGCCTTGGGCGCCGCTATCGTCGCCGATAGATCGGCGCGAGTCGTCTCGAGGGCGAGGGCGTTGGCGGAGCGTAGATTGAGCAAGGTAGAGAACAGGGAAGTAGCGCCGATGGCGCTGCAGCTGGCCTGCCCCAGGAAGCGGCGACGGGAGAGAGGGCGATGGTTCATCGGGAAGTCCTTTCTCGGTGCGCGTCAGCGCTGCACCACGTAATCCGGGGAAATCAACAGAAGGTAGAGAGCTGCCTGGGCCTGCACCTGGGGCGCCCCGGAGAGGGAGCGCAGGGCCTCGAGAATGGTGCTGCGGGTGCTCGCGCTCAGGGTGCCGTAGGTCATCAGCAGGTCGAGATGATCCACCAGCGCCTCGGGACCGTCATCCCGGGCGATTTCCGCTTCCAAGCTCAGATCCAGCGCCACCGGCTCGAAGTCGTCCCCCTCGTAGTCCAGCAGGTAGTAGTCCGCGAAGACCGCCAGCTGAATTCGGTTGATGGTCGCCACCGTGGTGTAGCTATGCACGATCTCCATCTCCGGCGCCACCAGGCCGGCATCCGCCAGCGTACCCGCCGGAGAATGGGTGGGGGAGTAGAAATTGAACACGCTGGGCGAGAAGTAGGGATATTGCGAGAAGGGGGTCAGCTCCCCCCCTTCGTCTTGCGCACCGAGGGCGCCGAAGTGACGCGTACGGCCGGTGAGGCTGTCAATCTCGAAAGTGCGACCGAGCTGTACCCAGCGCACGATGGGCTCTCGCACCTTGCCGAAGGTCGGATCCGCCAGCCGCTGCAGCTGCCTCGCCTCCGGGTCCAGCAGGATCGCCCGCACCACCGCGGCGAGATTGCCTCGAGTTCCGGTGCCGTCGTCGTTGAACACCAGCGCGACTCGCCTGACGTAGGCGGAACTGGGGTTCGAGGTCACCAGCCGCTGAATCAGCAGCCGGCCGAAGAAGGGCCCTACGTTGGGATGCTGGAAGAGGTGGTCCACCGCGCTCTCGATGTCCTGCATCCCGCTCTGCCCCGCCGGCACCACGAAGCCGTCCAGCAGGCGTTTCGCACCCGGCTCGTGTTCCGGCTCATACATCCTCATCGGCAAAACGAAATTGCCGTAATCGGAGCCAAATTCCAGCGGGACCCCAGGATCTTCCTCCCCATAGGTGAGCCCGGTGAAGATCTTCGCCATCTCGGTAATCTCAGCATTACCGTAGGTGGGAATCAGCTCGCCGCTAGAGTCGCGGCGGGGAGTACCGTCGAGGCGAAGCTTATAGAGGCCGATGGTGAAGAGCTGCATCACCTCACGGGCGAAGTTTTCGTCCGGGAAGCGGTTCCGCGACGGGTCGCTGCGGCGATTGTGGAGATGGCTGAGGTAGATGCCCATCGCCGGATGCAGCGCCACATCCAGCAGCAGATCGCGGAAGTTTCCGAAAGCGTGGCGCTGCAGAACGTCGTGGTAGGAAGCGATCAGCTCCGAATGCTCGAAGAGTCGCTCCTCGCGGCGCGAGACGACGAAGATCTGAGAAAGGGCGAAGGTCACCCGCTGCCGCACCATGTCCTCCCGCTGCAGGGCGCTCTCCCACCACGCCCAATCGAAAAAGAGGAAGGCGTCCTCGAATTCTTCTGGCGCCGCTTCGAAGGAATCCTCCACAACCGCCAGTAGAGGCTGCGCATTCATCGCCAGCTGCCCGTCCAGCCAGCTCTCAATGCCGCGATTCGCCACCTCCTCGATGAGTGCCCGATTGCCGCCGAAGGTCGCCTGGGCGAGAAAGCGTGAGGCCTGCTCTAGCTCCGTCAGGCTGATCCCCCGGCGGTCGATCTCGTAGGCGAGAGCCTTGGGAGATCCGGTCACGCTAGCGGTCCCCACCACCGCTCCAACCGCCCCGATCCAGCCGAGGAAGGAACGGCGGCTCATGCCGGCAACCAGCGCCGGTTCACCTCCGTCGACGCCTCCACCAGCGGTCGCCGGCAGCGGAGGAATCATCGATTCCGCGGAATGCGCCGGTGACGGGTCATCGATGGCGGAGCCGTCGACGTGCGGCCCGCTCTGGGTTGTGCATTCAGCCATTGACGAAGAGCGCAAAATCTTTCCCCTTTGCTGCGAGGAGTTCAAGAGTCCAGTTGCGAGGGTACCTACGTCCTTAGATCCCGGGATCAACGTATCGTCACAAAGAAATTTCTCTATTTCTTGGATTTTCCCTCGATGGCACCTTGGGCCCCTCTTGGGAGCCCGGTTTCACCGGGCTACGGCACGTCTCTCCACCCTCTGGATGACTCTCTAGGACAGTCTTGGATACAGAAACCCTCAGAGAATCAGTTTCTTGCGGCCTTCTTGCCGAATGCCCCTGCTGCCTACCGAATGGCCTGAGGGAATCGCCGCAAATGGATCGCCTCCCCCCAATCGACCCGCTGGGTCATCCCAGTGGACCGGTCCAATGGATCGGCCTAGGCCATCGGTTCAATGGATGGAGTCTCCTGACTCCAGGGCCTGCCGGCCGAGCTCGATGGCGAGGTTGAAGTGCTTCAGGGCTTCGGTGCGGCGATCCTGCTCCCGCAGCACTCGCCCGAGCATGTTGTGAAGCAGGGCGAGACGGGCGGGGCGCTCCGCGTTGCGCTCCAGGGCCTGACGAATCACTCCCTTGGCCTTCTCCGGCCTCTGATTCTCGAGATAGAGCTCGATGATAGTGATGTCTACCCCGAAGAGCTCTTCCGCCATCTCCGCCTCTTCAGGGAAAGGTAGAGCGCGCAGCTGCTCCAGCTCCGCGATGGCCTCTTCGAAGCGACCATCCTCCCGCAGCAGCTCGGACTTCTCGAAATGCGCCTCGGCCATGCTCTGCAGCAGCATGATGCGCGCCTCGCGAGCTTCTTCGGCCCGCTCCTCCGCCTCTTCCTCGTCCTCGTCCTCCCAATCTTCTTCCTCGGCCACCAACGGCGAGATAGCGAAGAGCGGGGCAAGGGCGCTCTTCGCCCCCGTCTCAGATGAGCTGACGACCGATTGCCCCAAACTCGATGGCAGCAGGGGCAGCAAGAGGACGATCAGCATCCACACCGCCACCCGGGCGCTACCGCAGGGTTCAGCAGAGCTGGAGTGAATCTCCGACGAGGACCGAAGGGGCAGCATCGACCGAATAAGCTGGGGATTCCTAGGCATGACGTTCTCCTGATCTATTGTGAAGCCTGGGCCACCAAGGGGCGAGCCGGCGAGGTTTCTGAAGGGCGAAGTCTTTGAAGGGTGATCTGTCTGAAGGGCTCTTCGATCTCTCATCGATCTTTCCTCAGCTCGAGGCGATTCAGGATGACCGCGACGTCCACCGCTGGCGGCGGAAAGGGTTCTTCGTCGCTGCATCGGAGCCTGAGCCCCAGCCTTCGCGAAGCGTCGGCCGGAGGGAGCGGGCCGGAGAAGAACCCTCGAAGAGCCTCTCCCCCATCGAATCTGATCCCGGGGGACCTGAACCCGGGGGACCTGAACCCGGAGGAAGAGTCTCGAGGATCTGCCTCGCCGCGGATAGAGCATCGCGACTCAGCTCCCCTCCCCCCCACCGACGAATCTCTGGGGCACGATTCGCAGAACGGGGCAAGGCCGCCACCACCGCGTCGGCCCGGGCCATCAGCAGATCCAGCTCCCGGTCCAGGATCTCGCGGCCAGAGAGCTCGCTAGCGGCTCCACCGGCGACCCCCTGGGCTGATTCGAGGCCCACCTCACCAGGGCCTCGCCGAGGCGGACCCTCTACCACCGAGCTGCTCTCTCCCTGGATTGCTTCCGCCAGGCCCGGCGCCGCAACGGCTGAGGTCTCCGAGCCTCGCTGCGGCTCCACGCCACCTTGCCAAGGGATGACGAGAACGGCGACGGCGATCCCCGCGGCCATCGCGGCCACCGCAGCCGCGGTACGGCCCGGTCGCCAGCCTCCTCCCCAAACTCTTCGCCAGCGCCTGGGCGACTCCGGCAGCGGGCCCGGCGGCTCCTTCTGCAGCGGACCGGCACCCCACAGCCATTGATCCTGCGCTTCCAGGGCCGCCGACGCCCGGCGACAAGGCTCGCAGCCTTGAAGGTGATCGGCCAAATGGTCGAGCTCTTCCAAACCCGCCTCGCCGTCGAGGCTGGCGGAGAAAATCTCCAGCGCTCGGTCACAGTCGGCAAGCCCGCCCGCCGACGCTGCACCCGCCGATGCCCTGGCGTCCGGCAGGCTGGAGGCCCCTGGGCGAAGAGATCGTGAGCCCGTAGAGCGGAATCTATCCATATCTCTGCCTCAACTTTCCTCGAGTTTTTGTCGTAGCTCTTGCCGCGCTCGATAGACGCGGCCGCGGATCGCCGCGGCGCTACATCCGAGAGCAACCCCAGCCTCCGCATAGCTCGCACCGTCGAAGACCACCAGATGCAGAGCCTCCCGATCTCCCGCCGGCAGCTCCGTCAGGGCCGCGTGGATCCGGCGCTCCCTCAGACGGTCGCCGAAGCGCTTCGAGGCGAGGCGCTCCGGCTCCCGATCGGCGTCCCGCACCGGATCCTCCCGCCGCAGGCGGGTGCGCAGGAATTTCCTCGCCTCGTTGCGCGCCACGGAACGAATCCAGGTCCGTAGATGCGCCTCGCCGCGAAAGGATCCGAGACCCCGAAAGACCGCAAGGAAGATGTTCTGAGTCAGATCCTCCGCATCGGGGGCGTTCCCCAGGGTGCTCCGCGCCACCCCTCGCACCACGTCCTCCATTTCCCGCACCAGCTGCCGCTGCGCCTCTTCATCCCCGGCATGGCTGCGGGATACCAGTTCTTGCAGCGGTAGGGCTTTCAGCGGCAGGGCTTTCAGCGGCGGCTCCTTCAGCGACGGGTCCCTCAACGACGGGTCCTTCAGCGACGGGTCCTTCAGCGACGGGGAGTCGAGAGGTCGGTCGGGAGGTGGATCGGAAGTGGTCATCGCGGCGTTCACACTACGATAGATCCCGCGGGCTCCCCATCCTCACAACAGCCGACGATATTTCCGCGATTTTCTTTGTCGATTTCGCTTCCGCGCATTGCAACAGAAGCCTCCACCGCGACCCCATCAGGCGAACCGGGAGAACACGATACGCCTTCTGCTCGACCTCGCCGAGCACTCTCCGGCGCCAGCGATCCATCGATGAGTTCCTCGGCGCGCCCCTAGGGCGATCGGCGCGAGGCGAGAAAGAGTCTCCGGACCAAGTCTCAGCGCAGACAGTATTCGAGGGTCGGGGTCACGCTGTGGACCTCCACCTGCGCCCCGGGCTGGGCGACGAACTCCGAGAGCCCCACCTCGGATCGAGGATTACCCCAATCGTAGGTATAGCCCAGGCTGGTGGTGATCCTCTCCGGCTGATTCTGTCGCCGCAGCGCCAGCAGCTCTGCACTATGCTGCGCATCGATGGCGATCCGACCTCCCGCCCGGGGAGTCACCAAGGAGCATTCGTGATCGGTGACCTCCGGGTCCAGGCAGCGGCGGAATAGCTCCTCCACCGGCACCCATAGCTCCACCATCCTCTGCTTCCCGGCATCCGGCGGCAGCCCCAGAAGCTGCTCCAGCCTCAGGGTCCGCTGCCGCTCCCGCCGCGGGCCTCGAGTGCGGCAGAACACCACCAGCTCGGGCACTACGGTAAGCACCAGCGGGTCCTCCACGACGAAGGTCTCCCCCACAGTCAGGGGAACCCCTTCGCCTTCCTTCACCCAGGCCAGCATGCGCAGAGACGATTTACCGGGACGACCTCGCCACACCAGGCCCGATTCGTAAGGGTTGATGGCCTTCAGCTCCCGAACCACCTCGAAGGGCTCCGCCACCGCCGCATCTCGCACCGCGGCGACGAAGCGCTGTTCCAGCCCCTCGCGATCCTCCGCCTGAACCTCCGCCGCCCCCAGCAAGAGCAGCGATGCCAGGATCATCAGGCCACCTCCCGTCACCCGGAAGCGACGAGAGCGAGAGGGACATCGAGGGCAAGAACAAATCATCGGTCCATTGTAGCGCCCTCGGCGATAGGATGGCTCCCATGCCGAGCCCACGAGCCCAAATCCTAGTTTGCGTCAATGGCCGAGGGGAGGGAGCGCGCAAAGCCAGCTGCGAGCCCCTCGGGGCCCTTCCTCTCTACCGCCGCTTCAAGGATGAGATCCGCAGTCGGGGGATTCGACAACAGGTCATCGTCACCCGCACCGGCTGCCTCAAGCACTGCAGTCTTGGTGTCGTGGTGGTGGTGCAGCCGGCCAACCACTGGTACCGAGAGGTCACCACCGAGCACATCCCAGAGATCGTCGACTCCGCCCTCAGCGGCGTTCCCGTCGAGCGTCTCCTGGTCCCTGTCGATGCGCCCTGGGAATGAGGTCTGAGGGCCCTGCTCCCCCCAAAACCCTACTTCCCAAAACTCAGCGCCGACCCGCGGTCCCGGAACCCCAGCGGCACGATCCGCCGGTAGAGCTCCTCCAGGCTCTGCTGCTCCCGCTGTCGCAGCACCCAGCCGAGCTGCCCCTCGGCGAGATATTCGCGCACTCGATCCGCCGAAAGATCCAGCTCGGCGGCGCTCTCTCGCACCAGAGAGTCCATTACCGACAGGCCGTAACGAAGGCTGCTCTTGAAGTAAAAGGGCAGGTCCGGAAGGCCCACTCGGGCCTGCGCAACCCACACCGCAAAGACCCACGGCAGGCCAGTGATCTCTCGCCAGGCGGCGGTGAGATCCAGGCATTGGCCGGCGGAAGTGGGCTGGCGCAGTGCGGCGTCACCGGTGAGCAGCGCCGCGTCGAAGCTCAGCAGCATGCGGTCGAGATCCGGCCGCTGCAGGTGGAGCTGCGGCTGAAAGCCGAATTTTTCCTGATAGACGATGCGCAGCAGCGCCGCCGCGGCATCGTTCTCGGCCCCAACGGCGACGCTGCGCACGTCCTCGAAGGGCTGTGGCGAAACCAGGTAGATGGTCTCCGACGGCCCGTCCGCAGCGGCACAGAGATCCGGTAGCAGCAACACATCATCCAGCTCCAGGGCCTGGAGAGGGCTGAGCAGGGCGACGTCCAGGCTGCCCTGGGCCATCAGCTGGGCCAGCAGGGAGGGTGGGTGCTGGGTCGTCTCCAGCAAATCACCATGATGGCCCTTGAGCAGACCCCATACCAAGGGTCGGCTATACAGCCTCGTGGCGACCCCCACCCGTACCTGAGACAAGGCGTCGCTCGCTACCTCGACATGGCGTCGAGGAAGTCCTTATTGGCCTTGGTCTTGGACAATTTGTCCAGCAGCAGCTCCATGCTCTCCACGGTAGAGAGGGGATTCAGCACCTTGCGCAGAACCCAAACCCGCCGCAGCTCATCGCTGTCGATGAGCAGCTCTTCCTTACGAGTTCCGGAGCGATTGATGTCGATGGCGGGGAACACGCGCTTGTCCACCAGCTTGCGATCGAGGTGGATCTCACAATTACCGGTTCCCTTGAATTCCTCGAAGATCACGTCATCCATGCGGCTGCCGGTATCCACCAAGGCGGTAGCGATAATGGTCAGAGAGCCGCCTTCCTCGACGTTACGGGCAGCGCCGAAGAAGCGCTTCGGCCGGTGCAGGGCATTGGCGTCGATACCGCCGGAGAGCACCTTGCCGGAGGGCGGCTGCACGGTGTTGTAGGCGCGGGCGAGGCGGGTGATGGAGTCCAGGAGGATCACCACGTCCTTCTTGTGCTCTACCAGGCGCTTCGCCTTCTCGATCACCATCTCCGCCACCTGCACATGACGGGTCGCCGGCTCGTCGAAGGTCGAGGACACCACCTCACCCTGCACCGAGCGCTGCATGTCCGTCACCTCCTCGGGTCGCTCGTCGATGAGCAACACGATGAGAATGATCTCCGAGTGGTTCTTGGCGATGGAGTGGGCGATGGACTGCAGCAGCACCGTCTTACCGGTGCGTGGCGGCGCCACGATCAGAGCACGCTGGCCCTTACCCATGGGAGTGGCGAGGTCCATCACCCGGGACGACATGTCGCCGGAAACCTCGAGCTTCAGCCGCTCCAGCGGGTACAGAGGAGTGAGGTTGTCGAAGAAGATCTTGTTGCGGGCGATCTCCGGGTGCTCGAAGTTCACCGCCTCCACCTTGATCAAGGCGAAGTAGCGCTCCCCTTCCTTCGGCTGCCGCACCTGCCCGGAAACAGTATCTCCAGTGCGCAGATCAAAGCGACGGATCTGGCTCGGGGAGACGTAGATGTCGTCGGGGCCCGGGAGATAGTTGTATTCCGGCGCCCGCAGGAAGCCAAAGCCGTCCGGCAGGCACTCCAAGACCCCCTCGGCGAAAATCAGACCGCTCTTCTCGGTCTGCGCCTGGAGAATCTTGAAGATCAGCTCCTGCTTGCGAATCCCCGCCGCTCCCTCCACATTGAGCGTCTTCGCAACCCCGGTGAGCTCGGAGATGTTCATCTCCTTGAGCGAACGAATGTCCAGCGTGTCGCCTTCATCCGTCTTCGACTTGCGCTGGGTTTCTTTCGTCATGATCTTCCTCGCTGTGGTGGCCGCCAAGCTCAGGCGGCCTGCAGATTGCGCCCGATCTGGTTCCAGAGAGCGCCGATTCCGTCTCCCGTTCGAGCGGAGACGGGGAGCAAAGAGGGAGCCTCGACACCGTCCTCCAGGCTCTCGACAAAGCTGCGGCGAATGCGCGCGAGAGAGGAATGGAGTCGGTTGCGGGAGAGGCGATCGGATTTGGTGGCAACGATAGTGATGGCGGCCTCGAAGCTAGCCAGGTAGTGGAAGGCATCCACATCCAGCTCTGTAGCCCCAACCTTGGCATCTACCAAGAGCACCACCTGGCCACCGGGAAAAGTGTCGCGGCAGTAGGCGTCCACCAGGTCAGCCCACGCCTGACGATCCACCTTGCTGGCTTTGGCGTAACCGTAACCCGGCAGGTCAACGAAGTAGTATTTGCGGTTGATCAAAAAGTAATTCACCGCTCTCGTCCGGCCTGGAGTAGAACTCGTCCTAGCGAGCTTCTTCCGGTGCAACATCCGGTTCAGCAGGCTCGACTTCCCTACATTGGAGCGACCGACAAAGGCGATATGCGGAAGGTCGTCCTTGAGGAAATGCGGCGGGGAGGGAGCGGAACGAATGAACTCCGCGCTATCGATCTTCACAACTCCAGAGGGGGATACGAAAGGATGAGCAGGATGGACAGGAGAAGGAGTGCGGCTTCGTGGGGAGCCATGGGAGCGTCACCGGAGAAGGCGATGCGGGGGGAAGGAGAGAGAGAACGACCCGGGAGGCCGAGCCCTCGCGGCGTCCTGAAGTCCGAGAGTCGCCTCGACTTAGAGCCGAAGCGTCAGACTGTGGAGACGCTCAGCCCGACTGCGGTCATCGAAGAGTGGTCAACGACCGGGGAGATCGCCGACCCACCGCAGAATGGAGAATCCGACGGGGATGTCGATACTCCGGTGGCGGAGCGCGGCGGCAGTCGAGCTGCGCGTGCTGCTGCGCCGATCTTCGATCTCATCCAGGACGCAGGTCCGGTGAAGATCTCGAAGAGGCTCAGGATCCCGGGACGGGCTCCTGCCAAATTAGGCTGCCAAGTTGGGCTGGGGGATGGAAGGGTGAAGGATCAGTGAGCGACGGAATCGGAACCGACCGTCGGCTTGGCCGCGGAGTCCCCAAGCTTACCTTCGGCCTTTGCCGGTAGGGAGGAGACTTCGCTGTCCAGCGCGACTCGGAGCACCTCGTCCATGGACTCCACGTGGTGGATGTCCAGGGCGTCGCGTACCTCCTCAGGAACGTCCTCGAGATCTTTCTCGTTTTCGCTGGGAAGGATCAGCTCGGTGATTCCGGCGCGATGGGCTGCTAGAACTTTATCCTTGATGCCGCCGACGGGCAAGACCTTGCCCCGCAGGGTGATCTCGCCGGTCATCGCCACATCCTTGCGCACCGCGGCGTTAGTCAGCGCGGAAATCAGGGACGTCGCCATGGTGATTCCCGCCGAAGGACCGTCCTTGGGAATCGCTCCTTCGGGTACGTGGATATGGAGGTCGATCTTCTCGGAGAATTCAGGATCGATGCCCAACAGCTCGGTGCGACTGCGCAGGTAGGAGACCGCCGCCCGGGCGGATTCCTGCATCACGTCTCCCAGCTGACCGGTGATGGTGAGCTTGCCCTTGCCGGTCATCACCCCCACCTCGGTCTCCAGCAGCTCGCCGCCGGTTTGGGTCCAGGCGAGACCGGTGGCCACTCCGACCTCCGAATTCTCGTTCTTGCGGCGCGGACGATGCTTCGGCTTCCCGAGCAGCTCCTCCACCATCTCCGGGGAGACGGTAACGTCCAGCTCGTCGCCCTCGAGCACCACTCGGCGGGCAATCTTGCGGCAGATCGACGCGATCTCTCGCTCCAGGTTACGCACCCCGGCTTCCCGGGTGTAGCTCTCGATCAGCTTGATGACCGCCTCGTCCTCGAAGCGCACTTTCTCCGAGTCGAGGCCGTGCTGCTCGAGCTGGCGAGGGGCGAGGAATCGCTGGGCGATGTTCTTCTTCTCACTCAGGGTGTAGCCGGTGAGCTGAATGATCTCCATGCGGTCCCGCAGCGGTGCCGGAATCGTGTGCTGCACGTTGGCGGTAGCGATGAACATCACCTTGGAGAGGTCGTAGTCAACGTCCAGATAGTGATCCACAAAGGCGTCGTTCTGCTCCGGATCCAGCACTTCCAGCAGCGCGGAGGACGGATCTCCCCGAAAGTCCGTGGACATCTTGTCGATCTCGTCCAAAAGGAAGACGGGGTTCACCGTTCCCGCCTTCTTCATGCTCTGGATGATCTGCCCCGGGAAGGCACCGATGTAGGTGCGGCGGTGGCCGCGGATCTCCGCCTCGTCGCGTACGCCACCGAGGGAGAGACGGACGAATTTACGTCCCGTAGCGCGGGCGATGGACTTGGCCAGGGAGGACTTACCGACGCCCGGAGGGCCGACGAAGCAGATGATGGAGCTCTTCGCCTGCTGCTTCACCAAGCGGCGCACGGCGAGGAACTCGAGGATGCGGTCCTTGATCTTGGAGAGCCCGAAGTGATCCTCGTTGAGCACCTTCTCCGCGACGTCCAGATCCTTCTGCTCGCGGCTCTTCTTCTTCCACGGGACCTGAACCAGCCAATCGATGTAGTTGCGAGACACCGTCGCCTCGGCGGACACCGGGGGCATCGACTCCAGGCGCTTGAGCTCCTGCTCTGCCTTCTCCTGGGCGTCCTTGGGCATGCCGCTCTCTTCGACCTTCTCCTTGAGCTCAGCGATCTCGTCGCTGCGGTCGTCCTTACGCCCCAATTCTTGATGGATGGCCTTGATCTTCTCGTTGAGGTAATACTCCTTCTGGGCCTTCTCCATCTGCTTCTTGACCTTGACGTTGATGCGCTTGTCGATGTTGATCTTCTCGACTTCCACATCCAGCAGGTCATGCAGGCTCTGCAGCCGCTTATAGGGATCCAGCAGCTCCAAAAGCTGCTGTTTCTCGGAGGTATTCACCACCAGGTGAGCCGCCAAGGTATCGGCGAAGCGATCTGGCTCGTCCACCTTCAGGGTCGACATCAGCCCCTCGAAGGCGAGGTGATGGCTCATCTTGGCGTATTGCTCGAAGATGCCCAGCACCTTGCTCATGTAGCGCCGCAGCTCTTCGCTGCCGGGGTAGTCGATGGTGTAAGTCTCCACCTCGACGTTCAGCGCCCCCTCCTGATCATCGATATCCAGCACGCGGCCTCGCTGGACTCCCTCTACCATCACCTTGACGTTGCCGTTGGGCAGCTTGAGGTTCTGAATCACCGTCGCCACGACGCCGATTTCATAGATATCGCCGCGCCCCGGCTCGTCGACCTTCGGATCCTTCTGAGCCACCAGGAAGATCCGCTTGTCGGAGGTCGAGAGAGTCTGCTCCAGAGCGCGCACGGAGCTCTCTCGCCCAACGATGAAGGGCGCCATCATGTGGGGGAAAACCACCATGTCCCGAAGTGGTACGAGGGGCAGCGTTTCCCGGTCGGTCTTGATGAATGTGGATCCCATAATCTCTCGGTATCTTCAGGGGGAAGGATTGAGGGGAAATCCCGGATTCCGGGATTCGGAGCTAGGCGCTCCAAAGATCGATGCTCTGAACAGGAAGTTTCCTCAGCGGAGTTTACCTCGGGAGCCATGAGCAACCCCCGCAACGGGAACCTCTGGGGAGGTGCGTTGAGGGGCTGATCTCACGTTATCCAAAGCATCGTAAAAAAGGCGTCGCGATGTCTGCTGGGAGGCGACCCGCCGCCGCATCCAGCTCTTCCCGCTGCGGCGAGGGCCTCGCCCCGCTGAACGGGAGGTCCCGCGGTCGGATGCGGACCGCGACGCCGGATCAGACCCGACGATCTCAGCCCGCCTTCTTGAGATCGGCGAGGGGATGGAGTCGGCGCTCCACGGTGTCCCGATCCACCACCAGCTCGTTGACGTCCTGACTGGAGGGGATGGTGTACATCAAGTCGAGCATCATCTCTTCGAGGATGATCCGAAGCCCGCGGGCTCCGACATTGCGCTTGATGCTCTCCTCCGCGATGGCGGCCACCGCCTCTTCGGTGAAGCTGAGCTTGACGCCCTCGAAGTCGAAGATCGTCTGATACTGCTTCACCAGGCTGTTCTTGGGCTCGGTCAGGATGCGCACCAGCGCCTCCTGATCCAGCTGTTCCAGCGTGGCGACCACCGGCAGACGGCCGACGAATTCGGGGATCAGGCCGTACTTGATGAGATCTTCCGGCAGCGCCTTCTCCAGGATGTTGGTATCCCGGACTTCCGACTTGCTCTTGACCTCGGCACCGAAGCCCAGGTTCTTCTCGTTCAGGCGACGGTTGATGATCTCCTCGAGACCGACGAAGGCACCGCCACAGATGAACAGGATGTTGGTGGTGTCGATCTGCAGGAATTCCTGGTGGGGATGCTTGCGGCCACCCTGGGGCGGCACGTTGCATTGGGTGCCTTCCAGGATCTTCAGCAGCGCCTGCTGGACGCCTTCACCGGAGACATCGCGGGTGATCGAGGGGTTATCTCCCTTGCGGCAGATCTTGTCGACCTCGTCGATGTAGACGATGCCCCGCTGGGTCTTCTCTTTGTCGTTGCCGGACGCCTGGTAGAGCTTCAGGATGATGTTCTCGACATCTTCACCGACGTAGCCGGCCTCGGTCAGGGTGGTGGCATCAGCGATGGTGAAGGGCACCGAGAGAAGCTTGGCGAGGGTTTGAGCCAGCAGGGTCTTACCGGTGCCGGTAGGCCCGATCAACATGATGTTGGACTTATGCAGCTCGATATCGGCACCGTGGGCCTTCTCGGCGTAGTCGATGCGCTTGTAGTGGTTGTACACCGCTACCGCCAGCTTCTTCTTCGCCTGTTCCTGGCCAATCACGTACTCATCCAGCAGCGCCTTGATCTCCATGGGCTTGGGCAAGGTGGTGTCTTGCTGCTGCTCGAGCATGCGGTCTTCGGCGATGATGTCGAGGCAAATGTCGACGCATTCATCGCAGATAAATACCGTGGGTCCGGCAATGAGTTTTTTAACTTCTCGCTGGCTCTTGTTGCAGAACGAGCAGCGTAAGACCTCGTCGCCGCTTTCTTTCTTTGGCATTGGACCTCCGTGAGTGGCTGAAGCCGGCTGAAATCGATCGTAGGAACCTTGCTGGCCGGTGTCAACCTTCGCCCAGCGCCCAGTTGGGCTGCGATGCGATTCGAGAGCTGTAAATCGGTGGAAAAACCGGCAGTCCGTCGGGGTGGACTGCGGTGCCTGGACTGCGGTGCCTGGACTGCGGTGCCGGTGCGGAGATGAAGGAGGAGATGGGAGCTTCCCGCAGACGCGGGAATCAGCCTCCGGTGAGTGGGTGGTTCTCGGCAGGCCGTCGGTAGAAAGAACGCAGGCTGGAAGCCGGCTATTCCCCGCGGGGGATTCCGCCGCCGGGATTGCCGACAGCGGAACTTCCCGCTGCCTTCGTCCCAGCTACTCCTGTTCCTCTGCCTCGCCGTTGGTCTTGCGCGACATCACCCGATCCACCAGGCCGTAGGCCACCGCTTCTTCCGCGGAGAGGATCTTGTCGCGCTCGGTATCGTTGTTGATCTCTTCCTTGGTCTTGCCGGTGTGCGCGGCGAGGATCTCGTCCAGCGTTTCGCGCAGCTTCAGCATGTCCCGGGCGTGGATCTCCACGTCGGTCTGCTGGCCGCCGATGTTCTGGATCCAAGGCTGATGGATCAACACCCGGCTATGGGGCAGCACGGTGCGCTTGCCGGCGGTTCCGGAAGCCAGCAGCACCGCAGCCATGGAGGCCGCCTGGCCGACGCAGTAGGTCGCCACGTCGGGCTTGATGTACTGCATGGTGTCGTAGATCGCCAGGCCGGCGCTGACGGAGCCACCGGGGGAGTTGATGTAGAGAGCGATATCGCGCTCGGGGTTCTCGGCCTCCAGAAAGAGCATCTGAGCGATGATCAGGCTCGCCAAATCATCGTCTACAGGGCGACCGAGGAAGACAATGTTGTCTTTCAACAGGCGCGAGAAGATGTCGTATTGACGCTCTCCGCGACTGGTTTGTTCAAGGACGTAAGGTACCATCATGGGTTCGATCTCTCCTCAGAGTTGCCCGCGGGTCACCGCCGCGCGGTCGACAGAGCCCAGTCGAGAGAGCATCGTCGAGTGAGCACGGTCAAGAGAGCACAGTCGAGAGAGCGCAGTCGAGGGCGCAGCTCCGAGGGCTCCTAGTCAAGCATACGATATTGGTCACCTGCGCGGATGCTCCCAACCGTCCAAGATCCGGAGCCGGCCGCTCACCGCTGCGCCTCCTTAAGTCGCCGAAGCGACTTATTCCTCTTCCGATCCGTCGTTGGAGGTCGGCTCGTCCCGCTCCCCCACCAGTACCTGCACGGCGATGTCGCGATCGAGCTGCGACCGCAGCTCACCGAGGCGACCGGAGCGGTCGAGGGATTGGCGAACGCTCTGCGGGCTGACCCCCTCCATCTGGGCGATGCTCTGCAGGGCGGACTCGAGATCGCTCTCCGTAGCGCGGAGATTCTCTTGCGCCACGACGGCATCGAGGAGCAGCCGCGAGTGGACTCGCTTCTTCGCCTGGTCTTCCAGGGAATCGCGAACTCCGGCCCAGTCGATGTTGGCGTTCTCAACGTCGACGCCGCGGCGGTGGAGCTCCCCGGCGTAGTCCCGCAGCAGCTCATCCAGCTGCTGGGCCACCACTCGATCTGGAAGCTCCAGGGGATAGCGCTCGCGCAAACCGTCCAGCAGGGCCCGGCGACGCTCCTCGCTGCGGGTCCGCTCCTTGGTTTCCGAGAGCTGGGCGCGAATGTCGTCCTTCAGCTGGTCGAGAGTCTCGTACTGACCCAGATCCTTGGCGAACTCGTCGTCGAGATCCACCAGCTCCCGTTCCTTCACCGCGGTCACCTTGACGCGGAACGAACGAGCTTCGGGGCGCTCTTCGTCGGAGGTCTCTTCCTCCACCGTCGGGGGAGCCACGGTGTATTCCGTCTCCTGGCCTTCCTTGAGGCCGGTCACCGCCAGGGAGAGCTCTTCCGGAACGCGGGAATCTCCGATCTCGATGGAAAGGTTGCGCGGTTCCTGATCCGCCGCGTCTTCCTCCCCTTCGCCCTCGTCCGCGGCGCCGCCTTCTACCGGCACCAGCTCGATGCTCACCAAATCCCCCTGGGCAGCGGCGCGATCCACCGGCACCCAATTGCCGCGGCGACGACGTAAATCTTCCAGCGTCTCTCCCACCTCGTCATCGCTGACCTCCAGAGTGGGGTCCGGCAGCTCGATGGTGCGAGCGTCGGTCACCTCGACGTCGGGGCGAACATCCACCAGGGCGACGAAGATCATCGGATCCTCGGACTCCGCCTCGAACTCGACCTTCTCCACCTCCGGCGGCAGCAGCGCGTCCAGAGCGCTCTCCGCCTTGGCCAGTTCCCAGTAGCGCGGCAGCAGGCGTTCTTCCACTTCCTGCTGAATCGGCTCCCGGAAGCGCTTCTTCACCAGGCTCTTGGGAACCTTCCCCTTCCGGAAGCCAGGAATCTCGGCGTGGCGGGAGAACTCCCCAACAACTCGCTGGGTCTCCGCCTCGACAGCGGCGGCGGGAATCTCGATGGCCAAGCGCTTGCGGCTGGGGCCAGCGTCTTCGATGGACTGTACGACACTCATTGT
This sequence comes from Acidobacteriota bacterium, assembly GCA_039191605.1. Lineage (GTDB taxonomy): Bacteria > Acidobacteriota > Thermoanaerobaculia > Multivoradales > JAHZIX01 > JBCCXL01. The sequence goes on along the minus strand of JBCCXL010000013.1, from coordinate 106,908 downwards.
GGAGGTGTCCTCCTGGTAGCGTGGAGCGGTGAGGAGCGGAACTCGCCCGAAGGGCGGCTCCTACCGGCGGAAGTGCAGGGAGTGAGGAAATTGGGACAAAGCCGAGGCGAAGGGAGGGAAGCTCCCGCGACGTCGCCAGAGAGCCTGAGCGAGGCTGCGCCTAGGGCCAGGGAGTTTCTAGAGCGTGCTAGCCAGTCTCGAAACGAATCTTCTCGAGACGGATCGAGGAGCGGATCCTGGGATTCAGCCTCACCTCAGAGCTTCGCTGGGGAAAGGGCCGAAGATGCCGCCAGCCGAAGATTGCCGATCTCGAGCTGCAGTCTCAAGCAATGCCTTCTGAGCTGACGGGGTATCTGGACGCTCGGTCGAGCGGGAGGGAGGCTCGCAGGCAGAGGAAGGAGAGAGTTGAATGGTGCGAAAGGGGGGACTCGAACCCCCACCCCGTTTCCGGGACTAGATCCTAAATCTAGCGCGTATACCAATTTCGCCACTTTCGCACAGTGGTGACGCTAACCGATTCTCCCCTTCCGTGTCGAGACACGACCGTTGAGCCAACGACCTATCGCCCAGCGTGCCTTTCTGGCTACCGCTGGGGAGCTTCTAGCGAATCTTTTTCCAGGCCCGAGAGGAGACTCGAACGGTGGGAGCGAAGATCGCGGGATCTGGCACTCAGGGAAGAGGAGGGAAGAAAGAGGATGGTGAGCCGCCTAGGAATCGAACCTAGAACCCACAGATTAAGAGTCTGTTGCTCTGCCAATTGAGCTAGCGGCCCAGCGAAGGCGGATAGTACACGAAGAGATCGAGGGAGGCAAGATGGGTCAGCCCCCTTGAACGAAGCGAACGATCTCGATGCGGTCCCCCTCCTGAAGGAGGGTTTGGTCAAAAGTCGCCCGTCGGATCACCGAGCCGTTGAGCTCCACGGCGACGGTCCGCGGGTCTTGCCCCCAGGATCGCAGCATCTCGGTGAGCGGCGACGGCTTCTGGATCTGCCGGCGCTCCCCGTTCACCCAAATCGAAACGGAGTCGCCCCCGTGGACTTCGTTCTTCTCGTTCATCGATCTAGCCCCTCATCAGCCAAGTACCGGCCTAGAGCAGGTGCTTGATCTCGGCGGTGCCGATCTCGCTGTCGGCGGTCACGATCAACGCCGCCGTGCCTTCCTGCAACACCGGAATGTCGAGACTGAGACGCAGCTCCCCGGCGGTGTCCGTCGCGCCGCGGCCCAGCAGGGCGGGCTCTTGGGAGGTCGAGATCATCCGCACCGCCACCTGCACCCCGGCGACCGCCTGTCCGCTCTTCGAGGAGCTGGTGCGAATGGAGAGCCCCCCTTGGCGACCGGGCACCAGAGACTCCTCCCCTTCCATCATCAGCAGCAGCTGTTCTTGATCCGCCTCACTGGCCAAGTAATCGAGGATCACCTGATCCAGGGTTCGATCTCCGCCGCTGGCAGGGAGATCCTGCGGCGGCATCACCTCGGAGCTGCCGCTCAAGGAGACCTGACGACCGTCGGTCAGCCGCACCTCGGTGGAGGCACCCATCCCGCCCGGCTCTCCCAAGCCCTGGGGCGGCACCGTCGCCGCGCTCTGGGAATCGCTCCCGAGGCCGAGCTTCTGCTCCAGCTTCCCGCTGCGAATCGCCATCAGAGTACGGCGATGCTGCCCTTCCATCAGCGCGACGATGTCTTTCTCCAACCCGCCGTCGGCCAGCAGCTGGGCGTAGTTGTGTCGCTTCGCCGCCAATACCCGCCCCCCGACATACACCAAGGTCTCGATATAGGGATTGGAGGTCCCTTTATCTTCCGTCTGAACGTGGTAGACGGTGTCGTTGTGCCGGACGTCGGTGTTGTAGCCGGTGATCATGACCGCAGGCGGATGCTGTAGAGGAGCTGACTCCAGCTCAGGTCGAAGGCGTCGATCGGGCCGTCGGAGCGCAGCTTGAGGGGAATGACCGCCAGCTTAGGCGAGTCGGCCCGCCACCGCCGGACGCTCACTTACCCCCTGAGCCCTTCCGGGGTGGCGATCGAGATCTTCGGCGGTAGAGAGAGTAATGGAGAGGAGTTTGCTTCCACCCACCCTGGATTACCCGCCGCTCGAGCCCGAATGTCGCCGCCTGGATTCTAAGGACAGGCTCATGGAGGGGTCAAGCGATGCTCGGGGGAAGTCGGAGGAAGTCAGAAGAAGTCTGCGCCCTCGGCACCCTTCTACGGGCAAATCCCCTCGATGTTGAGCAGCTTCGAGGCGCCATGGAACAATCCGCGGAGATTTTTCCGTACCGATCCCCCTCACAAGACCTCCGCTCTAAAGACCCTCAACCTCCGGGGAGGCCCCTCTCGCCATGACTGCCACCGACGACCATCCAACCAACCCTGAAGCCCCGGGCACCGTACTGCTGGAGCGTCACGGCGGGATCGCCCTGCTGATCCTCAACCGGCCCAACAAGCTCAATGCCCTCAACGCTCGAGTCCAGCAGGAGCTCTTCGCCCATCTGGAGTCGATTCGAGAGGATGATTCTCTGCGAGTGGTAGTGATCACCGGAGCGGGGGAGAAAGCCTTTGCCGCCGGCGCAGACATCGGCGAGTTCGCCGGCCGCAGCCCAGTGGACCAGCGCCAGGCGATGGAGTTTCCCCGCATGTTCGACATCATGATGAGCTACCCCAAGCCGGTGATCGCGATGATCCGCGGCTATTGCCTCGGGGGAGGTTGTGAGCTGGTCTCCAGCTGCGATATCCGTATCGCCGCCGACGACGCCCGCTTCGGACAGCCAGAAGTCAACCTCGGTCTGCTGCCCGGCGGCGGCGGCACCCAGCGCCTGCCGAGGCTCATCGGCACCGGCCAGACCCTGCGACTGTGCCTCAGCGGCGAGATGATCGACGCTCAGGAAGCCCTGCGCATCGGCCTCGTAGAGCAGGTGGTCCCGGCGGACGAGCTGCGCCAACGCACCTTCCAGCTCGCCGAGGCGGTGGCCGCCAAGAGCCCCGTCGCCCTGCGCCTCAACAAGGAGGCGGTGCGCGCCGCCGAGCGCCTGCCGGTAGACGAGGGCATGCGCTACGAGCGGGACCTCTTCTGCCTCGCCTTCTCCACCGAAGATAAAGAAGAGGGCGTCGCCGCCTTCCTGGAGAAGCGCAAGCCCCAGTGGCGCGGCCGCTGAGCACCAGCTCCCATTCGACGAGACCAACTCGGAAGAACCTCCTTCGAGAGGGCCCAACGAGAAAAGACCGGAAGCCGCCCCGCATAGGGGAGCTTCCGGTCTTCTTTGTCTGAGCGCTTCTTGTCCCAGCGCTCTCGTTAGGCGCCCCAATGGAAGGCCCCAGAAGAGCGACCCAGAAGAGCGATGCCGAAAAGCGGGGCCCGGCTCAGTTATCGCCGGTGAATTTGCCCAGGATCAAGCCGTAGATCACCCACGAGGTGAAGTCGTAGGCGAAGTGGTAGAACTCAAAGCCCCAGCTATGGAGATACCAGATGGGGTCGTCCAGGTGGGCGAAGAACGCCGCGGCGAAGCCGGCGAGCACCACCACCTTTACCCGGGCGCCGTAGCTCGGCACGCTGGAAGCCACCCACCCGAGGAGCGTGGCGATGAGAAAAGCGGTAATGAAGATGTGAACGAAGCCCGAGCCGAGCTTGCCTCCGGAAACCACCGGAGCACCTTCCGCGTGGTACTGGATGGTAGCGATGGGACCCTGGAGGTAGGCCTCTCCCGCGGCGGCGGTATCGCCGCCGAAGGTCGCCGGATGGGGCAGAGCGTAGGTGCCGGAAGACGGCAGATGCTTCTGGAGCTCAGCGGAGAGCTGGTCCGCCTGCTCCACCGGGGCGCGCACCGACCAGGCCGGCGGCAGCACATTCCAGAACACAAAGCCCCAGGTGAAGACCACCAGGGCGGCGAGCAGGGAACCGATGATCGTGCGTTTCATGACAACAATCTCCTTCTTCTTCTTCTTGTCGTGCCCTCGATCTCCGCGGCACCCCTGCCGCAGACATCGATCGAAGCACCCCTGACGGGGTGTTGAGAACGTCCTTCCGCCGCCATTCCTCCTGTAGCCCCACAGCGTGATCACGCTGCCCGCGAGGCATCGCCCGCCGCCGACGGCCGTGCCGGCGGCGGGCGCTTGGAGGGAACGACGAAGAAGAACAGGGGGAGTTTACCTTTCCCAGGTTCTCCTCCTGCCCTCTGTCCAAGTCTCCTCATCCCAGTCGATGTCCCCCACGCCGAGAGCCCCGCGCCAAGAGCCTGCCGATGGAGGCGCCGAAGGACGGAGGTGCCGAGAGCCCAGAGATTCAATCGCTCATTCGGACGTGGACCAAATTGGTCCGCCTTCCGGCACGCTCCTTAAGCTAGCAGCGGACCCTTCGGTCTCCCCGACGGGAACCGCGAGGCTCCATGAGGCAAGACCTTCGCTGTTCCCCTAGCTAGGTCACTTACTAGGCCACAGCTCTCCAAGAGCTTCTCACTCTCACCCCTAGGAGCCCTTCCATGACCACCCGCCACTCTCCGACAACCCGGCGGGTTCCTCCATGGCTGCCTCCGCTGCTGCTGATCTGGGGCGTCTGGCTGACCGCCATGATCCACGGCGATTGGTGGCATCTCTTCTTGAGCCATGGCGCCATGAGCCTGACCATGGTCTTCGGCTCCTTCATCGCCGGGGCCACCAGCGAGGGGGGCGGCGCCGTCGCCTTTCCGGTGATGACCCTGGTCTTTGGCCTAGCTCCTTCCGTCGCCCGAGACTTCTCGCTGATGATTCAGACGGTGGGGATGAACGCCGCCGCCTGGGCGATCTTCTCCCAGCGCATTCCGGTGGAGCGCCGGGCCCTGCTATGGGCCAGCCTCGGCGGCTCCATGGGCATCATCTTCGGCCTCGAGTTCATCCGACTCCCTCCCGCCTTCGCCAAGATCTTCTTCGTCTCCACCTGGCTCGCCTTCGCCTTTGCCCTCTTCTGGCTGAATCGAGTCAAGGATCGGGAGGTGAGCTCCGGCATCCTCGAATTCGGCCCTCGGCAGCGAGCCCTGCTGCTGCTCACCGGCGCCGTTGGCGGCATGATCACGGCGATCACCGGATCCGGCCTCGATATCGCGACTTTCGCTCTGCTCACCCTGCGCTTCCGGGTCTCCGAAAAGATCGCCACCCCCACCTCGGTGGTGCTGATGGCCTGGAACGCCAGCGTCGGTTTCGCCTGGCAGGGCCTCGCCGGCACCTCCGGCCTGGAGCCGGAAGCCTGGCGCTATTGGGCGGTGTGCATCCCGGTGGTGGTGGTGGGAGCCCCCCTCGGGGCCTGGTTCATCAAGAGCCGATCCCGCCTCTTCATCGCCGGCCTGCTCTACACCTCCATCGGCATCCAGGCGGTGTGGGCGATCTTCGTCCTCGACGTGCTGAGCAAGCCCACCCTGGCCCTCTTCGGCCTCGGCGCCTTCATCGCCGGACTGTGCTTCTTCCGCTGGATGGCGATCAGCGGTGAGGGCCGACAGCCCCACGATCGCCCCAAGACTCCGCCCAAGATTCTTCGACCTCATGCGAACCCAGGGGCCGCCTCCTCTTGAGCCGACGCTCATACGCCCTCGCTCACCGGCCCTCGTTCCCCTCTAAGGAGATGCTTCCAATGCGGCACCATCCATCCCTCCCCAAAGCGCGCCGCCGCGGGCGCCGTTCTCGACTCCTCGCCGTCCTCGCTGCGCTGATGCTCTGCGCGTCCTCCACCGCTCTCCTCGCTCAAGAGGCCGAGGCCGCCCAGGAGAGCGAAGACAGCCTGGAAGAGCGCCTTTGGGATGCCGCCCGCGATGGCGACGCCGACGCCATCGGCGCTCTCCTCGAGGCCGGCGCTGAAGCCGACGCGGAATTCCGCGACGGCGCCACCGCCCTCTTCTACGCCGCCCAGCGGGGCCACGCTCCGGTGGTCGCCCGGCTGCTGGAGGCTGGCGCCAGCCCCCACGCCAAGTCCACCATGCTGCAGATCACCGCTCTCCACGTCTCCGCCGGCTTCCCCGAGGTGGTGAAGCTGCTGGTGGATGCGGGGGCCGATGTTTCGGCGCGAGACCTGCAATCCAATCAAAGCCCTCTCGCCTGGTCGGTGATGCGCCGCTGTGAGCCCTGCATGGCCGCCATGCTCACCGGCGGCCCCTCCCCCGAGGCCCTCCAGGGCGCCATGCTCTTCGCCCAGCGGATGCAGCAGCCGCAGCTGATGGAGCCTCTGAAGCAGGCCCTCGGCAGCGTCGACGCCTCCCCCCGCTGGCCGCAATTTCGCGGCGTCCGGGGCTCCGGTATCGCCGACGGCAGCCGCGCTCCAGCCTCCTGGAACGCCGACGAAGGCAAGGGACTGGCTTGGTCTACGGAGATTCCCGGCCACGGCCACTCCAGCCCTTCGGTATGGGGCGACAAAATCTTCCTCACCACCGCCATCGGCGGCACCGTCCAGGTCCAGCGCTTCGCCGTCACCCCGATGGACGTCTCCGATGACTCCTCGGAGCACACCTTCGAGGTCCTCGCCATCAGCCGCAGCAGCGGCGAGATCCTGTGGCGTCAGGTGGCCCACACCGGAGTACCCCGGAACCAGCGACACCTGAAGAATTCCTTCGCCACCGAGACTCCCGCCACCGACGGCAAATACGTCGTCGCCTCCTTCGGATCCCACGGACTGTACTGCTACACCGTGGACGGAGAGCTGCTGTGGAGCCAGGACGCCGGAACCTTCGACACCGGCTTCTTCTCGGATCCCGGCTATCAATGGGGCACCGCCAGCTCCCCAATTTTGGTGGACGACACGGTGGTGGTGCAGGTGGACCTCCAGGAGGATTCCTACATCGCCGCCTTCGACCTGGAAACCGGCGAGGAGCGCTGGCGCACCTCTCGGGACGAGCTGCCCAGCTGGGGAACCCCGGTGCTCTACGACGGCCCCGAGGGCCCGGCGCTGGCGACCAACGGCGTCAACGCTCTGCGCGGCTACGACGCCCGCACCGGGGAGGTGCTGTGGACCCTCAACACCGGCAACTCGATGATCCCCGGCTCCAGCCCGGTGGTGGGCCTAGACCTGATCTTCATCGGCAACGGCTACCGCCCCCTAAAGCCCATCTACGCCATTCGCACCGACGCCGAAGGGGATATCTCCCTCGGCGCCAGCGAAGATTCCAACGCGGATGTCGCCTGGAGCCATAAGAAAGGCGGCCCGTACTACACCTCGCCGCTGGTCTATCAGGACATCCTCTACATCCTGGCGGACAACGGGATCTTCAGCGCGTACCAGGCGCAAAGCGGGGAGCGCATCTACCGTCAGCGCATCGGCAACGGACGCACCACCTTCGCCGCCTCGCCGATCGCCGCCGACGGCAAGATCTACCTCGCCAGCGAAACCGGCGACGTTTTCGTCATCCGCGCCGGCCTCGACTTCGAGCTGCTGGCCACCAACCCCAGCGGTGGACCGATCCTCTCGACCCCGGCGCTGGTGGACGGCACCGTGCTGGTGCGCACCCAGAATCACCTCCAGGCCTTCCACACGCCTCCCGCCCCCCGCCCGCAGGCTCAGCCTTCAAAATAAGCTCACGAGTCTAGGCGCCGACAAACTCCCGACGGGGCAACCCGTCGGGAGTTTTGCTTTGAGCCCTCGCCTTGCAGGCCCTCTCTACCCGCTGGTAGCATCCTCGAGGCCCTCCCCCGCCAAACTCCGATATTTCATCGCCGTCCGCGTCTGTCGCTCCCCACCGCCCGCCGTTCCATGGAGCGAAGGAGGATCCGTGCCGTGAGCTCTGTCGATTCGCCCCGATCTGAAGGCGGCGACGCCCTGATCCACAAGCCCCCCACCGGGGGCCTGCTGAGCCTGCTGGTGCTGCTGGTGTCGGTGGCGGCCCTGATCCCCGCCACCCTGCTCCTCGGCGATCTGCTGGATCTCTACGCCTCCTCCACCAGCGGCCTCAATCTCCAGCCCGACGAGGCCGCCGCGCTGCGAGCCGCCATCGCCCGGGAGAGCCTACAAACCGGCCTGCTGATCCTCGGTGCCGTCGTCGCCCTGATTCTGTGGTGCGGCCGAGCGGCATCCAACGTCCAGACCCTGCGGGCCGCTAATCACGGTCTCGGCGGCCCGACGGTGCTCTTGGGCTTCCTGCTACCCGTCTATCACTGGGTCAAGCCCTATTTGATCTTCACCACGCTGTGGAAGACCAGCGATGCGGGGTCCTATCCCGGCGATCTCAGCGCCTGGCGCAATGCTCCCTCCAGCTTCCTGCTCACCCTATGGTGGTTCTGCTGGCTGCTGTGCATGGTGAGCGCCAGCTTCCTCTCGCTATTTCTGCTGCTGGAGGACGGACCGCCGGAAGACGCCCTGATGTTTTTCGACCTCGCCTTCTACAGCGTGCTGGCGGCGATTCCTCTGCTGCTGCTCAACCTGGTGGTGACCCGCACCCTGGATCGCCGCCAGATCGAGCGCTGGCAGGCGGTGCGAGCCTTCCTGCTGCGCCGACGCCGCGGCGGCATGGACGTCTCCGGCATCTATCAGCGCCCCGAGCTCAAGCCACCGACGGACGCTGAGGGCTCCTCGCCTGGAGGAGCAAAGCCGAACTCGGACTCAGAGGCAGATTCGAGCGGTTTCCAGCCGCTGATACCTCCGGACTGATACCTCCGGACTGATACCAACTCCGGACTGGCACCGCCTTCTGACTGGCACCGCCTTCTGACTGGCACCGACCCGCGGCGATCTGGTCGCCGAGGTAGCGCCTGTCGTGACCGCGGAAGTTCATTCAGCTAGGCCACCGGATCAGCCGGCGGGCTCAGCCTCTCCCAGCTCCTGCTCGAGGATCGAGCGCAGGGTGTCCTTATCCGTCACTCCGACCCGGTCGTAGGCGATTCGCCCTTCCTCGTCCAGCACCAGCACCGTCGGCAACCCGGTGACCCGGAAGCGCGCCGCGGCAACGCCTTCGGAATCCATCAAGTTCGGGTAGGGGAAGGGCGTGCGCTGCAGGTAGCGGCGAACCTCGTCGTCCTCCTCCCCGGTATTGATCGCCAAGAAGGCCACGCCCTCGGCATCGATCTCCTCGTGAAGCTCGTCGAGAATGCGCTGCTGAATCTTGCACGGGCCACACCAGGTGGCCCAGAAGTCGAGGAGCACTACCTTGCCCCGATAGCCTTCCAGAGAGGTCACATCACCGCTGACCAAGTCCCGCAGCTCGACCTCCGGCGCGGCGCGGCGCGCCTCAGGATCGATGGACTCCACCGGCGCCGCACCGCAGGCGACGAGCATCACGCAGCAGGAGAGCACCAGCAGGCGGGCCCAATGATGAACTCGGGAGCGACGAACCGGGGAGTGACGCATAGGGGAGGAAGGCTGAGCTTTGGAGTCAGTAGCGAGGGATTCGGCCTTGGGATCGATCATGAGGTGCACCATTCCTGAAGCTTAGCGCCTGCGGCGCTGGATGAAAACCATACCCGCGAGGAGAGATACGAAGAGAGGAGGCAAAAGGATCACCGCCCCCTGCCAGCGACGCAGCTGAGAGGACGAAAGGGCGAGCCTCAGATGTTCTGGCCGCGCCGCCACCGGGGCCACAGCCGCCTCGGCAGCGGCCTCCGGCGACGGGCTCGCGCCGAAAGACGGCGGTGGGCGGTGAGCCAGCCAGCGCAGCGCCGAGAGCAGGAAATCCCCGTTCCCCCCCAGCGCGATCAGCGCCCCGGAGGCGAAATCGGAATCCCCCACCACCACCAGACGACCGCCGCTGGGCAGCTGCCGGGCGACGGCGAGGGGCACCGGCGCCGAGCGATCGTCTGCGTCGAGGCCTACCCTCGGCAGAGCAGCGAGGTCGCTCTCTCCCCAGGCGTCGGGACCGGCGCTCAGCAGCACCGTGGAGCTCTCCTCACCCTCCCCGCTCTGCGCTGAGGTCGCCGCCGCCGTCAGCGCCACCGAGCGCGCCCCGCTGAGCACCGCGGGCTCCCCGGTGCCGGCGGCCGCCGGATGATCGCCCCATCCCGGGGCGCTGAAGGTGTCGTCGGAGAGCTGCCGTAGGGCGCGCCTCGGGTCCACCACAAGATCCGCTCCGAGATCGATCCCGCGCTCGGCGAGCCAGCGACCGAGGCCGAGGGAGCCATCGCCGGAGCCGGGATCCGCCGGCAGCCTGGCATCGAGGAGCAGCAGCACGCCGCCCCCCGAGTCCAGCAGCCCCGAGAGGGCTCGCTGGGCCGGCGCCCCGAGAGCCTGTCGGGGCCCCGCCACCACCGCCACCGCGGCGTCCGCCGGCGGCGGCACCGCCTCGCCGGCCCTCGCTCCAACTCCAGCAGCCCCACCACTAGAGGAAGCCGCCGGGGCCAGGGTCCAGTCGATGGCCCGGAAGCCGTCGCCCTCGAGGGCCCGCAGCAATGGAGCCAGGCCCCGGGCGCCCGCGGTGGCGGAGAGCTCCCCATGACCGACGGTCACCGCCAGGGCGTTGGTCGGCCGCAGCAGGGCCTCGATCTCTCCTCGCAGCACCTCCTCCAGCGGCAGCGCCACCAGTCGCTGGGGGAGCCCGTCCTGCTCACGGCCTTCCCGTGACGGGCCTTCCTGCGACGGGACTGCCTGCGACGGGGCTGTCTCCGACGGGACTGCCTGCGACGGGGCTGTCTCCGACGGGGCTGCCTGCCGACGAGCCTCTTGCCAGCGCACCAGGGCCTCCGCGGGAATCGCCCGCTGCTTTCCGCCGCCGATCAGCCGCAACGCCACTTCCGGAGGCAGGTCTTCCACCTCCAGAGGGTTGCGCTGACGATCCACCATTCGAGTCTCGAGATGAGGAGAATAGGCCTCCATCCGCGCCAGGATCTCCTCTAAAGGCCAATACCAGGGATCTGAGGGGAGGCCCGCGGCGAGGATCTCGACGTCCGACTCCACCGTGCCGAGCCACTCTCGACCGGGCTCCGTGAGGGAATGTACTTTCCCCGCACTGAGATCCCAGCGCAGAATTCTGGGCTCCACCCAACCCCGGTCACCGGCCAGGGAGAGCAGCAGGAAGGGGCCAAGCGCCACCACCGCCGCGGCGAGGGCTACCCCCAGCGGCTGGACCACGCCCCGCGCCCGCGCCGCCAGGAAGAACCCGGAAGGACCGTCACCGGTCTCGCCTCCACCCCTGGGCCCTCGCCGCTGAGCCCGGAGAGAGAAGATCGCAAGCCAGCTGAAGGCCGCCGCGAGACCCAGATCCAAGGCCAGCCAGCGAAGATCCACCAAACCGCGGCCCATCTCGCCCATCCGCCCCCCGACGTCGAGGGCCGCCAAGGATCGAGACAAGAGATCCTCTCCTCCCCCCGGCACCAAGGCATAGGCGGCGACCCCGGCAGCCACCAAGAAGAAGAGCCCGCCGAAGGTGAGCACCGCCGCCAGAGCCGGAGACCGAGTCCAGCTGGAGACCCATAGGGCAGCGGCGAGGAAGGCCGCCCCCTGGGTGAAGATAGCGAGGTAGCCGGCGATCACCGGGCCGACGGCGATGCCGCCGAGATCGCCGTGGAGCCAGGCCAGAAGCAGTGGGTAGAGCAGCGTCGGCAGCCACAGCAGCAGATAGATCCACCCCATCCCCAAACCCTTGCCCACCACCAGGGTCGAGTCGGAGATCGCCGCCGCCCGCAGCCCCTCGAGACTGCCCAGCGCTCGCTCCTGGGCCAGGCTGCGCTGGCCGAGAATCGGCACCACCGCCAGCACCACCATCCAGAAGAGCAGATTGCGGCCGAAGAAGAGCTCCAGCGGCGGCCCCGGAGGGCCCCCCTGAATTCGGTTCAGGTCCCCCAGCACCAGGGCGAAGACCACTCCGTGGGCCAGCAGGAAAACGACGCTCATGCCCCAGCCGAGAGGCGAGCGCAGGGTACGCACCACCTCTCTTCCGGCGAGAACCACGACGCCGCGCCAGGAGTGGGCCTCGGAGCTCTTGACGACCTTCATGATGTCTCTCCCGCGGTGTTTTCCTCGGTGGTGAGGCGGACGAAGAGCTCCTCCAGGGTCGCTTCCCGGGAAGTCAGCTCCAAGAGCCCCCAGCGGCGCTCCGCCGCCAGCTGGGCAATCTCCTTCCGCGGGTCCTCATCGAGTCGACATTCCACCACCAGCACAGCACCGGAGGAGGCGCCGGTGCTCTGCGCCGCAGGCTCATGGATGCGAGCCCGAAACACCCCCGAAATCGACTCCAGCTGGCTCACCACCTGCTCCCCGAGAGTTTCGACGGTGAGCTCCAGCACCGTTGCCCCCATCCAGCGGCGCCGCAGCTCCGCCGGGGCTCCGGCGTCCACCACCCGGCCCTGATCCAGCACCACCACCCGATCGCAGAGTCGCTCCGCCTCTGCCAGGACGTGGGTCGAGAGCAGCACCGCCGGTCGCCCGGATTTGCTTCTCTTCCCGCCTCCACGGCCTCCACGGTCTCCCGATGCCCTCACCGACTGGCGCGCCAAATCCCGCACCAGATCTCGCAGCCCTACCACCTGACGGGGATCGAGGCCCGCCGTCGGCTCGTCGAGCACCAGGCAGGAAGGGCGATGGACCGTAGCCACCGCCAAGCCCAGTCGCTGCACCAACCCCCCGGAAAGGGTGCCCACGGTCTGCTGCACACGATCCTCCAGGCCGCAGCGCTCCGCCGCCCGATTTATCGCTTCTCGCGCCGCCGCGCCGCGGAGGCCGGCGAGGCGGGCCCGACACAGGAGCACCTCTCCAACCCGCGATCGGGCCTCGAAGGCCGCTCCCTGGGGCAGGTAGCCGAGCTCTTTGCGCCCCGAGGACGTCGCCGGATCTAGCCCGGCGACCTGCACTCGACCAGCGCTGGGCCGCAGGGTTCCCACCACCATCCGCAAGAGACTGGACTTCCCCGCTCCATTGGGCCCCAACAGGCCCACCACTTCCCCTCGGTCCACCTCGAAGGAGACTCTCGCCACCGCCTGCGTGGCTCCGTACCACCGACTGAGCTGATGCGCTTCGATCATGCCGCCGATGGTAACCTCTGCTCGCCGCTCACCGATTCCCGAGAGGCAAACTCTCTCCCTTTCCACAGCCACTCTCGTGGAGGAAGCCGATGGCAGACGACAACACCCAGGGCATCAAGTCCGCCTACGAGCTCGCCCTCGAGCGCATGGAGCAGCAGGGCATCGATCGCCCCCGGGAAGACAGCCTCAGCGAATCCCAGCGCCAGCACATCGCGGAGATCCGCCAAAAGGCCGATGCCCGACTCGCCGAGCTCGAGATCCTCCACCGTAAACACCTCGCCGAGGCGGCTCCCGGCGAACATCCGCAGCTCGAAGAAAACTACCGCCGCGACCGCCGCCGGGTAGAAGACGACCGCGAGCGCCAGCTAGGTCGAGCCCGCCAAGGAGCAGGGAGCCGCTGAGATCTCCCGCTGGAAGAAGATCCCTCGACTGCACGGTGGGGCCGTTGAGCCACCGGACCGCGAGCTACCGGGCCGCCGAGCTCGGTAGGCAGAAAAATAAAGAGACCGCTGAGACCTCCCCCCGGAAGGAGGCCCCAGCGGCCGTGCTACCGAGCTCGGCGGTGGTGGTGAAATAAAGGCAGCGGCGGAATAAAGGCCGTGGGGCAAAAAAAAGCCCGCCGCGCACCAGGAAGACTGCGACAGCGGGGGTGTGAAAATCGCTGAAACTGCCGAAACTCAGATCGCCGGAAAGAAGAACCGAATCCGGCGAGGCCCAAGAATCTGCCGGTCCCTAAATAGTTGCCAGCCTCTAGATGGGAGCCAGCCCCTAAGCAGGAACCGCCGAAAGATGCCGCGGAGCGAGTCCGGGCACCAGGCCCTCGTCCGGAGAAATAAAGGGAGTCAATAGAGTCTCCGGAACGAGGGCTGGATGTTGGCTGTGGCGAATAGAGAGAAACATATCGGTCGCCACCGCCGGGGACTGCAATCAGTGCGAGAGAGCGCCTCGGAAGGGGGGAGTTGTTGGCTCGCCTGCTTTTCCAAGACGGAAGCTTCCGCAGGTTTTTGCAGGCTTTGCCTCGGCTTGATTTGTTCACCTGACTCATTACCCTGAGATAGAGCAGGGAACGTGCCAAGCCGATTTGAGGTGCTCTTATCTCCATAACGCGCACTTTCCGAACAAAAGGGACCACCGCTCCGCAGAAAAAGAACCTCGCTACGGTAATCTCGCCCTAGCGCTATGGCGAAAGCACCCCAGAATTCTCCAGACGGAGGGCGAGAAGGCCCCCGCTCCCCGGGCGGAGCCTCGCCCTCTGCTGAGGAAGGGCGCGCTGACGCGAAACGCGATTCGGGGAGCGTCGACGAGCTGCTGCGGCTAGCGGGAAAGGCCCTCGAGCACGGCGACGTCGACGAGCTGCTGGGCGCCGCCCTCGACGCCATGGTGCGGTGGTGCGAGGCCCAGCGCGGCATCGTGCTGCTCTTCGGCGAGGACGGCCAGGTGCTCGCCAGCCGCGGCCGCGGCATCGACCAGCGGGAGCTGGAGGCAAAGGAGCTCGAAGTCTCCCGCAGCGTGGTGCTGCGGGTGCAGCAGAGCGGCCGCCTCTACTGGCACGAGAACGTCCTCGAGGATCCGGAGCTGGGCCGCGCCGCCAGCCTCTACCACCTGCAGCTGCTCTCGGTGATCTGCTCGCCCATCCACTTCCAGGGGAACCTGCTAGGGGTGGTCTACCTCGATAGCCACCGCCTCGAAGCGCTCTTTTCCTCGAATCTCGCCCGAGACGTCGAGCGCTTCTGCGGGCTGCTCTCGGGAGCCGCCGCCCAGGCGCTGGAGCGACGGCGGCTGGAGGGCCAGATCACCGATCTGCGCCAGCGCCTCGGTCAGCAAGGCCAAACCATCGTCACCGAAGATCCCCAGATGCTGGACCTTCTGCGGCTGGTGGACCGAGTCGCGGCCTCCTCAGTGCCGGTGCTGATTCGTGGAGAGAGCGGTACCGGCAAGGAGCTGGTGGCCAAGGCGGTCCACGACGCCAGCCCCTATAGCTCTGGCCCCTTCCTCGCCCTCAACTGCGGCGCCCTCACCGAAAGCCTGCTGGAATCTCAGCTCTTCGGTCACGTCCGCGGCGCCTTCACCGGTGCGGTGCGGGACGAGCCCGGCTGGTTTCAGCGGGCGGCCGGCGGCACACTCTTTCTCGACGAGGTCGGCGAGCTCCCCCCGGCGCTTCAGGTCAAGCTGCTGCGGGTGCTGGAGAGCGGCGAGTTGAGCCCGGTGGGATCTTCCAAAGTGCTGCGCAGCGATGCCCGGGTGGTCGCCGCCACCCATCAAGACCTGGAAGCCAAGGTGGAGGACGGCAGCCTGCGCCAGGATTTCTTCTACCGGCTCAACGTCTTCGAGCTGCGCATCCCTCCGCTGAAGCAGCGGCGGGGAGATATCCCGCTCCTCGCCCGCCACTTCCTCGACGGCTTCGCGGCGGACGAAGGTCGCCCCGCCCTCGCCCTGACCTCGGAAGTGCTGCAGATTCTGGAAGCCCACGACTATCCGGGCAACGTTCGGGAGCTCGCCCACGCCCTGCGGCGAGCTGCCCTGCTATCGGAAGGCGAGACCCTCGACGCCACCGGCCTACCCCCCAACCTGCAGCCCCCCAGCCTGCAATCTTCCCCTTCTTCGCCCACCACGACTGCCTCCGAGGACTCCACAGTGGGGACGCTCAACCCTCCGAAAGAGCTGCTGGACTTAGATTTCAAGCAGGCCAAAGCGCGGTGGACCGAAAGCTTCGAGCGCGCCTACCTGGAACAGGCGCTGCGCGCTACGCGAGGCAATATCAGCGCCGCCGCCCGCCGCGCCGGCCTCGACTACAAGAATTTCTACAACAAGATGCGCACCCTGGGGCTAGACCCTCAGCGCTACCGCTGAGCCGGGGACGCCTCGGCCCGTTCCGCGGGCTCGAGGTTAACCACCAAAGCCGTCGCCCGCCGGTGCCAGGCCTCGGCTCCAACGCGGGAAAAGGTCTCCGTCGCAAGACGGCCGAAACGCTGCCCGGTGGCGCGATCGCCAGCCAGCGCCGCGCTGCGCGCCTGGCCCAGCAGCGAGCGGGCGGCGGCCAGCTCCTCCCCCAGCTCCAGGCGAATCCGGCGCGACTCGGCAAACTCCGCGCCAGCCAGCGCAGCATCTCCTCGGAATTGTGCCCAATGGCCCTCGACATAGTGCAGCAAGGCGCGATCGCTGCGGTTTTCATCCCGCGTCAACAGCTCCTGCGCCCATGCCCAGCGAGGCTCCCGCCCCTCCACCCGCAACCTGGACCGAGATTCGGCAGACGACTCAGCCCATCCATCCGGCGGTGCGCCCAAACCCGATACCCCAAAACCCGATACCCCAAAATCTGGCACCCCAGCCCCCAGACGAGCCAAAGCGACGACGCCCCAGGCATAGCACTGCCCAGCCTCGCGCGTCGCCGCCTGCGCCTCATAGATCTCGGCACAGCGATCAAAAGCCTCCAGGGCCCGGGAATCCTCCCCCAGCTCGAGAGCCAGGTGGCCCTCCCAAAGCCCCAGATTGGCCTCGGCCCAAGGATGCTGCAGCTCCTTCAGCGACGCATCGAGAAGGGAACGTCGGCCTTGGGCAGCGGCGAAATCTCCCTGAAAAAGATCCAGCCACGCCAGCTCCAGCCTCACCGCAAACTGGGCCCAGGGCTCCGTCACAGAGCCGAGGCTCGCCCGAGCCGAGCCCAGGTGCTCCCGGGCGGCGACGAGATCCCCTTGGAGACGATGAAGGTTCGCGCTCTCGATCTCTAGCCAAGCGCGATACCGGAGGTTCTCTAACGGCAGCGCGAGGGCGGCGGAGAGCCGGTCCGCCGCGGCCGCATACTGGCCGATGGAGCGCAAGACCGCAGCTTCGCCCTTCAGAGCGTAGTACTCCGCCCGCAGGTCGCCCCCCTGCCGGGCGAAGCGCCTCGCCCGGCGGTAAAGATCTAGCGCTCGATCCTGAGCCGCGCCGGACGAGTGGTTCTGCACCTCCAGCCGGGCGAGATTGGTCAGCACCAGGGCCTGTCGCCCCTGCTCCCCGCTCTCTTCGAAAAGCCTGATCACGTCGAGGTAGAGGGCCTGAGCCGCTTCCGCATCTCCCTTGAGCAGCGCCAGGTTCCCCAGCCCCAACAGAGCCCGACTCTGGGCCAGCGGGCTACGCCCTCGCCGCGCCTGCTCCCGAGCTCGTCGGTAGTGCTCTTCGGCCTCCGAATACTTCCCGCGATGGTAGAGGAAATCTCCGTAGATCGCCCCGACTTCAGCGACCACCGCGGGGGCATCGAGATCCCGGACTCGTGCCAGGGCCGACTCGGCCCGCTCTAAGGCGAGTTCCTCTTCGCCGGAAAACTCTAGGGCTCTAGCCATCAGGCTGCTGACTTCCGCCGAAGCCACCGGATTCCCCAGAGCGGTGAAGCTCTCCTCCGCGGCCCGAAGCTCCGACAGCGCCTCGACGAAGCGATGCTGCTCCAGCAGCGCGGCGCCAAGCACGAGACGCATCTGCGCCTCGGAGGCCGGTACCGCGTCGAAGCCCTCTCGCCCCTGCAACCAACTGCGGGCCTGCTCCTCCGACTGTCGCATCCACCCCCGAGCGAAGAAGAGCTCCGCCCAACCCCGGGAAGCCGACCCCGACTCGACCTCTCGGCGACGCAGCAGCTCCTCCCCATGGTCCAGCTCACCGGCCTCGATCCAGGCCGACAGGGCCAGAGGATAAAGAATTGTGCTCCAGCCCAGGGCCCTCTCCATCCATCGCTCGTAAGCCTCGGCAGCTTCCGCCGGACGGTGGGCGAGCCTTGACTCCAGGGCCTCCAGGGCCTCTGCCGGAACCTGCCCCTCGCCCTGCTGAGCGCGTGCCCCCGGAGCGCGCGCCCCTTGAGGATGGGCACCCCGAGCTCCGGCCCTCAGCCGTCGCAGAATTTCCTCGGCGGAATCCCCGTCACCGAGCTGGCGGGCCGCCTCCACCCTCACCCAATCACTCCACGGCTGCTCCAAATCGGCCGCGAGATGTTGTGCCGCAACCGGGTTCAGATCCCCCAGGGCTTCGAGGGCGTCCACCACCTTCGCGTCGAGACCCGGCGGTACCGGCTCGCCCCTCGATCCTGGCCCCTCGGAGCTCCCCGGACCTGCCGCGAACCACCACAACAAGACCGACACCAAGACCAAGCCGAGAACCCCACCCCCTACCCACAGCCCAGAGCCTAAGCTCCATCCCCGTGCTCCTCGAGACGACGACCCTCCGGGATCCACAGCGGGCGCCTCTTCGAGCTTGGGGTTCGACGACGACAGTCCCTCCCGCGGCGCGGCCTCAGAACCGCTGAGATCTGGTTCCGGCGGGGATCCGGGGGAATCCCGAGGACTCTCCGTCAATGACGGGAGGTCCTCGCGAAGCGCCCCCGCGACCTCCCGCGGATCGCTGAAGCGATCCTCCGGCTTGCGCTTCAGGCAGCGCATCACCGCCCGCGTCCAGGCCGGAGAGAGATCCGGTCGATGCAGCAAGATCGATGGAGCGGGCTCCCTCAAGCGCTGCACCAGTGTGCGCACCGCGGTATCCCCATGGAAAGGGAGAGTGCCAGCGAGCATGGAGTAGAGCACCACGCCGAGGGCGTAGACGTCCGTCGCGGTGGTCACCCCTCCTCCCTGCACCTGCTCCGGCGCCATGGTCGCCGGAGACCCGATGATCTGCCCAGTGCGGGTCACCGTCGCGGCCTCGTCGAGGCGATCCGCCGCCCGAGCCAGCCCGAAATCGCTGATCACCAGCCGCTCGCCGGCTTCTCCCTGAACCAAAAAGATGTTGGAAGGTTTCAGATCGCGGTGAACCACGCCCGCCTGGTGAGCCGCCGCTAGTCCCTCCGCCAGGGGCTCTAGCAGCTCTAGAGCCCTCTCTTCGCTGAGCGGTGTGCTGCGCTTCAGGACTTCGTCTAGCGTTTCCCCCTGCAGCAGCTCCATGGTGAGAAAGAGGCTCGCCGCGCGCCGGGGGCGGCGATGCACCCCGAGATCGAAAGTCCGGCAGACGTTGGGATGGCTGATGCGCCGCGCCAGCCGCACCTCGCGGCGAAAACGCGCGGCCCCTTCCCCATCCCCCTGCACCCGGTGGTGGAGGATCTTCAGCGCCACCCGCTCCCCCAGCTCCAGATCCAGAACCTCGTAGACCTCCCCCATCGCTCCTCGCCCGAGCAGGTCATACACCCGGTAACGCTCGGCGAGCACTTCCCCACGCTCTAAGCGGGCCCCGTCTCCAAAAGATGAAGAGCCGTTCCCTCCCTTCGCACCGACTGTTGAGGAATGCATTCTAACGCTTCAAGTTATCACGATAGCGTCCCTCAATCCGCCTAGGCCGCTGTTTCAGGCCCCTAGATAGATCATAGGGACTGGTTGAATTGATCCATCGCTCCACAGAGATAGATCCCGTCCTGCTGTCGAAACGCACAGTCTGCCCTCGGGCCATCAAACGCTCGACCCTCGTGCACCAGCAATAAGTAATCAATTCCAATCAACGTTGATATTTCGCAATGTCTTTCCATCGAATATTCATTAATCCGCTGTTTTCGTCGATCGCTTTGCCCGGGCGTCAATAGGTCTGCTAGTGTCCGCGCTAATGCAAAAGTTTCGGTATCTGGGTGCCCCGGCCGTTTGGCTGATGTTGGCTGCGTTCGTCCTCAGTGAAGGGCTGATCGCGACCCACAATCACGACGAGCACACCGGTGGGGAATGCAGCTCCGTCGCTCTCAGCGACAGACAAGATCACGACCTTCCCGACACGACCGAACACGTCGCATCCTCGACATCCATCGACGCAGAGCTTTGTCTGGTCTGCGCGGTCGCGCGGCGTCTAGGAGCCCTGGACGCCACGCAACCGACCTCGCCATCACCAATGGTGGTGCCGCAGGCGATTCACCCGGCAGACGACCTCGTGGTCTCCGGCTTCGACGCTCTGCACCCCGCTCCACGGGGCCCCCCGACGCTCTGACCCAGCGGCCCAGTACCTCGCAACCTCGCCGCCGCCCGTAAGCAGACGCGTCCTTCTCAGCCGAATCACGGCTCGAGAAGCATCATCCTTGGCCGACTTCTCGGCCAGGGAAGCCCCAGCATGCAGTTCTCGTGGAGTCCCATCGATGAAGTCCAGTAGCCTTTTCCGTAGCCTTCTTCTCGGGGCGGTAGCCCTTGCCCTCGCCCTTTCCAGCTCGATTCTTTCTGCCCAGACGACCACCGGCGAGGTGAGCGGAGTTGTGCTCACCGCCGACGGCGAGCCGGTCGTCGATGCGGTGATCACCATCGCCTCGACCCGCGTTCGCGCCACCACCGACGCCGACGGCGCCTTTTCTCTGACCGGGCTTCCCGCTGGAAGCCACACTCTCGAGGTCGACAGCCCGAGTTACGGCCGCGCCGCCGAGGAGGTGGAGATCACCGCCGGCGAAACGGCGCAGGTCGAAGTCTCCGTCGCCGGCCTCACCGAGACGGACACCATCGTGGTGACGGCGCGGCGCCAGGCCTACCGGGGCGATTTCGAGCCCTTCGAAGTGCCGCAGGCGGAGCTCACCATCGACCAGGAGGTGATTCGCAATGCCGGCGCTCTCGATCTCAACCAGGCCCTCGATCTCTCGGCTTCGGTGGCGCGGCAGAATAACTTCGGCGGCCTGTGGAACAGCTTCGCGCTGCGCGGTTTTGTCGGTGATGAGAACCTGCCGAGCAACTACCTGGTCAACGGCTTTAACGCCGGCCGTGGCTTCTCCGGACCTCGGGATCTAGCAGGGATCGAGGCCGTCGAGGTGCTCAAGGGCCCCCGTGCGGCCCTTCTCGGACGAGGCGAGCCTGGCGGTACGGTCAACCTGGTCACCAAGCGCCCAACCTTCGACACCGCTGGCGAGATCAAGCTCACCGCCGGCAGCTTCGACTTCACTCGAGTCGACGCGGACTGGACGGCTCCCGTCAGCGACAACGTCGCGATCCGCCTGGTCGGGTTCTACGAAGATGCCGACAGCTTCCGCGACACCATCGAGACGACCAAGCTCGGGCTCTACCCGTCCATCGCCATCAACCTGAGCCCGTCTACCCAGCTGGTCTACGAGCTCGAGTACACCGATCAGGAGCTTCCCTTCGACCGCGGGGTAGTGGCGGTGGACAACCAGCTTGGCGTGATCCCCATCGAGACCTTCTTGGGCGAGCCCGGCAACGGACCGATGGACGCCACGGTGACCGGCCACCAGCTCGAGCTGAAGACGGAGTTCAACGACACCTGGAGCGGCCTGTTCGGAGCCAACCTTCGCAACACCTCTTTAGAAGGCTTCGACACCGCGGCGACGCTCTCTGGATCCCGGCAATTTCTCCTGCGCGATGGACAGACCCTCTCCCGCGAGCGCCGCTTCCGGGATTATGACGCCGAGTACTTCGTCATCCGAGGAGAGCTATCCGGCGAATTTCAGACCGGCGACCTGACTCACCGCCTGCTGATCGGTGCGGACGTCGACAGCTTCGAGAACGATCAGGTCTTCCTCCGCGCCCGAGGCGGCGGCATTCGACCGGGGGAAAGCCCCAATGACCCCGCGGTGGCCGAGCGCCTGCAGACCATCGACATCTTCAACCCCACCTACGGGCGCTTCCCCTTGCCCACGCCAGGCCCCCTCACCGATCGGGTCGAGACTCAGGAGTCTGTCGGCTTCTTCATTCAAGACCAGATCAGCCTGACGGATCGACTCGATATTCGAATCGGAGCGCGCTTCGACGACTACCAGCAGGAGCTCAACAACCGCCGATCGGGCTCAGTGACCGAGCAGAGCGATACTCAGGTGTCTCCCCAGTTCGGGCTGGTCTATCTCGTCAGCGGCGAGGTCTCGCTGTACGCGTCCTACGGCGAAAACTTCCGTCCGCTCTCCGGCGGCCTGGACCCGAACACCAGCACTTCCACCGAGGCCGGCGTAAAGTTCGAATTGAACGGTGGCGCGCTGGCGGGCACGGCGACGGTCTTCCAGGTGGAGCAGGAAAATATCTCGACGGTGGACGATAACTTCAACGCCACCGCCATCGGCGAGGCGGAGAGTCAAGGATTCGAGCTGGACCTCAACGGAGAGCTGGCAGAGGGTCTCACCCTCTGGCTGTCCTACTCTTACGTCGATGCCCAGACCGAGAACGACTTCAACGATCCGAATTTCGGCGTCGGGATCCCTGCCGGCCAGCCTTTGCTCAACATCCCGGAACATCAGCTGGGAGTGCAGCTGGTTCGGGACTTCAGCGATCGAGGGCTGCCGCTGCGAGTCGGCGGTGGTCTGCTCCATGTCGGTGAGCGCCTCGGCCAGTTCGGAGACTTCTTCGGTCAGGGCCTGAGTGATTTCGAGCTGCCGGACTACACGATCCTGCGGCTCTTCGCCGAGTACGACGTGAGCGATGCCCTCGCGCTACGAGTGGACATCCACAACCTGACGGACGAGGAGTACTACACCAACTCGTTCGCGTCGCTGTGGGTGCAGCCGGGGACGCCGCTGGCCACCAACTTCTCCGCCACCTACCGCTTCTAATCGAGGAACCAGTCATGAGTTTTGCACTCGAAACGCGATCCTTGAGCGTTGAGCGCTCGCGAGAGCCGGTGCTGAAGGACGTCTCCTTCGGCGTCGCTCCGGGGGAGGTCTACGCCCTGCTCGGCGGCAACGGCGCCGGAAAGTCGACGACGCTGCTGACCTTCTTGGGCTTTCTCCAGCCTTCGGCGGGGGAGGTGAGAGTGCAGGGCCAGAGCGTGGCCGGGAATCTCGCCTCCTCGCGGCAGGCGCTTTCTTACCTCCCCGAGGCGGCCACGCTCTACGGACACCTGGATGCCTATCAGAACCTGGAGTACTTCCTCTCCCTGGCGAAAGTGAAGGCCTCCCGGGGGGACATCGATTCCGCGCTGGACACGGTGTCCCTCGACAGCGGCGCGCGGGCCAAGCGTATGGATACCTACTCCAAGGGAATGCGCCAGAAGGTGGCGATCGCGCTGGCCCTGCTTCGCGAAACGCCAATCCTGCTCTTGGATGAACCGACCTCGGGCCTGGACCCCATCGCCATCGATGAGTTCCACGCCCTGGTGCGGAATCTGGCGGCGCAGGGAAAGACCATCCTGATGGTCACCCACGACGTCTACGGGGCCTGCCAGGTGGCGGACCGCATCGGATTGCTGCGAAGAGGCGAGCTAGTCGGCGCCTTTGACCGCAGCGACGAGGGCAGCATCGAAACAGAGGCGGTGCACGCCGCCTTCGCCGGGCGGGATTCATCATGAATCGGAGTGCTGTATGAAGACCCTGTTCACCATCGCCGGCGGCGAGATTCAATTGTGGCGACGCACCCGAGTGGCGGTCCTCGCCGTCAGCGCCTTCGCCATCGTTCTCGTCGTCTCCTGCCTGTTGACGGCTCAGCGGATGAACCATGCCGCCGAGGAGCGCACTCGGCAGCAGACCACCGCCGAAGAGACCTTCCTTGCCCAGCCGGAGCGCCATCCGCACCGCATGGTGCACTACGGACACTACGCCTTCCGCCCTCCCCCACCGCTTTCCATCGTCGACCCGGGGGTCGATGCGACGACCGGCCAGTCCATCTTCCTCGAAGGGCACCGCCAGAACACGGCGATGTTTTCCGATGCCCGGGCCAGCGCCGATCTCGGCGGTCTCGGCAGCCTGACCCCGGCGCTGGTCTATCAATTCCTGCTGCCGCTCCTGCTCATCGCCATCGGCCATGGGGTGATGGTTCGCGAGCGCGAAGCGCGAACTCTGGGTCCGCTGCTGGCGCAGGGCGTGACCGGCCGTCAGCTCTACGCCGGCAAGAGCCTGGCGCTCTTAGGGGTCGCGGCGGTGATGCTGGTTCCGATGCTGCTGCTGAGCGCCTACGGGGTGCTTCAGGGGGAACATCTCGCCGCTAGTCTCGGATTGTTCGGCATCTACGCCGCCTATGCCCTGGTCTGGTGCAGCGCCGTCGCGCTGGTTTCGACCCTGGCCGAGACGCGAGGCGTTGCCCTCGGCGTCCTCGCCTCTCTCTGGCTCGCCAGCACTCTCGTGGTTCCGCCCCTCGCCGTCGCGACAACGGGCGTCGCGGTGCCTTCCGAGGGCAAGGCTCTATCCGATCTGCGGATGCAGGCCGAGCTGCGGGCCCTCGGCGATGGCCACAACGCGGCGGACCCCGCCTTCGCGCAGCTGCGGGCCAACCTGCTGGCCCAGTACCACGTCGAAGACGTTGCGGACCTGCCGATCAACATCCGCGGCGTCGTCGCCCAGAGCTCCGAAGCCAGCCTCACCGAGCTGATGAATCGCTACGCCGAGGAGCGCATGGCGCTGGAGCTTCGGCAATCCAGCCGCGCGGCGCTCTTCGGCTGGCTGTCGCCGACGATAGCGGTCTCCAGCGCGTCGCGGACCGTTGCCGGCACCGACCTCGAGACCCATCACCGATTCCTCCGCGAGACCGAGGCGCTGAGATTTGCCTTCGTTCAGGGCCTGAACCAGGTTCATGCAGAAAAGCTCGCCTACAGCGACGACATCAATCGCAGCCGGGACGCCGAATCAGAGCGTCGCACCCGGGTGTCGACGGAAAATTGGCGGGTCCTCGAATCGTTCCGCTTCGAGCCGGATCCCGCGAAGCTGCGCTGGAGCCGCGCCAGCACGGACTCGCTGCCCCTGCTCGTCTGGCTGGGGGTGTTCATAGGGCTCGGCGTTATTTCTTCCGGTCGGGTGAAGCCATGAAGGGGCTCGCTCGGGAGCTTGGGTTTCTGCTCCGCGATCGCGGGTTGCTGCTGTCCCTCGTCGTAGCGGCGGCGGCCGCCGCCGTCGCGGTGCTGCTGGGAATGATGGAAGTTGAACAGCAGAGGGCGACCATCGCCGAGCTGCTGGAAGCCGATCGCGTCGAACGGGAGGTCGTTCAGGCCGCGCAGGAAGACTGGGGCGGGGCGGCCTACTACACCTTTCACCTCACCGTCGACGAGCCGACAGACTTCACCTTTGCCGCCCTCGGGCAGAGAGACGTCTCGCCCTGGAAGCACCGCATTCGCATGCTCGCCCTCGAGGGGCAGATCTATGAATCCGACGCGGGCAATCCCGACTTCGCTCTCATCGGCCGATTCGACTTCGCCTTCGTCGTCAGCCTGCTGGCACCCCTGCTGCTGATCCTGCTGCTGCACGATGTGCGTTCCTCCGAGCGGGCGGCCGGTCGCCATGAATGGCTCAGCGCGACGTCCGGGAACGATCATTCCCCCTGGCGGACGCGCTCCGGGATCAAGGTCGCTCTGTTGACGAGCTGCCTGCTCTTGCCGCTGTGGATCGGAGGGCTCGCTTCAGGCTCAGGAGCCGCCGACCTCGCGTCGGCCAGCCTGCTGACGGCGCTCCACCTGTTGTTCTGGTGGGGCGTGTGCAGCCTTATCGAGGGCCGTGGATGGAACAGCTCCGTCAATCTCGTGGCGGCGTGCGGCGTCTGGCTCCTGCTCGCCGTCATCACCCCCGCGGCTATCCAGGCCGTGGTCGATGCGTCGATCCCTCTGCCCGACGGCGGCGATATCGTGCTGACCCAGCGAGAAGCGGTGAACGGCGCCTGGGACCTGCCGAAAGAGGCGACCATGGAACCCTTCATCGACCGACATCCGGAATGGGCAGACCACGTGGAAATCTCCCGCCCCTTTGAATGGAAGTGGTACTACGCCTTCCAGCAGGTGGGAGATCAGCAGGCTGAGGAGCTCTCCCTCGCCTTTCGAGACGGCCGGAAGCAACGGGAGTCCCTGGCGGGAACCCTCTCCTGGCTCTCCCCGCCGGCCCTGCTGGAGCGAACCCTGCAGCGGGCAGCTCAGACCGACGGGCGCTCTGCCCTCGAATACGAAGAGCGAGTGAGGCGATACCACGCCGAGCTGAGAGCCTGGTATTACCCGAAGCTCTTCCCGGAGCTGCCCTTCGACCAGGGTTTGCTGGCAGAAGTCCCGGATTTTTCGGACTAGGGGGCTGTCGGGATACCGAGATACCCGGCTGCCGGGGAAGGGGCTGGGATGAGCGGCAGGTCGCTGACGGTCAGAGGCCGATGCGATCTCCCGGCCCCTCAGTAGATCTAAGTAGATCCCCGGAACTGGGCGACCTGCTCCGTCGCGCCACAGACGTAGATTCCGTCCTGCTCCCGGAACACAAAGTCGTCCTCCAGGGCCACCAAGACCTCCCCCTCGCGCTCCACCGCCACCACCGAGCAGCCGGTGCGCCGCCGTAGATCCAGCTGCGACGGGCTCTTGCCGGCCATCGAGCGGGCGCTCACTTTGCGCAGCCGGATTTCAGGAGAGAGAGCCACGGCCTCCTCCCCCAGCAGGCGGCGCCCGACGATCTGGGCCGTGACCTGGCTGATAGAGATCGCGAAATCCGCCCCCGCCTGGTGGATGCGATCGACGTTCTGCTGGGTGTTCACCCGCGCGATGATCGGCACCTGGGGCGCGAGATCCTTGAGGATCACCGTGGCGAAGAGGGTGGCGCTATCAGAGTCCAGGGCGAGGATCATGGCCTGGGCCCGGCGGATCTCCAGCGCCTCGAGATCTCTGACGTCGAGCACGTCTCCCACCACGTCGACCCCCGGCGCCCCCACTCGATCCAGCACCCGCACATCCTCGCCGACCTCCTTCAAGAGCTCCGTGACCTTTCGCCCCACCTCGCCGTAGCCCGCCACCAGAAAAGGCCCCTGGTGCGGCAGAGGGCGCGAGCAGCTGGCCAGCTCGGTGAGCTGCTGCAGGCTCTCGGCGCTGCCTATGGCCACCAGGATCGCCCCCGGCTCCATCACCGTCTCCGGCGGCGGCACGGCAGCGAGATGTCCGGTCTCCCAGCGGCCGATGATGATCGCACCGGTGCGGCGGCCGACGTTGGCTTCCCGCAGCGAGCGATGAGCCAACGAGGAGCGTTCCTCCACCCGCACCTCGCTCACCTCCACGTGCTCCCCCAGCTGCTCGAAGCCCGAGATCCGCGGGCTGATCTTGAGGCTCGCCCGAGCCGCCAGGGCCGCGCCGAGCATGTGGCGAGGCGTGTACACCGCGCTGGCCCCCGCCAGCCCGATGGGGCGACGATAGAAGGGGTCCTCCACTAGGGCAACGACATCGGTGAGGCAGCCGCTCTGCCGCGCCGCCAGGATCAGGCCGGCGTTGTCCTCGTCCGAGGCGTTGGCCACCAGGGCCTTCGCAGAGCCCAGGCTCGCGGCCTCGAAGAGATCTTCCTGAAGGTCGCGGTGAATCACCCGCCGACCGGCCTCCTGCAGACGCCGAGCCTGGTCCTGGTCTTCCTCGATCACCAGCGTCGGGCAGCCCCGCTCCTCCAGATCCTCCAACAACCCTTCGATGGCCGGACTGTGGGAGTAAATCACCACATGCCCCTCCAGATCCCGCGCCTCCCGCGGCAGGCGTACCTGAAAGCGCTCCTCGAGAAAGGGGATCAGGTACACGGGGAACACCAGATAGATCAAGAACACGCCAAAGAACTGCACCAGGATGACGAAGACCACCATCAGCGGGTGCTGCCAGACGCCGGTCTCGCCGTAGCCGGTGGTGGTGATGGTCTCCGACGCCCACGAGAGTGCCCGCCAGAACCCCGGAGGCTCTCCCTCCAGCCAGATCATGCCCGCCATGTAGACGAAGGTCACCACCAGCAGCACCAGCGGCAGGCTGGCGATCAACATCAGCAGGCGGCGTTGGGATCGGGTCATCGGCATGAGCTCTGTCACAGTAGGGGGAACCAAGGGATTCTAGCTCGCACCCCGAGGGAGTTGGTAAGCTGCCACAGATGAACGTACGGCTGGATAAATGGCTTCAGGTGGCGAGGATGTTCAAGACTCGCAGTCAGGCGACCCGCGCCTGCACTCTGAGCCGGGTGCGGGTCAACGGGCAGACCGCCAAGCCCCACCGCCGAGTTCAGCTGGAGGACCGGATCGAGGTCGAGAAGGGGGACTGGACTCGAGTGCTGGTGGTCCGGGAGCTCAAGGACAAGCCGGTCCCGAAGGCCCAGGCGTCGGAGCTCTACGAGGATCACTCCCCTCCCCCGCCGCAGCGTCAGTCGCCGGAAGAGATGCTGATGCGCCGCAAGGTGGTGCACCGGGAGCGCGGCAGCGGTCGCCCCACCAAGAAGCAGCGGCGCCAGATCCAGCGCCTGCGCGGCGACGATCCCTGAAGCCAAAGTCTAGGCCCAAGGCCTCGGCCCAAGGCCTAGGCATCCCTCCCCAGCGAGGTTTAAAAGCCCCCAAAGGGGAAAGAAAGAGCGTCGGGCACCGAAAGCATCCGCCCTGGTGCCGCTGGATCCCTGCCGTCTCCTGCATCTAGCTACCGAATCTAGCTTCCAAATGTATCTCCTGAGCCGTTCCCGGAAGCAGGCCGGCGAAGCGCTAGATCCAGGAAACAAAATAGCGGGAGCCGCCGAAGGGCGTAAGAAGCCCGGTAGGAAGTGTGGAGGGAACCTCGACGAGGATCTGGACGGGTAGACGAGAACCTCGACAGAGACCTGACCAAAGACCTCGACAGAGGCATCGACAAGGATGTCGACGACCCTCTAGACAAACCTAGATCCGGCGCGGGAATTCCTCGACAACGCATCGACCACGGCATGACCAAAACGACGCTACTCACGCGATTTGAACAGTCTGCCGAAACCCCCTAGGTGCTACAAAGCAGGCGCACCAAAGAAAGAAGCTGGAGGCTACGAGCCTCCAGCTTTGAGGATAAGCCGGTTACGGCAGGATCGACTGTTGTGTTCGTGAGCCGAGCAATGGCTGTTGCTGCGTTCTCTGTGGCGAGGCGCCGGTAGGATCCGGCGCGCTGACCGCTCTGGCTCTCGTTGACGCCTTTAACCATAGCTCCGCCGTCGATTCACCGTCAAGGGGCAGTCCAGGTTTTGTGATGGACGACATCTTGCCCAAATCCGCTGGCGACGGCGAGAAGCTCGACAGCGCAGAGCTGGATAAGAATTGACCGGGGCTGCCGACACACATAGCGTGGGCACCATGGCAGAGGGTAGAACCAAACGCTCCGACGCCCGTCACCCCATCGGCGTCGTCACGCGTCGCACCAATCTCAAACCGGATCTGATCCGCGCCTGGGAACGTCGTTATAGCGCCGTCACCCCGGAGCGAACCGCCGGGCACCACCGGCTGTACTCAGATACCGACATCGAGCGCCTGCAGCTCCTCGATCAAGCCATCCAGGCGGGTCGCACCATCGGGCAGGTCGCCCATCTCGACAATCAGGAGCTCCAGGAGCTGATCGAGGAAGATCAGCGCGCCCGGGAGCCCCAGCGCCCCACCTTGATCAACCCGGCGATCCCCGCCACGGTAGTGCAGGCCAAGAGCAGCGAAGAGCACCTGCAGCTCTGCTTCCAGGCCATCAAGGCCCTGGATTCGGTCGATTTGGAGCTACGCCTCGAACGGGCCTGCGTGGATCTCAGCCGCTTCGACATGCTGGAGACGGTGGTCTCCCCGATGGTCCATCAACTGGGAGAGAGCTGGCGCCACGGCGAGCTGCGACCGGTTCACGAGAATCTCACCATGGCGGTTCTGCGAGGCTTCCTCCACAACCTCAGCCACGGGCGACGGATCGACCGCGCGGCCCCTTCCGCGGTGTTCTCCACTCCCCTCGGCCAGCGACGAGAGATTGGCGCCATGCTCAGCGCCACGGTGGCCTCCGAGATCGGCTGGCGGGCCACCTACCTTGGCCCTGACCTGCCCGCCGAAGAGATCGCCGCCGCCGCCCAGCAGCTGTGCTCCCGCGCGGTGATCATGGGCATCGTCTACCCCGCCGACGACGGCCGCATGGGCAGCGAGCTTCAGCGCCTGCGGCGGCAGCTGGCCCAGGAGGTGGAAGTCATCGCCAGCGGCCAAGCCACCGACGCCTTCCGCGAGGTTCTGCGACAATCGGACATCCTCTACCTCGCCACCCTCGGCCAGCTGCGCAACCACCTCGGCGGCCAGCGGCTGCTCTGAGCCCGCCTCGAAGCAACTCTCCTGAGCCCCCGGGCAGCTCTGCGCCTGGCCCGGGGCGAAGCCGCAGGGATACGACAGAATTTACGCCGACGGCAACAGCGCCTCGAGAGCCCCCAGAGAGTCCGCCTCCTGGGGCTTTTTATCCTGCCGCCAGCGCAGAATGCGCGGAAAGCGCAGGGCGACACCGCTCTTGTGGCGCCGGGAGCGGGCGATCCCCTCGAAGGCAATCTCGAAGACGTGGACCGGCTCTACGGAGCGCACCGGACCGAAGCGCTCTCGGGTGTGGCGGCGAATCCAGCGATCCAAAGCCCTGATCTCATCGTTGGAGAGGCCCGAATAGGCCTTGGCCACCGGGATCAGCTCTTCCCCTCTCCACACCGCCAGAGTGTAATCCGTGAACAGCGTCGCTCGGCGGCCGTGGCCCGCCTGGGCATAGATCAACACGGCGTCCACCGTGTAGGGATCCAGCTTCCACTTCCACCACGCCCCGCGCTGGCGGCCGACGCCATAGGCGGCGCAGAGCTGCTTGATCATCAACCCCTCGACGCCCCGATCCCGGGCTGAGGCACGCTCTTCAGCCGCTTCTTCCCAGCTCGAGGCGGAGAGCCGGGGAGAGAGCTGAAGCTGCTCTGGAGCTCCCTCCATCAGGGCCTCAAGATCCCCTCGACGCTGGGCCAGGGGCGCCGCGCGCAGGTCCTTGCTCCCCTGCTCCAAGAAATCGTAGGCCAGAAAGATCACTGGCGCCTCGGCGAGGATCTTGGGGCCGAGACGCTTGCGGCCAATGCGCCGCTGAAGGCTCGCAAAGGGCAGCGGGGCCCCGTCCTGCCAGGCCAGGATCTCGCCGTCCAGGGCACTGCCGGGAGGCAGCCACCGGGCCGCCTCGGCAATCTCCGGAAAGCGCTCGGTGACCAGCTCCTCACCCCGGCTCCAGAGGAAGACCTCCCCCCCGCGGGCCAGCAGCTGGCCGCGGATCCCGTCCCACTTCCACTCCAGCTGCCAATCCTCCAGCGACCCGAGCTGCTCTCCGGGATCGCCCTCGATGGGGTGAGCGAGAAAAAAGGGATAGGGACGAGAGAGGTCGGCATCCTCGGTGTCTTGGGTCAGGAGCGCCTCGAAGCCCTCACCGGTCGGCTGCCAGCTGCCCATCAGGCGGTGGGTGATCACCGCCCGGGGCAGGTCGGCCACCTCGGCGAGGGCGCGCACCACCAGGTTCTTCGATACCCCTACCCGCAGACCGCCGGTCATCATCTTGTTGAGCAGGAAGATCTGATCCTGAGGCAGCGAGCGCCACCAGCTCAGAACCTGATCCCGCTGCTGATCTTCTGGCTGCCGTCGCAGCGGCAGCAGCTCTTGCTCCACCCAACGATGCAGGGGACTCATCGCCAGCGAGGCCGGGGAATCAAGGGAAGACTCCCTGGACGGCGCCCCCTCCACCAGCAGCGCCAGGGTCTCGGCGAGATCTCCGACGTTGGCATAGCTCTCCTCGAAGAGCCAGTCGGGAATCTCCGCGAGCTCGGCCCCCCAGTGCCGCAGCGAGCGGGTCGGAAGCAGGCGCTTGAGGCGCTGTCCGGTGAGAAAGTAGACCGCCCAGGCCCCGTCCCGGGGGTGGGCCTGGCGGAAGTACTGGGCCATCGCCTGCACCTTCGCCTTGGTGGAGGTCGTAGCGTCCAGCTGCCCGTAAAGCTCGGCAAATCGCTTCATTCCGCCGCCCCGCTAGCAGAGCCGCCACCGCCCGCGCCGATCTCAACGCCGGCGCCCTCCGTGGCGGCTCCCTCCGCCCGCAGGCCGGGAGCCCGCAGCGCCGTCGCGTCGAGGCCGCGGTGGCGCAGAGCCCGCGCCAGCACCTCGCTGTAGCCGTGGGTGGTGAGCACCCGTCGGGCGCCGGTTTCCGCCACCGTGCTCAACAGGCCGCGCCAGTCGGCGTGGTCCGAGAGCACGAAGCCGGCATCGTAGCCGCGACGGCGACGGTTGCCCCGCAGCCGCATCCAGCCCGAGGCGAAGCCACTGCGCAGGGGACGAAAGCGCCGCGCCCAGGGAGACCCGAAGGCCGAGGGCGGCGCCACCACCAGTCGTCCGGCGAAGCCCTCGCTGCCCTTCTCTACCTGCGCCACCGAGACGGTGGGCAACATCTCGATCCCGCCCTGGCGATAGATGGCCGTCAGGCCCTCCACGGCGCCGTGGGTCACCACCTCTCGACTTGCCGGCAGCTCCTCCCCAGCCCTCTCCAGGGCCCGCAGCTCCGCCAACAGCCGCTGCGCCTTGCCCAGGGCATAGGCCAAGAGCAGCGAGGTCCGGCCCGCGGCGGCGTTCTCCCGCCACCACGCCAGCACCCGCCGAGCGGTAGCTTCTGTGGGCTCCCAGGAGAAGACCGGCAGAGCGAAGGTCGCCTCGGTGAGAAAGACGTCGCAGGGCACCACCTCGAAGGGCTCGCAGCTGCGATCCGCCTCGCGCTTGTAGTCCCCGGAGATCACCACCACCACCCCGTTGGCCTCCAGCCGCACCTGGGCGGAGCCGAGCACGTGCCCCGCCGGATGGAGAGAGAGCCGCACCGAGCCGAAGCGCTGTTCGGCGCCAAAGGGCAGGGGCTCCAGCACCGCCTCGGCACCGAGGCGGCGGCGCATCAGACCTTGAGAGGACTCGCTGACCACGTAGCCGCCGCTGCCGGGGCGAGCGTGATCAGCGTGGGCGTGGGTCACCACCGCGCGATGCACCGGTCGCCAGGGGTCGATATAGAGATCTGCCGGAGGGCAGTACAGCCCTTCCGGGGTGAGAGTCAGCAGCTCCGACTCCGCCCCCAGGCCAAAGGACAGCTCGGGTCTTTCACCGCCGGCCTCGGCTGAAGCTCCGTCGGCCGCCTCATCGGGCCTTCCGACGGCTGCTTCCCCGGGTGCTCCGGCGCGAGCTTGATTGGGCTCTTCCATGGGTTTGCCTTCGCATCCGAGGCGACCCTAGATGTTTCCGCCAGCGCCTCCGATAGCGCTTACACCCACGCCCTGCGAGGACTTATACCAGCGCCTCCGCAAGAGCCAGGCCGCTGAGAAAGGCCCCTTCCACCCGCGGCCCACCGCACCAATCCCCGGCCACCGCAAGACCGGCCCGCGGCGAGCTTAGGCAGGCATCCGCCAGCGGCTGCGGCGGCAGGGCGTAGCGCCAGCGATGGGCGGTCTGATAGATCGCTGGAGGCAGCCCGGGCCCACCGAGGGCGTCGTCGAGGGCCTCCAGCAGCCGCGCCAAGACGGCTTCTCGCTCCTCTTCGAGATGCTCTCGAGACCAAAGGGCGGAAGCGTGGAGCACCCAGGCGTCGACGCCGGCAGCGGCAGCCGGTCGCCCTGGTTTAGAGCTATCCCGAGCGATCCAGGAAAGGGGGGAATCCTCGACGAAGGCGCCGTCCGCCTCCACCGCCAGGGGTTCCTCGAAGGCCACCATGACCGCCCAGCAGGGCTCTAGCTCCACCGACTCCACCTGCCCCCGCAGATCGGTGATGAAGGGGCGAATCTCGCCCTCCTCCGCCGTCTCCAGCAGGGCTCCGCTCTGCACCGCAGGGGCGGTCAAGCCCACCGCGTCATAGGGGCCAAAGCGCTGCCCATCGACGCAACGCAAGGTCCAGCCGGCGACTTCTTCATGCCGCTCCAGGGCCTCCACCCGATGGCCGCAGCGCACCTCCATGCCCGCTGCCCACTGACGAGTGAGGGCGCTCATCCGCGGCACGCCGACAAAGCGTTCCGTGGCGCCCCGAGGATCTCCTAACTGGCCTCGGCGAAGGGTGCGGATCCGCCCCTCCCAAGGAGCCACCACGCCCTCTTCTCGCCACTGGGCGACCCGCTGCCGAAAGCGCGGGTCTCGGGCGGTGAAATATTGCGCCCCGTGATCGAAGCTCAGAAGGCTCGCCGCCTCAGCATTGTGGGTACCCAGCGTCACCCGCCGACTCGCCAGCCGCCCGCCGGGGCCGCGCCCCTTGTCGAAGACCTCCACCTCCACCCCGCGCTCTCGCAGCTCCCGAGCGGCCGTCAGCCCGGCCATCCCCGCCCCCACCACCGCCACCCTCCGGGGACGACGCTGGCTCGAGGGGCTGTCCGCTGAATCCTCGCCTGATGGCCTCATCTTTCGCCTTTCTGGGCTCCGCTCATCCTGGATTCCAACTCAGGGCTTGACCGAAACGGCCGAAGAGAGCAGCGAGCCGCCGAATTGATCGTAGATCGCCACCACCACGTCGTGATCGGCGCGGCGCAGCTCCAGCTCCGTGTCGTAACCCACCCAGCGCTCGCCGTCGGGCTCTTCCTGCTGGGCAAAGGCCAGCGGCAGGCGGTATACCGGAGCCCGAGCCCCGCTCTCGTCCATCACGCTGATCACTAGCAGCACCTGGGCGCCGAAGCCACCCTCGTTGGTGGGCACGAAGGCGATGTCCTGAGCCTGGAAGCGAATCCCCAAAGGGACCCTCATCTTGCGGAAGCGCTCTCGCTTCGGCTCCCCGAGCACCACCGTGAGCTTCTCGCTGGAGGGAGCGTTGCCGAAGAGCAGGCCGCTCTCCACCATCATCGCTACCTCCGCGTTGCGAGACAGATCTTGGTAACTCTCCCGGGTGCGCACCTCGAGCCGCTGACCGTCGGCGCCGGCCACCCGCACCCGGATTTCGTGCACCTCATCGTCCCCCCGCCATTCGGGAGTGAAGCCCAGCCAATAGAAGGTGCGGGTGTCCTCTACCGCCCGCGGCAGAGCATCGAGGCTGGCGGAATTGATCAGAGCCTTGCCGCCAGTGCTCTCCGCCACGAAGCCGAGGGAGGCGTGGAGCTCCTGTTCCCTCACGAAATCCGGCTCCAGCGCCGCTCCCGAGGGAATGTTGCGCAGGCTGGCGAGATCGCGATCCGCAAGATCCAGGCTGCTGGTAGGGACGTCTACCGGGTAGAGGGTGTAGCCGAGGCGATTGGCGGTTTCGGTGAGGGGCTCGAAGAGCTCCGGGCCGGAGGGCACGCCGCGATCGAGGATCACTCGATTGGGGTCGGTCACGGTAAAGCGCACCGGATCGAAGGGCCAGCCCCCGGCGACCATCAGCATCACCTTGCGCCCCGGCGGCTGGGCGAAGGAGCGCAGGGTGGCCGTCGCCGCCGCCACCACTCGCTCCACCTGCTCCGAGATCTGCACCGCGAACTGCTCCTCCTCGATGTCCAGGCGGGTTCCGTCCACCGTGGACTCCGGCTCCAGCGAGTTGAAGTCGAGGCGAATCGAGCGGAAGT
The DNA here is from genome assembly GCA_039191605.1 of Acidobacteriota bacterium. Lineage (GTDB taxonomy): Bacteria > Acidobacteriota > Thermoanaerobaculia > Multivoradales > JAHZIX01 > JBCCXL01. Next base: position 71,916 of record JBCCXL010000013.1, on the reverse strand, counting down.
TGCGCCGCTCCGCCAGCCGCTGCAGACCGTAGGCCTTGCGGTCTCCGGCCTTGCGCAGCGCTCGCTGCAGCTCCTTCTGGCTATCGGACCACGAGCTGATCATGTCGAGGCGCCGGCCGTCGAAGGCGACGATAGCCATGCGGTCCCCGGGGGTGAGCAGGGGAAGGTCGTCCGCCAGGGCTTCCAGCACCTCGTTGCGGTCGCGCTTGATGGAAAAGAAGTCGTCGACGAACACCAGGTAGCTGGTGGAGACCGGCTCCCCGGGAGAAAAGCCCGGCAGCCCCTCGAGGGCAGGATCCTCCACCGCCTCGGCCCCTTCCTCACCCTCTTCTTCCGACAGCGCCTCGCCCCCCACCACCTCGTTGAAGAAGTCGATGGACTGAGCTTCCCCGTCCACCTCCAGCTGGAATTGATCGCGATCGAGCCCGGCCACCCGGTTGCCGTCCTCGTCGGTCACCACCACCTCCACGTTCACCACCCGCACCTCGATAATCTCGGCGAAGGTCCCCGGAGCCGACTCCTGAGCGCCCAGCGGACCTCCCCAGAGGGATACCAGGCCGAGGCAGAGCAAGCCCAATGAGCGAAGAAACAGCGAGCGAAGAACCAGCGGGTGAAGAATTCGCGAAGCGTTCATCTTTCGATCCATTTCCGCTCCTCCAGAAAAATCGAGCAACCCTCCGCCTTAGGGGCGGGCAGGGCGTAGAAGATCGTGTAGTAGATCCAAGGGGGTCAGATTCCGCGATTCGACGATTCCGTGATTCGAGGCGAGCTCTTCACGGTCTTGCTCCAGACCCTCGGTCCCAGGAATCGACCGCCTGCTGAGGCTAACAGCTGAGAGAGCCCCTCTATGCCCGAGATCCCCGGTCTTATCCACTATCTTTGAAGTCAAAGTTAAATTTCTGCTCCGGGCAAACAAGTGGGCAAACAGGGGACCCGCCAAAATCGCGGGCTCAACACGCATCGTCCTCGAAGCTCCAGCCGGTCTGCGCTTCGTCGAGCCCGGCGAGGAATTCCGCAGAGCTGCGGCGAATCGACTCCTGCTCCTCGGAATCCCAGCGGTCCCAGGTGCGCAGCAGCACCTTCATCCGGGGATTCGCCGCCACCAGCGGTCGATGCTGGTCGATGAAGCTCCAGAAGAGATGATTGAAGGGACAGGCCCCCTCACCGCTGCGCTGCTTGACGCTGTACCGGCAGGAGCCGCAATAGTCGCTCATGCGGTGGATGTAGGCGCCAGAAGCAGCGTAGGGTTTGGTAGTGAAGGTCTCATCGGCGAACAGGGCCATGCCGTGGACGTTGGGCAGCTCCACCCATTCGTAGGCGTCCACGAAGCCGGCCCAGAACCAATGGGAGACCTCCAGAGGGCGGATCCCCGCCAACAGCGCGAAGTTGCCCAGCACCATCAGGCGCTGGATATGGTGCCCGTAGCCGGTCTCCAAAACCTGGCCGACGCTCTGCTTCAGGCACTCTAGATCCGTTGCTGAAGGGTCCCAGAACAGCTTCGGCAGGGGCCGTTGAGCCTGCAGCCCGTTGGCCTCCCGCAGCCCCGGCATCTGCCGCCAGTAGACGCCTCTCAGAAACTCCCGCCAGCCCAGCACCTGGCGAATGAAGCCTTCCGCCGAGGCTAGCGGCAGCGCTCCGCCCCGCCACGCCTCCAGTGCCCGGGCCACCACCTCTCGTGGGGAGATCAGCGAGAGGTTCAGCGCTGGCGAGATCAGCGAGTGCCACATCCACGGCTGATCCTTGAGCATCGCGTCCTGGTAAGGGCCGTAGCCTTCTCCCCGTTGATCGAGGAAGCGATCGAGAGCCTCCAGCGCCTGCGCTCTGGTCACCGGCCAGTCAAAGCCATAGGCGGATCCCCACCGCCCCGCCCAGCCCTCCACCCGCTCCATGATCGAGCGGGTGAGCTGATTAGGAGGAAAGCGCTCCACCGGCGGTGGCTGATGGTCTGGCGGCGGCTTGCGATTCTCCTTGTCGAAGGACCAGCGCCCCCCTTCCGGCTTGCCCTTGGCGTCCAGCAGCACGCCGAAATCACGACGCATCTTGCGATAGAAGGTATCCATGCGCAGCTTGGGAGCATCGCCGGCCCAGCCGGCGAATTCCTGCCGCGTGAGGAAGAAATGGCTCCCCGCGCCGCCGTCGTCGTGAAGCCTCAGGGGGGCGCCGAGGGTGCCCTCCCGGTCCGCCCGGGCGAGGGCCTGAGCAAGGCCCCACTCCCGAGGCTTCATCGCCTCGACCCGGCTCCCGCGCCTCGCTTCCACCTGCTGCCGAATCCCGTCGACGTAGCTCCGAGCCCGCAGCACGGTGACGTCATATCCTCGGTTGGCGAGCTCGCGGGCGAAATGATGCAGGGCCGAGAGCACCAGCACCAGCTTCTTGCGGTGAAAGGGCAGCGCCTTTCCCTTGGCGATGCTCTCCACCAGCAGCACAGAACCCGCCGCCGGATCCTGCGGTACGCAGGGGAGCTCCGCATTGAGATCCCAGGGGCCGACGAAGAACACCGGCTTACCGTCCTCCACCTTCGCCTCCCCACGAAAGATCGGGGTCGCAGCAGGGCGCGAGGAGGGCTGGGCACGCTGAGGTTCAGAGGGTCGCTTCGGGCTAGAGCTACGCATCACGCTCTACTCTTCGCCGCCAAAGCTCCCTTGGAGACCGTCAATTCTTGCGACAGAGATCTCAAGGTTGAGACCAACACCAGCCATAACCGGCCCAGGACAGGCAACGGCCAGGAGAAGAGCTTCGAAGCCAGCAGCAGGTTTCCCCCCGAGAGAGGGACTCAGACCACCGGGGCCTCTTGCCCCGCGGGATCCTCAGCCTCCGACTCCGCCCCGCGGTACACCTTCGATTGCTTGTAGGAGCTCAGCCAGTGGCGCACGAAAACCTGGATCGCCGCCGCCACCGGCACCGCCAGCATCATGCCGAAGAAACCGAAGAGGGAGCCGCCGGCGATCACCGCCAGCAGCACCCACACCGGGTGCAGATTGACGCTCTGGGAGAGGATACGGGGAGAGAGCACCGTACCTTCCAGCAGCTGGGCGCCGCCGAAGACGGCGATCACCAGCAGCAGCTTGACGACGCTTTGATCCTCCGCCCAGCAGAGCACCAAGGCCGGCACCAGGCCCACCACCAGGGCCATGTAGGGAATCATGTTCGCCAAGCCGGCGATCAACCCGATGAGCAGCCCCATGGGCACTCCGAGGATCATCAGCCCGATGGAGTTGATCGCCGCCAGCACCAAAGCGATGGTGAGCTGACCGCGGAGGAACGAGCCGACGGCGGTGTCGACCTCCTTCAGTCGATCCTGCACCAGTACCTGGTAGGGCTTGGGCACCAGGCCGAGACTCGTCGCCTTGATCTTCGGCCAGTCCACCAGCAGGTAGAAAGCGAAAACCGGGATGAAAATCAAGTTCAGCAGGAAGAGCACGAATTGCAGCACGCTGCTGAAGGCTTTGCCCAAACCCTTGCCCAAAGACTCCGCCACTCGAGGCAGGTTCTCCTCGATCAGCGCCTGGGCCTTGCCCTGCAGCTCCTCCAGGCGGTCTGAGTACTGACTCTGGAAGCGCTCCAGAATGGGCTGCGCCTGGGCCTCGAGACGCTCCTGGTATTCCGGCAGCTTCTGCTGCAGGCCCTCCACCTGATTCCCGATGGCGGGCACCAAATACAGCAGCAGGGCCACCACCACCACCACCACCGAAACGCTGATAAAAATCACCGCGCCGAGTCGAGACCAGCCCTTGCGCTGCAGCCACGAAACCGGTGGATCGAAGAGATAGGCGAGGCCCAGCCCCACCAGCAGCGGCGTGAAGATCTCGTCGAAGATGATCAGCACCACCAGCGTGGCGACCAATCCGCCGCTGAAGACGATGAGGCGAAGCCAGGCCGGATCCGCCGTCCTCGCCCAATGCCTCACCCTAGATCCCGAGCTCTCCAGCGCCGAGCTGTCGTCGTCCACCGCGCTCTCGGCAACAGCCTCTGCCCGCTCTAGCTCTCGGCCCTCGGTGGTCTCTGCCTTCCCGTCGAAACCCTCTGAGTGCTGATTCTTCATCCCCCCATGCTAACCCAAGGGCGCCCTCGCTCCCGCCCTTAGGGCTGAGCTACAGCATCCCCAAAGGCGACCAAAGAGGTGATCAATACATAATTTTGCACCTTTGCATGAATTTATAATAAAATCGACCCATCTTTGTTGGCAGGTACAGGGCTTCGCCGCGCCGCTCTAGCGAACCGGTGGCGCGCCAACCCCTCTGCGGCCAGCGGAGCGCAAGGTGGGATTTGAGGAATGGTCCACCCATGAGCCGCGAAGGCGAATCAGCCCCCCCGGAGGGAGGGGCCGACCGATGGCAGCTCACGCAACGACGCTTGAGCTCCCTGCTTCAGCAGCTCGCATCCGATCCAGGATCCGCTGGTGAGCTCTACCGCCAGCTCCATCACCGACTCTGCCGCTTTTTTCAGTGGGAAGGGCTCGGAGAGCGAGCGGAGGAGCTCGCCGACCGGACCCTGGACCGAGTCGCGAGCAAAGTTCGAGATGGTCTTCAGATCGAAGCCGATGACCCCTATCGCTACATTTCCCGAGTGGCCCGCTTCATCGTGTATGAGGCCCATCGGGACTCCCGGCGGCAGCGGGCCGCCAAGGTCCCGGCGGAGGCTGCGGAAACCTGGTCCCCTACCGAGGCAGAGGAAGAAGACCCGCGCCTCGATACGCTGGAAACCTGTCTCCAGCGCCTAACGAAGGAGGATCAACAGCTGATTCGTTCGTATTACGGTGATGAAGGGTCCAAGCGCTCCAAGGCACGCCAGGAGCTCGCGGAGAACCTGGGAATCAGCCGCAATGGTCTGCGAATTCGTGCCCATCGAATCCGCAAACGCCTCGAGGGCTGCATTCAGGGGCTGACGGAGAAATCCGCCGAACTGGAACCTTAGCCGCCCCTGCCTCTCGCTCCGGCACGCTTCTCGGGGGCTGCCACGGCAGCCTGCTGGAGCCAGAAATTCCCGCTAACGACACGGAAGGAGAATTTTTCGCACTATCCCTGAAACGGATACCCGCTTCGAGACACAAGTATCGAGGTATTTGTTACCTTGATGCCCCCATCGCCCTCCAGCGCCTCGAGAAGCCGAACTATGACAACCCCTCCGCCGCCATCGAACTCCCCCTTCGACACTGACGATAATGGGGAGGACCTCACCTCGATGAAATGGTCGGAACACCAGCTAGAAGCCTTCCTCTTCAACGAGCTGGGCGAAGAGGCTCGGCGGGCTCTCCAGGCAGACGCGCTGGCGGACGATGAGCTCTTCGAACTGCTGGAAGCCTTGGAGACCGAAGCGCTCGACGATTATGCAGCCGGCCGCCTTGCCCCCGCTCGTCAGCAGGTCCTCGCGGAACGGCTGCAGCGCTCTCCCGCGCTGCGCCAGCGGCTCCAGATTGCGCAGCGCCTGCGGCAAAGCCTGGGAGACTCTCTCCTGGCCTCCGAGGCAGAGACAGCAGCCAAAGCGACAGACCCCAGGGCGATAACAGAGCTAGGAGTCGAGCCAGGAGCCCGGCGAGGGGCTGAGTCGCAGGGCGAGTCTCAATCCGGCATAGCGCCCTCCAGCGCAAGCCCCCTCAAGACAGCGCCCTTCAGTACGGCGCCTGTCAGTACGGCGCCTGTCAATGCAGTGCCCTCCGAAGAGAATCCCCGCCGCTACTGGCTTCCCTTGGCCGCCGCCCTGCTGCTCACCCTGGGCCTCGGCTTTGCCTTCGGCTGGGGCCTCGCTAGCTCTCCCCCCGCGACCGATACCACCAGCCCCCAGGTTTTCGTCTCCGCCCCGGTGAGGGGTCCCGCCGACGGCGAGATCATCACCTTGCCCGACGCCCCTCTCCTGGAGCTGCGCCTGGAGCTCGCCGAGCGCAATGCCCTCGGCCCCTTCGACGTGCACCTGAGGCAGCTCCCCGAAGGCCGCGCCTGGATTCTGGAGGGCGTCCCGCCGGAGGATGCATCGCAGATTGAGAGCAGCACCAGCCTTCATCCGCACCTGACGCTACGCTTGCCCACGGCAGAGCTCACCCCGGGCCTATACCACCTCAAGGTGTGGGGACAGCCACCCCCGGGCGCTTCCCAACAGGAGCTCGCCGGCGAGAAGGGGCAGCTGGTGGGGGTGGTGGATCTCAGGATACGAGATAACGTCCAAAGTAAGAGCGCCCAAAACAAGAGCACTCAGAGCCGATCCCGGCCCTGAGCGCTCTTCAGCCTCGGCGCGGCAAAGAGGGCTCAGCCGCCCTGAACGCCGCCGTCGGTCATCGACCGCGCGTCGAGCGCCCGCTCCAGCTCCTCCGGCGGCAGCACCTGGCGCTCCTGGGCCAGCTCCCGCACCGTGCGGCCAGAGGCAAAAGCCTCCTTCGCCAGGGAAGCGGCAGCGTCATAGCCGATGAGGGGGGCCAGCGAGGTCACCATGGCGAGGGAGCGCTCCACCATGGTGCGACAGCGCTCGCGATCCGCCTCGATGCCCTCTACGCAGCGCTCTGCCAGCAGCTTCGAAGCGTTGGACAACACCTCGATGCTCTGCAGCAGGTTGTAGGCGATCACCGGCATCATCACGTTGAGCTCGAAGTTCCCCGCCATGCCGGAGACCGCAATGGTGGCGTCGTTGCCCACCACCTGAGCGCCCACCATCAGCACCGCTTCGGGAATCACCGGGTTGACCTTGCCGGGCATGATGGAGCTTCCCGGCTGCAGGCTGGGGATGCGAATCTCGGCAAAACCGGTGCGCGGGCCGGAGGACAGCCAGCGGATGTCGTTGGCGATCTTGGTGAGGGAGACGGCGATGACCTTCAGGGCCCCGGAGGTCTCCACCGCCGCATCCTTGGCGGCGAGGGCCTCGAAGCGATTGGGAGCACCGACGAAGGGATAGCCGGTGTCCTGCGCCAGTCGACGAATCGCTCCGTCGGCAAAGCCCGGAGGAGCGTTGAGGCCGGTCCCCACGGCGGTTCCGCCGAGGGCCAATTCCGCCAGTCGCGGCTGCACCGCCTCGATGCGGGCGATGCCGTTGCGCACCTGCTGGGCGTAGCTCGCGAATTCCTGACCCAACCGCACCGGCACGGCGTCCGCCAGATGGGTGCGGCCGATCTTCACCACGTCGTCGAAGGCTTGCGCCTTAGCCTCCAGGGCCGACGCCAGAGTCTCCAGGGCAGGCTTCAGATCCTGCTCCAGGGCTCCGTAGGCGGAGACGTGGATGGCGGTGGGAATGGTGTCGTTGCTGGACTGACTGGCGTTGACGTGATCGTTGGGGTGCACCGGCGACTTCGACCCGACGGTACCACCGAGGATCTCGATGGCGCGGTTGGCGATCACCTCGTTGGTGTTCATGTTGGTGGAGGTGCCGGAGCCAGTCTGGAAGATATCCAGCGGGAAGTCCCCGTCGAGGCCACCGTCGATCACCTCCTGAGCCGCCTGAACGATGGCGTCCCGCAGCGAGTCTTCCACCAGCCCGAGCTCGTTGTTGCTCTGGGCCGCCGCCTTCTTGATCCTGCCCATCGCCTCGATGAAGCGCCGCGGGAAGGTCAGCCCGCTGATCGGGAAGTTGTCCTTGGCCCGCTGAGTCTGGGCGCCGTAATAGCTGCTGGCCGGAACCTCTACCGGTCCTAGGCTGTCGGTTTCCGTGCGAGTGTCGCTCATGGTCTCGTTCCTCTATAAGCCTGCTTCGGGGGGCTCTGCTACCCCAGGCCCTGGGATCAAGGCCCGGAATGCAGGTCCCTAGATATCTTGGGGCTATTGACTGAGAAGCCTGTGACTGAGAAGCCTGTGACTGAGAAGCCTGTCGGGGAAGTCCGTCGGGAGAATCTGTCGGGGGAGCCTGTCGGAGAATTCCTTCGGGGGAACCTATCGGGAGAGTCAGGACTCCATCCCAGGGGACGGGAATCATCTGAAGTACACCATCTGAAGTACACCATCTGAAGTACACCATCTGAAGTACACCATCTGAAGTACACCATCTGAAGTACTCAGCGACCGAGGATAACCGCTTCCCCACGAAGCAGCCAGAAACTCAGCGCCCTTCTAGGCTCAGTCTTCGGTAATCCAAGGCAGATTCGCTAGTCGCCCGCTAGTGAGGGAGCAATCCAGCAGTGCCTTGATCGCCGCGCTCAAAATCTCTTCCAGGTGCCCGATTTGCTGTGCGCTTCACGGGACGTGAAGCCATCCCTCGGAAAGGCCACGGTCTTTGGATGGAGCAAGGCCACAGGCCCACCGAAGCCATCACCCAAGATGACTGGTGCCGAAATCCACCAATGGGCGCAGACTCCACAGGTGGCCTCTGGATCCACCAGTGAACAGCGTCGATGAGATCTTTGCGAGAGCAAGAGCAGAGGCGGCGACGAAGCAACGCCGAGCCCTATGGAGAGCGCTCTACGCCGTCGATTTCGTGGGCCCAGCCGTTGCTCAGCGTCGAGCGCCAGACCCACTCTTCGCCGACAGTCGTGCCGGCGAAGAAGACCGGATGACAGAAAGGGTACCGTCATCTCTTCGGATGACGCTCCCTCTCTAGGGCGATACCACCTCTTTCGCGTGACAGCGCTTTAAGAGTGATAGCGCGCGAGTCTTATCCGGTGACGTCTTTGAGAGTGAGCCCTTCGTCCCGCAGATACTGCAACAGACCCTTCTTATTGATCGTGCGCAGCGCCCGGGTGGAGAGCTTGAGACGCACCCACCGTCCCAACTCGGGAACGTAGATGCGCTTCTTCTGGATGTTCGGCAGCTGCCAGCGCGGCGTGACGTTGTGCGCGTGCGACACGTTGCGGGCAGCATTTGGCTTCTTGCCGGTAATCTGGCATTTGCGAGGCATGATTACTTCCTTTATCTCTTGATCGGCCGCTCAGGCCGCGGGCAAACCTCGTACGAGGAGCGGAATGATAGCTGAACTCGCACTGCGTATGCAAGAACCAACCATGCCGTGCTATTGAGCCGTAGGGACGCCTACGCGGGATCTCTGTACGCCATCCGTAACTCATACCCATCGAAGAAGACAAAGGGACGACGAGTGCTTTCCACGCTCTCATCGTCCCGGTCGCCCCGGCCCCCGACGTAAGATCGGCCCATGGATACCCCCGCTCCACCAAGCCCCCCTGCCCTCCTCCCTCCGCCCCAAAGCTCCTCCTTCCCGCCGGCCCCTCCCCTCCTCTGGCAAGGCTCCATTACCGTCGCCCTCGGCCCCGGCCTGCCGGAATCTCGAGCCCTAGCGGCGCTGGCCCGATTGCGCCGCGCCTGGGGAAGCCACGGAATCCGCCTCACTCGATCTCGCCCCGGCTCTCCGGCGGATCTGCGACTGCAGTGGGGCCGAGCCCTCAACGGTGAGGAGCATGAAGATTCCGAAAGCTACCGTCTGGAGATCGGCGAAGCGGGCGTATTGATCTCGGGCGCGGGCCCCAGAGGCCTTGTCCACGGCTGCGCCACCCTCGCCCAGCTGGCGACTCCGTTACCCCTCGATGAGGGTTCCGGCGAAGCCCCTAACCCGGTGTGCCCCAGCCCCGGCATCCAGCTTCCCATCGGGCGGGTGGAAGACCACCCCCACTTTCCCCACCGTGGGGTGATGATCGACGTCAGCCGAGACAAAGTCCCCACCCTGCCGACCCTGCTGCGCCGCATCGATCGCCTCGCCAGCTGGAAGATCAATCAGATTCAGCTCTACTTCGAGCACGTCTTCGCCTATCAGGGACACGAGACCGTGTGGCGGGAGGCCAGCCCCTTCACCCCGGCTCAGGTGCGCGCCCTCGATCTCTTCTGCCGACACCGGGGCATCGAGCTGGTGCCCAACCAGAACAGCTTCGGACACTTCCACCGCTGGCTGCGCCACGACGAATATCGTCCCCTGGCGGAGTGTCCGGAGGGAGTCGAGCATCCCTTCAGCGACGAGATCGAGCCCTTCAGCCTGTGCCCCACAGATCCCGAGACCTTCCAGCTGCTGGGCGATCTCTATAGCCAGCTGCTGCCCTGCTTCAGCAGCGACCAGCTCAACGTCGGCTGCGACGAGACCTTCGACATGGTGCGCTGCCGCTCCCAGGAAGCCGCCGAAGAGCGCAGCTCCCACGCCGTCTATCTCGATACCGTCAACACCATCGCCAATCTCGCCCACCAGCACGGGCGCCGGATCCAGCTGTGGGGAGACATCCTGCTGAAGCATCCCGAGGCCGCCCACCAGCTGCCCGAAGACTCGGTGATCCTGGAATGGGGGTACGAGGCCGACCACCCCTTCCACCAGCACGTGCCGAAATTCGCCGCCGCCTGCCAGCCCCCCAGCCGCCGCCAGCTCTATGTCTGCCCCGGCACCAGCTCTTGGAATAGCTTCGGCGGCCGCTGGCAGAACGCCCTCGACAACCTCGCCGCCGCCGCCCAGGCCGGCGCCGAGCACGGCGCCCACGGCCTGCTGATCACCGATTGGGGCGACTACGGTCATCTCCAGCCCCCGGTCATCAGCCTCCCCGGCCTCGTCGCCGGAGCCTGCCGCGCCTGGTGCCCCGATGGCCTCAACCAGCCCGGCGCCCCCAGTGTCGAGAACCTCCTCGACCGCCACGCCCTCCTCGACCCCAGCGGCACCCTCTCCACCGCCCTGCGGGAGCTCGGCTCCGCCTTCACCGAGATCGGCGGCCGCGCCTTCAACGGCACTCCCCTCTTCCACCTCATCATCCACCCCGACGACGGCCTCGACCACCGCCGCTACCAGGGACTCAGCGCCGAAGGCCTCCAGCGCTGCAAAGAGCGCCTCCTCGCCGCCGCTACATCCCTTTCCCAAACCCGTAGCCAGCGCCCCGACGCCCAGCTCCTCGCCCGCGAGCTCACCTGGGTCGCCGAGCTCCTCACCTTCGCCTGCGATCTCGCCTTGGGCCGGCTTCAAGCGGCCGGCGGCGGCTCTGCCGGAGCCTTAGACGACCTGCCCAAAGACCTTGCAGGCCAGCTCGCCGAGGCCCTCTCCCCCCTCGTCGCCGAGCACCGCCCCCTATGGCTCGCCCGCCACCGCCCCGGCGGCCGCCGCGATTCCGTCCACCGTCTAGAACGACTGCTCGGGCGGCTCCAGCAGCTCGCCAACGCCTAGGACCTTCTCCCGGTGCCAGGCACCTTGCACCGAGCTGCCAAACCCAAAATTCAAAAAAGTGCCTGGCACCTTGCACCGGCACTGCCACAGACTCGGACTCAAATCCCCAAAAAGTGCCTGGCACCTCTCCAAGGCTACCTCGCTGAAGCACTGCGAACCTCCGCCGAGCCCAAAAGTGCCTGGCACCTCTCGCAGGCGGGCACCTCTCGCAGGCGGGGTAGCGCTGCCACAGGCGTAAGCATCGATGCCCCGGGAGCATGCCTGCACCGAGCACCTTGTACCGGGCAGAACTGGGCCGGGACAGCTCTACTGATCGGCGCTTGAGCTCTGCGAAGCGCACTTCTTCCAAGGCCAGCTAGCGGCTGCTTTCGCCGGCAGAAACTCGAGATGGTCTGCAGTCCACGACTCCCCCATTTGAGGGAGGTGAGATCCCATCTGGCTGGGGATCTCAGAGAGACTTTTGATACATAGAGTTGCAAATATGAAGAACTACAACCTCGTCGTAGCGATCAACGTCCTCTTTTTCCTAACACTAGCCATATTTCTTCTCTTATACCCGGAGGACTTTGATTTCGGTGATCCATTCTCTAACTTCACCTGGTCTTGGAGTCTCGAGATGGTCAACTTACCTAAGAACTTTGGATTGCATGTCGCAGCCCTGGCCTTTCTCGTGAACTTCGCGAGCATCGCTCCGACGGATCGATCACGGCGCCTTGCCCTGGCAGGGCTGACCGGGCTTGGAGCTGCGACGATCCTGCCAGCGTTTATCCTGCAGAATCATCTGCTCCAGAACACCGCCGGCTTTCTCATTCTTCTAACCTGTTTTCTACTCGCTATCGTCAACGGTCTCGCATGGATACGCCATGCTCTATTGAACGATAAAAACAGCCCGAAGCCACCGTCGAATCACGCCAGCACCCTTCAGATCCTCTCTCTTCAAGCTCTTCGAGCGGCCATCGCGGCAGCTAGCGGACTCGTCATCACGAGCTGGATTGCGGCAGAGTCAACCCGAAATCTTTTATTGAAGCTGGGCAGCTCGATCTCCGGGTTTGAAGACGTCGGCGGCATTGGAGGAGTGACCTTCACCCTCTTGTTGGCGATCGCCGCCTCTCTGGCCTTCGCCTGGCCCGAGACGAGAAATCTCCTGAGTCTCGAGCGGTCCATGGGCGCCCTTCCATCGCGCCTCTCAGGCACTGCCGAAGAAGCGACGGCACCAGTGCCCTTGGCGCAATCTCCCTTGCTATTCCAGCTCAACCAGCAGCTTCGAGCCCTCGCTGGAGGCAGCGCACTCCAGGAGACCCGAGAGCGCTGGGTACGCCGGCTGGGAGAAGCAGCCGCCAGCGAAGAGCGCAACCGCCTCGCCCGGGAGCTCCACGACTCCATCAAGCAGCAGCTCTTCAGCATCAAGATGAGCGCCGCGGCCACCGCTGCCCGCTGGAACACCGACCCTCCGGGAGCCCAAAGCAGTCTCGAGGATGTGCGCCGCTGTGCTCATGAGGCGATGGTCGAAATGCAGGCTCTGCTGCTGCAGCTGCGCCCAGAAGCCCTGGCCAACGTTGGTCTCGTCGAGGCTCTCAAAGAGCAAGGGGAGGCGCTGCAATATCGATCCGGCGCCACGGTCCACTGCGATATCGGTGAGCTGCCCCCCGAGTCTCAGCTTCCTCCGGCCATCCAGTAGGCGCTCTTTCGCATTGCCCAGGAGGCCATGAGCAACGTCAGCCGTCACGCCCGGGCCAAAACCGTGTCGGTCCACCTGGGGCGCGAAGGCGCCGAGCTCATTCTTCGAGTGGAGGACGACGGGCAGGGCTTTGAGCCAAAGGCACGCGCCTGCGGCCTCGGCCTGCAGGGAATCACCGAACGTCTCGAGAGGTTCCAGGGACACCTCGAGATCGACTCTAGCCCTGGAGCGGGAACCCGACTGATCGTAAGAATCCCGCTGAAAGCAGCGACCCCTCCTCCCATTCCAGAAACGATGTCCTCAATCGCCACAACGGCTCAGGCCTTCTCCCCCACCGCCGTCCTCGGCCTCCTGTTGGCGTTCACCCCTGGCATCATGCCGGCGACCTTCTTCAGCACAGAAGCGGAAACCCGGCTCAGCAGCTGGCTCTTCCCATCCCTCGCATTGCTGGCGATCATCAACTATCTCTGGTCCAGCCGCCGCAAGCGATCAGCAAAATCCCCGCCTCCTAACTCACCGATGATCTCCCTGCGGACCTCTCTCCTCTTTGCCACCGCCTATTGCTGGGCCCCACACTTCTGGTGGGCTTACGCTAGAACGAATCTCTTGATATCCATCCCGCTGCTCGCTCTCAGCATCTCGGCGGGGTTCCTTGCCTCTCTCGCGCTATGGCGGTTTAGCTCGCGCAAGTCAATCAATCTCCACGCCTTTGGATCCAGTACGGCAATCTTCTGGTTTGCCTGGGTCCTTCTAAGCTCCACAGGACCAGCTCTTACCTACTCCTGGGGATTCTGGAGCCTCTCCTTCCTCAGCGGCTATCTTGCCATCGCCATCTATCTCGCCGGAATCATCTTGATTTGGCACGAGCAACGGGCTGCAAGGAGAGTCTCCCTATGAGCAGCGTCAAACGAATCGTCCTCGTAGACGATCACCTCGTCGTCCGGACGGCCCTGCAGCAGTACCTGGAGTCCTTCGATGATCTCCAGGTCATCGGCGAAGCCGCCAACGGCGAAGAGGCCCTCCAACGCATGGAGAGCTGGCAGCCGGATATCGTCGTCATGGATCTCATGATGCCGGGGGGCATCGACGGGGTCGAGACGACCCGCCGACTCATTCAGCAGTGGCCTGCGCTCCACATCGTGGTACTCACCGCCCACACCGACGACGCAAGAGTCGTCGCCGCTCTGCGGGCCGGAGCCGTCGGCTATATCCGCAAAGATGCCGCCCCCGAGACCTTCCTCCAGGCTGTGCGCGGCGCCGCGGAAGGGCGCACGGTGGTCGATCCCTCCGTTTCGAGCACGGTGGTCGAAGACCTCGCCCGTAGCAGCCCTCCGGGAGCGGAGCTCACGCCCCGAGAGACCGATGTGCTTCGCCTTGTAGCCAGCGGCCTGACCAACCGGCAGATCGCCGAGCGCCTCTACATCGGTGAAGAAACCGTCAAGACCCACGTCGGAAATCTACTTTCCAAGTTAGGGCTCTCCCATCGAACCCAGGCCGCGGTCCATGCCCTGAAGAAGGGTCTCGTGACCCTGGAGGAACTCGAGCCCTCGGCCGAGCTGGGTGATTAATCATCAAGCGCCAGAGGGGCAAAAGCATTTTTCTAATTTAAATAGAACCGTCAATCACAACAAAGAGCCATCATCCATCACCTCAGAAACCAATCACCCTTCACTCAAAGACATGCACCTCCAGACAAGGCTAACGCAAGATCTCCTACACAAAATAATGCAGCAATAAGCCCCCAGCGCTCCATTACGGAGCGCCGGGGATCAATGAGAGCTCTTTCTGGAACGAAACCTTTTAGAAGATTGTCGGCCCATCACAGATGCGAGTAATTCCGCAGCCTTCATCCCCCGCTAAGCAGTCGAAGGTCGCGCTCCCGTAGCCAGTTCGGCCGCAAGAGTCCGTCACCTGAACTAGAACAGAGTTGAATTCACCATCCACGCAGCCTGGGAAGCTACCGTAATTTCCAGAGATCGACGAGAAGCCTGTGCTCCATGAGGCCGCAGGGCCGTAGTACTGCCAACCGCTGAAGGTATAGGGCGGCGAACCACCGCGGCCGCTGACGCTACAGTGAAAGTTCCTCGCGGTCCTGGTGCAGGTGACCTCCGCCCAGGGATTCGCGTTGGCCGCGTAATCTAAAACTCTATAACCCCGGTCTTCCATATAGTCCACGGCCATGTAAACGGCTTGGTTACTGCCGTTTCCGCCGCTGTGAATTCCGTAGGCACTATTCCCGGCGAACCAAGGTGCTCCACTATCGCCGCCAGAGGAAATAGTGACGTTATCATTTCGGACACAAATGAAGGTCGCGTCGGCACTCGGAATGGCGATCGGCCGGACGGACTTTCCATCAATGGTCCCACAGGTAGCTCCCGTAGCTTCGCCATGCTTGCAGACGAATGCGCCAATGGCCTGGGCATTTCGACCAACGGCAGCATTGATGGTGCGATTTGCGGTTCCGTCGAAGATCTGATTCAGCATCGTGTCGCTGCATCGAGCAGTATGCCATTGGACATCGTAGTGATCACGGAACCTCTCACTTTGAAAGGTCAGCGAGATGAAGACATCCTCATAAACAGTAGAGTTACTGCAGTGAGCCGCAGTAGAGATTCCCAGCTGCCCTGTGTCGGATCGAACCGTAAATCCGGACGTACAATTGGTGAGCGGCCTTCCCCCTCTCATATCGGCTTGAAGCTGAAAGAGTGATTGCACCTGAACAACCCTTGTATTTTCAGGCATCTGGAGGCGCTTGCTGGCAAATGCAGCGGTAAGGCCTGCGGGATCTGGGGTCATGTATTCCACCTGATTCTCGCGAACATTGATCCATAGATCCGCTGCTTGCCCTGAGGATTCCAGCTGTGCTTGAGCGAGCAGCAGCTGTTCCTCGAGCTGTTTCAAAGTCACTGCGGCGGAACGGACCTCAACCAAGCTAGCAAGTTCGCCGAGGGCGTGCTCCGACAGAATCTCTTCAGCGACCGAAGGCTGCGTGAAGAGGGTTACAATTCGAAAACTTGGCTGATGTTCGATCCACAACCCGCCGAAGACCTCGGCTGTACTCTCGGTGAGGGTTTCGTCGAGACGACCGATACTCTCCTGCATCTGCAGGCGCCGAAGCGCTTCTTCAATGTCGGTATCGAATTTCTCCGCGTAAGCAATGGAGTCTCGCTCTAAGGCCGGTGAAGGCTGGCTTTGCTGTACCAGCTGGGCGCTGAGCGGACAGGTGAACAGAACAAAGGAAAGCATGAGAAGAGTAAAGAAACGATCACGATGAGACATGCAACATCTCCTTGATATTAGTTTGAGACAGACCTCTCCCATGACGGCATAAGGAAAACTCATGCCGACTAGGTCACCAACGGGAAGCAGCCACCTGAGAGGTCTTAGCTCATGTTGAACGACGCTTGCGCTGTCTTGGGCAACGCGATGCCAAGGTCCTGAATTTCCATTCCACAAAGAAATATTTTTTAAAAAATTTGACTGTATGAGGAATAAAAATCATGAGCCGCGGAAGATGCTCAGCGGCTATTTATTGAGATAGCGATCACCAAGAACAATGAATTCATGATGCGGCCCAGGTCCCGTTGAGGCGCAGCTCTTCCCCGCAGGGAGCGTTGACAAATAGGACTAAAGTGGTACAGTTTCAATTACTATTGATACTAAGTCTCAATAAGGCAACTATCACCCCAGAATCCCCCCCAGGGGCAGGCCTTCGGAAGGCCTGGTAAGGAACGAATCTGCCCAGCAAATGATCGCGGCGAAGCTGAAGCGATTTCGCTCCCCAGCCCCGCCGCTTCCCATACACGCCTCTGCCTCGGCGTGATTAAGAAAGCGACCCATGGCCACCAACAGCCTGCTACGACATCTGCGTCCTCAGCTCCGATCGGCCTGTTCTATCCCCTTCTTCGCCGGGCTCCTGCTGGGGCTCCTCTGCCTGTCTCCGGCCTCAGCTCAAGCTCCGTCTTCCCCAACTTCCTCCGCTGAAACGAGCAGCCAAGCCGACAGCGGAGATGAAGAGATCCTCCAGCAGCCGATCGAGGAAGAGATCATCGTTCGCGCGTCGCGCACCGAGCTGCCGGCCAGCGCTACGCCAGCGTCCGTGGTGCTGATCGACCAAGAGACCGTCGAGTCGAGCGCCGTGATCGCCGACGAGCTCACCAGCGTCCTGTCTCGGGAGGTCCCGGGCTTCTCGCCGAGCCTGCAGAAGCTCACCGGTCGCAGCGAAACGCTGCGCGGGCGCAATCCCCTCTACCTCATCGACGGCGTGAACCAACACAACGCGCTGCGGGACGGTGGGCGAGATGGCCACACCATCGATCTGGCCTTCGTCGAGAGCATCGAGGTGATCAACGGATCCAACGCCATCCAGGGAGTTGGAGCGACGGGAGGCGTGGTCAACATCATCACCCGGGATCCGGGGATCTCTTCGAGCTGGGCGACCACCGTGGATCTGCGCCTCACCGGCTCGGCAGAATTCGATTCCGACTCGCTGGGCTACAAGACCTCCGTCCTCACCGGCGGCGGCGGAGATCGCTTCGGCCTGATGGTCGGCGGATCCCTCCACGAGCGGGGCCTCTTCTTCGACGCCAACGGGGATCCGGTAGGCCTCTACCCCACTCAGGGAGACATCATGGACTCCCAAACCCTGAGCCTCTTTGCCAAGGGGCGCTGGGTCCTCAGCGATGAAGCCGCCGTCAGCTTTCTCTACAACGACTTTGATTTGGAGCGCAACGGAGACTTCCGGGCGGTGCTTGGGGATCGCTCTCTCGGTATTCCCACCTCTACCGAGGAGGGCGATCCTTCGGCGCTGGTCGGCAATCCAGCGCGCAACGAGAACACCACCTACTCGGTGACCCTGCTCCACAGCGACCTGGGGGGCGGCAGCCTCACCGCTCAGGTCTTTCAGCAGGAGTTCAAGGGTCTCTTCGAGGGCGGCACCTTCGGCGGCTTCTTCCGGCTGACTCCGGACGGCCCTCCCTTCCTCGATCAGTCGGCGGTGGTTTCGGATAAGACCGGGCTCAAGCTCGCCTACAACCGCCTGCTGGCGAATGACGTCCTGCGGCTCACCGCCGGCTTCGACTACTTCCGCGACGAATCTGCCCAGGTGCTGGATCGCAGCGGGCGAGAATGGGTGCCGGAAACCTCTTTCGAGACCCTCTCTCCCTTCCTCCAGCTCAATCTCGAGCTCGGTGATTACGTTTCGCTCTCCGGCGGCGCAAGGCGCGAGGACGCCACCCTGGAAGTCGACGACTACACCACCATCGCCGCGGCGAACTCGACCTTCGTCAGCGGTGGCGAGCCGAGCTTCGAAGACACGCTGGTGAACGTCGGGCTGATCGTCCGCCCCGCCCAGGGCTGGAACCTCTACGGCGCCTTCAACGAAAGCTTCACCATGCCGGACGTCGGCCGAGTGCTACGGGCAGTGAACATCCCGGGGCTCGACGTCGACAATCTCTTCAACCTCGAGCCGGTGATCGCCGACAACGTGGAGTTTGGAGTCGAATACACCGGCCGTCGCTTCAAGGCCCGGGCGGCGATCTTCGAGTCGGTTGCGGAGAACGGATCCTTCCTCTCCCTCAACCCTGAGGGCATCTTCGATGTCGTGCGCCAGCGCACCGAGATCGACGGCCTGGAGCTCTTCGCCGAGTACATCGTCTCGGACCGTCTATCCATCGCCGCCAACTACGCCCAAACCGACGGTGAGTTCGACGCCGACGGCGACGACAGCGTCGACACCGACCTCGATGGCCTCAACATCGGGCCGGATCGACTCAACGTCTTCTTCAACGGCCGCATCAATGACCGCTTCGGCGGGGACGTCCAAATCTCCCGATTCCTCGACCGAGATTTCCGCGGCCTCGCCGCTCGCTCCGGCCGAGACTTCGACGGCTACACCGTCGTCGACGTCAGCCTGTGGCTGGACCTTCCCGTTGGCCAGCTGCGGCTCGGCCTAGAAAACGCCCTCAACGAGGACTACTTCACCTACTTCGCCCAAATTGATCCCAACGCTCGACCGGACACCTTCTTCAAGGGGAACGGGCGCACCTTTGGCCTGAGCTGGAGAGTGGACCTCTAATCTGCTCTACCTCCACCGTCGAACCTGCCAATCGAGGGCAGCCTTCGGCGGTGGAGCCTTTCAGATCGCGCTTCTCCCGGTGCCCTAGTGGCACCGTCTCCCTGCCGGGGTTACCATCTGGTTCCTCGGCATTTTTGCTTCCGTCAGCGCTTACGCAACCTGAGGTCACCCATCCGTGAATCGGAAAGTAAAAGCTCGAATCCGCCAGTCCATGGTCTTCGTGCACCGTTGGTTCGGCCTGCTCGCTGGCGTCTGGCTCTTCGTGCTGGCGCTCACCGGCACCTTTCTGGTGTTCTACGAAGAGGTCGACCATGCCCTCAACCGAGACGTCTTTCACCGCCCCGTTGTCGGCGAGAGACTTCCCTACGAGGATCTGGTGCGCGCCGCCGAGGCGAGCTGGCCCGGCAGCTACGCCCGCTTCGTAGATCTGCCCAACGAGGCCCACGAGCCCCTGATCGCCTATCTTGGGGCTCTCCCGGATTCCGGACAGAAGCTGCCGCGACGACTCAACGTGCTCGTCGACCCCTACACCGCGGAAGTCCTCGTCTCCCGCGCCCCGAGCGCTTCCAAGATGGATCGCCGGCACATTGCGCGCTGGATTTACCAGCTGCACATGAACCTCCACTTTGGAAGCTTCGGCACCGTGCTGCTGGGTATCGTTGCGCTGTTCTGGGTTTTTGACCACCTGCCCTCGGTATGGCTCTCGTTTCCCAACCTGCGCCAGTGGTACCGCAGCTTCCTCGTCAAGCGCAACGCTAAGGGCCTCCCTCAGGCCTATGGGCTGCACCGCGCCTCCGGGCTCTGGCTGCTGCCGGTGACGCTGATCCTCGCCATCTCCGGCGTGTACTTCAATCTGAGACCGGTGTTCAACGGCGCGGTAGAGATCTTCTCCCCCATCTCTCCATCCGTTTTCCGAACCCTGCCTCGCGTCGATGAGCCGATTTACCAAGGGGAGATCACCATCGACGAGGCGCTGGCCACGGCGACCCGAGTCGCCGATGGAGCGGAGGTCGACAGCCTCTCCTTCCTGCCGAACAACGGCCTCTATTGGGCGCGGGTCTTCGATCCCAGAGACCTGGCTGACTACGGCCAGCGCTACATCTACGTCAGCATGGTGGACGGCACGGTGGTCGGCGATCACCACCGCGCTGAAGGCACCGCCGCCGATACCTTCGTCGCCCTGCAGTTTCCGCTGCACTCCGGCAAAATCTTCGGCTGGGCCGGGCGCCTGATTATCGCCTTGACCGGATTGGTGCTCTGCGCCCTGGTGATCACGGGCTTCACCCTCTGGTTCCGGAAGCGTAAAGGCCGCCGCAAGGCGCGCCGCAGCAGTCGTGAGCAAACGGACGGTAAGACCAAGCCAGCCATGCCGCTGCCCAAGGCGGCGCGCTCCAGAATCGACGTGAGAGACGGTCAACCGGCAAACCAAAGCAGTCCCTAGGCTCAGCCCGTAGTCCCAAGCTACTGCCCCACGAGCTGGCCCAAGAGTGCCAGCTGGCCCCAAAGTGCCTGGCACCTCTGGAGAGCTCGACCCTCAAAGTGCCTGGCACCTTACACCGGGAACCTCCCATCGCAGCAGGGCCCAAATCCCCAATAGTGCCCCTCGAAAGTGCCTGGCACCTCTGGAGAAACCCCCAAAAGTGCCTGGCACCTTTTTGGGGTTAGCCCCTTGTCGCACTGCGAATTCCCGCCGGATCCCCGCCTGTAGGATAGTCTTGCCCCATGGGCAACAGCGACAATTCCCCCGTGCCGACCCCGGCCTTCCACCAAGACCTCAACAAGTCGCAGCGGGAGGTGGTGCTGAGCGAGGGAGGACCGCATCTGGTGGTGGCGGGCCCCGGCAGCGGTAAAACCCGAACGCTGGTATATCGGGTGGCCCATCTGGTCTCTAGCGGGGTGGAGCCGGAGTCGATCCTGCTCCTGACCTTCACCCGCAAGTCCGCCCGCGAGATGCTGCGCCGCGCGGAGTCGGCTCTCGATGACC
Source organism: Acidobacteriota bacterium (assembly GCA_039191605.1). Taxonomy (GTDB): domain Bacteria; phylum Acidobacteriota; class Thermoanaerobaculia; order Multivoradales; family JAHZIX01; genus JBCCXL01. The sequence goes on along the minus strand of JBCCXL010000013.1, from coordinate 51,126 downwards.
GCTGCCGCCGAGTGGCCGGCGGCACCTTTCATTCCTTCGCCCACGGCCAGCTGCGCCGCTTCGCCCGCACTCTGGGCTATGCGCCGAATTTCACCATTCTGGACGGCGCCGACGCCGCGGACCTGGTGGGCGTGCTGCGCACCGAGGGCGGCTACGCCGACGGCGGCCGGCGCTTCCCCCGCAAGCGCACCCTCTCCAGCCTCTTCTCCCGCCACGTCAACACCGGCCGCCCCCTGGAAGAGCTGGTCACCGAGCTTCGACCCAGCTTTCTCGAGGATGTCCCGGACATGGAGGCGCTGCTGAAGGCCTACCGCCAGCGCAAGAAGAGCCTCAACCTGCTGGACTACGACGATCTGCTGGTGGAGCTGCGGCGGCTGCTGCGGGAGAACCAGGACATTCGCCGCGCCCTCGCCCGGCGCTACCACCACGTGCTGGTGGACGAATATCAGGACACCAACCGGCTGCAGGCGGAGATCGCCGCTCTCCTGGCCTCGGTGCACCGCAATCTGCTGGTGGTGGGAGACGACGCCCAGAGCATCTATTCCTTCCGCGGCGCCGACTTCCGCAACATCATGGACTTCCCCCAGCGCCTCTTCCCGGACGCCACCATCACCCTGCTGGAGCGCAACTATCGCTCCACCCAGCCGATCCTCGATCTCGCCAACGCGGTGTTGGCCAACGCCGGCGAGAAATACGACAAAGCCCTCTTCACCCGGCGCGAGGGAGCGCACCGCCCCCAGCTGGTGGAGGTGCCGGACGACTACGGCCAGAGCCGATTCGTGGTGCAGCGAATCCTCGCGCTGCGGGAGGAAGAGGGCATCGAGCTCTCCCAGATCGCGGTGCTCGCCCGCGCCGGGCGACACACCAACGAGCTGGAGATCGAGCTCGCCAACGCCAACATTCCCTTCCGCAAATACGGCGGACAGCGCTTCGTCGAGGCCGCCCATGTGAAGGACGTCTGCGCCCTGCTGCGAATCAGCGCCAACCCGCTGGACGACCTGGCCTGGAACCGAGTGCTGCAATTCTTCGACGGCGTCGGCGCCAAGACCTCCCATCGTCTGGCCAAGTCGGTGCTGGAAGCCGGGGGCGACACCGCGCCGCTGCTGGATCCCAAGGTCGCCAAGCGCGTTTACGGTGCATCCCTTCAGCGGCTGGTGCGCCTCCTCGAGGCCCTCCGCGACGACGAGGACGCGGATTCCGGGGACGAGCGCTCCGGGAACGAGGCCAAAGAAGTTAGCACCCAGGGGACCTCCGTCGCCGAGCGCATCGAGGCCGCCGTCGACTTCTATCAGCCGCTGCTGCGGCGCAAATTCGACGACGCCCCGCGCCGCGCTCAGGACCTCGAAACCATCACCCAGCTGGCCCAGCGCTACCGCAGCCTGGAGAGCTTTCTCTCCGACATCGCCCTCGACCCGCCGGAACGGGCCGAGACCCAGGCCGCCGATCAGGAAGACGAATTCCTCACCCTCTCCACCGTGCATTCCGCCAAGGGCCTGGAGTGGAAAGCGGTCTTCGTGCTCTCCCTGAACTCCGGCACCTTCCCTTCCGCCCGCAGCCTGGAGCGGCCGGACGAGATGGAGGAAGAGAGGCGCCTGTTCTACGTCGCCATCACCCGCGCCGAAGATCACCTCTTCCTGCTGCGGCCCCAGCAGCTGCCGCGGCAGTTCCGCTTCGCCGAGCCCAGCCCGCTGCTCACCGAGATTCAGGATCTCCACCGCCTGACGGAGGCGGCCTTCTTCGATCCGGAGGCGCAGCAGACCCAGGCCTGGCCGGGCGACGCCGACGACACCTACGCTGAGGAAGAAGGGGACCTGATGCGCCGCCTGGACGACTACTTCAGCAGCTAATGGCCCATCAGCCGGCGCCAGTCCTCGAGGCTGCGCACCTTCAGGTAGTGGTTTTGGCGCAGCTCGTTGCCGATGGTGGAGATCTCCGTGGAGCCGTAGTGGTGCCCCGGGTAGAGCACCGTATCGGGGTCTAGCTTGGCCAACTTCTGGGTCAGGCTGTAGTACATCGCCTCCGGATCCCCGCCGGGCAGATCCACCCGGCCGCAGCCCTGGACGAAGAGGGTATCCCCCGCCACTAGCCGCTCTCTCACCAGGAAGCACTGGCTCCCCGGCGTATGACCTGGGGTGTGCAGAAAGCGCACCTGCACCGAACCGACGTCTAGGGTGTCGTCCGGCTCCACCTGACGCAGGTCGGAATCCGAAACCCCGGTGATCTTCTTCAGGCCCTCCGCCTCCAGCTTCTGCACGTAGACCGGCATGCCCTGCCGCTCCAGCAGCCGCGGCAGGCCCTCGACGGTGAAGCCGAAGAGGGTGCCGCCGCAATGATCTGGGTGGTAGTGGGTCACCAGCGCGCCGACCACCGAATAGCCGTCCTCCTGAGCCGTCGCCAGCAGGCCGTCGACGTCCCAGGCGGGATCCACCACCACCGCCTCCCGGGTTTCCGGGTCGCCGATGAGGTAGGTGAAGTTGCGCATCTGGGTCGCCGCGGGATCCCCTACCGCCACCTCTCGACCGCAGAGCAGCTGGCGGAAGTAGAAGTCCTCCGCAGCGGCCATCAGTCGGCGCTCTCCGCGGAATCCGCTCCACTCTCTGACTCGGTGCCGGATTCGGCCTGAGCCTCCCCCTTCAAATGACGGGCGAAGAAAGCTTGACTCTGCTCCCACGCAGCCGTCGCCGCAGCCTCCTGGTAGCGGTTGCCGGTGGGGTTGGCGAAGGCGTGATCGGCATCCGCATAGACGATCACCGTCGCCTCTTTGCCCAGCTCCTGGAGCGCCGCGTCCATCGCCTGTACGCCCTCCACCGGAATGCCCTGATCCTGGTCACCGAAGAGACCCAGCAACGGCGTCTCGAGAGTGGCCAGGCTCTCTTTCTCGGTGACCACTGAGCCGTAGTACATCACCGCCGCATCCAGCTCTCCCTCGAGCTCCAAGGCCAGCCGCAGCGACAGACCACCGCCGAAGCACCAGCCGACGGAGCCCACCTTGGGAGCCCCCTGCTGGCGCAGGAAGTCATGGCCCGCCCGCAGGTTGTCCTGAAGCCACTGCGGGTTTTCCCGCGAGGCGCTCATCAGAGCCCGAGCCTGCTCGGGCTCGGCGGCCACCTCACCGCCGTAGAGATCTACCGCCAGGGCCTGATAGCCCTCTCCGGCGAGACGGCGGGCGGCGGCCCGGATGTTGTCGTTGAGGCCCCACCATTCCTGGATCACCACGATGCCGGGATGAGGCGCGTCGCCCGCATCTGCCGGTCGGGCGAGATAGCCGGTGAGCTCGGTGCCGTCCAGCGTGCCGTAAACGATTTCTTCCCCCACCACTTCCACCGCCGGCTCCTGGCTCGCCACCGGGGAGGCCTCGGTGGTGTCGTCAGCGTGTTCCTCGGCCATCTTCTCGGCGAGCTCATCCGTCGCCTCGGGCTCCGCAGATCCGCAGGCCGCAGCCCCGATCATCAAGAAGCCCAAGCACAGAGCCCCGAGGCTCTGGAGAACTCGAGACCAAGAGTTGCGGAGAGGTCCGAGGCCGAGCTTCGCGGATTCCGGGCGAGAGAACAGAGAGAGGGGGCGAGTCGCTGCCATGGCGAGTCTCCTGAGAGCAAGGTTGGCTTGGGAGTTGGTGGAAGCGGGAGCTTAGCGGCGAGATCTGAGTCCTGCCGTCGTCCTGTCGGCGCTCCGGATCCGTACCGCAGAGCATCAGCAGAACGATCCGCAGGCCGCTCTAGGAGGCCGCTCTAGGAGGCCGCTCTAGGAGGCCGCCGCTGAAAGCATCGCCCAGGACGCTACCACAGGGGCACGGGCCCTAGCCGGACGCCGCCGAATCGTGACGGATGCGCCCGTCCAGCAGCTCGATGCGGCGCGCCGCATGGGCGGCTACCTGTGTTTCGTGGGTCACCAGGATCACCGTCGTGCCGCCGCGGTGGAGCTCGTCCATCAGCTCCATGATCTCTTCCGAGGTCGACGAGTCGAGGTTACCCGTCGGCTCGTCGGCGAGCAGCAGCGACGGGTCGTTGATCAGCGCCCGGGCGATGGCCACCCGCTGCCGCTGACCGCCGGAGAGCTCCGAGGGGCGGTGCTCCATCCTCTCCCCCAGCCCTACCCGCTCCAGGGCCCGACGCGCCCGCCGCCGTCGCTGCGCCACCGGCACCCCGGCGTAGACCAGCGGCAGCTCGACGTTCTCCAGGGCGTTGCCCCGGGGCAGCAGATGGAAGCTCTGGAACACAAAGCCAATCTCGGCGTTGCGCACCTCGGCGAGATGATCGTCGGAAAGCTTCTCCACCGCCTCGCCGCGAAACAGATAGCGACCATCGGAGGGGGTATCCAGGCAGCCTAGGAGGTTCATCAAGGTGGACTTTCCGCTGCCGGAAGATCCCATGATGGCGATGTACTCCCCCGCCGCAATGCGCAGGTCGACGCCGTCCAGAGCTCGTACCTGGGAGCTGCCCACCTGATACCAGCGACTCACTTCCTGAAGCTCGATGAGCGCGCCGGAAGGATCTCCGCCCCTTCGAGCTGCATCGGAGCCATCAGGCCCATCAGGCCCATCAGGCCCAGTCCTGGGTCCGGTCACCTGCCCAGTCGCGGACCCAGTCGTCAACTCAGTCATAGCGCAGGCTCTCCACCGGATCCAGCATCGCCGCCCGGCGGGCGGGGTAGAGCCCAGAGGCGATGCCCACCGCCACCGCCACCCCGACGGAGATCAAGATCGCCTTCGGCTCTACCAGCGTCGGCCACTGAGCCGAGGCGGCGATGATCTTGGCGATGAGCACGCCGAAGGCCACTCCCGCCAGCCCTCCCAGCAGCGAAATGGTGAAGGACTCGACGACGAATTGAATCAGGATGTCCTTGCGCTTCGCTCCCACGGCGCGGCGGATGCCGATCTCTCGGGTGCGCTCCAGCACGGTGGCGAGCATGATGTTCATGATGCCGATGCCCCCTACCAGCAGCGAGATACCGGCGATGCAGCCCATCACGATGTTGAACAAGCGCTGAGTCCGCCGATTCTGTTCCAGCAGGGCCTGGGGAACCACCAGCCGGTAGTCCTCGACGCCGGCGTGGAGCCGGCTCAGCAGGCCGTCCACCACCCGGGCCACCGTGGGGCCGGCCTCTTCGTCCTCTAGCCGGATCACGATCTCCGAAAGCGGCGAGGCGAGGGGGTCGCGGTCGAACTTTCGCAGCGCGGTGGTCACCGGCAGATAGACGGCATCGGCGCTGGAGGAGAGGGCGACCCCCTCGAAGCTCTCTTGCTCGTTCCCGGCGGCCAGCACGCCCACCACCTCGAGCCAGACATCGTCCACCTTGAGGGTGCGCCCGAGGGGCGAGCGGTAGCCGAAGAGTCGTCGGCTGAGGGCCTTCCCCACCACCGCCACCTGGGCGTGGTCCTCTTCGTCTCGGGAGTCGAAGAAGCGGCCCTGGGCGAGGTCGAGGTTCGCCAGCTGCCGATAGTGGGCCGCCACGCCGAATACCTGAGCGCGGCTCACCACGCCGTCGGCAAGCACCGAATAGGGCTCGATCTCCACCTTCGACGCCACCATCAGCACTCCGGGTACGGCGTCCAGAATCGCCTCGCTATCCCGCAGCGAGAGCCCGAGGCTCTTCTCCCGTACCTCCCGGCGCTCGGCTTCCGCCGGCTCTTGGGAACGCACCAGAACGTTCTCCAACCCCAGGCTTCGAATCATCTCCAGGGCCTGGGACTCGGCCCCCGCTCCGATGGAGAGCATGGCGATCACCGCCCCGACGCCAAAGACCACCCCCAAGGTCGCCAGCAGCGAGCGTAGCGCATGGGCCGACAGGCTTCCGAGGGCGGCGGCGAAGGCCTCCCGCAACTTCATCCATCGCTCCCTTCGGCAAGCTCCGCAGGCGCTTCCAGGGCGATCCAATCCCCCGAATCAAGCCCTTCCGCAACCACCGTCAGCCCGGTCGAAGAGGGACCGAGAGCAACTCTCTGGACCAGGTAGCGGCCGTCCTCTCGACGGTAGACGAAGGCTCCCTGATCGTCGCTGAACACCGCCTGGCGGGGCACCACCAGAGCCTGATCCAGCTCGTTTACCACCAGCCGCGCCCGTACCCGCTGACCGGGCTTCATGATCTCTTCATCGAAACGCTCCAGCGCCAGCACGACGCCAAAGTACTGCACCGGCGACGCCGGATTCCGGGGCTGCGCTACCGGCTCCACCCTCAGCACCGTCGCCGCCACCGGCCGCCGGGGATACGCCTCCACCACCACCGTGGCCCGCGCTCCAGCCGCCAGGCCGCCGGCGTCCGCCTCCAGCACGTAGACCTGCGCCTGAAGGTCGTCCAGGGGATCGATCTCCGCCAGCGGCTGCCCGCTGTAGACCTGCGCCCCCACAGGGCTCGAGATCTCCCCCTGCCAGTTGCGATTCCACTGCAGCACGCCGCCGTGGGGAGCCCGCAGCTCCAGCGCTTTCAGGCCGCCCTGAGCGTCGCCGAGACGGCGCTCCGCGGAGCGCCGCTGAATTTCCAGCAGGTCCAGCTCGGTGGCGTCCAACCCGCCCTGCAGCCGCTGCAGCTCTTCGGCGTGGTGCTCTCGCTTCTGGGCGAGCTCGCGGTCGATGGCCGATTCGATGATCTCGTGGCGGGAAAAGATCACCTCGTCGGTCTTCTGAAAGCGCTCCGAGAGGCCGAGCTCAAAGCTCGCCACCCGCCGCTGAACCTCCAACTCCACCTGCTTGGCCTCGCTCGCCTTGCGAGTCTTCTCGGCCTCCAGGTCGTTGGTGCGCAGCTCCGCCTGCCCCTCTTCTAGCCTGCGCTCCATCTCCGAGGGATCGAAGCGCATCAGCAGCTCGTCCGCCGCCACCAAAGAGCCGTCGGCGGCCATCCACGCCACCGTCGCCCGGCCTCGCAGCTCCCGGGGCACCGGCAGCACCGTCGCGGAGCGGGCTTCCAGGATCCCCTCCGCCTGGATCTCGGAGCGGAATGGTCGCTCCTCCACCTGGACTCCCGCCAGCGCCGACGACTCTCCCCGCAGCATTCCCTCGAGCCCCCAAAGCCCGAGCAGCGAAAGCCCCCCCACTACGGCGAGGATCAGGAGGGCGCGGCGGCCGATCATCCCAGGGGCCTCCTCGAAACAACCTCGCCTTCCTCCAGTCCTTCCAGCACCTCTACTCGCTCCCCATTGCGCCGCCCCACTCGAATCGCCCTCGCTCTCGCGCCGAGAGGTCCGTCGACCCAAACCATCGCTCCGTCGGAGCCGAGATGCACCGACTCGAGAGGCAGCAGCAAGACGTCCCGGGCGCTCTCTTCTTCCACCTCCACCAGGCCCCGCCAACGCATCGCCGGACGCATCCGGCGGGAGTCGATGGAGTCGAGGGCAATCTCCAGGCGCACCACCTTGCGGGGATCGTTGAAAGAACGAGGACGCACCGACTTGTGGATCCGGGCGATGGAGCCCGAAAAGAGCTCGTCCGGGTAGGCATCGAGCCTCAGGGTCACCGGCTGCCCGACCCGCAATCGTCCGGAGAGGGCCTCCGCCACCGTCCCATCTCCCCGCATCGCCTCCAGATCCGGGATCTCCAGAATGCTCTCCGTACGCCAGGCGCTATCCCCCACCTGCTTCTTCTCCCCCTGCCAGTTGCTGCGATAGATCACCGTTCCCGGGCGAGGGGCCCGCACCGTCATCTGCTCGATCTGGCCCTGGATGCTCTCCACCTCCTGCTGCGACCAGCTCAGGCTACCCTCCAGGGACGCGAGCTCCGCCGCAACGCTGGTGTCGAGATGGTCCAGGCGCCGCTGACGAAAATCTACCTCCTGCCGGTAGAGATCGCGATCGATCAGCGCGCTGCGCAGGTCGTTCCCCTCGATCAAATCTTCCGGCACCTCGGTCTTCAGCTGCGCCCGCCGCAGTCGCCCCTCGGCGTCCGCCAGCGTTAGCGCTTCCTGCCGACGCTGGATCTCTAGGTCTGCCCTGCGCTTTTCAAGGCGCTTGGCGGCCGCATCCCTCTCGTTTTCTTTCTCTCTCAGACTCCGCATCAGATCGGTGATGTCGAAGCGCAGCAGCACGTCCCCGACTTTCGCCTCCATCCCTTCCGGGGCGAGATAAGCGATCTTGAAGCTCCAAACTCGGGCGAGAGCCGGAGGCCCGATGAACTCACTGTCTACCGCCGCCAGCTCTCCGCTGATCTCCACCTGAATCGGCAGGTCCCCCCGCTCCACCGCAACCCACTCTTCTAGCCCAGAAGCGCTCCCGGCCCTCCACTGCAGCGCCAATACCGCTGCGAGCACCACCACAGCAGCAGCGAGTCCGCGAACCCAGCGCGCGCTTCCCAAGCTCACGCTCCGCTCCCTTCTTCCCTTGCCGGCATTACCTCTTGATCGAGGGAAAGGCCGGAGAGCACGGCACAGCGGTGGGCGTTGCAGGCTCCCAGCTCCACCGGTACTCGCCTCGCCCCCGGCAGCCAGGCTTCGGCACGACGCGGAGTTTCCCCTTGGGTTACCGGCTGGGCCTCGGACTGGGCCTCGGACTGGGCCTCGAGCTGGGCTTCCAGCTGGCTTTCCGACGAGCGAGTCGCCGCCGAAAAGGAAATCGCCGCCCGGGGCACCAACAAGACCTCTTCCGCTACCGGCCTGAGTACCGCGACCCGAGCGGACATCCCCGGCTGCAGGGCGCCGGAGGGGAAGTCGTCGCCGACCTCCATCGACACCACGACGTCGAAGGCGCGGCGCAGGCTACTTTGGCTCTGGGCCATGGCCATGCGGCCGACGCTCAAGATCCGTCCTCTCAGCTCGAGATCCGGAAGGGCATCCAGAGTGATGAAGCTCTCCATGCCCTCTTCCAGCCGTCCATCGTCGACGTCGAAGAGAGCGGCGTGAACCTCGAGGGTTGCGAGGTCCGGAATTCGGGCCAGGGGCATCGACGGCCAGACGTTGTCCCCTACCTGGTAGGGGCGGTCTTCCTGCGGGTTGTCCTCCACCACGAAAAGACCGTCGCGGGGAGAGCGTACGCTGAGGCGCTGAATGCCGTCTTCCGCTCGCTGGTAGTCCAGAACCGCCCCCTCCAGCTGCAGCTGCTGAATCTCCACCTCCGCCCGGGAGGCGGCGATCTCCGCCTCCAGGGCCTGCTCCGCTTCCCACACGGCAAGACGTGCCTTGTTCAGGTCGCGCTGTTTTTCCTGGAATACCTTCGGCGGCGTGAGGTCCTGGGGTACCTCCGCCTCTAGCTGGGCCTTCTCCAGCTGAGAACGAGCCTCCAGCAGCTCGAACTCCAGTCGTTCCACCCCCGCCGAGCCCTGAGCGCGCAGCTCCGACAAAGAGTATCTCTGCTGCAGGATCTCGATCTCGGCTTCCACCAGGTTGTTGAGCAGGGTCGAGTTGTCGAACTCCACCAGCAGATCTCCCGCCGCCACGGGACTGCCGTCTTCGATCATCCAGCGAATCTGCATCGGCCGGATCCGCGCGTCGGGGACGACGATTCCCACCGCGTCCCGGGCCCGCAGCTCCCCGGTGAGCCAGAGGGTATCGACCAAATCACCACGTTCTACCACCATTGCCGGAGCCTCGATACTAACCGGCCAATCGGCAGGATCTCCTGAGGCAGCAGCATCTCCCGAAGAAGCACCGTCTCCCGAAGCAATGCCACCGAAAGCAGGCTGCTGGCTCTCGCTACAGCCCCACACCGCGCTCGACAGCACCAACAACGCTACTGACAACCAACGCCGGTCGACAGCCCACGGGAGCAGAGTGCGGATCGCGGTTTTCGGTCGGAGTAGGATCATCAAGATTGGAAGAGTAGATTCGTGAAGCGCGACACCAAAAAGCCCAAGCGGGCGCAGGGAACTCTCGAGCTGGAGCGCCCCATCCTAAGACGAGACGCCGCTGACGAACACAGTTCAGACCGGCGTTCCATAAACTGGCATACCCTAAATCGCCGAAAGATTGACTGACCCGCCACTTCAGATACGGACCGACGGTACCGTGTGTTTGAGACTATCTCTCTCTAAATCTTCCTTAGAGCTTGGCTCCAAGGCTGACCGAGCCATCAGATCGGCCTGTTGGGTACACCCGACCGGCTCGCCTCACCAACCACACACCCGACGCGTCGACGGTCTGGAGGAAGAAATCCTCCGTAATTCGCCCACGACCGTCACGGCAGGCCCCAAAGCCAGCACTCCCCAAACAACGCAGCATGATGAAGAGACGTCTAGATCAAGAGCTTGCCACGCCTTGGACAACTACTAGATCCAAGGTGGACAGGATTCTTGGTAATTAGAGCAAGCTCTGATATAACCATCGAGCTTCTTCGGTAGCACATCTCTGAAGTCGACTCGGAACATCTGTTTCGAGACTCGCAGGACGCTCTGGTAGTCGCGTGCCACAGTCGCCCCGCTCGACAGAACTGCTGCCCTTGCTTTCTTTTTCGGGAAACCCGCCAGGCTTCGTGTGCGAGTGGTTCTTCCCGAGCTGATGCCAAGTCATCCATCTACTTTTCTCAACGAGCCACGAGCCGATCGCGGTCCGGTAGGGGTGTTCCCTGCTGACTTCGATCGCGGCCGTCCCGCGCCCATCGAGACTTACTAGCTCAGCGCGTGACGGGCTCCTGGATGGATCGGTGTACAGACCGAAACCCACGGGAGATCTCGTTCTCGAGGAGGTCGCAATTCCGCGACTTCTCATTTCCTTGTATCTCTGCCCGCGATGGGTGCGTGTCCATCGTGTGTCCGCAGGAGGAACGAATGAAACTGTTCAAGCTGTCTCTAATCGTCGCCGCTTTGGCGCTGCTCGTGTTCAATGTCCCGGCGACCGCCGCCGATCTCGGCGCGGACGTCGTCTCCCTCGGCGCCAACGGCACCCCGGATTTCCTCCGTGGTGACCTCGGCACCCTCACCGCTGGAATCAGCAAGCGTCAGGCCGCCGAGGACTTCCTCGCTGGCTTCGCCACCGAGCGCCTCGGCGCCAACGGTGACGAGGACTTTGTTGCCTACGATGTCCTTCGCGACGACATCGGCCAGGTTCACGTTCGCGTCCAGCAGTTCGCCAACGGCCTCCCGGTGGTCGGCGGTGAGCTCATCGTTCACGCCATCCGCAACGGCAACAAGGTCTTCGCCGTCAACGGTCAGTTCGTGCCCGCCGCCGATCTCGACGTGATCACCACCGTGCAGGCTCCCACCGCCCTCAAGCAGGCGGCCGCTGACGCTGGCCTGAACGAGCTGGAGCAGCTCAGCGAGGCCGAGCTGGTCTACGTCCTCACCGACACCGGCTCCGCTCACCTCGCCTGGCAGATCAAGGTGCAGTTCCTCAGCGAGGACGGCCTCGAGATCGACTATCTCTACGCCGATGCCACCACCGGTGCCTTCGTCACCCGTCACCCGACCATCCACCGCGCCAAGAGCTGGCGCACCTACGACGGCAACAACGGCTCCTCCCTGCCTGGCTCCCTGCGCTGCACCAACGGCTCCTGCTCTGGCGCCAGCACCGTGATCCAGACCATCGATAGCTACACCAGCCAGTCCTACGACTACTACAACGCCCGCTTCGGCCGCGACTCCTACAACGGCTCCGGCGCCACCATCAACAGCACCGGCCACCACCGCTCCAACTACGTCAACGCCTTCTGGAACGGCTCCCAGCTGGTCTACGGTGACGGCGACGGCGTCAACTCCGGTCCCCTCGGCAACGCCTTCGACGTGGTCGCCCACGAGCTCAGCCACGCGGTGACCCAGTTCACCTCCGGCCTGATCTACCAGAACGAGTCCGGTGCCCTGAACGAGGGTATGTCCGACATCTTCGCTGCCGGTGCCGAGGTCTACAAGGACGGCTCCATCAACTCCGGCACCTGGCTGGTCGGCGAGGACACCTGGACCCCGGGCACCGCCGGTGACGCCCTGCGCTACATGGACAACCCCACCCAGGACGGTAGCTCCTACGACTACTACCCCACCCGCTACACCGGCTCCGCCGACAACGGTGGCGTGCACTGGAACTCCGGTATCGCCAACCTCGCCTTCCACCTGCTGGTGGAGGGTGGCACGCACCCCCGCGGCGTCACCACCACCAACGTGTCCGGTATCGGCATGTCCAAGTCCGAGCAGATTTTCTACCGCGCTCAGACCGTCTACCTGACCTCCGGCTCCAGCTTCAGCGCCGCCCGTAACGCGACGGCCAACGCCGCTTCGGATCTCTACGGCTCCAGCTCCTCTGAGGTCGACTCCGTCAACGACGCCTGGTGCGCCGTCGGCGTCGGCAGCTGCGGCGGTGGCGGTGGACCCGGCGGCGGCACCTGCCCCTCCGGCTACAACACCTACACCGGCAATCTGAGCGCTGGTCAGAGCGGCAACACCAGCCCGGGATCCGCCTCCGGTTCCTTCAACGGCCAGCTGGACGGCCCCTCCGGCGCGGACTTCGATCTCTACCTGCAGAAGGAAAGCTGCTCCTGGTGGAGCTGCTCCTACGGCAACGTTGCCCAGGGCACCACCCCGAGCGATGACGAGACCGTCAACTACAACGGCACCAGCGGCAACTACCGCTGGCGCATCACCGCCTACAGCGGTAACGGCAGCTTCACCCTCTGCACCAACAAGCCGTGACGCCCAGAGGCTCGTCGTCGATGATTCTCTGAAGCATCTTCGGCGACGAGTCTCGCCTGCCTCTAGCGCCCGCCCGGCTTTTCCAAGGCCCGGCGGGCGTCTTTGCATCCGTGCTCCGCATCACCTATCGTCGAGTTAGTTCAAGATTCAGATTTGTTCTCTTCGGCCATCTACGGGCCCTCTATCGCCGGCTCTCTTGATGGCTCATCCCGTGGCTTGTCCTTCAACGAGCTGCTGCTCTGTCCTCCTCTACTGGCTGTCTCACCCCGAACCTCTCACCCGTGCCTAGCATCCAGCGGAATTGATCATGATTGCCAAAGCTCTTTCTGCCGCAACCTCCGTCTCGGCCCTCGCCCTGACCGGCCTGCTCGCCGGAAGCCTCGCGCTGCCCGCTGCCGTCAGCGCCCAGGATCCCGGAGCGGAATTCGTCACTTTCGAGGACATCGCCTCGGACCCCTCCTCGGGTCTTGCCTACGATCGCGTCCCCTCGGCCAGCAACGACGTCTTCGACGCCATCAAGCTCGACCCGCCCTACGACGCCGAGAAGCGGGTCGCTACCCCGATGAAGGCCCGCGGGGCCCCAGGGGTCGCGGTGCTGGATTACGACAATGACGGAGATCTGGACATCTACGTCACCAACGGCCCGGTCCGCGCCAACAGCCTTTTCTCCAGCCAGCTCAAAGAGACCGGCGGACTGACCTTCGTCGACGTCGGTGCCGCCAGCGGCGCTGGCCTGGAGTCGGAGGACTCCACCGGCGTGTGCTTCGGCGATATCGACAACGATGGGGACCACGATCTCTACGTGCTCAGCAACGGCGCTCCGAACCGCCTGCTGCGCAACTTCGGCGGCATCTTCGAGGACATCACCGAGTCCGCCGGAGTCGGCGGCGGGGATCTCAATCCCGCCGGCTGCTCGATGGGTGACGTCAACGGCGACGGCTACCTGGATATCGCCGTCGCCAATACCTTCGACTGGGACAACTTCCAGGGCATCTTCTCGCCCTTCGAGTTCAACCAGCACAACCAGCTCTTCGTCAATCTCGGCGAGGCCGCCAGCGGCCGGGCCTTCAGCGACGAGAGCGCCGCCGCGGGCCTCGAGAACCTGGCGGGCTTCCCGCCGGCGAACGCCGGTTCTGCGGGACTGACCTGGGCTCTCGCCCTGGTGGACTACGACGTCGATGGCGATGTCGACCTTTTCTTCGCCGATGACCAGGGGGGCGTTCCCCCCACCGCCGGTGGCGGCGTCGACCGCGGCCTGGTGCACCTGCTCTCCAATGACGGGGACGGCCAGTTCACCGATATCAGCGTCGAGGCGGGAACCAACCAATGGGGTTCCTGGATGGGCTTCGCCTTCGGTGATTACGACTGCAGCGGCACTCTGGACACCTTCATCACCAACTTCGGCGACTATCAGCCGGTGGGGAATCTGGAGCCGGGCACCCAGGCCTCCCGCTGGTTCCTGCAGCGCGGCGACGGCACCTTCTCGGACCCCGGCGTCGGTGATCTCATCTCTGCGCCTTTCGGCTGGGGCGCCTCGACCCTGGACTACGACAACGACGGCGATGCCGACATCGTGTTCCACGGTGGCCACGACGTCGGCCCTGGCGTGGAGCTATCGAACCCCGGCGTGCTGCTGGAGAACCAGGGCTGTAGCGCCAACTTCACCTGGGATCAGGAAGCCTTCGCCAACTCCGCCGATCACCTGCGCCGGGTCGTTCACGGTACCGCGGTGGGCGATCTCGATCAGGATGGGGACGTCGACATCGTGTCGGTGGCGAATTTCGACATCCAGCCGGAGCTGGATCTGCTGACCCACAGCCCACTGGGAAACTCCCCCTTCGACAACATCGCCGCCCTGATCTTCACCTTCGAGCCCGACGCCTTCGGCGACCTCACCTGGAACGGCAACGTCTATCCCAACGGTTCGCTGGCGGTGGAGCTCAACCAGGGCGGCAACGAGAGCCCCTCCATTGCGGTACGCACCGTCGGCGGCAAGGGCCTCACCCTCTTCGGCAAGTCCAATCGCGACGGCATCGGCGCGACGGTGAGCCTGCGGGTTCCCGGCGAGATCCCCCAGCTGCGGCCGGTCATCGGCGGCTCTAGCTACGCCTCTCAGGATGCTCTGGAGGCACACTTCGGCCTCGGCGATGCCAGCGGGGGCACCGTAGAGGTGACCTGGCCCGGCGGCACCGTCAACCGCCTCTATAACGTCACCGCCGGAGAGCGCATCACCTTCCCGGAGATCCCCTGCTCCTTCAGCCAGCCTCAGAGCTACCGCACCTACCTCGGCTGCGTGACTCGGGCGCTGGACAGCTACAAAGACGCCGGGATCATCACCCAGGGTGAGTTCGTCCGCTTCTTGATGAGCGCCCTGCGCGCCTTCGACAAAAACGAAAGCCCGAATTGCTCCGCTTCCGAGCCCAGGGGCTTGATCGACCTGCTGCTCGATCCCTGACCCTCGAAGCTTCCACTTCGAATCCAGCAACGCGCGGGCTTCGGCTCGCGCGTTGCTTTTTTAGCAAAGTAGATTCAAAGTGCCTGGCACCTAGGCTCCGGGGCACCTAGGCTCCGGGTCGGGAAGGTGCCTGGCACCAACATCCGTAGGCACGCGGGCAAGGCGCCTGGCACCGCGGGTACAATGATTTGGATGGCCGAGTCAGAAACATCCTCCGGTAGTGGACGCAAGTCGATGGACGGGGAGAGGAAAGCGAAGCGGTCTCCGCGGGCGACTGCCGTCACCCTGGACGAAAAACGCCGCATTCTGCAGCTCGAGACTCTCCATGACCTGGCGCTGGCGCTGCGGGCGGAGGCTGACGAGCAGGAGCTGCTGGACGAGCTGCTGCTGCGGGCTTGTGCGGTTCTGGATCCCGCCGCCGCGGTGGCCGTCACCCGTGATGACCTCGGGCGAGGCCAGGCCGCTGCTGCCGTCGGCTGGCCGTCGGGGGACGAGGAGATCGTCGCCCTCGCCGACCATCCCACCGCCCTGGAGCTGCCGCAGCGGGAGGCGGTCCTGGTGAATCAACCGGGGCGCTTCGGCTCACGGCCCTATCGCCAGCTCCTCGCCTGCGCCCTGCGCCATCGGGACCGGGATCTCGGCTTCATCGCGGTGCTGGACAAAGAAGGGCGGGGGCCACAGGCCCAAGAATTCAGCGAAGACGACGAGCGGTTCCTTTCCTCCGTCGCCGCGCTCTCCGCCGTCGCCCTCGACAACGCCCGCGCGGTGCAGCGGCTAGAAACCCAGCGAGAGCGGCTGGAGGCCGAGAACCAGGCTCTCAAGGATCGCTGGAGCTGGCGCACCGGAGCCGCTGGCAAGAGCGGAGACGAAGAGCTCATCGTCGCCCGGGCACCGGTCATGCGCACCGCCTTGCAGCTGGCGGAGCGGGTTGCCCCCAGGGGGGTCAGCGTGCTGCTGCGAGGCGAGAGCGGCACCGGCAAAGAGCTCGTCGCCCGATTGCTGCATTTCGAGAGCCAGCGCTCCGGCCCGCTCATCGCTATCAACTGCGCCGCCCTGCCGGAGAGCCTGCTGGAGAGCGAGCTCTTCGGCATCGAGGGCGGCGTGGCGACCGGAGTCCAGGCTCGCCCCGGTAAATTTCAGCTGGCGGATCGCGGCACCCTCTTCCTCGACGAGATTGGGGATATTCCCTCGAGCGTGCAGGTACGCCTGCTGCGGGTGCTCCAGGAGCGAGAGGTTCTCAAGGTAGGCGGCCGCCGCCCACAACCGGTAGATGTTCGGGTGATCGCCGCCACCCACCGGAACCTCGCCGCGCTGGTAGCCGGCCAGTCCTATCGAGAGGATCTCTACTATCGACTCAAAGGTGTGGAGATCGAGCTCCCCCCGCTGCGGCGAAGGCGGGAGGATATCCCCCACCTAGTCCGTCACTTTGCGGAGCGCTTCTGCCAGCGCGAGGGAATTCCGGTCCCCGCGATCGATACCGAAGCCACCACTCGGCTGATGGCCTACGAGTTTCCCGGCAATGTCCGGGAGCTTCAGAACGTGGTGGAGGGAGCGATCTCCCTCAGCGAGGGTCGAATTGATGGCGATCTGGTGCGCACTCTTCTCTCGCCCCGAGAAGGGGATTTGCAGACTGGCCAGGACGGGCTCGACCTACGCTCCGTCGAGGAGGGGCACATCCGCCGAATTCTTCGACTGACGGAAGGCAATAAAAGCGCCGCCGCTCGACTGCTGGGAATCGACCGGCGAACTCTCGCGCGAAAAGGCTTCTGAGACCCCTCGCCACGAATGAGGCATATTGCCTCACTCGCGACAATATGCCCCAGAACAGAAAGGTCCTGTCTTTTCTATGGTCTCCCCGGCACTTTAGTCGGTCCTTTTGCTAATTGCGACATTATGCCTCACCCAGCCCGCGTCAACGGCTAGGGGCCAAGGAGTAGGAAACCTAGACAAGTTCAGGGTTTCCGGCGGATTCTTCACCCCTCCCTCGCGGTGGCAAGACTCTTGCTCTATAGCAAGGGCACAGGAGGTGGCTATGTTAGACTTGGCACGTAAATTCTCTGTTTCTTCCCGCATTCCGGAACAGGCTCTGATCACCACGGCGTCGCTGACGGCCTTTGGTTGGCTCTTGGCCAATGACCTGATTCACCCCGTTGCGATCTTCTTCCTCCAGCTCTACCTCACCTTTTGAGGATTAGGGCCTACGTTGCTTCGAGCATGGTTCAAGATGCCCCGCTTCGGGAGATGACTCTCCGACTCCCGATCCTTCCGGACATGGAGATCGAGGCCAGCCAAGCCGCTACGGCGATGGCCGAAGCGATGGCCATGAGTCCGGACAAGATCGATGAGGTACGGATGGCCGTCATCGAAGCGTGCATCAACGCCATCGAACACAGCAACGCCCCAGACCGAGAAATCCTTGTCTCTGTGGCGATTCTCGAGCAGGAAGAGCAAGAGCGTCTCTGTGTCAAAGTTCGTGATTCCGGTATAGGCTTTCAGCCAAATGCGGTAGAGACTCCCTCCATGGAGCAGAAGCTGAGAGCGAAACGCAAGCGGGGCTGGGGCCTGACCATCATTCGTGGCCTCATGGACGAAGTCGAGATCCGCTCTGGAGCGGCGGGAACGACCGTCGTCATGTACAAGTCGCGATGACCATACGGGGCCACAGTCGATGACGGAGAGTCTGAAGTTGAAAGTAGATCGACGCGAGAAATACGCCGTGATCTACACCGAGGGGTACATCAACAACCAAGGGGGTGAGGAGATCGCCCAGGTGGCCTACGAGCTCATCGACAGCCAGAGCTACCGAGTGCTGCTGCTCAACCTTGCCGGCACCAAGATCGTCAACTCCATCGGCATCTCGATTCTCATCGAGCTCATCGAGCGCATGCTGGAAATCGACGGGCGACTGGCCTTCTGCTGCCTGACGCCAACCATCGACAAGACCTTCCACATCATGGGCCTGGCTCAATACGCCGACATCTTCACCGATGAGGCCGCCGCTATCGAAGGTCTTCAGCAAAGCGGTCGAATCGGCTGAGCCTCCCCCCTACGCCTCCTTCCTCGCCCCTGCCTACTGTCAACAATCCCGGGAGGCTCGCCGCCGAGCCGGCAGCGACGCAGCCCGGAACAATGATTCGCCCAGCAAAGCGGCCTAAAGCCGGGTATGCTGGGGATTCATGACGTCTACAGAACGCCAAGAGCTGCTCGCGCGCATTCAGCGCCTGGAAGAGCAGATTCGAGACGAGCGCTTCCAGGCTCGGTACCGCGGTGTGGAGCTGGAAGCCCTCTATGACGTCGGGCTGGCGATCACCTCCACCCTGAACCCGGCGGAGGTCGCCGAGCAGATCTTGATGCGGGCGATCTCGCTCCTCGACGCGAGACAAGGAGCGCTCTTCGATATTCCTTTATCAGAGGACGACGGAAAGGCGACACAGCTTGCTCTAGAGCCCATTCAAATGATGGGCGAGCTCACCCCCGCGGCCTCTTCCCTCTCCTTCCAGCAGGCCCTCGAGAACCCTACCGAGCTCTTCTCGGGAGCGAAATACGCCCTCGCCCAGGCCATCACCCTGGACGAGGAGCCCAGCGGCCTGTTGGTGGTCGCGGACAAAGAGAGCCGCCACGGCGTCGGCCCCTTCCCGGACTCCGATAGCCGCACCCTCGCCCTCTTCGCCCAGCAGAGCGCGGTGGCGCTGAGGAATGCGCGGCATCACCGCGACGCTCTGGAGCAGGAGCGTATCCAGCGCGACCTGGTGCTGGCGGCGCAGATTCAGCAGCAGCTGCTTCCGGATGCCCTCCCCGAGGTCGACGGCTATGGAATCGCCGCCTGGAGCCGCCCGGCGCGGGAGGTCGGAGGCGATTACTATGCCGCTCATCGTCTCGAGGACGGGCGACTCCTGCTGGTGATCGCCGATGTCGCCGGCAAGGGCGTTCCCGCGGCGCTGCTGGTCTCCAACCTCGACTCGGCCCTGCACCTGATGCTCGCCGACTCCGGCAACTCCCTGTCGACCCTCGACGCGGCCCAGGTGGAGCGGCTGTCACGGCATATCTTCGAGCGCTCCCTCTCCAACCAATTCATCACCTTCCTCGCCCTCTGCCTGAATCCAGCTTCCGGGGCGGTGGAATTCGTCAACGCCGGGCACAATCCAGGCTTGGTCCACCGCGCCTCGGGAAACTTCCTCGAAATGCAGGCCAGCGGGCCACCGGTGGGCATGTTTCCTGCCGTCGCCTATCGGCTGGGGCAGCTCACTCTCGAGCCCGGGGATCTTCTCTGTCTCTATACCGACGGGATCTCAGAGTGCGCCGACGAAGAGGAAGTGGAGCTGGGCGACGACGGGCTCAAGGAGCTGCTGATCGCCAGCGCCCCGGGGCCTCTGCATCACCTCACCGACCGCATCGCCGAACGCTGCCTGGAGCTCAGCGGAGATCGCCCCCAGGCCGACGACCAGACTCTCGTGCTGCTCCAGCGCAGAGCCTGGCCCGGGTGAGAGCCTCCCGGCCTTGGCCAGCTGAGAAGCATGGCGACCTGAGAGAGGTGGCGACCTGAGGGAAGCGGCAACCAGAGAAGCAGGGCGCCCTGAAACACCTGCGAAGATCCAGGCTAAACCCGAATCCCCAGGGCCGGGGTACAAACACCGCCGAAGATGCCGTCTCCGGTGGCTACCGTGACCGGCTCACTGCCCACCGACTCGATGCCCTGA
Organism: Acidobacteriota bacterium; assembly: GCA_039191605.1. Lineage (GTDB taxonomy): Bacteria > Acidobacteriota > Thermoanaerobaculia > Multivoradales > JAHZIX01 > JBCCXL01. The sequence goes on along the minus strand of JBCCXL010000013.1, from coordinate 31,441 downwards.
AGCCAGTCTTGGAGTCGGCCCTGGCAGCGAATCTCCGGGAGCCCCCCCTCCAGCCTGCCACCGCGAATGCGGCGGACGCCGCGGGCCACCGCACAGAAGGCCAGGGTCGATGGATCATAGACCTCCACGGCGCTGAGATCACCGATCCACCAGCCCCCTTCCGCTCCATGGAGGAGCTCCTGGAGAGGCTGATCTCCCGGAGCGAGAAAGAGATTGTGGAGGAATCCCTCGCCTCCCCCCGCCGCCAGCGGCGGCTCCTTGGAGCCGACCCTGCGCCGACGCTTCTCGGGGCCTCGCCGACGCTCCTGCTCCAGCTCTTTGACCTCCCCTTCTTCCACCAGCCAGACTCGGGCCTTCGAGCGCCCCTCCAAATCGAAGGGAAAAGGAAGGCCACCGCGGTCCCCGCCATCGTCGTAGATCGACAGCAGGGAGCTGAAAGCTTTGCCAGAGAACAGCCCCGCGAGGAAGGAATCTGGATCCGGCCCCGCCTCGAAGCCCAGCCCCACTCGACCCAGCTCCAGAAGCATCGCGGCCACCGCTTCCGGAGCCAGCACGATAGGACCCGCCAGCTCGAGCACCGCCCCATCCTCCGGGCTCTGGGGACACCCTCCGGTAGCCATCCGAGCCTGTGCTCGGGAGACCACTTCCTTCGGCTGCAGAGCATCCAGCCGCCGCGCGGAGGTGGTGGCCTCCCCGGCAACCTCATCCTCGCCGATCCGTACCTTGAGGGTCGCCGCCGTAACCCATGCCCGGCGGCGTAATCCGTTGCTGTTCACCACCACCACTCGCCCCTCGGAGCAGAGGGCGCCCCAGGCGAAATCATCGCCCTCGGCCTCCTTCTTCACCCAGGTCTCCAGCTGCCCCGCGATGTCCTCAGCTTCGAGTCGCGCGAGAGAGCGCTGGCAAAGGTCGGCGCGCTTCAGTGGCGGCAGGCGGGAACGCCCCACCAATCGCCAATGAGGCTCCGGCGCCTCGATCGTCGAATGAGCCATCGCCAAGCGCACGGCATTCTGCAGCTCCGATGCCCCCAGATGATCGATGCGATGGAGCCCCCAGCGCTGCCGCTCTCGCACCCGCACCAAGAGGGAAGGATGGGGCCCCCAGCAGCGAACCTGCCGATCACCATTGGAATGCAATTCCACGCCACGGCGCTCCAGCCACACGATCTCGGTAAAATCCGCTGGCGAGACCTCGAGCGTCTCTTCCAGCAGCCCCAGCACCCGCTCCTCGGGCTGCAGCGGATGATGATCGGGCTCCGATGACGATTCCTTCATAGCGGCGAGCAGCATAGCATTCGCCCCTCTACCCCCATGGCCCACTCCTTGCATCTCTACCTAATCGACCCGCATATCGGGAGCCATCATGCACTTACACCAACCCCCCACTACCCAAGCCCCACCGCGCTCCACCATTCTTAGGCGAGGCGTCTTTTGGGTCCTTCTACTCTCCGGCTTCCTGTGGTTCTTCTCGGATCCAGCGGCAACCGAGAGCCGAGCCGCCAAAGCATCCTCTCCAGAGGACATCGCGGCCCCCTCGGGGGACGACCACGCCAGTCTGCTGCTGCGCAATGGTCGCTTCTACACCGTCTCGACGCCGGCTATCGTTGACGGCAGCATGGTGGTTCAGAACGGGCGGATCGCCTTTCTTGGCGCTACCGAGGAGGCGCTTCGCTGGGCAGGGCCGCAGACTCAAATTCTCGAGCTGGAGGGACGGGCCGTGACTCCCGGCTGGATCGACGCCCACTCCCATCTGCTGAACCTCGGTGCCGCCCTGGAGCAGGCGGACCTCCACGGGGCGTCCACCTACGAGGAAGTGATCGCGCGGCTGCAATCCGCCGCCGCGGGGCTACCGGCGGGATCCTGGGTCGAGGGGCGCGGCTGGGATCAGAACGACTGGCCGAAGACCGATTTTCCCCACCACCAGGCCCTCTCCGAGGCTCTTCCGAACCACCCGGTGTGGGCCACCCGGGTCGATGGCCACGCCGTTCTGCTCAACGCCCGGGCGATGGCGGAGCTGGAGCTCGACGACTCCGTGGTAAATCCCAGCGGGGGCCTCTATCTACGAGACGACCAGGAGGGCCTCAGCGGCGTATTGATCGACAACGCCATCGATGCCGTCGCCAGCCGCCGGCCGGCGGCGGAGCCGCAGGATCTCTCCCGTCAGCTGGTGGCCGCCGCCCACCACTGCCTCGAGCGCGGCCTCACCACGGTCACCGACATGGGGCTCCACCAGGCGGGCCTCGACGCCTACCAGCAGCTCGACGAGACGAATCAGCTGCCCATTCGCTCCTCGGTCTACCTCACCGACCACGCCCCGCTGCTGGAGCGCTGGATGAGCCAGGGAACGCGCTGGGACGAGGACCTGCGCTTCATGGTGCGGGGCATCAAGCTCTACGCCGACGGCGCCCTCGGTAGCCGAGGAGCAGCGCTGGTGGAGCCCTACAGCGACGACGAAGGCAATCTCGGGCTGCTCACCAGCTCCGGCGCCCACATGGAAGACGTCGCCCGCAGAGCCTTGGACGCCGGTTTCCAGGTAGGCGTACACGCCATTGGAGACCGCGGCGGGCTGGTGGTTCTGGACGCCCTGGAACGAGCCTTCGGCGGTAAGCCCCAGCCTCAGGCCCGCTTTCGCATGGAGCACGCCCAGGTGATGCGCCTGGCGGATATCCAGCGCCTCGCTCAACTCGGGATCATCGCCTCTATGCAGCCTACCCACGCCACCTCCGACATGCCCTGGGCCGGTGCCCGAGTCGGCGATCACCGCCTCGAGGGGGCCTACGCCTGGCGCAAGGTTCTCGATGCCGGCGGGCGACTCGCCCTCGGCAGCGACTTCCCGGTGGAGCGGGCCGCCCCCCTGCTGGGCTTCTACGCTGCCGTCACCCGACAGGACCTCGAGGGAGAGCCCGCCGACGGCTGGCTGCCGCAGGAGCGGCTGAGCCGCGCCGAGGCGCTGCGGGGCTTCACCCTAGACGCCGCCTACTCTCTCTTCCTCGAGGAAGAGCTCGGATCCCTGGACGTCGGCAAGCGTGCAGACCTGGTGATCTTCGCACAGGATCCGATGAGCGTAGCGACCCAAGAGCTACCGACGATCGCGATAGACTGGACTCTCGTCGAGGGTGAGATCGCCTTCGCCCGGGGAGAGTCCCCTGAGAGTTGACGTGCTCATCGTGCAGCAATCCCCAAGACCCATGGTCAGCAGGCAGTTTCCGCGCCTCGTCGCCGGCTGCCTGCTCGCCCTGGGCCTCGTCTTGGGAGGCTGCGGAGAGAGGGCCGCGATCTCCACCAACGCCGATCCCAGCGGAGCGATCACCCCTGCCATGAACGAGCCCGTCACCACGCCTCCGGCCCCTCGCAGCGCTCTAGAAGCGAGGCGCGCCGCGATGGTGGAGGAGCAGATTCAGCGCCGCGGCATCGAGGCTCCGGCCGTTCTAGCAGCGCTGCGGCAGGTGCCGCGACACCTCTTCGTGCCGGATCCTCTCCAGGAGCACGCCTACGAGGATCGTCCGCTTCCCATCGGCCATGAGCAGACCATCTCTCAGCCTTATATCGTCGCCCTGATGACCGATCTGCTCCAGCTCGACGGAGACCAGCGGGTGCTGGAGATCGGCACCGGCTCCGGATACCACGCCGCCGTGCTGTCGCGGGTAGCGGGAGAGGTCTACAGCATCGAGATCGTCGAGGCCCTCGGGCGAGAGGCGGCCCCGCGACTGCAATCCCTCGGCTATTCCAACATTCGGGTCCGAGTGGGGGACGGCTATGACGGCTGGCCAGAGGCGGCTCCCTTCGACGCCATCGTTCTCACCGCGGCCCCGGCGACGATCCCCCAACCCCTGGTGGATCAGCTTCGAGTCGGCGGGCGCTTAGTGGCACCGGTGGGAGAAAACCGCCAGGATCTGCGCCTGATGCTCAAGACCCCCAGCGGCCTCGAAACTCGAGACGTTATTCCGGTCCGCTTCGTTCCGATGACCGGAAAGGCCCGCAACGACGAAGCCACACAGAACGAAGCCTCCAACGAAGCAGCACGCGACGAAGCAGCACGCGACGAAGCAGCAAACAGTGAAGAGGCGCATCTCTCTCCCACGCCGGCCCGGTTTGCGAACGCCGAGGACGAAAACTCTTGACCAAGCCCCTCTCGACCCCCGGGCCCAGCCCCCTGCCTCCCCCTCGCGGGAGCGCTCGCCGACACCGCCGCTGGCGCCTCGGCAAGGGGCTTGTCGTGCTCGCCTGCTGGGGACTGCTGCTGCCGCCGACTTTCGGCTCCGGCAGCCTGGCCAACGGAGGGCAGGCCTTGGCCCTCGGTCCGGAGAGCCCGCTCCCGGCGCCTCAGCGCTCCGCCGAGAGCCCCCGGGCCCTGGTGCCCCCGGTCACCGAAAGCCCCTCCCTGCTGGGGGCTGGAGCCTGGGCTCAGCCGAACGCCCACCGGGATCCCTACAGCATTAAACGATGGGACATGGTCAAGACCCAGATTCTCCAGCGGGGCGTGCGGCAAGAGCCGGTCCTCGAAGCCATGCGCACCGTGCCGCGCCACGAATTCGTCGCCAGCGACGCCCGCGAGACTGCCTACGATGACGAACCGGTGGCCATCGGCTGGGGGCAGAGCATCTATCAGCCCTATATCGTCGCCCGCATGACGGAGCTTCTAGAGCTCGGCCCAGAGGATCGAGTGCTCGAAATCGGCACCGGCTCCGGCTACCACTCCGCAGTCCTCTCGCTGATCGCCGACGAAGTCTTCACCATCGAGATCAACGATAAGCTAGCGAAGACGGCGAGGCGCAACCTCAGCGGATATACCAACGTCAACCTGCGGGAAGGCGACGGCTACAAGGGCTGGAAGGAACACGCCCCCTTCGACGCTATCCTGTTCAGCGTCGCGCCACCGGAGGTTCCCCAGGATCTGCTCCAGCAGCTGCGCATCGGCGGCCGCATGGTGGTACCGGTGGGCAACTTCCTCCAGGACCTCCAGGTCATCACCCGCACCGAGACCGAGTTTCTGACCCGGATCGTCGAACCGGTGCGGGTCAACACTATGAGCGGCGAGATCCAGAACCCGGAACGCTGAGCGCGTACCCGGACTCAGACGTCGATCGAACAAGGTGTCGCCAGCTCGAGCGAGACCGAATCGGCCACGAGGGCCGCAGATCCCCCCCAAGGTATGGCTTTGTCCTCCTCACCACCGAGGATCGGACTCCAACAGGGCTTCCACCTGCTCCGCCGGCATGGGGCGGGCGAAAAAGAAGCCCTGCCCTAGCTCACAGCCCAGTCGCCGCACCAGGGCCAGCTGCTCCGCGGTTTCCACCCCTTCCGCCACCACCTTCAGTCCTAGGCTGTGGCCGAGGGTAATGATCGCGCTCAGAATCTCTTTGTCGCCACTGCTCTGCTCACCGCCGGAGACGAAGGAGCGATCCACCTTGAGCGTGTCGATGGGGAAGGTCCGCAAATAAGACAGGGAGGAATAGCCCGTCCCGAAGTCGTCCAGGTAGAGCTCGATGCCCAGCGCCTTGAGCCGCTCGAGGGTCGGCACTGCGGATTCCGCCTCCTTCAGAATCACCCCCTCGGTGATCTCCAGGCGCAGACGGGAGGGCTCCAGCTGGTATTCCTCCAGCAGGGCGCTGACGTTGGTGGCGAGGTCCGGGTGGAGGAATTGCCGCGAGGAGAGATTCAGCCCCAGCGCGATCCACGGCCAGCGATCTCGCCAGCGGGAGAGCTGCCGCCCGGCTTCTGCCAGCACCAGGTGGGAGGCATCCACCGAGAGGCCGGTCTCTTCCGCGACATCGAGAAAGCCCTGGGGTAAGACCAGACCGCGGCGGGGGTGCTGCCAGCGCAGCAAGACCTCGAAGCTCTCCACCTGTCCACTGGCGAGATCGACGATGGGCTGATAATAGAGGCGAAGCTCGGAGCGCTCCAGAGCGCGCCGCAGATCCGTCTCCAGCCGCAGCCGGCGCATCGCCGAGTCGTGCATCTCGTTATCGAAGACGGCGTGGCTAGAGCGCCCCATGGCCTTCGCCCGATAGAGAGCGATGTCCGCGTTGCGCATCAGCTCCTCCGCCCCGACTTCCGGAGACGCGGCGGTGGCGATGCCGATGCTCACCCCGGTGAAGATCTCGTAGCCGTCCAGATCGAAGGGCTCTTCCAGCTCCTGATGGATCCGCTGGGCGATGCGCACCGCATCACTGGGCCCCTCGATGCCCTCCGCCATGATGACGAATTCGTCTCCCCCTAGACGCGCGAAGGTATCCCCCGGCCGCAGCACGTGCCGCAGCCGCCGGGAGAGATGGATCAACAGCTGATCCCCCACGCCGTGGCCGAGGCTATCGTTGATCACCTTGAATCGATCGAGATCGAGGAAGAGGACGGCAAAGAAATAGCGCTCCCGACGCTTCGCCAGCGCAATGCAGTGCTCCAGCCGCTCCATCAGCAGGTTGCGGTTGGGCAGCCCGGTGAGGGAGTCGTGGAATGCGTCGTAGCGCAGCTGCTCCTCCACCCGCTTGCGCTCGGTAATGTTCTGATAGATGCCGTAAACCCCGATCACCCGCTCCTGAAACTTGATCGGATAGCCCAGGATCGAGACATAGATCAGCTGCCCGTTGCGGTGCTGACGCACCGTCTCCACCTCGACGATCTTGCGATCGAAGACCTTCGTCGACAGCGCGGACGCTTCGTCGGTCATCCCCCGAGGCACGATCGCTCGATTCAGGGTCGAGTCCCGAATCTCCTCGATGGGATAGCCGAAGAGCTCCTCGAATCCGCTGTTGGCGTTGACCACCCGATCTTGCGGGTCGAGGATCACGATGCCCTGGGGGGAGTTTTCAAAGAGCTGAGAGAAATAGGCCTCCTGGAGCGAGAGCGCCTCTTCCGCACGGCGACGCTCGGAGACGTCCACCGCGATGCCCATCGCTCCCACCACCCCGGCGCCAAACTCCCGCAGGGGCTCTACCTGCGCTTCGTAGGTGCGCTCCATCCACTGGAATTCGAAGCTCGAGGACTCCCCCTGGAGCGCCTCCTTCACCGCCGCCACCGGCGGGAAGGATTCGTCCCGGGTATCGAAGAGATCCAGCACCGTCCCCTCGAAGGCTCCCTCTTCATTCTCCGGCGGCATCGCCTCCAGCCCGCCCCCGAGCACCGAAGTGAGACGCAAATCGCCATCCACCGTCCACAGCACCGAGGGCACCTGCTGCATCATCAGGCGCAGGGAATGATCCCCCCGCTCGGGAGCCAGCACCACCGGCGGCTGGGGGGCTTTGATCGCCCGCAGCCGCCCGAGAGAGACCTCCAACCTCGCCGCCAGCTCGTCCTCGCTAGCCCGCCAGCGAATCACGTCGGCGGCCCCCGCCGACAAGAGCTCCCGGGAGCGTTCTTCGCTGCCGAGCTGCGTCACCACCACCACCACCCAGCGCCCTTCCCCGGCATCGCGCAGCAGGTCGACGACGGCCGCGGGCCGCACCTCGGCGTCCACCCACAGCACGAGACCGCTATCGCACAGGTCCACCAAGCGCCCATCGGCCGCTTCCGCCCATCGGTGCAGCGTCTCGACCCGGGGGGCGAGATGCACCTCCAGCCAGCGGCCGGGGGCGGTACCGGGGTCGATCAAAAGCGCCTGCATCTCACTTGGAATCAGCCATTTTCAGAGCTGTCATCGTACGCCACAATCCCCTTCACCGGAAGCCCGGGCGCTACCTTCCAGCACCTTCACCCAACCTCGCTCCAGCCTCAGCACACAGAGCTCCTGTCTCGCGGTGCTCCCCGAGGTCCTGCTCCCCGAGGTGCCAGGCACCTTGGAGGAGAGCTCAGCTCCGGGAGCCGTCCCCACGGCGCCAGGCACCTCCGTCCCCACGGTGCCAGGCACCTCAGCGGCGGAATCAGCCTCGGAAGCCACCGCCTGCGACGGCCGGAGGCTGGGCGCGACCCTCGCGCGCCCCTCCCCCCGCCGTCCTCGGCCAGGCCGCGGCGAGGCGGAGACCCCGCGGCGAAAGAGCTCGACAGCATCGCCGTGGCTAGCGAAGTAGAACACCTGGCGCCGGGTCGCCAGGGAGAGCAGCAGCTCTGCCGCAGCGAGACGGCGCCGGGGATCGAAGCGCACCAGCACGTCGTCCAGCAGCAGCGGCCTAGCCTGCTGGCGGCTATCGGATTCCAGCACTAGCCCGAGGCGCAGGGCGAGATACACCTGATCCCCCAGGCCTCGGCTCCAGCGCGCCGAGTCCCAGCGCCGGCCCGCGGCATCCACCGCGAAGATCTCCACCTTTCCCACCTCTTGCTCCGCCGCCAGGAGTCGGTATTTACCTTCGGTGAGCACTCCGAGACAAGCGCTGGCGCGCTCCATCGCCCGCGGCATCCTGCGACCCTGGAGCTCTTCCCGAGCCCGCGCCAACATCCCTTCGGCGAGCACCCAGGAGGCCCAGCGGCGCAGCCCTGAATCGATCTCTTCATTCAAACCCTGGAGCTGCTGCGCCAGCAGCCCCACCCGATCGCCCTGAGTCTTCGACTCCAGTCGACCGCGGAGCGAGGCCAGCTCCCGGCGCCCGCGATCGAGAGCGCTGCGCAACCGGCCCTCCTCCTCTCTCCACGCCGCAACCGACTGCGCCAGCTCTTCCCACTCCATGCGGCGACGAGATGCTTCTCTGTCTTCGGGTCGCCGCCGCGAAGGCTTAGGGGCCCGCTCCTGCTCCCCCAGCGGGGGGCTATCCTGACGCGGCCTCCCGGCTCTCCACAAGGTGAGCAGAAGGCCGGCGAGCAATGCTCCTCCGCCCGCCGTCAGCCACCACAGCAGCCAGTCCAGCCCCCGGTTCGCCAGCCACGGCGTGAGCCATAGGGGGGCGCACAGCAGCAGGGCAGCCAACCCGGCGACGAGGAAGGCGAAGGCCACCCAGGGCAGGGAGAGGGAGCGTGGCTGCGCCGTCGCAGAGTCCACGCCCTGCGTCGTCTCCGCCACTCCGGTCGAGCCGGTCGAGCCGGTCGAGCCGGTCGAGCCGGTCGAGCCGGTCGAGCCGAGCCAGCGCAGGCTCTCTTCGGCAGCCCTCGCCCGGGCCAGCGCCGATGCCGCTCGCTCCAGGCGCGGCTCCAGCTCCTTCAGCTCCGCCTCCAGTTCCCGCCCGCGGGCCTGCTGCTGTCGAATTTCCCCTTCTTCCCGACGGGCCTCCCGCAGCTCTCGCCGCAGCTCCCGCCGCCGCGCCTGGAGACGATTCACCACGGCTTTCTGGGATCTCGGCCGCAGCCATTGGGAGGCCTCCCGCCGCATCGACTCGAGCTGCGATGAAGGATTCAGCTCGAAGCCAGCCCCCATCGCCAACAGGCGCCCCCGCACTCCCTCCCCATCGAGAATGTCCAGGCCCTGCATTTCCTCGAGGCCAAGGGAGTAGATTCGATCGTAAACCCCACGCCGAAAGCCCTCGTCCAGAGGTTCCACTTGCTGCGCGGAAGGCTTTCCGGAAGCCCCTCGGCGAAAGCTTCGCCCCACCGCCTGGGCGCGATCACCAGACATCGTTTCGCTACCGCGAGAAGGCCCAGCGGCCGCGGCCTGTGCGCAAGAGCCCAAGCCCATAGAGGCACCGGAAGCATCCGATGAATCGGCTGGCTCGGGCCCCTCGCCCTCCCCAGCCACCTCGATCCAGCCGCCGTAGGCCTGCCCCCGGTGAGGCTCGTACCCCGGGTCGCCGCCCGGAGCTCCGCAAAGCATGGCGGTGAGAAACGCCTTGAGAGTGCTCTTCCCGCTCTCGTTGTCTCCCAACACCAACACCAGCCCGCGAGGTAGATCCTCTACCCGCTGACGCTGCAGGACGCCAAAGCCGTCGATTCGGAAGGCTCGCAGATACACCTAGCCGGCCTCCGTCTCGCCTCGGAGGAGGGCGGCGAGGAGAGCCTCCGCCTCGTCGATCGCCTGACGAAGCTCGTCCCTGCCCCAATCTCTCAGCAGCGGCTGCGCCGAGCGGCCCGCCGACGACTCCATCAGCCAGCGGCGCGCCGCCCCCGGGGGAAGTCGATCCCATTCCGTGGCCCGCAGATCAGCTGTGGACGACGCCGACGCTTCCAGGTAATCGAGAGAGCCCTGGAAAGAGGAGACCAGTGAGGAGGAAGTCAGTGCATTAGAAGACAACTCCTCCCTCAGCTCCTGAGCGATGCGGGCCACCTCCTTCGCCAACGGGCCCGGAGCCGTCCCCGGGGAAGGACTCGCCACCGCGTCCTGCCACTCGATGCCCTCGATCCACACGAAATCCTCCCGGGCCTCCTCTCCCTCCCGCAGAATCTCCAGCAGCTCCTCTCGCCAGCCGGGACGGGCCCAGAGCTGAGACCAGGCGGGCGATCGATCCCGAGGCCCTTCCGGGGCTGTCGACAAGAGCAGTCGCAGGATCCACCCGCGACCAGCCTCCCGGCGCGAATCCCGCAAGCGCAGCAGGCTCTCCACCAGCTGATGCTCACTCTCCCCCCGCAGGGTTTCCTCGAGCACCACCCTGCAGCGCTCGAAGCGCACCGCGTCCACCTCTACCGGTCTCACCCTCGCCGCCCCCTTCTTCACCTCCACCCAGACTCCCCCTCCGGGTCCCGACTCCCTGAGGCTCCGCCCCTGGAGGAAGCCCGGATACACCACCCACGGCTGCTCGCGATGCAGAACGCCCCGCTGATGGACGTGACCCAAGGCCCAATAGTCATGACCGCTGGCCACCAGGTCGTCGAGGGCGGCCGGCGCATAGGGGCCGTGGCGGGCCGAGTCACCGACCTGTGCATGGAGCACCGCGACGGAGAAGAGCCCTCGATCCGCTGCCCTAAAGCGCCGAGCGAGGTTCGCCTCTTCCCCCGAAGAGAGATGGCTCAACCCCTCTACCACCGCCACCGGGATCTCCCCCTTCAGCACCTCGAAGCTCTCGACCCGCTCAGCGGAAAAGAGATGGGCTCCCGGCGGCAGCGGGAGATCCCGCGGCCAATGCTCTGCCGGGTCGTGATTGCCGCAGGCAAGAAAGCAGCGCACCCCGCCCTCGGTGGCGACTTCCAAGGCCTGGAGCAGCGCCCGACGGGCCCCGAGGCTGGGCTCTGGGCGATCGAAGAGATCTCCCGCCAGGATCCAGAAGGCGGCCCTTCCCTCTACCGCACGACGGGCGAGGCGCTCCAGCGCTACTCGTCGGGCGAGGCGCAGGCGGCGGGCGAGCTCCGGATGCTCCCCCCGCAATCCCTTCAGCGGGGCATCCAAATGCAGGTCCGCGCAGTGGAGAAAGGCAAAGTCCCGGGAGGAACGAGACTCCTCTCCCCACTCGCTTCGGACTTCCATCACGGCATCGACAGCAGCTCAGGAGAGACGAAGGTCAGAGCGCCTCCCCCACCACCCGGGTCCAGCCGGCGGAAGTGCCCGTCTCGAAGGTATCGCCGAACACCGCCTCCCCGTCGATGGTCAACTCTCCCACCATCCCTAGGGCCTGATGGGGTTCGCAATGATAGGTGACCATTCCGGGGCGCAGAAAGTCCAGGGTGAAAGACCAGGCGTTGGACGCCGCCTCGCCGGAGCCTCCCATCCCGTCCCCGTCGCAGCCGTTGGCGCAGCGGAAGCTGCCGTCATCCGCCGAGACGTTGTGAAAGCCGCCGGCGTTGGTGAAGGTCACACGGTCTCCGATCTCCAGAATCAGCTCCGAAGGAGAGAAGGTGTTGTCCGGCTGAGCGAATACCTCCCAATCCGTCGCCTCCAGGGTCGAGGCCAGCGGAAGGGAGAGAGCCAGGGCCACCGCGGCCCCGACTGCTAGCAAGGTGAGCGGAGAGCGAAATCGAGAGAGGGAGGGCATGAGCAGCATAGTGAGGGTCTCCTCTTGAGGATCGAAGGACAGCTCGAAGAAGGGGCCAGAAGGCTTCAGGGTCAGGAAGAAGAACGTGAGGAAGAAGGCTTCGCGAGAGATTTACGAAAGGAGCGCAAGGAGCCGCCCAGCAGGGATCGAACAGCCCTCAAGAAGCGAGCAGCCCTCGGGCATCCAGCAGCTCTCAGGCATCCAGCACAACAGCGCTGCCGCTGCGCCCGGTCTGGGCGCGGTGACGCAGCCAGTGGTCCGCCAGGGTGAGAGCCACCATCGCCTCCGCCATCGGCACGAAGCGGGGCAGCAAACAGGGATCATGTCTCCCCTTCACCACCACCGTCGTCGCCTCGCCGCTGCGGGTGACGGTGTCCTGGGGCTGCGCCAGGGAACTGGTGGGCTTGACGGCGCAGCGCAGCACGATGGGCATCCCGGTGGAGATCCCGCCGAGCATGCCGCCGTGGCGATTGGAAGCGGTACGAACAGCTCCCGACTCCATGAAGAACGCTTCGTTGTTCTCGCTACCGCGGGCGGTCACCACGCCGAAACCGGCGCCGTACTCCACCCCGAGCACCGCCGGAAGGCTGAACAGGGCCTTCGCTAGATCGGCCTTGAGCTTGTCGAATACCGGTTCTCCCCACCCGGCGGGCACTCCGCTGGCCACCACCGTGGCGCTCCCCCCGATAGAATCCCGCTGCGAGCGCACCGCCTCGATGAGGGCTTCGATGCGACCCGCAGCCTCCGGATCCGGACACCTCGTCGGCCCTGCCTCCACCTGCTCCAGGGTGACGGCAGCGGGGTCTTCGACCTGCGCCCGGATCTGCCCCACCTGATCCACGTAACCCACGACCCGAACGCCCAGGCTCGACAGCAGCTTCTTGGCCACCGCCCCCGCCGCCACCCGGACGTTGGTCTCGCGAGCGCTGGAGCGGCCACCGCCCCGGAAGTCACGGGCTCCGTACTTGGCGTCGAAGGTGAAGTCGGCGTGACCGGGTCGGTAGGTCTCCCGCAGATTTCCGTAATCCCGCGGCCGCTGATCCTGACTCTCGATGAGAATCGCCAGGCTGGTGCCGGTGGTACGCCCCTCGAAGACCCCGGAGAGGATCCGAGGTTGATCTGGCTCTTTGCGCTGAGTGGTGAGGTGAGACTGCCCCGGTCGGCGCCGCTCCAGATCCGGAATCAAATCCTCCTCCGAGAGCTCGAGGCCCGGCGGCACTCCGTCCACGATCACCACGTTGCCCGGGCCGTGGCTCTCGCCGGCGGTGGTCACCCGGAAAATCTTGCCGAAGCTGCTGCCGCTCATGTTCGCCCCCGGAAGGCAAGGTCCCGCTTCACCACGGGAGCCCCGCTGGCCGCTTCTCGATCCTCACGCTCCATCACCGCGCTCACTCCTCTCAGCTCGCCCGCTGCTGGGCCGCGGCAGCCCGCTGGGCCAGCAGCTCCCGCAGGAACTGGCCGGTGTGGCTCGCCTCGACCTCGGCGACCGCCTCCGGCGAACCCTGGGCGACGAGGGAACCGCCTCCCTGGCCACCTTCGGGACCGAGATCCAGAATCCAGTCCGCCGCCTGCACCACGTCGAGGTTGTGCTCGATCACCAACACCGTATTGCCGAGATCCACCAGACGCTGCAGCAGCTTCAGCAGCTTCCCGACATCGTCGAAGTGTAGACCGGTGGTGGGCTCGTCCAGCAGGTAGAGAGTCTGGCCGGTGGATCGCTTGCAGAGCTCCCGGGCCAGCTTCACCCGCTGCGCCTCGCCTCCGGAAAGGGTCGTCGCCGGCTGACCGAGCTTGATGTAGCCGAGGCCCACCTCGTTCAGGGTGCCGAGGATGCGCTCCACCGCCGGAATATTGCTGAAGACCTCGTGGGCCTGCTCCACGGTGAGATCCAGAATCTCCGCGATGTTGAGTCCCTTGTAGCGCACCGACAGCGTCTCGCGATCGTAGCGCTTGCCGCCGCAAACCTCACAGGTGACGTAGATATCCGGCAGGAAGTGCATCTCGATCTTGTTCTGGCCGTCTCCGCTACAGGCCTCGCAGCGGCCTCCCTTGACGTTGAAGGAGAAGCGCCCCGGGGCGTAGCCTCGCATCCGGGCTTCCGGCACTTTGGCCATCAGCGCCCGAATGTGGTTGAAGACGTTGGTGTAGGTCGCCGGATTGGATCTCGGCGTGCGGCCGATGGGGCTCTGATCGATGGCGATCACCTTATCGATGAGCTCCAGCCCCTCGATTTGGTCGTAATCCCCCGGCCGGTCCGTCGCGCGATAGAAGTGGCGAGCCAGGGCCTTATAGAGAATCTCGTTCACCAGGGTGCTCTTGCCGGAGCCGGAGACGCCGGTGACCACCGTCAGCACGCCCCGGGGAATCTCTACCGTCAGCTCCCGCAGGTTGTTCTGGCGCGCCCCGACGATGCGCAGCGGAGGCTCCTGCGGCGTCCGCCGGGTCGCCGGCGTGGGCACGCAGAGCTCACCCCGCAGATAGCGTGCGGTAAGCCCATTGCCCGACGCCACCAGCTGCGGTGCCGCGCCTTCGTCCACCAGGTAGCCGCCGTGGACTCCCGCTCCGGGTCCGAGATCGATCACCCAATCCGCGGCGCGGATGGTGTCCTCATCGTGCTCCACCACGACCACCGAGTTGCCGAGATCCCGCATCTCCTGCAGGGTGGTGATGAGGCGGGCGTTATCCCGCTGATGAAGGCCGATGGAGGGCTCATCGAGGACATAGAGAACCCCCATCAGCTTGCTGCCGATCTGGGTCGCCAGGCGAATGCGCTGACTCTCCCCGCCAGAGAGCGTCCCCGCCGCTCGATCCAGGGTGAGATACCCCACCCCGACGTCGTCCAGGAAGCTCAGTCGGTCATGCACCTCTCGCAGCACCTTGCCGGCGATCACCAAATCTCGTTCGCTGAGCTTCAGATCTCCGGACCACCCCCGCAGCTCCTCCACCGACATCGCCGACAACTCGTCGATGGCGACCTCGCCGATGGTGACGGCGAGGGCTTCCGGGCGCAGTCGCCGCCCGCCACAATCGGGGCAGGTGCGAATCGTCATGTACTTCTCGATCTCCGCCCGAACGCCCGCGGAGTCGGTCTCCCGATGGCGTCGCTCGAGGTTCGGCACCAGGCCTTCCCAGGAGCCCTCCCACTCGTAGGCGGACTTCTTGCCGGCGAGGCGGAACTTCATTTCCTTCTTGCCGAGGCCGTGAAGAATCACCTTCCGCGCCTTGGCAGAGATCTGCTTCCAGGGGGTATCCAGGGTGAATCCCAGCTCCTCGCCGAGAGTCTCCACCATTTGGATCTTCCAGGACTTCGAGCCCGCCTTCCACGGCGCCAGCGCTCCCTCTCGAATCGACAGCTCGGAGTCCTGAATCAGGATGTCCTCGTCGACGCCCATCAGAGTGCCCAGCCCGGAGCAGGTGGGGCAGGCGCCGTAGGGGCTGTTGAAGGAGAAGAGCCTGGGGGTGACCTCGGCGAGGCCTCCACCGCAGGAGGAGCAGGCGTAGTTCTGCGACAGGATCTCTTCCTCACCGCCCACCGGCGCCACCACCACCAGGCCGTCCCCGACCTTCAGCGCCGTCTCCAGGCTGTCCGCCAGACGCTTGTCCACCCCCGCCTTGATCACCACTCGATCGATCACCACGTCGATGTCGTGCTTCTTCTTCTTGTCTAGGCTCGGCGGATCCCCGGAAAGATCCACCATCTCCCCATCGATACGCGCCCGAATGAAGCCCTCTCGTGACATCTGCTCCAGCTGCTTGCGGTACTCCCCCTTCTTGCCGCGAACGAAGGGGGCGTAGAGCACCAATCTCGTCCCATCCCCCAGGGATAGCAGCCGATCGACCATCTGCTGCACCGTCTGGGGGCGAATCCGCTCGCCGCATTCCGGGCAGTGGGGAACCCCAACGGAGGCGTAGAGCAGCCTCAGATAGTCATGAATCTCGGTAATCGTGCCCACCGTCGAGCGGGGATTCTTCGACACCGACTTCTGCTCGATGGAGATCGCTGGCGAGAGCCCCTCGATGGCGTCGACGTCCGGCTTCTCCATCTGCTGGAGAAATTGGCGAGCGTAGGCCGAGAGGGATTCCACATAGCGCCGCTGACCTTCAGCGAAGAGAGTATCGAAGGCCAGAGAGGACTTGCCGGAGCCCGAAACCCCGGTGACCACCACCAGCTGATTGCGCGGAATGGTGACGTCAATGTTCTGCAGATTGTGCTCGCGAGCACCCCGAACGACGATGCTATCCATGGCTGAGGGAGAGCGCTCCTGAAACGTTGAGAGGGTAGACAAGAGAGAAACGAAGGCGAGGCCTTAGCGCTAGATCAGGCCGAGAACCGGTGCCTGGAACCCTGATCCGACGGAGGGTACCCACCGAAAGTGCCTGGCACCTAAGCTCCGCACCGAAGTCAAGACTTGGATCCCTCGATTCGATGAACCCGCTAGGAAGTGCCTGGCACCGGCCATCTGGAGGCACCGGCCATCTGGAGGCACCGGCCATCTGGAGGAAGGTGCCTAGCACCTAACTTGGTGCACACACCGAATCTGGAGGAAGGTGCCTGGCACCGGCCGGGAGAGACCCCTATCCTACCCCTCGAGCCCACCAATACGGCGATTTTTTGTCGCAAACCAGGCGGTATTCCAAGATCCATTCCAGGCTTCGCTGGGGGCCACTGAACCGATGTGCCTCTCAGTCGATGCAGATTCCAGTCGACGAAGCTCTCAGTCGACGTACCCCTCGCGGCTACGAACCTGCGCCGAGGACCGTCGTACCTGCACCTCTACGGAGTGCCAGCTGCCGTCATCCCGTCGATTGGAGGGGTAGTAGCCGAGGGCGTATTGCTCCCGCAATTCCTGCAGGATCGCCGCGAAGGTGGGCTCGATCTGCCCGATATTGGAGAGCAGTTCCACCCGCCCACCGCTCTCTACCACCGCCTGCCGCAGCTGCTCAAACTCTTCGAAGTTCTCGTTGCCGTTGCGCCACGAGGATCCCAGCCGCATCTCGCCGCCACCGCTGTCTAGGTGGATCCAGTAAATCAGCGCCTGGGAGCGGCGCGCGCGCCACAGGACCTGCTCCATCGGCAGCACCGAAAGTAAGTCCTGACCGTCAGACAGCAGCACTACCACCCGGCGCCCCTGCTCGTCATCGAGATAATTCAGCGCCAGGTAGAGATGATCGTTGATCGCCGTTCCACCCCGGGTCCGCACCGAAGACAGGCGCTCGATCAGCCTCTCGGGTCGATGGGTGAAGGGAGTGGCCTCCACCACCTCATCCGAGAAGAGTAGAAGCATCGCCTCGTCTAGCTCCTGCAGCCCCTCGAGGAAAGCGGAAGCCCCTGCCACCGCTGCCCTCATGCGCTCCCCCTCCATGCTTTGGGAGACGTCCATCAGCAGCACCGCGGTCATCGGAATGTCCCCCTGCTCGAAGGTCACGATGGTCTCCGCCCGCCCGCTGTCGCGAATCTTGAAGTCCTCTTGGGCGAGATCCAGCACTCGGCTCCCGCCTTCCGTCACCGTCACGTAGAGCTGCTGCAGGCCGAGATCGACCTCCTCGTCCACCCGCAGCTTCGGAGTGCGCAGCTGCGCCTCGAAGGTTCTTCCACTCGAGGTCGTCACCAGCGCCCGGAAGAAATGCTCGCGGTTGCGCTGCCCTACATCCACCGTGGTGACGTAAGGGGCCTCTCGCAGAATCGCCGTGCGCTCGTCATCGACGAAGATCTCCACCTGCTCGATGGCCTCCCCCGCCATCTCTTCCAGGCCCTGGATCTCCACCCGAACCGGAACCTCCCCAAACACTGGGCGCAGGAAGGAGGGCTCGACCAAAATGACTTCCGGCTGCGCCGCCAGCGCGCCGGGAACAGCGAGCGAGGCCATCAGGGTCAGGGCCGTGACGAATCCCAGGACCCAGGCTTCTAGGCCGCGGAATTTTAGATCCCGGCGGCGCTGACTCCGGGGCCAATTTCTGTCTACCAGCCCGCTCAGCATGGGGCGATCCTCATCTCTCCGCCCCCCGCCTCTCAACATCGTTTCCTGCGGTCTCGGCCCCCGCCGCCCGGGCGTCATCGTCCAGCGCAGGCGTCAGCTTCGCCAGTAGCGGCAGTCGGCCGGCAGCCTCTGTCTGCAGCTGCTGGCGCAAAGCGATAAAGAGCTTCTTGGGCGTGCGGTTGTACACCATCCGAGGGGAACGCAACCCATTGGGCGACGCCAGATTCTCGCCTACCGACACGCTGCGCTTGCGCAGCGGGCCCAGCATCTCCGTCGCAACTCCTGCGTGACGCAGGCGCTCCTGCACCAAGACCTGCTGAATCAGCAGAGATTGATCCGCGGGAAAGCGCTGACGAACCACCGCCAGGATTTTCGCCGCGTCTTCAAAGCGCCCCCGATCGATCTCCCCAGCAACCAACTCCTGCGCCGCCAGCAGGCTCACCCAATCGACCCGCTCCTCCTCCACCAGCTCCCGCAGCATCCGCCGCCCCTGGCGAGCGTTGAGCAGACGAAATTCGTTGACCGCTAGGCGCAGGCGGGCAGCATGGAAGTCCGGCTTCTGCTGCAGCAACTTCTCCAGCTGGCGGGCGGCCTTCAAATACTCTCCGGACTTCTCGTAGGCGGTCGCCAAACCGTAGCGCGCCGCCAAGTTGTTCTCGTCCAGGTCGAGAGCTTCGCGATAAAAGGGCACGCAGCGACAGACCTCTGAAGACATGATTTCTTGGAGGTAGCTGCCGAGACTCGCGAGGACCCGAGACGCCGTCACCCGGGCGCCGCGAGTCTTGACCTGCCGCACGTACTCCATCGCCAACACGCCCGCGAGCCGGCGAGAGCGCCCCGCCTGATGCCAGATCTGCTCGCGGTGATAGAGCGCCGACGCATCGTGGTGCAGCAGCATTACCGGCAGCAGGATCTCTGGCTCTCGCTGCATCAGATCCCGCACCACCATCGCCTGAATGCGCCATAGGTCTCCCTGACCGCTGGCGTCCAGCCGCTCACCGACAAAGCGCTTCTCGAAACGCTGCAGCTCCCGCAGGGCTCCTCGATGATCGCCATCGGCGTAACGCCGCAGCACCCCGCGGTAGTGGCGCGCCAGCACGAGATCGTCGGGCGTCGGCTCGGCCCCTTGAGCTGCGGCCCCCGATCCAGCGGCGGCCCCCGGATCCGGTGGCCTCTCCTGGACCGGTGCTGGACTCTCTGCCTGATAGCGCTTTGGCGCCTTCGGCTGGAAGGGTTTGAAACCCTGGATCAGGGGGCGAGCGGAAGGCTTGGCTTCCTGCGCCTCGGCCGCAGCCGACGACTCCGTCCGGGGATCCTGCCGCGACTGCGCATCGCAAACACCAGGAACTCCCCACAGCAGCAGGGCGGCGCCCAAGAGCCCAGCCCAGCGGGCAGCGAGGCCCTGACGCCGAGGCTGCCGGCCGGCGAAGGCAGACTGGCCCCGAGAACGGCGAGCGCCATTCACTTCGTTGATCAAATCTTCAGGACCCACGCGACAAGAACAGTACATCTCAACAGCAGCTCAATCGTTGAAGGCTTCCAAGGGTGTCAGAACGAGGACGAGGCAGCCAGCGGCAGCCTGTCCCATTCCTGCGGCGACGAGCGGTTTTCTCCCTCCAAGGTACAACAGGGGGCCGTTGTACTCAACGCCGAAGGTCACAGCAGCTCGCTTTATCTCAACATCTCCGAGGGCACCGGGCCCTTCTCCACCGACCCTAGACAGCGATCGGGACGTCAGCAAGAAGCTTGGCGGCTCATTACCTCGCAGAGAGATACGCCCCGAAGCAAAAGAGAAACGCGGTGAGACCCGAAGAGGATCTCACCGCGTTGGAGACTCTAGACGAATCATCTCGGTTCGCTAGGGAGCGCCGAGCGATCCATCAAGGCAGGCCGTCAAGACAGGCCGTCAAGACAGGCCGTCAAGGCAGGCCGTCAAGACAGGCCGTCAAGACAGGCCGTCAAGACAGGCCGTCAAGACAGGCCGTCAAGACAGGCCGTCAAGACAGGCCGTCAAGACAGGCCGTGAGGGTCTGTTCAGAAACCGCGACTCTGCCGGTTTCCGCGATCCCGGGGGTCCGAGGGACGATCAAAGCCGCCACGGGTATCGCCGTCGGAGGCATCGCCGGCAGAATCCCCGCCGTCGGCGGCTCCACCACTGCCGTGCCCCCCAGCGTCGCCATCCTGAGCTCCCCCAGCGTCACCATCATCATTCTGGCCACCGGCCGGCGGCTTCTCTTCGGCGGGAGTCTCCGGCCGAACGACGCCGGTGGTCAACGATACCGGGACGCCGACAAGGTTGAGGTTCTCGAGAGCGCGCTCGGAGAATTGAGCACCCTTGGCCTGGGCGGAGGACACCGCGGCGATCCCCGCACCAGGAATCAGGGAGACCTGACCGAAGACGAAGGGTCGCAGGTTCACCTCCGGGATGTTGGCGCCGAAGTCCCGATTGATCACGTTGATGAACTCATTGGCGATGTAGGCATAGCCGAAGGGAGTGGGGTGCACGCCGTCGTAGGACACCACGCCGCCGGTGAGGAAGTCGGCGTTGAAGTTGATCCCGGCGATGTCGATGCCCTCGTTGGCGGTGCGGTCGAAGAGCGCGGCGGTCTCCACCACCGAGGCACCGGCTTCGCCGGCGACGCCGCGGATGATGTCGTTGAAGACGTTGGTGCGATCGCGGATGATCTGCTTCTCCCCGGCGGAGAGCACTACCTCGTTGGGCAGCGGCAGGCCGTTGCCGCCAAAGGCGGTGGGCACACCAAAGCCCTGGGCCAATAGGCCATTGCCCGTCAGCAGCACCGAGTCTCCAAGGCTCAGCGGGCCATCGGGGCCCAGCAGAGGCACGAAGGAGCCATTCACGACCACCGGCTCGCTGGTCGCCGGATCCACCAAGATCGGCGGCACCGTGGAGACGAAGGGAATCGCCGCCACGTCGGGCACCGTCGCGACCACGATGCTCGAGCCCACCGCCGCCAGGGTACCGATAATGGTGCGGTACTTCTGATCGAAGACGTCCACCGGCGTGATGGTCAAGCCCTCGATCACCAGACCGCTGGTGGCGGCGCCCAGAACATCGTTGTTGCCGATCCACACCGTAGAGAAGGTCGGCTGCTGGAAGGCCGCCTGCTGCAGCTGGGTCCCCTGACCGCGCAGCACCAGATCGCCGAGCCCTCCATTGTCGGTCACCAGATCGACCGTGTCGGACACGTCGAAGCCCGGAACCGCCAGGTTGTTATAAGGCCTCGGCAGCAGTAGGTTAGTCGGCGAACCGAGACCGCCGGCGGAGCCCAGGATCAGCGGCGAGAGGCTGTCGAGACGCAGCGGCGGCGTAATCCCGGGGCTGCCCACCAAGGGCTGCTCGAAGCCAGCGGTGGTGCCGGTGGCCTGGCGATGAATCAACGACGGGAAGGTGTTGGCCTGGAATTGGTCGAGCCAGCCGCCGCTGACGATGCCCGCGGCGAGGCTGTCGCCGATCACCACGTGACGGCTGAAGTCCGCCGAGCCGGTATCCGCCTGAGCGGCCACCGGTTGCGGAGCGAAGGTTACTAAGGCGAGAAGGACGAACGAGGCGAGCGCCAGGGAGTGGCGCCAGGTGCAGCGAAGCATGATGAATCTCCCTAGAGTCCTGCGATGGATGCGGAATACCGGATCTGTGCGGAATGGACGACGCTCATCGAAGGCGTCGTGGCATCAGGGACGGCTCTCTTAGAAGCCTGACCCACCTCAGAAGTTGAAGGTCACGCCGACCAGGTAGGCGTCCGTGTCGTAGGTCCCGAAGAAGCCCTCGCGATTGTCCAGCGTGGTGACCTCGGGAACGTCCAGCCACATGAAGGCGATATCCATCCCGCCGCTGGAGGTGCCGTAGCCGATCGTGTAGACGTCCCGATCGTTATCCGGCAGCAGCGGGCTCACCGAGGCCGTCGGCACCGGCGTCTCGTCAATGCCGAAGCCCACCCGCCACTGGCTGCCGCTGGCGGTGGTGTACTGGAAGCCCAGGCGGTAGTTGTAGACATCCTCGTATTCCTCCTCGATGGTGGAATCGGGAAGGTCGTCGTTGACAAAGTCGATGGGCAGCTCATCGAAGCTGCTCCAGCCGGTCCAGTTGACGTCGACTTCCGCCAGCAGGTTGTCGGTCAGCAGCAGGGCGACGCCCACGCTCCACTGGTCCGGGAACTCGATGTTGCTCTCGATGGGCAGGTCCTGATCGAAGGGCAGAGTTCCGGCGATCACCGCATCGAAGGAGGGAATGCCGGAAAGGTTCTGGGTCAAGCGACCGTCACCGCTGTAGTCGACTTCGACCTTCGAGCGGTAGGAAGCGCCCCAGCTGAAGGCCCGCCCGACGCGGTGCAGGAAGCCGACGTTGAAGCCGAAGCCGGTGTCGAAATCACTCTCCAGGGCCAGCTGACCGATATCCGTCACGCCGCCGGTGAAGGGGTTGATGAAGGGGATGCGGCGATCCTGCTCGACCTTCGAGATCCGGCCCACGACGCCGAAGCCGAAGCCGAAGCTCTCGTTGACGCGGTAGCCCAGGGCGAGATTCAGATCCACCCCGGTGAGCTCCGCGCGGTTGCTGAGGAAGCGTCCAGAGAAATTGTCCTTGTCCTGCCATTCCGTCGCCAGACCGAAGGGGGAATTGACTCCGACACCGAGCTTCCAGCGCTCGTTCAGCGGTCGTAGGTAATAGACATGAGGGGGGAAGACGTCCAGGTCCACCATCTCCGCCCGATCGTCGGCCCCGGGGAAGGGGTTGGCGCCCTGGAAGGTGGTGCCGTCGACGTGAATCCAGGTCGCGCCGACGCTGATCTGCCGCTCCTCGACAAAGGCGAGGCCCCCCAGGTTGTGGTACATCAAGGAAGGATCATCCGCCTGCGCAGTGAACGCACCGGCCATGCCCATCGCTTTAGAACCCTGTTCGAAAATACCGAAACCAGCGGCTTCCGCCGGTGCCGTCGGCGCCAGCGCAACAATCAGGCACAGGCAGCAAAGCATCCACCGGGTGCCGGTCTTTTGGCCACCGGCCATGAGTCGAGTACGGGTGTTCATCGATCCCCTGAACATTCTCTAATTGTCCTCCAAGGATTTGGGATGCGGGAGAGGCCTGAAAGCTCCGGGGTTCCATCCATAGCGGGTAGCCTCCGGGCTCTCGGATCGGTGCGGGCGTTGTTGGATTGAAAAATTCTCGGCGACAGCGAGGCGGCGCACCGCGATGCGCCTCTACAGCTCACGGCCAGCCCGCTACGGGAGCGAATCGAGAAGATGCAACTTTCGCCATTTGCAACAGATCTGTACCAGTTTGTGACGATAGAGTAACCTCCAGGGGGGTGTCAATGACGCGACGCGGCAAGGCCCCTCCGGCTCTTCATCCATCACCCAAAAGTGCCTGGCACTTTGTCTTTCCGGTACTTTGTCTTTCCGCACCGTGCCCTTCCGGCACGTTGAGCTTCCGGCGCTGAGACTTCGTGAGGTATTTGCGCGCCGGGACCCTACTGCGAGATCGTCAGAGGGTCCCGGGTTCTGCAAGTCCCCTTCGCCCTCCTTCGCGACTTCCTTCCCTTCGAAAGGTTCCGCCTTCATGAGCTTCGAACGAGAGACCCACCGGCGCGTTGCCGAATACCTCAATGAGTTCTTCGACTCTCCTTACCACGACGAGGAGAACGGTCATTTCTACGTCCGCTATGGCAGCACGGTGCTGGAGATCTCCGTCGAGGCCCATGGCGAGGAAGATGCCGCCGTTCAGCTGACGGCCTATTGCGTGCAGGGAGTGGAGCTGGTCGAGGAGCTTCTCCTCGGCCTTCTGGAGCTCAACCATCAGCTCCCCTTCGGTTCCTTCTCCGTGGTCGGCAACGACATCTATTTCTCTTACGCCCTCTTCGGCCGCAACCTCGAACCCCGAGCCCTGCTCGCGGCGGTGGAGGCGGTCGCCACCACCTCCGACGAATACGATGGACGGATCGTCAAGAAATACGGCGGCCAAACCGCCCTCGACCGCATGCGCGGCAAGCAGCCCCCGGCCAACGACGGCTGAGCCCCTCGGCTGACCGCCAGTCCCGACGGTAGGCGCTACCAGCGCTGCTGCTTCACCGCCTCCCGGGCTTCCTTCTCCTGCTCCTTGCGGCGCTCGGTCTCGCGCTTGTCGTGGGCCTGCTTGCCTTGAGCGAGGCCGATCTCCACCTTGATCCAGGACCCCTTGAGGTACATCGACAGCGGCACCACGGTGAGCCGCTGAGCCTGAGAGCGGCCGCGGAATCGGTCGATTTCCCGACGGTGCAACAAGAGCCGCCGCCGCTGGGTCGCCTCATGGTTCATGCGATTCCCGTGGGAATAGGGAGAGATGTGGGCGCCCACTAGCCAGGCCTGATCGGCGCTGAAGTCCACGTAGGCTTCCTTGAGCTGGATCTTTCCCGCCCGCGCCGCCTTGACCTCGGTTCCGCTGAGCTCAATACCCGCTTCGACGACCTCCAGGATGTGGTAGTCGAAGCGCGCCCGCTTATTGCGCGCCAGCATCTTGATGGGGCGTTCTTTGGACGAGGAAGAATCTCTCTTCCCGCCCCCGAATCTAGGATTTTTCTTGGCCATCGGTGGTCACTCCTGGGCTCTAAATCTCTCGACGGTATGGTGTTCTGTCGACTCGAGCCCCGCTCTCTAAGAACCGGGAGCTTCCGAACTTGGAGCTCTTCGGCGGCTGTCGATCCTAGCCCTGACTTGGGCGAAGCTCGTCAGTCTACAACACGAATTTCCAGTAACTGTTACTATTCCAAGATCCATGAAAGCCTTCTTCGCCGCACTGGGCCTCCTGGCAATCGGCTCTCTCGAAGAGCCCAACCCGCGCATCACCGACCTGGTGGTGCAGCTGGACGGCCCGAGAGTCGAGGTTCTCTTCTCTCTCCAGGATGCCTTTGCCAACGGTCTGAACGATCGCATCGACAGCGGCTTACCCACCGCCGTCACCTACGAGATCCAGCTGCTCCAGCCCCGGCGGGCCTGGCTGCCTCGTACGCTGGGCTTCGACCGCAAGGTCACCGATCGAGAGCTTCAGGTGATGGTCAAACACGACGCGGTGAACGCGGAATACCTGGTGAGCTACCGCCTCGACGGCAAGCTGCTGGAAAGCCAAATCCTCGGAGAGTTCCAGGAAGTCGAGTCGGCGGTCACCTGCCCAACTCCCGTCGCACTGTTCAATCTCGACCGTGACGGCAACGGCGAGCCCTTCTCTATTCGGGTGCGGGCCGACCTCGGCTCTAAAACCATCTTGTCCTTCATCCCCACTCGAGTGACCACCGCCTGGATTGAGAGCCGGCGCTTTCTTCCTCCTGCTTAGAGCGCTTCAAGGCACCCCCAAAGTAGGTCCGTAGCAGGTCCGAAGCGGGACCCCAACAGGCTCTCGAAGCATGCCCCCGGCAGGGTCCCGATAGGCCCCAATGGGCTCATCAGCCGCCGCGGTCCGTACCGCGCTCGATCCTCACCCAATCCACAGCGCTCCAACCCCCTAACTCTCTGCCCCTCAAGCTCTCCGCTCCTCAAGTTGATGGGACTTCGCACCCAAATCCGCCGCCACAGCGGCAACAACCGGTCGATCCTCTTCGCCCTCGGCCTGCTCTTTCTATTATTGGCCGGCGCCTTCTATTACATGCTCTACAGCCAGGATCTCGAGCCTCGGCTGATCAATAACCGGGTGCTTCTCTTTGCTCTCTGGTATATCAACGTTGTTCTGATCCTCGCGGTCCTCGTCTCGCTCTTGCGCATCGTGTTCAAGATGCTCATGGAGCGCAAGCTGCGACTCCTCGGCTCGAAATTCAAGACCAAGCTCATCGCGACCTATATCGGTCTCGCTCTCTTTCCGGTGCTGGTCCTCTTCGTGGTGGCAAACCAGCTCTTCCAGGGCTCCGTCGAGCGTTTCTTCAGCGTCTCCCTGGAGCAAGTCGTCGACAGCGGCCGCAGCATTTCTGCTCTCTACACCGATCGCATCAATGAGACCAATCGCCGGAGCGCCTCGAGGGCCCCCGAGGCGCTCTCCGAGTTAGGCCCCTTCGGGGAGGACTCCGTCGAGCTCTCCCCCCAGGATCTCGCCCGCCTCGCCAATACGCTCCGCACCGTGCGAGAGGAAAGCGGCATCGACCTTCTGGTCGCTTACGAGGGAACGGAATTCCTCCGTGGTGAGCTCAATCCCGCCACCGGCATGGGGGCGCTGCCCGATGTGGATTGGAAGCTGCTGCGCAAAGCCATCAGCACCGGTGAAGCGCAGCGAACCCGCCCGCTCCCCGGTCAGGAGGGGCGCCTGCTGATCGTCGCCGTCACCCGCCCCATCCCGGAGTCGGTGGAAGGTGACCTCGGCGCCCAGATCGAGAGCGACCAAAGCGAGAGCGACCAGGCCAACAACGACCTGACGACTCCATCGGCAGAGGATGCCGAACTCTCCCCCGCCCCCTTGGTGATCGTCGCCGGCAGCGTTATCCCCCAGGGTGAAGCGGATCTGATTCAGGATCTGGTTTCCGCCTACCAGGCCCACAAACAGCTGCTGGTGGAGCGAGACGCCATCACCGCCAGTCAGCTCTTGCTCTTCCTGATGATCACCTTGTTGATCCTCCTCGCCTCGAGCTGGGTGGGGCTCCATCTGGCGCACCGCGTAACGGTCCCCATTCAGGCCCTGGTGCGAGGTACCGAGCGCCTTCAGCACGGCGATCTGGACCATGAGGTCGAGGTCGACGCCGGGGACGAGCTAGGGGTGTTGGTGGGCTCCTTCAACCGCATGACCCGAGAGCTCGCGTCGAGTCGGTCGCAGCTGGAGCAGAGCAATCTGGAACTGGCCCAGACCGGTCTTCGGCAAGCGCGGGAACGCGCGTTGATCGCAGCGGTGCTGCAGAACGTCGCCGCGGGCGTCATCTCCTTCAATATCGAGGGTCAGATCTTTACCTGCAACGGCGCCGCCCGCACCATGCTGAAGCTCGGCGATGCCCTTCGCGGCCGCTCGGTCCACGAGCTGTGGCGCGGAACCCAAAAAGAAAAACTCTCCCGCCTGCTGCTGGAAGCCGAAAGTGCCAGCGGCCCCCTCGCCCGCACCGTCAGCCTGGCCCTGGGGGGTGAGTGGAAGACCTTCGAAGTCACCATTACGCCAGTGAAGACCGGCGACGGCGACTTCCAGGGCCGAGTGATGGTGCTGGAGGACATCACCGAGCTGCTCAAGGCCCAGAAGCTCGCCGCCTGGACCGAGGCGGCTCGCCGCATCGCCCACGAGATCAAGAACCCGCTCACCCCCATCAAGCTCTCCGCCGAGCGCCTGCTGCGCAAGCATCGCAGCGGTGATCCGAACCTCGGCGATGCGCTGGAGGAGGCGGTGGAGGTCACCGTGCGCGAGGTCGGCGCGATGCAGACCATGGTGGACGAGTTCTCCCGCTACGCCCGCATGCCCTTGCCTCAACCCACCGAGATCGACCTACTTCGGCTCATCGACGAGACGGTGGATCTCTACCAGAACATTAAGCCGGGGGTTGTGGTGCACAGCGGAGAGGTGGTCGGCGAGATCCCAGCGATCCTTCGCGCCGATCAGGAACAGGTCAAACGGGCCTTGATTAACCTTCTGGACAACGCCATCGAAGCCACCGACGCTCCGGGAAAAATCGACGTCACCGCGGAGTTGCGCGACGGCTGGTGCCGAATCCACGTCGCCGATACCGGCGCCGGCGTTCCGGACGAAGCCAAGGACAAGCTCTTCCTGCCCTATTTCTCCACCAAAGGGCGCGGCACCGGCCTCGGCCTCGCCATCGTCCACCGCATCGTCAGCGACCACCATGGCCGAGTTCGGGTGGAGCGCAATCATCCCAGCGGCAGCGTATTCACCGTCGAGCTCCCTCGTCTCTAACTTCCCCTCTGCCTCGGCGCCCCTCGCCTTCGGTGCCTGGCACCTCATGAACAGGCACCTCAAGAACAAGAAGTACCTGCTCCTCGGTGTCTGCTCCTCGGTGCCTGGCACCCCAACCCGTCTCTCGGTGCCCGTCTCTCGATGCCTGGCACCCCAACTCAGACAAAGACAATCTCCCGCCTCCGGCGCCTGCCACCGCAGATTTAACAAGCGCCCATAGACAGGTGCTCAAAGACAGGTCCCCAGAGTAAAGGTGCCCAGAGTAAAGGTGCCCAGAGTAAAGGTGCCTGGCACCTCGAGAACAAGAACTGTCCGCAACAGGTGCCTGGAACCTCAAACACCTTAGAATGGGCCGCCTCGCCGCAGACAGACCGAATCGCAGCCCACGGAGACCCGCGATGACAACACCCCAAGACAACGTCCAACAACAACTCAAGGCCGCCATGAAGGCCGGCGACAAGCCCCGGGTCGCCACCCTCCGCATGCTGCTTACGGCAATCAAGAACGACCAGATCAACAGCGGTCAGCCGGTGGACGACGAGCGCTTTCTGAGCCTCGTCGGTAAAGCCGTCAAGCAGCGGAAAGAGGCCGCGGAGGCCTTCCGCAAGGGGGATCGAATCGAGCTCGCCGAGAAAGAGGAGCAAGAGGCCGAGATCCTCGAAGCTTACCTGCCGACGCAGGCCAGCGAGGAGGACGTTCGCTCAGCCATCGCCACGTTCATTGCGGAGCATGGCCTCGAAGGGCCCGCTGCCCTCGGCCAGGTGATGAAGGCGATGATGGCGCACTTCGGAGCCAGCTCCGACGGCAAGACCATCAGCAGAATCGCGCGGGAGCTGCTGACCGCCGGAAGCTAAAGGCGCTAGGAATATAGACGCCGCCGACACCCGACCCTATGCCCTCGCCCCCACGTCATCGCCTCCTGGTAGGCACCGCAGGCCATATCGACCACGGCAAGACCCGTCTGGTCGAGGCGCTCACCGGCATCGACTGTGACCGCCTCGAGGAAGAAAAGGCCCGGGGAATTACCATCGACCTGGGCTTTGCCCACGTCGACCGGGGTGAAGTGCGTCTGAGCTTCGTCGACGTCCCGGGACATCAGCGCTTCCTGCCCAATGCCCTCGCTGGTCTCGGCGGAATCCGCTGCCTGCTGCTGGTGGTGGCCGCCGACGAGGGAGTCAAGCCCCAGACTCGCGAGCACCTCGGCATCGCTCGACTCTTGGGCATCCCGGCGGCGGTGATCGCCCTCACCAAGATCGACGCCGCCGCACAGGACCTGGCGGAGCTCGCCCGACTGGAGGTCGAAGAGCTGCTCGCCGAGAGTGCTTACGCCGAGGCCCCGATCCTCGATGTCTCGAGCTCCAGCGGAGAGGGCATTGAATCCCTTTTCGAAGCCCTGGCAGAAATCGCCCAGAGAAGCGATCACGACACACAACTCGGTCGAAATTCGAAGCCAGCTCGCCTCCCCGTCGACCGCGTCTTCAATCTCCAAGGGGCTGGTCTCATCGCCACCGGCACGCTCGCCGCTGGCAGCGTCGAGATTGGAGCCTCCCTGGAGATCGCCGGTCGCGATCAACGAGTCAGAGTTCGGGGACTCCAGGTTCACGGCGAGGAGCGAGACCGCGCGGAAACCGGGGAGCGCACCTCGCTTCAGCTCGCCGGAGCCCATCGCAGCGAGATCTCCCGCGGCGATCAGCTGATCGCGCCCCATAGCCTGGAGGACAGCCGCCGCATCCTCGTTCGAATCCAGTGGCTCGATGACGCCCCGATCCCATTGAGCGGCTGGCTCCCGGTGCGAGTCCACCACTTCTCAACGGAGCGGGCGGGCAAGGCAAGACTACTCCGGACCGCGCTGAGGAAGGATCTACAACAAGGCGAAGACTTGAGCCCCCCGGATGCCCTGCTGCCGGGTCAGGAGGGCTGGGTAGAGATTCTCTTAGCCGGAGGGCTCCACGCTGCTCGCGGCGATACCGTGATCCTGCGGCGCCCGTCTCCCGCCACCACCTTGGGGGGAGGCGTGATCCTCGATCCCCGTTGGCGACGACGGCGGGCAGCTCAACTGCCATCCACCCTCTCCAAGCTGGTCAACGATGACGGCAGCGATTCACAACTCGAGCCGATCCTCCGCCTTTGGGTACAGGAAGGCTGGGGCAGCGGAGCTCACGGCGAAGAGCTTGCCCGGCGCCTCGGCACCGGCGCCGAAGCCGCAACTCTCCGCCTCGCCGAGCTCGCGGCAGCGGGCAAGATTCTGGCTCTGCCGACGCTCAACGGTTCGACCGATGCACAAAACCCGAAGCAAATCTTCATCGACCCGTCGATCCTGCGACAAGTCTCGCAGCGCGCCGAGAAAGCCCTGAAGGATTTTGCCCGTGAGCATCGACTTGCCCGCGGTTTCCCAAAGGCCCAACTCCTCCAAGCCCTCCTTCCCCGTCGCCAGCAGAGCTTGGGCAATCGCTATCTCCACTGGCTCCAGCGTCAGGGCGTCCTCGAGTTAATCGAGGATCTGGCGCAACTACCGGGACAGCGAACCCGCCTTTCCCAACAGGAATCTTCCCTCGCCGGGCGCGTCCGGGAGCGCTTCCGTCAGGGCGGCTTGACCCCACCAGGGCCAGCAGAACTTCGTACTGGCCTCAAGGCCAAGGGCGCGATTCTCGACGGCATCCTCGAATACCTCATCGCCGAAGGCCAGCTGCTACGCCTCCCCAGTGGCCTGATGATCCATCCCGAGGCCATCGCTGAGGTCGCCGAGAGCCTCCGATCCGGCTCTCTCGATGAATTTACGGTGGCTCAATTCCGAGACGCCTTCGGGATCAGCCGCAAGTGGGCAATCCCCATTCTCGAGCACCTCGACTCCATCGGCGTCACGTTACGAGACGGCAACCTGCGGCGCCTCAGAAGCCGCCTCAACGATTCGGCTGGTTGAAGATCGATCCGGTTTTTTGGATCGCCGACTCTTCTTCTCTCCACGCCTCCCTAGGACGGCCCTCGGAGCGCTTTTTCAAAGCTCCAAGAGGCCAGCACAAATCACTGATTCCCAGGGCTTTACTCCATCAGGCCACCCACCCTTCGTAGCTTCTTAGAAGCGCATCGATGGTGGCATACTCCTTGCTAAATACAACACCGTAACTGTGTATGGCATCTCGCAAAGGTCGTCATCGTAGCCCGGTAACGACAGCTTCACGACGCGGCAACCAATCAGCGGCGAAGAAAAACTTGGCCGTCGCATTGCCTAGCGCCAACAACCGCGAGACATCCACCAAGCGTCCACACAGCAAATCTGCTGTTTCTGTGTTGTGGGACTGTCGTTCCGCAACCATCATGTAATCTCCATATCAAACCCAAACTGGAGAAAAAGGAGAAGCGATGAAATTGAGCCGCTACGCCACTATTGCGTTGGCTCTCGCTCTGCTCGTGATCGGGTCCGCCCCGGTCTTCGCTCAGGGCGTTCAGAGTTCTTCGATCACCGGCCAAGTCACCGATTCCAACGGTGAAGCGCTTCCGGGTGTGACCGTCACGGTCTCCTCCCCCGCGCAGCTGGGCGATCGTACTGCCTTCACCGGCGAGAACGGCGACTTCATCATCCGCGGTCTGACCCCGGGTGCTTATAAGGTCGTCTTCGAGCTGTCCGGCATGACCACCGTCGAGCGTTCCGCCACCTTGGAGCTCGGTCGCACCAGCCGCTCCGACGCCACGCTTCAGGTCGCCAGCGTTGAGGAAACCATCGTCGTCCGCGGCGAGGCCCCTAACGCTCTTGAGACCACTACCCTCGGCGCTAACTTCACCGCCGAGACCATCGACAGCCTGGCCAACAGCCGCACCCCCTTCGGGATCGCGACCCTGTCCCCCGGCCTG
>JBCCXL010000012.1:0-204339 GCA_039191605.1 Acidobacteriota bacterium | reverse complement strand
TTCTGGACGCGTTGATCAAAATCAAGAATGAGATCGACCCGACCCTTACCTTCCGCCGCTCCTGCCGCGAGGGGATCTGCGGCTCCTGCGCGATGAGTATCGCCGGGTCGAACACGCTTGCCTGTATTCGTGGCATGGACGAGGTAAAGGGCGACGTGAAGATCTACCCTCTCCCGCACATGCCGGTCGTGAAGGATCTCATCCCGGATTTGACCCATTTCTATGCACAGCATGCGTCCATCATGCCATGGCTGGAAACGAAGACGCAGCAGCCCGAACACGAATGGAAACAGTCGATCGGCGATCGCAAGAAGCTTGATGGCCTCTATGAATGCGTCATGTGCGCCTGCTGCTCGACGTCTTGCCCCAGCTATTGGTGGAATGGCGACAAGTACCTTGGCCCGGCGGCGCTGCTCCATGCTTATCGCTGGATCATCGATAGCCGCGACGAGGCTACGCCGGAACGGCTTGACGATCTGGAGGATCCCTTCAAGCTCTATCGCTGTCATACGATCATGAATTGCGCCAAGACATGTCCAAAAGGGTTGAACCCTGCGAAGGCCATCAGCGAAATCAAGGGCATGCTCGTCGAACGCCAAGTGTGATCGCAAAGAGGGCGAGAGCATGCCAAGGATCAACGCCCGAACGTCACCACGGGGGCGATTTTTCCGGAAAAATCGCGCAAGCGACACCGGCATCTCTCCGCAGCAACGCTTCTGAATCAATCCAGCTGTGGAACTGTCATCCCAGTGTGACAGGGATGAAGAGACCGGCGCAGGTAGGCGAATCGCGACGCTTGCTGTCGGGTGTGGCGCGGCAGGAAGCGCCCCTCCGCGCGCTAGACCGGATTGGGCGGCGCGCGCCCCTCCAGGACTGCACGCGCATTCGCGATCGCCATACGACCCATCGCTTCGCGCACTTCCAAGGCCGCCGTACCCAGGTGAGGAAGGAGGACGACATTCTCCATCGAAATGAGCTCGGAGGGGACCTTCGGCTCGAACTCGTAGACGTCAAGCCCGGCGCCAGCGATCTGCCCTGTCGCCAGAGCCGAGATCAGCGCAACCTCGTCGACAATGTCGCCACGGGCAATGTTGACGAGATGCCCCGAAGGCTTCATCGCCGCAAGGGCTGCGGCGTCGATCAGATGGCGTGTCTGCGGCGTTGCCGGAACCGCGAGCACCACCACATCGGCCATCCCCATAACGTCGGTCAAGGTCGGAAGCTGCTTGGCCGGCACACCCGGCTCGGCAACCGGCGACCGGTTGTAGAAGACCACCTCCATGCCAAAGCCGGCATGCGCCCGGCGCGCAATCGCCTTGCCAATGCGCCCCATACCGATGATGCCAAGCGTTTTGCCGCTCATATGCAGACCCAGCATTTGCGTCGGCTGCCAGCCCGTCCAGCGGCCCGCCCGGACCAGTCGCTCTCCCTCGCCGGCGCGCCGACATGTCATCAGCATGAGCGTCAGCGCGATATCTGCCGTCGCATCCGTTACGGCGCCGGGTGTGTTGGTGACCATGAGGCCCGCAACCTTCGCCGCCTCTGCATCGATATGGTTGTACCCAACGCCGAAGTTTGCGAGCACCTTTGCGCGAAAGGGCCCTGCGGCAAACGCCTCCGCACGATAGGCATCGCCCAGCGTCGGCACGACAGCATCGTAGAGGTGCAGGACCTCCGCTGCCTCGGCAGCATTCAGGGGCGTCTCACCCTCTTTCACGGTCACATCGGCGAACTCCCGTGCTTCGGCCAAAACGGCGTCTGGCAAAGCCCGCGAGATAAAGAGCGACTGGGTCAATGTAGCTTCTCCCCTTCCTGAACGTTTTGGTCCGGCCGAACGAGGACAATGCCGCCCTCGGCATCCGACACCCCGAGCACCAGCACCTCCGAACGCACAGGTCCAATCTGGCGCGGTGGAAAATTGACCACCGCCATGACCTGCTGGCCCACAAGGCGCTCCGGCGTGTAATGCGCGGTGATCTGGGCCGAACTCTTCTTGATGCCGATCTCAGGGCCAAAGTCGATGCGCAACTTCAGCGCCGGTTTGCGCGCCTCTGGGAACGGCTCTGCGTCAACGATCCGGCCCACTCGAATATCGACCTTTGCGAAGTCGTCGTAGGCGATGAGGGCACTCATGCGCCGAGCTCGCGGGAGCGTGCGGCCGCCGCGCCGACGGTCCTGCGCAAGAGATCGGGCAGCCTAGGCATCAGCTCCTCAAGCCCCGCCGCGGTTGTCCCGTTGGGCGAGGTCACATTCCGGCGCAATTGCGCTGCGGTCTCATCGCTGGCATCCAGCAAAGCCCCCGCGCCGGCCACAGTGGCACGCGCGAGTGTCATCGCGAGCTCAGGCGCCAGGCCCTCTGCCTCGCCAGCGGCCGCCATAGCCTCCACGAGATGAAAGACATAGGCCGGGCCGGAGCCTGATAGCCCTGTCACAGCGTCCATCTGCCCCTCGGAGGCGAGGCGAACCGTCGCCCCAACGGCCGTCATCAGCCCCTCGGCCAATGCGAGCCCCTCGGCGCCGGCGTCCGCATTGGCGACGAGCGCCGTCACCCCGCGGCCGACGGCAGCGGGCGTGTTGGGCATGGCCCGTACAACGGGCGTCCCTGCACCAAACGCGGCTTCCAACGTGGCAAGGGTCACGCCAGCGGCCACTGAGACGACCAACGTCTGACCACCGCCGAAACGCGCGACATCTGGCAGCGCGTCTGTCATCATCTGCGGTTTCACGGCGACGAGCAGCACTGCAGGTGCCTCAGGCACAGCGCCCGGCAGCCCGACGCCCGTGCCCCTCAGCCAATCCGAAGGTGCCGGCTCCACGACATGGACGCGCTCGGGCCGCACACCTTGCTCGAGCCAGCCGGCCAGCATCGCGGACCCCATCTTGCCACATCCCAGCACGAGCATCCCACGCGCCTCGATCGCGGAGCGAAAGATCTGGTCTTCTGTCATGCAAGCCCCCCGGCTGTCTTCCTGCGCCGCGCCCAGCGTATGGCGCGCCGGGGTCCCGTCTAGGCGCAGGCGCGCGGAGGCGCAATGCGATGCTGCATCAGGCCGACGCCCACGAAGATCGACGAAGCCGCGAGCGGGTCGTCCCAGGCATCATGTTGTGACGCAAACCGCTTACGAGGCCGCGATGCGTTACGGCACGCGTGACGCAGAGAGAGGCGTCTTCCGTGCCCCACGCGCCCCACCACAATCGCAATTGCAGGCATGCCGTCTTAGCCCGCGCGCAAGCGCTCCAGTTCGAAGGCCGTGAGGCGTGCAATGTCAATCGGGCCAAAGTCCGTCAGCCGGTCAACATGCGGAAAAAGCCCCAGGAACATCTCAAGCATGTCGGGCATCATCATTGCTTCGGGATCGGGGCCGGGATGATAGCTTTCGATCTCCATCCCATTCGCGCGGATGACCTGCTGACCGTGAAGGCACAGGTGGTACACGCGCACCGGGCTCACCGGCGTGATCTGCACCGCTTGATCTCCGTCGACAAACGCGCGGGCCGGTGCAAAGGCCTCTGACGTTCCGATCAGGGCGCGGCAGGCAGGCGAACGAAACAGGATGCGCGCGCGCGGCCCCAGGACCAGATCAGGCGCGGGACGGCCGATCCCGAACGAATCAGCCGAGACCCGGGTCAGAGTGCCGGTGTCATTGCTCAGCCCGTCTCCGCGATCAGGAAAAACAGTCATCGCGCCCACCCATAGAAGCGGCTGGGGTCCGTTGGAGACGGTGTCGATGCGGGTGCCCGGCAAGAGGTCTTCTACGGCGACTGGCCCGTCGGCCGTGGCAATCAGCGTCCCCCGTGCGACGGCGGCGAAGGCATCTTCGAAAATGGGCGTTGCCGGAGCGACGCGGGTCAGCGTCTCGACATCCCCGTTGGCCGCAAGCGACAGAACCTCATAGCGCCGCGTCAGGAGCCGTGTTCCGCCCTCGGCCTCGGGTCGCCGCACACGATGCGCCGGAAGGCCCGGTGCGTGCGGCGCTACCTCTGATCGACGCGCTGAGCGCACATAGGGTGAGGCCATAGGTCCGATCCTCTTGAACCGATCGCATCTGCCGCCCGTTGCCCGGGACAGATGGACAAAACTGTTACGTCACCGCGTGCACCACATGTGCACCCTGATCCGAGCCGCAGGTCTCCGCGCCCCGAACATCGCCTGAGAGAGACCGCCCCCGCTATGCGCCGCTCACCGCGACAGGGGCGGCTTTCTCCGGCGGCGCACACAAGCGTAGCGCAACACGGTCGCGCGCCGATTGCCGGGCATAGGCAGGCGCTCTGGTGAGGCTTTGGGCCCCGTCCAGCGCTCCCTGGATGAACCGTCGTATGACCGTCTGCTGCATCGCGCGTCCTCTTCGCAAAGCGAGTTACGACGTCTCTACGTGCGCAATGCGGCAGGTTTGAGGCAAACCGCGCGTGTCAGCCCCTCCTGCGACGTCTCGGTCTCGGGATGTCGGTTAAAGGCGAATCGCTGCGATCAAACGGCCGTAGTCGGCTTCGTTGTGATGAACCGACCGGCGATAGGAGAAGAATCTGTCCGGATCCAAATAGGTGCAATGACGCGTCCACTGCGCCTCGCCCA
Source organism: Acidobacteriota bacterium (assembly GCA_039191605.1). Lineage (GTDB taxonomy): Bacteria > Acidobacteriota > Thermoanaerobaculia > Multivoradales > JAHZIX01 > JBCCXL01. The sequence goes on along the minus strand of JBCCXL010000012.1, from coordinate 199,766 downwards.
CACCCGCCGCACGCAGCCGCGCCAGCCCGTAAGCGGGCAGGTCGAACATGTGACGATCGTCCCTGCCCTGGCCAAAGAACCGGATGTTCTGGGCATCCTCCTTCAGGAATGTTTCGACGAACTCCGGCCCCACCTCGTAGGCAGCCTGCGAGATCGAGGGGCCGACGACGGCGTGCACACGCGCTCTCTGGGCCCCAAGCCCCTCCATCGCGTCAAGCGTCACCTCCAGCACGCCGTCGCGCGCCCCGCGCCAGCCGGCATGTGCGGCGCCGACGACGCCTGCCTCAGGATCTGCGAAGAGCACGGGCTGGCAGTCCGCCGTCAGGATGCTCAGCGCCAGGCCAGGGACGTCGGTCACCAGAGCATCTGCCTGCTGCCCGTGATACGCACCGGGGCCGTCCACAACGATGGCCTTGGCGGAATGCACCTGATGGACCCCGATCAGCGCGTCTGGCCCGACCCCCATCGCGTCAGCCACACGGCCGCGGTTGATCGCGACAGCTTCATCCTGATCCGTCGATCCGCGGCCACAGTTCAGGCCACGGAAGATGCCCGACGAGGCCCCGCCCCGACGGGTGAAGAACCCGTGGCGCAGCGGCGCGAGCAGATCGGAGGTCAGTATTTCCAGCGTCATGGTGGGCGGGGTCCTTGCTGGCTCAGGGCGCATCTCTCAGGCTCGATCGGTTTGGCGAAACGGACGCTCCGACCGCGACGGCCGCCGGGTGTTGAAAGCCCGGAGGCGGACGTGCGGACGGTGGAGTCAGCGCCATGGCTTGAAAGAGCGTCCCCATCTGGTCGGCCTCGGTCAAGCGTCGAAATGCGGCCAGGTGTTCCTCCAGCGCGGGACCCTCCGCCATTCCCTCCGCGAGCCGCGCGGCCCGGTGGGCAATTCCCAACGCGCCGAGCCAGGCGCCCTGCCCCACCGGCCCCCATGCCTCGGCACCGACTGCCCGCGCCGCCGATGCAATTACCTCGAAATCCACATGCGCGGTCAGATCCGCCGTCCCCGGAGCCTCGAGCGGATCGACGAAGGTATGCGCCTGCATCGCTTGAAACGTGTCCCCGCGGGACCGCCAGCCGCCATAGTCGATAACGAGCGCGAGCCCGCCCCCCTGCGCAACGCGCTCCGCAATCTCGGCGACGCTCGCGCTCAGGGCCGGGCACAACTCAACGATGTCTCCGGGGCGTGTATCCTCCAGGCGGTGGTCGAGCGCTGCAAACCGTGCCGAGGGCGCGCGTGCGAACGACAGCGCGGCGCCCGAGGTCGTCACCATCGTCTCGCACCAACCGGTCCCGTCACGGGTGAACTGGCGGATCGGAAGCGCATCGAAGAACTCATTGGCCACGAGGAGCAGCGGCCCCTCCGGCAGGTCTGACACCGCGTCGTGCCATACGGCGTCGGCCACCCGCTCGGCCTGCGCAGCGCGCAACGCGGGCGAGCGCTCAACAAGATGCGGGCGCACCGCCTCGGAAAACCCCGGCACCGATTGTGCGACGCGCAACACATCCGCCATCAGCGTCCCCCGCCCCGGTCCGAGCTCGGCGAGCGTCACGTGCGGGGGCGCCCCGATGTCGAGCCAGGTCTGCGCCAGAGCGAGTCCGACAAGTTCGCCAAACATCTGGGAGATCTCTGGCGCGGTGATAAAGTCTCCCCCCCCGCCCAGAGGGTCGCGGGTGGTGTAGTACCCCAACTCCGGATGCATGAGACACTCGGCCATGTATTCCGCCAGGCTGATGGGCCCCGCTACGGAAATACGACGCAAGAGCAAGTCCTTCAGCGTCAAGGAGCGCCCCTCGCCCGGCGGCGGGCAAAGACGATCAGCCCAAGCCCCAAAAGAAGCATGGGCAGGCTCAAAAGCTGCCCCATTGTGATCCCGACCGGACCGATACCGATCACATGCCCCCAGGGATTCTCTTGCGAGATGAACTGCGGATCGGCCTGGCGAAAGAACTCCACGATGAACCGGCCCGCCCCGTAGCCTGCGAAAAAGAGCCCCGCTATCAGGCCGGGGACTTTCAACGCACCGCGCCGCAGCGCCAGCCACAGCAAAACGAGCCCGAGGAGCAGCCCCTCCAGAACCGCTTCGTAGAGCTGCGAGGGATGGCGCGGCACCTGCAGCGGATCCGTGGGGAACACGAAGGACCATGGTCCATCCCAATGCCGCCCCCAGAGCTCGGCGTTGATGAAGTTGGCGCATCGGCCAAGAAAGAGGCCCGCAGGCGTCGCGATGGCGAGGCAATCGGCAGCGCCAAACTTTTCGATCCCATGCCGGGCACAAAAGACCCAGACCGCCAGCACCACACCCAGAAACCCACCGTGAAACGCCATGCCACCCTGCCAGACCATTGGAATCTCGGTGGGATTTTCCATGAAATACGCCGGCTGATAGAATAGGACAAACCCCAGACGCCCGCCCAGGATCACGCCGAGAATCACCCAGGTCAGCAATTCCTCAACTTGCGCGGGCTGTAAGGGCGCGCCTCGTGCTGGCCAAAGCTGGGGCCGCTTGACAAGCGCCACAATGAGGCGCCAGCCGAGCAAGATCCCTACGATATAGGCCAGGGCATACCAGCGCAGCGCCAGCGTCATGCCAAAGAGCGTCACCGAAAAGAGGTCCGGCCCGATGTTGGGAAATGGGAGAGTGGCCGTCATGGGATCGCTGTCATGGTTACGTCTTCCTTCACCTCCGACCTCCCCTCGTCTGCGTGCCGAGCCATCTGCGGCGCTCTGCCCGGCGCACCACGCCCCTTGCGCTGCGCGCCCCTTGTCTTTGGGCGGGCGGGCCGAAGTCAAGCTTGAGCCGCCCGCGCGGACACCCCATATACATCCTGTGTAACGACGGAGTGCGCCATGCAAAGCCGCAACAAGATCCTGGATGATGTCTCGCAGCTGATGACCAATGCCATGGGGGTCGCACAGGGTGCCCGCGAAGAGGCTGAAAACGCGATGAAGTCCCTGCTCGACCGGTGGTTGGCGGATCGCGACTTCGTGACACGAGAAGAGTTCGACGCCGCTCGCGCGATGGCGCAAAAGGCGCGCGAAGAGAACGAGGCTCTGAAGGCGCGTATCGAGGCGCTCGAGGCAAACCGACCTGCGGGATGACCTGGCGCGCCCGTGTTCCTGCGTAGGAACGCGGCAGCCCTCTCGCCTCGGCGTGCGTGCCTCGAGCCTCGGGAAACCCGTCCGCTTGCCGCATGAGCTTCGCAGTACGGGCCAGTGCACACCTGAGCTGCTCTAACCTGGCTGGAAGCCGCAAAAGCCCGTGCAACCGACACGTGCTTGCAGATCGCTTACGGGCACCGCATTGGTCATCTCGAACGGCCTCCCCGCAGCGCTCGCCCGCGTCGCTTCCTGCTCAGTGCGTTGAGTGGTCGTTCCGCGTTAGGGTCCCTCCGCGCAGAGGATGCGGAGATCCTGACGGACGGCGTTCCAAGAGCCCGCTGCACAGCGGCTTGGCGCGGCACGCGCATAGCGCCACCATGGACGGGATCTCCGCGCGCCCAACAAAAGCAGATGCCACTCCAGAGTCGCGCAGGTAGGTGTTTTGGCCCGCGTCCGAGAAGCCTTGTCTCCCATCCGCGGGCCGCGATCGCTCGATCGCGCTTTGCACGGAGCACGATGTGAGGGAATGGTTGTAGACAGTGAGCTCCGAAGGCCCTTCGATAGCGGTGTCTACCCAAGTGTTGTGGTGCGTGCGCGTCGCATCACAAAAATAAGTCTTTACAGCCGCGCCAGGTGAGCCCACCATATCTTGTAAGGTGGGGGGGACTACACGCCGCACCTTGAGCAGGCACCAAGTCCTTGGTGCGAGGGGACGCAAGCGGCCAACAGCGCTGCACTCCCGCGCCCGGGGCCAACCCAGAAGAGGCCGGGCATGTCACTTTCCGAAGAGTTTCACACGGAAGATCTCCATCCCATCGATATCGTCGAGGAGCTTGCCGAGCATCACGCATGGGAGTTCGACCGCATCGGCGAAGATCAGATCGCCATGTGCGTCGAAGGCCAATGGCGCACGTATTCCATCACGTTGGCGTGGTCGTCCTTCGACGAAACGCTGCGGCTGATCTGCACGTTCGAGATGGATCCGCCCAAAGATCGTCTGCCGGCGCTCTACGAGGCGCTCAATGCGACCAACGACAATTGCTGGGCCGGTGCCTTCACCTATTGGGCGGACCAGCGGCTGATGACTTACCGCTATGGGCTCGTGCTGGCCGGTGGCACGATGCCCGGACCTGATCAGATTGATCGGCTCATTGGCGCGGCCGTGGGCGCGGCGGAGCGCTACTATCCTGCGTTTCAGCTCGTCGTCTGGGGGGAGCGCAGCGCCGAGGATGCCTTGCAGATCGCGATCGCCGAAGCCTATGGAACGGCCTGACCGAACACCATATGGGCAGCGCCGCGCATCGTCGCGGCGCTGCAGGTCTCAGGCAGCAACGGTCGGCGTAGACGCCCGCGCGACCCGATCCAAACGCGCGAGGGCTTCTGCGATCTCCGCATCCCCAATCGTCAGCGCAGGCAGGATCCGGACCACATTGTCCGCCGCGGGCACCGTCAGAACCTCTTCGGCGTAGCCGGACTGAACGACGGACGCCGCAGGCACCTTGCACTTCAGCCCCAGCATAAGCCCCGCGCCGCGCACATCTTCGAAAACGTCCGGGTGCCCGCCTACGAGCCCCTCAAGGCCCTGACGCAGCAAACCGGCCTTTCGCCGCACGTCCTCCAGAAACGCAGGCTCCGACACGATCTCCAGCACTTTCTGACCAATGGCACAGCCCAGCGGGTTGCCCCCATAGGTCGAGCCATGGGTGCCTGCCGTCATGCCGCATGCCGCCTCCTCCGTCGCAAGAACAGCGCCCAGAGGAAAGCCGCCACCGATGCCCTTCGCGACCATCATGATATCCGGTGTCACGCCAGCCCATTCATGTGCAAAGAGCTTGCCCGTGCGCCCCATGCCGCATTGCACCTCGTCGAGGATCAGCAGCACGCCCGCAGCGTCGCACGCCGCACGCAGCGCCCGCAAAACGAGGTCCGGCACAGGGCGGATGCCGCCCTCTCCCTGCACCGGCTCGATGATCACTGCCCCAAGCTCTGGGTCCGCCAGCGCCGCGGTCAGCGCCTCTTGATCGTCGAAGGGCAGATGAACGAAACCGGGCAGGAGCGGTCCGAATCCTTCCGTCATTTTAGCAGAGCCCGCCGCAGCAATCGCCGCTGAGGAGCGGCCGTGAAAACTGCCTTCGAAAGCGGCGATCTTCATGCGGTCGGGTTCGCCCCGGGCCGTGCGGTACTTGCGGGCCATCTTCACGGCGAGCTCCATCGCCTCGGTCCCGGAATTCGTGAAAAAGACCGTGTCGGCAAAGGTCTGCTCGACCAGCTTGGCACCGAGCGCCTCCTGCTCGGGTACGGTGTAGAGGTTCGAGACATGCCACAGCCGCGCCGCCTGAGCTGTGACAACGTCGACCAACGCCGGATGCGCGTGCCCCAGCGATGTCACTGCTATTCCCGCGGCCAGATCGAGGAATCGGCGTCCGTCACGCTCCACCAGCCAGGACCCTTCGCCCCGCTCAAAGGCAAGGGACGCACGGTTGTAGGTCGGCAAGAGAGAGGGTGTCATGGGAGTGTCCTCGATCAAATGGGCACAGGATCTGCGCAAGTAGGAGGGGTGCAAAAGGCAAGGCCCTCGGCCATGCCGAGGGAGAAAGCGCTTAGGCGCGACGTCGGAGCGTGAACCTTGCCATGGGGCTTCCTACGCCAGAAAGCCAGGAAAGGTAAAGCCTGCCAGAGTCCGGGGCCGCAGCCTGTGCGCGTTAGGGCTTCATCCGGTACCCGATGCGCAGCCAGTACCAGCCAAGGCCCAGCACAACCGCAGAGGCCAACGTACAGACAAAGAGACCCAGCCACGGAGAGCTGTCGGACGCGCCGATCACCCCGTACCGCACGCCGTCGATCAGATAGAACACCGGGTTCCAATGGAGCAGCACGTCCATCCATCCCGGCACCGCTTCGACGGAGTAGAACGTGCCCGACAGAAATGAGAGCGGCGTGATGATAAAGTTGGTGATCGTCGCCGTCTGGTCGAACTTGGTCGCAAAAATACCAGTCAGCAGGCCCAACCCGCCCATGAAGGCGCCTCCCAGAATCAGGAACACCAGAACCCAACCCGGGTGCGCAAGACCGATCCCGAGAAAGAGGACCATCGCCACGCACAGCGGTACGCCGACGAAGACGCCGCGCGCAACTCCGCCCGTGATATAGCCGGTGACAAGTTCGCCGGCGTTCAGCGGCGGCATCAACGTGTCGACGATGTTGCCCTGTATCTTGGCCACCACGAGGGAAGACGAGGTGTTGGCAAAGCTCTGCTGGATCACTGTCATCATCATCAGCCCGGGCGCGAGAAAGTGCAGAAAGGGCACGCCCATGACATCCGCCCGTGAGGGGCCAATCGCCAGGCTGAAGACCACCAGAAACAAGCCAGCGGTGATCGCCGGCGCCAGCAGGGTTTGGCGCCAGACGCTCAAAAACCGCTGGCACTCCCGCTGCGCCAGGGTCGCTGTCCCGAGCCAATTGACATGGCCAAACCGTCTCTGCCCCATCTGAGGCCGTGCGGTGTCCTCCCCTTCGGTCCGGGTGACCGTGCCGCTTGCGTCGTGCATGAATGCTCCTCCTGGCGCGGTTTGTGTGCAACGCACCGCCGATTTGGCCGTACCCACGTCCCGCTGAGTCTTGCCCAACGGTTGTCTCCGCCGTCCAGCAACCCTAGTATAAGGCGCCAGAGCGCGGGTCCAAGCCCGCGCTGTTTTGTTGTATCGCCCGCCGCCCTCCGCCGGACACCTGTCCGCGTCGGCCTGCGGCGGCGCTCCGAAGAGAGACCCAAGGATGTCCTGGACAGACGAACGCGTCGAACAACTCAAGAAGATGTGGGGCGAAGGCCAGAGCGCAAGCCAGATTGCCAAAGAACTGGGCGGCGTCACCCGCAACGCCGTCATCGGCAAGGTCCATCGGCTGGGCCTGTCCAACCGAAACGGCGGCGGCGGTCAGGACGCATCGGCGCCCGCGGCAAAGGCTGAGACCGTCGCAGAGGCGCCCAAGCCGACACGGCCAACGCCCGTCCCCGATGCGCCAAAACCAGCCGAGGCCACACCGGAGCCAGCCACGCAATCGGCCGCACCGTCCCCGGCGCGGCGGCAGATTATCCCGGCCGGTCAGCCGCTGCCCCCGCAACCCTCTGCCAATGAGATCAGCCCCGAGGCGTTGGCCTCTGTCCGCGAAGTCGAAAAAACCGCGCTGAAGCTCACGCTGATGGAACTCACCGAGCGCACGTGCAAGTGGCCCATCGGGGATCCCGCAACGGAGGATTTCTGGTTTTGTGGCCTGCCTGTGCAGCCGGGCAAGCCCTACTGCGAGGCGCATGTGGGCGTCGCGTTCCAGCCGATGTCCGCGCGTCGCGACCGGCGCCGCTGACGCCACCTTCCAGCCATTGGCCCCCGCCACGGGCCGCCTAAAGCGCTCGCAGCGCGAGCCAGCGCCAGCCACAAGGGGGCCTCTGCATGGTCGCCAACCCGCCAGACTTGCGCCCGGACCTTGCACGGGCCAACATTGTCGAGACACGCCGCGCGGGACAGCCGTCCATCGGCATGGTGTCGCTCGGTTGCCCCAAAGCGCTCGTGGACAGCGAGCGCATCCTGACGCGGCTGCGCGCCGAGGGCTACGGGATTTCCCCCGACTACGCAGGGGCTGACGCGGTGATCGTGAACACGTGCGGCTTCCTCGATTCGGCAAAGGCGGAAAGCCTCGGCGCCATCGGCGAAGCCCTCACGGAAAATGGCCGGGTCATCGTCACCGGGTGCCTTGGTGCAGAGCCCGACTATATCACCGGCGCGCATCCTCGCGTCCTCGCAGTGACCGGCCCGCACCAGTACGAGCAAGTGCTCGACGCTGTCCATGCCGCGGTGCCGCCTGCGCCGGATCCGTTCGTCGATCTGCTCCCGGCACGCAGTGTCAGCCTGACGCCAAGACACTATTCTTATCTCAAGATTTCAGAAGGTTGCAATCATAAGTGCAAGTTTTGCATTATCCCGGACATGCGCGGCCGGTTGGTGTCGCGCCCGCACGGCGCCATTCTGCGTGAGGCGGAGCGACTGGTCGGGGCGGGTGTGCGCGAGCTTCTGGTCATCAGCCAGGACACGTCCGCGTATGGGATCGACCGCAAGGCCGACAAGCCCAAGGGAGAAGCCGCCATCACGGCACTCGCCCGCGACCTGGGGCGCCTCGGCGCCTGGGTGCGCTTGCATTACGTCTACCCCTACCCGCACGTGCGTGAGCTGATACCGCTCATGTCCGAGCGGCTGATCCTGCCCTATCTCGATATTCCGTTTCAGCACGCCCACCCCGACACGCTGCGCCGCATGGCTCGTCCGGCGGCGAGCGCGCGCACTTTGGACGAAATAGAGGCATGGCGCGATGTCTGCCCGGACATCACACTCCGCTCGACCTTCATCGTCGGCTATCCCGGTGAAACGGAGGCGGAATTCCAGACACTTCTCGACTGGCTGGAGGACGCACAGCTCGACCGCGTCGGCTGCTTCAAATACGAAAACGTCGATGGCGCGCGCTCCAACGCGTTGCCCAACCATGTGCCTGAAGAGATCAAGGACGAGCGCTACGCCCGGTTCATGGAGAAGGCGCAGGCGATTTCTGAGGCCAAGCTCAGCGCCAAGGTCGGGCAGCGCATGGAAGTCCTGGTTGACCTCGTCGAGAACGATGCCGCGACCTGCCGGACAACGGCCGATGCCCCAGAGATCGACGGACATCTCTACATTGACGAAGACTTCGCGGACCTGAGTCCCGGGGATCTGGTGACGGTCCAGGTCGATGAAGCTTCTGACTATGATCTCTGGGGGACGCGCGGCCCACACTCAGTGCGGCTTGAGGGCATGTAGCGCATCGCCATTCGGGCAAAACGCCGGTGCGCGGGACGCCCCGCGCGGCCCTCCGGCCTGACCCAGCCACTGCTGACAAGCGCCTGCGTGCGGACAGTTCCGACAGGTGGTGATCAGGTCCGCAAACTCGGACGGATCGAGCCGCCCGTCTTCCATCGCGCGTGTGAAGCTCAGCCCCAGGGTCCGACCGACGCTGCGGGTGAGCCAGAACGCAATGTCTGTCCCGCCGGCGATATCCTCCGGCAGGTTCATGCCGGGTCGTCGCCGTCGATGGGGGGTCCCTCCTGAAGCGCTCCGAAGAGCTCCGCATTGGCGCACGCTTCCGGAGGAGACGGCGCAGGCTGATCCGCCGCTTCCATCTCGGCCGCAAGACGCTGCTGCGCCATCCAGGCCGGACAGCCTCCAGCCCAGTCGCAGCCACGGCAGCGCTGCACGGCCTGCGCCCACTGTGCTTCCGAAAGCCGCCCCGCATCCATTTCCGCTTGCAGATCAAGGCCTACGGTCTGCGACATCTCAAGCGCGAGCCAGTAATGCGCCCGCTCGTCCCCAAGCGTCCGCACGGGGGGCGTGGCTGCGTCGGCCGTTTCGGCACACGTGCGACGGTGTGTATTGCTCTGAGGATCGGCTGCCATGGGGCTCTGTCCGGGCTCGTTGCGTCACCTCTTTGTGGCATCTCTCCGCCCCGACGGCCTTGATCGAAGTCAATCCCGCGAAGGGGGCTAGCCCCCCGCTCCGGCCTGGCGCAGAGATTGCGCGGTCTCCAGAACGGCCTGCTGACGTGCGGCATTGGGCGGATGCGTTCCCAGGAACTCATCCCCCGGATCGGGAATCCGCGCGAAGAATTGCGCGCCGCGGACGGGATCAAATCCGGCGCGCGCGGCAATCACCGTCCCGAGCCGATCGGCCTCAAGCTCGAATTCCTTGGCAAACCGCCGCGCACCAACTTCCGCGCCCAGGCGCACCGCCTCACTGACTTCGCGCCGGCTTTGCCCTGCCGCTTGTGCAAGTTGCCCGAGCACCAAGGCGCCGAGTTCGGCACTGGCCTCAACGCGCTCCAGATGTCCTGCAATGTGATGCGCCGCTTCATGACCCAGGATGAAGGCCAGCTCATCTTGATTGCGCGCATCGGCGATGAGCGTCGCCGTAAAGATGATCGCCGGACGGCCCCGTCGATCCACCGTTTGAAACGCGTTGGGCGGCTGGTCGCGCCGATCGTCGACAAGGATCAGAAAATCGCAATTCACCGCATCGGTCCTGTCTCGGCACTCCTGCTCCGCCACAGGCTCGACGCGACGGACCACGGCGATGAAATCCGATGCCGCGCGCGCCGCAGCACGCGAGGCCGCATCGCCCGCTGCTGGCGTTGTGAGTTGCGGAGGCGCCGCGCAGGCCGCCACACAGAAGGCAAGCAAGAGGGCAAGGCGCGGCATGGCGGTCTCCCGTGGCGGCTGGTATTTCCGCAAGGCGACGGATCGCCGCGACAATGGCGCGCATCGGTCGTCCGCCTCCACCATGGACGCCAACCCACGCAACCCTACCTCCTAGGTATGGAAACCAAAGTGATATACAACGATACCTGTCCTATCTGCAGCCGAGAAATCGCAGCCTACCGGCGCTATGCCGAGGCTTGTGATCTTCCCGTGACCTTCGCGCCTCTCGGTGAAGGCGGCCGACGCGGAACAGATCTGACGGAGGACGGCGCAGCGCGCCGCTTGCACGTCGTGCGGGATGGCCAGATCCTCGCTGGATTGCCCGCCTTTGTGGCACTTTGGGACGCGATGCCGCGCTTTCGCTGGCTTGCGCGGCTGGTCTCGTTACCGGGCATCCGCACTGTGGCCGATCTCGTCTACGAGTGGATCCTCGCGCCAGCCCTCTTTGCCCTGCATCGCTGGCGGGTGCGACGCCGTACCGTGGCCCAGCTCCGGGATGACATGCGCTGAGAGACTCGCTAGCCTCTCGGTATGTTTACGATAGAGCATGAGTTTGACGCGTCCGTGATCACTCTCGTCGATGAGGGCGGCACGCCGCTTCACGAGGACATTGTCGTGACCGCATTTGAAGAATGTATCACGGTCGAACAATTGGATCCGCGCACCGACCGGATGCAGAAGATCAGTTTCTCGATGACGCAAATCCGAGACCTGCGGGCAGCGCTGGACCTGCCCGAGGGAGCTTACCGCCTCGGTCCGGCAAAGCCGTGAGCGCACGCCCGTTGATTTGCACAAAGACGCACCCGCGGTGGATCTGACCCCGTCCCCCCGGCTGGCGGTTCGCGCGGTTATCGTCGTGGACGGGCGCCTGCTGCTGGTCAATGCGTGGCCCGGGCGAAAGAGCGACCTCTGGTGTGCGCCCGGCGGCGGCGTCGTACCGGGCACAAGTCTGCCGGACAACCTCCAGCGCGAAGTCCATGAAGAAACTGGTCTTTCTGTGCGCGTGGACGCGCTTTGCCTGGTCAACGAATTCCACGATCCTGCGAGCGGCTTCCATCAGGTCGAGCTGTTCTTCCGGTGTCAAAGCGCGACGACGGAAATTCCGGAGGGATGGGAGGATCCTGAAAAGGTCGTGAACCGATGGCGTTGGGTGCTGCCCTCCGAAACAGGCGATCTCAACATCAAACCGGATGCCCTGGCAAAAATCGCTTGGTCCGCAGGTGCGGCGCGATACGATCCTCTGGAATGCATCCAACGTTAGATCTTTTGGCACAGAAAGCAGAGGGGTTGCGGCCTAAAGGGGGAAACGGTCTCGTTGCCGGCGAGCAGATGCAAGCCCAGGTCCGTCGCAGGGCGCGGTGACTTCGGCATTGGTGGCATCCGACACGTCGAGCCCATAGGCCGATCCGCTGGCGGGCAAAGCCACGACGCATGCCGGTGAGATCAGATGGACGCAGTTGCGCCCAGCATTCTTGGCGGCATAGACGGCCGTATCGGCTCGTTTGAGAATTGCCTCGAAAGTCTCCCCAGGCGGCCAGGGCGCCACCCCGATCGAGACAGTCTGCGCCGAACCGTCAAGAACAATTCCGTCCTGAACCGATTGGCGCAACCGTTCTGCCACGCGAAGCGCGACATCCTGACCGAGGTCCGCCAGATAGACCACAAACTCCTCCCCGCCGAAACGGGCCGCATGGTCGCTCCGCCGCAGGTGACGCTTGATCAACTGTCCAAAGTCGCACAACACCCGGTCCCCGGCGTCGTGGCCCAATAAGTCGTTGACCCGCTTGAAGTGATCAAAGTCGATCATCAGCACGGCGCCACGCACGCGCTCAGTTTTTTGGGCGGCGAGGACCCGCTCCAATCCACGACGGTTGAGTAATCCGGTCAACGGGTCCCGATCCGCGAGCTTTTGGGCGGCGTCTATCCGAGTTTCTGCTGTGCGCATCATGCGGGCGGCCTGCGCCATCAAGCGACCAACCGTATCGCGATGATGCTCAGGCAAGGACACGTTTTGCGCTGCTCCGTGCTCAAACGAGGTGAAGGCGCGCTCCAGACGTGCCACCGGCCGCATGACCGCTGCGAGACCAAGCGTCAGCACTAGAAATCCGGCCGCCAGACACGGGAGGATCAACATCGACATCTGTTCGACCGGTACAATCCCGCGCGCCGTGAGCCCAAGCAAGAGCAGCGAAGGAGCCTGTCCGCAAACAACGGCCACGGCCACGACCTTGGCGAGGTAAGACTTCGGCAATAGCCAATCGAGAAGGACGTAGAGCCGCATGCATCACCCGTTGCCGGTAATCCTGCGTTCACCATGCCTCGAAAGCCCTAACACGCAATTAATGGAATAGAATCAGTTCTAGGTACATGTGCATAGCACTGAATTCAAAAGAAAAGGGGCCGCCGAAGCAGCCCCTTCCCCAGGTCCTGGTGGGACCGAATGACATCATCCCGCCCATGTCGGGCATGCCACCGGCCGGGGCGCCTGCGCCCTTTTCCTCGGGCTTGTCGGCAACCATGGCTTCGGTCGTGATCAGAAGCGAAGCAACAGAAGCCGCGTCTTCCAGTGCCGTGCGCACGACCTTCGCAGGGTCAATCACGCCGTAGCTGAACATGTCGCCATACTCTTCGGTCTGCGCGTTGAAGCCGAAGGTCGCGTCGTCGGATTCGCGGATCTTGCCAGCAACGACGGAGCCGTCGACGCCCGCGTTCTCCGCGATCTGGCGCAGCGGCGCCTCAAGTGCGCGGCGCACGATGGCAATACCGGCGTTCTGGTCGGAGTTCTCACCGGCAAGATCACCGAGGGACTTCACGCCCTGGACCAGAGCAACACCGCCACCGACGACGACGCCTTCCTGAACGGCAGCGCGCGTGGCGTTCAGCGCGTCATCGACACGGTCCTTACGCTCTTTCACTTCGACTTCGGTCATGCCACCCACGCGGATCACAGCCACACCACCGGCGAGCTTGGCAACCCGCTCCTGCAGCTTCTCACGGTCGTAGTCCGAGGAGGTCTCCTCGATCTGCTGACGGATCTGGGCGACGCGCGCCTCGATCTCGGCCTTCTCGCCGGAGCCATCGACAACGGTGGTCTCGTCCTTGGTGATCTGGACCTTCTTGGCGTTGCCAAGCATCTCCATCGTCACGTTCTCAAGCTTCATGCCGAGGTCTTCGGAAATCACCTGACCACCGGTCAGGATCGCGATGTCCTCGAGCATGGCCTTGCGGCGATCGCCGAAGCCGGGAGCCTTGACGGCGGCGACGTGCAGGGTGCCGCGCAGCTTGTTGACCACCAGGGTGGCGAGAGCCTCACCCTCCACGTCCTCGGCGAGGATCAGGAAGTTACGGCCCTGCTTGGCGACCTGCTCGAGGATCGGAAGCAGATCCTTCATGCTGGAGATCTTCTTCTCGTGCAGCAGGATAGTGACATTCTCGAGGACCGCATCCATGCGCTCCGGATCGGTCACGAAGTAGGGGGAGAGGTAGCCGCGGTCGAACTGCATACCCTCGACCACCTCGAGGGTGGTCTCGAGGCCCTTGGCCTCCTCGACGGTGATCACGCCGTCCTTGCCGACCTTCTCCATCGCCTCGGCGATGATGCCGCCAATCTCGGGATCGTTGTTGGCGGAGATGGAACCGACATGGGCGATGTCAGAGCCACCGACGTCCTGGGCCAGGCTATCGATGTAGGCGACGGCAGCCCGGACGGCGGCGTCGATGCCGCGCTTAAGCTCCATGGGGTTGGCGCCGGCGGTGACGTTCTTCACGCCCTCGCGGAAGATGCCCTGGGCCAGCACGGTGGCGGTGGTGGTGCCGTCACCGGCAACATCGGAGGTCTTGGAAGCGACCTCGCGCACCATCTGGGCGCCCATGTTCTCGAGGGGATCCGCCAGCTCGATCTCCTTGGCGACGGTGACGCCGTCCTTGGTGATGGTGGGGGAACCGAACTTCTTCTCGATGACCACGTTGCGGCCCTTGGGACCCAGGGTGACCTTGACCGCGTTGGCCAGCTTGTTGACGCCGCGCTGAATCGCGCTGCGGGCGTCCTCGGAGTAGGTAATCTGCTTCGCCATGGTGATGAAACCTCCTGTGGCGTATCTCGGGACTCTACGTATCTTTAGACGATGATCGTCAGACGGAATGTCGTATCGCTAGGGCTGTCGAAACAGCGGAAATCGAGGAATCGAGAGGCTTGCGAAGAACCTTGCGGCTCAGGGAACCCGCAACTTGTGTCTCTGAGACATCGCTGAGGCATCACTGGGATACCGCTGGGATCTTGTGGGTCGCGAAGCGATCTCGAAGGAAGAGGGCGGAGGGCCGAAGCCCTAGGGGAGAAAGCGCTCGGCTCTCGCCGCGCCCCGCTTCCCCGACGAGCGACCTCGAATCACTCGCCGCAGGCAGAAGCCATCGACAGGTTGCTGAGGTGGCTTACTCGATGACGGCGAGGATGTCGTCCTCGCGGAGGATGATGTAGTCCTCGTCGTTGTACTTGACGTCGCTGCCGGAGTACTTGCCGACCAGCACCTTGTCACCGACCTTGACGTCGAGGGCGGAGCGAGAGCCGTCCTCCAGCGCCTTGCCAGGACCGACGGCGACGATCTCGGCCTCCTGGGGCTTTTCCTTGGCGGTGTCGGGGATGATGATGCCCCCGCGAACCTGCTCTTCCTGCTCGACTCGCTTGGCCAGAACGCGATCGTGAAGCGGACGAATGCTCACTTTCGGATACCTCCCTCGGCGATCCTTGGCGGACTCGCCTTCCAAAACTAGACGTGTTGTCTTTGGGGTTTGCTTGCAAAGTGCCGCAAATCGGGAATCGATGGTTTCTCGTAGTGAGTCGATTCCTCTCGATCGCTTGATCCCGTGCTCGAAAGCCAGAGATTCAGCCACCTGTCGCGGCGGCCTCGCGGCGCACCAGGAAGGTGCGGGAGACCCTTGGGGACCCGCCGTAGCGCTGTTAGCACTCAGCCACGGCGAGTGCTAGTAAGGTAGCACATCGGATTCTGAAGTCAAGACTGAAGGGCAGAATATTAGTCCCGGCTAATAAGATTGCTGACCATACGGCCACATATTAGTCACCGGCACTAAGAAAATAAAAAATGGCTCTTGCGTAAACACTGATTCCCCATTCCGACTTCCCCTACGCAAGCTTCACCGTCATGAGAGTCCCTAGTCAGCTTCTATAGTCTGGGCTGCTCCAGTCTGGGCTGCTCCAGTCTGGGCTTACCGCTCCGGGAGTTCTGCACCACTTACCGTGCTATCCACCGGTGCTTGGCCGAGCCCGTCGAGCCACTTTGTCCAGGACTCGTGGATCGCGGCGCGGGAGTAGTCCAGCTCCAGACGCCGGCGCCCCGAAGCGGCGATAGCGGCTCGGCGCTGAGGATCCAGCAGCAGCCCGGCGATGGCCTCCACCATGGAGTCGGCATCATCGGCAACGAGAAGATCTTCCCCAGGGCGACCGGTGGTCCCCGCCGCGGCATAGGCCGTCGCCACCACCGGCACTCCCTGCTGCCAGGCTTCGAGAATCTTGATCGGCTGCCCGGACCCGGAATGCATCGGGGCGAGGGCCACCGTCGCCGCCGCCAGCCAGGGCTCGAGCCGAGGCGGTGACGGCACCAGCATCACCGCCTCACCGCGGCGGCGGCACTCCTCGATCCGCTGCCTCAGGGCCGCGGCGGGCCGCGCGCCGGCAAACACCAGTCGAGGCGGACTCTCCCCAAGCTCGAGGAGCAGCCGAGACCAGACCTCGTCGAGAAACCACAGCGCTCCATCTACCGTGGGGAAATAGCCGAGATTGCCGGTGAGCACCAGGTAGGGCGATGCTGACGGTTCCAGAGCCTCCTGCTCTCCCCCGGCTTTCTCGAGGCTGGCGGAGCTCTCTACCGAAGCTTGACCTGAGCCCTCCCTCGAAGAAGCCCCGGAGGCGGCCGGGGCGCCACCGCCCCCCCCCACTACAGAATCCGATGGCCCTACCAGCGGGAAGGCCAGGGGCAGCACTCGCAGGGCGTCGGCGGCCGCCTTCCCAGCATCGGAGCGCTCGAGGAGCCCGGAATGTTCGAGAAGATAGTCGCGATCCCGCCCGCTGACCAGCAGCGCCCCTCGGCAACCGGCCACCAGCTCCGACTCCGCCTTCAAGAGCCGGCGACTCTCTTCCCGCAGCACCCAGGAGAGGGGAGGCGATTCCCGCCGTGCCCGCTGCTGGAAGTTGAGCGCCAGGCAATCGATGAGATCCACCACCACCGGCACCTCGCCGAGATCCTGACGATGGTGAGCCAGGCGGGCGAGCTGCAGAATCACTAAATCCGCCTTTCCACGCTCCTCCCGCAGCCGCCGCGTCAGGCTCGGCTCCCGAAACCAACCGGCCTGCAGCGGCTCGCCCCGCAGGCCGGCCATCAGCGCCCGAAGACCCCGCCGCCACCAGGAGCTGCGACTGTAGGGCAGCAGGGTGGCGGGCCAACTCTCAGGCGGGCTCGGGGCCCCGGATTCCGGCGGCGGACAGAGCACCCGAATTTCGTGCTCCGCTCCCAGCAGCTCCACCAGCTGACCGGCACGCAGGCGATCTCCCTGGCGCGCAGGCCACGGATAGCGGGGCACGACGAGGAGTATTCGCATCAAAAAAGTGGCGCCAGAAGCGGGCGGATCCCGAACGGCAGACGTTTCGCCTCACCCTAGCGCAAACTCGGAGAGATCGTCGCCAGAAGATCAGCCGCGGACGCCAGGAGGATGCAGTCGCCCCCCCAAGCGCCCAACGATCGATCTGGAGCTGAGGTGCTGAATGTCTTCAGACCCGGCGAACCTCAGACCCGGCGAACCTCAGACCCGGAAATCTGAAAACCCGGCGAAAGCTCCCGAGCCGCCCTAGACCAGGTTCAGCAAGTGACCGAGTTTCTCTCGCTTCACCTTGAGGTAATCCCGATTATGCTCCGTCGGCGCTACCTCTACCGGAACCCGTTCGGCGATCTCCAGCCCGTAGCCGGCTAGCCCGATGTACTTGGCAGGGTTATTGGTCATCAGCCGCATGCGCCGAATCCCTAGATCCCGCAGGATTTGGGCCCCGATACCGTAATTGCGTAGGTCGGCGGGAAAACCGAGCTTCTCGTTGGCTTCCACCGTGTCGTGTCCGCCCTCCTGAAGCTCATAAGCCCGCAACTTGTTGAAGAGGCCGATCCCTCGCCCTTCCTGCAGCAGGTAAAGCAGCACGCCCTTGCCTTCCTTGGCAATCTTCTCCAGAGCGCGGTGCAGCTGAATGCCGCAGTCGCAGCGCTCGGAGGCGAACATGTCGCCGGTGAGGCATTGGCTGTGCACCCGCACCAGGGTGGGCTCGTCTTCGTCGAACTCCCCCATGGTGAGGGCGACATGCTCTTCACCGGTGACCTCGGAGCGGTAGCCGTGAATCACAAAATCGCCGTAGGCCGTCGGCAGCTTCGGCGAGGCGACCCGCTCGACCAAGGTCTCATGCTGCATTCGGTAGCGGATCAAATCCGACACCGTGAGCATCTTGAGGTCGTGCTCTTCGCAGAACTTGGCGAGGTCCGGCACCCGCGCCATGGTGCCGTCGTCATTCATGATTTCGCAGATCACCGCCGCCGGTTCCAGTCCGGCGAGGGAAGCTAGATCCACCGAGCCCTCGGTCTGCCCGGCGCGCTTCAGCACGCCGCCCCGCTTGGCTCGCAGCGGGAAGATATGGCCCGGCCGCAGCAGATCTTCGGGCTGGGTCCTGGGATCGATAGCGGTGCGAATGGTCGCGGCTCGATCGGCGGCGGAGATTCCGGTGGTGGTCTTGCCCCGGGCCTCGATAGAGACGGTGAACGCGGTCTCGTAGGACGACGTATTGCGCTGCACCATCAGCGGCAGATCGAGCTCGTTACAGCGCTCCTCGGTCATCGCCAGGCAGATCAGGCCACGGCCGAACTTCGCCATGAAGTTCACCGCCTCAGGCGTAGTGTGCTCCGCGGCGATAGCCAGATCCCCTTCGTTCTCCCGGTCCTCATCGTCACATAGGATCACCATCTTCCCTTGACGGAAATCGGCGAGGGCCTCTTCGACAGAGGAGAAGGGGGTGTTGTCATCCATGTAGGGCAGACCTCGAGGATCGAGACGAAGCAGGAAGGAATCGGCGTGCTGAATCGCGGAAGGCGGGAGAATGAAGGGATCTAACCCTTCCGAGCGGCTCACGCAGTGTACCGGCCGTCCTTTTGGGGGGTCAAGAGAGACTCCATCTCCGTCGGCCGCCGTCTGCGGAGACCGCTCGCGAGCTTCTAAGGGACGCTTCACCGCGGATTTCTTGGCCACTGGCTCACCTCGGTCCTTGCTGCCGTTCCCCTTCGCTATCCCCTGAGCTGGCCCGCCGCCGCATCAAAAGGGGTTGCCGAAGGTCAGATGGAATTCCACCGACCCCTCGCCCGGCTGCCGATCCAGGTTCCAGCCAGCTTCCAGGCGGATAGGGCCAATAGGTGACCGATAGCGTATCCCCGCCCCGAGGCCGTATCGAATCTGGTCGAGGTCGAGGTCTCGCCAATCCGCCCACACGTTACCTATATCCAGGAAGGCGGTGCCCCCGAGGGCAGCGGTGAGGGGGAAGCGGGCCTCGAGGTTGAGCAGCAGCAGGGCGTTGCCTCCCCGCGGCAGAAGGCGAACCCCGCCGCCCTCCTCGGTGGCGATTCGAGTCACGCCGTCGATGCCCAGAAGGTCGCGCTCGAAGGCGCGGTGAGAAGTGCGCCCGCCGGCGAAGAAGCGCTCCCCGATGGGTACCGGGTTCAGCCCCTCGGCGGCATCCCTGCCGGACCCCAGAGGCTCGATAGCCCCTACCCTCAGGCTCGCCGCCAACACGCCGTAACGCTCGAGATCGAGGTAGGCGGTCTGCTGCACAAAGGCCTTGAGAAATTGAGCGTCGGCCCCAAGCACGGGAAAGGCATATTGCAGCTGGAGAGCGGTGCTCCAACCCCGGGTTGGGTCGAAGGGATCGTCACGCCGATCCACCAGCAAACTGGGAATCAGGCTATTGATCTGAATTTCCCGATCCTGGGGATCGATCGCCGCCAAGGAGCCCTGGACGTCCTCCAGATCGATGCGCCGGTAGTCGTAGACCAGGGCCACCCGGCGCCCCCGAGGCAGCTCGCGAAAGGCTTCGGTACGAAAGCCTCGGGACTGCTGACGGAAGCTTTCTCGGTCCTCATCGAATCGAAAGAGGGTGTAGTTCACCGGCACGTCCCAGCGCCCGAGATAGGGCTGACTGAGCAAGATGCGGTAGCGCTCGTCCCGCTCGCTGGCGCGCAGATCGAGCTGCAGGGACAGAGCGCGGCCCCAGAGGTTCTTGTGGGAGTAGCCCAGCAGCCCGCGAATGCCGTCATCCGAGTCATAACCCAAGCCATAGGAAACTCGCCTCGCGCGCCCTTCCTCCACCTCCACCAAGACGTTGCGCTGAGTCGAGCCGGCCTCCCCCGGCAGGGCGCGGACATCCACCCGAGAGAAGATCCCCAGACGGGCGAGGCTGCGCTCCACCTCCAGCAGGCGGCGACGAGCGATGGGATCTCCCGGCTGAAGATCGACGAAGCGCCGCAACACGGGCTCTTCGGTGTGCTGCTGGCCCCGCAGCACGACTCTGCCCACCAGCGCCCGGGGACCGCGCAGCAGGCGCAGCTCCACCTCCGCCAGGGTGTCGTGGATCCAGGTGACCCGCGGACTGACCTGCACCCAGGGATAGCCGGCGTCCCGCAGGCGGTCGCGCACCAGCTCGGCGCTCTCCTCCACCCGCTGAGGATGGTAAGGGCCGCCGGGCACCGTCGGCAGGCTCTCCCGCCAGCGGGCACCCAGCAGATCCTCCAGCGGTAGCCCCGGCTCCGCTCCAGCAGCCTCCGGCGGCAGCCAGCGGCGCTCGGTGATCACCACCGCCGCCAGGCGGCGCTGGGGGCCTTCCTCGACCTCCACCGCCACCCGCAGCTCCTGTCCGTCCTTGGTGATCACCGGATCGGCGACGCGGGCCTGGTAGAAGCCCTCCAGGGCGTAGAAGGAACGCAGATTGGTCATGTCCTCCTGTAGCACCGCGCTCACCAGGCGCCCGCTCCCCGGCACCAGCCGCCGAGGCGGGGAGGTCGCCACCAGCTCCTGGAGACGCTGGTCGCCGATCACCTCGTTCCCCTCGACAGTGAAGCTCTCGAGCTCATAGCGGAGCCCCGGCTCCACCATCACCCGCAGCTCGACCTCCTCCTTAGCGTCAGGCCCCTGAAGCCGCTCCTCCTCTGCCGCCACCAGAACGTCGTAATGCCCCTTTTCCTGGTACCAGCGCACCAGCTGCTCTCGGGTGCGCACCAGCAGCGCCGGATCATAGCCCTCGCCATCGAGCACCGAGAGCAGCCCTCGGCGCTCCAGCTTCTCTTGCTCCGCGCCCTCCACCACGAGGCGAAATTTCGGCCCCAGCTGCAGCGAGTACACCAGGTCCACCGAAGGCGCGGGTGCCGAGAGGGCGGCGAGGGAAGGAACGACGACCGAGGCCCCCTCCACCGAAGACGGCCGACCGTAGCGGATCTGTCGCCGCGGCGGCTCGACCCTCGCCTGCCGGTACCCGGAATCCACCAGCCACACCCGCAGCGCCTCGGCGCTGTCCGCCACCGCCTCTTCCACCACCGGCTCTCCCGGCGCCACGCCGAGATGCTCGATGAGCTCCGTCGCCGCAAAGGGGCCGAGGTCCCCTTCGAACACCAGGCTGCCCACCGTTGCCCGCGGGCCCGTCTCCAACACGAAGCTGACCTCTGCCCCGGCGAGGCTTTGAGCAGCGAGATCCAGCCTCGGCTCCACCCGCGCGGCGGGAAAGCCCAGGCCCTGGAGATGATCCTGAAGCGTGCGGGCATCTTGCGCCAGCGCATCCCCCACCAGCGGCTGACCGGGGCGCAGGGAGAGCAGCGCCGAGAGAGCCTCCGGGGAGATCTCCTCGTTCTCGGCGTCGATCCCCTCGAAGCGAATGCCGCGCACCAGGCGGTGGGGCCGGAGGCTCACGGTGACCACTACCTCGCCGCCCCCCAGCTCGCGGGAATCGACCCGAGCCGTCGCCACCTGCCCGGAAGCGTGGAGATTGCGCAAGGTCTCGCGAACGGCGCGGTCCGTCAGGGGCTCTCCTACCCGCAAGGCGAGCAGCGGCAGGAGGCCCTCGACCCCTCCCTCCGGAGCCTGCCCCCGCAGCTCCACGGCGGCGATCCGCGGCAGCGAAGCGCCCCCGCCGACGCTCTCCCCGGAAGAGGGGCTAGGCGGCGCCTCTGCCGACTCTTGCCCCAGGGCCACAGGCTCTTGCCCCAGCACAGCAGGCTCCTGCCCTAGCGCAGCAGGCTCCTGTCCCAAGGCCGCAGGAGCGAGAAGCAGGGTGAGAGATAGGGCCATCAGAGCCAGCAGCTGGACAAGGAAAGCCCGCAGCCCCAGCCGGTCTAGCGTCAGCCTGGCGCGGCTCCAGCTTCTGGATAAGCTCAGAATTGACGATCCCACAGCGCATCCATGGAGAAGGAGCCATCCCCGTTCTGGGTAAACACCAGCATCAGCAATGGAGAGACCTGCCATTCGGCCTCGAGGATGTCCTCTTCGGTGGTGGAGGGATCCCGGGAATAGGTGACGAAGAGATCCTTGCTCAGGCGCTTGCCCACGGTGACCCGCACCGAGGACACCGAATCTCCGCCCTCGGAGAGGGGGTCGACGCGAAATTTATCGAAGCCGAAGAGGTTGTTGAAGCGATCCGTCAGCGCGCTGGCGGCCTGACCGTAGAGGAAGGCCTCGGCGTCGAGGCGCCCCTCGTCGCTGGATCCAGGCAGGGCCGGACGCGCCTGCCGCGCCAGCGGCCGGCCGCCGGCCACCAGGGCCATCACGTCCAGCTCCGGCAGCGGCGGGTCCGAGGCTACCTCCACCTGCAGCCGGTCGAGGGTGCCGTCGAGCTGCAGCAGCACTTCGTAGGAGCGCACCCGGGCGGTGGCCTCGAGGTCGAGCACCGGCTCGGTAGCGTAGGGGTTGGTGAAGGTCATCAGGCCGCGCCGCACTCGGTATTCATTGCCGGCATAGTTCAGCGTACCGCCGGGCAGCAGAGCGACGTTCCCCAACAGCACCGGCCGCGCCAGATTGCCCCGCACCTCGAGCTCCAGGTTGCCGCGCAGATTCGCCAAAGGGTTGCTCACCCTCAGGGTACCGGGGGCGCGCACGTCGAGATCCAGGTGGGTGGCGCTCAGCCACTCCTGCGCCGGCCCCAGCACCACCCGCTCCGGCGCCAGCAGGCTCTGGAGCACCCCTACCACTCCGTTTTCCACCGTCGCCAGGTAGCGCAGCTGGGAGAGCTCCACCGTGCCCTGGAGCTCACTACCGCCGCGCTCCGGATCGTTCACCAGCACCAGATCCGCGGATCCCTCCTGCAGCCAGCCCTCCGGATACAGCAGGCGCAGGTCCTTCAGCTGCGCGTTGAAGCGATACCCCGGCTGCCGATCCGGCTGCGCCGGATGTGCCCAATCGACCCACCCCTGGGCCTCCATGGCTCCCTCGCCGACTCGCGCCGCCAAGGAGCTGAGCTCGATTCGGCCGGGAACGAAGGAGAAGCGGGCCGACGCCTCGCTCACCGCCTGGGACGCGTAGGGGGCGACGAAGGGCTCGATCTCCAGCTCCCCCTCGCCGCTCAGCTCCGGCGCCGAAGCGCTGCCGGTCGCGCTGCCGCGGGCGGTGATGCGGCCCCGCAAATCGGTCTCTGACGGCAACTGCAGGTCCGCCCATAAAGGCTCCAGCCACAGGCTGTCCAGATCGACGTCGAAGCGCAGGTCGAGGGTCTCCGCGATGCGACCGGAGAGCCGAGCTTCGCTGCCGGTCTCGGCCTCCACCAGGCGCAGGGTATCGATGAAGGTGGCCTGGGCAGAGACCCCGGCACGGAAGGCCTCGGGAGCCTCGAAGGAGCGCTCGCCGTAGCTCCCCGCAAGCCGCGGGAAGGTGCCCCGAAGGCGCCATGAGGCGGGCTCCAGAGCCTGACCGGAGAGGCGCACCTGGCCAGCGATCTCGCCCTCCAGCCCCGGCAGGGCCCGATCCGCCAGCACCTCCGTCAACGCTCGAAGCCTCTCGCTGCTGACCTCCAGCCGCAGATCTAGAGTGTCCGAAACGGCCGGCGTGAAGGCGCCGAGCCCCCCGAGCGCCGGCGCCGAGGCCTGCCGCTTCGCCGTCGCGATGTCGATCTCCAGCTCTCCTTCGCCGCGCAGCGACAGCAGCTCCGGTACTTCCCCCTCCACCGTCAGCCGGCGCCCGTCCCATTGGGCCGCTAGCGTTCCCTCGGCAAAGACCGGCGGGCGCAGCTCTGGGTCCCCGGCTGTGGCTCCCAGAGAGAGCTCTCGCAGCGTCGCCTCCAGGCCCCCGCGGGGCGCTGAGCGGGTGCCCTCCAGGCGACCCTCGATATCTACTCGACCTCGTACCTGATCGGAACGCTCGGCGAGGAATTCAGCGAAGGGAGCGGCGGAGAGATCGAGGTCCCGCGCCGAGAGAGCGAGGCCGAGGGAGTCGTCGTCCTGCCCTAGAGTGCCGCTCACCGCGAGGGTTCCGGCAGCTGCATGGACGTCCAGCTGCTCCACCTCCAGCTCGCGGGAATCCCAGCCGAGGCGTACATCCGCCCGCCGCCACGGCACCCCCAAGAGCTCCGCTGGCGCCACTCGCCCCTCAACGCTGCCCCGCACCGAGCCGGTGGGCCCGTTCAGAGTCAGGCGCCCGGAGATCGGGCCTTCCCCCGGCAATCCCAGCTCGCGGAAGGAGGCGATCTCCTGCAGCGGCCACTCCAGGGCCTCGAAGCTGAGATCCAGCAGCGGTGGCTCAACGCTCGGCGCCGTCTCCCTTGCGCTGAGGGGCACCGAGCCGGAGATCAGCATCGCCCCCCGCCCGCGGGAGAGCTCGATGGACGAGAGATCCAGCCAGCCGGGCCGGGTGCGCAGCACGCCCCGAACTCGGTCCGCCTCCAGCTCGGAGGTCACGATCTCCTCCAGATCCAGCCGCGCCTCGACCTGCGGCGGCTGCTCCTTGCCGGGCCAGCGCAGGGCGATCTCGAGATCACCTTGGCCCTGTTGGGGAACCCAGGCGGCCTGGGGATCAGAGCCTAGGTAGGGCAGGAAGAGCTGCGCCAGGGAAGCCAAGTCCTCGCTGCTCTGCTCCAGCGTCAAAGAGCCGACGCCGGTGGGCAGCTCCAGGCTTAGAGTGCCCTCGGTTTGCTGCCCTTCGGAGGCGAGGAAAACCGCGCTGCTGGTGAGCACGCCGTCGTCGATGAGGAAGGGAATCTCCCCCACCGTCGGCAGACCCACTGCGCCTTCCCGAGGCGAGAGGGAGAAGCTGCCCCAGCCATCCCCGCGATCCCGCCCCTGCTTCGAGCAGCGGTAGAGCAGGGTACCGTCGATGGTGGAAGCCACCCCGCGCAGCGGCAGGCCCTCCAGCTCCAGCAGCTCGTCCGCCGACAGGCCCTCGAAGCGCAGATCCGCTTCGAGAGGAAGCCCCGGCGCCTTCGGGTCCACTCTCAGGGTTCCCGCCAGGCTCCCCCCGGCGTAGCTGGCGCTCTCCAGATCCAGCAGCACCGCATCCCCCCGGGCCTCCAGCCGCCCGCCGACGGCCTGCCAGCTCCGGCCGAGGAAGCGCAGCTCCGGGGAGGCCACCTCCCCGCGGTACACCAGGCTTTCCCCGGCCCGCCAGGTCACCACCCCCTCGGTGGACAGCAATCCCTCCACCACGCCGTCGCTATAGCCCAGGCGGTCGAAGAAGCGGGCGTCGCCCTGGCTGGAAACCGCCAGATAGAGCACGCTCGGTGAGCTCCCACGCCCCTCCTCGGCGCCTCCCGCCGCATCTCCCGCATTGGCGCCGCCGACAGCCGAATCCTCCGGCGCCCCCATCGTCGCCACGGGTTCTCGAGACGGTGAGGGATCCGCCTCGAAGGAGGGCGACAGCGGATCCAGCGAGGGGAGCCCAGCCTCAGCGGTACCGGCAGCGTCCTCGGCGGAAGGATCCAGTGCCCGCTCCAGGGTGTCTTCCCCCAGCGACTTTGCCGCCCACACCCAGCGCCCCTCCAGCTCGCTGACGAAGTCCTGGCCGCGAAGGCTGCCCTCGACGATGTCCACCCGGCCAGGGCTAAGCCAGCCGTTGATCCTCAAATCCACCGGGTAGGGCTCCGCCTCCGGCAGCTGCAGCATCACCTGATCCGCCGCCAGCTGACCCTGCAGCTCTCCCGGATCTTCCCCCACCAGCCGGGTCCGCAGCTCCTCGGCGCTGAAGCTGAGGGAGATCTGGAGATCATCAAGCCGCAGCTCGCCGCCTTCCACCACCACCGCATCGATGCGCAGCTCACCGCCGGAGCTGGGCGGCAGTCGAGGCAGCGAGAGCACCCCCTGCTCATCGATCTGCAGATAGAGCCGCGGCGACCTCAGATCGATCTGTCGCCAATGCAGGCCGCGACCGGTGATCAGCTGCCGCCACAGGCCGAGGAAGGTCGGCTCCATCCGGGCTCGATCCAGCTCGAGAAAGGGCGGCGTGCTTTTCTCCTCACCACCCACCCGCAGCCCTTCCAGCTCCAGAGTCGGCGGCAGCAGCTCCACCTCGAGGTCGTTGAGGGTGACCTCCCGGCCGCTGACCTCCGTCGCCCGCTTCTCCACCCACTGCCGCAGCTGATCCTGCACCCCATCGGAACGTAGCGCCAGGGCGCCGACAAAGAGGGAGAGAGCCAGCATGGCCAGGGCCCAGAGAGCGATCCGAAGCAGGCGCCGGGACCATCGAGGCGCCGAAACCGGCGGCGGCTCGGCGCCTTCCCCGGACTCCGAAGACGGGGAGTCTGGAGCGGCGGGAAGCGCACCTTCCTCGCTGCGGTCGCGGTCGCCACCGGCCTTCGCGGCGGCCGTCGAGATGGCGTCCCTCGATGAGAGGGGCGACGGCGGCAGCCGGCCGTCAGAATCCGTCGGCGGCGGGAGCTCTTCCGGCAGGCTCACGGCGCGCCGCCGTCTCCCCCATCGGGCTCGCCATGGTGCTCCCCCTCCTCGATCGCCTCGCTGCCCGCGCCGTCGACATCCTCCGGGCCCACCGGCAGCGGTGCCGAGAGGCCCAGCGCGCCGTTCTCCTTGGGGAAAGTGCCCCAGTGGAGCTTGCCGCGAAGACTGTCGTAGAAGGTGCGGTGGCGAGTCTTGATCAGGCGTACCGGACTGGGGTGACGGGTAATCGAAATGCGGTCCCGGTAGCCGAGGGTAGTGCTCTCCTGACCGTCCACCGTGAGGTGGACTTCCTCTCGAGGGGTCTCCAACACCACCTCGATGGCGGAGCGATCGGGCACCACGATGGGGCGCAGGGAGAGGGTATGGGGGCAGATGGGCGTCAGCACGATCACCGGCAGCAGGGGATAGAGGATGGGGCCCCCCGCCGAGAGGTTGTAGGCGGTAGATCCCGCAGGGGTAGAGACGATCAAGCCATCGGAGCGATAGCGGGCCACGGGGTTGCCGTCCACCCGCACGCTGAGCTCGATGATCCGGGAACGGGCGCCCTTGGCGATCACCGCGTCGTTGAAGGCTCGCACTCGGTGCTCCGAGCCGTCCACCCGGGTGAGCAGAACGTCCAGGAGAGCCCGCACCTCGACCTCGAAATCCCCCTGCATCACCCGCACCATCGCCGGGTAGAGCTCGCTGCGGGCGATCTCCGTCAAGAAGCCCAAGGAGCCGAGGTTGACCCCGAGCAGGGGAACCCCCTCCCGCAACCCGCGGGCCACCGAAAGCAGGGTGCCGTCTCCTCCCAGCACCACCACCAGATCGTAGTCGCCGTCGCGCTCGAAGGGGCGCAGATTCGGTCGCGCAATCACCCGCAGGCTGGCCTGGTCGACGAAGACCTCACAATCCCGACGGATCAGCCACTCCGCCAGCTCGGCGGTGGAGCGGGTCGCCGCCCGGCTGCCGGGCTTCGCCACCACGCCGACTCGGCGCATGGGGCTGCGACCTGGCTCCTCGTCGCCCAAGTCCTGGGGGCCCAGGTCGCGGGGTCCTGCGCCGAGAGTCTCGGAATCGGTCACGCCAGGAACTCCCGCCGGCGCCGCGTCGGAGCCCAGCACCCGTGGACGGTGTATTCCACGTTACCGTCGGTTCCCGGCACCGGGTTGACCTGGTGGGAGAGCACCTGAATACCCAGGGCCTTCATTCCAGCAACGCAATCCCCCAGAGCCCGCTCGCGGATCACCTCGTTGCGCACCACGCCTCCCTTGCCGATGCCCTGCGGCCCAGCCTCGAATTGGGGCTTCACCAGCACCACCATCTGGGCATCCTGGGGCAGCACCGGCAAGACCCCCGGCAAAACCTTGAGAACCGAGATGAAAGAGACATCCATCACCATCATGCCGCAGGGTTCCGAAGGCACTCCGTCGGGGAGATGGCGAGCGTTCACCCCCTCGTAGACGACCACCCGGGGATCTTCCCGCAGCCGAGGATGGAGCTGGCCGTGGCCGACGTCCACCGCGTGGACCCGCGCGGCGCCATGCTGCAGCAGGCAATCGGTGAACCCGCCGGTAGACGCACCAATATCCAGCGCCACGACTCCCTGAGCAGAGACGGCGAAGGAATCCAGCGCGGCCTTTAACTTGCGCCCTGCCCTCGATACATAGGGTTCCGGCGGCGCCGTCAACACGATCCTGTCGAGCAGGATCACCTGCCTCGCGGTGCGAAATACCGGGGCGCCGTTGACCGAGACCAGACCAGCCCGGATGGCCTGCTGCGCTCGCTGGCGACTCTCCGCCAACCCCAGCTCCACCAGAGCTCGGTCGAGGCGAAGGGGCTCTAAACTCGGGTGTTCGTTCATCGTCCCAAGACCGTCGAGGGATTCGGGGCGGGCAGCGACGCGACTCGGCGGCGGCCCTCCCCCTATCTCCGGTGTTTTCATCTCCAGCGTCTGCGGCCTGTGGGCCTCAGCAGCGCGCGAGCATCAACAACCCCCTTGAGCATCAACAACCAAGGTCCCGATCGGCACACGCCGATCCGACGACTTTGGGGCATTGATCATGCTACCACGGTGCCCTTCGGCCTCCTGCAGCACTCGGCTTTCGCCGCTGGCTCAGCTTGATCTCTGGCTCCGCTCCCGCGCAAGCTCAGCTTTCGCCGCTCGTCCCCTGACCCGTCGCCCCGGGGCGACGGAGCGCCAAGCCTGAGGATGAAGACGAGCCTGAGGACGAAGGCGAGGACAGCGCCACGCTATCGAGGCAAAAGGGCAGCGCGAGGACGAAGAGGAAGAGTCGCTGCACTTCCGTATCCGCCCAGTTGTCCTCGAAGAGCCCGGAGACGCTGAAGGCCACCAGGGTCAGCAGCACGCCGATGTGGAGCCAGGCCCGGGGACCGTCGGCGCCACCCTCTTCGCGCAGCAGACGCCAGGCGGTGCGCCCGCTGCTGGCCAGCAGCACCAGGAAGACCAGCAGCGAAGCCAGGCCCCGCTCCGCCGCGATATTCAGGAAGCTGTTGTGCAAATGGGGCACCCAGAAGCGGGGCGCCGTCGGGTGACGGTAGAGGGGATACATCTCGGAAACCATATGAGGCCCCAGGCCGAGCACCGGGCGGTCCGCCACCATGTTGAGGCCGGCGTAGGTCATGCACAGCCGATCGTAGTTGGAGGGATCCTCCAGATCGGCGATAGAAGCCACCCGCTGCAGGATCGGCGACGGCGCCAGCAGGGTGATCACCAGCGCCACCAGCAGCATCGACACCGGAGCGACGAGCAGCCAGCGCCGCGGCAGCCGCCACAGCAGCAGCAGGATGATCACCACCCCCAGCGCCACCCAGGCGTTGCGGGTATAGCTGCCCAGCAGCGCGAGATTGAGCACCAACAGGCTCGCCCAGGCCCACCAGCGACGCCAGCCCTGACCGCAGGCGATCCACGCCAGCAGCAGGCAATCGCAGATCAGCAACACCCCGGCGAAGGTCATGTAATGGGACAGGGGCCCTCGGATGCGATTCTGTAGATCGTCCTGCCCGAGGAAGAACTGCCCCAATCCCATCGCCGCCAGCGCCAGCCCCACCACGATCACCGCCTTCACTAGCCAGCGCGCCTGGGAATCGCGGCGAATCAGCCAGATCGCCAGGGGAGCCGTCGCCAGGTTGAAGACGTCGGAGAGCTCTCGCAGACTGGTCTGGGGCGAGGTCGACATCGCCACCGAGGCGAAGAGCAGAGCGATGTAGAGGGCCAGCCAGCCGAGCCAGCGGCGAGCGGCGGGAGAGGGCTGCCAGCGAGGCAGCGCCGTCGCCGCCTTGCCGCGGTGGCGCCAGCGGCTCCACCCGGTAACCAGCAGCGTCAGGCCGAGAAGGGTGTTGGATAGCGCGAGGCTGAACACCGCCAGCACGTGGCCGGCGAAGAGAAAGTACGCCGGGTGACGCCCCTTCTCCCCTCGCTCCGATTCCCCTTCCGGGCTCGCCATGGCCGCCACGACCCCCGCGGCGTGCGAGGGGCTCCGGGGGCCACCCTCCGTCCGGCGATCAGCGCCGGAGGGCGGCGGCTCCTGCGAGCTGCCCACGGTCAAGAGTCAGCGGAATCTGTGGAGCGCCCCAGAATGGACTGCGGCAGAGCCTCGTCGATCAACATCATCGGGATATCCGAGATGATGGGATAGACCAGCTGAGCCGGTGCACTATGAAGGCCGTGCTCCACGACGGGCTCTTCGTCCCGGAAGTGCTCGCGGTACTTCTCTACCAGGCTGGTGCGGATCGTCTCCGGAAGCTCTACCAGCTCCAGCTCGGCTTTGGTCTTAGGGCAACGCAGAATCTCTAGCAGCTCGGGATCGACGGCCATGGGCCCCTCCTTCGGCCGCCAAGACTAGCACGGCGGCGCAGGGAAAGATCAGCGGGACGGTCAGTCGCTGGCGGCCAATCGCTCGCCGATCTCCTGCCACAGCTGAGCGTAGGCCAGGGCCGGCGCGCTGCGGTGGGCGAAGACCGCCACCGGCGCCCGATGGGCCCCCATTTGCTCCACCCAGGTGGAGTAGGGGATCTCCGCCTCCAGCGGATCGAAGGGCCAGGTATGGGACTCCTCGAGGATCTGCCGGTGCAGAGAGCGGCGGCGATCCACCATGCAGAAGAAGGGCAGCACCCTCACCCGGCGACGGGACTTCTTGTCCAGATGCTCTTCCAGCTGCTCCAGGGTCCGCCGCGAGAGGGTGGTGGGGATCGACGGCACCAGCAGAGCGTCGGAGGCGACGAAGACGCTCTCCGAAACCGCCGAGATCGAGGGGGCGCAATCGATGAAGAGGTGGTCGTAGCGCTCCTCCAGCGGCCCCAGCAGCCGCGCCAGCTGCCCGGAGCTCTTCTTCACGTCCCCCAGAGCGATATCGAAGTGACGCAGGGAGAAGTCCGCCGGCAGCAGATCCAGGCCCTCGAAATCGGTGCCGCGGATCAGGTCATCGAGATCCAGCTTGCCCCGGGCCAGCTTCTTCGCCCCGCCCTGAAGCTTGGGCTCGAGCCGGAAGTAGAAGGTCGCCGCCCCCTGGGGATCGAGATCCCACAGCAGGGTGCGGTAGCCCTGAATCGAGCTCTGGTACGCGAGGTTCACCGCCGAGGCGGTCTTCCCCACTCCGCCCTTGATGTTGTAGGTGGCGAAAACCTTCATCCCTTCCCCTTTGCCTTGCGCCGACCCTTTTCCGGACTCTTCTTCGCTTTTTTCTTCACGCTCTTTTTCGAAGCCTTCTTCGCGGTCTTCTTCAGAGGCTGGGCTGACGATACCGCGGATCCCAAAGAGCCGAAGAGACGCTCCGCCGCCGCCCTCACCGGGGGTTGGTCGAAGGCCTCGAAGCGCTGGTGGAAGCGCTGGCGCTCCCGCTGCTGCGCTCGATCCAGGAAAGCCATCAGGCGGCCGAGGGCGAGATAGGTATCCACCGCCGAGGCGTCCTCCCCCTGCCCCTCCGAAGAGGCCTGGGGAGACATCTGGTGCGCCATGGTGCGCAGCTGCACCTGCTGCACCTCGTAGTCGTTGAAGTCGCCGAGGTTGTCCTGCAATCGCTTGAGCTGCTTGATGAAGGAGGTCAGCTGCCGCGGGTCGAAGAGGGTGCGGAAGAGCTCCATCGAGTAGCGCAGCTTCTTGCACTCGATGCGCAGATCGTGGACCGCCTCCGCCGGGGTCTCCGGCCGAATCGCCCGGCCGTCCCTGAGCACCCTGCGCAGCAGCTTGCGGATCCGGCCGCAGACCCGAGGGCCGATCGCCTCCCGCGCCGCCGCCGGCGATTCCGGAGCCTCATCGTCCACCGCCTCCAGGCTGCCCCAGACCTCCATCAGGGCGCGGTAGCGCTCGCTGTCCAGCGCCGCCACCAGGCGCTCCTGCTCCTGGTCCCGAAGCTCCGCCAGGAAGCCTTGTAGCCCCTGGAGCCCCGCCGCGTCCGTCGCCGGCAGGCGCTTTCCGTAGGCCGGCAGCTTGTCTTGATAGACGTCCAGATCCCGGGCCGGCCCGGTGATTCCACCGAGCCACTTGAGCTCCCGCCGCAGGGTCGCGGCGAGGGCTTCCGGCAGCAGGCCCTTGAGCTGCGAAAGGGCAGAGCGGGATCGCCGTACGGCAACTCGAAAATCGTGCAGGAACTCGATGTCCAGGCGCTGCCGAACCCCCGGCTCGTTGGCTTCCACCACCGCCCGCTGCGCCAAGAGCAGGCGACGCAGCGCCCGCCCAGCGGGCTCTTGCTCGTCGAAGCTCAGGGGACCGCCGCTCACCGCCGCCAGCGGCAGGCCCACCGCCGCCAGGGCCAGGGAGCGCTCATCGTGGGGCGAGGGTTCGAGGCCCTGGGCTTCGAGGCGCAGCTCGAGGCGGCGGGCCGCCCCTTCGAAGCCCTTGATGGCGTGCACCTCGATTCGACCCGGCAGCTCCTGCTCCTCGGCGACCTTGGAGAACGCGGCGCAGGGCACTCCCCGCGCTCTCGCCTTCACCCATACCAGGCGGGCTACCGTCTTATCCAGCTCGTCGAGGATCCTCACCTCCAGCTCGTCCCGCTCCACCTCCACCCAGGGCAGCAGCAGGCGGGGCCCCAGCGGTTCGGCGATGGCGCTGCGCACCGGCCCCGCGGGCACCTCCTGGGGCCAAGCGGGACGAGGAAAGGCGCGCAGGGTACGCACCAGGGGTGAACCTTCCTTCACCGCGAGCTCCGAGAGCACCAGATCGCCCTTCTTGGCGGTCGGCGCTCGATCGAAGCGCAGCTCCAGACCGTCGGAGGCCAGCAGGCCGTCGAAGGAGTCGAGCCACTGGCGCAGGATCTGGCGAGATTGATCCGCCCGCCGCAGCCCCTTCGTGGCCCCTTCCAGCGCCGCCGCCGCGACCTCCGCATCCGCGGCGCGGAAGGATTGTGGCAACCCCGGCCGCGCCGCCGCGGCATCCCGAGGAGAGCTCATGAAGTCTTTCCCTTGCGGCGCGGCTTCTGGCCCTTCGCCTTCTTGCTTCCCTTCGAGCTTCGGTCGTTCTTCTTCGCGGCCTTCTTCTTCGCGCTTTTCTTCTTGGAGGCTTTCTTCGCGGCCTTCTTCTTTGCGGCCTTTTTCTTCTCGGCTTTCTTTTTCACAGCCTTTTTCAGCTGTTTCTTTCTTGCCTTCTTCTTCTCAACTTTCTTCTTCGAAGGCTTCTTCGCTTTCTTTTTGTCCTTGTTCTCGGACTTCGCCCCGGAACTCTTCTTTTTCTTCTTCCCGGCGCTCTTCTTCGCGCCTTTCTGCTCTCTGGCCTTCGAAGCTTTCTCCTTGGAGGCTTTCTTCGCAGCCTTCTGCTGCTTCGGCTCCGCAGCCGCAGTTATTACTTCTAGAAGCTTCCCCCCAGAATCACTGGCCGCTGACGGGCTTGCGGATGCAGCCGATGCCGGATCTTCAGGGTCGGTGGAGAGCTCGACCTCCGGATCCTCTGAGGGCGGCGCGCTGGTGCCCCCCACCTGGGCGTCTTCCAGCGTGAGGACCGCAGACGCCTCCCCTTCGGAGGTCGGCTCCGCCTTCGCCGCGGCCGCGAACTCCTGAGCGGCTCGTCGCACCGCCACCGCCCGCACCGGACCAAACCCCGGTACCGCGGTGATCGCATCCACCGTGGCTTCGGCTAAAGCCTGCACCGTACCCAAGCCGTGCGCTTCCAGCTGTCGAGCGGTCGCAGCACCGATGCCAGAAATCTGATCGATTTGAGGTAATTCGCCCATGATTCGCCCTCCTTAGGACCGGGATCTCTCCAAAGAATGACCAGGATAGCGAAACGTAACGCTGATGTGACAAGGGAAACTCTATTGTCACAAGAACCCTGGGTCCCCACCTTCGAGGGCCCGTGCTAGCTTGAGAGCCATCCCATGAGTACCTCAAACTTCCCTCAAGCACGCGTCCATCTGGCAGGCGGCGAGGGCATCTCACCGCGAGACGAGAGGCCCCAGGACCAGGATCTTGCCCAGCTCCCCGCCGCGGAGGCCATCCCCCGACTGTTGGACGAGCACGGGCCGCGCATCCACCGCCTGGCGCTGCGCCTCTGCGGCCACCGCGACGATGCGGAGGAGCTGGTGCAGGACATTTTTCTCCAGGCCTTCCGCGGCTGGGAGGGTTTTCAGGGCAAGGCGGCGCCGACCACCTGGCTCTACACCATCGCCGCTCGGGCCTGCCAGCGAAAGCAGCGCCGACGGGCCGGCGAGCCGGCGCAGCTGGAATCCCTGGCGGAGCTGCTGCCCTCCCAGCAGGACCGCCTGGTAGATCCCTCCGCCCAGGAAGATCCCTTAGATCAGCACCTGCGGCAGGAAGCTCGGGACGCAGTGGAGGAAGCCATCGCCCAGCTGCCCGCCGATTACCGCATGCCCCTGGTGCTCAAGGAGATCGCCGAGCTCCCTCTGTCGGCGGTGGCCTCGATCCTCGATCTCAACGAGAACACCGTCAAGACCCGCCTGAGGCGAGCCCGGCTCAAGCTGCGGGAGGCCCTTCAGGCCCGACTCGCCGACGAGCTGCCCTACGCCGAGGCTCTCGCTGACTCTCCAGAAGGCAATCAGGGCTCCCCCTCTACTGTCGGCCCCGGAACCGCCACCCTCTGCTTCGACCTGCTGCAGGGCAAGATGGAGGCCCTGGACCAGGATCTTCCCTTCGAGGTCCCTCCGGAAGAGCTCTGCCAGCGCTGCCGAGCGGTGTTTTCCACCCTCGACCTGGCCCGGGATGTATGCCGTGAGCTCGGCGAGGGAAAGCTGCCGGCGGCGCTGCGTCGGCGTCTGCGCCAGCGTATGGACAGCGCCGAATAGCCGCTTCGAGCCCGACTCACATCTTTCTGCTTCACAGCCTGACTTCTCTCTCCGCGAGCCTTCTCGACGGACGGGCTTTGCCGTGGGCTGAAACCTCATCAGCACGACGTGTCTCTCATCCTGTAGAGCCCAACGAAAGGTGCTCTCCCTCGTGCTTCTTTGGACCTCTACGGTCAGCACATCCCCTGAGCTCTAGCTCTGCCCTTCCTCTCTGGAGACTCCATGGATTCTCTTCTCGAGCTTCTGCGACAGCCCTGGCCCTGGTATGTCGCCGGCCCCCTCATCGGCCTGCTGGTGCCGGCGCTCCTGGTGATCGGCAACCGCCCCTTCGGCGTCTCCGCCAACCTGCGCCACCTCTGCGCCATGCTCCCCACTCGGGCGGACTTCTTTCGCTACGACTGGCGCCGTAGCGGCCTGTGGAATCTCACCTTCGCCGCCGGCATCGTGCTGGGCGCGGCCCTCGCCACCTTCCTCCTGCCCTCCGGCCTGCCCGTCCAGCTCGACGCCGGCTTCCAGGCTCAGCTCGAGAGCTACGGCCTGCTGACGCCGTTGACTGAAAGTACAGCGCCCGGCTTCGCCCTGGTGCCCGAGGCCCTCTTCCGCTGGAGCGCCCTCAGCACTCTCGGCGGCTGGCTCACCCTGGTGGTGGGGAGCTTCCTGGTGGGCTTCGGCGCCCGCTACGCCGGCGGCTGCACCTCCGGCCACGCCATCACCGGGCTGGCGGACCGCCAGCTGGCTTCACTGGTGGCGGTGCTGGGCTTCTTTGCCGGGGGCCTGCTGGCCAGTCGCTGGCTGCTGCCCTGGGCCCTCGGCGGAGGGTTCACGCCGTGAAGACCCAAGGCGCGATGAAGCCCCGAGACGCCGTGCAGCCCCGACATGCCCTCGTATCTCTGCTGCCCTACCTCGCCCTCGGCATGCTCTTCGGCGCGGTGCTGGTGAAGGCGCAGGTGGCCTCCTGGTACCGCATCCAGGAGATGTTCCACTTCGCCAGCTTCCACCTCTACGGCGTGATTCTCTCGGCGGTGCTCACCGCCGGCCTCTCCCTCGCCCTGCTGCGGGCCATCGGCTGGGCGCCCCGCGGCGGCGAGGCCTCCTGCCTCCAGCCCAAGGCCTGGGATCGAGGGCTGCGCTACGGCCTCGGCGGCGTGCTCTTCGGCCTCGGCTGGGGCCTCTCCGGCGCCTGCCCCGGGCCGATGTTCGCGCTCCTCGGCGCAGGGATCCCCAGCGCCTTCCTGATGCTCCTCAGCGCCCTCGCCGGCACCCTCGCCTACGGCCTGTTGCGCTCCCGACTTCCCCACTGAAACCACACCGTAAATACAGCTACGGCGCTCTAGGGAGGCGAGCCCCTTCATCCGGCTCCTATCGGACTCCCTATCGAGCCCTTCTCTCCCCAGGAGACCGCATCCATGTTCTTTCGCCAGATTCTCGACCCTCACCTCGCCCAATATGCCTACCTCATCGGCTGCCAGGCCAGCGGCGAGGCCCTGATCCTCGATCCTCAGCGAGACGTCGATCGCTACGTCGACCTCGCCGCCGCCGAGGGCCTGCGACTGGTTGCGGCGGCGGAGACCCACATCCATGCGGACTTTCTCTCCGGCACCCGAGAGCTGGCGGAGGGCCACGGCGCCCGGCTCTATCTCTCCGCCGAGGGCGGCGAGGCATGGACTCCCCGCTGGGTCGACCCCCAGCGCCACGACGTCACCTGGCTGCGGGACGGCGATTCCTTCTTCCTCGGCAAGCTGGAGATCCGCGCTCTGCACACCCCCGGCCACACCCCGGAGCACCTCAGCTTCCTGATCATCGACCACGGCGGCCCGAGCTCCGACGATGCCGAAAGGCCCGCCCTCGGCCTGGCGTCCGGGGACTTTCTCTTCGTCGGCGATCTCGGCCGCCCGGATCTGCTGGAGACCGCCGCCGGCGAGCGGGGGGCGATGGAACCCGCGGCGAGGGATCTCTTCGCCTCGGTAGAGCGACTCCAGGCCCTGCCGGACCACCTTCAGATCTGGCCCGGCCACGGCGCCGGCAGCGCCTGTGGCAAAGCCCTCGGCGCGGTCCCCATCTCTACGCTGGGCTACGAGCGGCAGGTCAACCCCGCTCTGCTGGACGCCCAGTCGGGGCAGTCGACCTTCGTCCGCAACATCCTCCAGGGCCAGCCGGAGCCTCCCCTCTACTTCGCCCGCATGAAGCAGCTCAATCGAGACGACATCCCGCTGCTGGGGGAGCTCCCGAACCCACCGCGGCTCGGCACCACGGAGCTGGCGGCAGCAGCCCAGGACGACGAGGCGGTGATCCTCGACGCTCGACAGGATCGCCAGGCCTTTCTGCGAGGCCACCTTCCCGGCGCTCTCCACACCCCCTGGGGAAAGAGCTTCTCCACCCTGGTGGGCTCCCTGGTGGATCCCCAGCGCTCCCTGGTGCTGCTCATCGACGACGCTCACCGGGAGTCGGCGATCCGCGATCTGGTGCGCATCGGCTACGACCGAATCGTCGGCTGGAGCCCCCTCGGCGCCATCGCCATCGAGAGCACGAGTGAGAGCGGACAGCGATCCCTCCAACCCCTGGTCAGCGCTGACTTCGCCGCCCTCCAGCGAGCGCTCGGCCAGAACCAGA
Source organism: Acidobacteriota bacterium (assembly GCA_039191605.1). GTDB lineage: Bacteria > Acidobacteriota > Thermoanaerobaculia > Multivoradales > JAHZIX01 > JBCCXL01. The sequence goes on along the minus strand of JBCCXL010000012.1, from coordinate 162,605 downwards.
AAGCCGGCGAAGATCCAGCAGGAGGACCTGATTTTGAGGCTACCGTGCTCGACGTGCGAAGCGCCGCGGAATTCAGCGAGGGGCACCTGCCCGGAGCCCTGAACATCGCCCATACCCGCCTCGCCGCCCACGGCGACGAGCTACCGCCGGGTCCCCTGTGGGTGCATTGCCGCAGCGGCGCCCGGGCGACGGCGGCGGCCTCTTGGCTGGCTCAGCGGGGGCGGGAGGTCACCCTGGTGGACGACCACTTCGACAGCTGGCGAGGCCCTCTCGCCGGCGACGGCTGATGGCCTGGCTCGGAGCTCTGGCCATCGGGCTGAGCCTCGGCCTGCTGGGCTCCGGCGGCTCGATCCTCACCGTTCCGGTGCTGGTCTACCTGGTGGGAGAGGGAGAAAAGGTGGCGATCGCCGAATCCCTCGCTATCGTCGGCCTGATCGCCGCCGTGGGCTCGCTGCGCTATGCCCGCAGCGGCCGGGTCCGCTGGCGGGCGGTCGCTCTCTTCGGCCTGCCGGGAATGGTCGGCAGCGTCCTCGGCGCCAGCGCCGCGGCCTACCTCTCCGGCAGCGCCCAGCTGATCCTCTTCGCGATAGTGATGCTCCTCGCCGCCGGCTGGATGCTGCGGCCTCCGAGGGGGCTCCGAAGCCCCCCTAACCAGAGGCAGGCGCAGACGCCTCCCGATACCGATCCTCGAGAAGAGCCGCCGCGCCGCGCCGCCGCCATGATGCGGGACGGCCTCGCGGTGGGCGCCCTCACCGGCCTGGTGGGGGTCGGCGGCGGCTTCCTCATCGTGCCGGCCTTGGCCCTTCTCGCCGGCCTGCCGATGCTCACCGCCGTGGGCACCAGCCTCACTATCATCGCCATGCAGAGCGCCAGCGGCTTCCTGCGCCATCACCAGGTGCTCGCGGAGCGGGGCCTGACGGTCAACCTTCCCCTGATCGCCACCTTCGCCGTCCTCGGCGTTCTCGGCAGCCTCGCCGGGCATCACCTCGGTCAGCGCCTCGACGCCCGCCTGCCCCAACATCAGCTGCGCCGGGGCTTCGCGGCCTTCCTCTTGATCATGGCCACCGTGATCCTCGTCCAGCGCCTCGAGCTCTTCTCGGCCTCCGGTGCGGCGATCTCCTTCCTGCTGCCCTGATCCAGCGACGGCTCCTGCCGAACCGGCCCAACTCTTGGGACATGCCCATCTGTAGGGACATGCCCATCTGTAGGGACATGATAGCGTCCGCGCATTCTCTCAATCGCTCTGTCGACGCCTCGAAACTCATTTCTCGCTGAGCCCCGAAAACGCTCATCCAGCGTCCGGCCCAGCGCCCCCTGGAGCTCGGAGATCGCCGTGGATTTCGACACCTTCCTGCGCAGCGTAGAGCGGCCTCTGGCGGCAATGGAGGAGCTCGACGGCAGCGTCGCCGCCGCGGTGGCCGCGGGCCCCTGGAGCCTGCGACTCTCGGATCTCAGCACCGCCCTGCCGGATCTCCTGCCACAGCGAGCGATCTTCGGTGACCTCGCCCTCAGCGGCGAAGCAGACATCGCTCTGCACCTCACTCCCGCCGATGGATTGCCGCGGGTCGCCGCGAATGCGCTGGTCGGCCTCGAGACCGACGCGGAGCCCTCCACCCTGCTCCTCGCGACCTCCTCGCCCCCGGGCGTTCCCCTCGCCGCCTCCAATCCATCGAGCTCCGCCCCCACTCACTTCGCCTCCCTGGTGGCCCACGCCACCCTCGGCGCCAACGCCGACGGCGCCGTCCCCAGCGCCCGCGTGCCCACCGGAGTCGGCATTCAGGGAGGGCTCCAGGGGGGCACGATCGTCGCCGCCGGCCATCACCTAGCGGTCTCTCCCCAGGAGCCGGCGGGAGCAGCCCTGCGGCGCCTCCTGGGCCGTCTCGCCGGAGTCTGGCAGGGGCGGCGAATCGCCGCCCTCGGGCAAAGCTCGGACTCCTCGGCAGCGGGAGCAACCGCCATCAGAGCTAGGGCTGAAACAGAAGTGGTGGACAGCCTCCTCACCGGCCAGCTGGAGCTGGAGATCAGCGCCCGCTACGACCTGCTGCACTTCGAGGAGCTCGCCGGCAGCACCCTCGACCGGCTGCGCCTGCAGCGCAGCGCCACCCTCGTCACCGACGCCCAGGCCCAGGTTCGCCTCGGCGCCACCCTCGAGGGCAGCTACCGGCTACGGGCCACCCCCTCCCCCCGCGGCCCCGGCATCGTGCGGCTCAGCATCCACCGCCACCGCCATCGCTTTGTCGGCGCGGACCTGTTGCTCAGCCTCGGGGTCAGCGTCCAGGGGGCCTCGGCGCTGGTGGACGAGGCCCTCGGCAAGGTGCTGGAGCTTCCCGATCAGCTGGTGGCGAGTCTGCGCTCCCTGCTCCAGGAGATCCGCCTGCTGGAGGCCCAAATCCAGGAGCTGGAGGACGACCTGCGGGTGATCTTCGGCATGTCCACGGCGGCCGACAGCCTCGGCGTGCTGAGCCTGGAGGATCTGGTGCAGGGCCTGCAGCGGGTCGCAGGGAGCGATTCCCCCCAGGATGTCGCCCTGACCCAGCTACGGCTCCTGGCCCAGCGGCAGCTCTCCCGCACCCGACTCCACTCCAAAACCCTGCGCTCCATCGCCGGCGCGACCCTCGATCCCGTCAGCGAATCCCTGGCGGTGCTGCGGGACCAGCTCGAAGACTGGCTCCGGCACTACGACCGGCTGCGCCGCCGGGGCGTGGACTTTCTCAGCCGTCACGCCGAGACCGGAGCGCGGATCAGCCTGCAGTCCACCATCAACCGCACCAGCACCCGCCACGCCCTGCTCACCCTGGACTTCGACCTCGAGCGCGCCGAGGGGCATTATTTCGACGCCTGCCGCGGCGCCCTCTCGGGGGTGCTGGAGGCCGCCAAGAGCAGCGAGGCCAGCGGCGTCTGGCTGCTCGGCGGCGTGCTGGAGAAAGCCCTGCGGGACGAGCGCAGCAGTCGCCTGGACCTCAGCCTCTTCGGCTTTCCGATTCACCGCCAGCTGGCCTCCTGGAGCTCTATCACCACCCGCGAAGACCTGGTCAGCGGCCAGCTGCTGCTGGCCAGCGAGGCCGGCGCTCAGCTGCTGGCCAGCTCCCCGCGGCAGACCCGCTCGCTGCAATTCCTCTTTCAGCTCACCCAGGGGGCGACGACGGGGAATGAGCTCTCCATCGCCTCCTCCCTGGAGCTGGAAACCGAGGTTCCCGCCGGCCGCGCCCGGGCGGAGGGCCTCGAGAATCTAGTGGAAGATCATCTCCGCGGCGCTCGACGCCTCGGCGCCCTGCCGCCGGATGAGCTGGGCCCGCTGCGACAACGCCTGCTGGCGGGGGACGAAGAGGCCGCCTACAGCTACCGACTGCGGCTGCGCATCGACCCCCGGGGGCTGGATCGGGTCTTTCAGCTGAGGGCCGAAGCCCGCCGGGCGAGGTCCCGGCTGTGGGAAGAGCTGCGGGCGGCGGTGAGCACCCTCAACCTCAACATTCCGGTGCTCGCCGACGAGCCCTACCCTCTCTCCCGGCTGCTCACGGACGCCGCCGTGGCGTGGCTGGAGGAGCACCCCTCGGGTCTCGACTGGTCGCGCTTCCGCATCGCCGAAGTGGCCCCCGAAGGCCGCTTCCCTTCCGGCGCCGATCGGTTGGCGTGGGCCTATCTCTTCGACCTCCACCGCTTCGTCCTCGCCTACGGCGAGGCCCGGGCCGCCCTGCGGCAGGCCCGGGAACAGGGCGGCCTGACCCGGGACCTCAGCCGCGAGCTGCGGCAGATGGCCACCCAGGTGATTCGCCCTCCCGGGGCCTTCGCCGTCCAGCCGGTGGACGCCAAATATCTCGCCCTCGCCCTTCTCGCCGGCAGCGCCAGCGAGATCACCGCTCTCACCTTCCGCCGCGGCGACCTGGAGCTGGCCTTCTAGCGTCGAAGGCACTCTGGCGACTAAAGAGCTACAGAGTCAGTCTTCCCGGTGCTTCAGCAGGTGGCCCATCTCCGGCAGCAGCAGCTTTTCCAGCGCCAGAGCCACCGCCCCCGGCGATCCGGGCAGAGCGAAGAGCAGCTTGTTCCCGGCCAGGCCTCCAGTCGCCCGCGACAGCATCGACGCCGCCCCCACCTGGTCGTAGGACAGGTATCGGAAGAGCTCCCCGAAGCCCTGCAGCTCCTTGTCCAGGCGCCGCTGCACCAGCTCGATGGTGCGGTCGCGACGGGCGATGCCGGTACCGCCGGTGGTGATCACCAGATTGAACCTCGGATCTGCCAGCCAGCTGTCCAGCCGAGCCGCGATGGCCTCGGCCTCGTCCACCACCCAATCCCGCTCCACCACCTGATGCCCCGCCTCCTCCAGCTTGGCCACCAGCAGATCCCCCCCGCCATCGTTGGCGGCGGTGCGAGTATCGCTGACGGTGAGCACCGCGGCGGCGGCGCGATGATGGGCCCCAGCGCGGCGATGAGCGCGGGGAACCGCGGCGGGATCTCCCCCCTGGGAGAGAGTTTCCTCTTCCTCTCGGTTGACGATCTGCTTCTTTTTGACCATGCTCTAGCCTCCCTCCGTCGCCATGCCGAGCCTCGTGCGGGATCCCTCTTCGAGATCCTGAGTGCATCCCCTCGGCCATCGCGATCGAAATTCTAGGCGCTAGCCCTCACGCGCTAGGCCTCGTTGTCAGGTTCCCTATAGCGGCCCCTCTTGAGGGTCTACGCGCTGGACCTGGTTCTGTATCGCCTCGCAGCCCGGATACCATGAAGATCCCCACCACCCCGGGGCTGATTGATGCTTCTCCGCTGTTCTCGATTCACTGCTGCTCTCGACTCTAAGGTACCGCATCCATGACATCACTGGTCATCGTCGAATCCCCGGCCAAGGCTAAAACCATCTCGCGCATTTTGGGTAAAGGCTTCGAAGTGGAGGCCAGCTACGGCCACGTGCGCGATCTGCCGGAGAACGCCGACCAGATCCCCGCCAAGGTGAAGAAAGAGAAGTGGGCCCGCCTCGGCGTCAACGTGGATCAGAATTTCGAGCCCCTCTACGTGGTTCCGGCGGACAAGAAGAAGCACATCGCCAAGCTGAAGAAGGCGGTGAAGGAAGCCGACGAGCTGCTGCTGGCGACGGATGAAGACCGCGAGGGAGAGTCCATCAGCTGGCACGTGCTGGAGGTGCTGAAGCCAAAGGTTCCGGTGCGCCGCATCGCCTTCCACGAGATCACCGACGAGGCGATCCACGAGGCCATCGAGAACCCGCGGGAGATCGACCACAACCTGGTCAAGGCCCAGGAGAGCCGCCGCATTCTGGATCGACTCTACGGCTACCAGCTCTCGCCGGTGCTGTGGAAGAAGGTGCGCACCGGCCTCTCCGCCGGTCGCGTGCAGAGCGTTGCGGTGCGCCTCTGCGTGCTTCGGGAGCGGGAGCGGCGGCGCTTCCGCAGCGCCGGCTATTGGGACGTGGCGGCGGAGCTGGAGGCCGGAGGAGTGCGCTTCACCGCCCGGCTGCTGCGCCACGGCGGCAAGCGCCTGGCTTCCGGCCAAGATTTCGACCCCGACAGCGGGCAGCTGAAGCCGGGGGCGAACGTGCTGTGGGTGCGCAGCGAGGAGGCGGCCCGAGAGCTGGTGGCCTCCTGGCAGCAGCCCTGGCAGGTCACCTCGGTGCAGAAAAAGCCGCTGCAGCGGCGTCCGGCCCCCCCCTTCACCACCTCCTCCATGCAGCAGGAGGCCAACCGCAAGCTGCGCTTCTCCGCTCGCCACACCATGAGCATCGCCCAGCGCCTCTACGAGGGCATCGAGGTGGGCAACGACCGGGTGGGCTTGATCACCTACATGCGTACCGATTCGGTGACCCTGTCGAACCGCGCCCTAGAGCAGATCCAGGACGTGATCCGGGGGCGCTACGGCGCGGAGTTCAGCGACGGGCCTCGCCATTACTCCACCAAAACCAAGAACGCCCAGGAAGCCCATGAGGCGATCCGGCCGACGGACCTCTCCCGCTCCCCGGAGAAGCTGAAGTCCGCCCTCTCCACCGACGAGCTGCGACTCTACGAGCTGATCTGGAAGCGCACCGTCGCCAGCCAGATGGCCAACGCCCGCCTGCTGCGCACCACCGTGGAGATCACCGCCAACCCCTCCCCGGGCGCCGAGAAGGGCGCCGCCGAGGGTCTCTTCACCTCCTCCGGCACGGCGATCGAATTCCCCGGCTTCCTGCGCGCCTACGTCGAGGGCTCCGACGACCCGGCGGCGGATCTGGCGGATAAGGAAGTGCTGCTGCCGACCCTCGACGAGGGCGCCGACCTCTCGCCCCAGGAAGTGCTGCCGAAGGGTCACGAGACCCAGCCGCCGGCCCGCTTCACCGAGGCCAGCCTGGTGAAGACCCTGGAGGCCGAGGGCATCGGCCGCCCCTCCACCTACGCCTCGATTCTCGACACCATTCAGAACCGTGGCTACGTCTTCAAGCAGGGCAACGCGCTGATCCCCACCTTCACCGCCTTCGCCGTCACCGAGCTGCTGGAATCCCACTTCTCGGATTACGTCGATACCGAGTTCACCGCCCGCATGGAGCAGAAGCTGGACGACATCGCCGACGGCAGCCTGGACTCCCGACGGCATCTCGGCACCTTCTACCACGGCGACGGGGACGACGAGCCCGGCCTCGAGCAGCGCATTGAGCGCGAGCAGCCGGACATGGACTACCCCGCGATCCTCATCGGCCATGACGAAAACGCCGGGGTGGACGTGGTGGTCAAAGTCGGCCGCTACGGACCCTACCTGCTGCGAGAGCGCGCCGAGGGCGACCGCGACGTCGCCTCCCTGCCGGACGACACCGCCCCGGCGGATCTGGGCCTCGAAGCCGCCATCGAGCTGCTGGACAAGGCCCAGGAAGGCCCCCGGCGCCTCGGCGACACCCCCGAGGGCGAGGCGGTGTACCTCGACCGCGGCCGCTTCGGACCCTACGTCCAAATCGGCGAGACCCCGGAGCGCGGCTCCAAGGCCCCGAAGCCGAAGCGCGCCTCGGTGCCCAAGGGAATGAACGAAGAGGACGTCACCCTGGCGGACGCCCTGAAGTGGCTCTCTCTGCCCCGCACCCTCGGCGAGGACGCCGACGGGGAAGAGGTGGTGGCCACCAGCGGCCGCTTCGGACCCTTCATTCGCCGCGCCAAGGACACCCGCTCCCTCACCGCCACCGACGATGTCTACACCATCACCCTGGAGCGCGCCCTGGAGCTGCTGGCCCAGCCGAAGCGCGGCCGCGGCCGCGGCAGCCGCAAGGTGGTCAAGGAGCTGGGCAAGGACAGCGAGCAGCGGGAAGTGCAGCTGCTGGACGGCCCCTACGGCCCTTACCTCACCAACGGCGAGCTCAACGCTTCGCTGCCGAAGAACGTGAAGGTGGAGACCCTGGAGCTCGCCGAGGCGGAGACCATCCTGAAAGAGAAGGGCAAGGCGCCGAAGCGGCGGCGGAAGAAGAAATAAGCCCTCTCCAGCGGCTTTCGACGCCCATCGCCCAACGATTCCGGCACTCAGCCGGCACCGCCCTCGCTGGCTCGCAGTCCAGCAGAATCAACAACGCCAGAGTCCCTTCCTTCGGAAGGCTCTGGCGTTGTTGCGTTGCCCCGACGACGCTCTGCCGCCAGCTCGACGAAGACACGGACGTCTGATCAGAGGTCCCGACCTATCGCTCCTGTGCTCTGACAGAACACGGGGCTCGTCACGCCTGCCCGCAACTGAATCAGTTTTTCGACTGGGTAAATTCTTAGACAGGATATTCCTGAACCCGAGACGATCTCCGCCGTATCAGGAAGGGTTCTCAAGGTTCCCCGTGGCTCCGGCCCCGAGATTGCCTACGGGCAGCAGCCCCCGGTCCTCCAGCCGATCACCCACGGGGGCGGAGCCTCGCCGTTGTGGCAGCTCCGCCGGTCGGGGTACCATCCCGAAAGATCAGCAAGCGATCAATTGAACGATTGAGAAACGACGCCTTAGAAGCGGCACCCCGGGGAACAGCCCTCCAGAGATCGGCCCGAGCCGCCCGCAAGCGAAGGCCAAGAGGCCACCCCGGAACGCCCAACAAGGACGCCAATCAGGACGCCCGACTAAGGACCCTCAGCGAAGGCACCCTCGCCGTCAGATCCAACGGAGACCCGTGATGCTCTTCCATGACCTGCGATTCACCCTCCGCTCTCTGCTGAAGCGACCGAGCTTCAGCCTCATCGTGATCTCCGTTCTGGGGCTGTGCATCGGCGGCAACGCGCTGATGTTCTCGGCGGTCAACGCCGTCGCCCTGCGGCCCCTGCCCTATCAGGCGCCGGACGAGCTGATGATCCTGCGGGAGGCCTACATTCCCGGCGGCGGCGTGGCCTACAGCCCGGCCTATCGCAACGCCATGGACTGGCGGGAGCAGGCGGAGGTCTTCGCCGACATGGCGCCCTTCATGCACTGGCAGTACCGCACCATCCTCACCGGCCAGTCGGCGGAGCGGCTGCGGGTCAACTACACCGAGAATCGCTACTTCCAGCTCCTAGGCGTCGAGGCCGCCCAGGGCCGGGTGTTCTCCGCCGAGGAGGTGCGCACCAGCGCTCCGGTGGCGGTGATCAGCCATCGCATTTGGCAAACCTTCTTCCACAGCGCCAACAACACCATAGGGCAGGCCCTGAACCTCGACGGCGGCACCTACACCATCGTCGGCGTGATGGCGGAGAACTTCCAGGACATTCCCCTAGATCACGAAGACCACAGCCCCCACCGCCCGGTGGACCTGTGGATTCCCCTCACCACCGCCGTCGACACCTTCGGGCCCAACCTCCTCGAAAGCCGGGAATCGAAGGCCATGGGCGGCGTCCTCGCCCGCCTCAGCCCCGGCGTGGACCTTTCCCAGGCGAGGGAAGAGATGGACGCCATCGGCGCCCGAATCCGCGGCCAGTACACCGAGATGAGCGACTACGGCGTGCTGGTTCACCCGCTGGAATACTTCGTCCTCGGCGATCTGGACCGCTCCTTCTCGGTGCTCTTCGTCTGCTCCCTCTTCGTGCTGCTGCTCGGCTGCATCAACGTCGGCAGCCTGCTGGTGGTGCGGGCCCGCTCCCGCTATCAGGAGATGGCGGTGCGCTCGGCGATGGGGGCCGGCCGCTCGTCGATCCTGCGCCAGGTGCTCTTGGAGAGCGCCGTGCTCACCGCCTTCGGCGGCCTCGCCGGCCTCCTGCTGGCGCTGTGGGGGCACCGTCTGATGGCTGCCGCTCTATCCCTGCCTCCCCTGGTGAGCCTGGACCTCGATCCCCTGGTGCTGCTGGTGATCTGCGCCGCCACCCTGATCACCGGCCTGGTGGTCTCGCTGCCGCCGGCGCTGCGGCTCTCCAGCGCCGACCTGATGGACCACCTGCGGCCCAGCGGCGGTCGCGGCGACGGCGGCTCCGCCTTCGGCAAGAGCCTGCGCCCGCTGATGGTGCTGGAGATCGCCACCGCCGTGCTGCTGCTGGTGGGCGCCGGCCTGCTGTGGCAGAACTTCCAGCGCCTCGCCGATCGCGGCGTCGGCTACGACAGCGACAACCTCCTCACCCTGCGCATGGAGCTGCGGGGGGACGAGCTGCGAGAGGCGGAGATGAGCGCCAACGTCCACCGCCGGCTGCTCACCGAGGCCACCGGCCTGCCGGGGGTCAGCGGCTCGGCGCTGTGGTCCCCGGGAATCCCGGGAATCAACGGCACCATCTTCGAGTCCTACCCCGAGGGCGGCGATCCCCAGGAGGGGCGGCGTCAGTCGGACCTCCACTTCGCCTCCCCGGGGGCCTTCGAGCTGCTCGGCATCCCGGTGCTCCAGGGCCGCACCTTCCGCGGCAGCGATGATCCCGGCGCGCCGCGGGTGGCGATGGTGAGCGATACCTTCGCCGAGCTGATGTGGCCCCAGGAGAGCGCCCTTGGCAAGCGCTTCCGCTCCAGCCCCCAGGCCCCCTGGACCCAGGTGGTGGGGATCTTCCCGGCTAGTAGCCTGACCTATCGCCTGGGCAACCGCACCGTCCCGACGGTGGTGCTGAACATCTCCCAGATCCCGCAGTTCATCCCCAACTTCGCCCTGCTGCTGCGCTCCGAGACCGAGCCCGGAGCGGTCACCGGTCCGCTGCGGGAGCTGGTGTCCTCGATCCATCCGGCGATTCCCATCTTCGATATCCGCACCCTGGAACAGCGCCTGGACGAGGAAGAAGTCCAGAGCCGCTTCTCCGCTTCGCTGATGGGGGTTTACGCCTTCCTCGCCCTGGTGCTCACGGTGCTCGGCATCTACGGCACCCTCTCCTACTCCGTCGCTCGCCGCACCCGGGAGATCGGCGTTCGCACCGCTCTGGGGGCCTCCAAGGCTTCGATTCTGCGGCTGATCTTCGGCCACGCCCTCGGGCTCCTCGCCCTCGGCATCGCCTGCGGCCTCATCGCCGCGCTGCTCTTGAGTCAATCTCTCGCCGGATTGCTCCAGGAGATCAACCCGGCGGACTTCCTCACGTACATCATCGTATGTGCTCTGGTCGCCGCCGTCGTCATCTTCGCCAGCCTGCTTCCCACCCTGCGGGCGATGCGGGTCGATCCCATGGTCGCCCTGCGCGAAGAATAAACCTTCGGCTCTGATCTCTAACTACTAGCCTCTAACTGCTGGCCCCTAACGTCTAGCTTCCAGCCTCTAGGGGAGGCTACCCCACCCCGGTCTCCTCCCCCACCGCCCCGGTGCCCGCCGGGCTTTTCCCCGGGCGCCGGGGCCTACCGCCGACGTGATCCACGATCGCGTCCCGAGACGGCCACACCTTGGACCATCATGCCGCAAGGGCCCCTCCGCGGGCCCCAGTGGGGGAATCTATGTCTGATCTGATCGCATTCCATACCCGCCACGACGCCAACCTCGTGGTTGCCCGGGAAGGCCGCATCGTGCTGATCCTGGAGCTCGAGCGCCTGTTCAACCAGCGCTACTTCGCCTACTCCCTGGATCCAGAGACCTTCCGCCAGCAGCTCGAAACCACCCTCGATACGGTGGAGCAGCTCACCGGCACCCGCAGCTTCGACACCTGCGTGCTGAACTGGATTCCGGAGGTTCAGCAGCCGGTGCTTCGAGAGGTGGTGGAAGCCCGACGCTTCGTCGAGACCACCCATCACCGCGCCCACGCCGCCGGCGCGTACCACCTCTCGCCCTTCGATGAATGCCTGATCTTCTCCATCGACGGCGGCGGCAACGACGGCTGGTTCAACATCTTCGAGGGCCGCCGAGGCCGGGTGCGCCTGCTGGAACGCCTGGACCTCAACCTCGGTACGCCCTACCGTTTTTTAGGCAACTTCATCGCTGAAATTCGCAGTCGCAAGGGTTGGGAATTCCTGCGCGGCCTGGATATCGCCGGCAAATTGATGGGCCTCGCCGCCTACGGCAATCCCGATCCCCGACTCCACGCCGCCGCCCGCCGCGCCCTGCTCAACTTCCGCCAGCCCACCGACCTTCGAGCCTTCGCCGAAGAGGTGGAAATCCCCTTCGAGATCGACGTTCTCCAGGGCCAGCAAGGCCGTGACCTCGCCCACAACGTGCAGGCGGCCGTCGAGGAGATTCTCGAGGAGCTCTTCCGCCAGCACCACACCCTCTCCGAGAGCCGCAACGTCTGCCTCACCGGCGGCGTCGCCCTCAACGTCATCGCCAACTCCAACCTGGCGCGCAAGTTCCCCGAGCACAACTTCTACGTCCCCGCCAACTCCAACGACTGCGGCATCGCCTTCGGCACCCTGCTGGACCTCTTTCCCAAGCTCGAGTCCCGCGAATGCGCCTGGGACGGCCTGCCCCTCCTCGATCCCCACTACGCCCCCCGCCTGCGGGAAGAATTCGACCATCGCCCCGCCAGCCCCGAAGACGTCGTCGACGCCCTCGTCCAGGGGCAGATCGTCGGCCTCGTCCAGGGCCGCTCCGAGCACGGCCCCCGGGCCCTCGGCAATCGCTCCTTCCTCGCCCTGCCGGGCTACCCCAACATCAAAGACATCCTCAACCAGAAGGTCAAATTCCGCGAGCCCTACCGCCCCTTCGCCCCCCTGGTCTCCACCGCCGACGTCGACACCTACTTCGACCTGCCGGCCCTCTCCCCCTACATGAGCTTCGCCGGCGTCGTGCGCGAAGAACACCGCCAAACCCTCGCCGGCGTCACCCATGCCGACAACACCTCCCGGGTGCAAACCCTAGAGCAGCAGGACAACCCCTTCGTCTACCAGCTCCTGCAGATCATCAAGAACCGCGACATCGCCCCCGTCCTGCTCAACACCTCCCTCAACATCCGAGGCCGCCCCATCGCCGCCCGCCTCGAAGACGCGGCGGAGATCTTGAGGGATACCGAGCTCGACTGGCTGTATTACGAGGGGGAGTTGTTCGAGAAGAGAACCACCTGACGTCCCGCTGCTCTCAGGTATCGAGCAGTACTTAGATTACTAGCTGCGTTTGAAGCCTCCCACCACGGTGATAGCGACTACGAACCGTAGCTGGAACAGAGCAAATCGGACTGCAAGCAGCAGAAACGGTAATGCCTGGATATCTACATCGACTCCGATCTAAACGTCAGAATGAACGTAATGGTCAAAGCTAGCCGCCACAGACCCGGCCTGCCGTAGGAATGCCTCACGAAGGAATCGCAATTTCGCCTCGCTGCCTGGCAACACCACTACGGCGGACCTCGGTCCTGAAACAGCCCTCGAGGTACTGGACAAGGCCCAAGAAGCCCTTTGCTACCTCGGCAGGCCTCTCATGCGAGTCCGCCTACCTCGGCCGTAGTTCCTTCGGACCCTATATTCGGATCAGCAAGCCCTCGAGCGCCTTTCCAAACATCCAAGCAGCCCTCGGTACCCAAGAATTTCAGCAAAGAAGAATTCAACCTGTTGCACGCCCATAGCTTATTCCTATCCCGAACCCTCGGCGAAAACGCCGACGGCAAAGTCATCGCCATCGCCAGCGACCGATTCAACCCTTCAACCCTCGCGCCAAGGACATATACTCTCCAGCCGCCACCGACGATGCCTACGTCATCACCCTCGAACTGCGAAACAGAATATTCATTTGATACTATAGTTAATAATACTAGGCGCCAAAGACCAGAACTATTCAGAATTACTTCTGAATCAACCTCACGCCAAAGGCTCCTCTCTTGCCAAGGATCAACTCAAGATCGCGCTATAAACACAACCCCTTACTTTCCACTTTCGGACACACCGGATCATAATCGACTGCCTCATGAGGGCGAGTGCCCAGACACTCAACCGGGATCAACACTACCAAGAGATCTCCCAACCTCTCCAGCGGGAAAGGAACTTCCACCTAAGCCCGCTACAATTAGCACTTCTGAAACGAACGCCAATTCTCAGAGATCTCCAAAACCCGAATGGACTTCGGTCGTAAACTCCTTTTCAAATCCAACATCATCACCCTTAGACATGCCATACATAAAATTAGAAGCTATCACCAAGTCCGTAATTGAGCGGTAAAAGTAGTTATCCTTAAAAGCACTGCCAGACTTCTTTTCGTGTACTAAACTCAAGGCGTGCTGCTCCAAAGAGTGATCAAAGAGCACCCAACCCAACTTCTTTGGCCGGTTCCTACATTTCTTCCGGCCAATGGCCTCAAGCATAGTCGAATGAATGTCTACACCAAACAGTCCGAACCAAGTAGCGCTACCGAAATTCCAAACCACCACACCCTTACCCTTGTCGAATGCCTTACTGACCAAATCGAACTTCTCCTTTGAGGGATGCATCCCAGGCAGGCCTTTGTATTGATCCTGTACATAGATCGAATACTCTAATCCTGGCTCATCTATCATCTGGCCACTTGTATTGTCGTTCCAATGCATGGGCGCCCCGAGCCTGAGGCTATGGTTAATCCGATTAAAGACGACAATCTTCCCACGGACCTGGCTTAAATTGGGTACAGCCTTAGGCTTAACAAAAACCTCCTCATCCAACAGATCAGCCAATACCGAAAAAGTCTTCCTTTTAAAATCAGCAGAGTCCCCGTCCTTCCATTCATCAATCTTCAAAGACATCACAATCGTCTCACGCTTATTCTTTACAAGAAAACCCCGACATTCCTTCAGTAACGAGTCAAACGACTGAAACGTGCTCCAGAGAAGATCGCCATGACATGTCATGAAAAACACACCCTTCTTCTCGCTGAACTTCACCTGGAGCCGGACATCAAGGACCCGAACCCCTCCAATCAACTGGTCTGTAATCGAATGATTCTGGCATACATGAGTTTGTTTATACGGCTTCATCCAGTCGCGTATAGCAGCCGAGTCATGGCTACCAGGGAGATTGACTTCTGACAGCAAGAGATCACCACGAAGACTATTCATCCACCGGGATCTTTCTCGCCGCCCCAACGGAGCTTTAGCCGCACCATGATGATCGCCATGAAGATATTGTTCCGCAAAAATATGATCATACCCTCCCCCTCCGTACCTGCACTCAGCAAAATGTTTACCATCATGCCTCATAAGTGATTTGATAGTAAACCACTCGCTAATTTCACCTACTCTACTTGTAAACACGGAGGAAGCGAAGAATCCTCCCCTAGAACCATAGGAAGCACCGTTAAAATCACTGCAGACCCAGCCACCAGCTCCTTCATATGCTTTCACCGCGCTCCATTTAGCACCATCATATGAACAATAAGACGGGAAGGAGCTCTTTCCCTTTACCGGAAAACTGATATTTGCAAAAAGCTTACCTCCGGCAACAAAGCAGCTAATGGCTTGACTCGGGAAAGCTTCATAGTCACTCCCCCGGCCAATACTCTCCAAACTATGGCTAGTCCAACCTGAACTGTTATGGGTCGCCATATAGAGCTTCCCATACTTGCTGCCTGCTTGCTCTTTCACGAACACGATATGAAGTTGATGATTATAAACGGCAATACCTGGCGCCTTTGCAGCCTTGACAGGCTCCCTACTACCGACCAACTCAACCTCTTCCTCTTCCCACCTTGCACCGTCGAATGACGCAAGCATCAACTTCTTCGAGTTACGCTTTTTATAAACGGTGACCAATGCCCCTCCGAGAACTGCTAAGCTTGGACAACCATCTGACTGGGCAATAGCATTCCCTGCCATTTCCGCTATCTTGAAGGGCCCATGCCATTGGTCAATGTAAGAACCTTTATCACTAAACACTCTCCCGTGCACAATCAGCCTCAAATAGCCTGATGGATCATCTTTACCTTGATAAACTATATACACCCTGCCTTGATACAATACTGCCCTAGGATTATACGCCACACCAATAGCGCGGCCATTAATTTGCACTACCCTCCCCTTCCCTAGCTCCTTACCACCTTGAGGAACGGTGAAATATCTGAGGTCACCATAACCTACGTATACATAGTTATGACTCATTCGCAGCCCCTCCAAGATTAATACTTACAATACAATAGAGAATGCTAACATGTCGCGCGAGCAGGTGTCAAAAGATCGAAATCCGCCCCTTTCTTAATAGGGCTATCGACAACCAAATTCTACCAATGGAAAGAAATAACTAGAAAGCAATCCACTAACGCGACAAGCAATCAAACCTCAATTCCGCGACGGCAGCCTCATCAACACCACGCCAAGGGTGCTGTTCGCTGCGTTGGGCGCCCGGGTGGTAGAGGCCATCACGGGATGGCGGGAGGATTCGCGGGAGACCAGGCTGGCGGGGCGCCAGCCGGTGGAGAGGCCTTGGGGGACTGAGGTGAGGGTGGGCAGGGTGGTGGATTCGAGAATAGCGCTCAGGGGCTGGCCGACGAGCTCATCGCAGCTCATGCCGGTGAGCTCGGCGAGGGGCTCGGTACCGAAGACGATGACGTCTTGCTCGTCCACCACCGCGAGGCCGAAGTCGGAGAGCAGGTTGAGGCTGCCGGCGATCTTGGGAATCTCGAGAGATTTCTCCACCAGGCTATAGACCGAGGCGGGCATGGAGGTGAGGCTCTTGCGCTGATAGAGGGCCTTGGCGACGAAGATGGCGGTGACGTCGTGCAGGATCCCGATGTAGAAGCGCGTCGTTCCGTTTTCCTTGAAGGGAATGAGCTTCAGCTCGTTGAGGAACATCTCCCCGCTCTTCTTGTAGTTGTGAATCACCACATGGCAGCGCTCGCCCTTGCGCAGAGCGTTGGAAATCTTCTGCACCGTGGTCTTCTGGGTCACGTTCCCCTGGAGAAAGGCGCAGCTGCGCCCGAGAACCTCCTCGTCGCCATAGCCGGTGAGGGTCCGGAAGCGGTGATTCGCCATCACGATGGGGAATCCCTCCTCCTGGGCATCGGCGATCACTACGCCATTGCTGATCTCATTGGTGATCAAGCCGACGCTATCCAAGAGTCTGTCCATTGCGGTCTCCCGAAAAAGGGTAGGAGGAGAAAAAAAGAAAGGAGTGGAGGGGATTCCGGCGCCGGGGTCCTTTAGACCGCTGGGCTTCCTACAGAGCGGAGACAACGCAGCAATGACTCAGCGAAGATCATTTTCTCTTCAACTTACGGATCTTCGCATCAGCCTGACCAGGGTACGGATCTCGAGAAGACCTGGTTCCCTCAAGGCCCCTACTTTTCCGGTACCGGCAACTCGGTCTTCAGGATCCAGTCGGGACTCAGCCTGCCGCTTCCAGCTCCGAACAGATGAGCTGAACACCGCACCGGCGGCCTGAGGTCGTCACCCAAGGTCGTATCGAGATCTCCAGAAAGGGCGCAGGAGATATTAATTATGGCGAGTCAAGATTTTTTATGACATGGATAGACATGTCAAGCGTGAGCAGAAATCAAGATCTCTTCCTCGTGCCCCTTCTGTCCCGAGGCTTCACCCTATTTCTGCGCCCTTCGACGGGCAGCCCGCAGAGTGTTCCCAGGACTCATCGGGAAGAACACCCCAGGGGCTACGTCAGCCGAAGACGAGAAGAAGGCTCCAGGTTCTAGCCGTCAGTAGCCCGCCGCCTGGCCGTCCTTGCGGGATTCGGAGGCTCCGTAGAGCACGTCCTGCTCCGGATCCCACATCACCGCCTGGTAGCCGCCGTAGGGGCCGCGAGCGTAGCCCACCCGATGCCCCTTGGACATCAGGCCGCGGGCGGTGTCGTAGGAGATCCCGGACTCGAGGATCACCCGGCCGCCGTCGGTCATCTGCTCCCCGGTGGGCTGGGAGGAGCCCTGGTGCAGGAAGCGGGGGGCATCGCCGGCCTCCTGGAGGTTCATGCCGAAGTCCAACATGTTGATCATGATCTGCGCCTGCCCCTGGGGCTGGGTAGCGCCGCCCATCACCCCGAAGGCCATGTGCGGGCGGCCGTCCTTGGTGGCGAAGCCGGGGATGATGGTGTGGAAGGGCCGCTTGCCGGGGGCGTAGACGTTGGGGTGCCCCTCTTCGAGGGTGAAGAGCTCGCCGCGGTTCTGGAGGATGAAGCCGAGGCCCTTCGGGGTTACGCCGGAGCCCATACCGCGGTAGTTGGACTGGATCAGGGAGACCATATTGCGGTCTTTGTCGGCGGTGGCGAGGTAGATGGTGTCGCCCTCTTCGAGAGCGGGGTTCCCCGCCTCGAGGCGACGGGAAGCGCGCTCAGGGTTGATCAGGGCCCGGCGCTCCTCGGCATATTCCTTGGAGATCAATCCCTCGATGGGCAGCTCCGAGAAGTCTGGATCGGCATACCAGCGGGCGCGGTCCTCGAAGGCCAGCTTCTTGGCCTCGAGGAAGAGGTGCAGATATTCGGCGCTGCCGTAGCCGAGATCGGCGAGATCGTAGGGCTCCAGGAGATTGAGGATCTGCAGGGTGGCGACGCCCTGGGTGTTCGGCGGCAGCTGCCAGACGGTATGGCCGCGGTAGGTGGTGGATACCGGCTCCACCCACTCCGAGCGGTGCTCGGCGAGATCTTCATAGGTCAGGAAGCCCCCCTCCTCCTTCACCGCCTCGGCGATGGCGCGGGCGATGTCGCCCTTGTAGTAGGCGTCTCGGCCCTCAGTCGCCAGGGTCTCCAGGGTACGGGCGATGTGGGGATTGCTGAACACTTCGCCCTTCGCCGGCCCCTCACCGCTGGGGGCGAAGGTCTCTTTGAAGTTCTTGTATTCCCCGAGAATCGGCACGCTCAGCTGCCAGTAGTAGCTGATCAGCTCGGTGAGGGGAAAGCCTTCCCGGGCGTGGCGAATGGCCGGCGCCAGAACCTGATCCATGGGCAGGTGGCCGAAGCGCTGGTGCAGCTCGAACCAGCCGTCGACGGCGCCGGGCACGCTCACCGGCAGGGCGCCCCGGGGCGGGATGGAGTCCCTCCCCTGCTCCTCCAGCTCGGCCTTTAGCGTCTCCAGCGTCAGCCCCTGAGGGGAACGGCCGGAGGCGTTGAGGCCGTAGACCTTGGAAGTTTCCGCATCCCACACGATCGCGAAGAGATCCCCACCGAGACCACAGCCGGTGGGCTCCACCACCGCCAGCACCGCGTTAGCGGCGATGGCCGCGTCCACCGCGTTGCCCCCCGCCCTCAGGATGTCCAGCGCCGCCTGGGTCGCCAGCGGCTGGCTGGTGGCCGCCATGCCGTGCTTGGCGATGACCTCGGAGCGGCTGGCGAAGGTCTCGCCGGTGACCCGATCGAAGGCGGCGGCAGAATCCGCCGTCACGACGAGCAGCGTCAACGGCAAGAGCAGCAGGACAACGATGGAGAGATGAAGGGTTCGGGCGAATTGGGGCACGGAAGTCTCCTCAACGAGCAGCGGCGGAGCGAACGGTGCGCTCCGCCGTCTGGATCCGGGAAATTCGGTCGAGCGGGTAGCTTCAGGAGTATAGCGAGAGTTGGAGAGCCTGCTGCTCCGGACGCTTCAGTCGCCCTAGAAAGAGGGCAAAGGGAGGAAGGGCAAAGAAGATGCAGCGAGAGCCGGCGTAGAGGCAGCCGAGAGGGGGCTTCAGCCCGCCGGCTGCGACTGCGGCGTCAACACCTCTCCGGCCTCGTCGGGATAGGCGAAGACGATGCGAGTGGTGTAGATCTTGCCGTCGTCATCGCGAATATTCGAGCGTCCCTCGTAGACCCTCAAGCGGCGCCTCTCGACGTCGTAGGTCAGCTGAATGGGATCCGCAAGAAAGCGCAGCAGCGGATTGGCCAATTCGAAGCGCATCTTCAGCAGCTGGCGCCCATCGGATCCCTTCACCTGGCCGGTGGGACGCACTCGAAAGCTGAAGAACTCGCCCCGGATGGGGATCGCGAAGTCGAGCTTGCGGGTCTTGCCCTTGGCCAAGGCGTCCCACTCCTGCTGGATGAAGTAGTGGAAGCCGGCGTCGATCACCGCCCCGCGGGGCAGGCGAAGCTTCGATTCCTTGCGCTCGCCGTCGGTATTGCGGCCGTAGAGACGCACCGATTTCGGGCCGACCTCCGCGCCTTCCCGGTAGCCGTCCCGCAGATCCTGCATCTCGAAGGTAGGCGTGGGGCCACCGCTGGTGTATGAGATGGACTTCTCGGCGATCACCTCTCCCTCGGGATTGCGGTACTGCACCTCGGACCCGAGATGCTGGCCATCTTCCCAGCGCTCCAGGTGATGCTCGGTGTAGAAGAGCTCACCGGTCTCGAGGCAATAGGCGCGGGCTACGTAGCTACGGGCGTCCGAAGCATCGTTGAGAGAGGCGGGGCTGGCCATCGAAGAAGCTCCCACAGCATTGGAGGTTGCAGTGTTGACGGGGTTAGCTTGCAGAGGTGTAGCTTGCAGAGGCGTAGCGTGGAGGACGAAGAGGCTGGCGGCGACGAGCACCAGGCTCCAGGAGAAGGAGCGCAAAGCAAAGGGAATACGGCACATGGTGAGGCTCCTGACCCTCAGGGAGGGTTGGAAAGCTCCGCGTGATTGGCCGACGGCTCGCTGCCGTCGATCTGCGTCTTTCCGTTCTCGGCTCTTCCCGTCGTGATCAGCACGCAAGCACATTCAGCAAGCAGGAGCGATCAGCGAGCAGGCGCGATAGGCTTCCGGGCATGAGTCCATCGCACCAGCCCGCGAACCCGGTGAGGCCCCGATCGACGAGATGCGTTCTCGACTCACGGTCTAGGCTTCGCCGAGAGGCCGAAATCCGATGGCCCTGCCTGAAATCCCTCCGAACGCCCTCGACTCGCCGGGTCTCTCCAACGCTCCCTCGGTTCCTTATCGGCCTCACGAAGGGCCTCAAGAAGGACCTCGCAGCAGGTCCTACGGTGCTCCTCCTGGCGATACTCATTCTGCTGGTCACGGCCCCCGCTGTCGAAGCGGCGGAGGCCGGCTGGAAGCGACTGGAGGTGGCGGCGACGGGGGCTTCGACTTCCGGCGGCTACGCCTTGCGCTACCTTCCCGCAGCGGTGACCGACAACCCCGCGGATCCGGCGCCCCTGGTGGTCTTTCTCCACGGTTCCGGGGCGACGCCAGAATCCTGGCGCTCCCTGCTGCAGCCGGTGGCGGAAGCCCTCGGCTGCGCCCTTCTGGTGCCCAGAAGCCAGTCGACCCTGGGCTTTGGTCCCGGCGACGACGAGGCGATCCTGCGGGCCGCCCTCGCCCTGCTGGAGGACGAACAGCCCATCGATTCCCGGCGCCGCGCCCTCGCCGGCCATTCCTCCGGCGGCGCCTATGCCCTGGAGCTCGCCTATTCCGGGCGCCCAAGACCGGCGGAGCGAGGCTGGAGCGCGGTCTTCACCCTCGGCTCCCCCTACCGCACGGTGCTCGAGCTCGGCGGCCCGCCGCCGCCGCTGCGCATGGCCTACGGCACCGATGACCCCAACTTCCAAAGCGCCTACCCGGCGCTGCGCCAGCAGTGGCAGCGACTGGATATCGAGTGGGAGGAGATCTTCTTTGCGGGCTTTGGGCACTCCGACTGGCCAGAGGACGCCCTGGAGGACGGCTTCGCCTTTCTGCTCAGCCAGCAGGCCGGCGCAGACGGCCCCTGCGAACCCACCGCCGAGCGTCTCTGCCTGCGGAATGGCCGCTTCGCCGTCAGCTCCACCTGGCAGGACGCCCGCGGCCGCCGGGGCGTCGGCCAGGTGGCGGACGCCCGCAGCACCGAGGACACCGGGCTCTTCTACTTCTTTCGCGACGACAACTGGGAAGTGCTGCTGAAAATCCTCGACGCCTGCTCCGTGACCGGCAGCTATTGGGTGTTCAGCGCCGCCACCACTACGGTGGAATATGAGCTCCTGGTGGAGGATTTGGAGAGCGGCCAGCAGCTCACCTTCTCTAATCCCCTGGGGCAGCGCTCCCCCGCCTTCGTCGACACCACGACCTTCGACGCCTGCGAGCCCTAGGGCCAGCAGGCGCTCCAGTAAAAGGGCGTTTCCACGAAGGAGCGCTCCAGTGAAGCAGCACTCCAGCGAGGGGCACCGCTAGGTCAGAGGGGCTTCCAGCACGTCGTGGTAAGCCTCCGTCCGCTTCATCACGGCGCGGACGAAGGGGCAGAGAGGGCGAATCTTATGGCCCGCGGCGCGGGTCGCCTCCACCGCCGCCGCCACCAGCCGCTGACCGAGGCCACGGCCGCCGTATTCCTTCGGTACCCCGGTGTGGTCGATGACGATCAGCTCCGGCTTGCGGCGAAAATAGGTCATCTCCCCCGCCTCGACGCCGTCGACATACACCGCGAAGCGGCCCCGGCGGGAGCCTTCCGGCTCCTCCTGGCGGACGACGATCTCCTCCGGGCTCTGCCCTTGAGGGCTCTGCTCTAGAGGGCCCTGGGATGGAGAATCCGGCATCAGGAATCCCGGGGACCGTCCAGACTCACCGGCCCGGGCCCCAGAGAGTAGACGATCAGGGTGCCGCCCATCAGCGCGAGGTTCTTCATGAACTGAATCATCTCGATCTGCTGCGAGAAATCCGAGTGGAAGATCAGCGTCGCGGGAATCAGGAAGATCAGCAGGGCGAGGGCGCCCCAGCGGGTCTTCCAGCCCAGCAGCACGGAGGCGCCGCCGAAGATCTCCAGCACGATCGCCCCCACCAAGAGCACGGCGGTAGCGGGCATGCCGTAAGCCGCCATGTACTCCTGGGTGCCGCCGAAGTCCGCGATCTTGCCGAAGCCCGATGCGATGAAGATCAGCGAGAAGAGGACGCGGCCGAGCACGGGGATGTAGCGATTCATAGCAGTCTCCAAAGGGTTGAGGGCCAGAGGGTTGAGGGCCAGAGGGTTGAGAGTAAGTGCGACACGTTCTGCCCTATCGAGCGAACGCAGGGGATGCCGGCGGTCCTGGTGATCCTGAACGAGAGCGATCGAACGCCGGCGTAAATCTTGAGCCTCAGAAATCGTCGTGGCCCCCGGCCGGGCGTGGCGTCGGCATGAGGACCGGTGCTTTGTTCTGCTTCTCCTCCGGAGGCAGCAGATTCCAGTCCACCGACCGGCTGCCGGGAGGCAGCAGCACCAGACGCGGCTTGGAGAGCACCCGCGGCAGCGCCTCGGTCCAAAGCTCCACCTCCACCTGGCGTGGGGACACTCGATGGCGACTCAGCAGCTGCTCGAAGCGCTCCCCCGCGCCGCGGGCCTCCTCGACCCGGGAATCCGCCGCCGCTGAAGCCTCCTCCACCAGCTGCTGCGCCTGGCCCCGGGTCAGCCGCAGCTGTCTCGCGCTCAGAGCCTCGGCTTCGTTGACCCAGCGCGCCGCCTCCGCCCGCGCATCGCTCACCGCGCGAAAGGCCCCCGCCGCCTCGAAGGGCGGCTCGACGCTCTGCAGCGACACGGCCACCACCGTGACGCCGGCTTCATAAGCATCCAGGCGCTGCTGAGCCAGGCGACGAACCTCGCTCTGCACCTCGGCCTTGGCGACGGTGAGCACGTCGTCGACGGTCTTGGTCGCCAGCACCTCGGTGAGCCCTGCCCTCACCGTCTGCTGAAGAAGCTCTTCCGGACCCTCCGTGGAGTAAAGGTATTGGCCGAGGCGATGCACCCGAAACTGCACCGAAAGGCTGACGTGAATCAGGTTCTCGTCCGCCGTCACCAGGCTCAACTTGGGGGTGAAATCCCCCTCTACATCGGTGCGCTGCACTCCGGCGGTAGCGAAACGCTCCACCCGGTCGAGACCTCGGGGCAGCACCAGATGGAGCCCCGGTCCAAGAGCATCGTCCACCACCGCGCCGAAGCGCAGCAGGGCCGCCGACTCACCGCTATCCACGGTGGTTACCCCGGTGACCAGCCACCACCCCAGGGCCACCGCCAGCGCGCCGAGGACCAGCTCTCGGCGCTTGCGCCATAGCCAATCCCTGCCCCCGCGGATGATCCGTACCGAGGGCGGCAGCTGCGGGGGCCGCTCGATCTCGGACTGGCCAGCTTCGGACTGTGCAGCTGCGGACTGCTCAGCAGACGACGGTGTGGGTTCCTCGGGAGCCTTCTCTTCAGGGGCCATCCAGAGCCTCCAGCAGTGGCGCGTCCGCCGGCAGGAAGATGGTCGTGTCTTCGTCGAAGAGAGTTTCGTAACTCTCCAGGGAGCGCAGGAATCGATAGAGCTGCGGATCCTGGCGGTAGGCGTCGGCGAGGATCTCTAGGGCTCGCGCCTCTCCGCCACCGCGGGCGGCCTCGGCGCTGCTGCGGGCCTGGGCCAGCAGCCGCTCCCGCTCCGCCTGCGCTTCGGCCTCGATCTTCAGCGCCTCTTCCTCGCCCTCACTGCGATAGGCGGTGGCGATGCGGCGACGCTCCGCCCGCATTCGCTCGATGACGCTGACTCGGTTCTGCGCCGGCAGGTTGAAGCCGTTGATCGCCAGGTCCACCACCTCGATACCGAAGGAGGCGCGGGTCACCTCATCCACCTTGCGCCCGGTGGCCTGCGCCACCTGAGCGAGGCGTACCTTCTCGGCATCGGTGTTGATGAAGGAGTCCATCGGCTCCGCGCCCACCGCCGCACCGAGCTCCGCGGTCACCAGGTCCAGCAGCCGAGCCTCCGCCTCCGGGCGGGTCTTGACGGTCTGCACGAAGCGCAGAGGGTCGGCGATACGCCAGCAGACAAAGCTGTCTACCACGATGTTCTTCTTATCGCCGGTGAGCATCTCCGTCGGCTCGTTGTCGAAGATCAGCAGGCGCTGATCCACCCGCAGCGCCGAATCCACCGGCCACGGCAGCTTGGCGTGGAGACCGGGACCGGCAAGGTCGTCCAGCGGCTGTCCGAAGCGGGTCACCACCGCCACCTGTCCCTCCTCGACGGTGTAGAGAGAGCTCCAGACCACCAGCGCCAGCGGCAACAGCAGCAGCCAGCGCCAAGAGAAGCCGGAAGAAGAGGAGCTTGAAGCGGAAGCGTCAGTAGATTTACTCATGATGGGAACCTCCGCCGAGGGCCAGCCGTCGAGGCCCTTGCGGTTGCCGGGATCGAATGACGCCACCCCGAATCGGGCCGACAAATCTCACGGCGCGATCGCTGAAGGCAGCGAAGAGTATGGTGATTCAGTAACTTAGACATCGAAGTGATCTCAAGGCCTAGCAGCAGAGCCTTCGGAAAGGGACGGGGGCACCGGAGCCCAGGCGGTAACGCCGCTGCCCTGCCCACCGGCGGGGGTTTCCGGCACCACCACCAGCTCGGGCCCGGCGAGAGCCTCTTCCACGGCCTCGATCCACAGTAGATGACGCAGCACCTGCGGCGCCCGGGCGACGCCTTCGGCGCTGAGCCGGAAAGCTTCCGCTCTCCCTTCGGCGATCACTGTACGCGCCTCCGCCGCCGCTTCGGCCTGCAGCTCCAGCGCCACCGCCTCTCCGCGGGCGGTGGGCAAGAGCTCCGCACGGGTGCCGCGAGCACGGTGGATGCGGGTCTCTTTCTCTTCCCTCGCGCTCGAGACGTCGCGGAAGGCGAAGACCGCCTCCGCCGGTGGATGCACGTCCACCACGTGAATTCGGTCCACCCGAACCCCCAGAGGGAGCTGCGCCAGGCGCTCCCCCAAGCTCTGCGCCAGGGCCAATTCCACCTCTCGCCGTTCGGCGGTCAGCAGGGAGTCTAGAGTGCGGGAAGCGAGCACCTCCCGGGCCACCGCCTCGGCGTAGAAAAGCACGAAGTCGTGGCGATGATCCACGGCGGTGACGAAGAGGGTGGGATCCTCCAGGCCGTAGTGCACCGTGAAGCTCATCTCTAGGAGGTTTTCGTCGGCGGTGAGGTAGCTCGCCCGCACCGGGTCGGTATTCATCGCCGCGACGGTGGAATGCCACTCCGCCGGGTCCGCCATCCGGGTCCTCACGCGACGATCCGCCAGCATTTCCAGGTCGGTGGTGAAGCCCACGTCCGCCTTGCGGGCGGCCTCCGCATGCACCACCGCCGAATCGCCCCAAGGCGTCGGCGGTGCCCAATGCAGGCCCGGCGCGCGATCCGTGTCGAGCAGCGCGCCGAAGCCGTAGACCATCCCTACCCCGCCGGGAGGCACCACGAAGAGGCCGGAGAGGAGGTAGGCCAGAATCGCCAACACCGCGGCGCCGCGCAGCATCGGACGAAGCCAGCGGCCGTCTCCCAGGGGCCCTAGGGCCACCTTCAGGCTGTGGAAGCCGCCGACCATCTCGAGCCAGCCGTAGCGCGCCGCCCCGGCCCACAGACGCCAAGCCAAGAGCACCACCAGCACGGCGAAGCAGAGGATGCCGAAGAGGCTCCAGCCCTCCTCGCTGGAGGCCACCGCCGCCTGCGCCGCCGCGGCGAGATCCCAGTCGAAGGCCCCCACCAGCGCCTCGAGCACCAGACCGGCGATGATCGAGCCGCCGATCACCCCAGCCAGGTAGAGGGCGACGAAGCGACGGCCGAAGATGCGAGTGAGCAGCAGCACGGTGGCAACGTTGGTCGCCGGGCCGGCGAGCAGCAAGACCAAGGCCGCCCCGGGACCGAGGCCCTTGGCCATCAGCGCCGCCGCCACCGGCGTCGACGCGGAGGCGCACATGTAGACCGGCACGCTCACCACCAGCATCAGCAGCATCGGCAACAGGCCGCCGCCGAGACCGAGGACGGCAAGATCCGCCGGCACCAGGGCGGCCAGCGCTCCGGCCAACAACACGCCCACCACCAGCCAGAAAGCGATCTCGTCCAGAAGCTCCTTGAAGCCGTAGCTCGCCGCCGGGGCTACCACCGTAGACCATACCTTCGGCGCGTCCGGGTCCGGCTCGTCGAAGATCGCCGTCCAGGCCTGCTTCGGTAGCGAGATCAGAGCTCGGCGGGCGGCGGCGGAGCTGTCCTCGGAGACCAGATCTTCCCCATGGTCGTGATCGTGGCCGTGGTGATGATGATGGTGGTGATGGAAGTGACCGTGGTGGTGATGATGGTGGCCATCGTGGTCGTGACCGTGGCCGTGATCCTGTCCGTGGTCGTGACTGTGATCATCGTCGTGACTGTGATCATGCCCGTGGCTGTGGTCATGTCCGTGATCGTGGCTGTGGCTGTGGCTGTGGTCATGGCCGTGATCGTGTCCGTGGTCATGCCCGTGGTGAGCAGCGTCAGCGCTGGCCTGCTGAGCGTCTCCACCGTTCTCCCCGTCATCACAGGTGCAGTCCTGTGGCTTCTTCGGCTGCGGAGACTCGAGGCCAGCGATCGCCAGGATGCCGGCGAAGATCGCCGAGAAGAAGGCCGCCACCGGCCGCACCACCGCCATCACCGGCCCCAGCAGGGCCCAGGTGAAGAGGATCGAGTCGACCCCCGATTCCGGGGTGGTGATGAGGAAGGACATCGCCGAGGGCTTGCTGGCCCCCTTGCGCTCCAGCTCCATGGTGATCGGCACCACCCCACAGCTGCACACCGGAAGCGGCACGCCGATGAGGGCCGACCAGCCCACTCCGGAGAGACCCTCGCGGCCCATGAAGCGCAGGATGAATTTCTCCGGCAGCAGGACGTGCAGCAGCCCCGCCACGGCGAGACCGAGGAGTAAGTAGGGCGCGGCCACGTAGAGCATGACCACGGTTTCGTAAGCGATTTTGAGCAGTAGATCCATGATTGAAGGCTGCGCCTCGAAGTTAGCGAGTCTCCATCAGCGGAGAGAGTGGCGCTGGGCCAAAATTCCCCGCAGGTAGAGAATTCCCAGCAGGGCGGTGCCGAGCAGGATGATACAAGGCCCCGAGGGCGCATCCCAGTGGAAGGAGAGAGCGAGCCCTCCAAAGGTCATCAAAATGGAAAATCCGACCGACAAAAGCAGCACCCAACCGAGTCGATGGGAGATCTGGAGCGCCGCCAGAGGAGGGATCGTGAGCATCGCCAGCACCAGCAGCAAACCCACCACCGGCAACAACAGCACCACCGCCAGCGCCACCAGGCCGAGGAGCAGGGTGGAGAGCCACCGCACCCGCACGCCCTGCACCGCCGCGAAGGTCTCGTCGAAGCAAAGGGCGACGAGGTCCTCGTAGAGCCAGACCACCAGCCCTAGGGTGAGCAGCGAGCCTACCGTCAGCCATCGCAGGCTGACCTGGTCCACCAACAGCAGGTTGCCGAAGAGATAGGCTCCAAGATCCGGCGGGTACCCCGGTGCGAGATGGATGAAGAGCATGCCCGACGCCATTCCCGACGCCCACAGCACGCCGACGAGGGCGTCTCGGGTGCGATCTCGGGCCGACGACAGGGAACCCAGAAAGAAAGCCGCCGCTACCGCGGTGCCCAAGCCACCCCATTGCGGAGCCACCCCCAGCCAGTGGCAGAAACCTAGGCCACCGAAAGCGGCGTGGCTGATGCCGCCGGAGAGGAAAGCCAAGCGGCGCAGCACCACGAAGGTGCCGAGCACGCCGCAGAGGACGCTGGCCATCGCCGCCGCTCTGAGAGCCGAAGCGAGAAAAGGATCCCCCGAGAGCAAGGCGTCAATCATGGGTGCAGGAGCTTCCGTGATCCGCCAACACTCGATGGGGCATTCCGTGGCTCAGCAGCTCCACCGGGCAGCCGTAGGCTTCTTCTAGCACCTCGGCGGTGAGCTCACCGCTGGGGTGGTAGGTCAGGCTTCGATTGACGCAGGCAATATTGCGCACCTCATGGGCTACCGCCACCGGATCGTGGGTCACCAACACCACCGGCATGCGCTGCTTCACCTCCACTAGAACCTCCCGCACGATGCGCCGGGAGTCCGCGTCTAGTGAAGCCATCGGCTCGTCCAGGAGCAGCGCTTCCGGCTCTCCCACCAGGGCGCGGGCCATCAGCACCCGCTGCGCCTCGCCGCCGGAGAGGGCCGCCACCGGGTCCCGCGCCTTCGACTCCAGGCCGACCAGCGAGAGAGCTTGCGCCACCGACTGGCGGTCCTCACGACGATAGCGCCGGAGCCAGCCTCGTCGGCTACAGAGGCGCCCCATCAGCACCACGTCCTCCACCCGCAGGGGGAATTGGGAATCGAAGCTGGAGAATTGGGGCACGTAGCCCAGCCGAGCGCCGCCGTGGGGCAAACGATGCTGAACCTCACCTCGATAGGGGGTCACCAGGCCCAAGAGCACCTTGAGCAAGGTGCTCTTGCCTCCGCCGTTGGGGCCGATCACCACCAGGTAATCGTCGGGAAAGACATCCAGGCTGACGTCTTCCAATACCGCCTCTCGGCCGTAACGCACCCACACTCCGTCGAGGCTCAGGACCGGCTCGACGGCAGAGGGCGATGCTTCGCTGCTCATCCCGAAGGGGCCGGGCGGCAGCCGTCGACGATCAGCTGCGCCGCCCTCTCCAAAGAACCCAAGAGATCGGCGGCGGTGGGGTCGATCTCCACCACCTCCCCATCCAGCGCCTCCGCTACCGCCAGCACCGAGCTCGCGGGATGCCCGGGACGCTGCCAGACCTGCACCACGCCCTCTCTCCTCGCCGCCGCCACCACCCGGCTCACCGTCGCCGGCCCGGGAGTCTTGCCCTCTTCCTCGATCGCCAGCTGAAGCAGGCCATAGTGCAGCGCGAAGGCTTCCCAAGCGGGATGATCCACCAGGAACGCTCGGCAGGATGCGGCTTCGAAAAGAGCCCGGTTGCGCGCGTCCAGGCGTTCTACCTCGGCGCGAAAGCTGCGGGCCCCCTCGGCATAGCGAGGCGCTCCCTCGGGATCCACCGAGGCCAAGGTGAGAGCGATCTCGTCCGCCGCCCGCAGCAACAGTTGTGGGTGCAGCCAGGGATGCACATCACCGGCTCCCTCCCTCGCCAGCTGCAGCGCCGGATCTTGTTCGGCGATGCGGACCAAAGAGACCACCGGCGGCCGCGGGCTGCGACGCTCCAGCAGCGGCTCCAGCAGTCGCCCTTCGTAGGCGAAGGTCGGGGAACCGACGGAGATCACCACCTCCGCCCGCATCAAGTCTCTCATCGCGGAGGGCGGCGGCTCGAAATTATGGGGTGAGCGCCCGGCGGGAATCAGCGAGCGGGTGAAGACGGCATCGCCCCCGATGCGCTGCGCTAGGGTGGCGAGGGGCGGGACGGTGGCGACCACCACCATCTGCTCCTCCGTGGGGGCTTCGGCTCCGTTCTCCGGAGCCGAAGCGGAGTCCCCGGGGTGGTTTGCTCCCTGTATCTCCGTCCCAGGACTCGAGTCGGTCCCGCCGTCCGGGACGCTGGATTCAGGCAAACTATCGCTCTGCGCCGTCTGTGCTTCTCCATGCTGGCCTTCTCCTTGCTGCCCCGGCCCGCCGCAGGCGGCCATGAGCACCAAGAGAGAGACCATCAGCACCAAGGAAGAAGACGCAGCCTCGGCTCTCGTGAAGAGTCGCCGAGACAGAAGGCGAGGAATAGCCCCCTGTAGCTCTACCAACGACCGACTCAGCACAGGGTAGTGACGAGGAGGGCGGTGGCGATGAGAGAGAGGGGAATCAGGAAGAGCTCGCTGCGAAGCTTTGGAGGGATCACGAACTGAGTTCGATTCCAAGGGGAATCTCCTGAACGCCTAGGACGACCCGGGGCGCAGAAGTTGCTGGAAGAGGGCGAAATGAAGCCAGCCGCGTCGATTTCGACGAAGCTGGAGAAAGCGGGATTATAACCTAGTTTTTGATTATCGATTATCAATAAGGACTTTCCAGCCTTCGGTACCCCAGGTCGAGAACCCGCCGCAGATCAAGCCTCAGATCAAGCGGCAGAGCCGATCCTCGCGTCCTGGAGGGCCCCTGCAAAGCGCCTCACTATGTCGCCCGCCGGCTCTATAGCCCGTACACCTTCTACGCTGCGACCGGCCTGAAGATAATCCTTGTAGGAGAATTCCTTCATCGACGAGCGCTTCAGCTTCCACACAGATTGCAGAGCGTAGAGGGAACGCATCCAGTGTTTGGTGCGCCTCCCCTTCAGCATACGACGGGCGATAGGACCAGCCTTGGTGCCAACCTTCTGGATATGAGGCGTGTTGATCACCGCCACCGGCACCCCGGTGACTCGCTCGGTGAGCACGATGTCCTCTTCTCCAGCGTCCACCACCGCCTGCTTGTAGGAATCGTGGGCGGTGCATTCTTCAGTGGCGATGAATCGGGTACCCAGCTGGCAGCCGTCATAGCCCAGGTCCAGAGCATCGACGAAGGCCGTCTCATCTCCTACCCCACCCGCCAGCACCAGCGGCACTCCGAAGACTGAGAGCTCCTCGTAGAGCTGCGCCGCGGTGCGGTTGCCGGCGTGACCGCCAGCGCGATCGTTCACCGCGATGAGCCCATCGACCCCGGCGTCCAGGCCCTTCTTCGCCCATTTCACGCTGGTGACGTCATGGTAGACCTTGCCCCCCACCGCGTGGGCCTTGCGCACCACCCAATCCGGATTTCCCAGTGAGGTGACGAAGAAGCGCACCCCGTGCTCCAGCGCCTGGTCCAAGTAGAGCTCCATCGCCTCACGGTATTTCTTCACGCTCTTCTCGACGATGACGTTCATGCCCAGCGGCCGATCCGTCAGGCTGGAGATGTGTCGCAGCCCCTCCTCGAAGTCCCAGCGGTGGACGTAAACCAGGCTCAGCGGCTGGATCACGCCGATGCCGCCGGCCTCGGAGACCGCCGCCACCAGCTCCGGGTTGGAGCACGGGTACATCGCTCCGCAGATCAGCGGCACGTCGATTCCAAGATCGCGGGTCAAAGGGGTTTCGAGAGCGTTGGCGGGATTAGGGGCCATGGTTGGATTCCTCGCGAATCGAATCGACCAGAGATGAGCTTCGAGTGGAGTGGCGGCAGCCTAGCACAGCGCTCCATCTACTCTGCCAGCCGGCTGGCTTCAACACTGCCGGTAGCCGCCGGGCAATCCGCTCTCCCTCTCATTCCCGTAGCAAGCACTACATCGAGGGCTTCGGCACCTCTGCCTCCCTCCCTGGCTCCGGCGAGCCTCCTGGTGTTCGCTCCTGATCTCCACTCCTGATCTCCACTCCTTAACCTCCACTCCTTAACCTCCACTCCTTAACCTCCATAGTGAACTCCCCATAGAAGAGCCCACTCTCCAAAGGACCAACATGCTCCGCAGCCTCCAACTCTCACTCCTCACCTCGCTCCTTCTCGTCGCGATCTCGGTGATCCCGTCGCAGGCTCTCGAGCCGGTCAACGCCAGCCGCTCCGGACTGGCTCTTCAGGGCTACGACGCGGTGGCTTATTTCGAACAGGAGCGGGCTGTCGAAGGACAGCAAAAGTTCAGCCTGGAGTGGGCAGGCGTCACCTGGCGCTTCCTCTCCGCCGAGCATCGCGACGCCTTCGCCGCCAATCCGGAGCGCTTCGCTCCCCAATACGGCGGGTACTGCGCCTACGCCGTCGCCAAGGGAAAGACCGCTTCCGTCGATCCCGTAGCCTGGACCATCGCCGACGGCAAGCTCTACCTCAACTACAGTCTCGGCGTGCGCAAGAAGTGGCGCCGTGACGTTCCCGGCCACGTCGCCAAGGCAGACGAGAACTGGCCGAAGCTGCTGGCGGCCAACTGAGCCGCCGCCGTGCTCAGCCGAGCACTCCGGGCATCAAGGCTCGGATAGAAGACCAGAGCCTGAATCCAGGCTCTATCAAAGCGTTTTCCTTTCTCCCCCATTGATTTCATCCTCAACGACAAGGATTCCGCCATGATCCTGCTCCGCGTAATTACCGTGCTGACCGTTCTCATCGGCCTCGCCGCCGTGACCTCCTTCGCCCTCGCCGCCGATCCCGTCAACACCGGCCTGTTCGGCAATACCGCCATCAAGGGCTACGACCCGGTGTCCTATTTCGAAGAGGGCAAGCCCGCCAAGGGAAGCAAGGACTTCACCACCACCTGGAACGGCGCCATCTGGCGCTTCACCTCCGCCGCTCACCGCAACGCCTTCGACGCGGATCCCGAGCGCTACGCTCCCCAATACGGTGGCTATTGCGCCTTCGCCGTCGCCAAGGGCCAAACCGCGGGCATCGATCCGGAGTCCTGGAAGATCGTCGACGGCAAGCTCTACCTGAACTACAACCAGAAGATCCAGACTCAGTGGGAGGAGGACTTCCTGTCCTTCATCTCCAGGGCCAACGAAGAGTGGCCGAAGATCCTCGAGGATTGACCCCCCAATCCTTCAGGTCTCCCGAGCTCGCTCCGGGAGCGACTCCCCACCTCGCGATAGAGTTCGCGATGAATCCCAAGCTGAGGCCCGCGGTCTCAGGAGCCTGACCGCCGCAGCAGCGTCCAGTGACCGGATGCTTCGGCCACCGTACGACGGCTGATCTCCCGTGGCAGGCTCGAGGTCAGGACCTGCCAGCTCGGCAGCGGAGGACCAACGAGATCCTCCTCCACCTCGCCCCGATAGACGCTCAGCATCAATTCCTCCACCGCCGCCGGCTCAGTGTAGAGCTGCGCCGCGGTGGAGGGCCCCGCTTCGACGCTGACGGTGGCGGCCCCCGCCTCGCTGCGCAGCCAGTCCAGGGCCTGGCGCAACGACGGCCTCTCCACTCCCACGGCCTGAATGAGCCCTCCCGAACGCCAGCCGGACTGGCGCAACCGATCCACCCCCTGGTGGGAGGTGAAGAGCACCGGACGCCCCGGGGCGGCAAAGAGCGGGTGGTCGAGGTCGATGCCTCGACCGGAGGTGAGGATCAGGGAAATGGGGAAAGCCTCTCGCCCCCCACGCCGCCGCCAGCCGGCGAGCAGCTCCGCGAGCCGAGGCGCCACGACGGCCTCGTGGCGCAGCCGCGGCTCCTCCCGCAAAATACGCCCGGTGGTCACGATGGCGTCCGCCCGAGCCCGGGCGACGCTCAGCGCCAGGGCGTCGAACTCGCTCCGCGGCGTCCGCTCCTCGATGCGCAATGCCCTCAGCTCCCCCTGCCAGGGCAGCGCCGCCACGACGTGCAGCACCCGCGGCGCAGCGCTGTGGACGTCTTTGCCCCACAGCCATTCCATCAGCCTCTCCAGAGACTCCATCGAGCGGATCTGCTGAAGCTTCACCGGCGGCTCTTCTGCGGCGATTCCATCCGCGCCCAGACTCCAAACGCTCATCTAGAAAGCATAGCGTGCTGTGCGCTCTCGCCCCTCGTCTCGATTTAACCCATCCTCGGATCTCGCCCTCCCCCAACCTCATATACTCCCGCCTATGGCGCCGCGCTTGGATCCCGAGACGAAGACCCTGACCCTGGCGGTAACGGATCTACTGGAAGCGCGGATGCTGCGCTCCCTGGGCTTCGCCAATCGAGGTGGCTTCGAGCGCATGTGGCTCGGGCAGGCGATCCACAGCCGCTATCAAGAGCAGGCCCTGGAGCGGGACGGAAGCTACCAGCGGGAGGTGGCGATCCTGGTGGAGCTGGAGCACGAGGGCTGGACGGTGAAGATCACCGGCCGGGCAGACGGGGTGCGCAAAGAAAAAGACGGCTCGCTGGTGGTCGAAGAGATCAAGTCGGTGCGCCGCGGAAGTCAGCTACCGCCCCCCACCAAGGAGCTCTACGAGCGGCAGGCGCAGCTCTACGCCTGGATGCTCAGCGAGGTGCGGGGCGAAGAGGTGCGTCCGGAGCTGGTGCTCATCGAGATCGGCAGCGACGCCATCGAGCGCTTGGAGGTAGAGCCCCCGGGAAAGGGGCTGATCCTCTCGGTGCAGCGCAGGATCTCCCAGCTGATCCACCAGCAGATCGAGCGACAGGCGGCGCGGGAAACTCGGCAGCAGGCGGCAGAGCACCTCACCTTTCCCTTCCCGGAGCTGCGGCCGGGGCAGGAAGAGATCCTCGCCGCCGCCGGCACCGCCCTGGAGCACGGCGACCATCTCCTGCTCCAGGCCGCCACCGGAATCGGCAAGACCATCGCCACTCTCTATCCCGCGCTGCGCTACTGCCTCGCCCACGACAAGCGGCTCTTCGTGCTCACCGCCAAGAACCTGCAGCAGGAGATGGCCGGCCGGGTGGTGGAGATGCTCAATCAATTCGCCGCCTTCCATTCCCTGAGGCTGCGGGCGAAGTCGAGGATGTGCGCCAACGATCAGCTGATCTGCCACGAGGACTACTGCCCCTACGCCAAGGACTATTACGCCAAGCTGCACAACAGCGGCGTGATCGAAGAGCTGCTCAGCAGCTACACCACTCTGGAGCCGGACGCGGTCTTTTTCCACTCCCGAGAGGCGGAAGTCTGCCCCTTCGAGGTCTCCCTGGAGCTCGCCCGGGAAACCCAGGTGCTGATCTGCGACTACAACTATGTCTTCGCCCCCTGGGTGCAGCTGACGGAATTCGCCGAGCCGGCGGACCTCAGCGACGTGGTTTTGGTGATCGACGAAATCCACAACCTGGTCGGCCGAGGCCGCGATTACTACAGCCCCCAGCTCGCCGCCGAGACCGCCCGCCGCGCCGCCCTGGCTCTGCGCCTCGGTGGAGAGCCCCTGCACTTCGAGATGGAATCCCTGTGCCTGCAGCTCGCCCGTTTGATCGAGAGCAGCGTCGAAGAGGCCCTCGAGGGATGGCCGGCGGACCACGAAGCGATCGAGGGACAGCTCCCGGAATCCGCCCTCTGGAAGCTGCGCCCGCGCTTCGACCGCGCTTTCGTGGAGTATCTGGAGCATCAGCGAGACACCCGCAGCTTCAGCGCCGAGGACCCCTTCGTCGATCTCTACTTCTCTTTTCTCAAGCTACTCCAGGGCTTAGTGCTGGGCTCGGGAGACGCCTTCTCCCACTGCCTCGAGCGCCGTACCTATGCCCGGCCGGGCCAGCCGGCGGGAGCCGCCCTCAAGATCCTGTGCAAAGACCCCAGCCGCTTCTTGAACAAGATCCTCTCCAAGGTACATTGCGCCATCGGGCTGTCGGCGACGCTCTCTCCTCCGGAGTTCTACCGTGACCTGCTGGGCTTCGAGGCTGGCCGCACCGCCGCGGTGGAGATTCCCAACCCTTTCCCCGCCACCCACCGCCGAGTGGTGATCGACGCCCAGGTCGCCACCACCTACCGACAGCGAAGCGAGAACTACCCGGTCATCGCCCGCCGACTCGCCGCCTTCAGCGAGGCGGTTCCGGGAAATTGCCTCGCCCTCTTTCCCAGCTACCGCTTCCTCACCGAGGTCGTGGAGCAGATGCCGGTCCACAGCAAGCGGATCCTGATCCAGCGGCGGGCCGACGGGGAGCAGGAGCGACAGGAGATTCTCGACACCCTGCGCAACGCCCTCGAGGGAGATGTGCTGGTGCTGGCCGTCGCTGGAGGCGTCTTCGCCGAGGGCGTGGACTACCCCGGAGAGATGCTCAAGGCGGTGGCGGTGGTCGGTCCCTGCCTGCCGGCGGTGAGCCTCGACCAAGAGCTGCTGAAGCGCTATTACGACGAGCGCTTCGACAAGGGATTCGAATACGCCTTCGTCGTTCCGGGCATGACCCGGGTAGTCCAGGCGGCGGGGCGGTTGCTGCGCTCCCCGGATGACACCGGAGTGATCGCCCTCTTCGATAAACGCTTCCTGCGCTCACCGTACCGCCAGCATCTGCCGGGGGATTGGTTGCCGGAGCGAGGCCCCCGGGGTCTGGTGGCGGAGCCCTCCACGGCGGCGGAAGAATTCTTTCGCTCCGCCTCCTGGATCACCGAGGAATCCCCGCCAGAAGCCCTCGGTGAAGCTCATGATCCTGCCGCCAGCAAGGGCAATGAAGGCGGCAGCGGGGCCAGCAGCGAGGGCGCCAGCGAGGCCACCGGCGAGGGGTGAGGACTACTCCTTCACCTCGCGACGCCTCCGCATCTCGGGCTGAATCGCCTCACTCACCAGGCGCACCACCTGCAGCAGAGCTTCCCCCTTCTCTGGTTCACTCTCGAAGAGACGGAAGCATTCCAGGGCCTCGCTGCCGATCTCCGAGGGGCGCACCGGCGGCAGGTGCCGAACCCGGCCCTGGGCAATCTGCAGAGCGTCGGCAAAATCGTAGAGATCGACCCTCAGTCCACCGAGAATCTTCCCCAAAGTCTGCAGGGTGGGCTCACTGTGGCCATGCTCGTATTTGCTGAGCATCGACGAGGTCAGACCCGTAGATCCTGCCAGCTCGGTCTGACTGATGCCTCGCTCAACTCGCAATCGGCGCAGAGCGCGACCGAGAGACTCGAAGGGGCCAAAGCCCTCAGCATCATTCTTGACTTCCATGGGGGGAGTCCTAGCCTGCCGAGAGAAGATGGATCAAACCCGTCGCACGATTACGCTGGTCGGCGTCGGGCTCAACGTCGAAGCCGGGGATCCCGTCACCTGCGGCGGACTGATGGCCACCAGCTCCAACAGGCATCGCTGGAACGGTGTCCCACCAAGGTCAGAGACACCGTTGTCAGGGACACCGTCCGCTATTCTGGACTGCTGGCAGCGAATTGATTCCAATGATGAAGAGACAGCCCTCGCACTTTACGACAAGTCTATGGGCAAAGAAAAGCAGCGAACTTTGGCCGACGGGACCGCTTCTCACTCCGCGGTCTGCAGCGCTTCGGCGAGCACCGCCAAGGCTCGAACCAAGGCTCGGCGGCGGCGCGGCTTACCCTGAAATTCCTTCAAATAATGCATCACGACGTTCTCCAGCTGATCCGCCCGAGGGCCGCCCACGGCCCGCGGCGTTCGACCCTGGACCGTCGACAGAGCATCCGCCAGCTCGTAGAGATCGATCGCCATGGCGTCCAGCAGGCGGCCGAGGGAATGAACCGAAGGAACGTTTGCCCCGCGCTCGTAGTTGCTGATCATCGGCGGCGTCAAACCACAGCGTTGAGCCAATGAAGTTTGCGACAAGCCTTGGCGAAGCCGCAAGATCCTCAACGCAGCGCCAAGCTGCTCGAATGGATCGGAAGACGGCGGAGAATCGGCGAGCTCAGACGCGCCGCGCTGGATGGTAGATGCCACGATAAGTGTCCCCTTGTACGAAGCATCATGATGTCAATAAGAAAGTTCCTCCTGCAATCGGTCAATACTGAGCATTAATACTTGGAGTCATATACTGGACTCCAGGATCCAGAAGAGTTCGCAGGAAGGGCGGCGACGACGGCAAGACAACGGCGGTCTGCGGAAGAAAATTGGGAGAAATATGCCAATGCACCCTAAACACTCTTCTACCGAAGCCCGTAAGTATCAATAGCCAGAGAGACAAACCAACGGGACAGTCTCCTCAGCTTCTCCTTCTCCCGGCCCCGCCCCGCGGGGCCGCTTCTTTTTTGGGCCTACCGAAGCTGAGCTCTCCTTCGCTTCCGCTTCCCTTCCGTGCAGCGGCAGCTCCGCCTCTCACCGATCAGCAGAAGCCGCTGACAAGAGGGACCGCTGCAGACGGAGTCGCCCACAACAGGTGCCGTTGACAAATGTAAAGTTTTGCCGCCCAGCGTCCAATCACCGAACCTTGCCCCCAGGACGGCGTACCTCCAAGCAGAGAGACATCGAGGAACCTTCCTCTCTCTCCCTCCTCCGGACCCTGAGCGATCGGGGTCCCTTTTTTTGCCCGATCGTCTGCGGTCCACTCCCCGCGGTAAGGCCCCAGAAAGCCAGAGCCCTAGAAGCCAGAACTCTGGAAGAGCAGCCTAAAAAGAATAGCGCTGGCGAGGATAGCTACCGCGCCGATCTCCTCTGCGCTCCATCCCCCCGCGACCCTCCGGTCCACGGTTGAGGAAGGAGAGGAAACGGCCGTATTTCCGCTGCTGCTCTTCGTTCAGAATCTCGCGACTGGCGAGCACGCCCTTCACCAAGGTGCGGTTGCGCTCGCCGAAGTTGAGCGCCATCTGATCGACGATCTCCTCCAGCCGCTGGGTATCGGGCTCCGCCGCGGAAACCTCTGCCCTCAGCGCTGCCTCCAGCTCCCGAGCCCGTCGCCGGTTCTCGGAGAGGGCGGTGAACATCTCCCGCTGAATGGCGGCGAAGCGTTCCCGATCCTCCCCCTCTAGCTGCAGGGTATCCATCAGCCGCTCGAGCATGCGAATCGGGCCCTCCATCTCTCCGGGATCTCCCCAAGGTGGGGGTCCCCCTCGGCCCCGAGGATTCTCGGAACGACCCCTCGCCGAGACGCCGGACTCGCCGTCTTCGCGCTCCGCCCTCTGCTCTTCCTCCAGTTCTGCGACAGTCTTGGAGATCGCCCCGTCGCTCGGCACGTCGCTCGGTGGACGCAGCGCTAGCGTCGCCAGCACTCCGATATTCACCCCGAGGGAGAGCAGCAGCAAGAGAACCAGAGCCCAGCGCCCGGCGACGACCTGGGTCATGACCATCCGCCCCCGTCGGAGGAGGCCATCTCGCTCCCCTCCGTCAGCAGCGCGTTCCAATAATGGTCCGCCAAGCTCTCCTCGAAGAAGAGATCGAGGCCTTCATCCACCACCAGCTGAGGGTCTTCCGTCGCCGCCCCAGGATCGACCCTCGGCTGCATCCACCAGCCGAGACTGGCGCCGACTACCAAACCGGAGAGCAAAGCCGCGGCAGCGGTGGCGCGCACCCAGCGAGAGCCCTCCCCTAGGGAGGACAGCAGGCCCGCCGGCTCCACTCCGCCCCGGGCTCGTGCCGCGATGCGGGTGGAAAAGCCCAGCGGCGCGGGCTCTACGGGAGGGAGCTGCAGGGAGCTCCAGGAGCTTTCCAGGCCGTCGAGGACCTGCCGCAGCGCCGGATCACGACGTAGCGCCTCCTCCACGTGCACCGCTTCCGCCGCCGGCAGCTCACCGTGGAGGTAGCGCATCAGCTGACGTTCATTGACGGTTTTCATCATCCTGGTCTCCTTGGGGTAGCGAGAGTCTCTAGCTCGCCGAGCTTAGCGGAGGTCCTGCTGGGCGCGGGAGATTCGTCGCATCGCCCGGAACAGGCGGCTTTCCACCGCGCCTACGGTGATATCCAAGACCTCGGCGATCTCGCGGTACGACAGGCCCTCGAACTTTGCCAGCACCAGCACCGCTCGCTGGTTCTCCGGCAGCTGGTCGATGAGCCGGCGCGTCGCCTGCCAATGGCGCCGGGCCTCCAGCGCGCGCTCCGGCCCCGCGGCGGGATCCGGTGGGTCGAGCAGGTAGGTGTCGGCATCCTCATCGGCGTAGCCGCGCTCCAGCCCGACGAAGCGCACGATCTTGCGGCGCCGAAGCTGATTGAAGCAGTGGTTGGTGGCGATTCGGTACATCCAGGTGTAGACCTTGCCTCGATGCTGATAGGCCCCGGCCTTGCGATATACCTTGAGAAAGACGTCCTGGACCGCGTCGAGGGCCTCGTCCCGACGCCCCAGCAGTCGTTGGCAAAGCCTCAGCAGACGCTCCTGGTGTCGATTCACCAATTCCGCAAAGGCATCGTCGTCCCCGGCAGCGGTGCGACGCAGCAGGTCGACATCCGGATCACCGGTGGCCGCGGGCTCCGTCACGGGATCGACGGCGGCGCTCACCGGCGCCACCGGAAGGTCGAGGGGGAATGCATCGGCGATAACCATAGCGTAGGAGGAACCCGCCAGCGGCGGCTTTCCTGCGCCTCAATTCGCCGAATCATCCACAAGGCCGATCTTCGAAGACCTACTCTCGAGGAATCACCCAGTTCCCCGGCCCGAGATCACTCCCCCCCCCGAGATCAAGCAACGACATCAAGAGACCTGCATCAGGCCCTCAGATCGTCGAGATCTTTCAGCAGCTGCGCGACGTGGGAGTAGCGCTCCGCCGGGTCCTTTGCCAAACAGCGCAGCACGATGCCCTCCAGCGGGGGAGGAATCTCCGGCCACAGCTCCGACGGCTGCGTCGGCTCTTCCCGCAGATGGGCCATCACGATGTCCATGGGCTTGTCGCCGTCGAAGGGCAGCTCGCCGGTGAACATCTCGTAGAACACCACCCCACAGGCGTAGAGGTCGGAACGCTGATCCGCCTCCTCCCCCTGCAGCTGCTCCGGAGAGAGATAGTGGGGCGTGCCGATGATAGTGCCCGGGGTGGTCGCCCCTTTGCCCATGCGACGGATCGGCCGGGCGATGCCGAAATCCATCAGCTTCGCGTTGCCGGCGTTGTCGATGATCAGGTTCTCCGGCTTGATGTCCCGATGCAGCACCCCGACGGCGTGGGCCGCCTCGAGACCGGCGCATAGCTGGCGGGAGAGGCGCAGACTGGCGGAGAAGGGCAGGCGCTGGGTCTGATCCAGGAGGTAGCGCGCGGTCAAACCCCGCACGTACTCCATGGAGATGTAGGGAATGCCGTCGAACTCGCCGAAGTCGAAGGTCCGCAGCACGTTGGGGTGGGTGATGCGCCGCGCCAGCTTCAGCTCGCTCTTCAGGCGGTCGAGAGATTCCCGGTCCCGCCAGGCTTTCTTATGCAAGGTCTTGAGGGCCACCAGGTCGTCCAGCTCTCGATCCCGAGCCTTGTACACCACGCCCATGCCCCCGGCCCCGAGCACCGAGAGCACCTCGAAACGACCCGCCAGCAGCGAGCCCGGACCGATATCCGCGATGGTCGCCCGCGGACCGCTTCCGGCCACCGTCGAGAGCGAGGAAGTGCGCGCCAGCGGCCGGGTGAGATTCTGTGCCGTCTCGAGGTCGAGGGAATAGAAGCGAATCGCGGCGAGCACCGCCGGCGCCGGCTGAAGCTCCACTCCGGCGACGCTAATCTCGGAGGACAGCTGATCCAAGACCTTCTGAGTCAGCAACACCTCCCCCGGGGCCGCCTCCCGCAGCAGGGTCTCCAGCTCCTGCACCGGCCGCCCGAGCACCGCGTCCCCTTCCCGCTCTCCCCAGCTGATGGGCCCGGACACCGCATCTCCGGTGGTCACCGCCACCGCCGGCGCCGGCCCGCTGGACTCGTTCACCATCGCCCGCAAAATATCCGACGCCGCGCTGGTCGCCCGCGCCGCGTGGCGGTCCCCTTCGAAGGTCAGCAGCACGCGATGGCCGAGCACCGACGCCACCTTGCCGTATTGCGAGGCCACCGTGTGGGAACAGCGGCGCAGATCGCGCAGAAGGCTACCGACGCTGCTCTCGGAATCCCGGGTGGTGCTGGAACGAGCGTAGCCCCGCATTTCGATCGCCACCATGCTCATCTCCAGGGAGGCGGTCTCCTTCGGCGCGGGATTCGCCGAGGGGTCCGGCAAGTAGCGGGAAAGATCGCTGACGTAGCTCTCGATATCCCGCTTCTCTCGCAGATCCGACAGCAGGGTGTCGAAGGCGGAAGCCAGCCGGCCGACCTCGTCGCTGCCCTCCCGGGCGATGCGTCGATCGTAATCCCCCTGGGCCGCCGCCTCGGCGGCCTCCGCGAGGTCCTGCACCGGCCGCAGAATGCGCCGGGAGAGAGCAAAAGAGCCCAGCAGCGCCAAGATCAGGGCCACCGCCCCGGTGATCAGCGCCACTCGCTGGATGCGCCGAGACGCCGCCAGCTGATCATCCAGCGACGCCAGCGCGACGGAAGCGCCGACGATTTCCCCGTTGGGATCCAGCAGCGGCGCCACGTAGGCCTGGAAGCGGCCGATATCTGGCAGATCCAGAGGCACGAATTCCTGGGGCTGCCCGCGCTGCAGCACCATCGACATCAATTCCGCATTGCCGGTGAGGGCAGCCTCCAGAGCATTCTGCTCTTCCTGCTCCAGGGAGCTCGCGGCGATGCGGATCCCGTCGGGGCCCGACACCAGGTATGCGGTTTCCGTCCCCGTCACCCGCTCCAGCTCGTCCGGCAGGTCGTTGACTCCGAAGCCCACCAGCAGCACGCCAAAGAGGTCGAAGTTCTGCGCCAGCGGCACCACCGCGGTCTGGTAGAGCCGACCGTCCTCGAGCCAGAAGCCGGTCACATCGCCGCCGCGGCGGGTCACCGCTTCCAGCAACGCTGGATTGGTGAAGGGAACCCCGGTGACGTCGGGACGATCCGTACGCACCAGCACCGTGGTGTCCACCGGATTGATCAGCACCGCGATCTCGAAGGCGAGACGGTCCTGCTTCTGGCGCAGCTGGTTCAGTAGAGAGAGGGTATCCACCTGCGCTTCCCCGAAGAGCCCCCCGCCGGTAGCTTCTGCCACGTAGCTGATGAAGGGAGAGTCAGAGGAAAAGAGCCGCGCGAAGAGCTC
The DNA here is from genome assembly GCA_039191605.1 of Acidobacteriota bacterium. Classification (GTDB taxonomy): domain Bacteria; phylum Acidobacteriota; class Thermoanaerobaculia; order Multivoradales; family JAHZIX01; genus JBCCXL01. The sequence continues at coordinate 120,481 of JBCCXL010000012.1, read as the reverse complement.
CAGCTGCTGGAGCTGAAGCTGGTGATAGTTGGTCATCGCCATGTGGCTGCTGGCCAACTCTCGGCGCAGCTGCTCTTCGGCAATATCCGTCGAGCGGGTCGCCGTCACCAGCACCACGCCCACCACCACCGCCAGGATCAACAGGGCGGTCATCAAGAAAATCCGAGCCCAAAGGCTCAGCCCGAATCGCTTAGCGGTAGCGTTCGCCACGTCCGTAAGGCTTTCCAAATTTGTTGAGGTGAGGCTGGATGCGAGGGCGATCCACGGTCATGTTGACCTTCAGGGGCTGCAGCGCTCCGCGCTGCGGAATCACCAGCCGCTGACTCCAGGGTCGAGAGCGTTCCTGCCAAATCGTCAGGGTGCCGGGCCCCGGCGGCAAACCCTCGAGACGAAAGCTGCCGTCGGGATTGGGCTGAACGTGATGGGGCGTGTCCAGCACCAGAAGGTAGGCCGCCATGTCCGGATGCACGTTGCAGTACACCCGCACCAGGCCCGGGGAGTCGAAGGTGTGGGTCTTGCCCTGACCGCGGCTATAGAGCCCCAGATCGAAGCGATTGCGCGGCGAGACCGAGAACACGTTGTGGAGGATCGGATCCTCGTTGGGGAAGATCACCGTGGCGCCCACCGGGATGGTGAGCACCCGAGGGGCGAAGTCCTTGTTCTTGGTCACCAGCGACACCGGGCGCCGCGGCGCCTGCACTTTGGCTCCCGCCTCCGGCCGAAAGAAGACCACCGCCTCCGCGATCTCCGCCAGCTGCAGCTCCTCGCCATTGGTTCCCACCAGGCGCAGCTTCCCCGTAACCTCCACGGCGCTCAGCGGCTGGGAGGCACCGCAGAGGGTCAACAGCGAGAGCAGGGCGAAGCCCCCCCATCGCCGCCTTTGCACGGCGCGGCATAGCTCTACCCACCACCCCTTGAAAGAGAGCGAAGAGGAGGCGGAGAGAAGAGGGTCGCTAAATCGGCGGCTCACGGCGCATCGACACACTGATAACCGAGTGGAGGAGGAAAGCCCCGAGTGAGCGAAACGGAGTGCATCGACTTTCGCAGAACGACCGACGGCACTTCGATTGGGCGACAAAAGCGAAGGTCTCCGAAGCGCAAAAAGGTCGCGGAGCGCAAGATAGCCACGATCCGCTGGCGGATCGAAGCGTAAAGGGAAACCCGGGGGAGGCGAAGGAGCGCAAAAACGCTCAGGGAATGTCATCGACAAGAGGCGAGTTGTGCTGACTAGGGTCAGCGCCAACCGAGACTCAGTATACCCCCACTTTCTCCCCCACCACCGTCAGCTCCTCACCAACGAAACACGCTAAACTCTGCCAGATGAGCCTGATCGAACGAATTGAGGCCTTCATCCAGAACCCCCCAGCCGGGGATTTCAACCGCCTCGCGCTGGAGGCTTTTCGCCAACAATTCGCCGCCATTCCCGAATACCGGCGGCTTTGTGAGGAGCGTCGACGCGGCCCAGAGACGGTCACCCGATGGAGCGAGGTGCCCGCGGTTCCCACCCCCGCCTTTCAATCCATCGACTTTCGAATCGCGCCGCCGCAGCTCACCTTCCGCAGCAGCGGCACCACCGCGGGCGCCGATCAGCGCAGCGTTCACCACAATCCCTACCCCCAGCTCTACCGCCGGGCCATCGCTGAGAGTTTTCCCCAGGCCTGCCTTCCGTCGGGAAAGTCCTGTCCGATCCTGCGGCTAGTTCCCCCCTGGGAACAAATGCGGGATTCCTCCCTCGCCTACATGGGGCATACCGTCGAGGAGAGATACGGAGTTCCAGGCCAGGGCTGTGTGGCCTTTGGAGAGCAGGGATTGGACATCGATCAGGCGGAAGCCTGGGTTGCGCAGCTCAGCGGGGAAAACAGGGAAAAGCAGCAGGAAGTAGCCGGCCCCGTGCTGGTGTTCGCCACCGCCTTTGCCCTCGCCTGGTGGCTGGACTGGCGAGAAAGCCGAGAGCAGGCCTCGCCCCCGCTTCCCCCCGGCAGCGTGATCTTCGAGACCGGGGGCTTCAAGGGCAAGACTCGCGAAGTGCCCCGCCGCGAGCTGCTGCGGCGAATCGACCGCAGCCTGGGGGTCCCGCCCTCTCGAGTGGTTCGGGAATACGGCATGACCGAGCTCTCCAGTCAGTTCTACACCAACGCTCTGGGAGGCGGGGATCAGGATCTCTTCTTCAGCCCTCCGTGGGCCCCGGTGAGGATTCTCGACCCCCAGGATCTGCAAGAGCTGCCGGCGGGGCAGGAGGGCCTGGTGGCGGTCTTCGATCTCGCCAATGCCGGCTCCATCTCCGCGATCCTGACCCAGGATCTCGGCCTACGGGAAGGCGATGGCTTTCGCCTTGTGGGGCGCGCCACCGGAGCTCAGCTTCGAGGCTGTTCGCTCACCGTGGAAGAGATGAGCACCGGCAGATGAGCACCCCCTCGCCGAATGGTTCCGGGTCCAATGCCTCGAAGAAGCAGCCATCCGCAGCGGCACCCAGCCCGGCGCAGCGAGAAACCAGCCCGGCGCAGCGAGAAACCAGCCCGGCGCAGCGAGAAACCAGCCCGGCGCAGCGAGAAACCAGCCCGGCGCAGCGAGAAACCAGCCCGGCGCAGCAAGAAACCAGCCCGGCGCAGCGAGAAACCAGCCCCGAGGAGCTGAGAGCCACCCTCCTGCGACTGCAAAGCCAGGGCCCGGCGGCGCTCGAGGCTCTACCCACAGAACGCCTGCTGACGATTTGGCAACAGAGCCTCGAGGAACTCCTGGATGTCGACTCGCCACCACGCCGGGAGCTACAGCCGGCCCTCGTCGAGGCGAGCCGACTCTCCCCGGCCGGGCTGCAGGCGGGCCTCGAGGCCCTGCTCGGGGGCCTTCTCGGCGAAGCGCTGCGGGCCCTCGCAAAAATCGCCGACCATCGCCGCCGCCAAACGCCGCCAGCAGCGCCCGCTGACCCAGCAGCACCCACTCATCCAGCAGCTTCCCCCGGCCCGGCGGCCATCGTGCTGGCGGGCAACCTCCCCGCCCTCGCCGCCCAAGCCCTGCTCCCGGCTCTCCTCGCTCGCTGCCCGGTGCTGCTCAAATCACCGTCCTCCAACCCTCATTTCGCCAGCGCCCTGGTGCGCCTTTTGGTGCGCGCCCATCCCCCGCTGGCCCAGGCCCTCGCCGCCACCACCTGGCCCGGCGGAGATCTTCAGCGGGAGGCTCCCCTCCTGGAGCTGGCGACGCCGCTGGTGGTCTACGGCGATGACGCCACCCTCGCGAGCCTGCGCTCTCGACGCTCCAGCATCAGCCACCCCAGCGACTCCAACGCGATCCCCGACCTCGCCGCCTACGGCCCCGGCTGGAGCCTGGGAATCCTCGCCGAAGATGCCCTGACTCAGCCAGATCTAGCCCGTTTGCTAGCTCGAGACGTCGCCCTCTTCGACCAGCGGGGTTGTCTCTCGCTGCGGGAGTTGTGGATCCAGGCAGACCCTTCCCAGGCTCGCGGCTTCGCCCTCGATCTCGCTACCGCCCTCGCCAGGGAAGCCGAAATGCTCCCTCCGGGCCCCACCGATCCCGCCACCCTAGCCGCATTGCGCCTGGAACGGGAGGTCGCCATGCTACGCGGGGAGCAGATCCACGCCGCCACTCCAGATCGCCTGGAAGCCGGCACGGTCTTCCTCACGACGGCACCGGAGCCACGGCTGCCGCCGGCGCTGCGAGCCCTTCGGGTGCATGCGGTCGACGATCTCGAGAGCCTGATCCCGCGGCTCTCCCCCTTCCGCGGCCAAATCCAGGGAGCCGCTCTGGCCGGGGAAGGAGCCTGGCACCTCGAAGCTGCGCTGGAAGATCTCGGCGCCCACCATCGCGTAGCCCCCGGCCGCCTCCAGCACGCCGACGCTCTGTGGCGCAACGGCGGCTACGACCCCTTGAGTCTCTTCGGGCTCCCGGCGAGCGCCGCAAATTCCTGATGACAATTCCTGATGACAATTCCTGATGCCTGCTTGCTGATGGTCCCTATCCTGATGGCTGCTTCCTGATGGCCCCTTCATTGCCCCCCCAACGCCAGCTCCGGCACCGGCTCTTGCTCCACCATCGGCTCGGTCGTTGCCGCAGATTTGGCTTTCTGGAGCTGACCCCGACTCTCCTCCTCCCGGTCTTCCTCCTCGCCCTCCTGCTGCTGATCAGTCCAGGGCCGACGCAGGCGGAACCCCAGGACCGCGGCGAAGCCGCCGGCAGCCTCGCCACCAAGCTCAGCGAAGCGCTGGAAGCCTTAGGCCTCGCGCCCGGCGATGGAGGTGAAGAGGGGGCCGAGAAGGACTCGCAGGACGGCGAATCCACCACCCAAGGGACACAGGCCGAGGCCCAGAAAGTCGAAGTGGAGCTGGTCCTGGAAGGGGTGGACGGCGAGCTGCGGGAGCGCCTGCTGGCGATCCTCGGCATCGCCGCCGCGGCGAGGGAGGGCGCTGCCCATCCGGAGGAGGTCAAGGTTCTCCACGCCCGCGCCCCCCAAGAGATCCAGCGGGTGCTGGAATCCCGCGGCTACTTTCGCGCCGAGATCCTGGACAGCCTCGAGCTCCTGCCCCCCGAGGCCATCGCCAGGGAACAGCGACCGAGTCTCGATACGGTTCCCCTGCCGGGCTATCGCGCCGTCTACCGAATCGAGCTCGGGACACCGCTGCGGATCACCGAGCGAAGTCTCGAAATCCTGCCGATCCCCCCTCCCCCGGAATCCCCCTCCTCGCCTCCCACCCAAGACGAGGCCTTTCAGCGCTGGCTGGAAACCTACCCCCTAGCCCCTGGAGACATCCTCGATCAGGGAACCTACATCGCCGCCCGCGACCGGCTCACCGGTCTCGCGGCGCGGCGCGGCTACTTCCGGGCCCGCTTTCAGCAGGCCGAGATTCGAATCGACCGCGACGCCAACACGGCGCAGATTCTGCTGCGCTTCGATCCGGGGCCCCGCTACCGCTTCGGCGCGGTGGACTTCCAGCAGGACAGCCTCGATCCCCAGCTTCTGGGCCGCTTCGTCCCCTTCTCTCCCGGTGATCCCTACGACGCCAACCAGGTGCTGGGACTCCAGCAGCGGCTGCTGCGGGCTCCCTACTTCGACCGAGTCACGGTGCGCCCGCAGCGTCCCTCCTCAGAGGCCCAAAGCCCCTCCACGACAGCGAATCGCACCGGTTCGCAAGAGACTCCGCCGGAATCCCAAGACGACCCTCCAGACGAGATTCAGCAGCCGACCACGGCGGCGCTCTCGATTCCCGTCACCGTCACCCCCTCCTTCCGCCGCCGGGAGAGCTACTCCCTGAGCGCCGGCTACGGCACCGATACGGGAGCCCGACTCTCCGCCGGGTGGGAGATGGTGAGGGTCAACCGCTACGGCCACTACGCCGAGGCGCAGATCAAGCTCTCGGAGCGGGAGACCTCCGGCGGAGCGCGCTACGTCGTGCCGCTGATTCGCCAAAATCTGGACGAGCGAGAGCTGGCGACCTCCTCCTTCGGCGATAGCGCCATCACCCTCGCCGCCGGCATCGAAGACAAGGAGCTCGAGACCAGCGAGTCCACCCTGAGCTTCGCCTCCCTGCGCTGGGGCAGCCCCTGGGGTCGCTGGCGACAGGTGGTGGCGCTGTCCTACGAGGACCACGAATACAGCGTCGGCAGCATCGACCAGGGGCAGGGCTATTACCTGCTGCCCTCCATCTCGCTGTCGTATTTCCGCAGCCAGGGCCGCGGCCGCCCGAGCTCGCTGGACAACTTCAGCCTGGAGCTCAAGGGAGCCAGCGACCGCCTCTTCTCCGACGATTCCCTGATTCGCGGCCACGTCCGCTACTCCCTCGCCCGCTCCCTCGGCGAGGGCACCCGGATCCTCGCCCGCGGCGAGCTCGGCGTCCTTACCAGCCCCGACTTCCGCCAGCTGCCGCCAGCCCTGCGCTTTTTCGCCGGCGGGGATCAGAGCGTTCGCGGCTACGACTTCCAAAGCCTCGGCCCGAAAGTCGAGGACCAGGTGGTCGGAGGGCGCTTCGTCGCTAGCGGATCGCTGGAGCTAGAAACCCGGGTACGAGGCATGTTGGGGGCGGCGGTCTTCTGGGACGTCGGCAATGCCTTCGACAACGTGGGAGACGCCCTGGAGCAGGGAGCCGGAGTCGGTCTGCGGGTCTTCTCGCCGGTGGGAGTATTCAAAGCGGACGTCGCCTGGGGCCTCACCGAGCGCAATCCCAGCGGCAATCGGCCGGTGCGCCTGCATCTCTCCTTCGGATGGGGTTTCTGATGACTTCCCCGCAGAGCTTGTCCCAGAGTTCGCCTCAGGGCCCCCCCCAGCCGCAGCCTGACCAGCAGGCCACCGGTGGAAGGCGCCGGCGCTGGCCTCGGCGAATTTTCCTCGCCACCGTCGTCGGATTCTGCCTCGCCATGCTTCTGCTCGCCGCCCTCCTCTTCACCTCCCTCGGCGGCTTCGCCCTGCGCACCTTGGCGAGCTCTCTGGCCCCCGAGGGCCTGGATCTCTCCGCCCTTCGAGGCAGCCCCGTGGGAGGGTTGGAGAGCACCCCCTTCACCTTCCGCGGCGACGGCCTGGACCTGCGCTGCGAGCACCTCTCCGTGGCCCTCTCTCCGGCCCCCCTGACCCGCGGCGCGGCGCGGCTCCGGGCGGCGGCGCGGGACTGTGAGCTGCGGCTCAGCGGCGGCGCCAGCGAGCCCGAAACCGCCCCTCTCCAGCTGCCGACGCTGCGCCTCCCCCGCCCCCTTGCCCTCGCCCCGCTAAAGGTGGAAAACCTGAGGATCTTCCAGGATGACGAGGAGCTGGCGGCCCTCCACGGCCTTCAGCTGGGAGCGAATCTACGAGGCAGCCAGCTTAGCCTTGGGCAGCTCAGCGCCGACGGTAATTTCGACACCCTGCAGTGGTCCCTTCGACTCCCGGAAAACGGGCAGGGCGGCGAGCTCACCCTCGACGGCCCGTGGCCCCTGGACCTCGCGCTGGACTGGCGGGTGGAGAGCGCCGAGCTGCCGCCGGTGGACGGGCAGAGCCGCTTTTCTGGCAGCCTGCAGCAGCTGGAGGCGGAGCTCGACTTCCGCTCCGCTACGGCATCGACGCTGGCGGGCAGCCTGACAGGCCGCGGCAGCCCGCTGGATCCGCAGCAGCCCTTCGACCTTCGGCTGGACGTGGAGAGCGCGGATCTTGGAGCCCTCGGAGCCGCCGAGACTGCTGAAAAAGACGATACAGCTAGCCCCCCGGCAGCCTTTCTCGAGGGCGTGCTGCGGGGCCAGCTGGAGGCTCAGGGAGAAGGCGGCGAGGCGAGCTTCCAGGGGGATCTAGTCCTCACGCCGGCGGCGGTGAGCAGCGCCGACGGATCCATCCTCGCCCCGCCAGCGCTCCAGCTGGAGCTCCGCGGCCTCGCCAGCACTCGGGCGATCACCGTCGAAACACTGACGGCCTCCTGGGACGAGGGAAAGATTCAGGGCCAGGGAACCCTCACACTGCACAATTCCAACGATGCGGATCCCGGCGATGCGGACCCCGACGATGTGGACCCCCAAGCCGAGCCTCTCAATGCGGAAAGCTTCGAAGTCGCAAGCCAGCCCCTGCCGAGGCTCGATGCCTCCCTCAGCGTGGGCGGCCTCGATCCCCAGCGCTTCCTGCCACAGGCTCCCCCCGGCGCCCTCGACCTGCGGGCGGTAGCCGTCGACTGGTCCCTGGACCCCCAGAACCCCCAGGGGCGGATCCAGCTCGAGAGCCTCTCCGGCACTCTCCAAGGGCAGCCGGTGGAGGGGCGAGGCGAGGTTCTGCTCAGCCCGCAGCGGTGGCTGATCGAGCCCAGCCAGCTGCGCTGGGGAGGGGCCCTGGCGCAGGCTTCGGGAAACCTGGAAGGAGAGCGGTGGGATCTCCTCTGGTCTATCGCCGCGCCGGATCTGGACTCCCTCGACCCTCGCCTGGGGGGCTCCTTCAGCGCCTCCGGCACTCTTCAGGGTCCACAGGACGCTCCCCGCTGGCGGGCGCAGCTGCGCTCCCAGGGCCTTCAGCTGCCGGGGCTCGCGGCGCAGGAGCTGCGGGGAGAGGTAGATTTCGTCCACTCCCCCACCGGCAGAGCCGACGCTCAGCTCACCCTGCGACAGGTCTCCCTGGGAGAGGAGCTGGAGATTTCTGCGGCGTCGCTGCGCTCTACGGGACGGGTGGATGATCATCGCCTGAGCCTCGACGCCCTGGTGTCGAACCCATCGGAGAGAGGCGAAGCCTCCTCTGTCGCCTTAGCGCTGCTTGCGGAGGGTGCCTGGGAGCAGAGCGAGGGTAGTGCAGCACCAGATGGCGCAGCATCCCGCTGGTCTGGCCGCCTCCTGGAGCTCGCTCTGAGCCCCAAGGGAAGCTTCGACAGCGCCGATTCCGCCTCCGTGCTCCCCACCGAGCTTCCCTCCGTGAGTCTCCGGGAGGCCTCCGAGGCGACCTTCGCCAGCGACGGTAGTTGGCGGCTGGGAGAAACCTGCCTGGCGGTGGGCGACGGTCAACTCTGCGTGACTGGGGAACAGCGAGCCGAGGGCGCCTTGGACGCCGCCCTCCAGCTGCGCCAGCTCCCCCTGCAGTGGGCTCGACCCTGGCTCCCCCAGGAGCTCACCATTCACGGCGCCCTCGACGGCAGCGGCGCGCTGCGGGGGCAGCTCGGCAACGGCGGATGGCGAGTAGACACCGCGGATCTGGAGCTGAATCTGATCGCCGGGGAGCTGGAGTGGAGCGGCCACGGCGACGACCTGCAGGATGCCTCCGGAAATGCCCTGTCAAAGCCCGAGACGGAATCTGGGATCGAAAACCTACGCTGGCCGATCACCGCCGCCACCCTCACTGCCCGCCGCCAGCCGGGGGCCGGTCTAGCGGTACCGGGCTCCCTGGTCGCCGACCTCAGCCTCGATCTCGGCCCCAAGGGACGTCTCACCGCCCACGGCGAGCTCGCCGAGCCGGCAGGAGCAGCCCCCTGGACAAGCTCCAGCCTGCGGGCCTCCCTCCGAGGCGAGCTGCACGATTTTCTCCCCCTGGTATCGGCCCTCGACCCGCTGGATTCTCTGGAGGGCACTCTGCACCTGGACCTCGCCGCCGACGGTAGCCTCGGTTCCCCCCGCTGGGCTGGAGAGGTTCACCTCAATGGTGATGAGGGCCGGGTGCTGACCGGCTCGCCGACCCAGGGCGGTGCAGCCTCGAGCCTGCTGCTGAACCCGCTCCAGGCCTATCTCGAGCTGCGCCCCGACGGTGCCCGGCTGACGGCCCTGGCGGAGGCTCCCGACAGCGGCCTGCTGCTGAACTTCGGGGCGCAGCTGCAGCAGCCGGCCCCCAGCAATGAAGACCCCGGCGACGGCAAACCACGCGATACCGCCGCAAGCTCCAGCAGCTGGATCGATGAGACTCTCAACGCCCCGCTCCAGGGCCGCCTGGTGACCCGCATCCCCGATCTCGGAAGCGTCGAGGGTCTGCTGCCGGAGCTGCGGGAGCTCAGCGGGTCAGCCCGGGGCGAGGTGTTCCTGGGCGGCAGCCTGCGGCAGCCGGAGCTGCGCGGCAGCGCCCAGCTGCGCCGCGGCCGAGCCCAGCTCCCGCTGCTGGGCATCACCCTCTCGGGGGCCGATCTCGACCTCGAGCTGCAGGGACCTCAGCAGCTCACCCTCAGCGGCCAGGTCTCCAGCGGCGGCGGCAGGCTCCAGCTGAACGGCACCGCCCGGCGAACCGAAGAGGACAGCGAAGCGGGCGGCGGAGCGAGCACCGAAGCACTCATTCAGATCACCAGCGCTCCTCTTGTCTCGACTCAGGCCACGGCGGACCAGGCCCCAGGCATTCACAGTCCGGGCTTTCAGCTAGTCGACCTGCCGGAAGCGAAGATCTGGGGGCACCCCGATCTCGAGATCACCGCGAACCAGGAGGGGCTGTCGATCCAAGGAGAGCTCACGATCCCCAAAGCGCGCTTCGACCTCGATCGCGTGCCGCCGACGGTGCCGATCTCCGACGACGTGGTGTTCGTGACGGCGGGCTCCACCAACGGTCCTCAACGCCTTCCCATCCGCAGCGAGGTGCGCCTGGTGCTGGGGGAGGACGTGCGAGTCCAGGGGGTCGGCGCAAGGTCCCGCCTCGAGGGCGAGCTGGACCTGCGGGAAGATCCCGGCCGGGCGATGCTCGCCGCCGGTGAGCTGACCCTCCACGAAGGCCGACTGGTGGTCGCCGGCCAGCGGCTGGAGGTCGACCGCGGCCGCCTGCTCTTCACCGGCGGGCCGGCGGACAACCCCGGCCTCGATCTCGAGATTTCCCGCAGCCGCCGCGGCGGCGACGTGCGCGCCACCCTGCGCATCCTCGGCACCGCCGACGAGCCGCTGCTCCAGCTCTTCACCGATCCCCCGTCCAGCGAGGAAGACGCCCTCGCCTATCTGCTCTTCGGGGCTCCCCTCTCCCAAACCTCCAGCAGTGATCGCGACCTCGTGGACCGCACCCTGACCTCCGCCGGCCTCTCCCTCTCCGGCGCCATCGCCAAGCGCTTAGGGGATCGCCTGGGCATCGACGAAACCCAGGTAGAAGCCACCTCCGGGCAAGAAAGCGCCACCCTCTTCTTCGGCGAATACCTCTCTCCCAGGCTCTTCGTCGCCTACGGCATCGGCCTCCTAGAGCCCGTCTCCACCTTCCGCCTGCGCTACACCCTCTCCGACCTCTGGGAGCTGCGGGCCGAGAGCGGCAGCGAATCCAGCGTCGATCTGTCCTACCGGGTCGGCACCAGCAAGGCCCCCTGAGGGAAGGTTCGCCCCACAGGACCAAAAGAAGCTCAGCAGAAGGACCCTCCATCGCTCGATTCCCGCGTCGACAGAGGGGGGAGAGGGATCCGTTTCCCTCGCCCTCCCGCTTCGTTCTAGCGCGAGAGCATCGACCGACGCCGATTCCTCCACAGAGAGCGCCCCATGACGCTGAGCTATCTGATCACCACCCTCGGCCTGATTCCCTACTTCTCTTCCCGGGCCTTCGTGCCGCTATTGGCGACGGGCCTCACCGCCCGCTTCGGATCCCAATGGGAGCTGACGGCGAATCTCGCGGGGATCCAGGTGTTCTCCGACGCGCCGCTGTGGCTGGGCTCGGATCTCACCCTGATGGTGCTCGGCGCGCTGGCCGTGGCCGAGGTGCTGCTCACCAAGAGCCCCGAGCTGCGGGAGGTCATCGCCCTCAGCGACGCTCAGCTCAAGGGCCTCGCCACCGCCTTGCTCTGCCTGGTTCTAGCCGGGCAATGGCCTTTGGGAAAGGGGCCTTGGGAAAGCAGCTCCGCCATGCTCCAGGCGGGCTTCCTGTCGGAGTTGAGCATCTTCCACCTCTGGGCGCTGCTCATCGGCGGCAGCACCTGGTGGTTCGCCTCTCTGCGCAACCGGCTCTACGCTTGGCTGCGGGAGCTCGACGCCGACGACGATCTAGGGGTGCAGGGTCTGCTCAGCTGGCTGGAGGACGGACTCGGCTTCCTCGGCGTGCTCTTCGTGGTCATCCTGCCGACCCTCGCCCTGATCGCCGCCGGCCTGGCCCTGCTGGCTCTCTTCCTGATTCAGCGCTTCCTGATCTACCGGGAAGAGAAGCAGAAGGTCCCCTGCGAGCATTGCGGCCTCCCTGTCGCCCCCTGCGGCCTGCACTGCTGGAGCTGCAACCAGCCCCGCTCCCATCCTCTTCAGGTGGGCATCCTCGGCGTGATTCGGCAGCGGCCGGTGAGGGATCGAGTCGATCACCGCTTTCAGCTCCAGGCCCGCAAGCGCTGCCCGCGGTGCGGCGAGCGCTTGGAGACCCGGCAGCTGAACGGCGCCTGTTCCGCCTGTTCGACCGCCCCCTTCGAGCATCAAGAGGAGCTCCAGCGCTACCTCAAGCGGCTGCGGGGCCAGCTGCCGGTGCACCTCAGCGTACTGGCGGTGCTCAGCTTCATTCCGGTCCTCGGCCTGATTCCCGGAATCCTTTACTACCGACTCTCCCTGATCTCCAGCCTGCGCTGCTATATCCCTCTCACCTCAAGATTCTTCGCCCGCTGGAGCGTTCGCCTGCTCAACTTCGTGCTCATCATTCTGCAGCCGGTGCCCTTCTTCGGGATGTTCACCCTGCCGCTGATGTGTCTATCGAATTTCTGGATCTATTCTCGGCTGCTGGTCAAGGAGGGGCGGAAGAAGTTGGGGCGCCCCCTTCCCCTTGCGTCCGCCGCTCCGGCAGCTCCGGGGCCAGGCTGAAGTCGCCACCCCGCAGCCGGGGCAAGACCTTTTCCAGCTGCGGGCGGGAAAGGCCCAGGCGGTCGGCCCGCTGCCGCAGAGCGTCGAGGTCCACAGGATAGAGGTTGCGCCGCGCCGGGTCCGCCAGGCCGATGGCGTTGAAGGGCTCGATGGCGGCGGTGACCCAACTCTCGAAGCTGGCACCGCTTTCTAAGCCTTCGCTCTCGTGGCTCAGGCGAGCGTGGGCTTCGGCGAAGGCAGCCTCCAGCCGAGGCTCGCCGGCGCCGAGAAAGCCGCGCCAGGCGGGATGAGCGGGATCGAGGGGCGAGGGCCCCGGCGCGACGCCGTCGATCAGCCGCTGCTTGAGCTCCTGATGGGAGACCGCGGCAAAGTAGAGAAAGGTGAGGGCAGTAAAGCGAGAGAAGCTCGGCTTCGCCGCGTAGGCGGCGGCGATGAGGGTCTCCACCTGATTCGCCTCCGCCTGAAGCAGATCGCCATAGCGAGCCAGGGCATGGGCGCGGGCCTCGGCGGACACCCCCGGCGAGAGCATCGCGGCGAGGCGCTCCACCGCCAGCAGGCTCCAGGCCATGCCGGTGGAGAACATCGGATCGGCAAAGCAGAAGGCCTGGGGGATCAGCGCGTAGCGGGGGAGCGCCCGGGAATCCACCGCCGCGGCGAAGCGATGGCGAAAGGAGGTCGCCTGCACCGGCCGCAGCGCCTCGAAGGCGCCGAGGCTGGCGTGGAGATCCGGATAGCGCCGCAGCAGCCGCTGCAGCGCCGCCGCCGGCTCCTCGTCTTCGCTGCCTCCAGGGGGCAGCGGGGCACCCGCCGGCCGCACCCAGCCGAAGCTCACCCGCCCGTCGTCGAAGGGCAGGACGTAGATCCAGCCCTCCTCCACCAGGTGGTGGACCGCCGCCCAATGGTCTGGATAGGGCCCGATGGGCCAAGTTGAAACTTCACCTTCGCCGAGATTCCCGGCGGTGCTGCGCTGAGCGACATGGGAAAAATCCTCGATACCGCGGGCGTGGGTGTAGATCAGCCTCGAGGGGGCTCGCTGCAGGGCCGGCACCCCCAGGGCCCGAGCCAGGGCCCCGCCGGCGGCGTCGATCACGAAGCCCGCCCGCAGCTCCAGAGACCGGGAAGCGTGGCGCAGATGCAGCCTCAGACCCCCGGCTGCTAAATCCACCGACTCTAGTGAGTCCCCCGGCTCCAAAAGCTCCCCCGGCTCTAATAGCTCCGCCGACTCCAGGGCGCATTCCTCCAGCACCTCCACCCCGGCCTCCCGGGCCTGCTCCACCAGCCAGGCGTCGACGTCCTCCCGCAGCCAGTGGGCGTCCGCCAGGTCGTCCTCCGGACTCGCCGCCACCAGCAGACGCTGGGCAGGATCGAAGGGGCGATGGGGCTCGTGACCGTAGAAGGTGAAGCCTCGCTTGAGGCCACGGCGCAACGAGGGGAGGCTTCGGCTCCAGCGCCCGTAGGCGGCGAGGTCCGCCAGCTGGCGCCAGCGATAGCGGTAAGCCAGGCGCTCGAGAGCCAGGGCGGCAAGAGGGGTGGAGGACTCTCCGAGGGCGAAGCGCGGGTGCCGAGCGCGCTCCACCAGAGTCACCGAGCGGCCGCTGGTGGCCAACAGGCGAGCGAGGATGGAGCCGGCGAAGCCGGAGCCGAGGATCACCACATCGCGCTTCATCGTTTCTCCCCCGGGGTTTTCACGACCTCACAGTTCTCGCAGCGCACCGGCGCCAGCGATCCCCCTCGCGCCGCCAGCTGGTGCAATCGCTGGGCGCGGTCCGGGAAACAAAGCTCGCAGCGGCTGAAGATCTCCAGGTCCCAGAGGTCCGGCAGCACCACCGCCGGCCAGCGCTCCTCCAGCGGCATCGCCAGGTCGAGGGCGCGCTCCAGGTCCTCGAGATCCGGGGGAGCGAAGAGACCTTCCTGCTGCAGGCGGTCGAGCTCCCCGTTTCCCCCGCGCACCGGAATCAACACCGCCGTCTCCACCCCGACCTCCAGGGCGTGCTCCGCGGTGAAGGCGGCCTCCTCGGCGGCCCGGTGGGGGTTGCCGTAGGGGGCGCCCACCAGGATGAACGCTCGGCTCGGCAGCCCCGCCTCGCTGAGTTTCGCCACCGCGGCATCGAAGTCCTCGAGGCTCAGCCCCTTATTCAGGCGGGAGAGCACCTCTGGCCTTGCGCTCTCCAGGCCCAAAGCCACCTCCAGGGTGACGCCCCGCCGCGCCAGCGCCTCGGCGAAGGCGAAGCAGCGATCCCCCACCAGGCGTGGATGGCATTCCACCACCACTCGGTCGAAGCCCTCCAGCCAGGGCAGCATCGCCTCTTCCTCCCCCACCGGCACCGCCCGGGGCTCGAAGAAATTCGATGCGTTGTAGAGCTTGAGGCGGGTCTTCGGCGCCGGCGGCAGTCGCCCCTCCAGCGCCTCCCGCAGCTGCACTACGAGGGCTCCCGGGGGAGTCGCCCCCTCTACGGTGAAGCGCCACAGATCGCAGTGGGCGCAGGTGAAGGGACACTCGGCGCCGGCGAGGAAAATCGTCAGGCTGGGCGCCAGGGAGCCATCGACGCAGCGCTCCGACTCCGCCGTGACTCCCAGTGGCTTCCAGGGATCGATGGCTTCTTTTGGCGGCCGCAGCTGACGAATGCGCCGGCCCTCGGCGCCGGCCGCGGCAGCCAAGGACTCAGCTCCAGAGGCTCTGGAAATGCTGTCGGTATTGCAGGCTCTCACTCATTCCCGGGCGCTCGCCGAAGGTCCCCGAGGGAGTCGCCCCATGCTGGAAGCGACGCTTCGGGAACACCGGCAGCTCCTGGCCCAGCACCCGCCGCACGCCGGCCGCCAGGACCTCTCCCTTGAGGGCATAGAGGCGATCGTGGGAACCGGCGGTCAGGGCGTCGAAGGGTAGCGCCTCGGATTCCGCAATCACCGCCGGGCAGAGATTGGGAGAGAAGCCCTCGAAGCCGTAGTGCACCAGGGGAGCGTAGGTACGCACGCAGCCCCGGGAATGCCCGCCGCTATAGGTCAGGGAGTGCTTGATGGCGTTTACCCCCCAGCCTTCCTGGTAGAGCATGGAGTTATTCACCACGGAGCGAATGGTGAGCTCCGGGTTGTCCTCGATGGGGTAATCCTTCAGATTCTCGTCGCCGCCGTCGCCGTCCAGCAGCAGGCGCCACTCGGGGTAGCGCTCCCGGATCCCGCCGAGCAGGGCCAGCAGCACCGCCGCGCACTCGACGTCCAGAGGACGGTAATCCTCGATCACCTCCACCGCCGCCAGCGGATTGACCGCCTCGGCGCGGACCTCCACCAACTCCCCGAGCATCTCTAGCTCGGTGCGGCGCAGGAACTGCTGGGCCTGCTCCAGATCTTCTCCGCCGCCGTCCACCGCCAGGGTGAAGGCCTTCAGCCGCGCCGGGCTCTGGCCCAGATCCAGCAGCGCCTGGTGGGCGCAGAGCAGCACGGTGCCGCTATCCAGCCCGCCGGAGAAGAGCACGCCGAGGGGCTCATCCGCCGGCCGCGCCGCCAGCCAGCGGCGGGTCTCCTCCAGCAGAGCCCCGACATAGCGCTCGCCGGCGGCCTCGACGTCGGTGGTCGCCGTAGCTCGCGGCGGCGAGAAGAAGCGCAGGTACTCGGGGTTGGGGTCCGGGCAGCCGATGAGCCGCAGGCTGAGGACGTGATGAGCCGGCACCATGCGGGTGTAGGAGGGATGGAATTGATGCCCGTAGCCCAGCTCCTCTAGCTGTTCGGCGATGCGGTCGATGCGCTCCGCCACCACCAGCAGCGGGCCGCTCTCTTCCTTGGCTAGAAAGTAGCGCAGGGGGCGGTCCAGGCTGCGAGCCAGATACACCCGATCCTCGCTCCGCGCGGTGAGGGCGAAGGAGCCCCGCAGGCGACCGAAGGCCTCAGGGTCGCCACTGGTGAGCAGCTCCCGGGCTTGCTCCACGGTGCTCCCCATCAGCTGCTGCGAGTCGTCGTCCACCAAATCGAGGATGCGGTGCACGTAGCGAAAACCGGGGCCCTCTGGGGTCGGGTTGGGGGCTTCGGTAGCGGCGCGATCGTGGGGGTGGTCAGCAATGGCGTCAGGCATGAGATGCAGGCTCCTTGGAGGATCGATCGACAAAGGGTCCTCGGTGGACTCCAGAGATCCCGGAAATCTCCACCGAAAGGCGATTATACGCTTTCATTTTCGGCCGCGGAGTCGCCTCGAAAGCCCCTCCCAAGGCGACGCTCGAAGCGCCATCGAAGGCCACTCCCAAGGGCCCTCCTAAAGGCACCGTAAAGGGCACTTACGGCGACCTGCGGGGCGAGTTCTCCGGGGGTCTCCATCCGCCTTGCGTGGCCCTGATGGCAAGGGTAGGATCAGCCTCGCCCTCAGTATCCAGTCGATCGCAGATCGGCGCTTTCCCAGCGGACCCCGAGCGCACCGGAGAACTCTCTCCCGGAGCCCTGGAGGCTGGTCGTGCTCCTCTCTCCGTCAGCGCAGCCGTGCTGTAGAGGGAGTGCCGAAGAGGAGTGCCGCAGAGCCGCGCCGCGGACGATCCGCCCGATCGCTGGACTTCCAACGGCCCGCCCCAGGAAAGCCGGCCCGCCCCAGGAAAGGTAGCGATGGTCAACGTCTTCATTCCCAAAGAGAAGGATCCGCAGGAAAGCCGCGTCGCGGCGACTCCGGAGACCGTCAAGAAGCTCATCCAAGCCGGTGCCGAGGTCACCGTGGAGGCCGGCGCCGGCGCCCACGCCCGTCTGCCGGATATCGGCTATAGCAACGCCGGCGCCGCCATCGCCACCGACCCGGCCTCGGCGCTGGCGGCGGCGCAGCTGGTGCTCAAGGTGCAGCCCCCCACGACGGAGGAGATCCAGGCCCTGAGCTCCGGCGCCGCCGTCGCCGGATTCTTCGCTCCCTACGACCAGCCCCAGCGGGTCGCCGAGCTCGCCGACGCCGGTATCACCACCTTCTCCATGGAGCTGGTGCCGCGCATCAGCCGCGCCCAGAGCATGGACGCCCTCTCCAGCCAGGCGAGCATCGCCGGCTACAAGGCGGTGCTGCTGGGAGCGCTGAGCCTCGGGCGCTACTTCCCCCTGCTGATGACCGCCGCCGGCACCATTCCTCCCGCCCGAGTGGTGGTGATGGGAGCCGGCGTCGCCGGTCTCCAGGCGGTGGCTACCGCCCGTCGCCTCGGCGCTGTGGTGGAAGTCTCGGATATCCGACCGGTGGTCAAGGAACAGGTCGAGTCCCTCGGCGGCAAGTTCATCGAGCTGCCGCTGGAGGAGAGCGGCGAGGGGCAGGGAGGTTACGCCAAGCAGATGACGCCGGAGTTTCTCGCCAAGCAGCGGGAGATCGTCAAGCGCCATCTCTCCCAGGCGGACGTCGCCATCACCACCGCCCTGATCCCGGGCAAGAAGGCGCCGATTTTGATCAACGAGGAGATGGTGCGGGCGATGAAGCCCGGATCGGTGATCGTCGATTTGGCGGTGAGCCAGGGCGGCAACTGTGCCCTCTCCAAGGCGGACGAGGAAGTCGAGGTGGATGGAGTACTGATCCTCGGGCCCTCGAACCTGCCTTCCCAAACCATGGCCCACGACGCCTCGGTGCTCTACGCCCGCAACCTCCTCGCCCTGGTGGACCTGATGCTGGAGGAGGGAGCCCTGGCGCCGGATCTGGAAGACGAGGTTCTCGCCGGATGTCTGCTGACCCACGACGGGAAGATCACTCAGACTCGGGTCGCCGAGATGCTGGGGCAACCCCAGCCCGGTCCTGAGGAAACTGAAGGGGCCGAGAAAGCTGGGAAGGCTGAGGAGCCCGGGGAGGCTGAAGAGGTCGCCCACCAGGAGACGCGGGAGATCACGCCACTCTCGTCCGCGGACGAGGCGAACGCCAACTCGGAGCAGAACAGCGGAGAGTCGTCATGACCGAAGCCTTGATCATCGGCATCTATGTGTTCGTGCTGGCGATGTTCGTCGGCTTCGAGATCATCACCAAGATTCCGCCGACGCTGCACACCCCGCTGATGAGCGGCGCTAACGCGGTATCCGGCATCACCATCGTCGGCGCCATCATCGCCGCCCGCACCGGCTCCGCCGAGATCAGCTCGATCCTCGGCCTGGCGGCGATCATCTTCGCCACCATCAACGTCGTCGGCGGCTTCCTGGTGACGGACCGCATGCTGCACATGTTCAACCAGAAGAAGAAGCGCTGAGAGCGGGACGGAAGACATTATGAGCGCAACCGCATTCTCCCCTCTCGTCGCCATCCTCTACCTGGTTTCGGCGATCCTCTTCGTCGTCGGCCTCAAGGGGCTGACCCGGGTTCGCACCGCCCGCCGCGGCAACTTCCTCTCCGCCCTGGCGATGCTGCTGGCCATCGTCGCCACCCTGGTGCACATCGAGGTGCTGAGCTGGACCTGGATTCTTGTCGGCCTGGTGGTCGGCGGCGTCATCGGCGCCTTCGCCGCCTTCCGGATCCCCATGACCTCGATGCCCGAAATGGTGGCCTTATTCAACGGCTGCGGCGGCGCCGCCTCGGCCCTGGTCGCCCTCTCCATCGTGTGGCAGAGCGTGCTGGAACGGGGCGAGAATCCCGCGGCGGTCACCGTCACCAGCCTGCTGGGCACGAGCCCTGCCCTCACCACCGTGATTTCGGTGCTCATTGGCTCCGTCACCCTCACCGGCAGCATCGTCGCCTTCCTGAAGCTCAAGGGCTGGATCTCCGGCAAGCCGGTGCTGCTGCCGGGGCGCCACGTGCTGAACCTGCTGCTGCTGGCCGGCAGCGTCGGTGGGGGCGTTTACTTCGCCCTCTCCGCCACCGACCCCACCCTGCAGCTGCAGCTGCTCTTGGGGGTCACCGTCGCTAGCCTGGTGCTGGGCGTACTGCTGGTGATCCCCATCGGCGGCGCCGACATGCCGGTGGTGATCTCGCTGCTGAATTCCTATTCCGGCCTCGCCGCCGCCGCCACCGGCTTCGTTCTCCAGGAGAACGTGCTGATCATCAGCGGCGCCCTGGTGGGCGCCTCCGGCCTGATCCTCACCCAGATCATGTGCAAGGCGATGAACCGCTCCCTCGCCAACGTGCTCTTCGGCGGCTTTGGAGCCGAAGATTCCGGCGGCGGCGCCGCCAAGGACGCCCGGGACTACGTCAACGTCACCTCCTATAGCCCGGAAGAGGCGGTCCTCGTGCTGGAGAATTGCGAGAGCCTGGTGGTGGTGCCGGGCTACGGTCTCGCGGTAGCCCAGGCGCAGCACACGGTGCGCGAGCTCGCCGACCTGATGGCCAAGCGCGGCTGCCAGGTGACCTACGGCATCCATCCGGTGGCGGGGCGCATGCCCGGCCACATGAACGTGCTGCTGGCGGAGGCGGACGTACCCTACGAGCAGCTGCTGGAGATGGACACCGTGAACCCCGAGTTCCGCAACACCGACGCGGTGCTGGTGGTGGGCGCCAACGACGTGGTCAACCCCGCCGCCAGCAAGGATCCGGCGAGCCCGATCTTCGGCATGCCGGTTCTGGACGTGCAGGAAGCGAGCACCGTGATGGTGATCAAGCGCTCCCTCTCACCGGGCTTTGCGGGCATCAAGAACGAGCTCTTCGAATACGACAACACCATGATGCTCTTCGGGGACGCCAAGAAGATCCTCCAGGAGCTGGTCAAGGAATTCAAGGAGATCGCCGACTGATCCCTCTAGTATCGGAGGGCAGCGTCGAACCGAGACTCAGGCCGAGATTCAGGCCGAGACTCGGGCCGCTGCGGAAACCATCATGATGAGCGCTAGCGAAGCCTCTACCAGGCCTGCGGTGCGGGAGCGCATCCTGCACCTCTTCCGACTCCCCATCACCGATACCTTCTACGGTCTCGATCACTGTCTCCGGGGAGGGTACAAAGACCTGGCGAGGATCGCCTTCGGTCTTCTCGTAGGGTGGTGGATCTACGTCCCCATTCACGAGCTTCTCCACGCCTTTGCCTGCATGGCTACCGGCGGTAGCGTCACGCGCTTGGAGATCGACGCCATCTACGGCGGCCACCTCCTGGCGGGCATCTTCGACTGGGTCTCGGCAGGAAGCGACTACGCCGGACAGCTGGTGGAATTCGACACCTACGGCAGCGACCTGATCTACCTGGCGACGGTCTTCGGCCCCTACCTCCTCACCCTCTTTCCGGGGGTCTGGTTTCTGCGCTTCGCCGCCTCCCGCAACGACGGGCTGCTCTTCGGCCTCTCCCTCCCCCTGGCCCTCGCCCCCTTCCTCGGTCTCACCGGAGACGCCTACGAGATCGGTTCCATCCTCACCTCTCGAGTCCCCCCTTTTCACCAGGCCCCTCTCCCGGAGCTCTTGCGCGGCGACGACATCTTCGAACGCTACCGCAACCTACCCCTCGATGCCCCCGACTCGGCTCTCCTCGGCCTGATCCTCTGCGCACTGCTCGGTGCCCTCTGGGCGTTGTTGACCTATGCCACCGGTGGGGCCCTGGCGAAATTCCTCGGCAACCCACCGGTACCGGATCCAAGAACCGTTCCGCCTTCAGACCGCTGATGGAGAGAGGACGCCCCGAGCGCAGGATGGTCTCCGCGAATCCCCCGAAATTCCTTGCGCTCCTCCCCTCCAGGGGAAAATAGCTGAAAATTAGATAAATGCACACTTAAACATTAATTTTCCTGGTCCCCCCCCTCGGTTCCGCGCTATGCTATCGATACGCTACTCCTACGATTGCACACAGAACGGTTGCCGCAGGAGGATTCCATTCTTATGGCTGATTTCGATCC
Organism: Acidobacteriota bacterium; assembly: GCA_039191605.1. GTDB lineage: Bacteria > Acidobacteriota > Thermoanaerobaculia > Multivoradales > JAHZIX01 > JBCCXL01. The sequence continues at coordinate 99,601 of JBCCXL010000012.1, read as the reverse complement.
AACTCATCCTCCAATAGAGCACTTTGAGCGCTTATTGCGCTTCGGCAACGAACACCTTGGTCCCAGGCCGCTGTTCTCGTTGCTCCACCTGCTATCCCGCTGCCCTATCTGCCTCGGCTACGCGGAGCAAAGCGGCCAATACGCAGCGATTGCTGCCGTAGGTAGCGCTGCCGTCACCAGCGCCTCGCGGGCGACCAAAGAATGCGCCGGGCAGTGCTCTCCGGAGTGTTCTTCGGAGCATTCTCCAGAGAGCTCTCCAGAGTGTTCTAGAGGGTGCTCTGAAGAGTGCTCCAGAGAGCACCACTTCGACTCCGAGAGCCTCGGCGAGCTGGTGTGGTCCCTGCTGGAAAACCCGGATGTCACCGTCGCCGCCTATCTCCGTCACTTGGCCACCGTATGCACGACCTGTGCACCGCGCATGAGCAAGTTGTTCAAGTCCACCCCGGCGGTCATCGACGACGCCGAACAGGAACGAATTCGGCGGCGCTTCGAGCGCATGCGCCTGAATTGGCAGAGCGATAACGCCCAAGAGCGGGAAGACGCTCCCGAGCGCTGCGAAGAGCTACTGCGACACCCCGCCTCACGACGCACCCTGATGGTGCGCAATTGTGAGCGCTTCCAGACCTGGGCTCTCTCCGGTCTGCTGTGCGAGCGGTCCCGATCCCTGGCTCCCCAGGACGCCTCCGCGGCGGTGGAAATGGCGACCCTCGCGGTCCTGGTGGCAGACCAAATCGACCCCACCGCCTACAGCCCACAGATCGCCGAGGACGTACGGGCCACCGCCCGCGCTTTCCTCGGCAACGCGCTGCGGGTCAGCGGTCGTCTGGTGCTGGCGGACGAAGAGTTTCGGCTCGCCCTGCAGCACCTCGAAGCCGGCACCGGCACCGACCTCGGCCGACTCCAGGTGCTTGAGCTCCTCGCCCATCAGCGCAACGCCCAGCGCCGTCGCGAAGAGGCTCTGGAATGCCTCTGCGAGGTGCAAGCCCTGCGGGAGGAGCGAGGCGACACTCACTGGCTGGGCCGTACCCTGCTCACCCGCGCCGACCTCGAGCGAGAGCTGGGACGGCCGGATGAGTGCCTGCGGCAGCTGGACCGCGCGGCGGAGCTGATCGACTTCGAGGCCGAACCCCGACTTGCCTTCCTGGTAGATCACCAGCGACTGCAGGCGGCCCTCGACCTGGAAGACTACGCCGCCGCCGGTAACGCCCTGCAGGCGGCCCGGGAAAGCGCCGACGAGGCCGGCGAGCTGGACCTCCTGCGTCTCGAATGGCTCGGTTCCCGGGTCCAGCGAGGCCTTGGACAGCCGGCCCGCGCGGCCGCCACCCTGCGCGCCGTCCGCGATGGCTTCCTCACCCGAGGCATGGCCACCGATGCCGCCCTCGCGGTGCTCGAGATCGCCACCATCTATCTGGAGCGGGGATTGGTGCGGGAGGTTCAGCGCCTCGCGGAATCCATCGTTCAGACTTTCACCGCAGAGAACCTCAGCGACGAGGCCCTCGGCGCTCTGCTCATCTTCTGCCGCGCGGCTCAGATCGAAAAGGCTACGGTGGAGACGGTGCACGAAGTCGCCCAGAAGCTCTGCCAGGCGCCAGCCCGGGCCTAGTAGCCTAAGAAGGCAGCTCCCCTAAAAAAGACAGCTCCCCCAAGGCAGCTCCAGGGCAACAAAGCCCAATCGGGGCTGCTCCTCGACGAGCTCACCTCTAGCGAGCGACTCACTCCGCGTCCGACGACCTCGGATCCGCGGAGTGTTCTATTTTTAGGGCAGGCGATTCCTCAAAGCCCAGCGCTTGGGCCTACAGAGTGAGGGGCTGCACGAGGCAGAACCGGCGAGCGAGGCCTAGCGGATCCAGCCACGGCCCAGCTGCGGCTACAATGCGGGCATGAAGACTTCCTACACTCCCTCGTCTCCTCCTCCATCGTGGATCTTCTGCGCTCTGCTGCTCTGCCTCGGCTTGTTCCTCTGGGCATCGATGCCGGGGGCACCGGTCGCTGAAGCCTCCTCGGGGTATCAGCCGATTCCGATGGGCTCCGCGCTCCAGCTGCCGGAGAATCCGGCGGAGTCGGAGGACGATGCCAGCCTCGCTCCCTGGACCCCGAAGGGCGAGGCTCAACTCATCGGCCTATGGCAGGTCCAGCGCTTCCAGCGCAGCGTGCCGCCGGGTGGCAAGCACGACCGGATCTCGGTGAACCGCATCCGCGGCTTCAGCGACGTTAAGACTCCACCGAAGATCGCGGTGCTCTACCTTCCAGGAACCTTCATGAACGGGCGCGTTCCGGCGGCCGCCGACCTAGATCCAGAGCTAGCACCCCTCCACGTCTGGCTCGCCTCCGGGGCGGTCGCGGTGTATGCGCTGGACTATCGCACCCACACCCTCGACCCCAACTCGCCCCTCGAAGACCCCCGCTTCAGCGCCGCCTGGAACTCGGAAGCCTTCGTGCAGGATGCTCTTTCCGCTCTCGAGCTGGCGAGGGCGGATAGCGGCATCGAGCGAATCTTCGTCATGGGATTCTCCCGCGGGGTCGCCTACACCTACGCCGTCGCCGCCGCGCGCCCCGATGCCGTCGCCGGATTGATCGCCCTCGATGGCTCCTTCAAGCGCCGCCCTGCCCCAGGAGAAGAGCTCCAAGAGCTCCCCGAGAATGCCGATGTTCGGCTCCTGGCTCTACTGGAGGAACAAGGCTTCCTGCGGGATGTCGGCGGTTCCCGGGGCTGGGCAGAACGCCGACGCCTGATGACCGCCGCCATCTCCGGAGCGAAGGAGCCAGGCGAACTGCTCTCTCGGGTGCTCTATGGCGCCTGGGGCCCCGGGGCTCTGGCTCGCCCCGCGGAGCTGCCGGAAGATCTAGGGCCTCCAGGAGTGACCCCGATACGGCGACTGGCGGCGATGATGATCGACTACGATCGCTACTTTCCCGCGGTGCAGAACCTCGAAGCCCCCTACTTCGTCTCCGTCGCCGACGCTCCCCACACCGCAGTGGATGACGGCTGGCCCGAGCTTTCGGTCCCGACCCTCTACTTCGGCACCCTCGGTCTCGGATCCGACGCGCTCCAGGCGGGCATTCACAGCGCCGCCCACGCCGGCGGAGATCAGGTCGAGATCCATCTCCTGGAGCGCTACGGACACCTCGATGTGCTCGTCGCACAGGACCGGGAGGAGCAGGTTCTAGAGCCGATCCAGGCCTTCCTACGCAGCCATTCCCATCAGGAGGAAGCGCCATGATGCCCTCGACTTTCCCTTCCTCATCGCTCTCCCACCAACGCCGAATGCGATTCCTCGTCGCCTCCGGCCTCGTCCTCCTGCTCGCCACCGCGAGCCCCGCCGTAGCGGCGTCGAAGCCCGCCGAGGCGGGCTCCGGCGGCGCGGTGGTCACCGAGCACGTCCGGGCGACGGAGGTCGGTCTGCAGATTCTCGCCGCCGGCGGCAACGCCGTCGACGCCGCCGTCGCCAGCGCCCTGGCCCTCGCGGTGGTCTACCCGGAAGCCGGGAATCTGGGCGGCGGAGGCTTCGCGGTGATCAAGGTAGACGGCGAGCTTGCCGCCCTGGATTTCCGCGAGGTAGCTCCCGCCGCCGCCACCGAAGACATGTTTCTCGGTGAGGATGGCGAGCCCCTGCCGGAAACCTCCATCATCGGCCCCAAGGCCGCCGGCGTCCCGGGCTCCCCCGCCGGGCTGGAGGAACTCCACCAGCGCTTCGGAGCTCTACCCTGGGCGGTGGTCGTGGAACCCGCCCGGCGCCTGGCCCACGACGGCTTCTTGGTGGACGATCGTCTAGCGGACTATCTCCTCGAAGAGATTTCCGCCCTCCAGCGCTTTCCCGAAACCGTAGCCCAATGGCTCCCCGGAGGCGCTCCTCCCGCCGTCGGAACGCGAATCCGGCTCCCTCAGCTCGCCGCTACCCTGGGTCTCTACGCCGAGGGGGGCGCGGCCGCCCTGGCCCAAAGCGAAGCGGCCCAGCGCATGGAGGAAATCTCCACCCGCCACGGCGGCGTGCTCACCGCCGCCGACCTCGCCGCCTACCGACCGCAGTGGCGAGATCCGGTTCGCCACCGCGTCTTCGGCTGGGAGATCGCGGGAATGCCCCTGCCCTCCTCCGGAGGAGCCATCGTCGGCCAGGTGACCCGAGTTCTCGAGCATAGCGAGTGGGCTCAACACCCCCGCTTCGGAGCCCAGCGAGCCCATTGGCTAGCCGAGAGCTTCCGTTATGCTTTCGCCGACCGCTATCGCATGGGAGACCCCAGCAGCACCGAGCTCTTTCCCGAGGAGATGATCGCCGACGAGGCCGTCACGAACGTCGCCGGCGCCATCGATGAACGCCGAGCGACGGTCTCCACCAGCCTGCACCCCGCCCTTGCGGCGCCGGAGCCCTCCGACACCACTCATCTCTCCGTCGCCGACGCCAGCGGCAACCTGGTGGCCCTCACCACCACCCTCAACGGCGCCTTCGGCAGCGCCGTTTGGGTTCCCGGCCTCGGGTTCTTGAACAACGAGATGGACGACTTTGCCGCCGCCCCGGGGCGGCCGAACCTCTACGGCCTGGTGCAGGGCAAGGCCAACGCCGTCGGCCCCGGCAAGCGCATGCTCTCCTCCATGAGCCCCACCATCGCCTGGCGTCCGGCCCCCACCGAGGCGCCCCCTGAGGGCAGCCACGCCACGGCGAACGGCGCCCCCGCGGCGAAGGACCCCGAAACCATCGGCGGCCCCGAGTCTCCCTACGTCGCCCTCGCCCTCGGCGGCCGCGGCGGCTCCCGCATTCCCACCAACGTCCTCGGCGTGCTGCTTCACCTCCTGGTGGACGAGGATGATCTCCAGAGCGCTCTGGACCGGCCGCGGATTCATCACCAATGGCTGCCGGATCAAATCGAAGTCGAGGGCGATACCTTCGCCCCGGAAACCCGGGCGGTGCTGGAAAGCCTGGGGCACTCGATCCTGGTGGCAGACCCAGATGACATCGCCAAGGTACAGGCCGTCGCGCTGCGCGCCGACGGCCTCCAGGAGGCCGCAGCGGACCCGCGCTCCTCGGGGGTTGCGGGGGTGCTCGAGGGCAGCCAATTCCCCTCCCCCTGATTCGCTCTCCATCGGCCTCGACTGCAGTTAGCCATCCTGCCGAAACCGCCGCCCGGCGGTGGTCGAAGGTATCAATAGACCGTGTTTGCGCCCCCTGCCTTTTGGGGATTCCCCACCGCTCCTGAAGCCGACTCGATCCTCGAAGGGTACGCCTTCGTGCGCCTGCCCTTCGTATGCAGGCCATCAAGTCGCCTTCGACGACGCTTTTTAGCGTGCCCCCCTTTTTCTCGAGGTTCACCATGCACCATCTCGACTCGACCTGGACTGAACCTCAAGCTCGACGCAGCCCCTTCCGCCCCGCCCTCGCCGCCTTGGGTCTCTCCATCGCGCTGGTCTTATCGACCCTCGGCAGCCCCCTCGAAGCTCAAGCAGGGAATCTCGGGGATGGGGGCACGATCTCCGGCGTGGTCACCGCCCAGGACGGAACTCCCCTGGCGCAGGTCAACGTCAACGCACTGCTGGAAAACGGCACCACCTGGAGCCTGCAGGGGAACGTCGACACCGCCGCCGACGGCAGCTATCGCATCACCGGACTGATCGACGGCACCTACCGCCTCTTCTTCTACGACCGTTCCCAAACCCACGCCTTTGAATATTGGGACGGCGCCCCGGATCTCGACGGCGCTACGGACATCGTCATCTCTGGCGGGGCCACGGTGGTGGTGGACAACCCCATGGAGCTCGCCGCACGCATTACCGGTAGCCTCACAGATCCCGGCGGTAGACCCCTTGAAGCGGCCCTAGTCTTCGCCTTCGAAGCCGGGCCGACTCGCGGCAACGCCCTGATGGCGGCCTCGGCGGAAAGCGGCAGCTACGACCTCGGCGGCCTTCCCACCGGCGACTACGTGATTCAGTTCACCGGGCGACAAGGTCTGCGGAGCTATGTCGAATACTTCGATAGCGCCTCTCTCTTTGCAGACGCCAGCACCCTCTCCATCATCCAGGGTCAGACCACCGCCTCCATTGATGGCGTGCTGGGATTGGGCCCCGGTGGAATCCTCTCGGGCACCCTTTCGGACCCCTACGGACGCCCCTTCGACGACGCCCGGGTAGACGCCTACCGCTTTGTGGACGGGGCCTGGGTTCTCGCCACCGGCACCGACCTGCCCTACCGCGAGACCGCATTTGATCTCGACGTCGAGGCGGGAACCTATCGGCTTCACTTCAGCGGCACCCGCTTCCCCGTCCCCGCCTCTGCCGTCACCGAGGTGTGGAACGACGTCGACGATCTCGCTAGCGGTCTGGACGTCACGGTGGGCATCGACGAGAGGGTGAGGGGCATCGACGCCGTGCTGGGAGATCGCTCGAACCTCTCCCTCAGCGGCACCGTCACCGACTCCAGCGGCGCGGCAATCGAAGGCGTCGAGGTCATCCTCTACAACAGCCGACTGCTGCCTCTCTTCGATCAGATCGCCGTCACCGACGCCAGCGGCGGCTATTCCGTCAGCGACCTTTGGCCGGACGGCTATCGCGTGCGGTTCTACGATCCCCAGGGACGCTTCGAAGAAGCCTACTTCGATGCCGCCGGCGGCCTGGCGGACGCGGCAGAGATTCTGTTGGAAAGCGACGTCACGGCGATCGACGCGACCCTTTCCTCCGCCCCCGTCGACGGTCCTGGCTCCATCTCCGGCACGGTCCTCTTAGGAGACGACGCGGCAGGCGGAGGCGGCGACCTGCCCCTCTTCGGCGCCCGGATCAGCGCCACCACCCTCACCGGCGATAGCGTCGCCACGGCCTTCAGCGCGACAGACGGAAGCTACCGACTGCGCAATCTGCCGGCGGGAAGCTATCTGGTGCGCTTCAGCGCCCCCGGCGGCGAGGCGATAGCGCAGACCTATGACGATGCCGTGAACGACACCAGCGCCACCGCCGTGAGCGTCGCCTCCAACGCCGACACCGGCGGCATCGACGCCACCCTCGACCCCGCCGGCGCCATCAGCGGAACGGTCAGCGATGCCTTCGGCAATGCCTTCTCCCTGCTCACCGTCACCGCCTACGCTCTGGTCGACGGCGTTTGGGAGCCCGTCGGCAGCACCTCTGAGCTCAACGCCACGAGCTATCGGCTGGGGCCGCTGCCGGTGGGCACCTACCGAGTCGCCTTCTCCGGCGGCAGCTGGACCGGCCCCCGAGAGACGGAGGTTTACCAGGGAGTCGATTCCCTCGACCTCGGCACGGACGTTCCGGTGCTCGCCGGAGAAACCACCGGCGGTATCGACGCCATTCTCGGCTCCGGCCCTCCAGGAGAGATCTCCGGCACCGTCACCGACGACGCCGGCCAGCCAGTGGAGGGAATCGAGGTCTCCGTCTTCGACAGCTCCCTCACCCTCGAGCCCCGATCCGCTACGACCGACGCCAGCGGCTCCTATTCCATCGACCTGCTCTACCCCGACACCTACTACCTTCGCTTTACCGATCCCACCGCGATGCTGCCGGAAGAATTCTTCGATGACGCCCCCAGCCTCGAGCTCGCAACCCCGGTGGTGGTGGCGGACTCCGCCATCAGCGGCATCGACGCCGTCCTCGACGGGCCGGGCTCCGGCCCCGGCGGCGCCGCCTTCGCCGGCGTCGTGACCGACGCCGACAGCGGAGCGCCGATCTCTGGAGTGAGGGTGAGCTGCCAGGCCGTAGAGGACATCGCCTTCCCCAGCTGCTTCGCCATCACCGACACCAGCGGCGCCTTCCAGCTCGGCGGCAACCTGCCGGCGGCGAGCTACACCCTGCGCTTCAGCATGCCTGATGGGAGCTACGGCACCCGCTACTACGATGACGCCGACTTCTTTGACCAGGCGACGCCGGTGAGCGGCGTTCCGGGGCAGGCTCTCAGCGGCCTCGACTCCACCCTCGAGCCCGCGGGGGCCATCTCCGGCACCGTCACCGATCCCTTCGGCAACGACTTCGCCCTGCTCTTCGTCACCGCATATCGCTTCGACGACGGCCATTGGAAGGCCTTCGCCTCCACCGCGGAGATCAATTCCTCCGCCTACACCTTGAACGCCCTTCCCGCAGGAACCTACCGCATCGGCTTCGTCGCCCGCCGTTCCTTCAGCGGTGCCGGCAGCGGAACCGAAAGCGAGTTCTGGGCCGATGCAGCGACCGTAGAGATGGCCGACGACATCACCGTCACCGCGGGCCAGACGACGACGAATATCGACGCCGTCCTCGGCACGGCGCCTCCCGGAGCCATCTCCGGCACCGTTACCGACTCCGCCGGCACGCCGCTGCAGGGGATCGAAGTGACTCTCTACGACGGGGACCGCCTCGCCCCGCGACAGCGCGTAAGCAGCGACAGCGGCGGCGCCTACCGCTTCGCTCCTCTCTTCGACGGCGTGTACTACGTCGGCTTCTCCGACCCGGACGGCCTGCAGCCGGCGGAATATTGGCAGGATATCGCCAGCCTCGACCAGGCGACCCCGATCACCATCGACGGCGCGCCGGTTTCCGCCATCGACGCGGCGCTGGACGGCGGGGGCAGCGGACCTGGAGGCGGCGCTATCGCCGGCCGGGTAACGGACATCGGCGGCACCGGCCTCGGGGGCATCCAGGTGCGCTGCGAGGCGGCGGACCCAAGCACCTTCGATCTCGCCATCCCCCCCTGCTCCACCACCACGGCGGCGGACGGCAGCTACCAACTCGGCGGCAATCTCCCGGCGGGGGACTACCTCGTCTCCTTCCGCTCTGGGGATCAACAATATGGCGACGAGTACTACCGCAATGCCATCTCCCGCATTGGCGCCACCGCGGTGGAGGTCAGCCTCGGCGCGGTGACCTCGGACATCGACGAAGATCTCCTCGCCGCCGGAGCCGTTGCCGGCACCGTCACCAACCTCAACGGCGGCTCCTTTTCGCTGCTCATCGCGTCCGCCTTCGTGCTTCAAGACGGCCAATGGGTCCCCCGGGGAGAGACCTTCGAGCTCGGCAACACCGAGTACCTGCTGGGAGGTCTACCGGCCGGCACCTATCGAGTCGCCTTCTCCGGCGGCAGCTGGACCGGACCGCGGCAGCAGGAAGTCTGGAACAACGCCGAGACCCTCGCCGCAGGGGACGACATCACCGTGATCGCCAACGCCGTGACGACCGGAATCGACGCGGTGCTCGGCACGCTGGATGACCTCAACAACGGCGATTTCGACTCCAGCCTCGCTCATTGGGTGGTCGAAGCCGACGCCCTCTCCGAAGTGGCCTACAGCAGCGAAGATGCAGCAGGCCTCGGCACCTCGGGGTCCGCCCGAATGGACATCCTGGCTCCCGGATCCGCCGGTCCTCGCCTCCACCAATGCGTCGGGGCGGAGCCGGGAGTGCGCTATCGATTGTGGAATCGGTCGCGGCTCAGCGGCGCGAACGCCGAGGCTCTCACTCGAATCACCTTCTTCGCCGGCGAGGCCTGCGACGGTGAGGCTCTCCTCACCCTCGACGCCGGCGGCCAGTCTGCCGCCAGCGCCGACTGGCGGGACGGCACGGTTCCCCTGCTCCACGCCCCGCAGGGCACCCTCTCCGCCCGAGTGGAGCTGAGCCTCGCCGCGCCGGACGTCGCCAGCGCGCACTTCGACAACCTCACCCTTCGGCCGGTGGAGGCGCTCCATCTCTCTCCCTTCGAGAACGGGCCCGGGGATTGGGATCGAGTCGAAGGGGCGCTAGCTCCCTGACAGCAGAACGAAGCCCGTAGAGCTCACCGTCCCTAGGCTCCCTTCGAGGACTCGAGATAGTCGCCGAGACCCGCAAGCAGCGATTCGGCGTCTAGCCCTCCGACCTCGGTGCCGGAAGGCACCCAGTCTAGCGCCCGCTGCCAGGCGCCGGAGGCGCTGATGTCCTCCACCCCCAGGGCGCGGCCGAGGGCGGCGGCGAAATCCGGCATCAGCGGCGCGGCGGCCACCGCCAGAGCCTTCGCCGCCAGGGCTTCCAGGGCCAGGGCGGTGCGACGCTCCTCGCCGCGACTGGCCACCTGCGCCCAGGCGGCCTCGCCGGCGGCGAAGCGGCGCGCCTCCCGCGCGATCTCCGCCAGAGCCCGCGCCGAGCGCTGCAGCGAGAAGCCGGGCACCGCATAGCCGAGGCCGACGTCCTCCAGCAGCTCCTCGAGGCGATGGTAGAAGCGGCGCTGATCGTTGGTCCAATCGCCCGTCGACGGCACCCCGCCGTTCTCCCTCAGGCGCTGCCCCAGGGCTTCCAGCCAAGAGAGCCAGCCCTCGGTGAGCTGCCGCTGCGCCAGCTCCCGGAAGGCTTCCAGGGTGAAGTTGGTCTCCTCTCGCTCCGGCGCCGTCCAGCCGAGGAAGAAGCGCACCGCGTCCCGGGGCGCCTGGGCCACCAGATCACGGCCGAGGATGCGGTGATCGCGGCTGGTGGAGAACTTCAGCCCGTCCAGCCGATAGAACTCGTTATGGGTCATCGCCGCCGCCGGCTGTAGGGAGGAATCGAAGGCGTGGTAGAGAGCCGGCAGCAGCAGGCCGTAGTAAAAGCTGTTGTCGAAGCCGAAGAATTGATGAATGGCGGATTGATCCCCGCTCCACCATCGCCGCCAGCTGCTGCCGTCGGCGGCGGCTTCCGCATCTCCGGCGGCCGCCTGGAACTCATCGAGGTCGGCGCTATAGGCGAAGTAGCGCGCCGCCATCTCCAGCCATACGTAGATGCGCTGGTCTTCCCAGCCCTCCACCGGCACCGCAATCCCCCAATCGGTGGGGTGGGTCACCACGATGTCCGGCAGCCCCGCCTCCAGGCGCTGGAGGCAGAAGGCCCGCAGCCTCGGGGTCATCTCGACGTGGCGCAGATACTCCCGCAGCGCGTCATGGTAGCGCGAGAGGGGAAAGACAAAGCGGCGCACCGGCTTCAGCTCGGGCGCCTGATCGCTGCCGGTAGCGCGGCCGTCGACGATCTCGGCGGCATCGTAGACCAGCCCACAGGCCTCGCAGGTATTGCCCACCACCCCTTCGCCACAGCCGGGGCAGGCGCCACCGATGTAGGGCTCGAAGAGGTAGGCACCGGTCTCGGCATCGAAGGGCGCTAGGCCTTCCCGCACCTCCAGCACGTCGGCCTCCACCAAGGCGGTGAAAAAGTCCACCACCAGCTGGCGATGATGGGCGCTGCGGTTCGGCCGAGGGAGCACCGTGCGGTGGATGTTGGCGGCCGCCAGGGTCTCGTCGATGGCGTCGGCGAAATGATCTCCCGCCTGCTGCGGCCCCAGGCCCATGGCCTGGCCCTGACTCTGCACGTATTCGCTGTTGTCGTCGGTGCCGAAGACGAAGTGGGCGTCCACCCCCGCGGCCCGCAGGTAGCGAGCGTGCACATCTCCGGCGAGATAGGGGCCGGAAAGGTGCCCGATGTGCAGGTCCCCGTTGGGGGTCGGCGGCGCCGCCGTCACCAGCGCCCGGCGCAGGCCGGGGCGCACCCCCGGCGCGGCGGGCAGGGCGGCCGCGCCTTCCCGCGAGCCAGAATCCGCAGCCGCCTGCTGCGGCCCCTCGCTGGACTCCCCAGCCCAGCGGCCCTTGTCCTCCCACCACACGGTAAGAAAGAGAAGCTCTTCGTCGCTGGAGGTATTGGTGAGGATGTGGCTGTTGAAGGGCGGATGGAAGGAGACGCTCCCGGGGCCGACCTGCTGACGCTCTTCGCCGATGGCCAGCAAGCCCTCGCCGCGGGCGACAAAGAAGGTCTCGCATTCCTGGTGCGCGTGGGGCTTCGTCGACTCGCCCGGCGCCAGCACCGCCCAGGCGGCGCCGAAAGGCGGCTCCACTACTCCCTCCCAGGGGTAAAGCACCTGGAGATCGACGTTATAGGCGGAAACCAGAGACTCGGGATCGAGCTTACGGATCAACATAGCGACATTCCTCGAGGGGCTGATAGGCAGCGGCACAGGAGAGATTCATCTTTGGAACGACGAGCTCGGGCCGTAGGTGCACTGCCATGAGGAGAGTAGGAGCGAAAGCGAGGGAGCTGAGGTAGAGGAGCGAAGGCGTAGAATCTGAGATGGGCCAGTCGAGATGGGCCAGTCGAGATGGAGCAGATAAAACGGGGACCAAGAGCCTCGAAGCGGAAGCTCAGCCGGCGGTAGACAGCTCAGCCAACAGAGGCCAGCTCAGCCGTGCTGCGCTCTCGCTGCGCTTCCAGCTGCGGGAGCAGGGAGCGCCAGATATCTTCGGCGCGCATCGGGAGCAGCGAGAGCACCGTCTCGCTGATCCCGTGGGTCGCTTCACAATATCCCTGGAGATACACCCGACTGCCGAGCCCGGGGGCGCTCTCGAGACTGTAGTCCCGGCGAATCGCGAAGCTCTGGGAGCTGTCCTCAGCGGCCTGGAAGTAGGGGAAGAGATCCTCCAGCAGAGGATGCCGGGTGGGCCAGCGATATCCGGTGCACAGCACCAAACCGTCTGCGTCCAAGGTGTGCTCCGAATCCCGCAGACGGTGACGGAAATGGATCCGGAGGCCATTGCCGCGCTCCTCTACCCGGCGCAGCTCGAGATAAGACTCCATCGAGAGCCGGCTCTTGCCCTCGACCTTCTCGTCGTAGATCAAGCGGTTGATCTTGCGGATCAGAGGGTGGTCCACTACCGCATAGTTGACGTCCCGGAAGCTGTCGATGACCTTGCGCCGGTGCTCCTTTGGCAAGTCGTAGACGAAATCCACCATCTCGGGATAGAAGATCGAGTTGGTGAAATCGCTCTCATCCACCGGCTTGTAGCCGAATTGCCGCAGCGCCGAGATGACCTGCGCTCGCGGATATTGGGTCGCCAGGTTGTAGAAGAGCTCCGCTCCGCTCTGGCCTCCGCCGACCACCACGAAGCGACCGTCGAAGCCGCGATCCGGGAACAGCTCCTCGCGGCGACGCAGGAACTCCGAGGAGTGGAAAGCCCGGCCAGAAGCCGGAAGATCCAGCCCTTCCGGCCACCAAGGGATTCCTCCAGTGGCCACCACGACGTTGCGAGCGAGGTAACGTTCCGGAATGCTTCCAGGGCCGGTAGAAACCTCGATCTCCAGCAGGTCGACGGGCTGGCCGGAGGCTCCGGTAGTCGGCGAAGAAGCGGCGCGTACCGCCGTCACCCGCCGTCCGTAGCGCACCCTCGACGCCAGATGCTCGGCAACCCAGCTCAGATAGTCGTTGAACTCCACCCGGGCGGGGAAGAGATCCCGCAGATTGAGAAACTCGAAGAGCCGCCCTTTTTCATGCAGGTAGTTGAGAAAAGTGAAGCGGCTCTGCGGATTGCGCACCATCGCCATGTCTTTGAGCGCGGTGATCTGCAGCATCGAGCCTTCGATCAACATGTTGGGATGCCACGCTGGCTTTGGACGAGCATCGAGGAAGAGCCGGCTCGGGGCGGGGCCTCCAGCCTCTTCCTCTTCCTCCATCAGCACCGCGAGAGCCATGTTGGCGGGGCCGAAACCAACGCCGATCAGATCGAAGACCGTCTCCTCACCGGAGCCGGCCTGCCTCTTCGGGGTCTCCGCCGACTTACTCGAGACGTCGCCCGGTTCTTGCATTGCATCTCTCCTCAGAAAACTAGCGCCCAACCTTGGCGGGCGCCTTCATGCTATCCATCGCGGCGAGCGCTCGCGCCATCCGGGCGGCGCTTGTCTCCTCGGCGCTGCGCCCAGGGTACCAATCCTCTAGAGACAGACCCAATCACCGGGTAGTCAGCTATCGGGTAGTCAGCCACCGGGGATACCCATTCACCGGATACCCATTCATCGGATAAACGGTGGAGAGAGTCCCGGCTGACTTATTCGGACTGTGAGATCTGCCGTCGCAGCAGCTCGTTCTCGAAAGCCATACCGACCTGGGCGGTAGCCAGCTCGAGGATCTCAATATCCTCGATGGGACGATCCACCTGGCCGTTGTCGGTGTAGATCACCGAAATCACCCGCTGCGCTCCGAGCACCGGGAAAATCACTACCTGGCCGGTCAGCGGGCTCCCGAGGAGCCCCTTGAGCTTCTCCGGCAGCACCGCCTCATCGAAGGCCACGGACTCCGCTTCACCGCTCTGCAGGGTGTGCACCAGCACGCTGGGCTCCGCCAGCTCGAGGCGCATGCCGCGGGTGAGCTCCGCCAGCGGACGACCGTTGGAGCCCATGCCGAAGGCCCCCAAGGCCTGCAGGCTGTCGTGGCGCACCAGGAAGAGCACCGCCCGCTCCACCGACTCAGAGATGATGTGCATCAGGTTGAGGGCCACCGTCGCCGACAGCAGGCCGCTGCGCAGATCGCCGTAGACCCGCCGCAGCCGCGCTACCCCGGCCCCGGAAGGGGCGGGGCCAGTGCCGGGGGCCGCCACCGAGGCCGGCGGCCGCTGGGTCGCCCGGTTCAGCTGCTGCTGACTCTGCAGCACGTTCACCAGGCAGGCGGTGATAGCGCTGACCTCCGCCGGCAGAGCCGCCAGAGCGCCGGCGGCGTAGACCTCGGAGATCTTCACCACCCGATCCACCAGGGTGAGCACCGGCGTGCTGGGATGCTCCCGATGTAGTCGGGCGATATCGCTGAGGTCGTTTTGACCGTCCCGTAGATCCACCAGCACCAGGGGCTGCACGTTCTCGTCGCTGGAGCGACCGGCGCTGTCGAGGGCCATCTCCAGCACCCCGTCCAGCTCCAGCGGGGCGGCCTCCTCCAGAGCGGCGAGCAGAGTGCGATCGGAGCTCACCACATGCAGCGGGTGAGCCGGCTCCTCCACCAGCTCGAAGTCGTCCTCCGGCGGCATCACCTGGGATTCCGGTGGACCGGTGTCCTCCGGCAGCTGCAGCACGGGATTGGTGTCGTCTAGAGGATCTCCCTCGCTGCCGGCGCCGCCGAGCCCCTGATCCCGGTTGCGCTCGTCGAAGATCCGCGCCGCCTCCAGCAACACCATCTGGGTGTTGATGTCGGTTCCCGGCACCACGTCTCCAGGAAAGAGGGCGATCTCGTCCACCGGTCGAAGATCATCGACGGCGAATTCGAAGGTTCCCTGCACCCAGCCCACCAGCTCGGAGATGGTCTCCTCGATTTGCTGGCTCACCACCTGGCGAAGGGATTCTTCCTCGAGGGCGCCGCCGGCCACCAGGATCTGGCCGATGGAGCGCTTGTCTTCACCGGAAGCCTGCGCCTCCACCGCCTCGTTCAACACCCCGCGGTCGAGAATGCCGGAATCCACCAGCAGATCTCCCAATTTGGGGGTGCTGGGTGCCCGCGCGCTCACCAGGCGCCCCTTGTGGAAGCCGATCATCGCCGAGTCTTTGCCGCGATCCAGCAAGAGGGTGCCGGTTCGACGACCAAGATGGATGAACTGCATCACATCGGCGACGGAGACGTCTTCCAGGCTGCCAGAGATGCTCATAGGGTCTCGAGGAGGGCGATTGGAGGAAAAAGGGGGTGGGGGGTGGGGTGAATCACCGCCCATCGGGGGCAGCGGAAGCTCTCCAACCTGGAGAAGCGGCCCCTCGAAGGCGTAATTCTGGTGTAGATCAAGGGCTCGGAGCGAGGGCCCCAAAGCGCCGATGGCCAGCGCGCCGATGAATACGGTTCGGGAAGCTCATGGTTTTCATCACGCCTCGCCCTGCGCCAGGCGCACTAGGCTCTCCAAGGTGCGCAGCTTGCGATCCTTGGTAGCGAAGAGCCGGGCGGCGAAGAGAGCGGAGGCCGCGTGGGCGGACAACAGATCCAGCAGGTCCCGATCTTCCGCCCGCAGCACCGGCTTGTGATCGAAGAGCTTGAGCAGCACCAGGGCACCGACGATCTCGTCCTGAACCCGCAGCGGCACCGCCGCCAGCGCGCTGGAGCCCTTCTCCGGGCCGATGCGCAGCACGCCATCGTCCAGCGTCGCGTCCACCATGGCGTCCCCGCCGACGTAGCGGCCATCGGCGTAGAGCCCGCCGCCGACGTCATCTCCACCCTCCACCAGGGCGACCTCGCATTCGGTGCTGGTCACCCCCTCGCGCCGCAGCAGCAGGATGAACTGCTCGGCACCGAGCAGGTTGATGGCGATCTCCTCGATGGTTTCCTGCACCTCTTGCGGGTCGAGGGTAGCGTGGAGCTGGAAGGTCGCCACGTAGAGATTCATCAGCCGGCCGGCGTGGTGCTCCGAATCCACCAGGCGAGAGGACAGCTCCTGGATATCCGCCTCCGCGGCGTTCAGGCGCCGCTGCAGCTCCACCATTCGGTCGGGGGAGGCATGGGAGGGGTCCTGCGAGCGCTCCAGGTTCTCCTCCAGCACCGTCACCAGCGAACGCGCCGTCTCCACGGTATCCCGCAGCTCGGTCAGCACTTCGAGGCCGGTACGTCCGGCACCGGAGGTCTCGAGGTTGGTTTGGGCTTTGGAATCTTTCACCGGGGGGTCGCCTTATGCGGTGAGCGGGACGGGAACTCGACAACGCGAGGATCGATCGATGCTGTGCACTGTAGCAGCCTGAAGAGTCGAAGTTTAGCTGACCCCCGCACCACCATCAAGACTCGGAGGAGGAGGCGCCGATTCCGCTGCCGGAGGTCACCTCGCGACCGCCCTCCGAGACTTCCCTCGGTGGCTCTTCGGAGCCTTCGCCAGAGGCCTCGGCATTCTCCCCTCGACTCGCCTTCGCCTCCTCCAGAATCCGGCGGGGAATCTCGCTGCTGATGCGCTGTGCCGCCTCTCGGGCGGTTCCTCCACCGGGCAGCGGGGGCTCCGGCTGCCGCGGGCAAATCACCCGATTCCGACCGCCTTGCTTCGCCCGGTAGAGTCGCTGATCCGCCATCGCCACCACCTGCTGGATATCGCTTCCCTCCGTCGGCCACACCGCGACCCCCCCGCTGACGGTCACCGTCGCCAGCTCTCGGCTGCCGCGCACCGCAATGCGCAGATCCTCCACCGCCGCCCGCACCGCCTCCATTCGCTGGTGGGCGTGGCGCATACTCATCCCCGGAAGGATCACGGCAAATTCCTCGCCGCCGTAGCGGGCCACCACGTCGGTGGCGCGGAAGGAGCGCACCAGCTGAGCGCTCACCGCCCGTAGCGCCTCGTCTCCCGCCTCATGGCCGAAGGTGTCGTTGAAGGCCTTGAAATGGTCGACATCGATCATCGCCACGGAAATCGGCTTGCCGCTGCGATGCGCCCGCTTCACCTCCTCGTGGAGGCGAGCGTCGAAGATGCCGCGATTGAGCAGCCCGGTGAGCCGATCGCGCATCGAGAGATCGCTCGCTTCCCGCGCCCGCACCACCACCGTTACCGCCAGCAGGGTCGCCCCCAAAAGCAGCACCAGGCGCCCCACCTGGGTAGCGACATCGAAGGAACCGTAATCCGTGGAGTGCACCCCCGGCGCCGCCAGCTGCCAACGCTGCACGGCGTAGATCACCAGCGCGGCGTATTGCACCGTCGCCAGCAGCCCCGTCATCAGGCAGATGCGGGAGTCGTAGCGCAGGCTGGTGGCGCCGATGGCGAGGAAGTAGACCGGGTAGACGATGGTGCTGTTGGTCGCCGCCAGGGGATCGTCCAAGAAGAGGTAGATACTGAGCACCCAGGTCACTAGGGTGACGTCCAGCAGCGAGCTCACCCAGCCGATCCAGGAGCGGCCCCAATTGCGCTGCACCGCCGAATACACCAACAGCGCCTCTATCAGCGCCAACCCGACACTGCCGAGGAGCAAATTGCGATACGGGTCGATCTCTCCCAGCTGCCATTGGCGCACCGGAACGTAGATCAACACCACGACGATCAACAGTCGCAGCCCCGCGACCAGGTACTCGCCGGTAAAGCCCGCCTCTGCCTGAAAGGGGTCTGGCGATTTCCAAACCTGCCCCCACACCCCACGCTGCTGGGGAGCATCCTGCCGACGTTCTATCCGCGGAACGATAGGACCCATCTTCCAGACACCTTGGCTTCCGGAAGCGGTTTCCCGAGACGTTCCCAGGTTCTCGCCGCCGATTCAGAGCTTAAGTGGCCTGGATGGTAGCACCGTACAGCGCGGTCGTCAGCAGACACCAGAGATCCCGCGGCAACGCGGGTCAAGATCCTCCCCAAAGCGGCGCAGAGTCAGGGTTCCCGAGGCTCCGACGAGCGACGAGCGGCTGATCCCTTCAGGGCGCTCCGAACCGCACGATCAGCGCCCCTCGGCCGCCTCCCCCCGCAGCCTCATGCAGGTACTGGACAGCTTCGCCACCAGGCTTCCCTTGGTATCGGTGACGGAGCACTCGGCATAGCTCAAGCTGCGGGTCTGGCGCACGATCGCGGCCACCGCCGTCAGGCGATCGTCCCAAACGGGCTTGAAGAAGTTGATGCGCAGCTCCACCGTGGTGAAGCTCTCCCCCTTCTCCAGCGTGGTGGCCACCGAAAGCCCCATCGCCGCATCCCCGAGGTCGCAGAGCACGCCGCCGTGGAGCGTGCCCAGCGGATTGGCGTGGCGATCCTTCCGGGCCTCGATGCTCACCGTGCAGGTGCCCTCGTCAGCAGCCTCGAATTCCATACCCAAGAGCTGGGCGATGGGCGGCAAGGGGAGCTGACCGTCGATCATCGCCCGCACTCGCTTCAGCCCAGCGGGAGCATTGCTCATGACATGGCCCCCGCGGCGAGCAGCTCGCCTCGCTCTATCCCGGCGAAACTGCCACTGCCCGAGCCCCCCTGCTCTACCCCTTGATCCTGGGCGATGAAGTTCACCGCCCGCTGAACCACCTCAGCGTTGCGCAGGATTCGATGATGTCCGAGCCCCTCGGTGGTGTGCAGCTCGGCTCCCGGCCAGCAGGAGATCAGGTTCTTCCCCTCGGAATAGGGAACCTCCTGATCCTCGCGATCGTGGATTACCAGCAGCGGCTCCAGGCGAGCTGGACCCAGCACCGCCCCTCGGGCGGCCTCGAAAGACAGTCCATAACGCCGCTCCAGCAGCTTCTGGGCTTTCGGCGCGATGGTGGGCGGGAAGCCGAGGAAGGCTCCCGCCTTGCGGATGTAGATGCTCAATTCTTCCGGCGGGGAGATATAGACCAGGCGCTCCGCCTGGATCCCGCGGGTCAGGGCGAGGGTCGTAGCCACCGTGCCTAAGGAATGAGCGATCACCCCCGCCAGCGGACCCAGGGACCCAGCGACGGCCTGAACCGAGGCCGCCATCAACAGAGGCGTCGCCCGGCTGCCGTCGGATTCTCCGTGGGCCACGCCATCCATGGCGACGACTCGATATCCCCGCTCCACCAGCGGCGCCGCATAGGCCCCCAGCTGGGCCCCGCGACCGGACCAACCGTGCATCAAGAGCACCGTTGGACCTTCGCCCCAGGAATAGATCTGCAGCTCTCCGAGCTCTTCGGAGCGCACTCGGGACTTCTCGACTCCCTGCAGCCACTTCTTCTCCCGTGGCCGCAGTGGGTGGGGCGTCGGGGTGGTGAAGAGCTTGCCCAGAAAGCGCGCCGCCAGCGGCGGGGAAACCGCCGACAGCACGCGAGCAATCCCTCGAATCGTACGGACGATCGTGCTTTTTTCGTTCATGACTCTCTCCGTTGCGGAAGCCTCGGTTCAGTGAACCGGAGCCTGGCACGCGTCGCGCACCATTCGCTCGAAGGCTGCCCGAGCTCTCTCGTTGGCTCGTGGGTAGCCGAATAGCTTGCTGTAATGCTGGTGGACCACCACCAGCGCCCAAAACTCATAAGCAAATTGCTGCACATCGAGGTCGGGACGAAAGTGCCCCTCGTCGATGGCGATCTGCGCGGTCTTCGCGACCTCTTTCAAGAGGTCGTCCAGATGCACGATGAGGTGATCCCGCACCGGGCCCAGCCGGTCCTCGAAGTCGGAGGCCGCCGCCACGAAGGGGCAGCCGCCGCTCAGCTCCTGAGTACCCCACCACATCCACAGCTCGAAGAGGCGCTCCACTCGGGGAAGCCCTCGGGGCTCGCGGAAGGCCGGCGCCATGACGACGTCCACGAAGCGGTCCGCGGCGGCGTCCAGCACCTCCCGCTGCAGCTCTTCCTTCGAGCCGAAATGAGCGTAAAGGCCGCTCTTCGACATGCCCGCCCGCTTCGCTAGTACCCCGATGCTCAGACCTTCCAGGCCGACCTGGCTGGTGAGGTCGACGGCGCGATACAGGATCGCCTGGCGAGTTTCTCTTCCCTTCGACATAGGAAAAAAATAGCACGACCGTTCGTGTCACGCAAATCACGAGACTTCCCAGACCAAACCTCTCAGACCAAGCCTCTCAGACCAGGCCTCTCAGACCAGCAGTCATAGCGGCTTGATCCCCTTGAGCGGCGAAGCAGGAGCCGCCTCACCCCGCGGCGAAGAGCCTCGACCATCGACTCCCGATCCCTTCTTCGAAGATCCGTCGGTAACCCGGCCCATCGCCCGCTCCGCTGCCATCGAGGCGCTGCCTTCCAGCGCTGAGTCGCCGAAGATCGCTCTGTCCACCGTCGCCACGAGGGTGTTCACCTGCAGCTCTTGGTCCGTGCTCCCCGCTTCCGGCGACAGCGGGCCCAGCACTGCCTCCACCAAACCTCCCACCACAAAGGCCGCGGTGATCGCCGGGTCGACGGGGGCGCACAGCTCCCCCGCAACGGCCTCGGCGATGAGCCCTTTGAGCACCCGCTGATAGCCGCGACGGTATGCCTGCCGCTCCTGGCCCGCCGCAGAATCTAATGGCTCAGCAATCAGAGCGTAGGCCAGGGACCTCTCCTGAAGCGCCCATCGGGCAAAGACCTCGACCACCCGGGCGATCCGCTGGCGCACGGAGCCCCCCCGGTGGGCCGCTATGGCAACTCGCTCCAGCTCGCGTCGAGTGGCGAGCTGGAAGACCTCCGCAAAGAGCTCGTCCTTCGAGGGGAAGTAGCGGTAGAACGTTCCCGTCGCCACCTCCGCGCGCTTCGCCACCGAGGCGACCTGCGCCCCCCGGTAGCCCGCCTCGATCACCAGGGTCTGGGCAGCGTCAAGAATCCGGCGCCGGGTTTCGGCTTGACGAGTCAGCGTGCGGTGAGTGGGTCGGTAGGGCATGGTGGTTACTCAAAGGAATGAATTTAAATTCACACCTTCACATGAGTGAACCACGATTCATTTCTTGCGTCAATCCGGCGGACTATCAAGCTGCCTATGAAGGTGTCTATGAAGCCGGCAACGAAGCGAATCCTGAGGCCGCCAGCCATCGAGAACCGAAGAGTTCCTGGAGCTAAAGCGTCACACCAACACTTTCGCCATCGCAGAAAATAGAAAATATCGATCACCCCAAACCTTCCACCGAGTGACGCATCAGGAGGTCCCATGACAACTACCACCTACCCCCTCGTCGCCGTCCCGGGCCTCTTCGGCTCCAAGCTCTACTACTTCGCCACCCCGGTGAAGGGCCCCTTCGACGTCTGGCCAACGGACGATCCCTCGGTGGCCGAGTACCTCGCCTGCGACAGCAGCGGAGCGCCGCTCTACAGCGAGGTCAAGGTAACGGGTATCGATGGCTACGACAAGATGTTTCTCTGGCTGAAGGAGAAAGGATATAGCGAGGACGACGGCAACCTGGTCAAAGCTCCCTACGACTGGCGCCTCGATCTCGAGACCGTCGTCGGCTCGGACACCAGCGATGACCTGATCTCGGGCCAGCCGCCCCTTGCGAAGACCATCTCGGACGCCGCCGGTAGCTCCAAGGTCGACATCCTCTGCCACAGCATGGGCTGCCTCGCTACGATGACCTACCTGAAGAATTACGGTTTCGACAAAATCCATCGGATCATCTTCCTCGCCCCTCCCCTGCTCGGCACCGTGGAGTCCTACTATCGATTGGTCTGCGGAGCAGGTCCCTCCGCCGCGAAGAACATCGGCAACGAAGAATGGGCAGAGCTCTTCTCCAACATGCAGGGGGTCTATCAGATTGGACCCGGCCAGGAGCTGACCAGCCTCCTCGGTGGCTCCTTCGTGGAAGTGATCTACAACTGGGGCTCCACCACGGTCGACGCCAAGCTCGACTTCCAAGGCGCCTACAACCTCTCGGACGACAGCGCCGTGAAATACATCAAGTCGATGAATCTCGATCTCCTCCAGGCCGCAGGAAGCTGGCGGGAGAGCGTCGACACCTGGCTCGACGGCTCGGGCAATCAAATCGACGATTTTGGTTACCTGCTCTACGGCGTGATCGACGACAGCACGATCAGCGGAATCGCGCCCTACTACTACACAGAGTCGAGCTCCGTCCTCCCAGACTCCACCGGCATCTATAGAGCCACCGGCGATCAGAACGTCCTCACCGCCGGCCTCGCCGATCTCGCCGCCCTGGGGCACTATCAATTCGACGACTGTGACCACATGGAGATGGCCAACTGCAAGCTGACCATCGATACCGCCGTGAGCATCCTCCAGGGCAACCCGCCGAGCCAGACCACCTTCACCTGCGACGACGACGCCTGCGGCAAGATCGACTGAGCTCATCCTGGTGATCTGATTCGGATCTAGGGCGATCCATCAAAGAGGAGCATCAGGGAGTGAAGAGCCTCAGGAGGAAGGGAGCGCTCGGCTCCTTCCTCACTTTCCTGAGTTCCCAGGCTTGACGAATCTACCTATTGATAGGTAATATTCGTTTCGTCAATGGAGAACACCCGATGAGCCAAACCCGATGAACAAGACCCGCGAACAACTCGAAGCCCTCGCCACCGACCTCGTTCAGAGAGACGGGCTCAGCAGCTTCAGCTTCCGCACCCTGGCGGATCAGGTCGGCATCAAGTCCGCCAGCGTGCACTATCACTTCCCCGCCAAGGCCGATCTGGCCAACGCCCTCATCGAAGAGTACTCCGAACACTTCCGGGGCGATCTCGAAGCGATCTCCCAGCGCCCAGACAGCCTTCGGGTGAAGCTCGAGAGCCTGATCGCGATCTTCGAGGGAGTGCTCGCCGAGAACAAGCTCTGCCTGTGCGGAGCCCTCGCCGCCGAAGCCAGCTCCCTAGACGAAACCGGGCAGCGGCTGCTTCGCCGCTACTTCGATGCATCCGTCACCTGGATCGAGGAAACCCTCGAGGCCCACCCCGATCAAGTGCGGACCCCCATTCCTCCCCCCCAGCTCGCCCGGGTCCTCTTCTCTGGCCTCGAGGGAGCGCTGCTCCTCGACCGAGTCGGCGAGGACCAAGAACATCTCGCCGCGATGCGCGCTCTCGTCCACAGCGTCACGCTCTGACCCGATCGCCGCCGCGCCTTCGCTCCCTGCGGCAGCTAAATCTCTGGCTAGCTCGTCCTGCATGAGCTGTAGAGGCTCCTTCGTTTACTCATAATACCTATCAACCGATAGATAGATCGACTAGCAAACCTCACTCCAAAACCACCCATACCTCACCTGATTAGGAGACCACCATGTCCAACCCCTCTACTGCCACCGACCGCCCTGAGCTCGCCCTCGTCATCGGAGGCTCCACCGGTATGGGCTTCAAGACCGCCGAGGCCCTGCTCCAGCGCGGCGTCCCCGTCGCCATCCTCGGCCGACGCACCGACCGCCTCGAGGCCGCCCGCCAGGCCCTCGCCCCCCTCGGCTCGGTAGAGACCATCCAGGCGGACCTCTACAACCAGGAAGACATCCAGCGAGTGATCCAGCAGATCGACGATGAACAGCGCCACCTCAGCGCCCTGGTCAACGCCGCCGGCACCTTCATCCCCAAGGACTTCCTCGACCACAGCGCCGACGACTACGACCGCTACCTCGACCTCAACCGCGCCTTCTTCTTCCTCACCCAGGCCGTCGCCCGCAACATGAAAGCCCACGGCGGCGGCGCCATCGTCAACATCGGCTCCATGTGGGCCAAGCAGTCGATCAAAGCCACCCCCTCCTCCGCCTACTCCATGGCCAAAGCCGGCCTCCACTCCCTCACCCAGCACCTCGCCATGGAGCTCGCCGAACACGGCATCCGAGTCAACGCCGTCTCCCCCGCCGTCGTCGCCACCCCCATCTACGAAGGCTTCATCGACCCCGCCGAAGTCCAAGACACCCTCGCCACCTTCGACGCCTTCCATCCCATCGGCCGCATCGGCCAGGCCGACGACGTCGCCAACGTCATCGACTTCCTGCTCTCCGACCGGGCCTCGTGGGTGACTGGGGCGCTGTGGGATGTGGATGGGGGGGTAATTGCGGGGCGGAATTGATCATCCACGCGTCTCTACGACTACCGCTGCCGAAAGCGACGGTGCCCGCGCCTCCTTCGCCAACTTCCGGTACGTCGTCGGAAGCCCCCGCTGAGGCATAGAAACGCGATTGAATCTCCACCGCAGGCTCGCGGAAGCGGGCCTGCGGTGTCTTTGCGCAGAACCAACAAAGGCCTCCAAGAGCAGCCCAAAACGCAATCCCCAAAAGGTCCCGCAGCTCCGCCCGTGTACACTGACCCTATGACGAAAGCCGAGAAGCTAGAGGAACAGATCAGCAAGCTTTCCAGGAACGAACAGCTCGACCTCGCTTACCGAGTCCTCGAACGCAACACTCCGCCCAATGAGTATCCGCTGACACAAGAGCTACGAGAGACTCTGCAACAGCGACTCAAAACAGCTCGCGAAAAGCCAGAAGAAAGCCTCCAGTGGGACCAGGTAAAGGCTGATTTGCTTCGAGAGCTATGAGCTACCGGATCCGGCCGGAAGCTCGGCGGGAGCTTCTTGAGGCGATTCGATGGTACGAGGATCAAGAACGCGGACTTGGGAAGCGATTCGTCGATGTGATGGATGCTGGGCTGCAGAAGACATTGAGCCATCCGCAGCTCTATCAGGAAGTTGACCCTGGTATCCGACGGATTCCTTTGAAGCCATTCCCATATAGCGCCTTCTACACCGAGATCAGCGGCGCTATCCACGTTCTAAGCGTTTATAACGATCGAAGAAACCCAAAGATTTGGCGCAACCGGGTATCGAAACGGCGTTCAACTTTGCTTTCAGACAACGATTGAGTTAACCCCAATTTGACTATTCCCCCTCCTAAGGGCCGCCCCAGTCAACATTACGGCACTCTTGAATAGCGAAGAGGCGTGAATTTCGATGAGAGCTTTTGACTCTTGCGCGAACGAGTCAGCACCAACCCAACACAACCTGCCAGGTTCCCACCTTCGCGAAGATGAAACTGATCCAGGTACTCAGCGATTCAGCTTAAGAAGAACGAAATGGCTCCATAAGTGAGCTGGATTAGATTTCCTTTATGAAGACCAAGACTGAGATCAAGTCCCAAGCTCCAAAACTGTCCGAGGAAGACCGCCTTGCACTCGCTGATGAGCCGTGGGCCAACCTGGAAAATCCCCAAGCTGCGCCACAGCATGCCCCAATCCCTCAATGGCAAAAACACCTACTCGACGAGCGGCTAGAGCAGGCAAAGGGTGACCCCGGCAAACCCTGGGAGCAGGTGAAGGCTGAGGTCTGGCCAACGGGATCTTGAGCCCTGGCTGCCGTGCTCAGCAAAGCTGCACAGACACCGAGTGACTAGCCTTCGCCATGTCCCACCACATTCAACACCCCTGGCGCTTGATGAGACGCCGGTAGGCGCACTGAAAGCCCATCAACGCAAAACGGCCCGCCAAGAAAGCGGGCCGTAAGTACCTAAATTTTAATGGTGGAGCTGATCGGGATCGAACCGACGACCTCTTGAATGCCATTCAAGCGCTCTCCCAACTGAGCTACAGCCCCACGCGTTGGGAAGGGGGAATATATGCAGGGAGGGTGGAAGTGTCAAGGGCTGTCGGAGTCGCTTTGGGGAAGGGCGGAGGGAGGGGGACCGAAGGAGACTTGGTCGCCCTGGAAGAGGCGTTGGGCGAGGGTGGCCTTGAGGGTGTCGAGGCCTTCGCCGGTGGTGGCGGAGACGGCCAGGGTGGTGTCGGAGCCGTGCTCGCCGGGCAGGAAGGGGGAGGCGTCGCCGAGGAGGTCGATCTTGTTGTAGACCAGCAGGGTCTCTTCGGAGCTGACGCCGAGGTCTTCGAGGACTTCCCGGGCGACCTGGTATTGCTCGCGCCAGGCGGGGTGGGAGCGGTCGATGACGTGGAGGACGAGATCGGCTTCGGTGATCTCCTCCAGCGTGGAGCGGAAGGAGGAGACGAGGTGATGGGGCAGCTTGCGGATGAAGCCGACGGTGTCGGCGAAGATCACCATTCGCTGCGGGGCGAGGGCGCCGCGGCGCAGGCGAGAGTCGAGGGTGGCGAAGAGCTGGTTCTTGGCGTAGACGTCGCCGCCGGTGAGGCGGTTGAAGAGGGTGGACTTGCCGGCGTTGGTGTAGCCCGCCAGGGCCACCACCGGCACGTCCCGGCGACTGTGGCGCTGCACGCCGCGGGTCTTTTCGATCTTCTTCAGCTCTTTCTTCAGCCGCTGGATGCGCTGGCGCAGCATCCGTCGATCGGCCTCGAGCTGGCTTTCACCTTCACCACCGCGCACGCCGATGCCGCCCACCTGACGGGAGAGATGGCTCCAGCGGCGGGTGAGTCGAGGCAGCAGGTAGTTGAGGCGGGCGAGCTCCACCTGGGTACGGGCCTCGCGGGTGCGGGCGCGGCGGGCGAAGATCTCGAGAATCACCGAGCTGCGGTCCATCACCGCGCTGTCGGAGGTCTTCTCTAGCTTCTTCACCTGGCTGGCAGTGAGGTCGTCGTCGAAGATGATGATCTCCGACTCCAGGGCCTTGGCGGCCTCGCCGATCTCCTTCGCCTTGCCGCTGCCGATGAAGGTACCGGCATCCGGCACGCGGCGGCGCTGCAGGGCGCGGCCCACCACCGAGCCTCCGCAGCTGATGATCAGCGCCTCCAGCTCGTCGAGGTGCTCTTCCACCTCGTCCACGGACTGTCCATCGAGGGCAACGCCAACGATGAAAGCCTTCTTGGGGACGGACGGACCTTTGTCTTCGAGGGTATACACTTTAGGCTCAATGCTCCTGCCGATGAAAAGGCATAAGGGGCAGGGAAGGCGCGGCAAAAGAATTGGCGGACGGCGGGTCCGCGGAATCTGCCGCGACGGGTGAAGGGTTCAATCTATCAAGAAGGGCATCCGCCCTCTTCAATGATCGCCCCAAGGATTAACGCTCCAAGGAACCGTGTGTTTCAGGGGATCTCATCATGAGTCAGCAACCGACCGACCCCACCACCGAAACCAAGGTGGAAGCCGCGGTGGAAACGGAAGCCGTAACCGAAGCTCTGGACGCCCCCGATCAGGCGCCGGAAGGGGCTAAAGAGGGTTCGGGACCTCAAGGTCTGGGCATGATCCCCAAGCTCGCCTTCGGGATCGTTCTAGCTCTCGCCCTGGCGGCCCTGCTGTGGCCCCGAGGAGACGGCACCAGCCTGGCCCCCAACGGCTTCCTGCTGGATTCCACCGGCCGCCCCACCACCCTGGCGAATCACACCACCCAGGTGACGCTGCTGCACTTCTGGGCGACCTGGTGCCCGCCCTGCATCACCGAAATCCCGGCACTCCAGCGCCTAGCCCAAGACTTCTCGGACCGCCCCGGCTTTCAGGTGATGATGGTGGCGGTGGACGACGACATCGAAGAGGTCAAGCCCTTCGTCGGCGATCGCGCCTTCTCGGTGCTCTACGACCCTACCTGGGATGTGGCTCACCGCTACGGCACCCGCAAGCTGCCGGAGACCTATGTCTTGGTCAACGGCCGCGTGATCGAGGACCTCAAGTACATCGGCGCCCAGAATTGGGATAACCCGGAAGTGCGCCGCATTCTCGGCGGCATCATTCAGCGGGTCGAAGACGGCGCCGAGATGGAAGAGATCCTCGCCGGCGTCGAGCAGGACCGGGACGGCGGCGGCTCGCCGGCCGGCGCTCCCTGAACAGCGCTTCTCGCGATCAGCTCACCTGGCTCAGCTTCAATCGTTCAGCTCAAGAAGCTCAATCCCGAAAACTCAGTCCCAAAAGACCAGCCCCCCAACCTAGTCAATCAGGTGGGGGGCTGAGCTGATTCTCTGGACTACCGGATTCTCGGGCCTGTCTGAAATCTAGCCGGGGTCTCGCGCCCTGGCCCCGACAGCTCTTAGAAGTTGTGCGTCAGCTCTTAGAAGTTGAAGGTCAGGCCGACGTGGAGCATGCCGAAGAATTGGGTCTCTTCGAGATCGACGATATGCCCGGAGAGCTCGGCAAGAATGCTGAAGCGGCGATTGATGGGAAACTCCGCCGTAGAGCCCAGAGCGAGTCCGAGGGCGGTGTCTTCGTCGTCCCCTCCCGCCACGTTGGTGCCCTCTAGGCGGTAGCCGCCCAGGGCCACGTACAGGCCCGAGTCCCAATAGGGTGAGCGCTGCCGGTACTCACCACCGGCGGTGACGTAGGTCAGCTCCGCACCGGCGTAGGGGCCCAACAGCTCATCATTGCCGAAGTCGATGCTGCCGACCCGCACGCCGAAGCGGGTGCGAGTGTCGCGCACCAGCGAGTACACCAGCTGAAAGCTCGTCTGGTCGATCCCTGGATCCGGATCCGCATCGAAGGAGCCGCCGATGCCTCCCAGAATGGAGAAGCTGTTGTTGAGGGCCTCCTGAGCCTGCAGCGAGCCGCTGGGAGCGAGCAAAGCCACCAGAGCCAAGAGCGTGGCGAGGGCAGCCCAAGGGGAGAGACCAGCGCCGCGGCGGGCCGGAGAGAGAGCCTGGCGAGAGGCAGGAAAACCTGAGCGGTCGAGGGAAGGCTTCAAGGTGGCGGTCCTCCGCGGATAGGATACGGGTCGAATCTACCTGGGATTGAAAATGCTCTGGACGTCGTCGGAATCGCCGACGGAGAGGGCTATGGGACGCGGCCGAGTATATCCGGCGACGGGCCCAAGGCTCAGAGTCAGTCATGGGGGCCGTGGGCGCCATATCGAGGGTTCTCTCGATAAGACTGGCCCTCAAGACTCTACGATGCAGCTCCCCGAAGCGTCACTGCCAGCGCGCAAGCCGGGAGTTGTCGCGCCCTGCTGACGGGCACCCGCTGCTCCTCGGTGCTCCCAGCACCTAGCTCCCGTTAAGTTAGAAGACGATGAGAAAGCAGAAAGCCACCCATCAACCCCCAAGCCCCGCTCCCCTTCGCTGGGGCCGGCGCCTCCTCGCGACGGTGCTCCCTTCCCCCTGCCTCGCCTGCGGCGACCCTCAGGGAGAGCGTCGATGGGGCCTCTGTCGGGACTGCCGAAAACAGCTTCGGCCCGCTCGCTTCCATTGCAGAGGGTGCCTTCGAGCCCTCAGCGTCGCCCACCCTCCACCGACCTATCTTTGCGGTACCTGTCGGCGCAGCCCGCCTCCCTTTGACCGACTCTGGGCTCGATGGAGCTATGAAGACCCCCTTCCGGAAGCCCTCAAGGCCTTCAAATACGGCCGTCTCGACTACCTCGGCGAAGAGCTTGGGGAGGAGTTGGGACGCTGGCTCGGAGAGAGATTGGAGTTCGAGTTGGAGTCGGAGATAGAGCGAGAAGAGTCCTCGAAGGAGCTCTCGGCGAAGGTCTACGACCTGGTGATCCCCATTCCCCTTCATTGGCGTCGGCGCCTGCGGCGGGGCTTCAATCAAGCGGAAAGGGTGGCGCGACCGGTGGCCCGGCACCTAGGAGCGCGCTTCAGCCCCAGTCTTCGCCGGCGGCGCGCTACCGGTCACCAGAGCCGTCTCGGGCGGCGCCAACGAGCCCGCAACCCGCGCTCCGCCTTCGCCAGCCGCAACCCTCAGCAAATCGCCGGGAAGAGAATCCTCCTGGTCGACGACATCGCCACCACCGGCGCGACGCTGCGGGCCGCCGCCCGCTGCTTGCGGCAGGCCGAAGCGGCCCATATCGAAGCCGCGGTGATCGCCACCACGCCGTCATCCTCTCCGGGCCACGGCCCGCCGAGGAATAGCCAACCCTGAGAAGCTCTCCTGGGGCACTCTAGGGTAAACGGAAATAAATTACGCTGCGCCCCGGTTTGACCCTAGTTGAGACCAATCCTTATACTCGATGGGCTGGAGTCTACCCCTACGGAGATCCGCCATGATGCAATTGTTCCGCAAACCACCCCCCGTCCCCTGGCGAGCCGCCGGCGTGATTACGCTGATGGCCATGCTGACGGCCGCAGTGCTGATCGTCCCCGGTGCTCCGGCACCACAGGCCCTCGGTGACACCGCCGAGATGGCCTCCACTGCGCGGACGACGGACTCGGCACGGCTGGTGACGCGGGGCTTGGTGGCAGGCAAGGTGCGGGGCGCATCCTCTCCGCTGGCAACGGTTCGCGTCTACGCCTACGAGGTGGCCGACGCCACCATGCGCAAAGTGGTGACGGACGACGAGGGCAACTTCCTCTTCGAGGAGCTCCCCGCCGGTATCTACAAGGTCGTCGCCCATAAGAGCGGCTTTGTTCCCGCGGTAGTGATGCTCGCACGACGCACGGCGACCTCGGATCAATTCCTCGACCTCGAGCTGCGACCGGCGGAGCCGGTGGACGAAGAGACCGGCGGCGGTTTTTGGGCGGTGCGACGACAGCTTCCGGACGACGTGCTGAAAGAGATCGGCCTCGGCCCGGCAGCCGCCCCTCAGCCGGCCCCCCGCAGCGAGACGGCGACAGCGGCCAACACCAGCTACGCCCGACTGGCCCTCCCGCCGGTGCTGCAAGAGAATCTCCAGGAAGCTCGGCTCCAGGCCCTCGCCGGACGCGAAGACCACGTTCTGCTGGGAGACACCCAGCTCAGCGGCGGTCAGCTGCTGCTGGAGGGCGCCTTAGGCAGCAGCCAGATCAACGTCGATGGCTACTTCATGGAGCTTCAGCCGACGAATGCCCTGGGCTCCAGCTCTTCGCGCCAGAGCCGCCTCGCGGTGGCGATCCAGGATCAGCAGAAGAATCGACTGGAAGTCGAGGGGCGCAATCATCGCCTCAACGCGGGCCCTAGCCTGGAACAGGCGGTGGATTTCGAGCAATACCGAGTCAGCTGGTCTTCTCAACTGGCCGGTGGCGAGTCTCGCCTCAGCGCTCAATACACCAGCGAGAACAACTTCTACAGCCTCGGGAACCTAGTGCCGCAGCAGGCGCCGATGGCCTCCAACACCCTGAGCATCGAAGGCTCCTACGCCAAAACCTTTGGGGACCGCGCTGATTTCAGCACCCGCCTGAGCTACCGCGAGCGGGAAGCCCAGATGCCGTATCCCGGTTCCTTGGGCGCTAACCCCTTGGGCCCCGCCTTCCTCAGCCCCGACACCTACCAGGTGGACGAGTGGATGGAGGAGAGCGTCGAGCTCCTAGGGCAGGGCGGATACCGCATTCGACCGGCGCTGCTGCTGGAATACGGCCTGCTCACCCGGCTTCAAGACGGCAGCCTCTCCCTCACCCCGAGGGGCGGCTTCGTGCTCCAGCTCAATAACGAGTGGCAGGCCTCCGGCCTGATCAGCGAGCGCGTTCATCAGGACGACGAGGCCCTGCCCCGCCTGATGACCCCGGCCTACTTCCACGAGGCCGGTCAATGCGACGCCAGCCAGCAGCGCTGCTACCAGCTGGCTCTCTCCCACGAAGAAGAGAACGGCAACCGCACTTCCTTGAGCGCCATTCACCGGGAGTTCGGCGAGACCCTGCGCCTCTTTTTCCACCAGGACTTCTTCAACCACCTGGAGAGCCTCTACCTGGTGGACGGCGACCGGCTGCCGGAAGTCCAGGTGGCGATGACCCGCCGGCTCTCGCCTTCGGTGTCGGCGCGCCTCGAATCGAACCTGGCCTCCGGCGGCGGCGGCATCATCATGGTGGGGGACGAGCTGCCCTACGAGAACCGTGTGCGCTATTTCGTCACCTCCCTGGACACTCAATTCCAGAACTCCTCTACCGGCATCTTCGTCGCTTTCCAGCACCTGCTGCAGGAATTGGATCCGATGCTCTTCGAGGCGGACGCCAGCCAGCAGCTGGCTCTGGAACGACTGCAGCTGATGCTGACCCAGGATTTGAGCATCTTGGCGGATCTGGCGGCGACCTGGGAGGTCAAGCTCAACATGGAGCTCTCCCGCGGCAATTCGCCCCTTACCCTGGAAGATGACAGCTCCGACGAGCTTCGCAAGCGCTTCCTCGGCGGCGTAGCCGTCCGCTTCTGAGTTCCCTCCAGCTCCCTGCCCCACTCTTCCCTGAGCGCCTTTCGGGGCTGCCCCGCGATGGGCTCCCCTGCAGCGAGCTCAACTCAGGCAAGGGGACGAGCCCAGAGTGGTGAGCCCAGAGTCGGAAGCACGGAGTCGAGAACACAGAGTGGTGAGCACAGCCCAGGCAAAATCTAGCCGCGATTTGATCGCGAGTGCTCAGCTCAGATCTTTGGATTCAATCCATTGGACGGCTTCATTGCTTTGAAGCCCAGGCACCTCAGCACACTCTCCCTAAGAGCCCATAGGCGCTGCCAAAAGCGCCTCTGGAGTTCAAAAAGTCGAAGATCATCCCGGTGCAGGGGCTTGAGAGAATTGCGCCAAGATGGCACGAATCCTGCTTCCTAAGCGCCTGGAAGATCCGACATGGAACCTGAACACGCGCATTCTCCGACCCGGCCCAATCCGAAGAGTACGCAAGGTACCCAGTCGGATCCTTCTGTTGAATCACCACAGGCCGCCGCAGAAGCCCCGCCCCGGCCGTCTCTAGACGACACCGCGACTCGCCTCGACCGAGGGGAACCCTCCGCCGCCACGACTCCGGCGAGAGACCTCGAGGACACGATGAGCCTACGCGTGTCGCGGCCCCGCGGGGCGCTGTCTAAACTCCTGCTGCTCGCTACTGGCGTCACCCTCGCCATTGCGGTGATCGTGCTGTCCACGCTGAGCTTCCAGCGCAAGGTCGATTCCTTTCGCGGCCTTGGCTTTGAAGTCGCGGCCCAGGAAGCCGGATGGCTGGTCACCGAAGCGCCGGAGGGTCCCGCCTCTGCCGGGCGGGTGATCGAAGGAGACCTGATCCTCCTGGTCAACGGAGCCGAAGCGAGATCCGCAGAAGAGCTGCGCCGGCAGCTACACCGCGGCGAGAGCAGCCGCCTCGAGGTGTTGAGAGGGGACGAGCTGGTCACCGTCGCCCTGCCGCAACCGGCCCTCGAAATCGATTGGTCGTACCTCACCCTCGCCACCATCGCTGCCCTCTACCTGCTCATCGGCCTCTACACCCTGTTCAAGAACCGGCGCAGCGAGGGCCTTCTCTTCTACGCGTGGTGCCTGCTCTACACCCTCTTCTTCGCCCTCTCCCCCCTCGGCATCTACGACTCCTTCGACCGCTGGGTCGACAACCTCGATGCCGTCGCCCGGATCTTGCTGCCGGCGTTGACCCTCCACTTCTTCCTCGTCTTCCCCCGCTTCGACAACGCGCTCCAGAAGACTCAGGACCCGGCGCTGATCCGCTGGATGCGCCGCGCGCTGCCCTTTGCCTACCTGCCGGCGGTGCTCTTGCTGACCCTGCAGGTCGATCTGCGGGTCTTCGATGGCGCTCTTCTGCTGGGCGGCTTCGATACCCAGACCTGGCTCTGGCTCCAGCGCGCCACCTCCCTCCACCTGGTGGCCTTCACCCTCGCCGCCGGGGCGCTGCTGATCTACCGCGGCCTCGCACCCCACGGCAATTGGGATGCCCGCAGCCAGGCGCTGTGGATCGCCTTCGGCATGACCGTGGGCTACGTCCCGTACTTGATCTATACCCTGGCGAGCCCCACTAGCCTCGGCGCCCTGTGGAACTCGGAGCTATTGGAGGTTCTCACCGTCGCCCCCATGGTGGCGGTGCCCCTCGCCTGCGCCTGGGCGATTCTGCGCTACAAGCTGTGGGACCTGGACATCATCCTGCGGGATGCGGTGTCCACCACGGCGACGGTGATCGTCGGCCTGCTGGCCTTCACCGTCATCGACCTCGGCTTCCTCAGCGGCCTGGCGGAGAGTCTCGGAATTACCCGCAACGTTCTCTCCTTCGGCTCCGGCCTGATGATCGCCGCCCTGGTGGCGCCGATGCGCAGCCGCGTCGCCACCAGTCTGGAGCGGCTGCAATACCGCGACACCTACCGCAGCCGCCGCGCTCTGACTCGCCTCGGAGAACGCCTGCTCTCGGAGCGGGACCTCGCCAAGCTCTGCTTCGAGCTGCTGGACCGCCTGGAAGAAAGCCTCGAGCTGGAGCGGGTCAACCTCTACCTGGCGGTGGGAGATCGACTCAAGCCGATGCGCTCAGAGGAGCCCATGGGCAGCGGCCAGCCGATCCCGACACTCCCTCTTGATCCGCTGGGAGTCGACGCCTGGGAGCGGGACATGGAGCCCCTCTCCGGAGCTCAGGTTCCCGGCGCCGAGGGCTCCGCCCAGAGCGAGCTCTTCACCGCCGGCTATCGCTACGCCTTCCCGCTGAGCGTGCGGGGCACCCGTCATCTGGGTATGGCGGTGGTCGGGTACAAGCTGGGCGACCGTCCCCTGAATAGCGACGATCAGGAGCTGATCCGCAACCTGCTCAATCAGGCCGCCCTGGCGATCGAGAACGCGCAGCTGCTGCACCAGCTGCGGAGCCAGCTGAGAGCCGTGGAGAGCCTGAGGCAGTACAGCGAGGGCATCATTGAATCCTCGCCGGTGGGCATGGCGGTGATCGACGAAGAAGATCACCTGATCTCCGCCAACCGCGCCTTCCGCCACCTGATTCAGCGCGACGGAGCAACAGGTGAAGCCGCGGAAGCTGGCGCTGAAACCGATACCGTGGCCGATCACCAAACCACCCTCGGCGCCCCTCCGGGAGCCGCAGCCCTCGCCAGCACACCAGCACCCAGCACACCAACACAGGGAGCCGATCCTCTAGCTGGCGAAGAGCTCACAACTCTCTTGCCGGTGAGCCCCCTCCCCCGTCCCCAGGACGGCATCATCGAGGTGGGCTACTGCAGCCTCGACGGCGAGGAGCGTTACCTCGAGCTCTCCATAGCTCCTTTGCAGGCGGAGATGGCGCCCACCCAGGTCCTCGAGCCCAGGGCTCTAGCTCCCAGGAATCTCTCCAGTCTCGAAATGCGCTCTGTCGAGAGCCGCCGGCAGGAACAGTCTCTGCGGGTCCTGGTGGTGCATGACGTCACCGAGCAGCGGGCGATGGAGCACGCGATGCGGGAACAGGATCGCCTCGCCTCCCTCGGCCTGCTCGCCGCCGGAGTCGCCCACGAGGTCAACACGCCCCTCACCGGCATTTCCAGCTACGCCCAGATGCTCCTCACCACCACCCCGGAAGACGATCCCCGCAGGGAGCTGCTCTCGAAGGTGGAGCGCCAGAGCTTCCGCGCCTCCCGCATCGTCAACAATCTGCTGGACTTCGCCCGCAGCCGCAGCGACGGCCATCGCTCCCTCGATCTCGGCTCCCTGGTATCCGACACCCTGGACCTGCTGAAGGAGCGCTTCACCAAGCGCTCGATCCGCCTGCGCCTCGAAATACCAGAGGCGCCGCTGACCATCGTCGGCAACGACGGCGAGCTGCAGCAGGTGTTCACCAACCTCTTCCTCAACGCCCAAGACGCGATGTCCAACCCGGACGCTACCGGCGTCGGAATTCAGCAGCTCACCGTGCGCCTGGCTGTCGACGGGGCCTTCGCCAAGGTAGAAATCGAAGATACCGGTGTAGGCATTGCGCCGGAACGTCTAGAGAAGATCTTCGAGCCCTTCCACTCCTCGAAGCTGGGGCAGGGCGGCACCGGCCTGGGGCTGACCATCAGCTACGATATTGTTCGCAAGCACGAGGGAACGCTGCGCGCCACCAGCCAGCCCGGGGTCGGTACGCTCTTCACCGTCCGGCTCCCGCTGCAACTCGGTAGCGAGAATCCCTGAGCCTCGGCGGAGCGGGGGCGCTCCGCTTCTCGGGTCTCTCTCGAGCCCATCCTCGAACCGTGGGGACCGAACCCCACCGCCACCGCAATGACGAAGCAATGACGCAGGAGCCCCCAGGCCGCGAACAGCACCAGCCATGAATATCCTGATCATCGACGACGAGGAAGTCCTGCGGGATGTCCTCGCGACCCTGGTTCGCCAGGCGGGGTATCACCCCATCACCGCTCGCAGCGGTGAAGAGGGTCTAGACCTGCTGCGCAAGGAGTCGGTGGACCTGGTGCTGCTGGATCTGATGCTTCCGGGCATGAGCGGGATCGAGGTGCTGCGGCAGATTCGGCGAGACGACCCCGGGCAGGTGGTGGTGGTGATCACCGCGTACTCCTCCATCGAGGGCGCCATCGAGGCGATGCGGGAAGGCGCCTTCCACTACATCCCGAAGCCCTTCAAGAACGACGAAGTGCTGCTGACCCTGAAGAACGGGCTGGAGCAGCGACGGCTGACTCGGGAGAATCAGAGCCTGCGCCAGCAGCTCAAGGGAAGGTTCCGCTTCGACAACATCATCGGCAAATCCCAGCCGATGCAGCAGGTCTTCGAGCTGGTGCGCCTCGCGGCGCCGGCGAAGAGCAACATCCTGGTGCTCGGCGAGAGCGGTACCGGCAAGGAGCTGGTGGCGAAGGCGATCCACCACAACTCTCGGCGAGCCGATGGCCCCTTCATCACGGTGAATTCCGGCTCGATGCCCCCGGACCTGCTAGAGAGCACTCTCTTCGGCCACGTCAAGGGAGCCTTCACCGGCGCGGTGAGCAATAAGCAGGGCCTTTTTGAAGTCGCGGAAGGCGGCTCGATCTTCTTCGACGAGATCGGCAACGTGCCGCTGGAGACCCAGGCCAAGCTGCTGCGGGTGATCCAGGAGCGCGAATACATGCCCCTCGGCGGGGTGGAGATCAAGAAGGCCGACGTTCGCCTGGTGGCGGCCACCAACGCGGACCTGGAAGAGGAGGTGGCCGCCGGGCACTTCCGCGAGGATCTCTACTACCGGCTCAACGTGATCACCATCCAGCTGCCACCGCTACGCCGCCGGAGCGAGGACGTTCCGCTGCTGGCGGAGCACTTCCTGCGCCACTACGCGGAGGAGAACGAGAAGCCCTTGGCGGAGATCACGCCCCCGGCGATGGAGCTATTGATGGACTACCGCTGGCCCGGCAACGTCCGCGAGCTAGAGAATGTCATCGAGCGCGCGGTGGTGCTCTCCACCCGCCCCGAGCTAGACGATTCCCTGCTGCCTCAATCCGTTCGTCAGCCGGCTCCTTCCCCGGCGGCCCTTGCGGACCTGCCGGAAGACGGCATCTCGCTGAAGGAGGCGGTCTCCTCCTACGAGCGGCAGCTGATCATCAAGGCGCTGCAGGCCTCCGGTGGAGTACAGAAGCGGGCGGCGGAGCTGCTCCAGGTCAAGCCCACGACCCTCCACGAGATGATGAAGCGGCTGTCGATCTCGGTAGAGAACGCCGTCGCCGGCTGAGGCGCTGCGGGCGCTCACCGTCGCGGATCGGTGACGCCGCTCTCCCGCCGCATACCTTCCGATCACGCTTCTCGGGACTCCCGATCGGGAATCCGCATCGCGGAAGCCCACCGTAGACATCCTGTCGACTCCGCCGTCGAAGGTCCTCTCTCGAAGATCTTGCGCCGAGGGTCTACAATCGACTCTCCCTCATCCCTTCTCTGCCCGCCGCCCCCGACGGCCCGACAGGAGTGTCCATGCGTGTCCCCGCCGCCTGTGTCGCCCTCTTCCTTGCCGCACTCTGCCTCGCGCTGCCCCTCAGCGTCGAGGCCCAGGATCCCGATGCCGGCGCGGACCTCTCCTCGGTCCTGGCTCCCGTCACTCCAGCGAGCGATCTGCCCTGGTCCCGCAGCGGCGCCCGGCTGGCCCCTCTCGACCCTGTGGCCCGGGGCGAGCTGCCCCAGTTCTCCCTAGCCCCGCTGGACGCCACAGTCCCCACTCCCGCCGCCTGGCTCGGCTATGCCCTCGGGGAGCGCTTCACGCAATACCCCGCAGCGCTGGATTATCTCGAAGAGCTGGCGTCCAGCTCACCGCGGATGACCCTGTGGCAATACGGTCAGACCTATGAGCAGCGGGTCCTGCGCCTAGCGGCGATCTCCAGTCCGGCGAACCTCGATCGCCTAGAAGAGCTGCGGCGCCGCCACCTGCGCCTAGCCAGCGGTGACACCACCGCCGACGAGCGGGAGGAGCTGAGCCGAGACCTTCCGGTCTTCGTCTGGCTCGCCTACGGCGTCCACGGCAACGAAAGTTCGGCGATGGAGGCCGCCCTCGCCACCGCCTACGCCCTTACCGCCAGCTCCAGCGAAGAGGTAGAGAAGATGCTGGAGCGAGTGGTGGTTCTCCTCGACCCGCTGGCCAACCCCGACGGTCGCGAGCGCTACATCTCCGGATTCCTTCAGCGGCGAGGGCGCATCGCCGACCCGCACCGAGACTCCTACGAGCACGAAGAGCCGTGGCCGGGGGGGCGCTTCAACCACTATCTCTTCGACCTCAACCGTGACTGGCCCTGGATGACTCAAATCGAGAGCCAGCATCGGGTCGCGGCCTACCGGCGCTGGGAGCCCCACGTCTACGTCGACGTCCACGAGATGGAGGTGGACAGCACCTACTACTTCCCACCAGCGGCGGATCCGGTGCTGGAGACCATCGATCGCAGGGTTTTGGATTGGCTCGAGGTATTCGGGCAGGCCAATGCCCGAACCTTCGACGCCCAGGGCTGGTTCTACTTTGACGGCGAACGCTTCGACCTCTTCTATCCGGGCTATGGCGACACCTACCCCTCCCTGCGCCACAGTATCGGCATGACCTACGAGATGGCCGGCCACGGCTTTGCGGGGCAGATCGTCGAGCGCCGCGACGGCACGCTGCTCACCCTGGCGGATCGCATCGTCCGACACTTCACCACCTCCCTGGCCACGGTGGCCACCGCGGCGGAGAACCGAGGCGGTCTGGTCCGAGACTTTGGGGACGCCCGGGCCGAGGCTCGCAAGGCACCGGGCACATACTTCCTGTGGTCCGGCGAGGGAGAAGGAAACGCCCTCGCCCAGCTCCTGGACGATCACGGTATCGAGATTTCCCGCCTCGCCCAGCCGGTGCGCGCCGTGCCGGCACGGCGGGTCGTCGACGGCGACCTCGCCCAGCGGAATTTCGACGCGGGAACCTGGGCCCTCGACACCTCTCAGGCTCTGGGAGCCCTAGCCCAGACCTTGATGGAGCGGGAAATTGCCCTACCGGAAGCCTTCGTCCAGCGACAGCGACAGCGCCTAGAGCGTCATCAGGAGGAAGAATTCGCGGACATCACCTCCTGGTCTTTGCCGCTGGCCTACGGCGTCGAAGTGTTCCGCAGCGAGCCCGGCACCGAGCTGCCGCAGGGCAGCCTCGCCGCCGCACAGGAGGCCGGCGAGCCGCAGGGCGGACTGGTCGGCCGCGGCAGCCTCGCCTATCTGGTGCGCCCCCAGGGGCTCGCCGGCTGGCGCCTCACCTCCTGGCTGCAGCGAGAATCCCTGCGCTACTCCGTCGCCACCGGCGCCTTCGAGAATGCCGGAGGATCCTTCCCGGCGGGCACCCTGCTGGTTCCCGGCAGCAGCAACGGAGCCGATCTCGAGGCTTCTCTCAACGCCGCGGGAGAACGCTTCGGCGTCGAGATCGTCCGGGTGACCTCCGGCCTCACCGCCTCCGGCATCTCCCTCGGCTCCCTCGATATGGTGACGGTGCAGCCGCCGAGGATCGCCCTGGTCGCCGACGATCCCACCACCCCTACCGCCCACGGCGCCCTTTGGCACCTCTTGGATCAGCAGCTGGAGGTACCCCATCACCGCATCCATCGCCACACCTTGGACAACGACTCGGCGCTCACCGGCTTTGATGTCTTGATCCTTCCGGACGGCGATTGGACCAGCGCATCCCTGCCGGAGAGCCTTCCCGATACCCTCCGGCGCTGGATGGAGCGAGGCGGTACTCTGATCGCCATCGGCGAAGCCGGCGAGTGGCTCTTCGAGGAGAAGCTCTCTCCCTTTGCTCCTTGGACCTCCGAAAGGGCGGGCTCCGGCTCTGCCAGCGGCAATGCCCTCACGGCGGCGGCCAACTCCTGGCGCCAAAGCGATTTCTACACCCCGGGGGCTGCCTTCGCCACCGAGCTCTCGCCGCAACACCCTCTCACCGCCGGGGCGATCTACTCCCCCTCCACCCTCGTCCTCGGCTCCCGAGTCCTGCTGCCGGTGGGAGATCCTACTCAGGACATCGCCCGCATCGCGCTGGAAACGCCGCTGCGCTCCGGCTTCGCCTGGCCCGAAGCCCAGGAGCGTCTCACCGGCTCTCTCGTCCTCGGGCTGGAGCACCACGGCGACGGGCAGGCGCTGATCTTCGCCCATGACCCGTCCTTCCGGGGATTCTGGCGATCCAGCCTTCCGCTGTTGCTCAACGGGGTGCTTCACGGCCCGAGCCTCTCCGCGGCAGATCGCCTCTGAAGCGACCAGGATCGCTCCTTCCCCTCGGCCCAGAAGACCGAGGGGAAGGTTCAAAGAACGCCTAGCAGGAACCGGCAAGGAGGCCCCCAATGGGCCGAACAGCAGAAAGCGCCGCGCGACCCCACCAGGGGCTACGCGGCGCTTTTGGGCCGTCTCGAAGAGCGACAGAGTAACTCGCTCGCCTCGTCTGAGGGCGTGTTCCTGAGGATCGCCTCTCGACAAAGGCTCATTCGAGCCGATTCACTCAGCTCTACCGAGCGGTGCTCATTGGGCGATGATCTCGATATTGCCGCTGAAGGTCTCAATGTCGATATCCGCGCCGCCTCCGGTGGAGAACTCCACCGAAGATCCGAGCCCGCCATCCTGCTCGGGCTCCGGCCCCAGCTGATTGCTGATCGTGCCGGAGAAGGTGGACAGCTCGAAGTCCGCAGCCTGCCCTCCGGGCAAAGTCACCTTCGCACCACCGCTGTGGGACTCGATCTCCAACTCACCACCAGCGGCGACCGCACCAACAAACTCCACACCACCGCTCACCGCTTCTACCGACGCCGAGGTCACTTCCCCGGCCCAAATGCTGATCGGGCCGCTGACCGCCTCGACATCTAGCTCGCCACTCACTCCGGAAAGGCTCACCGGGCCGCTGATGTTTTCCACCGAGGTCTCTCGGCTCGAGCCCTCGAAGGCTACTGGGCCACTCACCGTAGAGAGAGAGGCAGTCGCCACATCCCCCCGAACTGAAATCGGCCCGCTCACCGTCTCGATATCTACTTCACCGACCACGCCAGAGGCGCTGACCGCCGCCGAGATGCTCTCTACCTCGATCTCGATACCTGCCGGTACCCGCACCTCTAGATCGACGTCCACAGAGCCCTCAACACCCCAGACGCCTTCTTTTTCCTTGGTCACAACCTCGATACTCACCTCCCCGTCCTCGGCGCTCACCACCAGCTCCTCCACTCCCTCTCCCACAGTGCCGGTCACCTCGACCTCCGAGCGATCCCAGGCTAGGAGCTTTACCGTGCCGGAGAGAACCTCCACCGAGACCGCTCCAGACTCGCCGACGGAGAAGGAGTGAGAGACCGACTCCTGCGCCGAGGCTACCGACGCAGCGAAGGGCGCAGCGAGCAGGCTACAGGCGAGCACCAGAGCCAGAACGCCGGAACGGACGCCGAGCCGCGACGTCATTGGAGAGGCCGCCAGCAAGCCAATCCGGGCTTCGGCTCGGGGTTCACGCGAAGAATTGCGAAGAATCATCAGTCACTTCCTTTTTTGTCATCACTGATCGCCACCATTTACCGACATTCCTGTCGATCTCGATGAACGATGAGTCTCACTTCGAAGAATGCCGGGAGGGGTAGGGTTCCCGGCGGGTAAACGGTGGGTGAACCAGCGCGAACGGGCCTAGAGCCGGTAGCTCAGCTCTTGGGCCCGCCGCAGCAGCTGAAGCTGCTGGTCATAGCTCGCCAGCAGCAGCTGATGAAGGAGCTGGTTGTCGGGCTCCTGCTCGATCGCATCGCGCAGCTCGAGGATGGAGGAGTCGATGGCGGTGAGCTCACGCCGCAGCAGCTCGGCAGTCTCCTCTGACATTCCTCCCTCGGTGTCGTCGAGACTCTTCACCAGCAGCTGGCGCAACAGGTCATAGCTGGCGGTGAGCTCCCGCAGGCTGCGCCTCGCCTGCTCCTGCCGCCGCGACTGCCTCAGGAGCTCTAACTCGGCCTCTGCCCCCGACGCTGCGGGGAGCACCTGAGAACCGGCCGGGAGCACCGACTGAAGGTCTCCTCGCTCCGCGAGATAGAGGCCCAGGAGCGTACCGATCAGCAGAGTCGCCGCCAGGGCGACCCATCGGGTGATCCCCGTGGTGAGAGAGCGAGAGAGGGCAGCCCGCCGCGACCCGAGCCTGGGCACCGTCGCGCTTCCATGGCGACTCTCGGTCACCGAACTCTCGGTCACCGAACTCTCAGGCACCGGGCTCTCAGCCGACGCACCGAGCTCTCCCTCCATCGGATCCTCTAAGCGCTCCGCGATCTGCGGCCAAAGATCCCGTTCCGGGGACACTCGTTGGATCAGCTCTCCCTCCACACGCTCGGCGAGGGTTTCGATCCAACGCAGCTCCGAGGCGAGCTCGTCGCAGCTTTCCGCTTGATCCAGCCAGCGCTGGGCGAGACGCAGCTCGGCACTGGATAGCTCGGCGTTGGTCCTCGATGGCGACGCAGAGTCTCCTTCCGTAACCTCCTGCCGCGCCTGCCTCAG
Organism: Acidobacteriota bacterium; assembly: GCA_039191605.1. Lineage (GTDB taxonomy): Bacteria > Acidobacteriota > Thermoanaerobaculia > Multivoradales > JAHZIX01 > JBCCXL01. The sequence continues at coordinate 57,222 of JBCCXL010000012.1, read as the reverse complement.
CAGCTCTCGGACCTCGACGGGCGAGCGATCCAGCAGCCAATCCTGCAGCTGAGGGTAAGGGTCTGCCTGGAGCTCCGTCTGGGGCTCTGCACCGCTCTCCTGGGGGCTCAGTGGCGTGCGCTCCCGCGTTCCCTCTGGACTCCTCTGTGTCGACCGACGATCCCTTCCCTCAGCGCTCATCAGGACAACACCTCCCGCAGCATCTTGCGAGCTCGATGCAGCGTGCTTTTCGAAGTACCGACGGAGATTCCTAGCAGCTGCGCCACGTCCCGGTGACGATAGCCCTCGACATCGTGCAGCTGAAATACGCGGCGCGCCCGTTCCGGCAGCTGCGCCAGGGCGCGACGCAGGTCCACGCCGGCGCTGCTGGGGGTCGACGCCGGAGCCTCTGGCTCCATCGCCTCGAGATCCGGAACCGGCAGCACCCGATCCTGCCGGCGGCGGGTGGAGCGCTGTGTTCCGTAGACGGTGTTCACCGCCATGCGGTAGAGCCAGGAAGACAGAGCCGACTCACCCCGAAATTGACTCAACCGCCGCCATGCTTTGACGAAGACCTCCTGGGTCGCTTCCTCAGCGCGACCAGCATCACCGGTCATCCGCAGGCAGAGGCCGAAGACCCGGTCGACGTGCAGGCGGTAGAGCTCCTCGAAGGCGCCTCGATCCCCCCTCTGGGCACGCCCCACCAGCAGACCGAGAGCCTCGCCCTCGGCCCCGGGCTTCCATCCCTTCGCAGGCTGGTCGGCGGAATCCATCGCGGCACAAGAATAGCGCCGTGAATCAACCGCTGCGGAAGTCGTCCCCAAGATCTCCATCAGCCTTGAGATGCCGAAGGGCGCCAAAGGGTTGCAAAGTATCTTTCAGCTGCCCTTCCCGGCCATCCCGGAGCGGCGGAAGAACGAGGTGGAGACAGCTTGCCTGGCCCTCGTCCTTGCTCTAATCTTGTTGGGCTGGTGTGCCGCTGCAATGGGGTTGGTCTGCGGTACGAATCGACCGGCCACTCACGAGCCTCGAGGGACTACCGGGCTCGGACACTAGAAAGCTGGAGAATCGGCAAGCTGGAGCGCTGGCGAGCTGGGTCACCGGCAAGCCAGGGTGACGGCAGACTAGGGCACTGACGACATGCTCAACAAACTCAAAGATATCGAGCGGACTCACGACGAGCTCACTCACCGGCTCGCAGAGCCGGATGTATTGAACGACCCGAAGCAGCTCCGCGAGACCACCAAGGCGATCTCGGAGCTCGAGCCCATCGTCCAGCTCTACCGTCAATTTCGCAGCGCCCAGGGCCAGCGAGAAGACGCCCAGGAGATGCTCTCCGAGCTGCCCAAGGGAGACGAGCTGGCGGAGCTCGCCGAGGTAGAGATCCGAGAGCTGGATGAACAGCTCGAAGCTCTCGAGGCGAAGCTTCAGCTGGCGTTGATCCCCAAAGACCCCAACGACGAGCGCAACGTCGTCCTCGAGATCCGCGCCGGTACCGGCGGAGACGAAGCCTCTCTCTTCGCGGCGGAGCTGTTCCGCATGTACGGACGCTATGCCGAATCGAAGCGCTGGCGCACCGAGATCATTCAGATCTCCGAATCCGAGGTCGGCGGCGTCAAAGAGCTATCCGCCATCATCGAGGGCCAGGGAGCCTACAGTCGGCTGAAATTCGAGGCCGGCGTTCACCGCGTTCAGCGAGTGCCTCAAACCGAGACCTCCGGCCGAATCCACACCTCCGCCGTCACCGTTGCCGTGCTGCCGGAAGCGGAGGACGTGGAGATCGACATCGCCGAGAAGGACCTTCGCATCGATCGCTATTGCTCTTCCGGCCCCGGCGGGCAGGGGGTCAACACGACCTATTCCGCCGTGCGCCTAACCCATCTCCCCACCGGCCTCGTGGTGACCTGCCAGGACGAGCGCAGCCAGATCAAGAACCGGGCGAAGGCGCTGCGGGTGCTCAAGTCCCGGCTCTTCGAGATCGAGAATGAACGCGCCAAGAGCGCCGAGAGCCAGGAACGGCGCCGGATGGTGGGCAGCGGAGATCGCTCGGAAAAGATCCGCACCTACAACTTCCCGCAGAACCGAGTCACCGATCACCGGCTATCCCTTACGCTTCATCAACTCCCCAACATCCTCGAGGGCAACCTCGATCCCCTCATCGAACCGATCCTCGCCCAAGACCAAGCTCAACGTCTCGATGAGGAAGCCCGGGGGGGAGTCGCAACGTTAACCCACTGAGTCGTTAACCCACTGAGTCGTTAACCTACTGAGTCGTTGACTCACTGAGCTGGTGACCTACCCGGGCGATCCCTCACCCGCTCCCTCGCCGGTCTGCGCGCCTCGACGCCCAGACCTTTTCCGCTCACTCATAGCGCCCATAGAAGCCGTGCAGAATTCTCTTCATCGCAACGCTGATACGTTCAATCTACAACTCGGGCAGACGGGCGCCACGACTGTGGCAAAGCTGTCCCGAAACGGCAGTTTTGGCGCACTTTCTTGGTAAGCGCACCCCCCATTCGTTCGCGCAGCTGAGAAGAATCCGGGAGATTCGACATGAAAAGCCTGTCTTTAGCACATTTGCTAACTATCTTAATGGTAGGATCACTCTGCATCCTCGCCGTCCCTGCATCAGCGACCCAGAACGCCGATGAGATGAGTGCCGCTGCCAGCAATGGGGATGCGGTTGACGCCGCTCTCATCCTCTACCTGGAAGCCGCCGCCGCCGATGGAGCCTCGGGCTCTAACAGCGCCACCGGCACGACCCAGACGGCTCCCGAAGACGAGCCCACGGATCACGGCCCTTACATCAATCCGGATGGTCTCTCGGCCGACCCTGGCCCCAACTGATCTCCCTTCGACGGCGACCTGACGAAAACGACCACCGAGGATTCTACGAACCCTGATTCTGCAGCCCCCTCTCAAGATCGAGCCTACCCCTGCGATCTAGCGGAATCTCCCTTACTCGAGGACGAACTTCTTTCATGAAACGGAATCAAATTGTCGGAGCGATTTGACATTTGCCCCAAAGATTGAAGAAGATCAGACCTAGGTTGACATCATTTTCTGTCCGCTTTCCGTCGTCTTGGCGGAATATCCCATAGGTGCACCCACTGATGAACGCCCCTGAAAACGCCCGGAGCGACGAAGGTTTCGAGGCCCTGCTGCGCAGGATCCGACCAACCTTGAAGCAGATTCTCGGGCGGTATCAGATTCCGCCCACGGACGCAGAAGATGTCCTACAGGACACCTTCATGACGTTGTTCTACAAGTGGGACGAGGTCCAAAAGCCAGAAGCTTGGCTCGTTGGAACTCTGCGCCGTCGCTGCATCATGTACTGGCGCAGCCGCCGATCCCGACTCTACGACACGGTGGACGAGACCATCCTGGAGCTAGTCGCAGACAGTGACCAGCCCTCCCAGGAACAGGCCACCCTTCGCAAAGATTTAGAACGATCGGTCTCCAATTTGCGGCCCAAATGTCGAGCCATCCTGCGGATGCGCTACAGCCTAGGCCTCAAGCCCGCAGAGATCGCCGCTGAGCTGGGGTACGCCCAGTCCAGCGTCCGCAAGGTAGCCAATCGCTGCCTGGCGGCGCTGATTCGAGAGCTGACGGCGGTCGGCTTTTTGAAGGAGTCATCCAATGCCTGACCCTATGTCCCAGACCCCTCATCTTGCCGACGTCCTTCGTTCCCGGCTTTCCGGAGACGACCTAGATCACCTGCGCCGGCTGTTCAGCGCTCGTGACGGTGCAGCGCAGAATGGAGATCTGTGGGAATCGGGGGCCGCCAACGGCTCGATGCCCGCCTCGGATCCTCGCATCTCTGGACCTCGGACCAGCGAGAGCGAGTATGGCGCGATTCTGTCCCGGGTGCTCCCCAACCTCATGCAGGAGCGCCGCCGCTTCGCGAATCAGCGGGACGACGCCGGTGCGCTGCTCACCGAACTTCTCGGCCATCCTCAGGAACGCAGGATCGTCTTGATCCGCAACAGCCAGAGATTCATCTCCTGGCCACTGTGTGAAGCCCTGCTGGAATCTAGCCTCGACGCCTGCTTCCGGGATCACAAGGAAGCCGTTGAGCTCTGCACCCTGGCGGTGGAGATCGCGCTCCACCTGGCGGATACGGGAATCCGCTCTCCCCTGGTCCACGACCTCCAGGCGAGAAGCTATTCCTACCTCGGCAACGCCCTGCGCGTTTCCTCCGACCTAGACGCCGCTGATCAGGCCTTCGAGCGCGCTTCCGAGCTGCTGGAACAGGGCACCGGCGATCTCCTAGAGCTAGCCCGCCACCTGTCGATGAAAGCGGTCAACTGCGCTAGCCGTCGGCGCTTCGACGAATCCTTCAGCCACTACCGGCGAGCTACCCGCATCTACCGTCAGTGCGGAGAGATGCATCTCTATGGCCGTACTCTGATGCAGCTGGCGATCCATCTCGGCGCCGCTGGTGAGACGGACCAGGGCATCGAGCTGCTGCGCAAGAGCCTCACTCTCATCGACGTCGACCGCGAGCCTCGCCTCGCCTACGCCGCGGTGCAGAACCTGATCTTCCTGCTCAACGAGGCCGGCGAGTATCAGGAAGCCTACGAGCACCTGCAGCGCAACCGCGCGGTGCTGGCAAGCCAGGACGATCCCGTCAGCCTGCTGCGTCTGCGCTGGCTCGAGGGCCTGGTAATGCGCGGCACCGGCGAAGAGGAAGAGGCCGAGCTGGCCCTGGTCGAGGCCCGTCAGGCGTTCGAGACGCAGGGTCTGGTCTACGAGTTCGCCATGGTGACCATGGACCTCTCGATGCTCTACATCGCTCAGGGCCGCACCACCGAGATCAAGCAGCTGGCTCAGGAATTGGTGCCGGTGACCCAGAGCAAGCAGCTCCGGGATCAGGGCATCGCCGCCCTCATCCTCTTCCAGAAGGCGGCCGAGCTGGAGAAGATCTCCCTCGACCTGGTGCGCCAGACCATCAGCAGTCTGCGTCAGCTTCGCCAGGACCGCTGACCACCCTGGGGCGATACCCCCCATCCCAGCCCCAGACGGACCGACAACGTCTGGGCAAAAACATCCCGCCTTCCTCGGCGGGATGTTTTCGTTTTGGGGAGATTCTCGCCTCTCCCCCTCCCCTCTCGCTCTTCGGTCACACCGCAAGCTCCGACATCCCCTCCCCGACACGCCCAACCCTGACATACCCAGCTCCTATGTCTTCAGAGCCCATGTCTCCAGCCCCCGTACCTCAGACCTCGAGCCCTCAGACCTCGAGCCCTCAGACCTCGGGCCCTCAGACCTCGTAGTAGCGAAAGCAGCCCACCAGGTGATCGTTGACCACCCCCACCGCCTGCAGGAAGGCGTAGCAGGTAGTGGAACCGACGAAGCGGAAACCCCTCTTCTTGAGATCCTTGCTCAGTCGATCCGAGAGATCGGTCTTGGCCGGCACGTCCTCTAGCCGCTCAAAGGCGTTGACCTTCCGCTTCCCGTGCACGAATCCCCAAAGATAGTCGGCGAAGGATCCCTCGGTTTCCTGAACCTCGATAAAGCAGGCAGCGTTGCTTACCGTCGACTCCACTTTCCCGCGGTGACGGACGATGGACGCATCCTGCAATAGCGCGTCGACTCGGGCAGCGTCGAATCTCGCCACTCGTTCCGCATCGAAGTTTGCAAACAGGCGTCGATACCCTTCCCGCTTGTTGAGGATGGTGCGCCAAGAGAGCCCCGCCTGGGCTCCTTCCAGAGTCAGCATCTCGAAGAGGAGGCGATCGTCGTAGACCGGCACGCCCCATTCCTCATCGTGATACGCGATGTAGAGGGCGTCATCCGCCACCCAACCACATCGCTGGCGCCCGTCTTCGCCTAGTTTTAGATCTTGGGTACTCACAATCGCTCCCTCCTCGAAGCTGGCTGCTAAGGTATCTTGGCCCACCGGGAGGCGGGCATCGCTCTGCGGCGAAGGGTCCTTTAGAGCCTGGTATCCTACCGGAGCCGAGGCCGGCCGCCCTGGCCACCAAGTGCCCAATCTGCGGCCGACCTCCCCCTCTCCAAGACAATCGCTCTTCGCCCCCTGTTTAGCTAGGGAGTACTCAGCTTAGCTAGCGAGTACTCAGCCAGCGAATGCTGAAAGGGGCCCGGAGCCTAATCCGAGGCGAAATCTATGGCCGACCCCATTCTGATCTACGGAGCCTATGGCTACACCGGCGAGCTTATCGCCCGCTTCGCCAAGGAGCAGGGTATCGCCCCGATCCTGGCCGGCCGCAGCGGCCGCAAGCTCCTCCCCCTCGCCGAAGAGTTGGGTTTTGAGCATCGGGTCTTTCAGCTCGACGACCCCCACATCATCCGCCGCAATATCGGCGACGTGAAAGCGGTGGTGCATTGCGCAGGCCCCTTCCTCCACACCTTCGAGGCGGTCAGCCAGGCGTGCATGGACGAAGGGGTGCACTACTTAGATATCACCGGGGAGGCCGCGGTCTTCGAGGCGCTGGCGGCCCGTCACCACCTGGCCCAGGAGGCCGGAATCGCGCTGCTGCCGGGAGCTGGCTTTGACGTCGTCCCCACCGATTGCATGGCCGCCTACCTCGCCCAGCGACTCCCCTCCGCTACTCACCTCGCCCTGGCCATCTACACCCGCGGCGGCATCTCCCGCGGCACCGGCTACACCATGGTGGAGAACCTCCACCGCGGCGGGCTGGTACGCCGAGACGGCAAGCTGACGCCGGTCCCGACCGCCTACCGCCAGCGAGACATCGACTTCGGCCGCGGGGACCGAACCTGCCTGACGATCCCCTGGGGCGATGTCTCCACCGCCTACCACAGCACCGGGATCCCCAACATCGAGGTCTACGCCGCCATGGGCTCCAAGCAGCGCTTGGCGGCCAAGCTCACCCGCTGGTTCCGCCCCTTGATGGGTACCTCTATCGTGCAGGGCTACCTCTTGGGCAAGGTCCGCACCGGCCCCGCGGGGCCCACCGACGAGCAGCGGACCCGCGGCAGCGCCCATGTCTGGGGGGAAGCTCGGGATGAGGAGGGAAACATCGTCAGCGCCCGGCTCCACACTGCGGAGGGTTACACCCTCACCGCCCTGACGGCGCTGGAAGCCGCCCGCCGCTTTGTCGAGACGCCCCCGGAGCCCGGCTTCTACACTCCCTCCAAGGCCTTTGGCGCAGACTTCATTCTCGACTTCGAGGACAGCCGCCGCGAGGATCTGGACTAGAGGGTCAGGAGAGGAAAGTTACCGAGAGAGCTGAGGGGAGCGCTGTGCCCTTGAGCGTCGAACCCCCGGATGACTTGCCCCTGCGCGCCGAGACTCTCGTCGCCTGGGCGAAGGAGGAGGGGTTCCAGCGCGCCGCGCTGACCACTCTGGAGCCCTTCGCCACCGAGGCCGAGGCCTATCGAGACTGGCTGGAGCGGGGTGATCAGGCGGGCATGGACTACATGGAGCGCTATGTAGACCTGCGAGTGGAGCCTCAGCGCCTGCTCCCCGGCGCCCGCTGGGTGCTCTGCGTCGCCCTGCGCTACGCCCCGAGGGAGGACTCGATCCCGCCGGACAACGATCTCTGGCCCCGGGTTGCGCGCTATGCCCGGGGGCGGGACTACCACAACCTGATGGGCAAGCGCCTGAAGAAGCTCGCCCGCCGCATTCGCCGCAGCGCCCCCGAAAGCGAAACTCGGGTCGCGGTAGACGCCAGCCCAGTCCTGGAGCGCGCCCTGGCTCAGCGGGCCGGCCTCGGCACCATCGGCAAGAACACCTGCTTGCTGACGAGGGAAGGCTCCTGGTTCTTTCTCGGCGAGATCTTCTCCTCCGCTCCTCTAGCCGAAAAAGCCACAGAAGCCGTAGCCGCAGAAACCGAAACCGCAGAAGCCGAAACCGAAAAGGCCACCACGCAGGCCTTGGACCTAGCGCCGATGGACCTCTGCGGCAGCTGCACCGCGTGCCTCGACGCCTGCCCCACAGACGCCTTGCCGGAGCCCTTCCGCCTCGATAGCCGCCGCTGCATCAGCTACTGGACCATCGAGCACCGGGGCGCCATGCCCGAGGCCGCTCGCGAGCAGCTCCACGGCTGGGCCTTCGGCTGCGATATTTGTCAGGAGGTCTGCCCTTGGAACCAAGGCACCCGCCGCCGCCCGGTGCCGGATTCCGCAGAGGACGACTTCCGGCTGCCCCCTCAGCGGGCCGCTCTGGGCCTCGAGGATCTGCTGGAGCTCAGCGAGGACCGATACCGAGAGCTGTTCCGCGGCTCGCCGATGCAGCGCGCTCGGCGCGAAGGCCTGCAGCGCAACGCCGCAACCGCCATGGGGGAGAGCGGAGACCGCCGCTATATCCCCTCTCTGGAGCGAGCCCTCGAGGCGACGGAAGATCCAGGAGTCCGAGAGCATGCCCAGTGGGCGCTGCAACAACTCCGCGCTGGTGCGCCACCGTCCGCCTTGGAGGGTACCGAAGATCCCTGAGGCCTAGAGCCCCTCATCCCGTACCCGCTAGCGCCTACCTCCCGGCGCCTAACCACCGGCGGTAGGCGTCATCTTCGACGCCCCAGCGCCCCGCATCGCCGCGGTCGAGGCGCCTGATATCGTCCCTTCCATGGGTGCCTCTAACTCTCTTCCTCATCAGAATCCCCAGAGGCGAGCACATCGTGCTTCTGGGAGACCAAGCACAATCCTCTGGACGCTCGTAGCTCTGGCCACCGCTAGCCTGGTGCTCGACGGGAATCCTCTTCTCGCCCAGAGCACCGGTCAGCAGAGCACTAGCCAGCTACCCTCCCTGACCGGCCTGCTGCTGGACCGTGACGAAGCCCCCCTCGCCGGAGTCCTCGTCGAGGCCGCGCCGATGGCCGGCCTGGCCCTGCCCGCCGATGCCCCGCCCCAACCCCCGGTGGGCCCCGGCACCGCGGTGGCCAGCGCCAGGACCGACGCCCAGGGACGCTATACGCTGAAGGTTCCGACCCCCTGGATCTATCAGCTACGCGTTCGCCTCGGCGAGATCACCCTCACCGCCCCGCGCCCCTACGAGATTCTCGAGCGCGATCAGCCAGCGCCACCGATCCGATTGGATCGTTCCCGCCCCCTCGCCCTTCGATTCCAAAGCTCTCCCGGCGCTCCCTCAGCGCAGACTGACGAAGAGCTGACGCAGGCCGCCGACAAGGCGCTCCAACAGGTGATCGTTTTGGTAGACCGGGTTGGAACCCGCGCCTTTCCTCGCTCCGGGCCCCAGGACCGCTTCGTCTCCAGCTACTACAGCAACCGGCAGGGTGAAGTCCGCCTGCTCTTGCCGCCGCTCTCCAGCGCAGACCAGGCGAATTCAGCGGAGCTAGACCAGCTACAGATCCGCAGCCCCGGCCATCGGGTGCAGCAGCTGACCCTCGACGACCTCGAGGCCCTGAGCGCTTCAGCCCCGCCCCCTGCGGCGAGCAGCCCCCAACAGGACTCCGACGGTCGCTGGGCTACGGTCCCTCTCCAGCCTCTTCCAGCGTCCCGCAGCAGCGCCGTTCAGCTGCTCTCGCCGCAGGGCGACCGGCTGCGGGATCTCATCGCCCTCGACGAAGCCGGACTACCGGTGCCACTGCTGATAGCAGGCGATGGTTTGGTCAGCGGCCAGTGGCCCACACAGGGGCCACAGCAGGCGCCGGGGCTGGAGTCAGGTCAGGGGGAGGACGCCACACCCTACGAGCAGCTCCGCCTCTACGGCCCCCAAGGCCTCTACGGCGAGCTCAACGCCCCCCCCACCGAGGACACCCTCACCCTTCGCCCCCTGCCCACCGTCGAGGGGACGGTGCAGGATATGGAAACCGGCTCAGCGGTCACCACCGCCATCGTCTGCGTCCGGCAGCCCTGGCAATGCGTCCAGGCGGACGCCGCCGGACGCTTCCAGCTCCCCTCTCGCGGCGACAGCCTCTCCGTGAGGGCGCCGGGCTACCTCAACGCCCAGGTTCCACTGCCGGCCCCTCAGGAGGTAGGTTTTCGACTCCAGCCAATCCGCAATATCGAGGGCATCGTGGTCGACGCGGAGGGGATTCCGGTCTCCGGCGCTCGGGTCGAGATGAGCAGCTTAGGCGACTCCCGGCGATCCCGTCGCGACTACAGCGCCTCCACCGACGACCTGGGCTATTTCCGAATCGAGAACCTGGCGCCGCGAACCGAGGTCGATTTGGTCGCCTTCGCCTCAGGCTATAGCCCCGCCCGTCAGCAGGCCAGCACCGGCGTTCCGGGGGCCCCGCCCACCACCCTTCGCCTGGTTCTCGGCCGCGGTATCGAGGTCTCCGTGCGAGTCCTGACGGTGGACGAAGAACCGGTGGAGGGAGCACAGGTTCGCCTGCTCCCCAGCCGCGATCAGCGCAACCTCGCCGTCTCCCCCCGCAGGGTCCTCCAAAAGCAGCGCTGGGACCAGGAGGCCCTAGGTACCGACGCCGCTGGACGGTGGGTTCGGCGAGGCATCGAGCCCGGGCGCTACGATCTCGCCGTCAGCGCCCCAGAGCTGGCTCCCCTGGTGGTCCGGGGGTTGGTGATCGAGGAAGCCGAGGTGGTAGATCTCGGCGACGTGCTGCTCGCTCCTGGCTCCGCCCTCAGCGGCCGGGTGATCGACGAAAACCAGCAGCCGCTGCCGGCGGTGGAGGTCTACGCTACCCCCATCGGCGATGCTCTTCGCCGCTGGCCCATGCAGCGCTCCCGCGACGATCTGCTCAGCGTCACCGACGAAGAAGGGCGCTTCACCATCGATGCCCTGGCCGCCGAAGAGCCGATGAACCTCTTCGTGCGCGGCGCCGGCTTCATCGACCGCTCCCTGCCGGGAGTGATTCCCCCGCAGGAAGATCTCGAAATCGTGCTGCGACAGGCAGGGACTCTGGCAGGGCAGGTCGTCGACGGCCAGCGCCGCCCAATTCGGGGAGCCCTGGTGAAACTCAACAAGGTGGGTACCAGCGGCAGCGTGGAGCAGATCGATGCGGTGCGGCGCAACAGCACCTTTTCCTTTTCCGGCACGGAAGGGGAGTTCCTCGTCGACAGCCTGCAGGCCGGTCGTTACCGGCTCAAGGTATCCGCTCAGGGTTATGAGACCTACGAATACCCGAGGGAGCTCGAACTCGCCACCGGGGAGCAGCGCCGCGGGATCGAGATCACCCTGGAGAGAGGAATCGAGGTCCAAGGTCTGGTCCGCAACGCCGAAGGCCAGCCGGTGGACGGGGCCTGGGTGAAACTTCGACCGAAGGGTGAGACGGATCCCTGGATGTTCCTCGGCAAGGGGGAACGGACCGGCAATGACGGCTCCTACCGTATCGCGGGAATCCGCGCCGGCAGCTACGTGGCGATCGTCTCCCATCCGCAGCATATGGAGCTCAACGAAGAGGTAGAGATCACCGCCACTTCGGCCCAGCGCCTCGACTTCACCCTAGGCCAGGGCCTGCGGGTCGCCGGCCGGGTGATCGCGGAGAACGGCTGGTCCCTAGGCGAGGCGATCGTCATCCTGACGCCGAAATCGCCGTCCCAGGGTCGCCAACCGCAACGCGACCCCACCGACGCCGACGGTCAGTGGCAATTTCGCCAGGTCGCCGATGGCGAGTATTACCTCACCGCCCGGCACGCCGAGTACTCTGACCCGGAGGAGCTCCAGGAAATCGTGGTGCAGGGTCAGGCGGTAGAAGGCCTGGAGATCGTCATGAGATCCGGTGGCCGCATCTCGGGACAGATCTTCGGCCTCGAGTTCGAGGCCCTTTCCAATACTCAGGTCGCCGCGATCCGGCCCAGCGATCCCGAGACCGGCCAGCGCTCGCTGCGCCGCACCGGAGTCGTCGACTACGAGGGGCAGTGGGCCATCGAGCGGGTCTCCCCCGGGCGATGGACGGTCACCGCCTCCACCCTCGACGGGCGCCGGGCGGAGGCCCAGGTGGAGCTTTCAGAAGGCGGAGAAGCTTCCGTCGATCTCGATTTCGGCAGCGGCTCGGATCTCGTCGGGCAGCTCCTCATCGATGGCCAGCCGGTCCCCGGCGCCGATCTGCTGCTGACCTCCGAATCCGGCCAAACCACCTTCCGGAGCACCGATTTTCAGGGCAGGTTCCGATTCGGTGGAGTCCAGGACGGCGTCTATACCCTGAGTCCCAGTCACCGCAACCTGACGCTGACCCACCGCGAGACCATCGACCTGCGCGGCGATGAGGAAGTGATTCTCGATCTCCAGAGCCAGATCCTGCGCCTCACGGTGGTCGCCGCCGACACCGGAGCACCGATTCCCAGAGTGTTGCTCGAGGTTCGAGACGATCGCGGCGGCAGCCGCACCCGAGGTCGCCGCGCACCGCAGCTGGACTCCAGCGGCCAGCTGGAGCTCTACGGCGTGTTTCAGGCGGGCTCGACCCTGGTGCTGAGGGCAGCGGGCTACGGCACCGTCGAACAGCCCCTGAGCTTCCCCAGCGGCCAGCGCAGCCTGGACCTCACCCTTTCGCTGGTGCCGGAGAGCGCCGGCGGGGGAGATGCCCAATGATGCTTCGGCGAGAAAGCCACTCTTCAGCAGTCTGCACTGGCGGCAACCAGGTATCGACGATCGCGAAGTTGTCCGCCCTCGCCGCCCGGTGGATCGTGCCCGGTCTCTTGTTCCTCGGCAGCCTCGCTGTGATCACCGCCTCCGCTCTCGCCACCGAAACCCCGGCGCCACTGCGCCTCGAGGGCTGGGTGACGGACCCCGTCGGCGCCCCGCTACCGGACGCGACCATCGGGCTACGCCCGACGCCCACCTACCCTGGAGAGGGCGTCCCCCTGCCGTCCCTGAACGAAGCCAGCTGGACCCAGCGCACCACGGTCACCGCTGAGGGAGCCTGGAGCCTGGAGCCGCCGGGCCCAGGCCTCTATGACCTGCGCATCGAAGCTCCGGGGCGGATGCCGGCCCTGCGCCTGCGCCTCGCCGTTGCCGAGAACCGCAGACTCCCCGTGGCGCAGCTCCCCTCCATCGCGGACTTTCCGGTGCGGGTGGCGGACCGTCGCGGAGAGCCCATCGCCGCGGCTCAGCTCTCCATCAGCTCCACTCTTCCCCTCTCCGCCGCCCCCTCCTTGGGCTCCCCTCTGATCTCTCCGGCCCCGGGCATCGGCTACTTCACCGCGAGCTCCCCGGTGAGCTCCGGGGAGGACGGCTGGGCCTGGCTGCGGCTACCGGCGGACCTCGAGGCCGAGCTGCGGGTCCAGGCCTTTGGTTATCAGCCGGTCCGCGGAGCCATTCCAGCGCAGCGCTCCGCGGAGCGGGGGCAATCCGTCACCCTCACCCCCTCGGCGCCCCGCAGCTTTCGCCCTCCCGCCGCCGCCGTCGGCGTCCGCGCCTTCAGCCCCGACGGCCATCCTCTGCTCAGCCGCCGCGAAGAGGGCGTGCTGCTGATCTCCCCGGGGGACGAGAGCTTCTTCCTGGTGGACGAGCGAGGCCGACATCTAAAGCCCGCCACCACCGGAGCATCCGGGCCAAGCGCGCAGATCACCGAGCTCGAGACCTCGGATCTCGCCCAGGACCGCGCCCGCCGCTCTCGGCTGCTGCCGCCGCTGGAGGCTCCGCTGATCGGCGGCCCGCAGATGGCGTGGATCGATTGCGGTCCGGTCCATCCCTGGCGACGCTACTCCCCCCGCAGCATCGCCGGCATTCCCTTCGACGCCAACCTCTGCGTTCTCCACGGCCCCGGCCTGCTGCCTTCCTCGATCCCCATGGAGGGCAGTGCCGCGGTCAAGATGGCCCGCGCCCGCGCCCGCCGAGCCGGCAGCCTGGAAGGCGTCTTGGTCGATCCTTCCGGAGCCCCGGTTCCGGCGGCGACGGTCGTCGCCGAGCTAATCCAGGTCAACTCACGAATCGAGCTCAACCCCGGCGCCGCCACCAGCACCGACGCCGAGGGGAATTTCCGTTTCCCGATCCTGGAGCCCGAGCGCGGGTACTGGATTCGGGTCTCCCTTCCCGACGGTCGCAAAGCCCAGGAGCGGATCGGCATCCCTCCGGCCGGCGCAGGCCCCGCTAGCCTTCGGCTGGTGCTCGGAGGTGGCGCAGCGAGCCCGGCCGACGCGCCGGTGAAACCCAGCGGCAGCGGCATTCGAGTCACCGGCCGAGTACTCTCTCTGGACGAGCTCCCGGTCGCGAACGCCAGCGTCCGCCTACTGCTGGCGGAGAGCACCCGCACCCTCAGCGGGCCTCAACAGCTGCGAAACTCGACGGAGGACGCCCTCGCCGAGACCCTCAGCGGAAGCGGCGGCGACTTCGCCATCGCCGACATTCAGCCCGGCAGCTATGACCTCGAGGTGAGAGCCGCCGGCTATGCCCCGGCGATGGTTCGTCAAGTGGAGGTCACGGCGATCCAGGGCGCCAGTGGAGGGGGCGGCAGCGGTGAGGGGGCGGCCCAGGATCTTGGCGATGTCCTTCTGGCCCCCGGCGCCGGTCTCTACGGCCGAGTCAGCGATGACCAGGGGGAGCCCCTCGGCGAGGTCGCGGTGTGCTTTCGGGAAGCCGCTCAGCTCTCCGCCCTACTCACCGGCCCGCGCCGCTGCAGCGAGCCCCATACCTTCACCGACGGCGAGGGGCGATTCGAGATCCTCGACCTGGCGGAGAGGCTGCCGGTGGACCTCCGGCTGGATCATCCCGGCTACGTCGGTCGCGCCCTCTCCGGCGTGATCCCCGGCGGGGAGGAGCTGGAGATCACCCTCAGCAGCGGCGGACAAATCTCCGGGCAGGTCCTCGACGCCACCGGGCAGCCCCTCCCCCAGGCCCGAGTCGAGCTGCGCTCCGGCAAGGGCCTGAACGCCGCGCAGCAGCGACTGGCGGCCCCCAGCGTCTCCACCGCGACGACCGGCCCGGACGGCGAGTTCCAGATTCTCGATGCTCCCACCGGATCCTTCCTGCTGAGCGCCCTGGCCCACGGCTTCCTGCCTTCGGAGCCGTTACCGCTGGAGGTCGATCCGCTGCGGCCGGTGGAGAACCTGCGCATCGCCCTCGAAGCCGGAGCGACCCTCGAGGGTCGGGTGCTGCGGCCCAGTGGAGAGAGGCTGACGGGGGCTACGGTAAAGCTGAGTCGAGCCTCTAGGGATGCCCTCGGCGCCATCTCCCTGCGCGGCACCGGCTACGCATCGGTTTCCGATGGCAGCGGCTTCTACCAGCTTCAGGGCTTGCCTCGCGGCACCCTGGAGGTCGAGGTGGAGCACCGGGAGTTCGCTCCCTTCAGCCGCCAGATCACAATCCAGGAAGGCGTTCAGCGCCAGGATCTGCAGCTCCCCAGCGGCGCCGGCGTCAGCGGCCGAGCCGTCGACTCCCAGGGTCAGCCGGTCGGCGGCGTAAGCCTCACCCTCAGCCCGGTCCAGGGCGGTCGAGGGATCAGCGCCAGCAGCGATGCCCAGGGGGAGTTCCGCTTCGCCACGGTGACCGAGGGGGAGTACACGCTGCGCGGCGAGCACCCAGACTACGCCGCCTCCACCCTGCCGCAGCCGGTGGCGGTGCTCGGCCAGCCGGTGCGGGATCTACGCCTGGTGATGGAGGCCGGGGGCACCCTCAGCGGGCGCGTTCTCGGCCTCGACTTCGAGGAGCTGGCCAACGTTCAGCTGCTGGCCAGCCGCCGAGGCACAGGTCGGCCGTGGTCCGGAGCGGTGGACTACGAGGGGCAGTGGCGCTTCGAGCGCATGCCCGCCGGCTCCTGGAGCGTCAGCGCCATCGCCACCGGTGGACGCATGGCGGCGGAAACCGTGGAGCTTGCCCCGGGGCAGGGGGAGGCCTCCGTCGACCTGGTCTTCGGCGACGGATTTCGGGTCACCGGCAGCCTGGTGCGGCGGGGGGAGGGCATCGCCAACGTCAACATCTTCCTGCGGGGCCTGGACAACCGCGGCGGCGGCCTCGCCAAGACCGACTATCAGGGCCGCTTCCGACTCGAGGACGTCGCCCCCGGGCGCTATCAATTCGTCGCCCTGGACGCGTCCCGCGCCCTGCGCCACGTCGAGGAGGTGAGCATCGAGGGCGATCGGGAGCTCTTCATCGAGCTCAATGACATCGATCTCTCGGTGCAGGTGGTGGATGCCGCCACCGTCGCCCCCATCGCCGATGCGGAAATCAAGCTGGTGCCCCGCACCTCCGCCAATACCATCGGGCTGCCCCCCAGCGGGCGCACCGACAGCGAGGGCAGCTACCGCTACCAGGGCCCCATGGAGGGCCCCTTCTGGCTGCGGGTGGAGGCGGCGGGCTACGCCACCCGGGAGCTGGACCTCAGCCCCGAGAGCGCCAACGGCCAGGACCTACTGGTGGAGCTGGAGCCCAGCCCCGGCGCCCGGCTCCAGGTGCTCTCCGCCGGCGGGGCACGGCTCTCCCAGGCGTGGATCACGGTGCTCGCCCCCGAGGGCCGGGCCCTCAGCTCCGGGCCGGTAAGCGCCGAGGCCGACGGTCTGCTCTCCCTGCCCTCCGTGCCCCCAGGGCGCTGGGAGGTCATCGTCCAGGCGGACCTACGCTCCCCCGCGGCGACGCTGGGCATCGAGGTCCCGGGCTCTCCTCAGAGCATTCAGTTGCCCACCGCCGGCGGTCTGCGAATTCGCGTTCCTGCCCTCGCCGGACGCCGGGGCGGCTTTCTCCAGCTGGTCGACGGCGAGGGGCGTCCCTATCGCTTCAGCGCCTCCATCGGCCGCCTGGTGGACCGCTTCAGCCTCGACGAAGGCAGCGCCCTGCTGCCCAACCTGCCCTCCGGCCTCTGGCAGCTGGAGGTCTATCACCCCGATGGCGATCGCTGGTCCAGCGTGGTTCAGGTTCCCCCCGCAGCCACCGCCGAGGTCAACCTCCAATGAGCCAGCCTCCAAAAAGCCAGCCTCCAAAAAGCCAGCCTCCAAAAAGCCAGCGCCGGCTCCGCCACCGAGAGAGCCCGGCAGCGTGAGCCAGCGAGACCGCGGGAAGCCCGGCGAGGCCTCCCCAGCAGCCCCGGGGCGCGCACCGGAGGCGCGGCTGGAAGATGCCCTGCTCAGCGCCCGGCGCCGCCTCCAGGCCGCCGCCATCGAATCCCCGGCGCGGGAGGCGCGGCTGCTCCTCGGCGAGGTATTGGGCCTCAACGAAGTGCAGCTCCTCACCTCCTTGAAACGGCACCTCGGCGCCGCCGAGGCAGAGCGCTTCGAGAATCTGCTGAAGCGACGCTGCCGCGGAGAGCCGGTGGCCTATCTGTTAGGGGAGCGAGAGTTCTACGGTCGCTCCTTCCAGGTCGATGACCGGGTGCTGATCCCCCGGCCGGAGACTGAACATCTGGTCGAGGCCGCGCTGGAATGCCTGTCCTCCGCGGCCGATGACTCCGCGCCTGATGACTCCGCCAAGACGGCCCCCAAGGTGCTCGACATCGGCACCGGCTCCGGCTGCATCGCCGTCACCCTCGCGGCGGAGCATCCCGTCCTGCGGGTGGTGGCGACGGACCTTTCTCCCGCCGCCGCCGCGGTGGCCGCCGCCAACGCCCGCCGCCACCAGGTGCAGGATCGGGTGAGCCTGATCTCGGCGGATCTCGACTCGCAGCTGCCCTGGAGCGAATTCGACCTGGTGGTGAGCAATCCGCCCTACATCGACCCGGCGGACGCTTCCTCCCTCTCCCCTCAGGTCACCGCCTTCGAGCCCGCCACCGCCCTCTTCGCTCCGGACCGCGGCCTCCAGGTTCTGCACCGGCTGATGGACCGCGCCGCCGAGGTGGATTCTTGCCCCCTTCTGGTGGAGATCGGCTTCGGCCAGCTGCCGGCGATGCGCCTCGCCGCCGAGGCCCGAGGACTGGAAGTCCAGCGGGTGATCTCCGACTATGCCGGCATCCCCAGGACTGTCATACTTCGCCGCGCCGTCGCCCCACGGCCGCCATTCTCCCCCCCTTCTTCCCCGCCACTCTGAGGCCATGCATATGGACCGATTCCGAATTCGTGGGCCCATTCAGCTGCGAGGCGCGGTGCGCGCCTCCGGCGCCAAGAACGCCGCCCTGCCGATTATGGCCGCCAGCCTGCTCACCGACGATCCCGTGGTGCTTCAGCGCCTGCCGCGGGTGCGAGATATCCGCACCATGAGCCGACTGCTCCAGCATCTGGGGGTCGGCACTCAGGTCGACGGTGACGAGGTGACCCTCGCCCCGGAGGGGGAGGCCCAGCCGGCGGACGAAGCGCCCTACGATCTGGTGAAGACGATGCGCGCCAGCGTGCTGGTGCTGGGGCCACTGCTCGCCCGCCGCGGCTACGCGCGGGTGTCCCTGCCGGGAGGCTGCGCCATCGGGGTGCGGCCCATCGATCAGCACCTCAAGGGTCTGGAAGCCCTCGGAGCTCAAGTCGAGCTGGAGCACGGCTACGTCGCCGTCTCCGCTGATCAGCTGCGAGGGGCTCGCTTTCGCTTCGATCTCGAAACCGTCGGCGGCACCGAGAACCTGCTGATGGCGGCGAGCCTGGCGAAGGGCACTTCGGTGCTCGAAAACTGCGCCCGGGAGCCGGAGATCCTCGACCTCGCCCGGCTGCTCAACGCCATGGGGGCGCGGATCGAAAATGCCGGTGAGAGCACCATCACGGTGCACGGGGTCTCCTCTCTGCGCGGCTGCCGTCACTCCGTCACCGCCGACCGAATCGAGGGCGGCACCTATCTCATCGGCGCCGCCCTCACTGCCGGAGACGTCACGCTCGAGGAAAGCGAGCCTGCCGATCTGGCACCGCTGCTGGAAAAGCTGCGGGCCGTCGGTGCCGAGGTGACGCAAGGAGAAGACTGGATCCGGGTGCGCCGCGACGGTGCGCTCCAGCCGGTGAATCTCGAGACCTCCCCTCATCCGGGCTTTCCCACCGATCTGCAGGCCCAATTCCTCGCCTTGATGACCGCCGCCGAGGGCTCTTCGGTGATTCGCGAAACGGTGTTCGAGAATCGTTTCCAGCACGTCCCGGAGCTCGCCCGCATGGGCGCCCAGATCCATATCGAGGGCAATGAGGCTCAGGTGCAGGGCCCCGCCGCCCTCTCGGGAGCCAAGGTGATGGCGACGGACCTGCGGGCATCGGCGTCCCTGGTGCTGGCCGGATTGGCCGCCGAAGGGGAAACCTGGGTAGACCGCATCTACCACCTGGATCGAGGCTACGAGAGGATGGAAGAGAAATTGCAGAGCTTGGGAGCGGATGTCGAGCGCATCTCCTGATCTAGACTCGCCTCTGTCTCGCAATCTGCCTCGTCTCTACGTCCCCACCCCTCCGCGTCACCCCCTGTCCGCGGGTCATTCATCGCTTCGCTTGGAGCCCATCTCCGTTGAGCTGGACTTTCGCCCTCGCCCTCGCTCTCACCGCCGCGGGCGACGACCCGCGCCCGGAAATCCTCCGCCACCGGCTCGAGGATCGCCCGGACCTAGCCCGGGTGCGGGTGGAGCGAGAGCTCCAGGAGCGCCCCGAGGTCGCCCGAGAGCTGGGGTTGGACTACCTCCTGGGGGTGTTGCTGGCGGCGGAAGGTAATGACTCCGCAGCAAATCAGGCCTTCTCCCGGGTGCTCACGGCGACGCCGCCGCTCTCCGCCCACGGCCGTTTCCGCCTCGCCCAGGCCCAGGCCGACGACGATCTTCCGGAAGTCGCCGCGGGGCTCTCAGCGACCCTCTTGAACGGCCGGGTGTCGACCCCTCGATCCCTGCTTCCTCAGGCTCTCGATCTCTTCACCACCACCATCGAGAATGGCGGCGATTGCCGCCTGCTCGCCGGCATCGACGATTCCCGCTGGTCGAGCCCGCTGCAGCGCCGCTTCACCGTTCTCGAGGCGCTCTGCGCTCGGCGGGCGGGCCGAGAAGCGGAAGCCGGCAGCATGATGGCCGACCTAGTGGAGGCCAAGCGCGACGACGACATCGCCCGTAAAGCGGTGGAGTGGATCATCGCCCGCCCCGGATGGAATGGTGACCCCGGCAGCCAGCTCTTGGTGGGCCTCACCCTGCACCAGCATGCGGAGCACCTGAGGGCCAGCTTCTACCTGCGGCAGGGGCTCGCCCGCGCCGGCCATTCGCCGACTCGGATCCTCGGCTCTAGCGCCAGCGAGAGCGAAGCCCGCTATGCCCTCGCCCGGGCCCGATTCCGGGTCGGGGACTACGATGGCGCAGCGGCGCAATTCGAGGGCATCGCTCAGCGCACCCGGGTTCCCCGGGAGCGCGCCCGGGCCCTTTACCAAATGGCCCGCAGCCAGGAGCTGGACGCCCACTGGACCTCCGCCACCGCCACCTACCTGGAGGCCTACCGCGCCGAGCCTCAGGGCTCCTGGGCCGACGCCGCCCTACTCTCGGCGATGCGCCTGAATTGGCTCAGCGATCGGGAAGAAGAAGCCCTGGAGCTCTACCAGCGGCTTCTTTCCCGCCCCCAATGGCGCGGCCTTGCGGTGCGCGCCGCCCTTTTCTTGGCGGCCTCGGACCTCGTCCAGGGGCGCAGCGACCGGGCAGATCCCTGGCTCGATCTCGCCGAGAGCGACGGCGCCGAGGCGCGCCTGGAGGCAAACTATTGGCGCGGGCGCTTCTTCGAGATCGACGGCCGCCCGGAGGATGCCGTCAACCGCTATCTGCGCGCCCTGCGCATCGATCGCGCCCATCCCATTTCCCAGGCCGCCGCTCAGCGACTGCGGAACGAGGTCGGCGAAGAGGCCCAGGCGAAGCTGCGCAGTCTCGGCATCAGCGGCGGCTCCCAGCAGCAGGCCATCGACGCCTGGATCCTGGCCTCGATCCTCGAAGACCCCGCCACCGCCATCGCTCGCTCGAGGGCCCTCACCACCGGCTGGGAACGCAATGCCGGCACCGCCGCCTACATCCAGGCGGATTTGGTGGACGTCGCTCAGTGGCCGCTGTGGACCCGCACGCCGGCCCAGCCCGAGGATCTTCTCCTCGGCCTCGGTCAATTCGCCGAGGGGCAAAACTCGCTGAAGAATCACTTCCCGGCGCGGGATCCGGACCTGCTGCTCACCGCCAGCTGGCTGCTCTCCCGGGACGGAGCCCACCGCGCCTCGGTGCGGCGAGCAGAGATCCTCGCCAACGCGATCCCCGATGTGGTGCCTACGGCCTTCTATCCCCAACCCCTGCAGCGCCTCCTCTACCCGGATCCTTACCCCTCCCTGGTGGTAGAGCACAGCGCCCGCTTCCGCACCGACCCCAACCTGCTGCGGGCCATCATGCGGGAGGAGAGCCGCTTCGATCCCGACGCGTTCTCTTCCGCCTCCGCCCGCGGACTGACCCAATTCGTGCTGCCGACGGCCCAATCTTTGGCCCGCAAGGCCGGCTACGGGCGGCTGCGGCCGGAACACCTCTACCGCCCGGAGATCTCCATCTCCCTGGGCGCCGCCTACCTGGACGTTCTCGAAGAGGACCTTCAGAGCTTCCTCCCCGCCGTCGTCGCGGCGTATAACGCCGGAGAAGACCAGGCTCACCTGTGGAAGAACTACTGCTTCAGCCGCGATCCGGCGGAGTACTACACCAAGGTCGGCTTCCGGGAGACCCGAGGCTATTTGCGCAAGGTGCTCTCCAGCCGCCATCACTACCTGCGAATCTACGGCGCGCCCCCGCCGCCGACGGATGTCCCTCGTCCTCCCCGCAGTCTTGCGGTCGCGGGCTGGTCGCCCTGATTTGATCTGAGTCGAGCTGAGCTGGGCCTAGCTAGGCTGGACCGAGCTGGACCGAGCTGGACCGAACAATAAGGCCTGCGCAGCCCCTCGAGGCCTCGTAGAGGCTAGATCTGATCCCGCTCCAGCGCCCGAGCCGCGATCATGCCGCAGAGGCCTACCAGGTCGCCGAGGGCGGCGAAGCGGCGATCCTTGGTCAACCCCTGGCGGTAGCGGTAGTAGATCTGCTGGCCGATCACCGCCAGGCGGAAGAGGCCAAAGACGTAGTAGAAGACCAGCTCGCCCAGATCGATACCGGTGAGCTCCCCGTAGCGCTCCGCCAGCTCCCGACGGCGCAGGCTGCCGGTGGCCGCGGTGGGGCCGAAGGCGTTGTCCCGCCAGGGCGCCGGGTCCTCCGAGTCGGCCCAATAGGCCAGGCTGTTGCCGAGGTCCATGCGGGCCTCGCCGATGGTGCACATCTCCCAATCCAGCAGCGCTAGGATGTTGGTGAGATCCGAAGGATCCAGCACCAAGTTGTCGTATTTGTAGTCGTTGTGCACCAGGGTTACCACCGCCTCCCCCTCGCGCTCCACCTCACCGGCCTCCAGGCGCTGCTGCAGCCAGCGAATCACCTCGTCCAGAGCCCCATGATCGTCGGTGCGGGCGGCCTCGTAGCGCTTCAGCCAGCCGCCCACTTGCCGCTGGGCATAGCCCTCCGGGCGCCCCAGATCTCCGAGCCCCGCCTCTCTCCAATCGAGCCGGTGGAAAGCCGCCAGCTGCTCCACGAAGGCCTCCGAAAGGCCCCGGGCGACGCGGCGATCGAAGGCCGCTCCGGCGGGCACCCCGCGGCGCAGGATCACTCCGCGGCGACGCTCCATGACGTAGAAGGGCATGCCTAAGACCTCCCCCTCCTCGTCGTAGGCCAGGGGACGGGGGGCGAGGGGATAGATCGGGGCGAGGGCCGAAAGCACCCGGAACTCGCGGCCCATATCGTGGGCCGTCGCCACCTTGCTGCCCACCGGCGGGCGCCGTAGCACCAGCTCCAGATCCCCCAGCCGCAGCAGGTAGGTCAGGTTCGAATAGCCCCCGGGGAATTGCTCCACCTCCAGCCGGGCATCCTTCCCCAGGGCATCCCCGGCGGCGTCGATATGGGTCGCCAGGAAGGGCTCCAGGGCGATGAGATCCAGCTCCTCTCCGGCCCGTACCGGGCGAGCTTGATCCCGAGGGTCCGAGCTCATGGGCTGCCCTCCGCAGTGGGCGTATAGCCCTTCAGCACCTGCCTCGCCACCACCTTACGGTGCACCTCGTCAGGGCCGTCGTAAATTCTCGCGCCACGCTCCTGGGTGTAGAACCAGGACAGCACCGTGGCGTCGGTGAGGCCCGCCGCTCCCCAGGTCTGAACCGCCCGGTCTACCACTCGGTCCATCACCCCGGCGACGAAGAATTTGATCTGGGAGATCTGCCGCCGCGCCGCCCGGGCGCCGTCGCGATCCATCGCGTGGGCGGCGTCGAGCACCAGCAGCCGGGCGGCGTCGATCTCGGCGCGGCTGTCGGCGATCCAAGTCTGCACCGTCTGCTGCTGGGCGAGGGTTTCCCCCGGCGCCAGCTCGCGGTCCACGGCGCGCTGGCAGAGCAGGTCGAGACTGCGCTCGCAGATCCCCAGCCAGCGCATGCAGTGATGGATCCGTCCCGGCCCGAGGCGCGCCTGGGCGATGGTGAATCCGTCGCCGATGCCCCCCAGCAGATGATCCGCCGGAACCCGGCATTCGTCGAATTCCACCTCGCCGTGGCTGGCCCAGCCGCTGCCGTCGTGGCCGAGCACCGGAACATTGCGCACCAGCCGGAAGCCGGGGGTGTCGGTGGGCACCAGAAAGAGGCTGGCGCGCCGATGCCTCGGCCCCTCGGCGTCGGTCACCGCCATCACCACGGAAAAGGACGCGCCGTCCGCCCCGGAGGTGAACCACTTGCGCCCGGAGATCACCCACTCGTCACCGTCGCGAGTCGCGGTGGTGTCCATCCACACCGGGTTGGATCCGGCCCGCGCCGGTTCGGTCATGGCGAAGCAGCTGCGGGTCTCTCCGGCCAGCAGGGGGGTGAGAAAACGCTCCTGCTGAGCCGCCGTGGCGTATTCCAGCAGGACCTCCATGTTGCCCGCATCGGGGGCCTGACAGTTGCACAGATAATGCCCCAGAGGGCTGCTTCCCAGCACCTCCCCCAAGCGGCCGAAGTCCAGCATGGAGAGACCGCCGCCACCGTGCTCGCGAGGGATCTGGGGCAGCCACAGACCGCGGCGCTGCGCCTCCCGCCGCAGCGCCGGCAGCTCTTCGGCTTCCAGCTCCGCAAAGGGGCGAGCCAGCCATTGGGCCTCCCGGGGATAGACCTCCTGTTCGAGGAAACGCCGGGCGGTCTCGAGCAGGGTCTCGATACTCGCGGCAGGAGAGCCTTCGGCAGCAGCTGGTGCGCTGGTGATTTCGGTCGCGGGGGTTTCGGTCGCGGTGGAGGTTGGGGCCATGGCAGCTCCGCGAGAGGGAGGATGAAGGGGAAAAGGCGGCAAAAAGGTGCGCTGATCCTCTCACGAAATCCAGCGAGGCAGCCGACACCCTCGCTGCGGCGATTCCCGGCGAATGCTCTCGGTGATCAGCCTAGTTCTTCGAGGACGCACCATCCGCCAGCGCACCATCCGTCACCGCGGTCCCATCTGTCGGCTCGGCTCCACGCCGCGGCGGGTCCAGACGCCAGGGAGGAAAGCGGCGCGCCTCACCGGCGTGGTAGAGGATGATTCGATGACCGTCGGGATCCCGCACCGAGGCTTCTCGCCACAGCCAGCGCTGATCCTGAGGCTCGGACTCGATCTCCACTCCCGCCACCCGCAGCCTCTCCACTTCGGCATCTACGTCGATCACCTCGAAGTAGAGGGTGATCCCCGGCAAGGCCGCGGCGGCAGCCGGCTCCGGAAAGACCTCCCGGTGCAGGGAGAGGGTGCTAGGCGGTCCCGCCGCCAAGCCACCTCCACCGCCTTCTGCCGCCGCGCCCTCGGCCCCTTTCCCGTCCCCCTGCGGCATCGCGTCCGGAGGACATTCAAAGCGCACGTAGCGAGGGGCCGCATCGACGATGAGATGCAGCCCCAAGAGCAGGTAGAAGCGGGTAGAGCGCTCGACATCCCGCGCCGGCAGAGTGACCTGATTGAGTCGCATAGTAGAAGCCCTTCCCTTCTCGCTGCCCTGGGAGAGGAACACCGTAGCGGGTCCTCCATCCAGAGCCATTCGGGGCACGTATCCTGTAGATGATGGGGCGTTAGAGGCAAAAGTCTATTCTATGCCGCTGCGCGGCATGGCGAGACGAGATAGGATGGAGCCAGCGCGAGTTTGGCCTCTGATGTGTCCTACCGCGCCCCCGCCTTCGCGGGCTCGCCGCCCGCACCACCGATCCGCTTTCTACGAGATTCACTCTCGAGACCAGCTCTCTCGACTGGTTTCCTAGACTGGCTCCCGGAGCCAGCTCGCCGCCCGGCGCGTCGCGAGTGGTTTCTGGACGCATGACGAAGACCCGAGGAGGTTTCATCGAATGGCCCGACAAATCAAAAAAGTAGGCGTTCTGGGTTCCGGCCTGATGGGCTCCGGCATCGCCGCCCACCTGGCCAACGCCAGCGTGCCGGTGCTGATGCTGGACATCGCCCCAGGCGGATTAACGGACGAGGAGCGCGCCAAGGGGCTCAGCCTCGAGGACGGCGCGGTGCGCAACCGAGTCGTCCAGGGCGGTATGAAAAACCTCCTGAAGTCCAAGCCCGCGCTGCTGATGGATCCGGGCCGAGCGGCCCTCATCGAGACCGGAAACTTCGAGGACGACTGGGAGCGCCTGCGGGAATGCGACTGGATCGTCGAGGTGGTGGTCGAGCGCCTGGACATCAAGCAGCAGGTCTTCTCCAAGGTCGAGGAGATCTGGGAGCCCGGCACTATCGTCACCTCCAACACCTCCGGCATCGCCCTGCGGGACATGCTGGAGGGTCGCAGCGAGGAGTTCCGTCGCCACTTCCTGGTGACCCACTTCTTCAACCCGGTGCGCTACATGCGCCTGCTGGAGCTGGTGGCCGGCCCGGACACCGACCAGGAGATCATCGACACCGTCGCTGACTTCGGCAGCCGAGTGCTGGGCAAGGGCATCGTCTTCGGCAAGGACACGCCGAACTTCGTCGCCAACCGAATCGGCGTCTTCAACTTCGCCGCCACCATGTCGGCGATGGTGGAGCTGGGATACCAGATCGACGAGGTCGACACCATCTCCGGCGCCCCCCTCGCCCGCCCCAAGAGCGCGACCTTCGGCACCGCCGACCTGGTGGGCGTCGACACCCTGCTGCACACTTTCCGTACCTCCCGAGAGGGTGCTCCCGACGATGAGGGGCAGGCCTACTACACCGCCCCGGACTTCGTGCAGCAGATGCAGGCCCGCGGCGCCCTGGGCCGCAAGAGCGGCTTCGGCTTTTTCCGCATGGACCGCTCCGGCGGCAAGAAGAACCTCCAGGTGCTGGACTGGACCACCGGCGAGTACCGCGACCGCCAGCGCCCGGACGCCCCGAGCCTGAAGGCCGCCAAGAAGATCCACGATCCCGGCGAGCGGCTGAAGGCGACGGTGAACGCCGACGATCGCGCCGGCGTCTTCGCCTGGCGCCTGATCCGCGAGACCCTGGCCTACAGCAGCAACCGCTTCGGTGAGGTCGCCGACACGGTGGCGGACATCGATCGCGCGGTGCGCTGGGGCTACAGCTGGGAGCTCGGCCCCTTCGAGGCCTGGGACGCCCTCGGCGTCGCCGACACCGTGGAGCGCATGAAGGCCGACGGCAGCGCCCCGGCCCCCTGGGTGGAGGCGATGCTCGCCGCGGGTCACTCTTCCTTCTATCGCTACGGCGCTGCCGGCAAGGAGATGTACGACCCCCGCAGCGAGGGCTACATCCCCGTCGACCGCCCCGCCGGCTTCCTGGTGCTCGACGAGCTGGAGAAGGCCGACAAGGTCGTCTACCAGAATGATTCCGCCAAGCTCTTCGACCTCGGCGACGGCGTCGCCGGCATCGCCTTCCGCTCCCGCTTCCAGCCGAAGATGAATCCGCTGGACGACCAGATGCTCACCGGCATTCTCGAAGGCTTGGCCCACGCGGAGCGCAACTTCGACGCCCTGGTGGTGCACCACCAGGGGGAGAACTTCTCCGCCGGCGCCAACCTCGCGGGCATCCTGCAGGCCGCCAAGGCGGAGCAGTGGGAGACCCTCGACACCCTGATCCAGCAGTTCCAGCACGCCACCACCAGCCTGCAGCGGGCCTCCATTCCGGTGGTCACCGCGCCCTTCGGCTACGCCCTCGGCGGCGGTGCCGAGGTCACCCTCGGCGGCGACGCCATCGTCGCCCATGCCGAGACCTACATGGGCCTGGTGGAGGTCGGCGTCGGCCTGATTCCCGCCGGCGGCGGCACCCTGTTCCTGCTGCAGCGCTTCGCCGAAGCCGGCTCCAAGCCGGAGCTGGACAACCTCGGCGCGGTGAAGAAGGCCTTCGAGACGGTGGCCATGGCGAAGGTCTCGACCTCCGCCGATCACGCCCGAAAGCTCGGCTTCCTGGGCGCCGGCGACCTGGTGGACCTCAACCGCGACCGTCAGCTGGCGAGCGCCAAGAGCCTGGCCCGCGCCCTCGCCGACGCCGGCTACCGCCGTCCGCTGCCGCGCACCTTCCACCTGCCCGGCCGCGCCGGCATCGCCACCCTGAAGATGCAGCTCCACAACATGCACATCAACGGCTGGATCTCCGAGTTCGACAAGGTGGTGGGCACCCACGTGGCCAACATCTTCTGCGGCGGTGACGGCACCATCCGCACGGCGGTCTCCGAGGATCGAATCCTCGAGCTGGAGCGGGAGGCCTTTATCTCCCTGTGCGGCGAGGCCAACACCCAGGCCCGCATCGAGCACATGCTGAAGACCGGCAAGCCGCTGCGTAACTGAGGTCACTCCTTGCCGCGAGCCCCTTGGTCGCGGCCCCCGAGATCCGACGGCTCCCGAGAACCATGGTCTCGCCCACGCCGTCTCGTCGACAGAACTTCAGATCCGATCCCTCAGACCCCGGCCCTGAGCCGGGAGTCGCCCTCCCCGCCGCGGGGAGGGAGTTGAAGAAATAGGAGCTTTCCATGCAAGACCATCTGCAGGAAGCCGTCATTGTCTCCGCCGCCCGCACGGCCATCGGTAAGGCCAACAAGGGCACCCTCAAGGACACCCACCCGGTGGAATTCGGCGCCAAGCTGATCCAGGGGCTGCTGGAGCGCACCCCCGGTCTCGACCCCGCCGACGTCGACGACGTGATGCTCGGCTGCGCCATGCCGGAAGGCGAGCAGGGCCTCAACATGGCCCGCCTCATCGCTCTGCGCGCCGGCCTGCCGGTGAGCGTTCCCGCCACCACCCTCAACCGCTTCTGCTCCTCCGGATCCCAGACCATCGGCTGGGCGGCGGACGTGATCCGCTCCGGCAACGCCGACGTGATCATCGCCGGCGGCGTGGAGTCCATGTCCACCGTTCCCATGAGCGGCTACAAGCCCTCCGCCGACCCCGGCCTGATGGACGCCACCCCGGCCTCCTACGACGCCATGGGCGCCACCGCGGAGGAGGTCGCCCGCCGCTTCGAGGTCTCCCGAGAAGACCAGGACGCCTTCGGCTACGGCAGCCACCAGAAGGCCGTCGCCGCCCAGGGCGCCGGTAAGTTCGACGACCAGATCGTGCCCATCGAGGTGGAAGTCCACCAGGGCGGCGAGTGGCATACCGTCACCTTCAACAAGGATGAAGGCCCCCGCGCCGACACCTCCCTGGAGGTTCTCGGCCGGCTGCGCCCGGCCTTCAACCCCCGCGGCACCGTCACCGCCGGCACCTCCTCCCAGATGAGCGACGGCGCCGGCGCGGTGGTGGTGATGTCCCGCCGCAAGGCCGAAGAGCTGGGCCTTACGCCCATCGCCACCCTGCGTCACTGGGCGGTAGCCGGCGTCGAGCCCGACGTCATGGGCATCGGCCCGGTGGCCGCGGTACCGAAGCTGCTCTCCCGCACCGGCCTCAGCGTCGACGACATCGATCTCTTCGAGCTCAACGAGGCCTTCGCCTCCCAAGCCCTCTACTGCATGCGCGAGCTCGGCCTCGACGCCGACAAGGTCAACGTCAACGGCGGCGCCATCGCCTCCGGCCATCCCCTCGGCGCCACCGGCGCCGTGCTCACCGTCAAGCTCCTCTCCGAGCTCAAGGCCCGCGGCGCCCAGCGCGGCATCGTCACCATGTGCATCGGCGGCGGCATGGGCTTCGCCTACCTCCTCGAACGCGCCGCCTGAGCAACGCCCAACCCGCGGCTCCTCGAGAGCTGATTCCACGGCCGCTGGCTCCTTGCCGGCGGCCGTTTTTGGTTGAAATCAACCTCTTGGGAAAGTCCCTGGCACCCTCATTCCTACAGCTTGGGAAGGTCCCTGGCACCTCCTCTCACCTCTCAAGGGAAGGTCCCTGGCACCCTCATTCCTACAGCTTGGGAAGGTCCCTGGCACCCTGAATTCCTACAGCTTGGGAAGGTCCCTGGCACCTTGATTCGGGCACTGCTGCCTCATACCGGTGTGGCTTACAGCTCCACCCGCCGCCCTTCCCTGAGATCCGCCAGCGGATAGAAGGTCTCGCGCCAGCGGATGCCGCCGCGCCGCAAGGTCAGAACGGCGGAACGCAGGGCGATGAAGGCGCATAGGAGAAGTCCCGCAGCGGTGAAGAGGGCAGGAAGCCGTGGGGCCTGGAGGCGCTGGTGGTAGATCTGAGCAGAGTAGGCGTGGGTGAGGGCAACGAGAACGGCGAGGGCGAGGAAGGTGCAGGGGGTGCCGGCGAGGGCTTGGGGGATGCCGAGGATCAGGGCGGCGAGGGGAGACAGGGAGAGGAGGGTGCACATGATCACGGCGACGGCGAGGCGCGGGAGGCTGAAGGCGGCGGCGGCGAAGGCGTTTTTCTCGAGGCCGCGGATCATCGCCGGCAGGGAGCCGTACCAGTCGAGGTAGACATCTTCTGGAGCGAGCCGGGCGGCGGTGCGGTGGCCGCTCTTGGCCATCATCTGGCCGAGGGCGACGTCGTCGACCACTTCCAGGCGCAGGTGCTTGAAGCCGGGGGTGTCGTCGAAGGCGCTGCGGCGCACCAGGTTGAAGGCGCCGACGCCGACGGCTTGGGAGCGTTTCTTCTTCCCCTGGGACTTAGTCTCTCGAGCTTCAGCTTGTTCGGAGCCCGCGGCGGAGAGGTCGTAGCGGCCCAGGAGCAGGGCGCCGAAGACCCAGAGCACAACGGATTGGAGGAAGGTTCCGGCCCGCAGGTCCGGCAGCAGGGTGAGGTGATCGAGGCCGCGAGCCTCGCACAGGGCCACCGACCGCCGCAGGGCGCCGGGGGCGAGGTGGACGTCGGCATCGGCGAAGAGAAGGTAGTCGGCCTCTTGGGCCACCGTCGTGCGGCAGCCCTGCTCTAGTGCGTGGACCTTCCCCAGCCAGCCTTCCGGCAGGTGATCGACTTCCACCACCGTCAACCGTGGTTCCTCTTGGGCGAGAGCTGCGAGCAGGGCTCCGGTGCCGTCGCTGGAGCGGTCGTTGACCACCACCACTTCCATGCCCTGCAGATCCTGGTCGAGGAAGGTGCGTAGCGCTGCCTCGATGGCGGCCTCTTCGTCCCGCGCCGGCACGACGGCGACGAGCCGTGGTCCGTCCCCCGCCGGCTGACTTGTCGCCAGGCTCTCGACCAGATCCCCGAGGCCTTCCGCCTCTTCGCGCAGGGTCGGCACCGACCGAGCATTGCGGGCACCCCGCAGCGCCCACAGCACGCGCATGGCGCAGCCGAGGGCGACGAGAGAGAGACCTAATACTTCTAGGGCAGCCCAGAGCATGGGTGCGGAAGGGCCCCACGAGAGCGAGAGAATCCAGATCGACGAAAGCTCCATGGGGGAGGGTTCGCCAGCGAGACGAGCTCAGATCGACTAGGGCTCAGATCGAGGCGACCTTGGATCGAGACGGGCTCAGATCAGGACAGACTCAGCTCGAGACGAGCTCTTTCCAGCGGGATTCCGCCATCTCTCGCACCCGACGGGAGAGGTGCTTCGGGGCGTAGATCCGGCAGCGACTGATGCGGGTGAGGCCGCCGATGAAGTGGCTGGCCTCGTGAGCCAGAACGCTGGAGCCGTCGCCCCGCAGCACCCGTACGCCGCTGGTGGCGAGCTTGTGGGGGTTCTTGGAGGACTTCACCCACAGCAGCTGATCGGCGCCGAATTCAGCCTCGGTATCGGCGACCAGATCATCGAAGGCGCGCTCTTCTTCTTCGCTCAGGTGCTCCAGAGTCTCGAAGGCCAGGCCGTAGCGGCGGCGCTCGGTGATCGCCAGGGCGTGGACGTTGTCCGCCGCGGCGCTCTGCCTCATCGCCGCCATGGTGGAAACGTCGTCCTGCAGCAGGAAATCCTCCGCGTGCTGCGGCCAGCGGCGGTCTTCTGACTGCAGCCAGCCGGCGAAATGCAGCTCCAGCACCTTACCGGTGACGTTGTAGTAGACCTGGGTGAACATGTAGTAGCGCGCCAGAATCAGCGCCTCTAGGGTGTGCAGCCCTCCCTCGGCGATCCCTAGGCCCCAGCGGGATTCCTCCTCGATCTCCACCGGGCGCAGGGTCTCCAGCAGACGGTCGATGTCGTAGCTGCCGTAGCGCACGCCGCAGTACAGGGTGTCCCGCAGCAGGTAGTCCATCTTGTCGACGTCCAGCTCGCCGGAGATCACCTCGTAGAGCAGCCGCTGCTGACCGTCGGTGCCGCCCCGCAGCAGGCGCTGCACTTCCTCGACGGTAAGCTCGTCCCCCTGGCTGTTCTTGCCATAGCGGGCGAAAGCATCCCGCACATCCGGCAGATCCAGCAGCAGCCGGGTCATCTCCTCGTGGTCGATCTCCCCCTCGAATTCCGACTCCGCCGAGTGGCTAAAAGGGGCGTGGCCGACGTCGTGAAGCAGCGCCGCCGCCCGCACCAGCCGACGCTGGTGGGCGTCCGGTCCCCGGGGCAAGTCGAGAGCCCGGCCTTCGGGGGAGTCCGCGAGGCGATCGTAGACCCGCCCGGCGAGCTCCATGGCGCCCAGAACGTGACTGAAGCGACTGTGCTCCGCGCCGGGAAAGACCAGATAGGTAAAGCCCAGCTGCCGCACGTAGCGCAGACGCTGCATCGGGCGGCTGGAAATCAGGGCGGTTTCCAGCTCATCGGCCCGAATGAAGCCGTGGATAGGGTCTCTGACGGTGAAAGTCATCGCGTTGGATGATAGCAGCGCTCCATTCGCCCCTCTCCGGAGGGCTCTAGGCTATGCCCCACCACCGCCTCGCCATCCAAAAGACCTCCCAGAAGATGCATCCCCAGAAGGCCCAGACCCCAGAAGGCCCAGACCCCAGAAGGCCCAGACCCTAGGAAGCGCCTGCCGCCTCGAGGCCACGGCCGCCTACGGTAAGCTCGACGCCACTTCCCAGTGAACCACGATCTTCGCGGCTACGAAGCCTGTAAGGAACGTAGAAGAAAAAAGTGAGGAGACCAGCGGGAAATTGAGAACCCTGTCCGTCTCCCCCCCTGAACCTCTCTCCAGCCTCAGAGCGCGATGCCCCTGAGAGGGCGTGACTCTGAAGGGGCGGAATGCCCCGAGACCGACGCCCCATCCGCCAACCGCGGAAGAGATCGAACGCTGTAGGCCACGGCAGAACCACAGCAGAACCGCAGCAGAGGAGCGCCCCATGACTCGCTACGCCCCCACGCCGGAAGAAGCCGAAGCGCAGATTCAGCGAGCCTTTCGCGGTGACATCGCCGCCGCCGCAGAGCGCTGGACCCGGCGCCTGGACTTCGACGACGACCCCTTCAACGAGAGCAGCGAGGCTCCCCTGGAGCCTCTGGGGGTGACCCGCTCCGGAGGCCATGGAGGCTCTAGAGGCCCGGGAGAGCGGGACGCGACCCTGGAAACCTCCGAAATCCCCGCCGAGCACATCACCCGCAGCATCGTTCACGATCCCATCGGAGATCTCGACCCCACCGCCGCGGAGCTGGTCGCTCGGCAGCGTCGGGGGGTGCTGGAAGCCGGCACCCGGGGCTTGGTGAAGATCGCCGAGGGTCGCAGCAACGCCCTGACGGATTCCGAAGCCTTCGGCCTCGAGGCCATCGTGCTGCTGGAGGGCCGGCCGGCTCTGCTGGTGCAG
The DNA here is from genome assembly GCA_039191605.1 of Acidobacteriota bacterium. GTDB lineage: Bacteria > Acidobacteriota > Thermoanaerobaculia > Multivoradales > JAHZIX01 > JBCCXL01. The sequence continues at coordinate 24,545 of JBCCXL010000012.1, read as the reverse complement.
GAAGACAGCTTCATCGTGCCCCAGGACAGCGTCTGGACCGAAGACCTGCGCCGACAGCGCAGCAGCATCGAGCTCTCCTTGCCGAAGGTGGGGAGGGTCGAGGTGCTGCACCATCCGCGCTACGACTGGGTCGGCACCGCCTGGCTCGCCGGCGCCACCACGCTGCTCACCAACCGCCACGTGGCCAACGAATTCGTCGACCTGAGCAGCTCCGGCGAGATGGTCTTCCGCGCCCCGATGAGCGCCAGCGTGGACTTTCGCCAGGAGCTGACCTCCGTCGGCAAGCGGGATTACCAGGTGGTGGCGGTGCGGGGAATTCACCCCGACCCGAACATCGACCTTGCGGTGCTGCAGATCGAGCCCGTCAGCAGCCGCGGCCACCGGCTGCCGGACGGCTTAGAGATCGCCGCACAGCCACCGGCGGACCTGCTGAATCGCAAGGTCTACGTCATTGGATACCCCGCCTTCGACAGCCGCAACGGCTTCCACGCGATGCGCGAGATCTTCCGCGACATCTACAACGTCAAGCGGCTCCAGCCGGGAGAGATCGACGCCGAGGAGCGCAACCGTCCGGTGATTCACCACGACTGCTCCACCCTCGGCGGCAACTCCGGCTCCCCGGTCATCGACCTCGAAACCCACCAGGTGCTGGGCCTCCACTTCGGCGGCCGCTTCCGCCAAGGCAACCTCGCCCTGGCCCTGTGGCGGCTGCAGGACGACCCGATCTTCCAGGGAACCGACGTCCGCTTCGTCTAGGGCATCTAGACGACGAGCTGACCAGCTCCTCTCTTCAACCTCCGATGAACGCCCTCCCTCCCCACTACGCTCTGCCTCCGCCTCTCCCCGGCGGACGCAACGCCGAGTCTCCCCATGAAGCCTTGTTGGGAGAAGTCTCCACGCTGCGCTCCATCGGGTTTCTTCAGCGCGGGGTGCAACGGGCCGCATCGGTAGCTCGCCTGCGGATCACCTTCTCGGCATCCAGAATTCGCTACGGCACGGCGGTACGCATCGGTGAAGACCTCCTCCTCACCTGCCACCATGTGCTCTTCGACTGGGCCCGGGGCAACGCCCCGGCGATGGGGGCCGTCGCCTGGTTCAACTACCAGCAGGACGCCGACGGCAACAGCCTTCCGGTAGAAAGCTACCGCACTCTTCCCCAAACCCTGGCGGGAGACCGCGACCAGGACTGGGCCGTGCTGCGCACCACGTGCCCCGTCGCCGAGGACTTTCCCGCCCTCGATCTCGGCTCCCCCATTCCCCTGATAGAGGGAGCCCGGATCTACATCGTGCAGCATCCCGGCGGCGGCCCGAAGAAGATCACCCTAGACCGCAACCAGGTCACCCACCTGAATGATCGGATGATCCACTACCGGGCCGAGACGGAGGCTGGGTCCTCTGGAGCTCCGATCTTCGACGAAGCCTGGAGCCTGGTTGCCATCCACCAGGGCTGGCAGCGGGTCGCTACCGCCACGGGCACCGCAATCGTCAACCAGGGCCTTCGTATCGAAGGCATCGCCAGCAGCCTGCAAGCACTCGGGCTCTTGGATGCCGCTAGCGGGCATGCCCCACCCCGAAGCGCCGATCCCGCGGGCTCCCCATCGAGCCCCGCCCCCATCCACGCCATCCACTGAAAGCGCGGGTCCTTTGAACACTCGGGTCTACTGAGACCACATGGTTCATTCAAAGCACGGGGTTCGCTGAATGCACGGGGTTTGCTGAATGCACGGGATCCGCTGGGGCTCTCGGCTTGCTGAATACCCGGGGACCCTCTCCCTTCCCTCATCGATCCCGTACACTTTGCTGCGTGAACGCTTCCGCCTCTCCCCACCTCAATCCTGACCAGCTGCTGGCCCAGGACCGCGCCGCCCGCCGCGCAGCGCAGCTCGAATTCCATCGCCCCCTGGTCCTCGAAGCCGGAGCCGGGACCGGCAAGACCACCACCCTGGTGGCTCGGATCCTTGCCTGGAGCCTCGGACCAGGGTGGCAGCGGCATCACCAGAGGCTTATCGAGGGAGGAGATAGCCCTCAGCCGGCGGAGATCGCGGCGGCGGTGCTGCGGGGCGTGGTGGCCATCACCTTCACCGAAGCGGCGGCGACGGAAATGGCCACCCGAGTCGGCGAGGTGCTGGCGCGGCTGGCGACGGGCGAGAAGATCCCGTGGCTCGAGCCGGAAGTGTTGAACGAGCAAACCCCTCAACGCGCTCAGGCCCTGGCGGGGGTGCTGGATCACCTCACCGTGCGAACCATCCACGCCTTCTGCCGCAGCCTGCTGGCGGAGTTCCCGCTGGAGGCCCGGCTCCATCCGCGACTGGAGGTGGACGCCGACGGCACGCTGGTGGAGGACCTGGTTCGGGAAACCGTGGAATCTCACCTCGCCCGCGCCTACGGTGAGCCCGGAGACGACGACTTTCTCGCCCTCGCCGCTCTGGAGATCGGCCCCCAGCGCATCGCTGACGCCGTGCGCCGCTTCGCCAACGGCGGTCTCGATCCGAGGGTGCTGGAAGAGGACCCCTTCGGCGGGCGACGACTGGCCACTCTAGCGACGACGCTGGAAGAGAACCTGCTGCCCCTCCAAGACGAGCTCCGAGCTCTTACCGGCGCCAAGCGGGCGAAGAAGGCCGTGGTGACCGCCGAGGCTCTGCTGGCGCTGATCGATGAGTGGGCGACCCTAGGCCCAGCCCTGCGCCGCGGAGAGGCCCAGAGCCTGGAGCTCTTGATCGCTCATCCAGCCTTCGGCGAGAGCCCCTTAGCCCGACTTCGGGAATGGGCCAAGGGGCGTTTCGGCAAGGCGGAAGAAGCCGCCCTGGAATCCAGCGCGGCGGATTTCGCCTCCCGCTGCGCCGCCCTATCCCCCCTTCTCGCTCACCTCCAGAAACTCGATCTCCAGCGCCTGCACCACGGCCGCCGAGTGGTCGCCCAGCTGCTCCAAGAGGTCAGGCAGCAGCTCCGCGCCCGGGGCATCGTCACCTTTACCGACCTGCTGGTGCTCGCCCGGGATCTGATGGTGAAAAACGGCAGCGTGCGGCGGCGGGTGCGCGCCCGAATCGATCAGCTGCTGGTGGATGAATTCCAGGACACCGACCCGGTGCAATGTGAGTTCCTCGGCGCCCTCGCCCTGGACGCCTCCTCGCTCGAAGGATCAGTCCAGGGGGAAGCAGTCCAGGGGGAGCTACTCCTAGGAGAATCAGCGCCAAAGGCAGCCACCCCGGGCCTCTTCCTGGTGGGCGACCCGAAGCAATCCATCTACGGCTGGCGCAGCGCCGACCTCGCCGCCTACGACGCCTTCCTGCAGCGAGTGCGGAATCGGGGCGGAGAGGTGCTGCGGCTAGTGGAGAATTTCCGCTCGGTGCCGGCCATCCTCCAGGAGGTCCAGCGCTGCGTCGCGCCGGTCATGGTGGAGGAATTTGGCGTCCAGCCCAAATTCCAGCCGCTGCTGGCCTGCGAGAGCCGGGCGCGGGAGGAGGGCTTCCACCGGGGCCGCTGGCGGCCGGTGGAGCATTGGGTCAGCTGGCCCGCCGTCGCCGAGGAGGCTTCGTCCCAGGCGCAGGTTCAGTCCTTCGCCTCCAGAGAAGAGGCCGCCAGCTGGGTGAAGGGCAGCTCCTCTGCCGCCGCCACCGCCCTCGAAGCCCTGGCCCTGGCCCGCGATCTCTTGCGCCTGAGGCAAGAGGGCGTCGCCTGGGGAGACGTCGGGATCCTGCTGCGCAGCGGCGGCGACCTCGACGTCTACCTCGACGCCCTGCGGGCAGCGCACATCCCCTTCGCCGTCGGCCGCGACAAACAATACTTCCGCCGCCGCGAGATCATCGACGCCGCTGCCCTGGTGCGCTCGGTGCTCGATCCCGGCGACACCCTGGCTCTGCTCACCTTCCTGCGCTGCGTCGCCGTGGGGGTCCCGGACTCGGCGCTGCTGCCCCTGTGGCGCCGCGGCCTCCCGGCGGCCCTTGCGGTGGACGACGAGGAACAGGCCCTCGCCGCCGCCGAGGCCGCGGCGAAGGAAGCCCCCCGGGATATCCCCGGCATCGACCGCATCGCCGACTGGCCTCGGGCTCTGGCGGAAGCGATTCGCCGCCTCCTCTTCCTGCGCCGGCTCTACCGAGACGGCGACGCCCATCGCTGGGTGTCCGCCCTGCGCTCACTGCTTCCCCTCGAGCTGCTGGAGAGCGCCCGCTACATGGGGACCTATCGGCGAGCCAACCTCCAGCGCTTCTTCCGCCAGCTGCGGGATGCCCTCGACGAGGGCAGCGATACCCCCGGATTGCTGCGCCTGCTGCGGCGCAGCGTCGCCGAATCCCTGGAGGCGGAAGAGGGACGGCCGAAGGACGCCGACGGCGATTCGGTACAGGTGCTCACCATCCACAGCGCCAAGGGCCTGGATTTCCGCCACGTCTATCTGCTGCAGCTGCATAAGCGCAGCCAGCGGGACCGGCTCCCCGATGTCGATTTTTCGGATCTCAGCGCGAACCAGCCGAAGGTCGGCGATGCCGCCCTTACCGCGCCGAATAACGCGCCCGATCGCGCGATAGCCGCCAGAAGCCGAAGCAGCGTGGAATACGTCCTCTTCGGCGCCCCCACCCTCGGCTGGGTCGAGGTGCAGGCCCAGCGGCGGACGAGGGAAGCGGCGGAGCGGGTGCGGCTGCTCTACGTCGCCCTCACCCGCCCCAAAGATCGGCTGGTAACCCTGGGGGCGTGGCCCGGCCAGCCCAAAGCCGATGTTCTTCCGGCGGAGGCCGCCGAATCCCTGCTGGATCTGCTGCAGCACCGCGCCGCAGAGGTGGATCTTCTCTCTCACTTCGCCGGCAGCTCCCCACCCCTTGAGGCCAGCGGTGGAGAGGCCAGCGGTGGAAAGGCCAGCGGTGGAAAGGCCAGCGGTGGAAAGGCCAGCCGAGACGTCCTCGACGTCGCCGAGGTCCGCTGGAGCTTCCCCGGCCTCGACCTCGAGGAAGCTGAAGCTCTTCCCGCTCCCCCGGAGGCGCCTCCCCAAGATAGCGTCCAGGCGCTCCAACACTTCTGGTCGCTGAGAGCCCAGGCGACGAGGCGACAGCAGCGCCCGTGGAGCCAGACCGCCTCCTCCGCCGCCCACGCCCACTCGGAAGAGCACGGCTACGAAGAGCAACAGGCAGAGCCTCAGGCCGCCGCCAGCCAGTCATCAGCGGAATATGCCCCGGCGCAGCGCAGGGAAGAGCGAGCCGAGCACCTCGAGCGGGCCGAGAGACAAGGGCAGGCTTCATCGCCTCGAGGGTTCGAGGGTGCCGAGCTCTGGGCCCGCCGAGCCGCCATGGCCGCCGGCACCGCCGTCCACCGCTGCCTCGAAGACCTTCCTCTACACCTCGAGGACCTCACCCTAAGCGACCTCCAGCTCGCCCTCGAGGAGGAAGAGGGCAAGCTCCCGCAGCTGCTCCGCCTCGCCGGGCTCACCGGCCCCACCCTGGAGGCCGCCGAGCATCGGGCCAGCAGCCTATTGAGGGGAATGCAGGGTGGCCAGCTCCTGGAGCGGCTGCGGCGCTGCGCCCCCGGAATCCTCGCCCGCGAGCTCCCTCTGCTGCTTCCCGCCAACAATGCACTAGAGGATGCTGTGACGAAGGAGGACCCCCTAGCTCCCGTGGGCTATCTCATCGGCAGCGCCGACCTGGTCTACCGCGACCCCGAAAACGGCGAGCTGGTGGTGGCGGACTACAAAACCGACAGCCCCGAGGGTCTGGCAGCCCTCCCGGGAGAGGCGAGAGCCTCGATGGATGAAGGCGGCGCAGGACTGAGCCCCGGCGAGCTAGAACCCTGGCTGGAAGAGCGAGCCCGGCACTACGCCCCCCAGGGGGAGATCTACCGCCGGGCCGTCGCCGACGCCCTAGGAGAGGGGGAGCGCACCCGCTTCGAGCTGTGGTTCCTGGCCCTCGACCGGGCGGTGGAGCTCGCTTAGGGGAGCCTAGCCTCGAAACGTACCCCGCGAGCTCTCTATCGGCTATCCTTCGACAGCTCCGCCGAACCTTCGACGTCCTGCCAAGGAGATCCTGATGCCTCAGTCCACCATGCAACGCCGCTCCCTCCCCTGGCGGGCCGCTACGGCCCTCGGCGGCCTCCCCTACGCCTTGCTCACTACGCTCCTACTCACCGTCCCCTTCCTCGCCTGCGCCCCGGCGCAGGAGCCGGTGGTCGAGGAAGCCGCGCCAGAGCCGGTGCGCGTTGAAAACGCCGCCCTGGGCATCGCCATCAGCGAGCTCGCCAGCCAATTTGATGTCGCCGACAACGGTGAGAGCATCGTCCTGCAGCGCAATGAGGGAGAGGGCACCGTCACCGTCACCGCCCAGGCGCCGGAGATCGGCGGCGTCAACCTCATCGACCTCATCGCCGCGGCGAAGGAGGACTTCAACAGCCGCCCCGGGGGCGAATACCACGGTCAGGTGGAGCTAGGCTCCCAGCTGGGCACCGCCTTCAGCGTCCGCGGCAGCTACACCGCCGAAGACGGCAGCAGCGTCGAGGAGCGCCACGTGTACTCCGTGCACCCCTCCGGCGACAAGGCCCTGGTGGTGCGCTATGCGTATCCGCAGGGGGACCTGGACGATACCCGCGCCCGCACCAACGAGCTCTTCGAAGACGTCTTCAGCCTGATCGAAGCGCTGGCTCCCACCCCACCGGTGGCCGCAGCGGAAGAGGCGACCAGCGAGAGCGACAGCGTCTGAGCTCTGCCACGACACCTCACCAGAGATAGATCGCCAAAGACGCATCGCCAGAAACAGAGGACCGGCTCTCCCAGAGGCCGGTCCTTTTTCCGTTCGGGCTCGGGAAGCGCGGATCAATCCCGCGACATGAAGATCCGCAGCACGTACCAGAACATCAGGCCGATGGAGGCGAAGAGCTCCAGCGAGGCGCCGACGTAGCGATCTTCCGGGTAGTGGTAGAGGATGTTCGAGGTGTCGTAGAGAATCGCCCCGCCCGCCAGCGCCACCATCGCCACCGAGAAGAAGAGGCCCAGCTGGAAGCCGAAGATCACCCCGGCAACGATCAGCACCACGGCGATGATGCCGCCCCAGGCGAGGATCGAGCCGAGAAAAGAGAAGTCTTTCCCGGTGGCGTAGACCAGCGCCGTCAGCGCGGCGAAGGCCATCAGCGTCACCAGCGCCGCGCTCTCGATCACCCCACCGCCAGACCTGCTCTGCGCTCTCACCAGGAGAGGCGCAAAGATGATCGCGTGGGCCACGACGGAGACCGCCAGGGCTACGTACTGCAGCGGAAGAGATTCCACCGTGTGGGCCAGGCGGCTAGCCAGCCAGGAGACCACCATGAAGGCTCCCAAAACCAAGAGCCAGCTAACCCCCAGCAGCGCACCGGCAAGAGTGTCCGCCGCCCCCGACTGAAAGAGAAAGATCTGAATGCCGGTAAAGGCGAGGATCGCTCCAAAGAGGTGGGTGTAGGTCTTAGAAATAAAGCGAGCCCGGGCGGAGGGGCCCAGCTCGGAAACCGGCAAGGTGCGAGCGGAGGCGAGGTAGTCGTTCATCGTGGCCTTTCCCTGAACGGTTGGCGGATGGCTCTCTGCGGAGAGCTCTCCGCGGAGAGCGAGCCTTCACGGGCTGTGCTTCAGATACCCGTAACTTTTAGGACTATGGGTCTTCTCATCGGAAAGATTCAGTCGCCCGAAGGTTCAAAATCGCAGCGTAAATGTCGCCTGTCAAGATCTCTGACTCTCGCCTTCAGGATCTTTACCGGCGCCCCCCTAGCCATCGTCGCGCCGCAGAATCAGCACGGCGAGAAAGAGCAGCGCCAAGAACACCTCGAAGACGAAGAGAGGCAGAAAGTCCGGGCCCGAAAGCCCGGCGCCGATCGCCAGCAGCACGCAGGCCAGGAAATAGGCGAAGCGATAGGGCACGCCGATGCCGGACCACTGCCCCGCCAGCAGGCGGGAAAAGGACAGGATCAGCGCCACCGCGCCGGCCAGAGAAGCGGCCTGGGCGTAGTCTCCCTGACCGAGGGCCAAGAGGGCGATAGCCCCCGGCACGCCGCAGGCGAGAGCCTGACCCCAGGGGTGGCGAAAGACACCCCGCAACCCGTCCAGGGAAACCAGGTAGTAGAAGAAATTCGCCACCACGAAGCCCCACAGCGGCTGGGGAAAGAGGGAGAGCACCGCCAGGGCCAGGGAGGCCAGGCCGTTGACCCGCTTGAAGACCGTCGCCTCCGGCAGGAAGTGCTGCCACCACACCCCGAGGGCAAGACCTCGCTGGCGGCGGATCTCCGCGACGTTCATCCACAGAATCGTCGCCCCGAGAATCGCCACACAGAGGGACTTGGCGAGGATATTGAGCCCCGGCGAGGCCCACGCCAGGGCCGCCGGCAGCAGCGAGGCGAGAAGGGTCAGGATCACCGTCAGCGCGAAGGACTCCCGGGATCCCCTCTGCCCCGGATCAGCCGCTGGTGCTGCTTTGGTCATCGAATCCCCCTCTCCCTGTTGCTCTCGTCCGCGCCCCTCGGATTCGTCGGCTTAGAGAGCCGCCGGCTGGCGAACATCCTCGGTACCCCGGTATTGCAGCTCGTAGAGGGTGCGGTAGACCCCGTCCTGGGCCATCAGCTCGTCGTGGGTGCCGATCTCCCGCACTTCGCCCTTGTGCAGCACGAGGATCCGGTCCGCCTTCTGGATGGTGGACAGGCGATGGGCGATAACGATGGAGGTGCGCCCCTCCAGCAGCCGGTCCAGGGCCGCCTGGATGGCCTGCTCGGTCTCGGTATCGATGGAGGAGGTGGCCTCGTCGAGAATCAGAATCCGCGGATCGAAGGCCAGCGCGCGGGCGAAGGCGAGGAGCTGCTTCTGCCCCACCGAGAGACCGGCGCCGCGCTCCCGCACCGGGGTGTCGAAACCCTGGGGCAGTCGCTCGATGAAGTCCAGGGCCTGCACCTCCGCGGCGGCTCGCCGCAGGCGGGCGGCGGAGATCTCGTCTTCCCCCAGCCGGATATTGCCGGCGATAGTGCCAGAGAAGAGAAAGACGTCCTGCAGCACCAGCCCGATGCTGGAGCGCAGACGCTCCAAATCCCATTCCCGCACGTCGACCCCGTCCAGCCGCACGGCGCCGGAATCCACGTCCCAGAAGCGCAGCAGCAGGTTGGCGAGGGTGGACTTGCCGGCCCCGGTATGCCCCACCACCGCCAGGGTCTCCCCGGGCTCCACCCGGAAAGAGACTCCCCGCAGCACCGGCTCGTCGGGCTCGTAGGCGAAGTGCACCGAATCTAGCTCCAGCGCCCCCTGGACCATCTCCGGCCGATGGGCCTGCTGGGGAGAGGCGATGGCCACCGGCTCGTCCAGCACCTGGAAGACCCGCTCCGATGCCGCCATCGCCGCCTGCAGGATGTTGTACTTCTCCGACAGATCCGCCAGCGGCTGGTAGAAGCGCCGGGCGTACTGCAAAAAGGCGATGAGGGCGCCGAGGGAGAGGGCCCCGCCCATCACCTGATAGCCGCCGAAGCCGATCAGCAGGGCGATGCCGATGGAGGTGATCAGCTCCACCGTCGGGTAGTACACGGCGTAGTAGAAGATCGCTTCGACGTTGGAGTTGAAGTGATCCCGGTTGACCTCGCCGAATTCCTTGCGGGCGCGCCCCTCGCGGCCGAAGAGCTGCACCACCGACATGCCGGTGATGTGCTCCTGGAGAAAGCTGTTGATGCTGGCGATCTTCACCCGCACCTCGCGGTAGCGCTGGCGAGCCCGGATCTTGAACCAGGCGGTGAGGGCCAGCAGCAGCGGCAGGATCGAAAAGGCCACCAGGGCGAGGCGCCAATCCAGCCAGAAGAGCACCGCGACGATGCCCACCAGCAGCATCAGGTCGCCGAAGATGGATACCAGTCCGGCGGTGAAGAGCTCGTTCAGGGCCCCGACGTCGGTGGTCAGCCGGGTCACCAGACGGCCGATGGGGTGGCGCTGGAAGTATTCGATCTCCAGATCCTGGAAGCGCTCGAAGATCTGCTCCCGCAGATCGAACATCACGTATTGGCCCATCATCAACATGACGTAGCTCTGCACGTAGAGCACCACGAAGGTGAGCAGCAGGGAGAGCAGATAGATGCCGCTGGCCAGCAGGATGCCCTGCTCCGGCGAGAGCCCCGCCGGCAGCGCGTCCCGCAGGATCTGCAGCGGCTGGGAGAGCTGCTCCGAGGGGTCCGGCGCGATGAAGAGGTCGATCGCCACCGCCGTCGCCAGCGGTCCCACCAGCTGCAGCAGCGAGGAGATCATGATCAACACCACGGCGAAGGCCGCCATCCCCTTGTGGGGACGCAGATAGCCCAGCAGGCGCAGCAAGAGCCGGCTGTCGTAGACCTGACCGAGGGGTTTTTCGTCTTGAAGAGTTTCTGCCGAGTCGCTCACCGCGCTACCTTACCGCAAGTGCCCTCGCGCCTCGGCCCCTCTCTCCTCGGCCAACTTGCGACCCTCGCCTTGGGTCCCCTCCAGGTTGGTGCTAAACTTCCTTAGCCCCCCAAGGCATTGGCATTGGAGTATCCCTTTTATGGCTGCGAGCCTGAATCAACTGCTGAAGGCGATGGTCGAGCAAGGCGGCTCGGACCTTCACGTCACCACGAACAGCCCTCCTCAGGTGCGGGTGGACGGTAAATTGCGGCCCCTCAATACGCCGCCGATGACGCCGACCCAAACCAAGCAGCTGGCCTACTCCATCCTCACCGATCTGCAGAAGCAGCGGCTGGAGGAAACGTTGGAGATCGATTTTTCCTTCGGTCTCAAGGGCCTGGCTCGCTTCCGCGCCAACGTCTTCCACCAGCGTGGCGCCATCGCCGCGGTGTTCCGGCAGATCCCCTACGAGATTCGCTCCTTCCGCGAGCTCGGCCTGCCGACCGTCATCGAGGGGCTGTGCGAGAAGCCCCGCGGGCTGATTCTGGTGACCGGCCCCACCGGCTCCGGCAAGTCCACCACCCTGGCGGCGATGATCGACAAGATCAATCGCGAACGGCCGGAGCACATCCTCACCATTGAGGATCCGGTGGAGTACCTCCACAGCCACCAGAAGTGCATCGTCAACCAGCGCGAGATCAACGCCGATACCTACAGCTTCACCGCCGCCCTGCGCTCCGCCCTGCGGCAGGATCCGGACGTGGTGCTGATCGGTGAGATGCGAGACCACGAGACGGTGGAGGCCGCCCTGCGCATCGCCGAGACCGGCCATTTGACCTTCGCCACGCTGCACACCAACTCCGCCGCCCAGACCATCAACCGCATCATCGACATCTTCCCCGCCCACCAGCAGGGGCAGATCCGGGTGCAGCTCTCCTTCGTATTGGAGGGCATCCTGTGTCAATCCCTGCTGCCGAAATCCAGCGGTCAGGGCCGCGCCCTGGCGATGGAGATCCTGGTCCCCAATGCCGCCATTCGCAACCTGATTCGCGAAGACAAGATCCACCAGATCTACGGCATGATGCAGACCGGCCAGTCGAAGCACGGGATGCAGACCTTCAACCAGAGTCTCTGTCAGCTCTATCTGCGTCGGCAGATCACTCTGAAGACCGCTCTCGCCCGATCCTCCAACGCCGACGAGCTCCAGGAGTTGATCTCCCGCATGAGCGCCAACGAGGCGACGGCAGACGGTGCCAGCATCCGGCCCCAGGGCCGTCGTTAATACGGGCCGTCGTTAATTAGGGCCGCCGCTGATCCAGCCTCGATTGCTGACCCAGACTAGATTCTAGAAGACGAGAAAGCAGGAGACCCCCATGGCAAACTTCACCTGGCGCGGCCGCGATCGAGCGGGCCAAATGGTCGAGGGCATCGAGCTGGCGGATTCTCGGGAAGCGGCGGTGGCCGCCCTGAAGCGACGCGCCATCCAGGTCTCGTCGATCAAGGAGAAGGGGCGCGAGATCCCCATCATGAAGCGCTTCAAGGTGCGCCGGAAGGTGCCCCAGAAGCGCATTGCCCTGTTCACTCGACAGTTCTCCGTGATGCTCGACGCCGGCCTGCCGCTGGTGCAGTGTCTGGAGATTCTCGGCGACCAGGAAGAGAACGAGGCCTTCGCGGACATGATCCGCGGCGTGCAATTCGAGGTCGAGCAGGGTGCCTCCCTGGCCGACGCGATGCGCAAATTCCCCCTCGCTTTCGACGATCTCTACACCAACATGATCGCCGCCGGTGAGGCCGGCGGTATCTTGGACATCATCCTCCAGCGTCTCTCCACCTACATCGAAAAGGCGGTCCGCCTGCGCAACCAGGTGAAGAGCGCGATGATCTATCCGGTAGCGGTGATCAGCATCGCCGTCATCGTGGTGTGGGTGATTCTGCGCTTCGTGATCCCGGTCTTCGGCCAGCTCTTCGCCGGCGTCGGCGGCGACATGCCCTTCCTCACCCAGATGGTGATCGCCGCCTCGAACTTCGTCGCCGCCTATTCGCCCTTCTTGATCCTGCTGATCGTCGCTACCGGCATCTTCCTCCAGCGCTATCACAAGACCCATCGAGGACGGCGGGTGATCGACGGGGCCCTGCTCAAAGTGCCGATCTTCGGCATGTTGCTGAAAAAGATCGCTATCGCACGCTTCTGCCGCACGCTCTCCACCCTTACCTCCTCCGGCGTGCCGATTCTCGACGGCCTCGAGATCACCGCGCGCACCTCCGGCAACGCGATCATCGAAGACTCCATCATGGCCGTGCGTAAGGCGGTGGAAGAAGGCAAGACCCTCTCCGAGCCGCTGGCCCAAACCAAGGTCTTCCCGCAGATGGTGGTGCAGATGATCGGTGTCGGTGAGCAGACCGGTGCCCTCGACCAGATGCTGTCGAAGATCGCCGACTTCTACGAGGACGAGGTCGATACCGCCGTCGCCGGCATGATGAAGCTCATCGAGCCGCTGCTGATCTCCTTCCTCGGCGTCACCATCGGCACCATCGTGGTCGCCATGTACCTGCCGCTGTACAGCTTCATCACGCAAATTGGCTAATCATCAGAGGTTGGCTAATCATCAGAGGTTGGCTAATCATCAGGTCGGCTAAACCAGATCGGCTAAACCAGATCGGCCGCCCTTCGGCCCCGTGCTCCAGCCACGCCCACCGCGCGGCGAATCGGTCTCCTCCCACCGAGTCGCCCTCGTCGCCCCCCCGGGAGTTTTGCTCTGACCTCCCTCGGTAGACAGCTTCGCACCCTCATCATCAGCCGAGTGCTGGCGATGGCGGTGCTCGTGGGTCCGTGGTTTCCGGGACTGCTGAACCCGGAGGTCAGCCGCAGCGACTGGCTCGAGACCTTCACCGGCCAGGCCTACCAGAGCGTGCGCCCGATGGAGGTGCTGCTGGTCATCGGCTTCACCCTGGCGGTAACGCTGGTCTACAGCGTGCTGCTGGTGACCCGCAAGCTGCCGGAGAGTCACCAGGCGCGGCTCCAGCTGAGCGGCGACCTGGTGCTGGTGTCGCTGCTGGTCTACACCTTCGGCGGGATCTCGTCGCCCTTCATCATGCTCTACCCGGTGGTGATCGTGCTGGCGGCGCTGATGCTCGGCAAGCCCGCTTCCGCTACTTCCTTCGCCAGCGCCGCCCTCGCCGCCTACACCCTTATCGCCCTGATCTTCCTCTTCGGCGGCGATCTCTCCATCTCGCCGGAGGACCCCAGCAGCACCGAGGACGCCCACGGCCGCCTGGCCTACAACATGTTTGTCGCCCTGGTGGGCTTCTACGCCACCGCCCGTCTCGGCACCGTGCTCAGCCGCCGCACTCGCCAGGCGGAAACCCTGCTGGCGGCCCAGCTGCAGGAGCTGGAGGCTCAGCGGGAGCGGCTGCAGTCCCTGAAGGTGGTGCACGACGACATCATCCAGAGCATCGTCAGCGGCTTGATGACCACCGATCTCGACGGCAATATCGCCAGCATCAACCGCGCTGGCCTGGAGATTCTAGGGCTCGCCCAGCGTCCGCTGGTGGGAGAGCCGGTGGAGACCACCGGCCTCTTCGATCGCAGCCGCTGGCTGGAATGCGTGCAGAGTCTCGAGAACAGCGCCCGGGGCCGCTTCGAGAGTCAGCTCAGCCGCCACGACGAGACGGTGTACGTCGGCTACTCCCTCTCCCGGCTCCACGATGCCGAGGGCACCCTGCGGGGCTACATCGTGATCTTCCAGGACCTGACCCAGACCCACAAGCTGCAGCAGGAGCTGCGGGTTCGGGATCGCATGGCCATCGTCGGCGGCCTCGCCGCCGGCCTCGCCCACGAGATCGGCAACCCGCTGACCTCCATCTCCGGATCTGCCCAGATGCTGGGGCGCAGGCTGGACGAAGATCCCCACGCCACCCGGCTGCTGGACATCATCCTCAAGGAGAGCCAGCGCCTCGACCGCATCATCAAGGACTTCCTGCAATTCGCCGGGCCGGCGGAGCGCCGCCTGGTGCGCTTCGACATCGCCAAGCTGCTGCGGGAGCACGTCGCCCTGCTGGAGAACAGCCCGGAGGTCACCGCCGACCACCGGCTGGATCTCAGCCTTTCGGATCCGCAGATCTTCCTCGAGGCAGACCCGGATCAAATCTCCCAGATCTTCTGGAATCTCACCCGCAACGCCCTGCGAGCGATGCCCCAGGGCGGCGCCCTGCGGGTCGACGGGCAGCAGCGGGAGAAGAGTTTTCAGCTCCTGGTGCAGGACGACGGCGTAGGCATTCCGGAAGAGCTCAAGGGGAAGCTCTTCGACCCCTTCCAAAGCCATTTCAAGGGCGGCACCGGGATCGGCCTGCCCATCGTCTACAGCATTGTCGAGGCCTATGGCGGCCGAATCGAGGTAGACAGCGGCGTCGGCGAGGGCTCGACCTTCCTCATTGAGCTACCCCTTTCCTCACCGCCCCTCAGCACCGGCGCCCCTCTCCCCTCCACCACCACTGTCCATCCCCCTCAGGACCTCAGTGCCACCGCTCCCGACTCCAGCGCGCCCCCTTCCTCTTCGACCCAAACCACCCCGCAGCGCCCGGCACCTGCTAGCGAGTCCCCCCCATCGGAGGCCCCTTGAGCCGCAGATTATTGATCGTCGACGACGAAGAAAGCATGCTGGAATTCCTCAGCCTTCTCTTTGCCGAGGAGAGCTACGAGGTCACCACCGCCAGCTCCGTGGCCACCGCCCGGGAGCAGCTCCAGAACTCCTACGATCTGGTGCTCTGCGACATCATGATGCCAGACGGCAACGGTCTCGACCTGCTCAAGGAAATCAAGCAGGAGAACCCGTCCACCTCGGTGATCATGATGACCGCCTACACGTCGTCGAAAAGCCATATCGAGGCGATGCGCCACGGCGCCTACGGCTATATCTCCAAGCCCTTCGACGTCGACGAGCTGAAGGTGGTGGTGGAAAAAGCGCTGGAGAGCACGGACCTCATCGAGGAAAACCTGTATCTCAAGCGGGAGATCGAGCAGCGCCACGTCTTCTCTCAGATCATCGGTAAATCCTCCCGCATGCAGGCGGTGTTCAAGGTCATCGAGCGGGTCGCCCGCACTGCCTCCACGGTGCTGATTCAGGGCGAAAGCGGAACCGGTAAGGAGCTCATCGCCCGCGCCATCCACCACGCCAGCCCCCGCCGGGAACGCAACTTCCTTTCGGTCAACTGCGGCGCGCTGCCGGAAAATCTGCTGGAGAGCGAGCTCTTCGGCCACGAGCGGGGAGCCTTCACCGGCGCCGTGAAGGATAAGAAAGGCCTCTTTCAGGAGGCGGAGGGGGGCTCCCTCTTCCTCGACGAGATCGGCGAGATGAGCACCGCCATGCAGGTCAAGCTGCTGCGCGCCCTGCAGGAGAGGACCATCCGCAAGGTCGGCGGCTCCCGGGAAGAAGCGGTGGACGTGCGCATCGTCGCCGCCACCAATCGCGACCTCATGGAGCGAGTCGAGGAAGGCGAATTTCGCGAGGATCTCTTCTACCGGATCAACGTCATCCCGATCCAGCTGCCGCCGCTGCGCACCCGGCGGGAAGACATTCCCCTGCTCACCGTGCACTTCCTCGAAAAATACAGCCGGGAGATGGGCATCGACGCCCCACAGATCTCCGTCGAGGCGATGAACGTGCTGGAAAGCTACGATTGGCCCGGCAACGTGCGAGAGCTGGAGAACACCATCGAGCGAATCATGGCGCTGTCGATGGAAAGCACGGTGACCACCCGCGAGCTCCCGATGCACCTGGTGGCGGCGCCCCAGGGGCATACTCAGCTCATCGAGCTGCCGGAGGATGGCCTCGACCTGGAGAGCTATCTCGACGAGATCCGAGTGGAGCTGATGCGCCAGGCGCTGGATCGCACCGAGGGAGTGCAAACCCAGGCGGCGGAGATTCTCGGCATGACCTTCCGCTCCTTTCGCTATTACGCCAAGAAAGCCGGCCTCACCGGCGCCGGTGAGCGCGGTGAGGGCAGCGGTTGAGTCGACTCCGAAGCACCATCGCCGGGGGGGTGATGGTGTTGGCGATCCTCGCCGCCCTGGCCATCAGCCTCACCGATACGCTGGAAGCCCGCCAGCGCCTGCTGCGAGCCCAGGAGCAGGGGGTTCCGCCGTCGGGCTGGCAGCTGGGAGCCCGTCAACAGGAGCGCTATCAGCGCTTCCTGCATGCCGTCGCCGACACCCTGCCGAAAGACTCCAGGGTCGCCGTGCTGGGCCCCGGCGAGGCGCCCCGCAGCGAGGCCACCTTCTTCCTCTCCCTGTGGACCGCCTGGCACCAGCCCCGGTGGCGAGTGCTGAGGCGACCGAGCGCCGAAGGCCGAGAGCAGGCAGACGCGTGGATCACCTATCGCCGACACCTCAAAGCGCCGACTCTGCGAATCCATGGCCTGGAGGAGGTCGCCCGTCATCCCCTCGGAGCCGTCTACCGGCGAGCACAGCCTAGCGACAGTGGGCTTCGGGAGGACCTAGCTCAGGAAAACCCCACTCAGGACGAGCCCATTCAGGAAGAGCCGACTACCGACGGCGGCGGGAGCTAAGAATGGGAGCTGAGGGGTAATGGACCTCGCCCTGCTCATCCTCTCCGCCCTACTGCCGGTGGCGCTGCTGCTGGCGGCGGGGCGAGCCCTGCTGCCCTGGCTCGGGCCGCCCCCCCAGGGCCCAGGGGCAGGGCTTGCGGCCGTCCCCCTGGGGCTGCTGCTCTTCTGGCTCGGCGCCCTCGGGCTCACCACCTTCGGACTGCCCTGGAACGCGTGGACGCTCCTCGGCCCGCCGCTCCTCCTCGCCCTCGCTGGCCTCCTGTTGCGTCGAAATATACCGACGAAGGCTCCCGAGCAGGCCGCGGTGTCCTCCTCTCTCACCGGAACTTCCAACCGATCGGGGGCGCCAGTCCCCCTCGGTCTCCTGGACGTCCTCAGCCTGCTGGCCCTCGGTCTCCACGCTTTAGCCAGCGTCAAGCTCTGGGCCACCAATCCCGACTTCGTCTACCACTGGGGCATCAAGGCCCGCCACGGGCTGAGGGTCGGTGAGCTGGACCTCACCTATCTCGGCGCCGGGGCCTTCGCCCCTCCCCACGGCGACTACCCGCCCCTGCTGCCGGCCCTCTTCACCGCCGTGGGCTCGCTCCACGGCCTTCTCGGCGGGGATCCCCTGGATCCGCGACCCTGGCTGCTGCTCAGCCCTCTCTGCTTAGCGCTGGTGGTGCTGGCGCTGCGGGCCAGCACCACCGTCGCCGGCAGCTCCCCCTTCGTCGTGCGGGGAGGCACCGCCGCCGCCGCCCTGCTCTTAGCCGGCTTCGCCACCCGCCATCGCCTTGCCGGCGGTCCGGACCTGCTCCTCGCCGCGGCCCTCAGCCTCGGCGTCCTCGGCCTGCTGCGGCGCCAAAGAGGCTTCTCCACGGGCCCGGGCGTGCCCCCGCTCACTCTGCTGACCGCGGCCCTCGCCGCGATGACCAAGACCGAAGGCATCGCCGTCGCTCTGGTGCTTGCCCTGCTCAGCGCCGCCTACCTCCACCGCTCCCCCTCAGCACCGGCCGAGGGCTCCACACCGAGAAGCGGAACAGCAAAACAGCTCGGAGCCGCGGCATGGCGAGGCCTCGCCGTGCTCGGCGCGGCCTTGCTCACCCTGCTGCCCTGGCTGCTGCTGGCGCGCCATCACGAGCTCTTCGATCCCACCCTCAACGCCGGTGGGCCGCCTCGCCTCGACCATCTGCCGGAGCTCCTGCCGGCGGCGGGTCGCGCCCTGCTCCACCCTCACTGGCACGGCGCCGCGGTCCTGCTGCTGCTCGCCGCCCTCGGCGCCCTCGCAATCCCGAAGGCCCGGCTCCCGGCCCTCGCCGCCTTGGGTCACGTCGCTTTGCTTCTCGGCGCTTATCTCACCGCCCGCTACGAGGTGGAGCTCTGGGTGGCCTCCAGCTTTCCCCGGCTCCTGGTGCAGGCGATTCCTACCGCCGCCCTTGCCGCGGCCCTTGCTCTCGATCATTGGCTGGCATCATCGCCCAAGGCGCCGTCACCAGAGCGGTCTCGCCTCGGCGAGGCCGAAGCCCAGTCCTAGGAAGTGCAACCTCAGGTTGCCCAATCCGAGGAAGCACAGCCCTAGAGAGCACAGCCTCAGAGAGGGAGCGGGAGCAGCGATCCCGCTCAGCGCCTCCCGCTAAACCGGCAGGGCGGACGAGCCCGAAATCAGTCGCTCTTGGAGGAGCTGCTCTTCCCAGTGCTCGAAGAGGCGGTGCTAGAGGAAGAGCCGCTAGACGAAGACTTGCTGTCGCTGGATGAGCTGCCGGAGCTCTCGCTCTTCTTGTCTCCACCGGAAGAGCTCTCACTCCCCTTGGATTCCTTCTCTGCGCCTCCAGAGCCCTTGCCCTTCCCCTTGTCCGCGTAATCCGTCACGTACCAGCCAGATCCCTTGAATTGGAAGGCCGGGGCGGAAAGCTGCTTCTCCAGCCTCCCTCCGCATTGGGGGCAGGTGGTCAGAGGCGGATCGGAGAGCTTCTGGATCTCTTCGAGTTCGAAGCCACAATCGGCACAGCGGTATTCGTAAATCGGCATGATGGCTCAACTCCCGACTCCTGGGCGCACCACGGAGGCCGCCAGGATCGGTAGGAATCGACTGGAGGAAGGAAAGGGGCGGGGTAAGAAGGGGAAAGCTAGAAGCGGTCGCCGGCGGTCTTCATCCGCATCTTGATGCCCTTGCCCGGAGGGGAGCTCGGGTCCTCAGCGCGGCGACGCACCAGCTGCAGCACCTGATAGGCGTACATCAGCTTGGCGTTCTCCCCGGGCGACATCGGGCCCTGGGAGCAGATTTCGTAGAGCGTGCGTCGGCCGTTCACCAGCTGCAGCAGCTGATAGTCCTCGTCGGTCATCGCCAGCTCCACCGCGTCTTCGACGGTGTAGGACGGCTCGAAGACGGTCTCTTTGCGCCCCAGCCGCAGCACCAGGCTCTTGGCGTTCGGCGCCCGCTTGATGCCCTGCAGGATCACCTGCCGCATCGGCAGCTGAATGCGCAGCATGTCGACATCTTTGAATTCGCCAATGGAGAAGAAGACCTGCCCCTCCTGCCAGTAGAAGAGGCTCCAAACCACCTCCTCGATCTGCGCGCGGATGCCGGTGTAGACGTCCTGGGGCGAGAGGATGTTGTTCTCCACCAGCAGCGAGCCGTAGCGCTTGTTGTGCTTCTGCCGCTGACGCATGGTGGCGGCGAAGACCTCCCGGGACAGCTTGCCGGTGCGGTGAAGAAAGGCGCCGAGGCTGTCTTCCCGATCGGAGGAGGTCGCGTGGACGACGCAGCCCTCTTTGATGAAGACTCGCTTGACGATGCCCTCCTCGCGATCGTTCTTGGCCTCGATCACGCCGGGCACCTGAAAGCGATCGATGGTGAAGAGCATCTCCGGAAGAGCTGTTTTCGACAGATCTCCCCGATATTGGAAGCTTCGGTCCACTGGGCTGGGATCCTCGAGACGGGGGTAGGTTGTTGGCGTAAGGAGGGGGCGCGGTCAGAGCGCCCAAGCAGGGGGCCCAGCAAGGTCGCAAGGCGGGCTATGACGCCCGGGCGCTGGCGAGCTCCGAAGGGCCATCGTACGGAGAATCGGTCAGGGTTCGGGAGCGCCCGAGGAGCCAATCCAGCGGGGCCGATCCAGCCGAGCCGATCGCACCGTACAAGACTGGTGAGTATAGCACCGGCCCCCTTGCCGCCAACGCTCCCGGCTGATAGCAACGACCCATGATCGATCCTCATGAGGCCTGGCGGCTCCTCGAGCCCCATCTCGCCCCCACTCCCAGCCTCGAAACCCCTCGTCCCCAGGCCCTCGGGCGAGTCCTCGCCCGCTCCCTGAGCGCCACCGTGGACGTTCCGGCGGCGGACGTCTCCGCCATGGACGGCTACGCCCTCGCTCCCCCGGAACCCGGAGAGAGCGAATCGCCGATTCCCCTGCGTCCCCTCGTCGGCGAGAGCCTCGCGGGCTCCCCACCGAGCTTTTCCGTGCCCCCGGGCGCCGCGGCGCGAATCATGACCGGCGCCATCGTCCCTGAGGGGACGGATCGAGTGCTGCCGGTGGAGCGTACTAGGCCTCACGACGGGCGACCCCACGACGAAGAAGCCGACCCCAGCAGTCCATTGGGAGCTACACCCGGAGCCTGGGGAGAATACGCCCAGGAGCGAGTGGAGCTCGCCGTGATGCCCCCCGCCGGCGCCAACATTCGCCGCCAGGGGGAAGTGCTGCGCCGGGGAGCGCCCCTCCTCGAGGCCGGCCATGGCTTGAGTCCCGGAGCCCTGGCCCTCCTCGCCGCCCACGGCTACTCCCAGGTCCCCATCCACCGTCCGCCGAGCATCCGGCTCCTGGTGACCGGGGACGAGGTCATTCCTCCGGAAGAGACCCCCGCCGGCGGGCAGCTGCGGGATACCCACAGCGATTTCCTCCTCGCCGCCGCCCGCACCCTCGGCCTCGAGATCGAGCCCCTGGGCATCGTCGGCGACGACGAAGCCGCCCTCGACCAGGCGGTAGCCCGGGGCCTCGAGGCGGATCTCTTCCTGCTCACCGGCGGCGTCTCTGCCGGCCAGCGAGACCTAGTGCCGGCGGCGCTGCAGCGCCACGGCGTGCGCACCCTCTTCCACAAGGTCGCTATTCAGCCCGCCAAGCCCCTCTTCGCCGGACTTCGAGAAGGCCCTCCTCGAGCCCTCGTCTTCGGTCTGCCGGGCAACCCGGCCTCCGCTATCGTCGCCTTCTGGCTCTACCTGCGACCGGTGCTGCGCCGACTGCTGGGCGCCGAGGATTCCTATCTCCAGGGCCTGCGCCACGGGGTGCTGGAATCCCCTCTGCCCGGTGCTAAGGGTCGCGACCGCTTCCTGCCGGCGCGGGTGCACACCGTCGACGGGCAAACCCTCTGCACCCCCGTCGCCCCCGCCGGCTCCCACGACATCGCCGCCTACGCTCAGGGCAGCGCCCTGGTGCGCATTCCCGCCCACGCGGCTCCTCGAGACGCCGGCGAAGCCTGCGAAATCCTATCCCTCGCTGACGAACGAGAAGGTTGAGCCTCCATGACCTCCGCAGACCACGCCTCGATAGACCAAGCCTCTTCCCGCCCGCCCCTCGCCACCGCCTGGCTCCACTCCCTCGTCGGCACCTTCGTCCTCGGCCTCGCCTCCGCCGTCGGCGACTGGATCTGGTTCCGCTATCTCACCGACGGCGCCCTGGCTCCGGCCCTCGGCCACGGCCTGCTCTTCTTTATCCTGCTCTCGGCGGTGCTGGCGGCCACCTGCCCTGCCCCTGGCCGAGCCCTCGTCTTCCTGCTGCTGCGGCTGCCCCTTCTCGGCCTGCTGCTGGCCGGCGTCTTCTATCCGCTGGCCTACGCCGTTGGATATCTGCCGGCTCTGCTCCTCACCTGGATCGCTATGTGGCTGTGCATGGCCTGGGCCTACGGCGGCGCCGCCGGGCGTCCCGAGAGCAAGGGCATCATCGCCCTGCGCGGCCTCCTAGCCGCCATCGGCTCCGCCCTCGCCTTCTGGCTGGTCTCCGATATGTGGACCCAGCCGAATCCCGATGGCCCCAACGTTCTAGACCACCTCTGGCGCTGGTCCCTGGCCTTCTTCCCTGGACTGCTGGCTCTTTTCTGGCGACGTTAGGGCTTCTGGCAACGGTAGAGCTTCTACCTAGAGGCAGCAGACCCCGGTAAGAGAACGACCGAAGAAAGAAGAAAGGGCTCAGCCATCACTCGAGATGACTGAGCCCTTGGATCGACCTCTGACGGTACTCAGAGAAACCGTCAGCAGACAACTCAGCAGACAACTCAGCAAGAAGTGCAGCAGGCCATCTCTTGAGAACTGGCGGGACCTGCAGCGGTGGCGACGCAGGCCGCAGAGTCCTCCAGCCCGGCGCCGATATCCGCCACCTTGACCACGAAGATCTCCCAGCCGTTGCCGTCGGGATCCCGCACCCACACCTTGTCCTGCAGGGCGTAGCAGCAATCGGTGTCGTTCTCCTCCCAGGTGGCGAGTCCCGCGGAAGAGAGACGCTCCGCCGCCGCCTTCACCTCCGCGGTGGAGGACACCTGGATTCCCAGGTGGTTGATGCCCCCGGGGCCATCCTGGGCGAGGGGCTGATCGACGGCGTTGAGGGTGAGATTCAGCCCCGGCTCGGCGAGGTCGAACTTCGCGTAGCCCTCCCGCTGTTTCACCGGCTCCTGGCCAAAAAAGGCGCGATAGAAGGCGAGGGACTTCGCGAAGTCAGGGGTGTTGAGGGCGAGATGGGTCTTGAGGGCCATGACGTGCTCCTTGATTGTGGCTCTAGAGTTATATTTCTAGAATTATCGAATCATTGACAGCGAACGGAGGCTGGAGAATCGAGAGGCTCACGATTGAGAGACTCTTTAGCAGAGGATTCGGCAGGACTTGCTCAACAGCAGCTGCCGGAAGACTCGTCTTTCGACGAGCTCCCCGATTTCTCCCCAGCTCCGTCCTCCGGCGATGAAGTCGCCGACGAGATGAGGCGCAGCACCGAAGGCGGCTGGATGCCACCCCGGGAACAGCACTCGGCGTAGAGAAAGCCCAGCAGCTCGCGCAGAGCCCTAGCACCCGCTCGGTAGCGCAGGAAGCGACCTTCCCGCTCGACGGTGATCAGGCCAACTCGCCGCAGAGCGTCGAGGTGATGAGAGAGGGTAGAAGGCGGAATCTCCAGCTCCTCTTTGAGCTCCCCCACCACCAGGCCGGTGGGATGGGCCGCCAGCAGCCCTCGCACGATCTCCACCCGGGCTTCATGGCCCAAGGCGGCAAACATCTCGGCGTAGCGCAGGGCGTCGGGAGTCTCGGAAGGGGCAGTAGAGGCGTTCACTTCGTCTCTCATATTTCTAGAATAATCGAATTGATTCCGCTGTCAACCCCTGTCCCCCACGAATTCTCTTCCCCCACGCCTAGCTACCCACTCCTAGCTACCCGCGGAAGCCTCCCAGGGAGAGCGCTCCCGGAAAGCCTCGAGCAGAAAGTCGGTGAAGGCCCGAACCTTGGCGGGAACGTAGGCGCGAGTGGGCGTCAAGATCCAGGCGGCGTTGTCGAAGAAGGCGGCGGTGGTCTCGTACTCCGGAAAGAGATCCACCAGAGTCCCTTCGGCGAGCTCCCGCCCGATGATCCAGCGCCCCTGGAGGATCACCCCCATGCTGTCCAGGGCGCATTGCTTGAGGGCCACGGCGTTGGAGGTGGAGAGAGGACCGCTCACCTGCACCACGGCCTCAGCCTCCTCGGCCCCATCACCAACACGCCGCCGAAAGCGCCAGCGCTCGCTGAAGCCAGGCATGTCGAGCAGCAGACAGTCGTGGTCCACCAGCTCCTCCGGGGTCCTCGGCCGCCCCCGACGCCGCAGATACTCCGGGCTGGCGCACACCCTCGCCACCATCGGCGCCAGTCGCCGGGCAATGAGGGAGGAGTCCTCCAGCGGCCCCAGCCGGATGGCGACGTCCACTCGCTCCTCCACCAGATCCAGCAGAGCATCGTTGAGGATCAGGCGGATCCGCAGGTCGGGGTGCTGCGCCAAGAAGCGAGGCAGCAGCGGCACCACATTCAGCTGAGCGAAGCTCACCGGCGCCAGCACCCGCAGCGTCCCCGTCGGCCGCGCCGCCACGTCCAGCACCGCCGACCGAGCCAGCTGCAGATCCTCCATCAGCGCCTCCACCCGCCCAAAGAAAACCTCCCCGGCTTCCGTCAGCGACAGCCTCCGAGTCGTCCGCTGCAGCAGCCTCACCCCCACGCTCTCCTCCAGCGCCGCCACCGCCCGAGACACCGCCGAAGGGTCCAGCCCGTGATCCCGCGCCGCCGCCGCGAAGCTCCCGCGGCGCACCACCGAGACGAAGAATTGCAGCTGTCGTAGGTCCATTGATGAATTTTACTCATGAGTACACTGACTCAGAACCCATTTATTGCACCAAGCGCCCCTGAGACACTCTCCAAACCCCAAGAGGGGAAAGTCCCTGGCACCTTCCCAGCACCTTCCAGAGAACAGGCCGGGGAAGGTCCCTCGCACCGCCAAGAAGCAGGCCGGGGAAAGTCCCTGGCACCTACAACTAGCAGGCCGGGGAAAGTCCCTGGCACCGCCACTAAGCAGGCCGGGGAAGGTCCCTGGCACCGCCAAGAAGCAGGCCGGGGAAGGTCCCTGGCACCGCCAAGAAGCAGGCCGGGGAAGGTCCCTGGCACCGCCAAGAAGCAGGCCGGGGAAGGTCCCTG